>NZ_JBFUFE010000001.1:0-1362656 GCF_056403595.1 Polaromonas sp. P2_G11 | reverse complement strand
AGGACAGGCCGGCGACAACGTCGGTATCCTCTTGCGCGGCACCAAGCGCGAAGACGTGCAGCGCGGCCAGGTGCTGTGCAAGCCCGGCTCCATCAAGCCGCACACGCACTTCACCGGCGAGATCTACGTTCTCTCCAAGGACGAAGGCGGCCGCCACACGCCATTCTTCAACAACTACCGCCCCCAGTTCTACTTCCGCACGACGGACGTGACCGGTGCGATCGAGTTGCCAGAAGGCAAGGAAATGGTCATGCCAGGCGATAACGTGTCGATCACCGTCAAGCTGATCAACCCGATCGCCATGGAAGAAGGCCTGCGCTTTGCCATCCGCGAAGGCGGCAAGACCGTCGGCGCCGGCGTCGTTGCCAAGATCATTGCGTAATTTCCGCAAACCATAAGGAATTACCATGGCCACCAAGCAAAAAATCCGCATTCGCCTGAAGGCGTTTGATTACAAGCTGATCGACCAGTCGGCAGCTGAAATTGTTGACACTGCCAAGCGCACCGGTGCGATTGTCAAGGGCCCCGTGCCCCTGCCAACGCGCATGAAGCGTTTCGACATCCTGCGTTCGCCCCACGTCAACAAGACGAGCCGCGACCAGCTGGAAATCCGCACGCACCAGCGTCTGATGGACATCGTGGACCCTACGGATAAAACCGTGGACGCCCTGATGAAGCTCGACCTGCCTGCCGGCGTGGACGTCGAAATCAAGCTGCAGTAAGCAAGAAATCGGGGTTTCGGCCACAAGCCGAGTCCCAAAGCGACAGGTTTTAGCCCGGGTTTGCCATTTTTGGCAGCCTGGGCTATACTCTTGGGCTGTCCTTTGCATATTGGCTTCGTGCCTTTGTGGATTGGACGGTTTTATTAACTGTCTTTCACATCAAAACGTCTGTGGCCAATTGAAGTCGCAGCGGTGAAAGTTACGAAAGAACACATCATGAGTCTGAGCAACTCCCTCGGGTTGCTGGGCCGCAAAGTTGGCATGATGCGTCTGTTTACGGATGATGGGGACACAGTTCCTGTCACCGTGGTGGACGTATCGAACAACCGCGTGACCCAGGTTAAAACCGAAGCAAATGACGGCTACGATGCCCTCCAAGTGGCATTTGGCGCACGCAAAGCATCGCGCGTGACCAAGCCGGCCGCCGGCCACCTTGCGAAAGCAGGCGTTGAAGCTGGTGAAATCCTGAAAGAATTCCGCGTGACGGCTGACGTCGCAGGCAAATACGCTGCTGGTACTGTTGTGCCCGCCGCCGATGTGTTTGCCGTGGGCCAGCTGGTGGACGTGCAGGGCACCTCCATTGGTAAAGGCTACGCCGGTACCATCAAGCGCCACAACATGAGCTCGCAGCGCGCGTCGCACGGTAACAGCCGTTCGCACAACGTTCCCGGCTCTATCGGTATGGCGCAGGATCCTGGTCGCGTGTTTCCTGGTAAACGCATGACGGGCCACCTGGGTGATGTCACCGTGACCACGCAAAACCTGAACATCGTGCGCATCGACGAAGCCCGTCAGCTGCTGATGATTCGCGGCGCTGTGCCTGGTTCCAAAGGCGGTTTTGTCACGGTTCGCGCCGCGATCAAGGCCAAGCCCACCACCGCTGCTAAAGGAGCGAACTGATGCAGGTCGAACTCCTGAATGACCAAGGTCTGGCTTCGTCCAAAGTGGACGTGCCTGATACCGTGTTTGGTCGCGAATACAACGAAAGCCTGATTCACCAGGTGGTCGTGGCCTTCCAGGCCAACGCCCGCCAGGGTACCCGGGCCCAGAAGGACCGTGAGCAGGTTCGTCACTCGACCAAGAAGCCTTTTAAACAAAAGGGCACCGGTCGTGCACGTGCTGGTATGACGTCTTCGCCACTGTGGCGCGGCGGCGGTCGTATCTTCCCGAACATGCCTGACGAAAACTTCACGCAGAAGATCAACAAGAAGATGTATCGTGCCGGCATGGCGTCGATCTTCTCGCAACTGGCGCGCGAAGGCCGTCTGGCTGTGGTTGATTCGCTGGCTGTGGATTCACCCAAGACGAAAGTCCTGGCTGACAAGTTCAAGGCCATGAACCTCAACTCGGTGCTGGTCATCGCTGATGTGGTTGATGAAAACCTGTACCTGGCTTCCCGCAATCTGGTGAACATCCTCGTGGTTGAGCCCCGTTACGCCGATCCGGTGTCGCTGGTTCACTACAAGAAGGTTCTGGTCACCAAGGCTGCCATGGACCAACTCAAGGAGATGTTCGCATGAGCGCCCGTAACCCATCTTCTCCAAAACTGAAATTCGACGAAGGCCGCCTGATGCAGGTCCTGGTCGCTCCCATCGTGTCTGAAAAGGCGACGATGATTGCGGACAAGACCAATGCCGTGACCTTCAAGGTGCTGCAGGACGCTACCAAATTTGAAATCAAGGCTGCTGTGCAGCTGATGTTCAAGGTGGACGTCCAGTCGGTTGCCGTCCTCAACATCAAAGGCAAGACCAAGCGCTTTGGCAAATCCGTGGGCCGCCGCGACAACATTCGCAAGGCCTACGTGACGCTCAAGCCAGGTCAAGAGCTCAACCTCGGTGGGGAGTCTGCGTAATGGCTGTCATTAAAATGAAACCCACCTCCCCCGGCATGCGCGGGATGGTGAAGATCTCCCGGGATCACCTGCACAAGGGTGAGCCTTACGCGCCGCTGCTGGAACCACAATTCCAGAAGTCCGGCCGTAACAACAACGGGCACATCACGGTTCGCCACAAAGGCGGTGGTCACAAGCACCACTACCGTGTGGTCGACTTCAAGCGCAACAAGGACGCCATTCCGGCCAAGGTCGAACGTATCGAGTACGATCCCAACCGCACGGCCCACATTGCTCTGCTCTGCTACGCCGACGGCGAGCGCACCTACATCATCGCCCCCCGCGGCCTTGAAGTCGGTGCCACGCTGATCAGCGGTTCGGAAGCGCCGATTCGCGTCGGCAACACTCTGCCGATCCGCAATATTCCTGTCGGTTCGACGATTCACTGCATCGAGATGCAAATCGGCAAGGGCGCGCAAATCGCCCGCTCTGCCGGCACCTCTGCAACCTTGTTGGCCCGCGAAGGTACCTACGCCCAGGTGCGTATGCGCTCCGGTGAAGTTCGCAAGATCCACATCGAATGCCGCGCCACCATCGGTGAAGTCGCCAACGAAGAACACAGCCTGCGCCGTCTCGGCAAGGCCGGTGTGAAGCGCTGGATGGGTATTCGCCCGACCGTTCGCGGTGTGGTGATGAACCCGGTTGACCACCCGCACGGCGGTGGTGAAGGCAAGACCGGCGAAGGCCGTCATCCTGTCGATCCATGGGGTAACCTGACCAAGGGCTACCGCACCCGCAACAACAAGCGCACGCAAGTGATGATTGTTTCGCGTCGCAAGAAGTAAGGCTAACCCATGACACGTTCACTCAAAAAAGGTCCGTTTGTCGACCATCATTTGGTAGCCAAAGCCGACAAGGCCGTTACCAACAAGGACAAAAAGCCGATCAAGACCTGGTCGCGTCGCTCCATGATCCTGCCCGAGTTCATCGGCCTGACCATCGCCGTTCACAACGGCAAGCAGCACGTACCTGTCTACATCACCGATCAAATGGTTGGCCACAAGCTGGGCGAGTTCGCACTCACCCGGACTTTCAAAGGTCATCCGGCTGATAAAAAAGTTGTGAGAAAGTAAGGAAAAGACCATGGAAACACGTGCAACCCTCCGGGGCGTTCGTCTGTCGGTCGACAAGGGCCGTCTGGTCGCTGACCTGATCCGCGGCAAGAAAGTGGATCAAGCCCTCAACATCCTGAATTTCACGCAGAAAAAAGCTGCTGGAATCATCAAGAAGGTTGTGGAGTCCGCCATCGCCAACGCTGAACACAACGATGGCGCCGACATCGACGAGCTGAAGGTGAAAACCATCTACGTCGAACAAGGTGCCACGCTCAAGCGTTTCTCCGCGCGCGCAAAAGGCCGCGGCAACAGCATCAGCAAGCCCACGTGCCATGTGTACGTGGTCGTTGGCAACTAAAGGCAGCAGGATATGGGACAAAAAATCAACCCAACCGGGTTTCGCCTTGCAGTTAGCCGCAACTGGTCTAGCCGCTGGTACGCAAGCAACCGTGATTTCGCCGGCATGCTGGCTGAAGACATCAAGGTTCGCGAGTACCTGAAGGCCAAGCTCAAGAACGCTGCGGTTTCGCGCGTTCTGATCGAGCGCCCCGCCAAGAATGCCCGCATCACGATTTTCTCGGCACGTCCGGGCGTCGTGATCGGCAAAAAAGGCGAGGACATCGAGAACCTCAAGAAAGAACTGAGCCGCCAGCTGGGCGTGCCGGTCGCCGTGAACATCGAAGAAGTTCGCAAGCCTGAAATTGATGCCAAGCTCATCGCTGACAGCATCACGCAGCAGCTTGAAAAACGCATCATGTTCCGCCGTGCGATGAAGCGCGCCATGCAAAACGCCATGCGTCTGGGTGCCCTGGGCATCAAGATCATGTCGTCCGGCCGCCTCAACGGTATTGAAATTGCTCGTTGCGAGTGGTACCGCGAAGGTCGCGTGCCCCTTCACACCCTGCGCGCCGACATCGACTACGGCACCTCTGAAGCCAAGACCACCTATGGTGTGATCGGCGTCAAGGTCTGGGTCTACAAGGGCGACACGCTGGGCCGCAACGATGCGCCAGGCGCCAAGATGGTGGAAACACCGGCCGACGAAGAACGCAAGCCGCGCGGCCCACGCCGTGATGCCCGTCCTGGCGATCGCCCTGGTTCCGACCGTCCTGCTCCACGCGGTGCCCGTGCACCACGCGGTGCGACCAACACCGCTCCGGTAGATGGAAGCGACAAGCCGGCTGAAGCTACCCCTGGTAGCGAAGCCCCGAAAACCACCGTTAAGCGCGTCCGTAAAGCCGCGCCAGCTGCAGCAGCTGACGGTGCCAAGACCGAGTAATCGGTCTATTAACGGAGAATCAAAATGCTGCAACCCGCTCGCAGAAAATACCGCAAAGAGCAAAAAGGCCGTAACACCGGCATCGCAACCCGGGGTTCCTCGGTTGCGTTCGGTGACTTCGGTCTCAAATGCACTGACCGTGGCCGTCTGACGGCCCGTCAAATTGAAGCCGCACGCCGTGCGATTTCCCGTCACGTCAAACGTGGCGGCCGTATCTGGATCCGTGTCTTCCCGGACAAGCCGATTTCCCAAAAGCCTGCTGAAGTGCGTATGGGTAACGGTAAAGGTAACCCAGAGTACTACGTGGCTGAAATCCAGCCCGGCAAGATCGTCTTTGAAATCGTTGGTGTGCCTGAAGAGCTGGCCCGCGAAGCGTTCCGCCTGGCATCCGCCAAGCTGCCGCTGCGCACCACCTTCGTCAGCCGCATGATTGGCCAGTAAGGGGAAATGACAATGACCAAATCTACTGAACTGCGCCAAAAAGACGTTGCCGGCCTGAAAACCGAAGTCAAAGAGCTGCAAAAAGCCCACTTTGGCCTGCGCATGCAAAAAGCCACGCAGCAACTGACCAACCTTTCCACGCTACGTTCCACGCGTCGCAGCATCGCTCGCGCCAAGACTATCCTGGCCGAAACCATCGTCAAGCAAGGAGCCAAAAAATGACGGAAGCTAAAAAATCCCTCAAGCGCACCTTGATCGGCAAGGTGGTGAGCGACAAGCGCGCCAAGACCGTCACGGTTCTGGTTGAGCGTCGTGTGAAGCACGAGCTGTACGGCAAGATCGTATCGCTGTCCAGCAAGTACCACGCCCATGACGAAAAAGGCGAGTACCACACAGGTGATGTGATCGAGATCACCGAAAGCCGCCCGATCTCCAAGACCAAGAACTGGGTTGTGACCCGTCTGGTTGAAAAGGCTGCGGTCGTTTAAGTCTTGAGTTCAACTTAAGGCTGACTCCGGTCACGCTCAAAAAAATGGCTCACTTCGGTGGGCCGTTTTTGTTTGTGCCTTCTGCGATGCCGCTGGTGTGCCGCCGTCCCTCCGGGCTTTCGAAGTATGACCTTCACGTGCGCGCCGCCTTTGGCACAGTGAGCACACGCTTGCCGCCGCCGCACTACACTTCGGGGTTGATTTCCCCACTTCATTCACAACCCATCCATTCTTGAGGAGCACACCATGATCAAAGTAGGCGACACCCTTCCGGCCACCACGCTGATGGAATTTTCTGAAGTTGAAGGCAATGGCTGCAGCATTGGTCCCAACCCGGTCGACGTGGCCAAGGCCACTGCCGGCAAGACCATTGCGCTGTTCGCACTTCCTGGCGCGTTCACGCCTACTTGTTCGGCCAAGCACGTGCCCGGTTACGTGGAGAAGTTCGCGGAGCTGAAGGCTGCAGGTGTCGACGAGATCTGGTGCCTGAGCGTGAACGATGCGTTTGTCATGGGCGCCTGGGCACGCGACCAGAAGACCGGCGACAAGGTGCGCATGCTGGCCGATGGCAGTGCAGAGTTCGCCAAGGCCACGGGCCTGACGCTGGACCTGACGGCGCGCGGCATGGGCCTGCGCAGCAACCGCTACTCCATGCTGGTCAAGGATGGAAAGGTCGCCAGCCTGAATGTTGAAGGCCCAGGCAAGTTTGAAGTCAGTGATGCCGCCACGTTGCTGGCGCAGGCCAAAGGCTGATCACGCTGCCCCCTGGCCCTTACGGGGGTCTGTCAAAGCCGCTGCCTCTTTGTCAGCGGCTTTTTTTTGCTCTGCTGGTGATGGCGGATTGACGTCGGCCAGTTAATTGCTATCAATAACATAGCTGCTTGCGCAAGGTCCTATTGGCCTGCAGCATGTTTTTCCTAAAAATCGACCTTGAGATAGTGTGCGCCCGGGATCGGGTTGTGATAGTAGGGCGGTATCTCGGAGAATCCCAGCTCGGCATACAGGGCGCGCGCCGATTCCATGTCGTCCAGCGTGTCCAGCAGCACCGAGGAATAGCCCGCCACGCGCGCCGCGTCCAAAGTCGCCTCCGCCAGCTGCCGGCCCAGACCGAGGCGGCGAAACGGCAGGCGTACATACAGCCGCTTCATTTCCCCGGCATTCGGGTAATCGACCGAGTCCAGTGCCCGCAGCGCGCAACAGCCGGCGACTTCGCCGTCGACCAGGGCCAGCAGCAGCGCACCCTCAGGGTCATCGTACTCACCGGGCAGTTCGGCCAGTTCGGCCTCAAAATTCTGGAAGCACAGGTCAATGCCCAGCTGCTCCGCATACTCGCGAAAAATCAGGCGCGTGGCGGCCAGCTGCGCCGGCGTGTCGGGCGTGATGAACTGGATGGAGGGGCGTTGCACGGATCGGCGGGGAGAAGTCGACAACCAGTTTACCGTGATTTGCAACTGGAGAGCAGGCCCGGGACGCCCCGGCCGGAGACATCAAAATGCAGGCGCGGCCAGTGTAGACACCCAGTAAGCCACGCCGCCGCAGACCGCCAGGATCAGCGCCGCAGCCAGGCGCGAGACCGTGTCGTCCCGCGATGGCGGGGCCGGCACCACCAGCTCCTTGTCGCCATGCAACATGGCGCCGACCAGGTTGTGTTTGCGGGTCAGGTAATAAACGATGGCCGCGATGTGCAATACCACCAAAGCCAGAAGCACCCACTTGCCAATGTTCTTGTGATAGTTGGTTGCCAGGCCGACGGTGGCGTTGGAGACAAAACGTGTCAGCGGGCCGGCAAAGGCAATTTCATCGTCGCTCAGCAGGCCCGTGCCGACCTGGGCCACCAGAAATCCCAGCATGGCGAACACCGAACCAGCGCCTATCGGGCTGTGGCCGACACCGTGTTCGGGTTTACCTTGGCCCTTGAGGTAGTTGATGACACTTTGGGGCGCATAGATGAATGCCCCAAAGCGAGACCAGCGCCCACCCACCAGGCCCCAGACAATGCGAAACAGCAGCAGGGCCAGCACGGTATAGCCAAACCGGAAATGCCAGACCATGGCGTTGCCACCGATGGTGCCGGTAATGGCCAGCCCAAGCACACAAGCCACCAGCGCCCAGTGAAAAAATCGCGTGGGAAAATCCCAGACGCGCACCTTGTGAAGATTTTTATTGGTGTACATGCTCACTCCTCGTTTTGTGATTGTTGTATGCAACGGTGCTCTTGATACGGCCTCGCTGCCACTTGGTGCTTTCCCGTAGCGCATAAGTTCCTGCGGAACTTATCTGGTCTGGCTAAACTCAGCCCTATGGCAACAGGCAAAGTGTGTTGCCATTGCCCCATCTTAAGAAAAAACCTACGAGGAAACCCATGAAAGCTTTTGCCTGTATCGCCGCAGCCGCCACTTTAATGGCCATGGCTGCTCCGGCCTCCGCGCAGTTTGCCAAACCCGAAGACGCCATCAAATATCGCCAAAGCGCGTTGTTTGTCATGGGCCAGCATTTCGGTCGTGTCGGTGCCATGGCCAACGGCCGTGTCCCCTTCGACGCCAAAGTCGCTGCGGAAAACGCCGAGATCGTGGCCGACATGGCCAAGCTCCCGTGGGCTGGCTTTGGGCCTGGCACCGACAAAGGCGGCAATACCAAGGCCAAGCCTGAAATCTGGGCTGAACAAGCCAAGTTCAAGGAAGGCCACGAAAAGCTGGTCGCAGAGACCGCCAAGCTGGCCGCCGCGGCCAAGACCGGCAACCTTGACAACCTGAAGACCGCCTTTACGGCTACGGCCGGCAGTTGCAAGGCTTGCCACGACGCGTTTCGGGCTCAGTAGCCCTCTGTTGAAGCTCACTTCGTGTAGCTTCCTCTCCCCCTCAGGGGGACAGGCGCCTTGCGCCCGGCGAAGCCAGACCCGCGGCCCCTGCTGGCTAAATCGTGGACATGGGTGCTGCTATTAAATTCATAGCTGGTTGCGCCCGTCCCATATGGTCAAAAGGCCTGTTTCATTGCTGAAACAGGCCTTTTTTTCGGGCGGGGAACGCTTATCAGGTCTCTTTGAGAAGTTTTTCGATCAGCTGGTGCAGCGCCGCAAAGTCGGGCTCACCCACGTACTGCTTGACGATCTCGCCGCGCTTGTTGACCAGGTAGGTGGTGGGTGTGAGCTGGACATCGCCCCATGCTTTGGCCACTGCGCCTGTGTTGTCGATCGCCACCTTGAAGGGCAGCTGGCGCGTTTGCGTGTAATTGACGACATAGCTGGGTGGGTCGTAGCTCATGGCCACGGCCAGCGTGTCGTAGCCTTGGGATTGGTATTTGTTGTAGGTCGAGATGACCTTCGGCATTTCTGCCACGCAGGTCACACAGCTCGTGGCCCAGAAATTGACCAGGGTGACCTTGCCTTTGAGGTCGGCGGTGGTTTTTTTGCTACCGTCCAGCAACACAAAGGTCGACTCCGGCGCGGCCTCGGCGCCGCCACATCCCGGCAGGCAGGCAAGGGCCGCCACAGCCAAAATACCGGCCAGTGCCGTGCGGCATACTGTCAGGCGGGATGTCAATTTCATTGGAAGGACCTCATCATGCAACGTCGCAATTTTAACCAGGCCGGCGTCAGCGCGTTGGGCGCACTGATATTGGCCGCTTACCACCAGGCCCACGCACTTTCGCTGGGAGACCTGTCCGGCATCAGCAATGCCGACGCCAGCGCCGGCCTGAAAACAGCCCTTGAAAAGGGCGCTGTCGCCGCCGTCGCCCTGCTGGGCAAGACAGATGGATTCCTCGGCAACCCAAAAGTTCGCATTCCCTTGCCCGGATATCTCGAAGATGCGTCGAAATTGCTGAAAAACTTCGGCCAGGGCAAGCGGATCGATGAACTGGTGACGTCCATCAACCGGGCCGCTGAAGCTGCCGTGCCCATGGGAAAGGACCTGCTGGTCAATGCGGTACGCACCATGAATGTGAATGACGCCAAGAACATCCTGACGGGTGGCGAAACCTCGGTGACCACTTTCTTTGCCGAGAAGACCCGCACCCCGCTGGGCGTGAAGTTTCTGCCCGTGGTGACCAAAGCCACCGAAAAAGTCGGCCTGGCCAACAAGTACAACGAATTCGCCGGCAGGGCCGCCGGCTTTGGCCTGGTCAAGAAAGAAGACGCCAACATCCAGCAGTACGTGACCGGCAAATCGCTGGACGGCCTGTACCTGATCATCGGCGAGGAAGAAAAGAAGATCCGGCAAGACCCGGTAGGCACGGGCAGCGCCATCCTCAAGAAGGTCTTCGGATCCATGAAATAACGGGTTTTCTGAAATATTGCATCGGAAATTGGCTTCCAGCCTATATAGGGCGGGCGCAGGCAGCTATTAAAAAATGAGCGACATCAAGGGCGGAGCAGCGGGATCTGGTTCAGGAACAGAGACGGCGTCTTCATGGGTCGGGCGGCCCCGAAAAAACGCATTTACTTACATGCGGCTGGTAAATATGACCACGCGGGAAATGCCTTAACAGCCCCGCCGATAAACGTGCTCTGATCAGGTTGCAGCGAACGGTCTGGAGCGGCTGCAGATACCGCGGATCACCGACGGTATGTGAAGAATGCCGCTCAAGCCGCCAAGCTGGGTTATGCAGGCTTCGTCCCGTGGCTGGGGGGCAACGGATGGACGCCGGCATGAAGCGCCGCCACGTCAGCAAATCCGGACAATTGCCGAAACATGGATTTATCATCAAGACGGACAGCCACCGCTTCTCAGCGGGTGGCAACCTTGCGGTTCACGCTTCGGGGTTGCGTCCGGTTCGGATTCGCGCTTCGCACTCCCGCACGAAACCCACGAGGTGAGCCATGAACGAGCACCCCGATCCATGCCCCAGGGGCGCCAGCCGAGCCCCTTTTGCCGCCACGGTTTCGGTGGTTGCAGGATTGGGTGAGCGGCTAAAGTTGCTGCTGGCTCTGCTGACGTTCGCCTCTCATGCCGCCTTCGCGGCCCCCTTGCTCAATGAGCCCATCCAGCCAATCCCCCTCACGCTGAAGCAGGACCCGGCCCGTGCCGAAATCGGGCGGCAGCTATTTCACGATCCACGCCTGTCCGGAAACGGGCGCGTGTCTTGTTTCAGCTGCCATGATTTGAGCA
Source organism: Polaromonas sp. P2_G11 (assembly GCF_056403595.1). Taxonomy (NCBI): domain Bacteria; kingdom Pseudomonadati; phylum Pseudomonadota; class Betaproteobacteria; order Burkholderiales; family Comamonadaceae; genus Polaromonas; species Polaromonas sp. P2_G11. The sequence goes on along the minus strand of NZ_JBFUFE010000001.1, from coordinate 1,351,675 downwards.
AGGGCGGCGGTGACGGCCGTGACCGCTCCGTCGGGCTTAACGGTGGACTGACCGGTGTCAATGCCCCGACGGTGTTCAATGCGGCGCTCAATTTCAGGCAATTCTGGAACGGCCGCGCCGAATCGCTGGAGTCCCAGGTAGACCATGTCATGCTGAACCCGATCGAGATGGGGGCGAAGTGGGAAGATGTGGTTCGCAAGATAGCGGACGACGCGAAATACAAAAGTGCGTTTGGTGCGGCCTACAAAGACGGCGTGACCAAAGCCAATATCCAGAACGCCATCGCGACATTCGAACGGACGCTGATCACACCCAACTCACGCTTCGACAAATATTTGCGTGGTGACGCCAACGCCATTACCGACGCGGAGAAGGTCGGCTACGCCAAGTTCAAGCAGTACGGGTGCGTCGCCTGCCACCAGGGCGTCAACGTGGGCGGCAACATGTTCCAGAAATTCGGCGTCATGGGCGACTACTTCGCAAAGCGTGGCAACCCGACGGAGGCCGATCTTGGCCGGTACCTCGTCACGAAGGTGGAAAGCGACAAGCACGTCTTCAAGGTACCGAGCCTGCGCAACATCGCGCTGACGGCGCCGTATTTTCACGATGCCTCGGCCAAGACACTGGAAGATGCCGTCGATGTCATGTTCAGGTACCAGCTCGGACGCGTTGCCTCCAGGGAGGACAAGGAATCCATCGTCAAGTTCCTCAATACGCTCACCGGCGAACGGGACTTCAAACCGTGAAAAAAAAGAATCAACTTGCCCTGGCGCCTATGGCGGCGGTCACCGCCGTGCTGCTGTTCATCCTGGTGTTCCTGTATAGCAAAACCCAAAGCTTCGACGAGTCGCACTACTTTGAGGATATGGCCGTGCTGCGTCACCTGAAGCAGCTGGACGCGCAATGGGAGCTGGATGTGCTGAAGTCCAGGATCGGGATCAACACGCACTACGATGCGCTGGCCGATAACCAGGGCGAGATGGCCCGGCTCATGGAACAACTCGAGTCGGGTACCGACGCCCACAAGCACGATGCATCCGGGCAGGTGGACAAGCTCGCGTCGCTGGAACGCGCCGTGCAGGACAAAGCCGTCCTGATCGAGCAATTCAAGTCGCACAACTCCGTGCTGCGAAACTCGCTGGCCTTTCTTCCCACCGCAGCGGAAGATGTCCAGCAGTCGCTCGGGCCCGGCCGCGGTACCACAGAGCTGGCGCTCCGGCAGATTTCGTCTGACGTCAGCAGGCTGCTGCTCGCGAGCATGCTGTACAGCCAGAGCCCGACCGACGAAAAGGGTGCCGAGATAGAAGAGGAACTGGGCCGGCTTGACGGCAAGCTGCGCCATACTCCGCCGGGCATTTCCGACAGGCTGGGGATCTTCCGCGCGCATGTCCAGACCATCCTGCGCGAACAAAAAACAGTCAATGAACTTCTCGCGGGTATTTCTTCGGCACCGACCGCCAAATTGCTCGATGCGGCCAACGATGCATCAACGATCGAGCAGCAGCGCGCGGGGGTGGAGGGCGAGCGCTACGGCCGCTACCTGCTGATTTTCTCTGCGGTGCTGGTGGCCCTGCTGCTGTATGCAGCCCTTCACGTGTTGCGCAGCCATGCCGTGATCCGGCGCGTCAACACGGAACTCCAGGCGGCCAATGAGCACCTTGAACAGCGCGTGCAGGAACGGACACAGGAGCTGCGCCAGGCGCAAAGCGAGCTGATGACCGCGGCGCGCCAGGCGGGCATGGCAGAGATCGCCACCAATGTGCTGCACAACGTGGGCAACATCCTCAACAGCGTCAACGTCTCGGCCGACCTCATCGGCAGCACCTTGCACAAATCAAGGGTGCAGGGGCTTTCCCGGGGCGTGCAGCTGATGAACGAGCACGCCGCGGACCTTGCCCACTTTCTGGTTCACGACGAGAAAGGCAAGATACTGCCCGGCTATTTGAATGGGATCTCCCAGACCCTGGTGCAGGAGCAGCAGGGCATGCTCAAGGAGCTGGAACTCCTCACCAGAAGCATCGACCACATCAAGGACGTCGTTGCCACCCAGCAATCGTACGCAGGCGGGAGCAGCATTGTTGAACCGGTGCAGATCTGTGACCTGGTGGAGGACGCCCTGCGAATGAACGGTGTCTCACTGGCGCGCCACGGGGTCACTGTGGTGAAGGAGTTCGCGCAGGTGCCAGAAGCGCTGCTGGACCGTTCCCGGGTGCTGCAGATTCTCGTGAACCTGATCAGCAACGCCAAAAATGCCATGGCGGGTATGTCGGCCGCATCGCACCAGATCACATTGCGGGTGGAGCCTGTTGGCGAGTCGACCTTGCGGGTCTCTGTCATGGATAAGGGAGAGGGGATACCGGCGGAAAACCTCACGCGGATTTTCTCGCACGGATTTACGACGCGCAAAACAGGCCACGGCTTTGGTTTGCACAGTTGCGCGCTGGCGGTCAGCCAGATGGGCGGGACACTTTCCGCTCACAGCGACGGGCCGGGTCTGGGGGCCACCTTCACACTGGAGCTGCCAATGGATATCGCGCAGACCAAATCATGACGCAGCTACAGAACCAGCGCATCCTGCTGATCGACGACATGCTGTCGATCCATGAGGACTTTCGCAAAATCCTCGCGGCGAAACCGGTGGCGCGTGATCTGGACGTTGCCGAAACCGAGTTGTTTGGTGAGGTCACGCAGATTTCCTACGGTGATTTTGAACTGGACTCCGCTTATCAGGGCGCCGAAGGTGTGGCCAAGGTGGAGGAATCCATCCGGGCCGGGCGGCCCTATGCCATGGCTTTTGTGGACATGCGCATGCCGCCGGGCTGGGACGGGGTGGAGACCATCGAGCGGCTTTGGCGTGTTGATCCGCATGTGCAGATCGTGATCTGCACAGCCTACTCCGACCACCCTTGGGAAAATGTGCTGGCGCGGCTGGACGTGCAGGACCGCCTGCTGGTGCTCAAAAAGCCATTCGACATGATCGAAGTCAGCCAGCTCGCGAGAACACTGACCGCCAAATGGGAGCTGGCGCGGCGCGCGGCAGCACAGGTGAGCAGCCTGGAAGATACCGTGCAGGATCTCAGGGCAACCGAAGCGGCTTTGCGCCAGTCCAACAAGGAACTCGAAGCCTTCTCGTATTCGCTCGCGCATGACTTGCGCTCTCCCCTGAACTCGATTGACGGCTTCAGCCATTTGCTGCAAAAGGCCGTCAGCGGTGATGCGGCGGAACGCGCGAGGCATTACCTGAGCCGGATACGCGAGGGAGTCAGGCAAATGGGTGAGCTCACGGATGGCCTTCTGCTGCTGGCCCAGGTGTCCCGTACCAACCTGAAGATCGAGACAGTCGACCTCACGGCAATAGCCGAGCGCGTGCGCGGTGACTGCCAGAAACGCAATACCGCGCGGGATGTGAAAGTCCACATAACGCCCAACCTTGTCGCTGTGGGTGACTCCGCGTTGCTGTGCCAGGTAATGGAAAACCTTATTTCCAATGCATGGAAGTTCACCGTCCATGCCACTGCCCCCGAGATCTGGGTTGGGGCGCAGCACCCCGACAACGAAAGTACAGTTTATTTTGTCCGTGATAACGGCGTCGGGTTTGACATGACGTACGCGGACAAATTGTTCGGTACCTTCCAGCGCCTGCATTCACCGGGTGAGTTTGCAGGGATGGGAATCGGGCTGGCAAGCGCTCACCGGATCATTTCCCGTCACGGCGGTCGTATCTGGGCCGAAGGGGCGGTGGGGCAAGGTGCCACATTTTTCTTCACCATACCATCGCCTGTGCGGCAACACTCGCCCGATGAAAGCCCGGCTGATGCGAAAAAACACAGGAGCCAGCCATGACTCAACTGCAGAACCGGCGCATTTTGCTGATCGACGACATGCCGTCCATCCACGAAGACTTCCGGAAAATTCTTGCGTCCAGACCGGTTGCGCATGACCTGGACGATGCCGAAGCCCTGTTGTTTGGCGACGCCGCACCGGTGTCCGATGATGGCTTTGAGCTGGACTCGGCCTACCAGGGACGTGAGGGTCTGGACAAGGTCGAGGCATCCGTTCGGGCCGGGCGGCCCTATGCCATGGCCTTTGTGGACATGCGCATGCCGCCGGGCTGGGATGGTGTGGAGACCATCGAACGGCTCTGGCGCGTTGATCCAAAGGTACAGATCGTCATCTGCACCGCCTACTCCGACCACGCCTGGGAAGATGTGTTCGCGCGGCTGGAGGCCCGGGATCGCCTCCTGATTCTGAAAAAACCATTTGATCCGGTTGAAGTCAGCCAGCTGGCAAGAATGCTGACCACCAAATGGGAGCTGGCGCAGCAGGCGGCAGCGCAGGTGAGCGGCCTGGAGGAGGCCGTGCAGGAGCGCACCCGCGCCTTGCATGACAGCGAATCACAACTGCGCCAGATCACGGACAGCGTGCCCGCCTTGATTGCCTATATCGACGCCGAACAGCGCTTTCAGTTCCATAACCTTGCCTACGAAGAAGTTCTTGGCCTGAAGCACGACCAGATCCACGGCAAGACCATGCGTGAGCTGATGGGCGACGAGCTCCACGAAAAAGAGCGGGGCAAGATTGAAGAGGCGCTCGCTGGTTACGCGGCGCAATACGACCGCACGCAGGCCACGTCGGATGGCCAGCTGCGCGACTACGTCATGCAGTACTTTCCACGCTACGGCGAAAACGAGGACGAAGGCAAGGTTGTCGGCTTCTTCTCGCTGGGCACCGATGTGACCGAACTCAAGCGCATTGACCGCATGAAGAGTGAGTTTGTCTCTACCGTCAGTCATGAGTTGCGCACCCCGCTGACCTCCATTCGCGGCTCACTGGGCCTGATCGCCGGCGGCGTGGCCGGTGAGCTGCCGGCCATGGCCAAAAACCTGGTCGGCATCGCTACCAACAATTGCGAACGGCTCATCAGGTTGATCAACGACATTCTTGACAGCGAAAAAATCGAATCCGGAAAAATGCGGTTTGACTTCCAGCAGATGGAACTGCAACCTTTGCTGACGCAAGCCCTGACGGCCAACGAAGGCTTCGCAGGCCAGCACAACGTCAAGCTGGTTCTGGATGCCCCGGCAGAAGCGGTAAGGGTCAGCGTCGACAGCGACAGGCTGACCCAGGTCATTACCAACCTGTTGTCCAACGCGGTGAAATTCGCGCCGGCCCAGTCCCGTGTGGAAGTCCGGCTGCTGTGCAAGAGCGGCAGGGTCCGGGTGGAAGTCGCCGACAGCGGCCCCGGCATTCCCGAAGAGTTCCGAAAGCGCATCTTTCAGAAATTCTCGCAAGCCGACACATCGGACACCCGAAAAATGGGTGGTACGGGCCTGGGCCTGAACATCTCGCGTGCCATCGTGGAGCGGATGGGCGGCCAAATCGGGTTCACGACGGAAACCGGCGTCGGAACTGTTTTCTTCTTTGAGCTGCCCGAGGCGGTGCCGGCGCCGATTCAGACCAGCATCAGGTCCGGCGCAGCGACCAGGCCGCTCATCCTGGTCTGCGAAGACGATCCCGACATTGCCCGCCTGATCAACCTGATGCTTGATAAAGGCGGCTTTGACTCGGACATGGTGCACAGCGCAGGGCAGGCGCTGGAGCAAGTCATGCTGATGCCCTACGCTGCCATGACGGTCGACCTGAACCTGCCCGACCAGGACGGCATCAGCCTGATCCGGGCACTGCGCCGCGAAGAGGCGACGAAAGACCTGCCGATCGTGGTGGTTTCAGCAAATGCTGAAGAAGGCGAGCTCGAGTTCAATACCCAGCCGCTGGCGGTTTCAACATGGCTGGAAAAACCCATCGACGAGAACCTCCTGATCCTCAGTTTGCACCGTGCCATCGGTAACATGGCCGAAGGCCGGCCGCGCATTCTGCATGTCGAGGACGACCTCGACATACAGCGCATTGCCGCCGCCATTGCCCAGGACTTTGCCACCTTCGAATTTGCCGCCACGCTGCGCGAGGCACGCGACCAGCTTGCGCGCCGCCGCTACGACCTGGTGCTGCTCGACCTGACGTTGAAAGACGGCTCGGGCTGGGGGCTGCTGGACACCATTGAAGCACTGGACATCGTGCCGCCAGTGGTCGTGTTTTCTGCGCACGATGTGGAGCCGAAGCAAAGCCAGCGCGCAGAAGCGGTACTAGTGAAGGCACACACTTCCAACGAGCAGTTGATCCGCACCCTGCAGCGGGTGCTCGATGAAAGCCTGTGGGGGACGGTTCACCCACCTCTAAGCGCCTGAAATAGATCCACCCCCGTCCAGGCTCACTGGCGTGTAGCCTGTTCCCCCCTCGAGGGGGCGGCGCCTGGGGCCGGCGAAGCCGGACCCTCGGCCCCCGCTGGTGGAATACCCCTGTTAGTTACGCCATTGGACTCTTCACGCCAGCGGATGCCGTGGAACCGGCTTTGCCGGGCCGCAGGCACCGTCCCCTGCAAGGGGAAAAGGGCTACACGCAGTGAGCCCGATAGGGGTGCACCAATTTTTCGGCTTTGCCAGACCGCAGGCGGGCGGCCCCCTCGGGGGGCAGGGAGCTACACGAAGTGAGCGACCGTGGGGGCCTTACTTCTTTTGACTGGCGCGGTAGACCTGCATCACCGTCGCGAAATCGCGATCAAAGTTGATGGGCAGGAATGTGTCGTTGCCGGGCAGCTGCTTTTTCAGTGTGGGCGAGAAGCTGTAGCTGAACGAGCATTTCTTCACGCGTGCCTGCAGTTCGGGCGAAACGTCCTTGCTCATGGTCCAGGTTTCCGTCATGAAGGGCGGGCTTTCCCAGATCGTGCGAATGCTCGAGCCCTTGACGTCACCCTTGACGACCATGCGCTGGTACAAATCGCTGGCCACAGCTGCGGCCGGATAAAAACCATGCATCACGCCCGTGACGGAGCGCTCGTGGCCGTTGGAGAACACGACTTCGTAGTCCTTGTCCGGCGTCAGGCCCAGCGCCGGGAACAGCGCGCGCGGCGCGAGGTTGCCCGAGTTGGAGGTGGGTGTGGTGTGCGCGATTTTCTTGCCAATCAGGTCCTTCGGTTCCCTGTACGGGCTGTCGATGCGGGTGATCAGAATCAGTTTGTAGGAGTTGCGCAGGCCCGTGGCCTTGTTGCCCGGAACGCCAAACGGCGCCGGCTGGCCGGCGGTGACCAACTGCGCAGCCAGGCCGGGGTTGACCTGTGCCAGCTGGACCTTGCCGGCCGAGATACCTTCAATCAGCTCTTTTTCACCGAGGATGTCGATGTTGCTGGTCTTGTCCATCGATTCGCCTTGCGCGTTTTGCAGGTCGATGTTTCCGCAGCGTGACAGGTGGCTGAAGTAGTCGCCCCACAAGGCCATGGTTTCGCTCTTGCCATAGGTCTTGGGCATGGCCACGACCATTTTTTCGCGTGGGCCGGAATATTTTTCGGGCGCGGGGGTAGCAGCCGCAGCTTTCGCCTTGCGTGCAGGCTTTGCCTCGTCGGTCTGGGCTGTTGCTGAACCCAGGGCGCAAGCGGCGCTGGCCAATATTGCGGCATGGCGCAGATAAAACTTCATCTTGATCACTCCAGTTGTCTATGAAACCGATACGCAGGAATGCCGGTTTGTGTGCCCTTGGCCGCACAAACCGCGTTCCCAGCCCAATCAGTGTGCATGACGGTGCATCAAAACGAACTTTTTGTTACATTCGAATGAATACCTTCGTGACATAAATCAGCGTATCTGCGTCAGAGGCTGTTGTTTTTTCATTGAAAAGATGGCGCTGGCAACCTGTAAGCGCCTGGGCGGCGGCGAATACTGCGCCTCAGGATACGCGCGTGCTGTGCGGCGGGGGGGGGGGGGCGGCGGACGCCTCAAGCGGCGAGCGAGGCGTCGATTTTGCCGAGCAGCCATTGCAGCCCGGCCAGGTGCTGCTGGTCGTGGCTGCACAGGTAATGCACCAGGCTGCGCAACGTGAGTGCGCCGTAACCTTCGAATTCCGCCGTACGGCCAAGTTGCCCGGGCGTGATGCCCGACAGCATGGCCATCGTCCGGGTGCGCGCTGCCCGAAACGCCGCGATGGCCTCTTGCGCATCAGCGGCCGCGTAGTCGCGTTGCTTTTCCAGCACGTAGCCGTCCAGTGATTCCAGCACGGGGCTGGCCTCTGACAAGGTGCGCTGAAACCGCACGTGATAGCCGTCAATCTCGATGTCCCTGATGTGGCAGATCTGCGCGAGGGCCGTGAAGTTTTCGCTCGGAATGCCTTCCCACGACGGCGGCGTCCAGCGCTTGTGGCTTTCAGGAATCGCGTCGTAGAACTGCTCCAGCTGGCGCGGAAAATCCGCCATGGCCTGGAGCGTTGCGGGGTTCAGGGGCAGCGCAGGGCTCATCAGCCGGCCTTGCGCAGCGAAGGCCACAGCACCGCCTGCGCCACGATCACGTTCTCGCCATTGAAGGTCGCCGCCGGCGAGCCGTAAAGCTCGTAACCCATGGCAAGCACCTCACTCACCCGGCGGCAAAAGCTCGCGTCATCCGGGCCGGTAAGGAGCCTGTAGGTGGGAAGACCGTCGGGGGGCGTGGTGGCGGGTGATGTCATGGCGGCAAGCGGCTGATGAACGGAGGGCGATATTACCGTGTCCGTGCAGATGCTGCAGGTGTTGTTGGTCGTGACCGCGGAGGTAGTGCGCGCCGACACGCAGGATCCGGGCGCCCGCCAGCCACCGAAGGCGCTACCCCTATTTGAGCTGCCGCAAGGTTTGCGCTGATTGCGTTGACGGCTGGGCCGCATTTGCGCCAGATCAAGCCGCCCAACGGGCCGTACGGCTCCAATCAATGACGGGAATGTTCCCGTCTCTTCTGTTACTTACCCATGAAAAAGCAAATCATTGCCGCCGCTGCCCTCTGCACCCTTTTGTCGGGTGCCGCTTTTGCCCAAACCGCTGAAGGCCCCTGGCTGGTCCGAGCGCGCGCCGTCCACCTGGACAGCGCCAACGGTGACAGCACCGGCCTCGGGCTGGCCATCAACAACAAGTGGATGCCGGAGTTCGACATCAGCTATTTCCTCAACCCCAACTTCGCAGTCGAGCTGGTGCTGACGGTTCCGCAAAAGCACACGCTGTCGTCCCGCGGCACCGCCATCGGCAGCTTCAAGCACCTGCCGCCCACGCTGATGGCGCAATACCACTTCGACTCGCTGGGTGCGGGCGCCTTCAAGCCCTATGTCGGCGCGGGCGTCAACTACACCCGCTTCAGTGCGGTCAGCCTGCCGGCTGGCGTGGACATCAAACGCAGCAGCTGGGGCCCGGCGCTGCAGGTCGGCGTGGACATTCCCCTCGGCAAGCAGCTGTCCCTGAACTTCGACCTGAAGAAGGTCTACATCCGCACCGACGTGTCCGCGGGCGGCGCCAACATCGGCACGTTCAAGGCCGACCCGATGTTGTTGGGTGTGGGGCTTGGCTGGCGGTTTTGAGCAGAAAAGGGTGAGACGCCCAAACTTGCGCGTCTCTTCTCGCGGGCGCTTGCGGCGGCGCGGGTTCAGGCCTTTGCCATCCCCGGCAACGCCATCACACGCCCCGGCGCCGCCATCCCCGTAAATGCAAAGTCGACTTCCGGCACGCGCCCGCTCACGATGTCCGCAATCGCCGCGCCCGAGCCGCAGGCATGCGTCCAGCCCAGCGTGCCGTGGCCCGTGTTGAGGAAGACATTGGAGGCCTTGCTTTTGCCGATGTAAGGCACATTGCTCGGTGTGGCCGGCCGCAGGCCCGTCCAGAACTGCGCGCCTTCGCCGTCCGTCATGTCGGGAAAGAGTTGTTTTACACGGCGCACGATGGCGTTGCAGCGCACCAGGTTCAGCTCGGTGTTGTAGCCATTAAGCTCGGCCGTGCCGGCAATGCGCAAGCGGTTGCCAAAGCGCGAGAACACCAGCTTGTATTCGTCATCCGTCAGGCTGACCTGATAGGAAGCGGCTTCGTTGATCACTGGCAGCGTGACCGAGTAACCCTTGGCCGGGTAGATGCGCAGGCTTTGCCCCAGCACCTTGGCCCACTGCGCGCTGAAGGCGCCCAGGCACATCACATACGCATCGGCTTTCAGCATCTCGACCTTGCCGCCGGCCTCGCCGCTGCCCATCGCCACCTGCACGCCATTGAGCTGCCCCTGCGCGGCGTCCAGGCCCAGCACCGTGGTGTTGTACAAAAATTTCACACCGGCCTGCTCGCAACGCGCAGCCAGCGCGGCGGTAAAAGCGCGGGCGTCACCCGATTCATCGCTGGGTGTCATGCTGCCGCCCACGATGCTGCCGCGGCATTGCGCCAGTGCGGGCTCAATCGCCACACATTCGTCGGCCGTCTTCATGTCGAGCTCGCAGCCGTGCTCGCGCATGATGCGTGCGGGCTCCTGCGCCGCGTCGTACTCGGCCTGGCTGGTATAGAAGTGCAGGATGCCCTTGGTCTGCGCGTTGTACAGCAGGCCCAGCTCGGCGCGCAGTTTTTGCAGCGCGCCGCGGCTGTACATGCCCAGGTTCACGATCTGCTTGATGTTTTGTGCCGTACGCGCGGGCGTGCAGTTGCGCAAAAACTCCAGCCCCCACAGCCACTGGTTCACATCGGCGCGCAGCCTGAAGAGCAGAGGCGCATCTTCACGCGCCAGCCATTGCAAGACCTTGAGCGGCGCGCCCGGGTTGGCCCAGGGTTCCGCATGGCTCACCGATATTTGCCCGCCGTTGGCAAAACTGGTTTCCATCGCGGCCGCGTTGCGGCGCTCCACCACCGTTACTTCATGGCCGCGTTGCGCCAAATACCAGGCCGTGGTGATACCCGTGACACCAGCTCCCAAAACCATGACTTTCATGACGATTCCTTTTCATTCAAGCAGAACATTGCAGTTGCGCAAGTGCAATGCCTTGGGGTGCTTGAATCAAAAAGAAACGTGGCAACCGCCAAGCCATCACATGCTTGCGGCCGCTTCCACTGTCCTTGTTACCTGAGAGATTCAGCCGCTGCTTTGATGTCGATGACAAGCTTCGGCTTTGCTCCTTCGGTGCGCTGCACCTTGCGTGCGGCGTCTCTCCAGACGGCTGTGTGTTCCGGGCAGTACGGGACCTGAGCGATTATGGAAGTTTGCGCCTTCGGTGGCTGCCTTGTGGGGCAGCGCTCTCCTGCTTGAACGGGTTTGAATTTACCACCGAAGCCTGTTTTGCCAAGCGTGAATAGGGCGTTCAGTACAGGTCTAGCGGGTTGATTCAGCGGCTTAATAGTAGGAAGCAGGGCGGCTCAGCCTTAGCTGGCCGCGTTCACAAACGCGGCTTTGGCATCGGTATAGGCCTCGCGGTCACCCGGGTGCCTGGCCGCCAGTTCCGCCTTGAGCGCGGCATAGCGCGCCGCCAGCGCCGGGTCCGAACGCAGGGCGTCGCGAAAACGCAGGCGCTGCGCCCACACCTCGCCGCCGTGCACCACCAGGTGCAGGTGATGCGTGCGCCGCCCCTCTGCCCAGCGCATCAGCCATTTGCGGTCAGACAGCGAGGCATTGAATTCAGCGGAGGTCGTGTAGCCGTTGGCGCACAGCGGCGCCAGAAGCGCTTCAGCCGCCGCGATTGATTCCACACCGGCCAGCATGTCAATCACCGGTTTGGCCGCCAGGCCGGGCACGGCCGTGCTGCCGATGTGCTGGATGTCGATCAGGCGGGCCGGCAGCTGGGGGGAGAGCGCAAGCAGGCGGTCCCGCTCAGCCACAAACTGCTGGGGCCAGGCCGGGTTGTAGGCCTGCAAGACCACTTCCTCGTGGATAGCGGCAAGCAGCGATTCCTGGTCAGTCATGCGCGTGACGGCTGGCAGGTTGTTGTGCAGGGGCAAAAAACGCTGTGCGACACGCCAGAATCCTTTGCGGGGTCATTTTTAAGGCGGTTTTAAGCATAAAAAAGGCCATTTGCCCAATCAGTAATTGCGCGAGCAGCTATTAAAACAATAGCAACCAGAAATCCCCACGGCTGCGAATGGGGCGGTCTGCATTTCATTCACCTGAGCGCCAGCACAGCTTTGCGCGCCTGTGCCAGCCGCTCTTCCAGATAGGCACCATAAAAGTCGACAGACGCCAGGCCGACCAGCCGTTCCGCCAGGTCTTGCCCGGCCGGGCCCAGAAACAGCACCGTGGGGGTGAAGCCGGCCTTCCATGCCGCAACCTGGGCGGCGGCCGTCGTCACCTGGCCGTCAAAGCCGGTCAGCGGTGTCGCGCGGTCGCTGATGTTGAGCTGCCAGGCGTGCAGGCTGCCATCGCGTTGCCCCGGCAACAGGTAGTTGCGCCGCACCAGTTCGCAGAAGGGGCAGCCGGGCAGGCTGACCAACAGCACCAGTGGTTCATTTTTGGCGAAGGCGATTCCAGCGGCCGCCGGCAAAGAGGCCGGCACAGGCAGGGCCGTGTCTTTGGCCAGCGCGAGCTGGGGCACGGCCAGCCCGGCTGCCAGCACGGCAGTGAACTGGCGGCGGCTCACCAGGGTCATTCAGCGCTTTCCAGCAAAATCTTCGTCAGCGCAGCCGGTTCGCTGATCATGGGGTCATGGCCGGTCTTGATCTCCACCACGCGCGAATTCGGCAGCCATGCACCGTCCCAGAACTTGGCGTCCTTCACGCGCAGCCGGCTCGGCTCAATCGTGGCCAGTGCCGGCTGCGTGCAGCTGACAAAGGTGCGCGGCACAGCGGCCACGCGCTTCACGTCAAAGTCCAGCGGTGCCTGGTAGGTATTGCCGGGGTGCGGCGTCTGTCGGCGCTTGACCCATTCACGGTCGGCATCGTGCAGGCCGAACACCTCCGGGTCGGGCGCCGGAAAGCTGAAGCTGGGTGAAGCTTGCGCCGCCGCCATGCGCTGCTGCTGCGTGGCGCTGGCCTGCGTGCTGCTCCAGCTCTCGCCGGGCTTGGGCACCACCGCATCCACATACACCAGGTGCTTGATGCGGTCGGGCATGCGGTCAGTGACGGCCGTGCCGATCATGCCGGCATAGGAATGCACCGCGAGCGTCACCTCGTGCAGCTCTTCCGCTTCGATCAGGTTGATCACGTCGTTGATGTGCGTGTCCAGGTTGATCGTGGGTGAGAGCAAATGGGCGCGCTCGCCCAGGCCGGTCAGTGTCGGCGTGAACACCTTGTGGTGGTCCAGCTGCAGTGCCTGCGCCACGCGCCGCCAGCACCAGCCGCCATGCCACGCGCCGTGCACCAGAACAAAATTGTGTTTCATCGAGTCACCTCTTTGTGGAAGGTTGCTGCATCAAATGGTTTTGCCACCCTTCAGTTCAGACAGCTTGGCGTCTGAATAGTTCAGCACGCCGCGCAGCACCTCTTCGGTGTGCTGGCCCAGCAGCGGCGGCGGCAGGTCGGTGCGCACCGGCGTCGCGCTCAGGCGCATCGGGCTGGAGACCAGCTTCAAGTCATCTTTCACCGGGTGCTGCCACTCGGTGACCATTTTGCGCGCCTCGATCTGCGGGTCGGCAAACACCTCAGCCAGGCTGTTGATGGCACCGCACGGCACCTTGGCCGCTTCCAGCGCGCCCAGCCAGTCGGCCTTGCTGCGCGTTTTCATCACCGCTTCCAGGATCGGCACCAGCTGGCCGCGGTTCAACACGCGGTCGCGGTTCTTGGCAAAGAGCGGGTTGGTGGCCAGCTCCGGAATGTTGGCCACCGCGCAGAACTTCGCATACTGCGAGTCATTGCCCACCGCGAGGATCAAGTGATCTTTGCTGCCATCCGCGGCCGGGGCCACTTCAAACACCTGGTAAGGCACGATGTTCTGGTGCGCATTGCCCGCACGGCCCGGCGCCTTGCCGCTGACCAGGTAGTTGGCGCCCAGGTTGGCCAACATCGCCACTTGCGTGTCCAGCAGTGCCATGTCCACCTGCTGGCCCTCACCGGTTTTCTCGGCATGGCGCAACGCAGCAAGAATCGCCACCGTCGCATACATCCCCGTCATCAAATCCGCCACCGCCACGCCCACCTTCTGCGGCCCGCCGCCCAGGTCGTCACGCTCACCCGTCACACTCATCAGACCGCCCATGCCCTGGATCGCGTAGTCATAGCCGGCACGGTCGGCATAAGGCCCCGTCTGGCCGAACCCGGTGACAGAGCAGTAAACCAGGCGCGGGTTGATCGCTTTCAGCGACGCATAGTCCAGCCCATAGCGCGCCATGTCGCCCACCTTGAAGTTCTCGACAAACACATCGCAATGCGCCGCCAGCTCACGCACCAGTGCCTGGCCTGCGGGTTGGGCAATGTCGCAGGTGACGGAGCGCTTGTTGCGATTCGTGCCCAGGTAATAAGCGGCTTCGGTATCCGCTCCCTGCGCATCCTTCAAAAACGGCGGCCCCCAGGTCCGCGTGTCGTCACCCGTGCCGGGCCGTTCAATCTTGATGACGTCGGCGCCGAGGTCGGCGAGTGTCTGGGTACACCAGGGGCCTGCGAGTACGCGGGAGAGGTCGAGGATGCGGATGCCGGATAGGGAGTTCATGGGGGCATTTTGCCCTCATGAAGGCTGCTAGCCATCGCGCCGCCATTTCCCAGGGAGCGCGGGAGGAAAACAGGCTGGTCGGTGTCCGTTCAGGACTTTGGCTGTTACTCCTTCTCCCTCTGGGAGAAGGTTGGGATGAGGGCTGTCGGCCAGCGTCGTACTGCAGCCTGAATCAATCGATATGTCTTGTATGGCAAAGACTTGCCTGACAGCTCCTCCGATTGGAGGATGACCTCAGCCGTGACTGACCAACCCGGAATGCATTGCCCGCGATGGGTGTTTTAGACATCTATCTAGAGGATGACAGGCAGTGGCAATCGACGTTTAATTATTGCGGCAACAGCACCACTGCAACGATGTTTACATAGGAGTTCACGATGACTGACGCGACCCAATCCCCCTCGCCTCCGCCTCCGCCTCCGCCTCCGCCTCCGCCTCCGCCTCCGCATTCACCGCCGACACCAAATAACCGGCCGACAACCGAAACGCCATTTCGCGGATTCGGCTCAGCAAAGAAGAACTCGCGACGCTAAAAAGGAGAGACCATGTCATCGATATCTGCAATCGGCCGAAATCCGAATCCTGATCCGCGTCCTCATCCATCTCCGCAGCCAATTCCTGAACGAAAGGATTCCCCTTTCCGCGGTTTCGGCTCGGCGCTGCGTAAAAAGCGAAAGGACTAACTGCCATGTTTAACAAAGGATGTGTGACGTGTCGGCTCCGAGTTTTACGATTCGGGTGGAGGATCCTTGCGCCAAACAACAACAATTCTCAGGTTGCGTTGGCCATTGTGGTCATTGCCTTCTCTTCGCTTATCGGTCTCCTTTGCGCCTTCATGTATGGTTTGGCGTCGCGCAGTACCGGAGGTTGGAACAGTCTTACCGGTGGATTTGTGGCCGTGCTTGCATGCGTCGGTGCCTTTTCGGCTGGTGGGATGCTCGGGTTGCTGTTTGGATCGCCCAACTGGGGCGGTGCAGGCGTGCAGGTGAAAGAAGGCAATGGCGAGAAACCGCAGCAGGGGATCCGCCCCAATACGAGTTTGGAACGCATCGCCGATTGGCTGACAACGATGATTGTGGGTCTGAGCCTGGTGAATTTGAGAGCCATCGAAGAGCGCTCCAACGTCCTTGGGGTGTGGTTGACGCAGGCGATTTCGGGAAGCACTAGTGCCGGCAATGGAACGCCTGGCATCGTCATTGCCATTTCTTTCGCATTTTTCGGCTTCCTGCTCGTTTACCTATGGGCCATGCGGTTCTTGCCAGCTGAGTTGCGCAGTTCATATTCTGATCTGTCGGCACAGATGCAGGACATCAAAAGCAGCATCAACGATATCGAAGTCAAATTCCGAAAGGAACCCCTTTACAAAGTACCCGCGGACACACTGACTAGAACGGAAACAAGGCTGATGGCCGAAGGTGTGGACGAAGCAACTATCAAGGAGGTGACTCGTCGTTACTCTGCCGCGCAAGCGATAGACGACGAACCCATGAAGGATTTCGGACCTACTGATGCACAGGGCTATCGCGTATTGGTCAAGGTGAGTAATGTGGGCGGTAGACAGTGCCAGATCGAAACACGAGTAAAAGTGCCGGACGGCAGTACCGCAACGAAAGTATTCTGGCTGTTTCACAACACTTTCACCCCAGGGTTGATTGACGAGTGCCCCATTAAGGACGGGTATGCCACTTACACAACGATGGCCGACGAGTCATTTTGGCTTGGCGTGATAGTGCCGTTGGCCGGCGCAGACTCTGTTCGCCTAGCGATGAACCTGGCCGAGGCCGACGGAGCACCCGAAGCCTTTAAAGCCAAAAGCTAACTTTGAAAGACAGACGATCATGTCCACAGCGAAGAAATCATTGATTCTCAAGGTCTCGTCCAAAAAGGCACCAGCCAAGAAAGCTGCGGCAAAGAAGGCACCAGCCAAGAAAGCCGCCGCAAAGAAAGCGCCAATTAAGAAGGCTTCAGCGAAAAAGGCGCAGAGCCCTTTTCGCGGATTTGGCACTGTGGCAAGAATGGGATAGCGCTTGTTTATTCGTCAAAGTATCCAGTCCGACTACTGCGCGGTCTACGCAACAGCAATGTGTTTGTCAGTGTCCGGCACACCTACGTCGCGCAAAGATGCTCTGAGATTGTTTGGCGTGCGTCCGCGGTACTGGGTAGGTGCCTCGCATACCGACATCCGCCGTGCCGTTGTGACGGTTCGGCCAGACATCAAAAGTCGATGGATGCATATTAGGCAACCAACACCACAGAACGTGATTAGCTCTTTAGAACTAGTTGCAGCCCGAGGCGCACCGGCCATTGTGGCTGCATTCTGCAGGCATCGTCATCTGGGCCTGACCTGCGGCCATGCCTTTGTACTCATGCCCGGTCAGCTTCCGCGCTTGATAATTCTCGATCCGCTCGGTCCTGTGCCTCTGCCCTTGCAAAACCACAATGCTGAGATTGAACGCCCCGATAAGCAGCGACAGCGCTTGCTGGCTGTGCGAGGCTCTCCTTGGGACATCTCCTTGGATAAGCCGGTTTCTCTGCTTCGCGTTCCTTTTCTCGCTGACCAGTCCCGCGATCAATGATGCACAGCCGCGAATAAGCGCGCTTTAGATATAGAAATCGGCGGTACTCGTGGCGTCACCTCCCTGCACCTTGTAGCTTAGTTACCTCATATCGATTGGCTGGTGTAATCTGTTTCAGTCATGATGAAGAAAACCATCCCAGCCGCTAGCCCTGATGCTTATGTCGCCGCGCTGTCCGGCTGGCAGCGTGCGACAGTTGAGCAACTGCGGGCCGCCGTCTTGGGCAGTGCCGAGCTGGATGAAGTCATCAAGTGGGGCCATCTGGTCTATCTGTCGAATGGGCCTGTGCTGCTCATTCGCGCTGAGGAAAGTCGCGTATTGTTCGGCTTCTGGCGAGGCCAACGTCTTCGCGAGATGGATCCGCTGCTAAAACCCGGTGGTAAGTACGAAATGGCGACGAGAGAGTTTCATGAGGGTGATGAAGTCAACCTCGCCTTGTCGGGCCGTCTTGTCAAAGAATCGGTACGGCTTAACAAAACACTCGGCGACCCCACCAAGCTCTAGCATCATGCTTGGCGCTGAACTTCAAGAAATCCCGCGCAACCGGCCAATAGTGCTGCGAAACCTCACTTGCCCGTATTGTGGATGTGAGCTAAACGAGGAATTCACTAAAGAGCACGTGATTGGGAAGAGGTTCGTTCCGGTTGGAACTCTGTATCAAGATTGGAACCTGATTGTTCGGGCGTGCAAGCCGTGCAACGGACGAAAATCTGACCTTGAGGACGACATCTCTGCCATCACAATGCATCACGATGCTTTTGGCAACTCACCTTCGCCAGAAGCTGCGGTGGAGGCTGACAGAAAGAAAGCCAAGAGTCGAAGCCGTCGCACCGGAAAACCAGTGGGAGAGAGTGCCGAGAGCATGACGCTGCGCACCCAGCTCGGCAACTCAGTCACGATGACGTTTACCTTCACAGCACCACCTCAGATAGAGAGCGATAGGGCTTTCGAACTTGCTCGACTGCAGATGATGGCTTTTTTCTACTTCCTGACCTACAGCGAACAGACTTCGCGTGGGCAATTCTGGAGGGGGACGTTCGTGCCATTGATAGAGGCGAGAAAATCCGACTGGGGAAATTCCATTCACCTCTCCTTCATGAATGCCGTTGTCATGTGGGAGCCGAGACTTTTAGTTTCAACTGCTAAAGACCACTTCTCTGCAGCGATTCGTAGGCACCCAACCCATCGACTCTGGTCTTGGGCTGTGGAATGGAACAAGTCGTACCGAGTCATTGGATTTTTCGGTGAAGAATCGGCCGTGCGAGAGGCTGTTGAGCAGATCCCACGGCTTCAGATCACTTCCATTGCCGAAGAAGGGACGTGGTGGGTTAGACATCGTACTGATACTTCACTGAAAGAAGGGGAGGACAAACTCTTCCATTGGTGTGCGGAGCGTGATACTTAACCCCTTCGCACAACCGGAGGGCAACGGTGCGCTATCAAGTCAAGGTTGCAGAAGTACCCTGTCTTTTGCCTGTCGCTCACAACCCTTCTAGGCAGGGAATTTAATAAGTCTTATACGGCAAAAATTTCCCCGACAACACCACATTCACCCGATCACCCTTGGGATCCGGCTGCCGCACGATGTCCATACTGAAGTCAATCGCGCTCATGATGCCGTCGCCGAATTCTTCGTGGATCAGTTCCTTGATCGTGGTGCCATAGACGCTCACGATTTCGTACCAGCGGTAGATGAGGGGGTCTGTGGGTACGGGCGTTGGCAGTGAGCCTTTGTAGGGCACGACTTGCAGCCACTTCTGCTCTTCGGCGGTCAAACCAAAAATCTTGCCGATGACTTTGGCTTGTTTGGCGTCAAAGGTCATCTGGCCCAGGCAGCCGGCGGTAACCCATTCCTTGCTGAGGCCGACCTTCTTCGCGACGGACTCCCAGGTGATGCCTTTGCTGACTTTGACGGTGATGATTTTTTCGGTGATGTCGTTGCGGTTCATAGTTTGCTCCTGTATGTGAGATGGGTGAAGTGAAAAGCGGGAATGGTCAATGCGCCTTGGCGCGGGTGACGAGGAAATCGACGATGTGGTTGCGCAGGTCGTAGTAACCGGGCAGGTGGTGCAGGCCGGCGCGGGTGCGTTCCCGGGGCAATGGGTTGATGACTTCTTCGGCGATGCGGCCGGGTGCGTAGACGCCGTCGTTGTCGGTGCCGTTACTCATCAAGAGGATGCGGTCGGCGAGCAGGATGGCTTCGTCCACGTCGTGGGTGATCATGAAAACCGTTTGCTGTGTCTCGCGCACGATGGCCATGAGTTCGTCCTGGATGGTGCCGCGTGTGAGTGCATCTAGTGCACCAAAGGGCTCGTCGAGCAGCAGCATCTTGGGCTGGATGGCAAAGGCGCGTGCGATGCCTACGCGTTGCTTCATGCCGCCTGAGAGCTGCGACGGTTTTTTGTCGATGGCGGGTGTCAGGCCCACCATGGCGACGAACTTTTCCACATGCGCATTGACTTGCGCCGAAGTCCAGTCGGCCCAGCGTGACACCACCGCAAACGCGATGTTCTTGCGCACGGTGAGCCACGGCATGAGCGCATGGCTCTGGAACACCACGCCGCGCTCCAGGCTGGGGCCGCCGATCTCGCGGTTTTCCATGAAGATGTGGCCGGCGGTGGCGCTGTCCAGCCCGGCCAGCACATTGAGGATGGTGGTCTTGCCGCAGCCCGAGTGGCCGATGATGCAGACGAACTCACCCTTGCTGATGGTGAAGGACACGTCGGCAAACACCGGCCGGGCGGGCGTAAAGGCTTTGCTCAGGCCTTCGATCTTGAGGAATCCCTGCTGCATGTTGTGTTCTTTCATTGGCGTGGCGACAGGGGCGCGCGCAATAGGCTCACTCCACATAAGTGACGACCTTCTGTAGTTGAGCGAAGGCCAGGTCCAGCAGCATGCCGACGATGCCGATGACCAGGATGGCGAAGATCACGTTGGTGAGTGAGAGGTTGTTCCACTCGTTCCAGACGAAGTAGCCAATGCCGGTGCCACCCACCAGCATCTCGGCCGCCACAATCACCAGCCAGGCAATGCCCATGGAGATGCGCATGCCGGTCAGGATGGTGGGCGCCGCCGCCGGCAGGATCACCTGAAAGGCCTTGCGCAGGGGGCCGACTTCGAGCGTGCTGGCCACGTTGAGCCATTCGCGCTTGACCGAGGCCACGCCAAAGGCGGTGTTGATCAGCATGGGCCAGACCGAGCAGATAAAGATCACAAAGATGCCCGAGATCGATGAGTCCTTGATGGTATAGAGCGCCAGCGGCATCCACGCCAGCGGCGAGATGGGCTTGAGCACCTGGATGAAGGGGTCAAACGCGCGGCGCAGCAGTGGCGACATGCCGATCACAAAACCCAGGGGTACGGCCACCGCGCAGGCCAGCAAAAAGCCCAGGCCCACACGCGCCAGCGAATGGCCGAGCTGGATCAGGATGCCCTTGTCGTTGGGGCCGTTGTCATACAGCGGGTTGGACACCTGCTTCCAGATGGCTGTGCCCATCTGGCCCAGCGTGGGGAAACCGGTGGTCTTGGTGTTGCCAGGGTCCTTGCCCATCATCTTCTGGTATTCGATCTGCTCGGCGCTCAGGCCCGCCGTGCTGGCTGCCGGCGTACCGGATGCGGGCAGCGTGGCCACGTACCAGATGCCCAGGAAGGCGAAAAAGATAAGCAGCGAGACCAGGCCCGCCTTGAGGTTCAGGGATTTCATGAAAGCTTGTTGATGCTGAAGCTCTTGACGTAGTCGTCTGGTTTTGCAGGGTCAAACTCCTTGCCCATCACCTTGAACTTCTTGTAAGCGCCTTCGGGCGGCTTGAAGCCGGCCAGCGCCATCTGCTTCTTGGCGTCGGTGAGCATGAAGACCTTTTCGGCGATCTGTTTGTAGTTAACCTCGCCCTTCACATAACCCCAGCGCTTCATCTGCGTGAGCATCCACACCGCCATGCTCTGCCACGGCACCGGGTCGAAGTTGGCGCGGTCCGGCACGTTGCGGATATTTCCCAGGCCGTCGGCGAACTTGCCTGTGAGAACCTGCTGCAGCACGGCCTCGGGCTGGTTGAGGTATTGCGTAGGCGCGATCACCTTGGCGATCAGGTCGCGGTCTTTCGGCTGGCTGGCCATGAAGGATGCGCCCAGCACGGCGCGGTAGAGCGCGGCAAAGGTGTTGGGGTTCTTCTGGATGAACTCGTCGCTGACGCCAAAAGCGCAGCAAGGGTGGCCGTCCCAGATTTCCTTGGAGAGGATGTGGATGAAACCGACCTCGTCGTACACCGCGCGCTGGTTGAAAGGATCAGGGCCGAGGAAACCGTCGATATTGCCGGCGCGCAGGTTGGCCACCATCTCGGGTGGTGGCACAACCCGCAGCTGCACGTCGGTGTCGGGGTTCAGGCCGTTCTCGGCCAGGTAGTAGCGCAGCAAAAAGTTATGCATGCTGTACTCGAACGGAATCGCGAACTTGAACCCTTTCCAGTTCTTCGGATCGCGGTTGTTCTTGTGCTTCACATGCAGCGTGATGGCCTGGCCATTGGTGTTCTGGATGCTGGCCACATTCATGTTGACCTGGTTGGAACCGAGACCCATGGTCATTGCCAGCGGCATGGGTGACAGGAAGTGGGAGGCGTCATGCTCCTTGTTGATCATCTTGTCGCGTATCAGCGCCCAGCCGGCGGTTTTGTTGAGCTGGACGTTCAGGCCTTCTTTTTTGTAAAAGCCCAGCGGGTCGGCCATGATGAGCGGGCTGGCGCAGGTGATGGCGATGAAGCCGATCTTCAGATCCTTCTTTTCCAGGGGCACGCGGTCTTGCGCCATGGCCTCCAGCGCACCGAGCGGTAGCACCGAGGCAATCGCAGCGCGCGCCGTGTTGGCGCCCACCGCACGCAGGAAGTTGCGGCGCACGCTGTCAACCGGGAACAGCGCCTTCACCAGGCTGGCTTCCATAAAGCTGTGTGAGAGCGCTTGCGGGCTGGCGGCAGACGCGTCGGCGGCATGGTGATCGGCCGCGCTGTGGTCCCTGCCGCAGCTGCATTTGAGCATCAGGGGCTGGTCGGCGTCGTAGGGAGAAAAGAGGTCAGACATGGCGCGCACCTTTCTTTGGAAGATGCGCCTGACTTGCAAGCAGCGGGCCAATTTGGGCCAATTGGGGCGAAAGCGCGGCAGCTGCCGCATTTCGCTGTGGATGCCATGACAGGGTGTAGGGCATCCACTACAAAAACCGGCCCGCAAACAGCAACCACGGTGCCGCCATGCTGGTTTTGGCTGCGCAGGCCTGCGCGCAGGCAGATACGTCAGCTGGTTTCTTTCACCTTCAGCAGCGTTGCGCCGGGCTCACGGTGGCGCACCGGTTTTGTCACGCACCAAATTCGCGCAGGGCGCGGGCCCTGCCTCTACCTCTGCTGGCTCAGGCCGGAGACGAGATGTCGGCCAGTGACTGCCCCACATCCTCTTCGTCCTGGCCCTTGACCGCGATATCGCCGATGGAAATGATGCCGGCCAGGCGCTGCGAGCCGTCCAGAACCGGGAGACGGCGAATCTGGCGGGACGCCATGTCTGCAAGGACCGTGTCGAGGTCGTCAGTTTCACGTGCGGTATGTATGTCGGTGCTCATCACGGTAGACAGCGGCGTGCCGCCGTTCAGGCCCTCCGCGACGGCGCGCAGCACGATGTCGCGGTCGGTCACCATGCCGAGCAGCTTGTCGCCCTCGCACACAGGGATCACGCCCACGTCGAGCTCGCGCATGGCTTTCGCGGCGTCTGCCACGGTATTGCCGGGGGCCATGGTTCGCACGTTGCGGGTCATCACGTCGGTGACGGTCGTCATAAAAATACTCCTTGGATGGGTGAGCTTGGGTCTGGGCTGGGCGATATCGGAACGACATCGCCGTCTGCAGCCAGCATGCCCCGCGCGTGCGTGTTTTTTCCGGTCATGGGTACCCGAGCGGCCGTAGGACAAGGCCGTTTGACGTGTTGCGGTCAGCTGTCGGCAGGCGCCCTGCCATGGCGCTCGGCATACAGTGCCAGTTCCACGTCGTTTTTGGCGCCGGTTTTTTCCAGGATGCGCAAGCGGTAGGTGCTTACGGTGTTGGACGCAAGGCCCAGTTGCGTGCCGATCTCGCCCACGGACTTGCCGGCCGTGAGCAGGCGGAACACCTGGTGTTCACGGTGCGACAGGGCTTCGGCGCCGCTGCGTCCCCCGCTGCCGCCGACGGCGCTGGCCAGCGCTTCGGCCGTGGCGGCTGAAACGTACAGGCCACCGGCCGCCACCTTGCGCACCGCGGCAATCATGTCATCGGGGTTGGCACTTTTATTCAGGTAGCCCGCCGCCCCCAGCTTGATACAGCGCACGGCGTACTGCTTCTCAGGGTAGGTGCTGAGCATCAGCACAGGCAGGCGAGGCCAGTTTTTCTTGAGCGCCTGCAGCACATCCAGGCCATCGCGCTCGGGCAAGGCAATGTCCAGCAGCACGGCGCTCAGGCCTTTGTCCCCACCCAACGCGTCGACGCGCTGCAGGATGTCGGGGCCGGTCTCCGCTTCGGCCACCACTTCAATTTCGGGCGCGTCGGCCAGCACCTGCTTGAGGCCTTCACGCACGATGCGGTGGTCGTCGCCGATCAGGATTTTGAGGGTGCTCATAACTGGATCCGAAGGTGAAGGAGAGAGCCGTGGCCGACCCGGCTGGTGATCTCCAGGCTGCCGCCCAGGTGGCGCGCGCGCTCCCGCATGCCCATCACGCCATAAGCATTGGCTGCTTCAAAGGCGGCGGCTTCGGCGCCGCGGCCGTTGTCCTGCACGGCGATGCTGATGTCTTTGGCTGTGGCCCGTATGGTGATGGCCACGCGGCTGGCAGCCGCATGCCGGCCTACATTGCTGAGCATTTCCTGGAAGATGCGAAAGATGGCAATCGCTGAAGCCTCGGGCAGCGGTACCGCATTGGCCACGTCCATTTGCCAGTCCAGCGCCAGTTCGGCCGACTGCACGAATTCATGGGCCTGCCAGTCCAGCGCCGCCCACAGGCCCTGGTGGTCCAGGATGCTGGGGCGCAGGTCGGTGATGATGCGGCCCACGTTATCGACCGCGCTTTCAATCAGCCGGCCCATGTTCTGGCATTTGCTGCGCATGGTGTCGCGCATGGCCTGCGCGTCGCCGGGTTCGCGCTGCTGCTGTTCGCCCAGGCGTTTGTCGAGCCAGCCCACGTCCATCTTCAGCGCCACCAACAGGCTGCCCAGCTCGTCATGTACCTCGCGCGCGATGCGCGTGCGTTCTTCCTCGCGCACAGTGTGGGTGTAGGCGGTGAGCTCGCGCAGGTGCTGCAGCGCTTCAGACAAGGCCTGGGTGCGTTCGCTGACGCGTTGCTCCAGCACCGCATGCGCCTGGCGCAGTGCGTCTTCGGCCTGGCGGCGCCCTGAGATGTCGACAAAGGTGACCACCGCGCCCTGCACCACGCCGCCTTCGACGATGGGGTGCGACGAATATTCGACCGCAAACGCGCTGCCGTCCTTGCGCCAGAACAGCTCCGTGTCGATGCGGCAAGGCAAGGCCTTGCGAAAAGCGTTGAAGATGGGGCAGAGGTGCTCGGGGTAGTGCTCGCCGCCGGCATGCGAGTGGTGGGCCAGCTCGTGCATGTTGTGGCCCAGCACGTCGGCGGGGGCATAGCCCAGTTGCTCGGCGCCGGCACGGTTGATGAATGTGCAGCAGCCATCCATGTCGATGCCGAAAATGCCTTCGCCGGTGGATTCGAGCAGCTGTGACAGCTTGTCGCGCCAGACAGGCTGGTTGGCGCCGGGAAGGTGGGCGGGTGCGGGCATGGCGTAGTTCGGTTAACCGCCGTAGTCCGTAAATTCGGTAAACATCTTGTCAGGGCAACGCCCGCCGGAGCCACTGCGCTCGTAGTAGTTCCAGCGGTAAGCCATTTCCGTGTTGTCCTGGCAAGCCACGCCCTTGTACAGCTTGCCGTAAGTGGCCCTTGCGCCTGAGGATGACCGGAAGCTGTCAAGACTTTCAACGACCAGCACACCATCTTTGGGATAAACCTTCAGCACGCCGAAAGACGCATTGCTCGGTATGTCGTAGTCCACATAGAGTTCGGTCCGCTCAGGATTCGGGCGCGCCTTCTCTACCAATATAAAAACCGCCTGTTGCTGCTCAACCAGCTCCTGCTGCGTCAGGTGGATAAACGATTGGGACTGCATTTTTTTGCCGAATTTCAGTGCTGGACCCAGCACCAGCAAAGGTTTTCGCTCATCCGTAGAGGCAGGGTTGAACCGGTGTTGAAGCGGCTTTTTAAACCGGTTAACGACAGCCGAGAAAATTTCGTCGTCGCTAAAGTTTTGATTCTGCAGCTCCAAAGCCCAGACAGGGTTTGCAGCACATAGCAGCAGAGCAGCCAGTAATCGGTGTGTTTTCAAATCCATCATCATTGAACGGTTGTGATTGTTGGACCGCATCATGGCATGGCAAAGCCGGAGTTCTTTCCATACTGCACATGCGGGCATGAGCAAACATCGTGCCCAGCTTGGTGCGTGGCCGGGACTGTATCAACCCAAAATCGGTACTGAAGCGGGCTGGACGGAGCGGCTTGCCCCAGGTTCGCCCCAAAACGGGCTGCTTTTTTTGATTCCCTGTAAAGTCCAAGGCATGCTTACGATTTCTGGAGGCGCCGCGCACCTCTCGCCGCGGCCGGTCGCCGCCTTTGCCCTGACAGTGATGATCTTGCTCGTGGCCTGTAGCCCCGCGCTGAACTGGCGCGAAGTGCGGCCCGAGGGCACGCGCCTGGCGCTGCTTTTGCCCTGCAAGCCCGACAAAGCCGAAAAAGTGGTTCCACTGGGTGGCCCGGCAACTACCTTGCGCATGCTGGGTTGTGATGCCGGCGGCGCCACCTTTGCCGTGGCGGTGGCCGACCTCGGCGACGCGTCAAAAGCGGCGCCCGTGCTCGCACAGTGGCAAAGCCTCACGCTGGCGAACATGAAGGCCGGGCCTGCGCCGCAGGTGTCACCGCTCAAGTTACCCGGCGCTGCCACGCTGCCGCCAGCCTCGCTGGTCAAGGCCGATGGGCAGGGTCCCGACGGCAAACCGGTGAGCGGGCAGGCCGCCTACTTTGTGCAAGGCCCGCAGGTGTTCCAGGTGGTGATGTATGCCCCGCGCATCGCGCCCGAGGTGGCCGAGACATTTTTCTCCAGCCTCAAGTTTGAATAAAGTGGCTTGCCTTTCATGACCAGCGCAGAAGCTTCCTTGCCGACCTCCCCGAATACCGCTGCGCCGGCTGCCAGTTCCCATCCGGGCCGGCTGGACGCAAAAACCGGCGCCATTGTTTTCCTGGCGTTTGCCGCCGCGTATTTCTGCTCGGCGCTGGTACGGGCCATTACCGCCACGCTGGCGCCTGTGCTCACGCAGGAGTTTTCGCTGCATGCGCGCGACCTCGGCCTGCTGGCGGGCGGCTACTTTCTGGGCTTTGCCGCCACGCAGCTGCCGCTGGGCACCTGGCTGGACCGCCACGGCCCCAAGCGCGTGATCCTGTGTTTTCTGGCGCTGTCGGTGCTGGGCTGCCTGGCCTTTTCGTTGAGCACCAGCTTTGCCTGGCTGTTGGCCTCGCGCGTATTGGTGGGCATGGGCGTCAGCGCCTGCCTGATGGCGCCGCTCACGGGTTACCGCCGCTGGTATGAACCCGCCACTGTGCTGCGCGCCAATTCGTGGATGCTGATGACCGGCTCGCTCGGCATGCTGGCGTCTACCCTGCCGGTGCAATGGCTGATGCCGTTGACGGGCTGGCGACCGCTGTTCTGGATACTGGCCGCGATGATTTTGTTGTCGATGGCCGCGCTCGCCTGGGTCGTACCTACGTGGCAACAGACCAAGAAGCACGAAAGCACAGAGACCACCGTGCCCTCAAGCACCGATGCCGAAGCCGGCTACGCGCCGATCTGGCGCAGCCGCTACTTCCGCAAGATGACGCCGCTGGCTTTCTTCAATTACGGCGGGCTGGTGGCTGTGCAAACCTTGTGGGCCGGCCCCTGGATGATCAGGGTCGCGGGCTATACGCCGCTGGAGGCCGCCACCGGCCTCTTTTATATCAATGCTTCCATGCTGGTGACCTTCTGGAGCTGGGGCATGGTGAACCCCTGGCTGTCGCGGCACGGCTGGGGCGCTACCCGTCTGATCACCTGGGGTGTGCCCTTCAGCCTCACCGTGCTGGCGGTCAATATCGCGGCCGGCACCTCCACCGGATGGCTGGGCTGGGCGCTGTTTTGCATGGGGTGCAGCGTCATGGGGCTGGCGCAGCCCGCGGTGGGCATGGCGTTCAAGGCCTCGCTCGCCGGCCGGGCGCTATCGGCCTATAACCTGATGATTTTTGCCGGCGTGTTCACCGTGCAATGGGGAATCGGCTTGCTGATTGACGTGTTTGCCGCCATGGGCCTGGCACGGGTGGCGAGCTTTCAGGCGGCGATGTCCGTGTTTTTGTGTTGTTGTATCGCCTCATATGGGTATTTCCTCAGTATGAAAGCTGATAATTCACCGCAATGAACGGCATTTTCATCATCGCTCACGCTCCTTTGGCCTCTGCCCTGCGCCAATGCGTGTTGCATGTGTTTCCGGACAACGCAGCGGGTATTTCCGCGCTGGACGTGCAGCCCAACATGCCACCCGAAGAAACCCTGGCCCAGGCGCGCATCATGCTGACGCAGCTCGGCACCTCGCATGCCCTGGTGCTGGTCGACGTGTTCGGCGCCACGCCCTGCAACGTGGCGCAAAAGCTGGTGGACGGCGTTCATTCCAAACTCATCACCGGCATCAACCTGCCCATGCTGCTGCGCACCGTGTCTTACCGCCACGAGTCGCTCGATGCGCTGGTAGCGCGCGCGCTGATCGGCGCCACGCAGGGCGTGATGCAGGTGGCCATCACCGCACCGCAAAATCAGGTACGCCGAAATCATGATCAAGACCAGCACGAACATCAGCAATAAGCTGGGCCTGCATGCCCGCGCCTCCGCCAAGCTCACCAAACTCGCCGGCAGCTTTGGCTGCGAGGTCTGGATGAGCAAGGGCGAGCGCCGCGTCAACGCCAAAAGCATCATGGGCGTGATGATGCTGGCTGCCGGGTTGGGCAGCATTGTCGAGGTCGAGACCAACGGCAACGACGAGCAGGCCGCGATGGACGCCATCCTCGCTTTGATCGCCGACAAGTTTGGCGAAGGGGAATGAATGGCCCCCACGCTTTTCACTTCGTGTAATACGCTGCCCCCCGAGGGGGCCGCCCCGCCTGCGGCCCGGGAAAGCCGAAGGTGCAGCCCCCACGGTCGCTCACTTCGTGTGCTCCCTGCCCCCCGAGGGGGCCGCCCGCCTGTGGCCCGGCAAAGCCGGTTCCACGTCTCGGACTGGCTCGAAGATACCGTCGTGGAGGGAGTTGTTGCATGACTTTTTCAGTCCACGGCCTGGCGGTCTCGCGCGGCATTGCTATCGGCCGCGCCGTGCTGGTGGCTTCCAGCCGTGCCGACGTGGCGCACTATTTCGTGGACGACGCCAAGACGGCGGACGAGATCACGCGGGTCAGGGTGTCGCGCAATGCGGTGATGGAGGAAATCACGCGCCTGCAGCAAGACCTGCCCAAAGACGCGCCGCACGAGCTGGCCGCGCTGCTCGATGTGCACCTGATGCTGCTGCAGGACGAGCAGCTGATCAGCGGCGTGAAGCACTGGATCACCGACCGCCACTACAACGCCGAATGGGCGCTGACTACGCAGTACGAAATCA
This sequence comes from Polaromonas sp. P2_G11, assembly GCF_056403595.1. Classification (NCBI taxonomy): domain Bacteria; kingdom Pseudomonadati; phylum Pseudomonadota; class Betaproteobacteria; order Burkholderiales; family Comamonadaceae; genus Polaromonas; species Polaromonas sp. P2_G11. The sequence goes on along the minus strand of NZ_JBFUFE010000001.1, from coordinate 1,322,928 downwards.
TCGCGCGCCAGTTCGACGACATGGAAGACGAGTACCTGCGCGAACGCAAGGCCGACCTCGAGCAGGTGGTCGAGCGCATCCTGCGCCACATGAAAGGCGTGGCCTCGCCGGTGCAGCCCGCGGCCCAGGCGGGCGCCAGCCGCAAGCAGTCGCAGCAGGACCTGTTGCTGGACGACACCACCGACGTGCCGCTGGTGCTGATTGCGCACGATATTTCCCCGGCCGACATGCTGCAGTTCAAGCAGAGCCTCTTTGCCGGCTTTGCCACCGATGTGGGCGGCAAGACCTCGCACACCGCCATCGTGGCGCGCAGCATGGACATCCCGGCGGTGGTCGGGGCGCGCAGCGCCAGCCAGCTGATCAAGCAGGACGACTGGGTCATCATCGACGGCGAGGCCGGGGTGTTGATCGTCGACCCGTCGCCCATCATCCTGGCCGAATACGGCTTCAAGCAGCGCCAGGGCGAGCTGGAACGCCAGCGCCTGAACCGGCTCAAGCACACGGCGGCGCTGACCATCGACGGGCAGAAAGTCGATCTGCTGGCCAATATTGAAATGCCCGAAGACACGGTGGGCGCGGTGGCTGCCGGCGCCGTCGGCGTCGGGCTGTTTCGCAGTGAATTCCTATTTATGGGCCGCAGCGGCAAACTGCCCGACGAGGAAGAGCAATACCAGGCCTACCGCAAGGCGATTGAAGGCATGCACGGCCTGCCCGTCACCATCCGCACCGTGGATATCGGCTCCGACAAGCAGCTGGACCGCCACAAGGCGCAGGACACCCACCTCAACCCGGCGCTGGGCCTGCGCGCGATCCGCTGGAGCCTGGCCGACCCGCCGATGTTTTTGACGCAGCTGCGCGCCATTTTGCGTGCGGCCGCCCATGGCAAGGTCAACCTGCTGGTGCCCATGCTGGCGCACGGCAGTGAAATCCGCCAGACCATGGCGCTGATTGACCGTGCGCGCGCATTGCTCGACAACAAGGGCGTTCCGTACGGGCCGGTACGGCTGGGCGCAATGATCGAAATCCCGGCCGCGGCGCTGACGCTCAAGCTCTTCCTGAAGTACTTCGATTTCCTGTCCATCGGCACCAACGACCTGATCCAGTACACGCTGGCCATCGACCGCGCCGACGAGGCGGTGTCACACCTGTACAACCCCTGCCACCCGGCCGTGTTGCGGCTGATCGCTGACACCATCAACGAATGCAACGCGCAGGGCAAGGGTGTCAGCGTTTGTGGCGAGATGGCCGGCGACGTCACCATGACGCGGCTGTTGCTGGGCATGGGCCTGCGCAGCTTTTCCATGCACCCGTCGCAGATCCTGGCGGTCAAGCAGCAAATCCTGCGCGCCGATGCCGCCAAGCTGCAGCCCTGGGCTGAACAGGTGCTGGCCTGCGAAGAGCCGGCGACGATGCTGCAAGGCTGAAGGGTGCTGCCGGCAGGGCAGGTGTGATGCTATTAAAAATATAGCTGCTCGCGCACGTTCAGATTGGGCTAGAGCCCGAAAACGCTTGTAAATCTCGCGAATCTACCCGTTGAGAGGGCTGAAACAAAGCGAAACACGCCGCAACCGCGCTGCAAACAGCCGCGGGCCTCCCGCGGGCACCATGAGGAACCTTCACTTCTTCTTTGAGGCTCCTCATGAAACATCGCGTTAAAAAAATCCTGCTCGGCCTTTTCGGCGGGGCGCTCATCGTCGGCAGCCTGGGTGCGTGCTCGCACGGCGGCCACGGCTGGCACGGCGACGCCGGCTCCCCTGAAGCGCGCGCCCGCATGGTCGAAAAAATCGGCTCACGCCTGGACCTGGACGCTGTGCAAAAGCAAAAACTCGCCGTGCTGGCTGACAAGCTGCAGGCACAGCGCGCGGCCCTGCGCGGCAGCAGTGAGCCACGGGAAGCCGTTCGCGGCCTCTTTGCCGGCAACAAGCTGGACCAGGCCGGCGCCAAAAAGCTGATCGAGGAAAAAACCGCCGCGATTCAGTCCGGCAGCCCGGAAGTGATCGCCGCAGCGGCGGACTTCTTTGACAACCTCAAACCTGAGCAACAGCAAAAAGTGCGCGACTTCATGGAGCGCGGCCGCCGCTGGGGCTACCGTGGCTGAGGCGCTGCTCTTCCCGGTGGGCCGCACGGCGCCAACCGCTGTGCGCCGCATCACCAAGGTGGCTGCCCCGGGCAGCGCCAACGGCGGCGTACGCCTGCTGCTGCGTGCCGAGGGGCTGGCGGTGGTGGCTGCGGCGGCTGCGGCCTACGCCCAGTTCGGCGCGGGGTGGGGCTGGTTTGCAGCGTTATTTTTGCTGCCCGACCTGTCTTTCCTGGCCTACCTGGCCGGGCCGCGTGTGGGGGCTGCCGCCTATAACGCCATGCATTCCTACTTCGGCGCCGTAGCCCTGCTGGCGGCGGGCGTTCTGGGCGCAACCCCCGTGCTGGTGGCCGGCGGCCTGGTCTGGTGCGCGCACATCGGCTTTGACCGTGCGCTGGGCTACGGGCTCAAGTACGCGGCGGGTTTTGGCCAGACGCACCTCGGGCGCATCGGACGGGCCGATCCGTGGTGAACAGCGCTTTTCTCCGCTTCAAAGGAACCCGATGTTGAAATCGCTAACTTGCAGCATGTTCGTTGCTTTGGCGGCGATCGCCGGCGTGGTGGACGCCACTGAACTTTCCGGTGGCGCCGGCTTTCGTTTGATTCAGCTTCCCGATCCTGTCACGCAGCAACCGATGCAGGCGGCGGTGTTCTATCCGGCAGCACCTACGTCTGAAACAACCAGGATGGGGGCTGTCGTTGTGTCTGCCGTGAAGGATGCGGCGCCGATGGGTGTGCGCCATCCTCTGGTGCTGCTCTCGCACGGCAATGGTGCCGGCCGGTTCAGTCACCACGATACAGCGACATTCCTCGCGCGTCATGGCTACGTGGTGGCCGCAATCGAGCATCCGGGCGACAATTTTCGCGACAGCAGCGGGGTCGGCACCGATCGGGTGCTGATTGGAAGAGCGCTGCAACTGTCGGCACTGCTGGATTTCCTGTTGCAGGCTCCGGCCTCTGCGGGCCTGATCGATTCCCGGCGGGTGGGCGTCGCGGGTTTTTCGGCAGGCGGCTATTCGGCCCTCTTGTTGATGGGCGCCAAACCGAAGTTCGAGCTGCTGAGTGCCTATTGCAAAGCCTTGCCGACAAGTGTTCTATGTGCCGGTGGCGGAAAGGTTTCCCTGTCGTCTCCCCCGCTGATCGCGAAGACCGACGACCGCATCCGCGCCGCGTTCATCATGAGCCCGCCGGGAGCCTTCTTTGACCGCGAAAGCCTGTCGCAGGTCTCGAGGCCGGTGAATCTGTACGCGGCCGGCGCCGATTCCGTGCTCCCGGTCAAGGAGAACGCGATCAAAGTGAAGGAACTGCTCCCCTCATTGGCCCGATACACCGAGATCCCCGCAGCCGACCACTTCGTGTTTCTCGCGCCGTGCACGTCGGAGATGCGCGGCGTCGCGCCCGCTCTGTGTACGGATCCACAAGGCGTCAATCGGGCTGCTGTGCATGACAATGTGAACCGCGATGCATTGATGTTTTTTCAGGAGCAACTCCAGGTCGATGCGAGTTTTCCGAAGCGAATGTAGCCAATCCTATGCCCCATATCCTGCTGATCGACGACGACGAGCACCTGGCTGCGCCGCTGGCCGCCTACTTTGCCCGTTTTGACTTTGTGCTCGAAAGCGCGCTGCGCCCCGGTGAAGGCTTGGCCATGCTGCGCACCGGTGCGTATGACGCAGCCATCCTGGACGTCATGCTGCCCGAGATGGACGGCTTTGCCCTGTGCCGCGAGATCCGCAAGGAAAGCGACATCCCCATCGTGATGCTGACGGCCCGCGGCGACGTGATGGACCGTGTGGTCGGGCTGGAGCTGGGCGCCGACGACTACCTGCCCAAGCCGTTTGAGCCGCGCGAGCTCGTGGCGCGCCTGCAGACCATTTTGCGGCGCCAGCGCAGCGCACCGGCTGCGGCCACCCAACGCCATGTGTTCCAGGGGCTGGTGATCGACGTGGAAACGCGCGAGGTGCTGCGCCTGGGCGAAAAGGTCGAGCTGACCGGCACCGAATTTGAATTGCTGGCCCTGCTGGCGGCCGAGCCCGGCAAGGTCTTCAACCGCGACGACATCCTCAACCGCCTGCGCGGCCACGAGGCCGAGCTGTACACGCGCGCCGTCGACATCGTGGTGAGCCGGCTGCGCAAAAAACTGGAGCCACTGGACTGCATCAAGACCTTGCGCAACGCGGGCTATGCCCTCGCTGCCGGCAAGGCGGGTACGCCATGAGGCGGTGGAAAACGCGCCGGGACTGCCGGGCCCGCGAACGCTCACGCCCCGAGCGCTGGCGCCACCGCTGGAAGCATTCGCTCCGGCTGCGGCTGATCACCGTGTTCCTGCTGCTGGCGCTGGCCATGGGTGCTGTGTTCATGAGCGGCATGCAGCGGGCGTTTTCAACGGGCTGGCGCGACGCGGCCAAACCGCTGATCAGCGACTACATGGACAGGCTGGTGGCCGACCTGGGTTCGCCGCCCGATGTGGGCCGTGCCCAGGCGCTGGCTGCGCGGCTGCCGATTTCCATCCGCATTGAAGGGCCGCAGGTCAACTGGCAGTCCCATCCTGACAGGCCCGACCGCAAGGTGTTCGACGCCCGCGCCAAGGACTGGCTGAGCCGCACCACGGCCGACGGCCATCGCGTGATTTTTGGCCCCGGCACTGCGCCCTGGCAGGCAGCGCCACACGGCGTGTTTGGCTGGATCACGCTGGCGCTGCTGCTGGGCTTGCTCATAGGCGCCTATGCCTACGTGCGGCGCCTGCTGCGCCCGCTGGACGACATCCGCGCAGGCGCCGAGCGCTTTGGCCGCGGCGAGTTCGCAACGCCGATTCCCCTGCGCCGCCGCGACGAACTCGGCGACCTGGCCGGGCGCATCAACACCATGGCACACGACATCGAAGGCATGCTGAACGCCAAACGCGCCTTGCTGCTGGCGCTGAGCCATGAACTGCGCTCCCCGCTCACACGTGCGCGGCTCAATGCCGAGCTGTTGCCCACCACGCCCGAGGGCACCGGTGCCGGCGAGCGCGAACGCGAGGCGCTGCTGCGCGACCTGGGCGAGATGCGCGACCTGATCAGCGACTTGCTCGAAAGCGAGCGTCTGGCCAGCCCGCACGTCGCACTACAGCGCGAACCGGTGGACCTGGCGGCGCTGGTGCGCGAGACGGCCACCGAGGTGCCAGGTGCGTCGGAGATGGTGCTGGACCTGGCGACTGGCCTTGCGCCGCTGGCACTGGACCGCATGCGCGTGCGCCTGCTGGTGCGCAACCTGATGGACAACGCACTGCGCTACAGCAGCGGCGCCGGGAGGCCGCCGCATGTGTCGCTGCAGCCGGCGGGCGGCGGCGTGATGCTGGAAGTGCGCGACTTCGGCCCGGGGGTGGATGCCGCGCAGCTGGCGCATTTGACCGAGCCCTTTTACCGGACCGACGGCGCACGCCAGCGCGCCACGGGCGGCGTGGGCCTGGGCATGTACTTGTGCCGACTGGTGGCCGAAGCGCATGGCGCCGAGCTGCAAGTGCGCAATGCAGAGCCCGGGCTGGCCGTGTTCGTGCTGTGGCATGCTATTGAATCAGGAGCTGCTGGCGCCCGTCCTTAAAGGGCTGCAGCCTTATTTTGCTCTTGTTCCCAGCAGCGCGGCGCCGATGATCATCACCGCCGCCAGGGCGATGCTCCAGCTCAGCGCGCGGCCGCTTACCCCCATCAGCAGTGCAGTCGAGCCCAGCGGCGTGAGGTAACTGAGGATGCCGATCTGCTGCGCGTCGCCCAGCTTGAGGGCCTTGTCCCAGAGAAAGAACGCCGCGCCCAGCGGCCCTGCGCCCAGCACCGCCAGCAATAGCCAGTCCTGCGCCGACAGCGTGGCGGCAGGCTCCAGCGCCCAATGGCACAGCAGCGAAAGCACGCCCGAGACCAGGCCGAAGAGGCCGATGGCCGCGGTGGGAAAGGCCGGCACGCGTTTTGTCAGCAGCGAGTAGCTGGCCCAGATGAAGGCCGAGCCCAGCGCCGGCAGGTAACCCCATGACCAGCCTGCGGAGGACGTCGCACCGCCACCGCCCGCGCCCAATATGGCAATGGCGGCGCCGGCAAATCCCAGCAGGCCTGCAGCCACATGCACAGCGCGCAGCTGCACGCCACGAAGGAACAGCGGCGCCAGCACCACGATAAAAAGCGGCCAGAGGTAGTTCACCAGGTTGGCCTCGACTGCCGGCGCATACCGCAGCGCGATGAAAAGCAGGAAGTGATAGCCGAAGAGGCCGTACACGCCGAGCGCCAGCGTGGCGGTGGGAATCTTCCATTGCGCGCGGTCCCGCAGCACAAAAGGCAGGGCCAGCAGGCTGCCGGTCAGCAGCGCAACGCCGGTGAGCAGAAAGGGCGGAACGTGTTTGAGCGAGACCCCGAGCGAGGCGAGCAGGGTCCAGAGGGCGATGGCGCCCAGTGCGTAGAGATTGGCTGGCATGGCGGCAAGCATAGGGGGACGTCACGTGGGCGTCGTCGCAGAGCAACGCTTTGTTGTCGTGCAACGACGGTTCTGGCGATTCAGGGGTATGTCCTACGCGCAGACCAACATCCGGTAACGAGCTTCACGTGCGAGGGGCGCTGCAGACACCTTGCCCGTACGGACTTCAGTTGCAATGGCATGGCAGATTTCTCCGAAATCGCATGAAACCCAAGGAGACTCACCATGAGAAAGCTTTCCATCCTTTTGCTGGCGCTGGCCGGCATGGCCGCCCTGTCGGGCTGCGTGGCTTACCCGGTGGCTTATGACAACGGACCGCAATATCGTGTCGTGCCCGCCCCTGCGCCGGGCTATGGCCCCGGCTACCGGGGTGACCGCGATGGCGACGGTGTGCGCAACCGCTACGACCGCCGGCCGAACGACCCGAGCCGCTATTGAAAATCCGTAAAGGTCAGGCGCTGCCCAGCCCGGCGCGCCGCATCGCGGCCGTCAGGGCTGAGGGCGACTGGTAGCCGCAGTGCAGCGCGGTGTCGGCCACGCTCATGCCGCGGCTGCGCAGTTGCACGGCCAGTGCCAGGCGTTGCCGGCGCAGCCACTGCATCACGCTGAGGCCGGTTTCGCGCCGGCAGCGTGCGGCAAACTGCGTCGGGCTTAAAAACACCTGCGCGGCCAGTTGCGCGACGCTCAGTGGTTCGTGCAGGCGCTGCTGTGTCCAGGTGGCCAGTTGTTCCCAGTGGATGGGCCGCGCATGGCGCAAGGGCGTTGATGCGGGTGTTGTGGGTTGCCACGCTTCCAGCAACAGCGCCGGACCGTGAAGTTGCGCGAGGCTGCCCGGCTGCTGCATCGCTTCGGCGAGGTAATTTCCCAGCGCAAGGGTTTGCGCGGTTTTTGCAGGGTCATAGGCGCAGCGAGCCCAGTCCGCATGCGTGGTGTCCAGCACCAGGCAGCGGCTGCCTTCACGTGATTCAAAGTCATGCCGGTCGCCGGGTGTGATCACGCAGCCCTGGCCGGCGGCAATGCGCCGCCCGCGTCCGCGTACTTCCAGTTCCAGCACACCACTCAGGCCCAGCAGTACCTGGAAGTGGTCATGCGCATGGCTGCCGTGCGAGGCGCCGTAGTGGCGCAGCGACAGGGAGCCTTGCGGCAAGGTCATGTTGCGGGGATTAAAGAGCGGCGGTGGCCGCGTCGGCCTTGTCGGCCACGCCTGCCGCGTGGGCCTGCTGGTCGGCGTGGTAACTGCTGCGCACCATGGCGCCCACGGCGGCGTGCGTGAAGCCCATCTTGTAGGCTTCTTCTTCAAACATCTTGAAGGTGTCGGGGTGCACATAGCGGCGCACCGGCAGATGGCTGGTGGAGGGCGCCAGGTACTGGCCGATGGTCAGCATGTCGATGTTGTGCGCGCGCATGTCGCGCATGACCTGCAGAATTTCCTCGTCGGTTTCGCCCAGGCCCACCATGATGCCGCTCTTGGTCGGCACATCGGGGTGCAGGGCCTTGAACTTCTTGAGCAGGTTCAGACTGAAGTTGTAGTCGCTGCCGGGACGCGCTTCTTTGTAAAGGCGCGGCGCGGTTTCGAGGTTGTGGTTCATCACGTCGGGCGGCGCGGCCTTCAAAATTTCAAGCGCGCGGTCGTCGCGGCCGCGGAAGTCGGGCACCAGGATTTCAATCGTGGTGGCGGGCGAGAGTTCGCGGATCTTCTGGATGCATTCCACAAAGTGGCCGCTGCCGCCGTCGCGCAGGTCATCGCGGTCCACGCTGGTGATCACCACGTATTTGAGCTTGAGTGCTGCGATGGTTTTCGCCAGGTTCAGCGGTTCATTCACGTCCAGCGGATCGGGGCGGCCGTGGCCCACGTCGCAAAACGGGCAGCGGCGCGTGCACTTGTCGCCCATGATCATGAAGGTGGCCGTGCCCTTGCCGAAGCATTCCCCGATGTTGGGGCAGCTGGCTTCTTCGCACACTGTGTTGAGCTTGTTTTCGCGCAGGATCTGCTTGATCTCGTAAAAGCGCGTGGTCGGGCTGCCGGCCTTGACGCGGATCCAGTCGGGCTTCTTGAGCATTTCGCCCTGCACCACCTTGACGGGGATGCGCGACAGCTTGGCCGCGGCTTTTTGCTTGGCCAGCGGGTTGTAGTCTTCCTGGCTCTGGATGTCGCGAACAACAGGATTGACGGTTTCTGGGGTGCTCATGGTGTATTTCTTTGAAGGAATGTGCTCAGGGCGCCAGGTAGGTGACGAGCTTGCGGCCCAGCACATCTGCGGCTTCCTGCCAGCTTGCCGATACCCCGATTGTAGAAAGGTCTGTGGTTTTGAGCCCCACATACCCGCAGGGGTTGATCCGCGAGAAGGGTTCCAGGTCCATCGCCACATTGAGCGCGACCCCGTGGTAGGTGCAATTCCGGCTGACTTTGATGCCCAGGGCGGCGATCTTCCCAAGGCCGCGAAACGGGTCGGCAGGGTGCATCGGGCCGGTCAGGGCGGCATGTGAGGTGGGGTCGTCCAGCCGCACATAAATGCCGGGCGAGCCGGCCACCCGGTGCCCGGTCACGCCGAAGTGCGCCAGGGTCTTGATGACGGATTCTTCAATGCGGTAGACGTATTCCTTGACGTAATAGCCGGCACGCTTCAAATCGATGAGCGGGTAGGCCACCACCTGGCCGGGGCCGTGGTAAGTCACCTGGCCGCCGCGGTTGGTCTGCACCACCGGGATGCTGCCGGGGTTCAAAACATGGTCGCTCTTGCCCGCGAGGCCTTGGGTGTAGACCGGTGGATGCTCACAAATCCATAGCTGGTCGGGCAGGCCCCGATTAGGCTGCAGCCCATTTTCGCTTGAAAAACCGGGGTTGCGCGCCGCCGTGAAGGCTTGCATGGCTTCATAGGTGGGCAGGTAGTCGACCTTGCCCAGGTTGCGCGTTTCAGCCTGCATGTTCGGCGTCTGCCCGGATATTGTTTACAGGACTACCTTGACCATCGGGTGCGTCGACAGCGTGCGGTAAAGCTCGTCGAGCTGCTCGCGGCTGGTGGCTGTGACGGTGATGGTGACGCCCAGGTATTTGCCGCCCTTGCTTTCACGCAGCTCGATGGTGGAGGCGTCGAAGGCCGGGTCGAACTGGTGTGCGATGGACGTGATGGCCGCGACCATGCCATCGACCTTCTCACCCATCACCTTGATCGGGAACTGCGAGGGGTACTCGATCAGCGATTCCTGGCGCGAGGGCTCCGTGCTGGGAACACCGATGATTTTGGGGATGTTGGGGGAAGTCGTCATGGCAATGGGTCCTTTCAGGCCGCTTTGGCACGCTGGTATTGGGCGTACAGCTTTGCATAAATGGGGCCAGGTTTGCCTTTTTCCACTCCGTGGCCGACCGGCTGGCCGTCCAGCAGGGTGATGGGCAGAACCTCCTTGGTGGCGGATGAGAGCAGCAGCTCGTCTGCTGCCAGCACTTCGGCGCGGGTGATGCGGCGCAGCTCAAAAGGAATGCCCGCCGCGCGGCACATCTCTTCGATCAGGCCAAAGCGGATGCCTTCGAGCACCAGGTTGTCCCTGGGCGGCCCCATGACTTTGCCGTCCTTGACGATCCAGACGTTGCTGGAAGCGGCTTCGCTCAGGTAGTCGCCGCGGAACATCACGGTCTCGACCGCGCCAGCGTCCACGCTGATCTGGCGTGAAAACACCGCGCCCAGCAGGCTGGTGCTTTTGATGTGGGCTTTTTCCCAGCGGAAGTCGTCGGCGGTGACGCAGGCCACGCCGTTTTCGCGTGCCTGGTCGCTGGGCAGCTTCATCGGATTGCACATCACGAACACGGTGGGCGTCAGGCCCGGCAGCATGGGGTGGTCGCGCATGGCCACACCGCGGGTGATCTGGATGTACACCAGTTGATTGCCTTTTTCGGCTGAGGCGACCGTGGATTGTGCGCAGGCAGCTATTAATTTAAGAGCAATTTCCAGCCACTCGGCGCGGGTCAGCGGGTTGGCGATGCGCAGCTCGGTGAGGCTGCGTTCCAGCCGCGCCATGTGCTGCTCGAAGCGAAACGGCTTGCCTGCATACGCCGGCACCACTTCATAAATACCGTCGCCGAAGATGAAACCGCGGTCCATCACGCTGATCTTGGCGTCTTTGAGCGGGGTGAATTCGCCGTTGAGGTAGCAGGGGGTGTCGGGAAGGGCGTTGGCGGGAAGCGTTGTCATGGATCGGTTTGAAAAGGAAATGAAACTGTGTCGAGACGGCTACTGCCGGACGGTCTGCACCCGATTGTCTAACGTCTGGCGGTTTGCCGGCGGCGGCGTTTGAACCAGATGCGAACGCGCCAGCCCAGCTTGACCAGCAGGTAGCCGGTAATCGAGCCCAGCACGGCAAAGATGCCCATGCCCAGGATGGCAGGCCCGCCGAAGGAGGCTGCCCACGCCACGATGCCTGAGCCTTCCGAGATGCGGATGGGCGGCGGCGCGTCCAGCAGCAGATCGCCCACCTGATAGGCCAGCCAGAGCCAGAATCCGACGGTGAAAGGGTTGGTAATGAAGGTGATGCCGGCGGCCACCGGAATATTGGCGCGCCACCAGACGCTGTGGGCTGCGGCCGCCACGGTTTGCGCAAATGGCAGGGCAAATGCCCAGAATATGCCGATGGCCACACCGCGCGCCACGGCCTCGTGCTGCAGCCGCCACAGCTGCGGTTCCAGCAGCCGGTGGGCCACCGGCTTGAGCCACCGGTTCGCAACCAGGGCTTCACGTGTCGGCACGGATGCTTTCAGCCGGTCCGTCCAGTGCCGGTGTTGCGGCGCCTTCTTTTTAGGGGCGCTCATGGCAGGCGGTGATCAAGATGGCAGGCTCGCTCCGGCATCAGGCAATAAAGATGACGGCGGCTATCGCCAGCGCGCCCAGCACCAGGTTGACCATGGCCAGAGTGGCGATCTGCCCGACGCGGCGACCGCCCTCGGGCCAGTCGGACGCGCTGACAGCGAGCTTCAAGCGCCGGAAAGGGCCGAAATACAGATGTCCGAACAGCGCGAACATCAAGAGGCCGATGCCGAACATCAGGTGCCAGCCCAGGGGGGCGGTTTTCATGCCCTCGGCCAGCAGCATCGCCAGGCCTGTCACCAGCAGGACGCCGATGGTGGCCCAGACCAGGACGAAAAATCGCTGCATGACCTTTGCGATGAGCGGCAGGCGTTGGGGTGGCGCCAGCTGTTCGGCGACGGCAGGCCGTAAGGCAAACAGCATGAAGACCACCCCGCCCAGCCAGGCAATGGCGGCGGCAATGTGCAGGAATTTCATCAGGGCGGGCATGGCATCTTTCGGTGGGTGGAAGGTGACGGATGCGGGGGCTTGGGCCATCGTCGAGCATCACGTGCAACTACGTAGGAGGGTCGGCGCGCCGTAGTCGCCGGACAATTGTGAACCACCCGCTGCGAGCCGCACCCAAATGATGCGAATCGCCCCTAATTCATATGCAAGCCGGGGGTTTTGTCGGATACGCAGGGGTTTCTACGTATAATCAAGGGCTTTGCTGATAACTGCCCTGTAACTTTTCCGTAATTTGTGACGACCAAAATGGCAAATTCGGCAAAGTCAGCGACAAACCCGGGAAATCCGGGTGTGACAGGGCGGCGTGTCACAGAAGAGATGGAGACTGGTGATGAGGGTTTCAAGCCCTTGACGCGTGAAGAAGCCCAAAAGCTTCGTGAAGCGGACCCCTCGGTTTCACCTTGGGTGGTATTGGCGGGGCAAAGTGTGGTGGGTCTTGTGGTGGCGCTGGCCGCCTGGGGATTGACCGGAAGGCAAAGTGCAGGCTGGTCCGCCCTTTATGGCGCGCTGGCGGTGGTCATCCCGGGTGCGTTGTTTGCGCGCGGCCTGACCAGCAAGATGTCTTCAATGAATCCGGGCGCTGCGGTGGCTGGATTTTTTTTGTGGGAAATGGTCAAGATTGGCCTGACGGTAGCGATGTTGTTCGCTGCTCCCCGAATGGTTTCGGATTTGAGCTGGCCGGCAATGCTGGTTGGCCTTGTAGTGACAATGAAGGTGGTCTGGCTGGTGCTTTGGTTCCAGTCCCGGCCGAAAAAGTTGGCGTAATCCATTTTCAAGAGTTGAAAAGAGTTCGTAAATGGCTGAATCTTCCGGAAACGCTTTGACCGCTGGTGAGTACATTGGTCACCACCTGGTCCATCTGCAAAACCACAAACAGACAGGCATCGTCGACTTTTCCGTTGTCAATTTCGACACGATTTTCTGGGCCATCACCCTCGGTGTGATCGGTATGTTCGTGATGTGGCGTGTGGCCAAAAGCGTGCACGCCGGCGTTCCCGGTCGCCTGCAGGCGGCTGTTGAAATCCTGCTCGAAATGGTGGACAGCCAGGCCAAGGGCATCGTTAAAAACGCCGAATCGCGCAAGGCCGTCGGCCCACTGGCGCTCACCGTATTCATCTGGATTTTCCTGATGAACTCCATGGACTTCCTGCCTGTCGACCTGTTCCACACAATTTTTGCTGTGACCGGCCTCGATCACAGCATTCACAACTTCCGCGTGGTTCCCACGGCCGACCTCTCGGCCACGCTGGGCATGTCCTGCGGCGTGCTGCTGGTTTGCCTGTACTACAACGTCAAGATCAAGGGTTTTGGCGGCTGGGTGCATGAGCTGTTCTCGGCCCCGTTCGGCGACAAATGGTTTTTGTATCCCGTCAACTTCTTGATGCAGATGATCGAATTCGCCGCCAAGACCGTATCTCACGGCCTCCGGCTTTTCGGCAACATGTACGCGGGCGAACTGCTGTTCATGCTGATCGCGCTGATGGGTGCAGTGGGCTTCGGCTCTGCGACTGGTGTGTTCCTCTTCATCGGCCATGTGCTCGCGGGCACGGGCTGGGCAATCTTCCACATCCTGATCGTTGCGCTGCAGGCGTTTATTTTCATGATGTTGACGCTGGTCTATGTGGGGCAGGCCCACGACCATCACTGATTCTCACGAATCAGTTTCCCCTGGTTTTCTGGTTTCCGCTTTCTTTTTTATTTTTGTTAGTTAGTTAAATCCATAGGAGCATTAAATGGAACACGTACTCGGTTTTGTCGCTTTGGCCGCTGGCCTGATCATTGGCCTGGGCGCTGTCGGCGCATGTATCGGCATCGGCATCATGGGCAGCAAATACCTCGAAGCCGCTGCACGCCAGCCTGAGCTGATGAACGAACTGCAGACCAAGATGTTCCTGCTGGCCGGTCTGATCGATGCTGCTTTCCTGATCGGCGTGGGTATTGCCATGCTGTTCGCATTTGCCAACCCGTTTGTGTTGAAGTAAATCGCACGCCTTTCTAGACAACCTACAGAGGTGCCGCTGTGAGTATTAACTCCACATTCTTTGCGCAGCTCGTCGTGTTTGCGATTCTGGTGCTGTTCACGATGAAATTCGTGTGGCCACCAATTGCAGCTGCGCTCGACGAACGCGCCCGGAAGATCGCCGACGGCCTTGCCGCTGCCGATAAAGCCAAGTCTGAACTCTCCGTTGCCAACAAGCGCGTGGAAGAAGAACTGGCCAAATCGCGCAACGAATCGGCAGTGCGCCTGGCGGAAGCCGAGCGCCGCGCCCAGGCCCTGATTGAAGAGGCTAAAGCCCGCGCAACCGAAGAGGGCAGCAAGATCATTGCCGCCGCCAAGGTTGAGGCCGAGCAGCAAACCGTCAAGGCCCGCGAGACCCTGCGTGAGCAGGTCGCCGCACTGGCCGTCAAGGGTGCAGAGCAGATTCTGCGCAAGGAAGTCAATGCCGGTGTGCATGCTGACTTGCTGGGTCGCCTGAAGACCGAACTTTAAGCGAGCGTAAAACATGGCCGAACTAGCCACCATTGCCCGTCCCTACGCTGAAGCGTTGTTCAAGGCATCCGGTTCCGACCTGGGCGGCACCGCCGTCTGGCTCGATGAGCTTGCCGCCATTGCCGCCAACGTGCAGTTGCAGCAATTTGCGGGCAACCCCAGCGTGACGGTAAACCAGACGTTTGACGTAGTTTCCGGGGTGGCCAAAACGAAGCTGCCGGAAGCCGCCAGGAACTTCTTGCGGACCGTGATCGAGAACGGCCGCATCAGCGTCCTGCCGGAAATCGCCGCACAGTTTCGCGCACTGAAAAATGCGCAAAGTGGTTCTTCGGATGCCACCGTTTACAGCGCATTTCCGCTGGAAGGCGCTGCGCTGGCCGATTTGGCAACAACGCTGGAGAAGCGGTTTGGCCGCAAGCTCAACCTTTCGGTCGAGCTTGAGCCGGCGCTGATCGGTGGCGTACGTGTCGTGGTGGGTGACGAGGTGTTGGACACCTCGGTCAAAGCCCGTTTAGAGCAAATGAAAGTGGCGCTGATTTCCTGAGCTTGCGCTCAGGCGCGCCCCGGTTTTTAGCCAACAACATAGAAAGAAGGAAAGAGTCATGCAACTCAATCCCGCAGAAATTTCTGAACTGATCAAGAGCCGCATCGAAGGCTTGACAGCCAGTGCCGATGTCCGCAACCAGGGCACCGTAGTGTCTGTGACCGACGGTATCGTCCGTATCCATGGCCTATCCGACGTGATGCAGGGCGAAATGCTGGAATTTCCCGCAACCGCCGACGGCACGCCGACCTACGGCCTGGCGCTGAATCTTGAGCGCGACTCCGTCGGCTCCGTGATTCTGGGCGAGTACGAGCACATCGCCGAAGGCGACACCGTGAAGTGCACGGGCCGCATCCTGGAAGTGCCTGTGGGTCCTGAGCTGCTTGGCCGTGTGGTCAACGCACTGGGCCAGCCGATTGACGGCAAGGGCCCGATCAACGCCAAGTTGACCGACGTGATCGAAAAGGTCGCGCCCGGCGTGATCGCCCGTAAATCCGTTGACCAGCCCCTGCAGACCGGCCTGAAGTCCATCGACTCCATGGTGCCCGTCGGCCGCGGCCAGCGCGAACTGATCATCGGCGACCGTCAGACCGGCAAGACCGCTGTGGCCATCGACGCCATCATCAACCAGAAGGGCAAAGGCGTTTCCTGCGTCTACGTCGCGATCGGCCAGAAGGCTTCGTCGATCAAGAACGTGGTGCGTTCGCTGGAACAAGCCGGCGCAATGGAATACACCATCGTCGTGGCCGCTTCCGCTTCCGAATCCGCCGCCATGCAATACGTGAGCGCCTACTCTGGCTGCACCATGGGCGAATACTTCCGCGACCGCGGCGAAGACGCGCTGATCGTGTATGACGATTTGTCCAAGCAAGCCGTGGCTTACCGCCAGGTTTCGCTGCTGCTGCGCCGTCCACCAGGACGCGAAGCCTACCCCGGCGACGTGTTCTATCTGCACAGCCGTCTGCTCGAGCGCGCAGCTCGCGTGAACGAGAAGTACGTTGAAGACTTCACCAAGGGCGCCGTCAAGGGCAAGACCGGTTCACTGACCGCACTGCCGATCATTGAAACGCAAGCCGGCGACGTGTCCGCTTTCGTGCCAACCAACGTGATTTCGATCACCGACGGCCAGATCTTCCTGGAAACCAGCCTGTTCAATGCCGGTATTCGTCCCGCCATTAACGCCGGTATCTCGGTGTCCCGCGTCGGCGGTGCTGCCCAGACCAAGCTGATCAAGAATCTGTCCGGCGGTATCCGTACCGACCTGGCCCAGTACCGTGAACTGGCTGCCTTCGCGCAGTTCGCTTCCGACCTGGACGAAGCCACCCGCAAACAGCTGGACCGCGGTGCCCGCGTGACCGAGCTGCTCAAGCAGGCCCAGTACTCGCCTTTGTCCATTTCCAACATGGCCGCTACGCTGTTCGCAGTGAACAAGGGCTTCATGGACGACATCGAAGTCAAGAAGGTCCTGGCTTTCGAACACGGCTTGCACGCCTTCCTGAAGGACAAGAACGCGGCCTTGATGGCCAAGCTCGAAGCCAACAAGGCCATGGACAAGGATGCTGAGGCTGAACTGAACGCGGCTGTGGCCGAGTTCAAGAAGTCGTTTGCCTGATCTCGCCTGACGCATCGTCAAGCAAGTAATTAAGCAACCCTCAGGAACCCCTTAGGAATCCATATGGCAGCAGGCAAGGAAATACGCGGCAAGATCAAATCGGTGGAAAACACCAAGAAGATCACCAAGGCCATGGAGATGGTGGCCGCCTCCAAGATGCGCAAGGCGCAGGAGCGGATGCGCGCTGCCCGTCCTTACAGCGACAAGATCCGCAACATCACGGCCAACCTGAGTCAGGCCAACCCCGAATACACCCACGCGTTCATGGAGTCCAACGACGCCAAGGCCACCGGGTTCATCGTGGTGACGACCGACAAGGGCTTGTGCGGCGGCATGAACACCAACGTGCTGCGCGCCGTGACCTCAAAGCTCAAGGAAGTGCAGGCCGCCGGCCATGATGCGAAGGCTGTGGCCATCGGCAACAAGGGCCTCGGTTTTCTGAACCGTGTGGGCGCCAAGGTGGTGTCGCATGCGACGCAGCTGGGCGACAAGCCGCACCTGGAAAAGCTGATCGGCCCCGTCAAGGTGCTGCTCGATGCCTACAGCGAAGGCAAGATCAATTCGGTGTACCTGTGCTACACCAAGTTCATCAACACCATGCGCCAGGAACCGGTGGTCGAGCAGTTGTTGCCTTTGACGGCAGCGCACCTGCAGGCCGACAAGGACCAGCACGGCTGGGATTACATCTACGAGCCTGACGCGCAAACCGTCATCGACGACTTGCTGATCCGCTATGTGGAAGCGCTGGTCTATCAGGCGGTTGCGGAGAACATGGCGTCCGAGCAGTCTGCCCGCATGGTGGCCATGAAGGCCGCAACGGACAACGCCGGCAGCGTGATCGGCGAACTCAAGCTGGTTTACAACAAAACGCGTCAAGCGGCGATCACGAAAGAACTTTCGGAAATCGTTGCCGGTGCTGCAGCGGTCTGATCGTGGTTTAGGCCGCCACACCCGATTTAAAGATTTAAAGAAACGAAAGAGGATTCAATCATGGCTCAAGCTCAAGGCAAGATTGTTCAGTGTATTGGTGCGGTGGTTGACGTGGAATTCGCGCGCGACCAGATGCCCAAGATCTATGACGCGCTGAAAATGGAAGGCTCCGCGCTGACGCTGGAAGTCCAGCAGCAGCTGGGTGACGGCATCGTGCGCACCATCGCGCTGGGTACCTCCGACGGCCTGCGCCGCGGCAACATGGTTTACAACACCGGCGCCAACATCACCGTTCCCGTGGGCAAAGCCACGCTGGGCCGCATCATGGACGTGCTGGGTGCGCCGATTGACGAGCGCGGCCCGGTCGACCAGACCCTGACCGCCCCCATCCACCGCAAGGCGCCTGCTTATGACGAACTCTCGCCATCGCAGGAACTGCTGGAAACCGGCATCAAGGTGATCGACCTGGTTTGCCCGTTCGCCAAGGGCGGCAAGGTGGGCCTGTTCGGCGGCGCCGGCGTCGGCAAGACCGTGAACATGATGGAACTCATCAACAACATCGCCAAGGCGCACTCGGGTTTGTCCGTGTTTGCCGGTGTGGGTGAACGTACCCGCGAAGGCAATGACTTCTACCACGAGATGGCCGACTCCGGTGTTGTGAACCTCGAGAACCTCGGCGAATCCAAGGTGGCCATGGTCTATGGCCAGATGAACGAGCCTCCAGGAAACCGTCTGCGCGTGGCGCTGACCGGCCTGACCATCGCCGAGTCCTTCCGTGACGAAGGCCGCGACGTGCTGTTCTTCGTGGACAACATCTACCGCTACACGCTGGCCGGTACCGAAGTGTCCGCACTGCTGGGTCGTATGCCTTCCGCCGTGGGTTACCAGCCTACGCTGGCCGAAGAAATGGGCCGCCTGCAAGAGCGTATTACCTCCACCAAGGTCGGCTCCATCACTTCCATCCAGGCCGTTTACGTTCCTGCCGATGACTTGACCGACCCATCGCCTGCCACGACCTTTGCCCACCTGGATTCCACCGTGGTGCTTTCGCGTGACATCGCTTCGCTGGGTATCTACCCTGCGGTTGACCCGCTCGACTCCACCAGCCGTCAGCTCGACCCGAACGTTGTGGGAGAAGACCACTACGCCACGGCGCGCGCCGTGCAGGGCACGCTGCAGCGCTACAAGGAACTGCGCGACATCATTGCGATTCTGGGCATGGACGAACTGGCCCCTGAAGACAAGCTGGCCGTGGCCCGCGCCCGCAAGATCCAGCGTTTCCTGTCGCAGCCTTTCCACGTTGCTGAAGTGTTCACCGGCTCTCCCGGCAAGTACGTCAGCCTGGCTGAAACGATTCGCGGCTTCAAGATGATTGTGGCCGGCGAGTGCGATCACCTGCCGGAACAGGCGTTCTACATGGTCGGCACGATTGACGAAGCTTTCGAGAAGGCGAAGAAGGTCTAAGGGCTCAGGCCCTGCAACTTTTTTCCATTAAGGAGCGTTTATGTCAACCACCATTCACGTCGACGTGGTCTCCGCGGAAGAGTCCATCTTCTCCGGTGAAGCGCACTTTGTCGCCTTGCCCGGCGAGGCCGGCGAGCTGGGCATTTACCCGCGCCACACCCCGCTGATCACCCGCATCAAGCCGGGCGCGGTGCGCATCGAGAAGGCCGACGGCAGCGAAGAGTTCGTGTTCGTGGCCGGCGGCTTGCTCGAAGTGCAACCGAACTGTGTCACCGTGCTCTCTGACACCGCCATTCGCGGCAAGGACCTGGACGAAGCCAAGGCGATGGAAGCCAAGGCTGCTGCTGAAGAAGCGTTGAAAAACGCAAAAAGCGATATCGATATTGCCATGGCCCAGTCCGAGCTCGCCGTCATGGCCGCCCAGATTGCCGCTTTGCGCAAATATCGGCAGAAAAAGTAAGCTTCCACGCTTCAGAAAAAACCGGCCCTATGGCCGGTTTTTTTATGGGCGCTTCGATCTGGAGAAATTCGAATCAGTTTGGCCGTTCATGCCGTTGGCGAAGCGCTCACAGTCATTCCTGAAAATGACGAAGATGGTTGTTTTGTGCTCCCTCTGCGTAGCGGGCCAACTGGCCGGCCACCCGAGTCCTTCATGAACCCTTTGCGAATGTCTACCTCGTAGGGCGGCCGACGTCCACGTGCGTGCCGCCGGGCAAGCGGCTGATCCGCTGGACGCCGGCTATCTGCGGGTCGAGGACGGAGACCGCGGCGTCCGCTTTATCGAGAAGGGTGCAATCGGCGCGCAGTGAGCAGAAGTGGACGTTGATGGACTAACTGCCCGCCGCCATGAGTGGCTGCGGCGCGACGTTCCATTGCGCCATGCGGAAATCTGGCGTGCTTCCGCTATTCAAGCAAAAAAGGCCTCCAACCCATACGGGGTGAGCGCAAGCAGCTATCAAATAGGGAGCGGTTTCCGGACAAATGGCCTGGCCCGAGCCGGCAAAGTAACAACTGGACACGCTAAATGACAGCCATGGCCCGGGCCGCTCCCTTATCGTTGTGGTGGGTTCAAGCCAGCAACGAGGTGCGAAATGGACAGTCTTTTAGACAGCCTGATATGGGGAGAGGAAGCGTCGCTCGAGCGTCGGGCCAGGCGCGTGCGCAAGGCCTGGCTGACGCGGGTTGTGCTCGCGGCAGTCGCCCTCTTTGTGTTGGTCGTGGTTCTGGCGCCCTGACGCGGCGTTATCGGCGCCAGGCCCGCGGTACCTGCGAACCGGCTATTGCAGCCAGGGCGCGTCGGGCAGTTCGTTGGGATTGTTGGGTGCGTCGCCCTGCATACCATCGATGGCAAAGTGCGCCATCAGCAGCGCTGAGGTTTCTTCCAGTGCCTGTGTCAATCCGTCCTCGTACCGGTTCTCCCTGAACGCCTGGGCCATGCGCGACACCGTGGCCTGCCACTGTGCTTGATTCACATGGCGCGCCACGCCGCGGTCCGCCACGATTTCAATGGCGTGCTCGGCCAGCAGCAAATAAATCAGCACACCGTTGTTGTGTTCGGTGTCCCATACCCGCAGCTTCCCGAACATCGTGACCGCGCGCTGGCGCGTGAGCTGGCCGATGGACTGGTGTTTGCCCAGCCGCCACAGGTAGCTCATGGGCAACGAGGCCTCCACGCATATCCGTATTTCGCCGCTGTGCCGCCGCTCGCTGGCCGTCACCCGGCTGGCCAGCCGGTTGAGCATGTCGGGTGCAATTGCGCGCTGGGCGTCGGAGGCATCCAGCCAGAGGTGCTTGAGGATGGTCTTGGGTTTATTGAGCATGTGCCTACCAGTCGCCTGATGCGCCGCCGCCGCCGAAATCACCGCCACCGCCACTGCTGAATCCGCCGCCACTGCTGCTGCCTCCGCCCCAGCTTCCTCCGCTGCTCCCGCCGCCAAAGCCGCCAGTGGTCCAGCCGCCCGAAGAGCGGCTGCCGCTGCCCAGGACGCCGAGGCTGGCCACCAGCGCAAACACCATACCCGCCACAGCCGCCAGGCCGGCCACAATCAGGCTGCTGGTGAACACCCAGGCCAGCACGCCGACGGCGCCGCCGGTGGCGATGGAGCCCAGCTTGCGCCCCAAGACGCCGGCGGCCAGGCGCCCGCCTATCGGCACGGCAAAGAACAGGAACACCGCGAGGTCGGTCCACTCGAAGCCGCTGTCAGCCATGTCCGAAGCACTTTTTTGCTCAGGCACTGGGAGGTTTTCGCCGCTGATCAGCGCCATGATCTGGTCAGCCGCGGCATTCAGCCCGCCGGCAAAGTCGCCCTGTTTCAAGCGCGGGGTGATGGCGGTGTCGATCACCTGGCGCGCCGCGAGGTCCGGAATGGCGCCTTCCAGCGCCTTGGTGGTTTCGATACGGACCTTACGATCGTTCTTGGCCACGACCAGCAGCAGCCCGTCGCCCACGCTTTTGCGTCCAATTTTCCAGGCATCGCCCACACGCTGGGCATAAGCGGCGATGTCTTCGGGCTGGGTGCTGAGCACGACGAGCACCACCACCTGTGCGCCGCGGCTTTGTTGAAACGCAACCAGTTTGGCCTCCAGGGCGGCGCGTTGCGTGGCATCCAGCGTACCAGTGCTGTCCATGACATGCGCCGTGAGGGCCGGCACCGGCTGGACGCCTTGCGCCCAGGCCACAAGGGGCAGCCACACGGCCAGCAACAATCCCGCCATCCAGCGGAGGAGGCTACGGCCCAATATCCAACCCGCTAGTTGCTGCACAGCAAGTCCTGTAGAAACTTATTTCTTCGTGAAGTCCACCACAGGCGGTGCGGAAATCTGTGCCTCATTGGCCACGGTGAAGTTCGGCTTGACGTTGTAGCTGAAGACCATGGCCGTCAGGTTGCTTGGGAAACTGCGTGTCAGCACGTTGTATTCCTGGACCGCCTGGATGTAGCGATTGCGTGCTACCGTGATGCGGTTTTCGGTGCCTTCCAGCTGCACGCGCAGGTCACGAAAACCCTGGTTGGCCTTGAGGTCGGGGTAGCGTTCACTGACCACCATCAGGCGGCTCAGCGCACTGCCCAATTCGCCTTGCGCTGCCTGGAATTTTTTGAAGGCTGCCGGATCGTTCAGGGTTTCCGGCGTCACCTGGATGGAGGTGGCCTTGGCGCGTGCTTCAATCACCTTGGTCAGGGTGTCCTGTTCAAAAGCGGCTTCGCCCTTGACCGTGGCCACAATGTTGGGCACCAGGTCGGCACGGCGCTGGTACTGGTTCAGCACTTCAGACCAGGCCGATTTGGTTTGCTCGTCGAGGCGCTGAAAGTCGTTGTAGCCGCAACCCGTGAGGAGCAGGCCCAGCATGCTGACAAGGAACAGGTTTAAAAAGCGGGATTTCATGGCGATGTCTTTCGAAAATGCAAGCCGCAACACTAACATAGTCGAATGTCGATGACGCCTCATTCCCCCGGGTCCGTGCAGGCATTCCAAGCTCTGCAGGCCAACCTGCGCCCCTTGGCGGCGGCAGCCGCGAAACCACGTCTGATGATTGCGGGCGCGACCGGCGTGCTGGGCAATGAAGTGTTGCGCCGCCTTGTGGGCAGCGGACGTTATGCGCACACCGAGGTGCTGGCTACTGAAACCATGACCACCGGTATGGCCGGCGTGGGGATTGTGCTGGCAGGTGATGCTTCAGCAATCGAGGCATGGCCCGCGCGGCCTCAGCTTGTTCATACCGGCCTGGTCATGTTTGAGCCGCCACGGCTTTTTTATGGGCGTGAGCGCACACTGTGGACGCCCGTGCCGGGACAACTGCCGGTGCTGGCCCGCTGGTTGAAACGCTGTGGCGCACAGACACTGGTTGTGGTGGTGCCCCACGCTTCGGGGCGTTTACCCGATGCCCTCAAGCGCGGACTGGCCGACCTCGATGAGCAAGCCGTGGCTTCACTGGGCTTTGAACGCGTGTTGTTGGTGCGCTCGGCGCGCAAGACCGAAGGTATTGCGGGCGCCAATTTTTTCGAGAAGACGGCGTCGTGGATGCTGTCGACCCTCAAGTTCATGATTCCCGCAGCCGAGCAGCCGGTGCGTCCTGCCAAGCTGGCAGAGTTTATCGACGCAGCGCTGCAGGTTTTGCCGCCGGGTACCCATGTGGCCGCGCCTGAGGTGCTTTGGCAGGCTAACCAGAGCGGCGGAAACGGCCGGCGTATCGGGCCGCAAGACAACAGCATGCAAGGTGTCGTACGCTCGTGGCTTGCTGCAAGGCTCAATCCCGAGCAGAATTCACCACCCAACGCCAAGCCGGACTGACGCCTTCCCATGCCCAAACCCAAAGTCCCGCCCGCCAGCAGCGGCAACGCCGATGACATCGAGGCGGCTTTTTATGACGCGCTGCAAAGCGGCGACATCGAAAAGCTCATGGCCTGCTGGGGCGATGACGACGACATCGTCTGTGTGCACCCGGGTGGCGCCCGGCTGGTGGGCCCGGCGGCCATACGCGCCACTTTTGACGCCATGTTTGCCAATGGCACCATCAATGCCCAGGCCATCAAGGTGCGAAAGGTCGAGACCATGAGCGCCTGCGTGCACAGCGTGCTGGAACGCATCGAGGTGCTGACCGATGAAGGGCCACGGCATGCCTACGTGATTGCCACCAATGTGTATCACAAGGGTGCGCAAGGCTGGCGCATGGTGGCACACCATGCCAGTCCCGGCACGCCGCGAGAAATGCAGGAAGTGTCGGAAACACCGACCGTCCTGCACTGAAAGGCCTGCGGTGAAATACGCAGCACCCTGGTGGCTGCCGGGCGGCAATTTGCAGACCATCTGGGCTGCGCTGCGGTCACGCCGCTACCTGGGCCCGCCGCCCGTGTTTCGCCGCGAGCGCTGGGATACCCCCGATAGCGACTTTGTCGACGTTGACTGGATGCTCGATGGAAACGAGCCTTCGTCGGGGTTTCCGGCAGCTTCCCCGACGGGCAACGAATCCATCGAGATGAGACGCAAGGAATCGCGCAAGGAAGTGCCACTCCTGGTGGTGTTTCATGGGCTTGAGGGGTCATCTGCCAGCCACTACGCCGAAGCGCTTGCCGATGTGGCTCGCGAGCGCGGCTGGGGCTGCGCCATTCCACACTTCCGGGGGTGTTCCGGTGAATTGAACCTAGCGCCGCGGGCTTATCACTCAGGAGATTTTGCAGAGATAGACTGGATACTGCGGCGCTTTGCGCAGGCCCATTCCGGGCCGGTCGTTGCCGTAGGCATTTCATTGGGTGGCAATGCGTTGATGCGCTGGGCCGGCGAGCTTGGCGCGGAGGCCCGCCAGGTGGTTAGCGGTATTGCGTCCGTCTGTTCGCCGCTGGACCTGACGGCCAGCGGCTGGGCCATAGGTCGGGGATTCAACCGGCAGGTCTACACCCGCATGTTCCTGAGAACCATGGTGCCGAAGGCGCTGAAAAAACTGGAGCAGCACCCAGGTCTTTTTGACCGCGACCGATTGCTGGCCGCGCGCGACTTGTACGCTTTCGACAATGTATTCACCGCGCCTGTCCACGGGTTCAAGGATGCGGATGACTACTGGCTGCGTGCCTCTGCCAAGCCGCATTTGCGCAGCATTGCCGTGCCGGCGCTGGCCCTGAACGCGCTGAACGATCCCTTTGTGCCGGCCGGCAGCCTGCCGCAAACCGCAGACGCCGGCAGCCATGTCACGCTTTGGCAGCCGGCACAGGGCGGCCATGTCGGGTTTCCTTCGCCGCCATTTCCTGGTCATGTGCGTGCCATGCCGGAAGCGGTCACCGGTTTCCTGGCTGCGCATCTTTGATGCTTACCCATAACCCTGCCCACATCGCACCTGCCGTGTGCAGCGCAAAATAGCGGCATGGATGACATCGTCAGGCAGGCCATTGCGAAATGGCCCAATGTTCCCGACTGCTACGGCTGGCTGGGGCTGGACGCACGCGGCAATTGGTACATGCGTGATGAGAGGGCCCAGGCCGCGGGACCTTTTGGTGGCGCGCCTGGCCTGGATGCCGCGCGCCATGCGGCCAGCAAGGGCTCGCTGCTCAAGCACGACAAGCTGATCGATTTCATTCAGCGGAATTATGAAAGCGACGCTGCTGGCCAGTGGTTCTTCCAGAATGGGCCACAGCGCGTGTATGTGGAGCTCGAAGTGACGCCGCTGGTCTGGCGTGTCGCCCCGGCACCTATGTTTGAGGTCACAGCCCATTCCGGCCAAACGGCGCGGCCGCAGCGCTGCATCGTGGACGAATCCGGCAGGGTCTACCTGGAAACCGACCTGGGTTTTGGCCTCGTTCATACCCAGGACATGACGCATGCGGCTGACGCGATAGAGCAGGGCCTGTGGGTGCCCGAGGAAGTCCTGGCCAGCGATTTGTCGCGCCGGTTCGGCTATGTGCGAAGCCCTCAGCTGCTACAAAAAAAGTAGCTGTTTGCGCTGGCTCTGCTTGGGTTGCAGCCCATTTCCTTTTGAATTTACATCAAATTTCCATTAAAAAAGCCGGTCATTGACCGGCTTTTTTTGGGGTGCACGACAGCGTTTACTTGGACGTATTGACCATGTACTGCACCACGGCCTTGATTTCACCATCGGAGGCGGCCGAGCCGCCCTTGGGAGGCATGGCGCCCTTACCTTTGATGGCGCTGGCTGTCAGTGCCTCGACACCTGCGGAAATCCGGGGAGCCCATGCAGCCTTGTCGCCCAGCTTGGGTGCATTGGCAACGCCGGCCACGTGGCAGGCTGCGCAGACCTGGCCATACAGCGCAGGTGCGGCACCACCGGCTGCAGCCGGCGTTGCACCGGCGGCTGGCGCTGCCGTCTTGTTGGCTGCAGCGAGTGCGGCGACCACATCTGCGGACGGTGCGGCGGCTGCGGCTGCAGGTGCCGTAGCGGCAGCAGCTGCCGGGGCGGCTGGCTCCGCAAACTTGCCGCCTGCGGCAGCCGTCATGTAAACCACTGCACGGCCAATTTCGACGTCTTCAAAATCACCGCCGCCCTGGGCTCCCATGGCGCCTTTGCCCTTCAGGGCGGAATGCCAGAGCGCGTCAAAACCGGTCTTGATACGGGCTGCCCAGGCACCCGTATCGCCAAACTTCGGCGCACCGGCTGCACCCGTGCCATGGCAAGTCACGCACTGCGCCTTGTAGACCTCTTCGCCGGACTTCAGCGGACGGTTGGCATCACGGATTTCAACCGCGCCGATCTTCTGGATGCGCTGCGCAACCGCCTTGGCGCCTTCGTCCGCACCCGCAGCTGGCTTGTTGGCCGAAGCGACGTAATACACCAGGCCGATGATGGCGAAAACAGGAACGACAAAAGAGAAAAAAACCGCAGCCAGCAGTTGCTGGGGGGTCTTGATGGGGCCAGTATGGGCTTCTTCGTGGGCCGTGGTGTGGTCGTTTGCGCTCATGGCGTCCTCAAAAAACTAAGAATCGGGGGGCTATCGCGTGGTGATATGGCGCTCTTGGGCAGCGCTTGCTCAGCAACCTCACATTATAACTGGGGGCTTGCAGAGGCCGGGGAGCGTCACGGCCGGCTGGTAGAATCGGAGACGTTGCGCGGCGTGAATCGCCCGCGCAGTGCAAATTGCCCTGATTTTGCGCCCCTCGGCCGCGAATCCGGCGCAGACCGTTTCCAGCGTTGCGGCTGTAGCTCAGTGGATAGAGTATTGGCCTCCGAAGCCAAGGGTCGTGGGTTCGATCCCCGCCAGCCGCACCAATCATGGTTTTTCTTGTTTGCCGTTGTCGCGCAGGCACGCCGCAGCGTTTCAAAGCCCAACTGCACTGAAATTCGTCACGGTGAAGCGACTGGCGGGTTCTATTATTCTAGGCAGCCAAAGCAAGTGATGCGATCAATTCCCTGAGCCATTGCTGCACCTGATGTGCATCGTTCCGTCGGTGCCAGATGAGGTCGAAGACGACTTCTGGCAACGCAACAGGCGGCGGAAACAAGACCAGCTTGCGCAGAGCCGGGGATTTGAGGGCCACGCGCTTCATCACCGTGGCCGTGGTATCTGTCTGGGCCACCACCGCGGGCGCGGCAAACATCTGCGGAAGCGTCAGTGCGAGGGTGCGGCGCTTCCCCAGCCCGGCCAGCGCCTCGTCAACCAGGCCATGGCGATCACCCTCAGGTGACACGAGCACATGAGGCAGCGCAAGAAATGCCTTCAGACCCATGCTTCGCTTCGCTGCCGGGTTGTCCCGGCGAACGATGGTCACGAACTCGTCTCTCAGAACAGGCCGTGTCAATATCCGTCTCTCTGCATGGGTCGGCGGGACGCCAACTGCCGCATCAATCGTTCCTGCGTCCAGCATGTCGACCGCACTATCCCGATTGTTAATCGCGTGCACGCTCAGCGATATTCCCGGCGCCGCGCGCGCCAGCTCCCTGACAAGTGCGGGCAGCAATACGAAAGCCGGATAGTCGGACAGTCCAAGGTTGAACACCAGAGATGCCTGCTCGGGCTCGAAGTCCGGCTCCTGCACGAGAGCTGTCTTGATTTGCCGCAGTGCTTGCGACACGGGTCCCACGATTTCCCTGGCACGCGCTGTCGGCAGAAGTCCTTCTGCGCTGCGCAGGAACAGCGGGTCGCCAAACAACGTTCGCAGACGTGACAGCGCGGCACTCATGGCAGGTTGGCTCACGCCTACCCGCGCGGCTGCGCGGGTCACATTGCACTCGTCCATCAGCGCGTCAAACGCCACGAGCAGATTCAGATCAATGCCATGAAAATCCATGAATCAAATATAACTGTATATAAGTCATTTGTTGGACAGATTTTTATCGGTCTACCAGAATCGGCCTTCTTCCACTTCAACCACCGAAAGCCGGACAAATGAACGACACCACACAGATGATGGCTGAGCGCCGCGCCACCGAAACCTTGTATCGCGCATTCAACGACAAGAACCCGGACCTGCTGGACAGCGCTGTGACTGCCGACTGGGATGACATTCCGCTGGCGCCCGGGCAAGGCCCGGGACCCGAGGGTTTGAAACCGATCATCCGCAGCTTCATCGAAGCCCTGCCGGACGTCCATATTGCCATTCACGACTTGATTCAGGTACCCGGGCGTATCGGTGTACGGGCTGAGATAACGGGTACCCATCTGGGGCCACTCTTCGGCATTGCGGCAACCGGAAAAAAGGTCAGCATCCGCATCCACGAGTTCCACGAATTCCATGAGACGCGTATCCAGCGAACCTGGCACCTGGAAGACTGGTTTGGCGTTTTCCTGCAACTTGGAAGCTTCCCTCCACTCGGCGATTAACTGGGAAAGAATTTGATGAAAGCACTTCGCATCCATGCATTCGGCGGCGCCAGCCAGGCGGATATTGAACATGCCGCCCTGGGCACACCGGGTGGCGGTCAGGCCCTGGTCCGCGTCGAGGCGGCGAGCGTGAACCCGCTGGATCTGAAAATCCTTGGCGGGTCCATGCAGCCTGTCTTTCCTGTCACTTTGCCCTATACGTTAGGCACTGACCTTGCCGGTGTGATTGAAGCCGTGGGTCCAGAGGTTGACCGGTTCAAGCCCGGTGACCGCGTCGTGGGGAGGCTCGCGCCGACGGCGGGGGGTGCCTTCGCGCAGTCTGCCCTGCTGTCCGCAAGCGCGTTGTGCCTGGTTCCCGCTGAGATGAGCTACGAGCAGGCCGCAGCGTTGCCGACGGCAGCTGGTACGGCCTGGCTGGCACTGTTTGGGGCTGGAAAGTTAAGGGCGGGGCAGCGCGTGCTGGTTCACGCGGCAGCCGGTGGCGTGGGCAGCTTCGCCGTCCAGTTCGCAAGGCAGGCAGGTGCGCACGTCTTAGCCACGGCTTCTGCAAAGAACCACACACTGGTCAAAGAATTGGGTGCGGACGAAATTATCGATTACCGCCGTGATGACTTTGCAGAGCGTTGGCGAGACCTGGACCTGGTCATCGACACGATTGGTGGGGAGACTCTCGAGCGGTCGTGGCGAGTGACAAGGCCGGGCGGGACGGTGGTGTCGATCGTCGATCACACGATACAGCCGCGTGGAGATATCCACGGCGTCTTCGCATTCTTCAGCGGCGATGCTGCGGCATTGGCGCTGATTCTCAAGCGCTTCGACGACAAACGGCTCCAGGTGATCCTCGACACAATCCATCCGCTGGATGACGCCCGCGCGGCGCTTGAGCAGGTGGCCGGCGGTCATGCGCGCGGCAAGGTCATCATCCGCACGTCGCGCTGATCCGCGAGGCAATGGCGCCTTGGGACCTTCCATCAAAAACGCACGCTCAGCGGCTATCCCCTTAGAGCGCACGGGGTTAGCGCCAGACCGCATTCCAGCATTGGAGTCGAGGCACGTCCACACCGAATTTGCGTGGAACCGATGCCTACCCGGTATCAATCCAGTGGCTAACGTCCATCGCGTGTCACGCTGATCCTCGCTGCTGGATTCTTGCTCATAAGATACTTTTAAAGTATTCACGTACCAGAATCAAGATATTTTACAGGTAGCGGTTGTCTTCCTAGAATCGCCAACAACACCGTGAGTTGCAAGTTATTACAACTGATCTTTCCCGGTGGATCTCCTAAAAAAGGCCGTGAAGGGAAACGCTGGATTTGTGATCCATTTGTAGTGCGTAAGTCGGGAGCACCCGGCATTCGAGCACGACGCGTCAAGCCTTTTCGGTGTCTGCATTTTTGACAAAGCGAGATACAGGTATGACACGCACTAGAAACAAGTGGTTACAACTGGTGGTGGCAATGGGCCTGGCTTTCTTTGGCGCGCGTCTTTTCGCCGCAGCTGACAAAGCCGCCGGCGAACCGCCCAGGGAGCAGGTAATTGACCTGGAAGCCGCGGGCACCGCATATCCCTTTGCGGTCTATTCCAACATTGACTTGCGCCAGCCGGACGCCGGGATTAAGCGTGCGGTCATTTTTGTACATGGCGTGCAGCGCGATGCCGACCGTTATTTTGGCGTGGGCCTGGGCTTGCTGGAAGCCGCGCGGCTGGACGCATCAAGCACGTTGCTGCTGGTACCCCACTTCCTGACGGCATCAGACACTTCGCCTGACGGCAATATCCCGCTTTGGCGCGGTGGCAACTGGATGCAGTGCCAGCCCTCCCGGGGCAAGGAGGCCATCAATTCCTGCGGCGTGCTGGACGATATCGCCCGCTATCTGAGCGCGGGCAAGCGTTTTCCCGTACTCAAGGAAATCGTTTTCATCGGCCACTCAGCCGGTGGACAGCTAATGCAGCGCTATGCCGTGCTCAACAACAGCGAGGAGGAGTTGCGCAAGTCGGGCGTCCGCGTGCGGTATGTAGTCTCCAGCCCGTCTTCCTATTTGTACCTGGATGACAACCGGCCGGAGGGTGGGAGCTTCAAGCCTGTGAAC
Source organism: Polaromonas sp. P2_G11 (assembly GCF_056403595.1). NCBI lineage: Bacteria > Pseudomonadati > Pseudomonadota > Betaproteobacteria > Burkholderiales > Comamonadaceae > Polaromonas > Polaromonas sp. P2_G11. The sequence goes on along the minus strand of NZ_JBFUFE010000001.1, from coordinate 1,292,717 downwards.
AGCATCCTTTGCCCCGGTTACAACAACTTCCGCTACGGCTTGGGCAACATGGTTCCCTATGGGCAGGGCCTGGACGGCGAACAGTTGTTCAAGCGCTATGCAGCGCGTGAAGTCCTCTACCTGGTGGGCGCGCAGGACAACGACCCAGCCTACGAGTCACTCGACAAATCCTGCGGGGCCGCCATGCAGGGCACAGACCGGCTTAATCGGCACAGGAATTACATGCGCTACGAACAGTTTTTAGCCCAGAAATGGCAGACACCCGTGACGCGTGCGGTCATGGTGGTGCCAGACGCGGGGCACGAAGCGGCCGAAATTTTTGAGTCCCGCGATGTTGCTGCAAAAATTTTCCATGCCGCCGGCAACTAGCGAACAGCCGGGACAAACAGGGACAAGCCGAACGAGCACAACAAGAAAAAAAAGAAGAAGCACAGAGACGCGCGGACACAACACCAAGACAGAAGACGAAAACCATGATGGAACCCTCACGCCTTGCCGCACCACGGCGAAAAATCCTCGCATCGCGGATCTGCGCAATGCTGGCCGCCGCCCCTTTTGCCGTCCATGCGCAGACGCCGCCCAGCGCCGGTACTCTTTTCGACGCGAACCGGCAACAGCTCTCGCCGACGGAAAATGCCGGCCCGCCGGCGGCGGTGCAGCGTCCTGCGCGCATCGAAAAAGAGGTGGAAGGCAGTGATGAGGGCCAGAGCCCCACCGCCGGCGGAACGGGCATCCAGGTCACGGGTTTTGTACTGAGCGGCAACCGGTCTCTGCCGGCATCCGAGCTGCAAGCCCAACTGCAGGAGTTTGTCGGCCGCGAGCTGGACTTCGCCGGGCTGGGCAAAGCCGCCGCCAAAATCACGGCCTACTATCGCACCCGGGGCTATCTGGTAGCGCGCGCCTACCTCCCCGCACAGGAAATACAAGGCGGTGTGGTTGCCCTCGGCATCCGTGAAGGCGTCATCGGCCGGGTGGTGGCCGAGCCCGATGCCAACGTGCGCCTGGACCCGGAACTGATAGGCCGACATCTCGCGGGACTACAGACGGGCGAGGTGATCCAGGAAAGCGACCTCGAAAACACGCTGCTGCGGCTCTCTGACATCGCCGGTGTGACGGTCAAGGCGGTGTTGCGGCCTTCGGCAGAACCGGGCGCCACCGACGTCATCGTCAAGGTCAGCGAGATGGGGGCGATCACCTCGCGCGTGAGCATCGACAACGGTGGCAGCTATTACACCGGTGCCAATCGCCTGTCCGCCAACCTGAGCCTCAACGACGCACTGGGCATGGGCGAAAGCTTCAGCCTGAATACGCAGCAAACTTTTGAAGGCCTGCGTATTGCAGGCGTTGGTTATGTGCAGCCCCTCGGCACGACAGGGCTGTCAGTAGGCGCGAATTTTGCGGGCCTGCAATACAACATCGGCAAAAACCTCAAGGAAGTAGAGGCCAGAGGTGAAGCCCGCGTGAGCACGCTGTTTCTCAACGCGGCGTTGCTGCGCAGCCGGCGCGCCAACATGAATCTGTCGCTGGCGACGGAATACCGACATTTCCAGGACACTACTGGCGGCACGACCGTTGAAAAGTCTGCCAACCTGATGAGTGCGGGCCTGTCTGGCGACTGGCGTGACGACTGGACAGGCGCGTCGGCGAACAACAGCTGGAACGCGCGTTTGGGTATGGGTCACCTGAAAAAAGAAACGCCCAACGACGCAGCACTGGACCGTTTCACGGCCAATGCGGCAGGCGACTACAAAAAGCTCAACCTGTCGTTCAGCCGCCTGCAGCAGCTTGGCGGCGGCTACTCCCTGCTGGGCTCGGTCACCGCGCAGTACGCCGACAAGAACCTGGACGCGTCAGAGAAAATGAGCCTGGGCGGCTCCGGCGGCGTGCGCGCTTACCCTGCCGGCGAAGCCGCGGGCGACCAGGGCATGCTGGCGCGTCTGGAACTGCGCAAGACCCTGGGTGTTGTCGGCAACTCCGTCGTGGAAGGTGCGCTGTTCGCCGATGCAGGGCGCGTGACCATCAACAAGAAGCCGTGGGACAACAGCGAAAACCGCGCGAGCCGCTACGGCTATGGCGTGGGCCTGAACGTCTACAACAAGGACCTGGTGTTCAATGCCAGCATCGCGGTGTCGCCCGGCGTCAATCCGGTCAGCGAACCAAAAAGCGCGCGTCGCCTGTGGCTATCGGTATCGGGTTCACCCCAGGCCTTCACGGGCCTGGCCTCCAGCAGCGGCAGCCGGGGTGAGGATTTCGAGGAGGCGGAAGACGGCATGCGGCTGTACGGATCACTGGGCATCATCCCCGAATACGTGAGCCGCTCAGGCGCGACCCCTGCGGCGCCCGCCGACCAGAGCAAGCTGGCCACGCCCAATGGGCGCAACATGTCGGGCTTCTGGCGTGCGCGCGACAATGTGTCGTATGTGGGCGCGCGTGGCGGCATTCCAATCCATGAGCAGTGGAAGCTGCTGTGGCAGTTGGAGCTGGGCCTGTCACTGAGCGCGGGCGCGGCCGGAGACGACGCGACCCCGAACTGGACACACAGGCAAGAGCTGCGTAATACCGGCGTGGCTGTCGCCCATCCAGATGCTGGCACCGCGATGTACGGCAACTGGGACATGCCGCTCAAGGAAAGCACCTCTTCCTTCGACCCCTTCGGCGCGACCACCAGTGCGGCGCACTACAACATCATCGGGTCACCGGGCTTCGCCACCAGCATCACTAAAAACTCCGGCCCGGTGGGCACGGCGGCGGTGGAAAACAACGACGACGCCGCTTTCAACCGCCGCCAGGCCGGCGTGTTCGGCTACTGGACGCCCAAGATGGGCGGCTTCCAGCTCAAGCTGGCTTATTCGAACAACGGCATGAAGGCCGCGCCGGACGTTGATACAGGCTACCTCTACGGCGGCAGCCTGTCGTATGAGAACGGCGGATTTTCTGCTGTGGTTGCGGCTGAGCAGCATGTGAATTATTTCGGCATAGCCAGCCTGGGCCGCAACGCGCGCGGGGTAGGTACCAATACCCACGTCACGCAGGGCACTTCGTCCAATGACTACAGCGTGCGCTACGGCGTAGCCTACGATTTTGGCGATACCAAGGTTTCGCTGATCGCCGACGAACTGAGCTATGCCGAGTCCGGTGTCATCAACACCAGCGTCACTTCAAGCGACCTCGCCAGCTACCGCCGCCGCGCCTACATGGTCGGCGTCTCACACAAGATAGGTGCCTGGCAGTTGCGCGCCAGCCATGCCAAAGCCTTCGCAGGCGACTGCACCATGATTTCCGGCAATGGCGTGAACTGTTCGACGGAAGGTATGGGTGCGACCTCCCAGGCCATCGGTTTCTCCTATGCCTGGAGCAAGCAGCTCAGGATTTTCGGGCAGTACGTGCTGCTGCGCAACCAACCGCTGGCCAATTACAACTACGCCGTTGCCGGCGTGTTCGGCAGCGCAGGCGCAGGCACCACGATCCGCGCGATCGGTTTCGGTATCAACTACACGTTCTGAGGGGCTCGCATGACATACCACTCTTCCCCGGTTTTCCCACGTAAAAGCCGCCCGACGCTGACACCGCTGAGTGCAGCCATCCTGTCAGCGCTTTGCGCCATATACCCGGTACGGGGATATGCGCTGGACGCCAGCGCCTTACCTACCAATGGTCAGGTCACAGCTGGCAGCGGCAGCATCAGCCAGAGCGGCAACGTCATGAACGTGGTACAGGGCAGCGACCGGATGGTTGCTACCTGGAACACTTTTAACATCGGTAGCGCGGCCAAAGTCAATTTCGCGCAGCCCTCGGCCTCGTCGGTGGCCCTCAACCGTGTCACATCCAGCGATGCCTCGCAGATCATGGGCCAGCTCAATGCCAACGGGCAGGTCTACCTGATCAATCCCTCGGGCATCCTGTTCGGTCAGGGTTCAGCTGTCAATGTCGGCGGCCTGGTGGCCAGCTCGCTGAACATCTCGGACGGCAACTTCATGGCCGGCAACAACCGCTTTGAAGCCGGCAGCGCGGGCGGCGCCGTGATCAATGAGGGCAACATCGTGGCGGCCGACGGCGGGTACGTGGCGCTGCTGGGTGCGCAGGTGCGCAATGTGGGCAGCATCACGGCCCGTCTGGGCAGCGTGATGCTGGGCGCGGGCAAGAATATCACGCTGGACTTCAACGGTGACGGCCTGATCAATATGCAGGTGAGTGACCCTTCGCTGGGCGCCAGTGTGGTAAACCAGGGGCTGCTCAAGGCCAACGGTGGCCTGGTCGTCATGTCGGCCCGCTCCGGCGACGCGCTGATGTCCAATGTGGTCAACAACGAAGGCGTGATCGAGGCGACCAGCCTGCAGCGCCGAAACGGCACGGTCCTGCTTGACGGCGGGGAGGCCGGTGTTGTCGCCGTAAGCGGCCGTGTCGACGTCTCCGGCCGCGATGCCGGCGAAACCGGCGGCAGCTTCAAGGCTTTGGGCCAGTACGTCGGTGTGTTCGACGGTGCCCGAATCGATGCTTCCGGCGATGCCGGTGGCGGCACGGTACTGGTCGGCGGCAACTACCAGGGCAGTGGTACCGAGCGCCAGGCCGTCGGAACTTATATGGGGGAGGATGCCCGCATTCATGCCGATGCGCTCAGCAGCGGCGGCGGCGGAAAAGTCATCCTGTGGTCCACCGACAGCACGCAATTTCACGGCGGCATCACGGTGCTGGGTGGCGGGCAGACAGGCAGCGGGGGCCTGGTCGAGACCTCGGGCCATCACCTGGATGCAACGGGTTCGGTGGATATCAGCGCGGCCTCCGGCAAGGGAGGCACCTGGCTGATCGACCCCTACAACATCAACATTACGAGCACGGCAAGCGTCGGCGCGACTGGGAGCTCTCCTTTCACCTCCAGCGGCGCAGCCAGTTCCAACCTGAGTTCGGCCGTGCTCAACGCCTCGCTGTCCGAAGGCGCCAACGTGATCGTCCAAACCTCTGCGGTCGGCGGAACCTCGGGCGACATCAACGTGCTGGACAACGTCAAGGGTGTGGGAAATGCCTCTCTGACCCTGCAGGCGCACCGCAACATCATCATCGGCAGCGGCCGCACCATTTCCAACGGCACCGGCAAAAGCCTCAACGTCTCGCTGGTCTCCAATTACGGTGACACCGGCAACGGCTCTGTGGCCTTGACGGGTAGCACCATTACCACCAACGGCGGGGCCATCACCATCAGCGGCGGCAGCAACCCGCTGACCGGCTACGCCAGCACCAACCAGAGCAGCGCCTCGGGCGTGGCGATCACCAGCGGCGCTTCGCTGAGCACCAGCGGCGGCAACATCACGATACGCGGCGCCTCCACCTCGACAAGCTCCAGCAGCAGCGCGGTGAATATATCCGGCTCCACGCTCAATGCCGGCGGCGGCAACATCTCCATCCTGGCCAACGTCGCCAGTGCCACCGGGACCGGCGACGCCTTTGTGCTTACGGGAGGCAGTAACGTACAGACCAGCGGCGCTGGCTCCATCACGGTGGACAGCACCAACCTGGGCAGCGGCAACGGCACGCGTATTTTCAGCACCAACAACACCATGGCTGCAAGCGGTTCCGGCAATTTGACGATCAGCGGCAACGCAACCTCCGGTTTTGGCGTGCTGATCTGCTCGACGGCCAGCACCTCTACCCAAAAACTCAGCGTCGGCAGTGGCAATCTGACTATCCAGGCCAATGACAACGGCTTTGCCGGTGCCGGCCGCGGCGTCTACCTGGCGGCTTCCGGCAATGGCGCCGTAGTACTCAATGCAACGACCAGCGGTGCCATCACGCTGCGTGGTAGCAGCACCGGCAGTTACGGCACGGTGCTCAACTCGACGGGTTCCGGATCTTCCATCAGCATCTTTTCGGACGGCAACATCACGGTGACCGGCAACACTTCGGGCGGCACGACGCCGGCGCTGGGTTTGCTAAGCTCCGGCGTCGGTACGAGCGCGGCCACCGCCTCGCAGATCAACATCAACAGCACAGCCGGCGCACTCAAGCTGCTGGCCAACAACAGTGTGGTCAATCCCACTACCGGCTCATTCAAGGCCGTGTCGCTGGACGCCAGCGGCGCCTACGCCAGCATCAATCTGGGCACGCAGTCGGGCGCGCTGACGCTCGACGGCACCAGCTATTCGGGGCGTGGCGTTGACATCGCGCCGTCCGGTGCCAATGCGGCCATCAACATTACCACCGGCAGCGGCGCTATTGCCGTCAACGGCAACAGCACGAGCAGTTTCGGCGGCTACGGTATCTTCCTGAACTCCACCGGGAACGCGAACGGCGTCAACGTCACTACCGTGAGCGGTGACATCACCTTCAGGGGCGATTCCATAGGTACCTCGGACGCTATCTCCCTGGGCGGTAGCGCATCCAGCACCAACTCGGTCAACAACATCTCTTCGCAAGGCGGCAACATCACGCTGGTCGGCAACTTCCATTCGCCGAACGCCGGGGAGCTCGACCACGGTATCGCCATCCAGAACGTCGCCAATCGCATCCAGACCACCGGTTCGGGCAACGTGACGCTGGTCGGCAGCGCAGCCGACCAGGGCAATGGCGTCAGCATCTATGGTGGCGGAAAGGCCCTGGTCAGTGTCGAGAACGGCGCGCTCGCGATCACCGGGAGCAGTGTTTATGGCGACGGGGTGGGCGTGCTGACTGGTAACAATGTCATACGCGCCACTGGAGGCGGTTCAGTGAGTGTGGCTGGCAGCTCCACCTATGGCAGCGGCGTCACCATTTACCCGTCGACGGCGACCAGTTCCGCCGCCATTTCCACGGTGTCGGGCAAGCTCTCGATCACGGGCAGCAACAGCGCGGCGTCTGCGGCGCCGGCAGTCCTCCTGCGCACTGCGGCCTCGGGAGCTGCCAACGGCGTCAGTATCACGTCGGGCAGCGGTGACATCGACATCAAGGCTGCGACAGCCGGCTCCGGCGAGGGGCTGTCCATCGTTGGCAGCAGCGCCAATGCCTTCAATACCATCAGCACGGGTGGTAATGGAAATCTGCTCGTATCGGGCTCCGGTGGCAGCTACGGGGTGCGCATAGACGGCGGCACCAACAAGCTGCAGGTGGAGAACGGCGTTCTGCTCATCAGCGCCAGTGCGCCGAGTGGGCAGCCCTTCAGCCAGTCTTCGGACGCTACGACAATTGCCGCCACCGGTTCCGGGGTTGTGCTGCGCAATCTCGGCGGCAAGATGGTCAGCAGCCTGACCAGCGCGGATTCGGCCGCGGCGACCGCTGCGCTGCAATCGGAAATGACTGGCAGCGACTGGATGGCGCCCCTTGCCGGCGACACTGCATCCCCGACCTCCAACGGCGGAACGGACAGGCTCACCATTTCCGTGGTGTCGTCCAATGCCAATCTCAATGCATCCGCTGCAGGCAAAGAAGATGCAACGCCTTGAGTCCGCGTCCCTCGCGGCGTTCACTGGCTCCATTCCACGCCGCGCCGGTCGGCTGTTGCTGGTTCCTTTGTTGCTGGTATCGCTGTCCGCTTTGGCTGTCGCTGCCGACAAGAAAGCCGGGCAAGCCGAGCACGACAACTTCCATTTTCTCGGCGAGATGAACAAGGCCTCAACCGTGATGGTGGTCGAGACAAAAATCGTCCCGCCAGAGCTCGGCAGAAAGATTGCGCGGGCGGTCGACCAAGTGATCAGGGACGGCAACCAGCCGGGCGCGAAACGCCCTGGGGATTACCTGCAATACGAGCCGCTGATCCTGGCGTTGGCCGGCCCCGATGGTTCGCGCATGCATTCCGGCCGCAGCCGCCAGGACATTCTGTCCACCACGCGGCGCCTGATGCAGCGGGAGCGCGCGCTGGCTCTGATGGACGCGATGATCCAATCGAAGGCGCAGCTGCTGGCCGTGGCGGAGAAGAACCTGGACACCATCGTTCCGGCCTATACCAATGGCGTGCAGGCCCAGCCCACCACTTACGCGCACTACCTGCTGGCCTTTGCCTCGGTCTTCGGGCGCGACAGCGCGCGCCTGAAAGAAGCCTATGCGCGCCTCAATATGAGCCCGCTGGGCGCGGGTGCGCTCGGTACCTCGAGCTTTCCGGTGAATCGCCAACGCCTGGCGGAGCTGCTGGGTTTTGACGGTGCGGTGGAAAATTCCTACGACGCGGCTCAGCTCGGCGCGCTCGACCAGGGCGTGGAATTGGTGGGCCTGTGCAGCAACGCGGCGCTGATGATAGGCGTGCTGGTACAGGACATGCACACCCAGTACCACCAGACCGCTCCCTGGATCACCATCCAGGAAGGGAGGCTCATCGGAACCAGCAGCATCATGCCGCAAAAACGCAATCCCTATGCTCTTAACGGGCTGCGGTTGCAGGCCAGCGAGGTGGTGGGTAACGCCTTCACCTACCAGCTGGAGGCGCACAACGTCACGCCCGGCATGCCCGACTACAAGCGCGATCAGGTCGAGAAAACCCTGGACCTCACGACCAATGCCTTCGTGAAGCTGGCCGACCTGATGAACAATCTCGTCATTGATCGCAACCGCGCGCTGCAGGAAGTCGACGCCGAGTACTCCACCACCACCGAGCTGGCCGATATCCTGCAGCGCGACGCCGACGTCCCTTTCCGTGTCGGCCACCATTTCGCCTCGGATCTGGTCAACTACGGCCGCGCCAACAAGCTCAAACCCGCCGAAATCCCCTTTGACGTCGTCAAGCAACTGTATGCCGAGGCGGTAAAAGCCTTTAGCTTCCCGCAGACTGAATTCCCGCTGACGCAGGAGCGCTATCGAACGTCGTTGACCGCGCAGAACATGCTGGCCTCGAGCAAAGGCCTGGGTGGCCCGCAGCGCACGGAGACGGTCAGGATGCTGGTGGCCGAGAAGAGCCGGTTAGAGCAGGACGCCGCCTGGCTCAAGGCGCAGCAGGACAAGCTCGCGCGTGCCCAGTACAACCTGGACCGCACCTTTTCCGGGCTGGTCCAATGAGTTTCACGGCGGCAGCGGCGATACTGGCGCTGTCGGCCTGACGGGGCCATCGACAAGGGCACCATGGCTGACGATACTTTTTCGCTGGAGAACTTCGAATACCTGTGCTACTCCCGCCAGCAGGAGCCGGCTGCGCGAGAGCTGGTCAAGCTGCTGCTGCTCATAGACAGGAACTACGGCAACCTGGACGGCAACTTCGCGCTCAGCCTGTCGACCGCCATAGGTGCGCAGGAGCGTGACGCGCACGGCCTGACCCGCCTCACCAGCGCCATCTCGGCCCTGTTTTCCGATCCGACCTTTCATGTCTCGCCCGGCGGCTTCGGCCAGCTCATCAACTTCCAGCGCTGGTTGTCGGCGCTGTTCGCCGCCAGCGCCTTTGTCCATTGCGACCACATCCTGAGGTCGCTCAACTATCTGGGTTCCGGCGCGCCGGAGTTCCACGTAAGCGAGCGGGACCTCGTGAAGTTCTGCATCCTGTATTCGCCCGAATCGGAAATCCCGCTGGATGTGGAATTGCTGTGGCGCCAGAACAAAAAGCTGGCTGCCGCGCTGTTCGTGGCCCTGTTGTCGCCGCGCTTCCTCGGCTCGCCAGCCGCGCATTCCAAGCGGGAGGCGCTGCTGGCCTGGCTGCCTGCCCACCTCGAAGAAATCGAAAGCCTGGACACCCTGCCGGTAGGCATCCTGCATGACGTGTACATGCACTGCAGCTACGCCGACCTGGCCGACCGCCATGAGATCAAGCGCCCCATCAACCGGCTGGTTCGCAAGAAGCTCGAGGCGCTGGGCCTGGGGCGCGCTGCGCCCGCGCTCGCGCTCGCCGCGCAAAGTGCGGACAAGCCCATCATGCTGGTACTGCTCGAGTGGTTCTCCGGCGGGCATTCGATTTACCGCACGCATTCCCGGACTTTGGAGGCCGCGCGCAGGCATTTTCGCCTGGTGGCCATTGCTTACCCCTGCAACATCGACGAACTGGGCCGGGCGGTGTTTGACGAGGTGATTGATTTCGCTGCGCCCAATGACATGATCGCCTGTCTGCGCCAGCTGCACGCGCTGGCCGGCTCCCTCAGGCCTGCCGTGTTTTACATGCCCAGCGTCGGCATGTTTCCCATCACCATGTTCGCGGCCAATCAGCGCCTGGCGCCCGTGCAGGTGGCCGCGCTGGGCCATCCCGCCACCACGCATTCCGACCGTATCGATTACATCAGCGTGGAAGAAGACTTTGTCGGCGACCCCGCCTGCTTCAGCGAAACCCTGTTGCGCTTGCCAAAGGACGGGCAGCCTTACCGCCCGTCGGCCATCGAAGTCTCGCTGGCACGGCCACAACGGCAGGACTCGGTGGTCGTCAACATCGCCGTGGCCGCGACCACCATGAAGATCAATCCGAAATTCCTGGTGACCTGCCAGAAAATACGCGCGGGCTCACGCAAGCAGATACGGTTTCATTTCCTGATTGGACAGGCAACCGGCCTGATCTATCCGCAAGTGCGAAGGGTGATTCGCCGCTACCTGCCGGACGCCGAAATCTACGCGCACCAGCCCTACCCGGATTACCTCGCCATCTTCAATCGCTGCGACATGTTTCTGAGCCCCTTTCCTTTCGGCAATACCAACGGCATCACCGACGCGGTGACGGTCGGCCTGCCCGGCGTGTGCAAGACGGGGCCTGAGGTGTTCGAGCACATTGATGAAGCGCTGTTCCGGCGCTTGGGCCTGCCCGACTGGAGCATTGTCGCCAGTGTGGAGGACTATGTCGCCGCCGCCATCCGCATGGCCGACGACTATGCGGAGCGGGCCGCGCTATACCGCAGGCTGGAGCGGTCCGAGAGCCTGAACGCCCTGTTCGAAGGCCGCGCGGAATGCCTGGGCGAACGCCTGTATCAGATCTGGTCGGCGACGGCGGGCGAGGAGGGGTCCCTGCCCGACAGAGCCTGATGCATGGCTTGGCGGTCCAGCGCTTTTTCCCAGGCGCACACAACGACGCAGGCCACACAATTGCCGAGCATGTTGGTGAGGGAGCGGCATTTCATCAAACGCTCTATGCCCAGCAACAAGACTATGCCCGCGACCGGAATGAGATTCTGGCTGGCCAACGTCGCTGTCAGCGCGACGAAGGCCGAACCGGCGACGCTGGCGGCGCTCTTGGAAGTCAGCATCGCGATGCCCAGCAGTGACAGCAGCGGCCAGAAACCCAGTTCGACATGCGCCACCTGCGCCAGGAAGATCGCCGCCATGGCGATATAGATGTTGCTGCCGTTCAGGTTGAAACTGAAGCCGGTCGGCAGCATCAAGCGCACCACCGATTTGGCGCAGCCCATTCTTTCCATTTTTCCGACCAAGCCTGGCAAAGCGGCTATCGATGAAGCGGTGAAGAAGACCAGCAGCAGCTCTTCCTTCACATAGGCGACCAGGCGAAAGATGTTGCAACCAGCGGCGCGCGCCAGTAGACCCATCACGACGCAGACAAACAGGATGCTGACGAGATAAATCGCGCCGAGAAACTGCAGCAGCGGTAGCACCGAAGATGTCCCGTAACGGCCTATCATGAAGGCCACAGCACCGAAGGCAGCAAGTGGCGCCAGCTTCAGGACCATGCCGACCATGCCCTGCAACACCTGTTGCGTCGCTTCGATGAGCTCCAGCAGGCTGCGGCCGCGTTCACCCGCGCGCGTCAGTGCAATGCCCGACAGGAGCGCCAGCAGCAGGATCTGCAGGTTGTTGTTGCCGGTGAAGGCGCTGGCAAATGTCGGGGGGATGATGTTGAGCAAAAAGTCGGTCGTACTTTCCGTGGCCGGCGCAGGTGCAACGCGCTGTGCGATGTCAGCCGTAAAACCCGGCGCGAAACCCTTCCCGGGCGCCAGCTGCAAGGCGCCCAGCATGCCCGCCAGCAGCGAGATCAAGGTCATGGCCTCGAAGTAGATGATGGCCTTGATGCCCACCTGCGTGGCCTGCAGCCGGTTGCGCATGCTGGCGATACCGGACACCACCAGGCAAAAGATCAGCACGCCGATCAGCATGCCGATCAGGCGCAGAAAGCCGTCGCTTAGGGGCTTCATCAGCGCGCCGGCTGAGGGGAAAAAATTCCCCAACAGCATGCCGGCGGCAAAGGCGAGAGCCATCTGTGCAATGGGATGGCAAAGTATTTTTCTAATTCTGATCATCTATCGCCCAGTCTACGGGCGGCTTGGCTACCGTAGCCCGGGAGCCGCGCCATACGGTTGTTTTTTGCGGATGGACGGCGCGTGTAAAGACGCGAAGGCGTCACGCGCCGTCGAGGGCATATGCATAAAATCCGGAAATAAGACCTCCAATACCTAAAAAAGATGGGCCGACGCCATGGAGCTGAGACACCTGCGCTATTTCCTGATGGTTGCCGAGGAGCAGCATTTCACGCGTGCCGCCGAGCGCTTGAACATGCAGCAGCCGCCCTTGAGCCACCAGATCCGGCTGCTGGAGGAAGAGCTGGGTTTCGAATTGTTCCGCCGCCACCCCAAGGGCGCTGCGCTGACGGCCGGGGGCGCCGTATTTGTGCAGGAAGCCCAGGCCATCCTGCGCAGTGTTGAGCAGGCATCGGCGCGCGCGGCGCGCGCCGCACAGGGCTTTGAAGGCACGCTGGCCATCGGCTTTACCAGTTCGGCCGCTGCCCATCCCCTTATTCCGGGGATTATCCGGGCCTACCGCAGCGCTTATCCCGGTGTGCATCTGGATTTGAGGGAAGCCAATGCGGCCGAGCTGACCGAGGGCATAGACAGGGGCAAGGTCAATGTCGCGATTTTGCGCACGCCCGTAAGCCATCCGCGTGGCGTGAGCTTTTTTTCCTTGCTCGAAGAGGAGATGCTGCTGATTCTGCCGGTGGGTCACGCGCTGGTGGCGGGCGCCGCCAAGGGCAAGATGCCGGCCATTGATCTGAAATCCCTGGCTGATGAGCAGTTCATTCTGGTGCGCAGACACGGCGCACCGGGCATGTATTCGGATCTGATCGAAGCCTGTGAACAGGCGGGCTTCACGCTCAGGATCGCCTTGGAGGTGGAGCGCATGCTGACCAATATCAGCCTGGTCGCGGCGGGCGCGGGCGTTTCCGTGGTTCCCGCATCCATGAAGGATTTTCACCGTGAGAGCGTGGTGTACTGCCGTATCACCAATGCCAGGCCCGCGCTGGTGGCACCTATCACGCTGGTGAGCCGGGAAGACAGTAATTCGCCGGCCGAAAAGAATTTCCTGGATCTGGCCAAAATTTTTGCGCGGCAGCACAAAGCCTGAGTGCGCGCGGGTGCATGGACACCAAACACCTCGGCCCCCAGGCGGGCTCAGTACAAAACGAGTCGGCGAGTTTGCTTGAGGCCTGGTCCAATCCGTTGAATCCCGGCTTCGAGCCGTTGCCCTGCATCATGGGCGCCAGAAACAACGACAGCGGCAGTCCGGGCGCCTTCAGCGGGTGCGGCATGATGCAACAATCCGTGATTCGGCCCGCGCAGGGAAGATCGGTTGGGCAGGTGTCACGGGGAACGTTCTGGCCGCGATTGAGTCCCAAGTCTCGTAATCAATTAAATTTCAGGCAGGAGTAACCGTGAGGGCATTTAAATTAGTTTCCGGTCTTGTTGTCGCGGTGCTGTGTGCCGCCGGCTGCGCGTTGACAGCGATAAAGCCCGGCATGACCCGCGAGAACGTCATCGCGCTTCGCGGAACGCCGTCCCGGGTGGTGCCGCTGGATGCGGGAACCCGGCTGCAGTATTCGGGCCAGCCGCTTGGTCAGTTCGCCACGATGGTAGATCTGGATGCCGCCGGCAGGGTCATCAGCGTCCGCGAGGTCCTGACGCCAGCAGAGTTTTCAAGAATCCAGCCGGGCAAGTGGATGCGCTCGGATATGGAACGCGAATTTGGCCGGCCAGCAAAGATTGACCGTGTAGCGTCATGGTCCGGCGACATCATGACTTACCGCTGGCGAGACAGTGATCAGCCCATGTTTTTCTGGGCTTATCTGGACGGCAACAACGTGGTGCAACGCATCGGGCAGGGCATGGAATTTCCCATGCGAGTCAATGATCGTTAAAAGGCGTATTGCACGCTAGTCGGGTGTTGCGGAGCGGCCGATATCCGGCCACCGGTGATGCAGATACACCCAGGCAACCAACCCGATGCACATCATCCCGAGCGAGACTGCCGCCAATGCCCGGGTGGAGTGCATTGTGAGCGGGGCGATGACACCGGCAACAATGCCGTTGGCGGTTGAGCCCACGAAGGCCTGAAGGGAAGAAGCCATGCCGCGCCGTTCAGGATAAAGGTCCAGCACCAGCAGCGTGACAACCGGCACCATCAGTGCCCAGCCGAATGCAAACACTGCGATCGGAAAGAGGGACCACGAAGCATGCGGGGCGAACAGCATGTTGGCAATCAGGTTAAGCACCGAGGTGACCAGCATGATGACAAAGCCGTGCCGTATTTGCTGCTTGGGGGCGATTTTTCCTGCCAGGCGGCCGCTCAGCCACGCGCCGGACATGATGCCGGAGATTGTCAGGATGAAAAACCAGAAAAATTCGGTAGGCTGCAGTGCCAGGTGTTCCCCCAAAAAAGCGGGCGCTGACAGCACATACAAAAACATGCCGTTGAATGGCACGCCGCTGGCCAGCGCCAGCAATAAAAAGCGGGGGCTGGAACCCAACTGCCAGTAGCCCCGCATCAGATGCCTGACTTCAAACGGCTGGCGTTCCAGCGGCGGAAGTGTCTCGGGCAAGAACCGGAAGTTGGTAGCCCACAGGATCACACCCACTCCCGTCAGAAACCAGAAGATGCTGTGCCAGCCCAGATGCACAAAAAGCCAGCCGCCGACGATGGGCGCAAGGGCTGGGGCCACTCCGAAATAGATGGTGACCTGGCTCATGACCTGTTGGGCCTGAGCCGGCGGGTACATGTCGCGTATGACGGCGCGCGACACCACAATGCCCGCACCTGTCGACAAGCCCTGCATGGCCCGGAAAAAAACCAGCTGCCCGATGCTTTGCGAAAGCGCGCAACCGGCCGACGCCAGAGTGAATAGCGCGATTCCCCACAACACCACCGGCCGACGGCCAAAACTGTCGGCCAGCGCACCGTGAAACAAGTTCATGAAAGCAAAACCGAACAGGTAGGCCGACAGCGTCTGTTGCATTTCTACCGGTGATGCTCCCAGCGACTGCGCCATGCCGGAAAAGGCGGGAATGTAGGTGTCGATGGAAAACGGACCGAGCATCCCGAGCACAGCCAACAAGGCGGCAAGCGCCCAGCGTGGTGCGTGCCAGAGTTCGTCGGCGTTGGGGTTCATTCTTTTTTCAGCTTGAGTGCGGTGTCATAGAGCTCGTTACGTCCCACGCCGGTGATTTCTGCCGCGACTTTTACAGCAGTCTTGAGCGGCAACTCCGCCAGCAACAACTGCAGCACCCGTGTGCCATCTTCGGGGTTATCCGCAGCGGCGCAAGGATGCAGTACCAGTGCAAATTCACCGCGCGTACGCTGGGCGCCAGCGGCCAGCCAGCCGGAAAAATCCTGCGCCGGCACGGTCGCAATTTCCTCAAATTGCTTGGTCAGCTCACGGCCAACGGTGACCAGGCGGCCTTGCAGCACCGCCAGTGCTTTCGCAAGCGCCTCGATGCGGTGTGGCGCCTCCAGAATCACGATGGCCCGGGCATCGGTTTGCAGCTGCTGGATGGCCTGGTCGCGTTCACCGGCCTTGCTCGGCAGGAAACCGGCGAATACGAACCCGGTGTCACCGCCCGGGCTGCTCAGCCCGGCCACGCTGAGCACCGCAGTGACGCTGCTGGCACCCGGCAGGGGCATGATGGCCAGTCCAGCGGCACGAACGGCGGCGACCAGGCGGGCGCCGGGATCGCTCACGGCCGGCGTGCCGGCGTCGCTGATATAGGCCACGCGCTCACCCCGCTGCAGGCGTTCGATCACCAGACCTGCGGCCTCAGCTTCATTGTGTTCGTGCACCGCCAGCAGGGGTTTGTCGATGCCGTACTGCCGCAGCAGGGGTTGAGAATGCCGCTTGTCTTCGCAGGCTATGGCGTCTACCAGCTGCAGTACTTGCAGGGCGCGCAGGCTGATGTCGGCCAGGTTCCCGATCGGGGTCGCCACCACATAGAGCGCACTTTCCGGATAATGCTGCATGCCTGCTGCGGCGCGTGCCGCATTCAGTGCCAGGTCGAAGGAAGCGTTCAATGTGGTTTTCCAGAAAACAGGTTGCCGGGACGGCGTCAAAAGCGACGGCCCTTCAGGCCCCAGCCTCGCCTGGGCAGGTTACCACCAAGTCGAGGGGTGATGCTGCGGAAGCTGCCGCGCGCGCCTACCTCGCCAAGGCCGGACTGGTGTTGGTCGATACCAATTATCGGACGCCGGGCCGCGGCGGCGGCGAGATCGACCTGGTCATGCGCGCACCTGACGGTACTCTGGTGTTTGTGGAAGTGCGCCAGCGCACGGGCGTCTCGCACGGCGGCGCCGGCGCCAGCATCAGCCCGGCCAAGCAACAGCGAATCATCTTTGCCGCGAGGCACTATCTCATGCGTTTCGCCAGCCCACCGCCTTGTCGATTCGACGTGGTCCTGGTCAACGGGCCGCAGGACGACGGGGCGGCCCCTGACATTGAATGGCTGCCCGGGGCTTTCGACGCGTCCTGAACGCCGGGAATGGCGGAATTTGTAACCATCCATTGCCAGCCTGCGCAAACCCCTCCGGGACCGGCGGAGCAGTCCGACCCGCTATCATTGACCCCATGCTTGAACAACGTATCGAACAGCAGTTCATTGACAGTGCCGACCTGAAATACCAGGCGGCACAGGTCCTGTCCAAACCGATTGCGGCCGCCGTGCAGGCCATCCTGGCCAGCGTCACCAGTGGCGGCAAAGTCCTGGCCTGCGGCAATGGTGGCTCGGCAGCGGATGCCCAGCACTTCGCTGCGGAGTTTGTGGGGCGCTATGAGCGCGAGCGGCCGGAGCTGGGTGCGATTGCGCTGACGACCGACAGCTCCATCCTCACCGCCATTGCCAACGACTACGACTTCACGGTCATCTTCTCGAAGCAAGTGCGTGCCCTGGGCGGCGCCGGCGACGTATTGCTGGCCATCAGCACCAGCGGCAATTCGGCCAATGTGCTGGCCGCCATCGAAGCCGCCCATGAGCGCGAGATGACCGTGGTGGCGCTGACGGGGCGCGGGGGCGGCAAGATGACCCATGCCCTGCGCGAAACCGATGTGCATATCTGCGTGCCGCATGAGCGGACCGCGCGTATCCAGGAAGTGCACCTTCTTGTCCTCCATTGCATTTGCGATGGTGTGGACACCCAGTTACTTGGCGATCAGGAGACCTCTGTATGACATATGCCCCGTTGAAACGACTCACTCTGGCCGTTGGTACGTCGGTCTTGCTTGGCAGTGCCCTGACAGCCTGCTTTCCTTTGGTGGTAGGTGGCATGGCCGGGGGGGCGCTTGTTGCCACCGACCGCCGCACGTCGGGTGCGCAGCTGGAAGACGAGGGCATTGAATTGCGGGCGGCCAGCCGGATTCGCAGCAACGTGGGCGACCGTGTGCATGTCAACTTGACCAGCTACAACCGCCAGGTGTTGCTGACGGGTGAAGTGCCCAGCGCGCAAGACAAGCAGCTGGTCGAGCAGATCGTTTCGCGTGTGGAGAATGTGACCTCGGTGGTCAATGAACTGGCCGTGATGGGCAACGCCACCCTGACACAGCGCTCGTCCGACACCCTCGTCACCGGCCGTGTCAAGGCGATGCTGGTGGATGCCCGTGACCTGTCGTTGAACGCCTTCAAGGTGGTGACCGAGCGTGGTACGACCTACCTGATGGGGCGTGTTACACAGCGCGAGGCGGATCGCGCCACCGAAGTGGTCCGCTCCACTCCGGGTGTGCAAAAAGTCATCCGCATGTTTGAAATCATCAGCGAGGAAGAGCTGGCACGCATGCTGCCGTCAAAACCCGTCGAGCCACCCGCAGGCGCCAAACCCGCCGGGAGTTGACGTTAGTTAGGGGCGGGCAGTGCTGGCCTCGGCAGCATTGCCGCTCTGCTTTCCACCCGATTTTTCCGGTTGGCCCAGTTTCTATTTCAGGCGCTTGATCAGGCTCGATGTGTCCCAGCGCTGGCCGCCCATGGCTTGTACGTCGGCATAAAACTGGTCGACCAGGGCCGTCACAGGCAGGCGCGCACCGTTGCGCTTGGCTTCGTCCAGTACCAGGCCCAGGTCCTTGCGCATCCAGTCCACGGCAAACCCGAAGTCAAACTTGTCGGCCACCATGGTTTTGCCGCGGTTGTCGAGCTGCCAGCTTTGCGCTGCGCCCTTGCCAATCACGTCCAGGACCTGGTTGACATCCAGACCGGCCTTCTGGCCAAACGCCACCGCTTCGCTCAGGCCCTGTACCAGGCCAGCAATGCAAATCTGGTTGACCATCTTGGTAAGTTGCCCCGCGCCGCTTGGGCCCATCAGCGTGAAGGCTTTTGAAAAAGCCATGCCCACTGGTTTCACGGCCTCAAATGCTGCGGCGTCTCCGCCGCACATCACTGTGAGCGCGCCATTTTGCGCACCAGCCTGGCCACCCGAGACGGGTGCATCTATGAAGTGCAGGTCGATCTTGGAGGCCGCGGCGGAGAGTTCACGCGCCACATCGGCCGAGGCCGTGGTGTGGTCCACGAAGATGGCGCCCGGTTTCATGCCGGCCAGCGCTCCATCGTTACCCAGTACCACGCTGCGCAGGTCGGCATCATTGCCCACGCAACAGAAAATGACGTCTGCGCCTGCAGCCGCCTCGCGCGGTGTGGCGGCTGCACGGCCCTTGAACTCGCTCGTCCAGGAGGCAGCCTTGGCGGCGCTGCGGTTGTAGACCGTGACGTCGTGGCCCGCCAGCGCCAGGTGCCCGGCCATCGGGAAGCCCATGACACCGAGGCCCAGGAAGGCGACAGTACGTGAATCGGAAGTTTCGTAGGTTTTGGGGTGAATTGATGACACAGTTAAATCTCTTGAGGCCCGTCGGGCAAGGGGGTTTTGCAGCAATGATTATGGCTTGATTGCGCGCTTTGCCCAGTGAACCTCCCTGTTTTCCCATGAAGGAGCAGCTTCACATTCATGGCGCATCTCAGCGCGTTGGGGGGTGTGCAAAACAGGCTGTCCTGCCCCTTTTAACTGAATTGCATCATGCCGTTTCCAAAAGACCAGTTCTCACGCGACGTCTCAACCAGATTGATGATGACGTCGGCCGGACTAAAGCTGCAATTCGACGAGATTTGTTTTCCGATTTCCGAGAAGAGCGCCTTCTTCATGTCCAGCGATCGGCCGGGGGCGCAGAATATTTGAATAAAAACCACGTGGGCGGAGTGCGTGACCCCAAGGAATTCTTCGGAGCAAATGAGCTGGCGCGGTGCATGACGCGTGAGCGTCTGGAAGCGATCCGGCCCCGGCACATTGAAAGTGTCTACCAGGGCTTGATGCACAAGGCCCGACACGGCCGAAAGCTCTTCGTCCGGCGTGGTGTCAGGAAGGTCAATTCGTACGAGAGGCATGAAGTTTCCTGTGGGTTTAATCGGTTGGTGTGCTGTGCGGAGAGACGGAGGTGAATGGGGGCAGGGTGAGTTCCCGCGCTTGCCTAGCCCGCGGCAGCTCCAATGGCCATTCCCAGGTCGGCGTTGGTATAGGCTTTGCCGGCAATTCCCCAGGCGCCCTCCACCGCATAGGTCACGTTGACGAAGGTGCGCGCTCTCGGGTGTTTTCCCGCCTTGAGCTCGTCAATGATGTCTGTTGCCGCCTTGACGAAGTTGTCTTTCACCGACTGATCGGGGAAGGTGACAGAAGGGACCTTAACCTCTATGACCGCAAGCGACTGGGGTTTGCCGCCGGCATAGCTGTGCTCTTCAGGGTAAATGTCGACATGCCCAATGACTGCGGGAGTCATGAAGGCGTTTCCGCTGAGGCCGTGTACCTGCAGCAAGGCGCCTGCAACTCTGGAGAAAACCTCGCGCTCGCCGGCCGGCGTTAAAAGTCCCTGCGATAGCTGGATGGAGATGGGCATAAAAATCCTTTGAAGAGCGACGGCGCAACATGTCCGTGCGAAGTGAACTGTGCCCAGGATGGCGTCGGCTGGAAATCCCCCCGAATGCATAATGCTCGTGTCAAATCTGCACAAGCATGAAAAACCTCAGCCTTGACGACTTCTCGCTGTTTGCGCAGCTTGCATCTGCCCAGTCGCTCTCGACAGTAGCGAGGGACCGCAACGTTGCGGCCAGCCATATGTCGCGTTCGCTCGCGCGCATGGAGGCTCAATGCGGCCTGCGGCTGATGCACCGGACCACTCACAGCCTCTCTCTCACTGACGAAGGTGAGGTCTTCCTCGAATATGCCCAGCGCATCCTTACCGAACACAGGCAATTGCAAAACAGCTTCGCCAGCAGAAGCCGCTCAGTGGTGGGTACGGTGCGCTTGAGCATCAGCCAGATTCTTGCTGAATATGTACTGATTCCCCGGCTGGGCAAGCTGCGGGCCTTGCACCCGGAATTGAAGCTGGACCTGCATCTGGATGATCGCCTTGTCAGCATGGCCGATGAGGCGATGGATATCGTCGTGAGGGCGGGTGTTGCACCTGCGCAGACGGCCATTGCCCGTAATCTTGGAAGCCATGGGCGTGCTTTGTACGCCTCACCCGTGTATCTCAAGAAGCATGGCGTTCCGCGTGCGCCGGCAGATCTTCAATTGCACAGTCTGATATCAAATACCACTTCGATTACCCACAATCAATGGACCTTCGAAGAAAACGCGGTCGTCACCCCACTCGCGGTGCAGGGGCAGTTGCGCGTCAATAGCAGCGCTGCGGTGGTTTCACTTGCCTTGGCGGGAGCCGGCATTGCCCGGATCAACGACGTTATCGGCCGCGAGCTGGTGGCGCAAGGCCGGTTAAAGCCCGTGCTGGCCCGGCACACGGTGAGCGATGTCTATTCTATTGATGCGGTGATTCTGGCCGAACGCCATCGGGCTCCCAAAATCCGGGCCACTATCGATTACCTTCAGGCCTGCTTCGCGGCCTTTAGCCCTTCCAACTCAGCCCTTGGCCGGAACAACGCCGGCAGTTCAGCGGCTTAAACGATAGCGAAGTTTTCGGTGCCGGCCGCCAGGTCGACGGACTTGGCGCGTTGCGAGTTGAGCTTGATCTGCAGGCGCAGGTCGTTCACCGAGTCGGCGTTGCGCAGGGCATCTTCGTAGGTGATGAAGTGGCTCTCGAAGGCGTCGTACAGCGCCTGGTCGAAAGTCTGCATGCCCAGGTTGCGGCTTTTTTTCATGATCTCCTTGATTTCGGAGACTTCGCCCTTGAAGATCAGATCGGAGATCAGCGGCGAGTTGAGCATGACCTCCACCGCCGCAAAACGGCCCTTGCCGTCCTGCTTGGGCACCAGCCGCTGCGAAATCATGGCCTTGAGGTTGAGCGAGAGGTCCATCAGCAACTGGGTGCGGCGCTCTTCGGGGAAAAAGTTGATCACGCGGTCCAGCGCCTGGTTGGCGCTGTTGGCGTGCAAGGTGGCCAGGCACAGGTGGCCGGTTTCCGCGAATGCGATGGCATGTTCCATGGTTTCGCGATCGCGGATCTCGCCCATCAGGATCACGTCGGGCGCCTGGCGCAACGTGTTTTTGAGGGCCGCTTCCCAGCTGTCGGTGTCCAGGCCCACTTCACGTTGCGTGATCACGCAGTTCTTGTGCGCATGGACAAATTCCACCGGGTCTTCAATCGTGATGATGTGGCCGAACGACTGCTCGTTGCGCCAGTCGACCATGGCCGCCAGCGTGGTGGATTTACCCGAACCGGTAGAGCCCACCAAAATGGTCAGGCCGCGCTTGCTCATCACCACTTCCTTGAGCACCTGGGGCACGCCCAGCCCGTCGATGGTGGGCAGCACGGCGGGAATCGTCCGCATCACCATGCCGACCTTGCCCTGCTGGATGAACGCATTGACACGGAAGCGGCCCACGCCGGGCGGCGAGATGGCGAAATTGCATTCCTTGGTGCGTTCGAATTCGGCGGCCTGCTTGTCGTTCATGATGGAACGGGCAAGGGCGAGCGTGTGGCCGGCGTTCAGCGGCTGCGGCGACACTTTGGTCACCTTGCCGTCGACTTTCATGGCCGGTGGGAAGTCGCCTGTGATGAACAGGTCACTGCCATTACGGCTGACCATGAGTTTCAGCAGATCATTGATGAATTTACTGGCCTGGTCGCGTTCCATTTGCGACTCCTTTCAAACAAACTCTGTCGTTGCCGGAAACTCGGCAGGATCGGTGACGGTGGTTCTCTCTTCAATCAAGCAGGGGCCGCGGAACCGGCTTTGCCGGGCCGCAGGCGCAGCGGCCTCATACGTAAGGAAAGGGGCAGCGCGCCGTAGGCTCGAAGTGACAAGCGTGGGGGCCATAGCTTCTAGCCGGGGAAGTTTTCCGGGATTTTTGCCTTGCCGCGGGCTTCGGCAGCAGAAATCACATTGCGCTTCACCAGCTCGGTCAGGTTCTGGTCCAGCGTCTGCATGCCC
Organism: Polaromonas sp. P2_G11; assembly: GCF_056403595.1. Classification (NCBI taxonomy): domain Bacteria; kingdom Pseudomonadati; phylum Pseudomonadota; class Betaproteobacteria; order Burkholderiales; family Comamonadaceae; genus Polaromonas; species Polaromonas sp. P2_G11. The sequence continues at coordinate 1,270,233 of NZ_JBFUFE010000001.1, read as the reverse complement.
ACACTGTTGCCGGTCTGGATGGATGAATACATCTGGGCGACCTTGGCCTCGCGGATCAAATTGCGGATGGCGCTGGTGCCCAGCATGATCTCGTGTGCGGCCACGCGGCCCGCACCATCCTTGGTTTTGCACAGTGTTTGCGAAATCACGGCCTGCAACGACTCGGACAGCATGGAACGGATCATTTCCTTTTCCTCGGCCGGAAACACGTCGATGATCCGGTCGATGGTTTTCGCGGCGCTGGAAGTATGCAGCGTGCCGAAGACAAGGTGGCCCGTTTCAGCGGCCGACATGGCCAGCCGGATGGTTTCCAGGTCACGCATTTCACCCACCAGGATGGCGTCCGGATCTTCCCGCAGGGCCGATTTCAGCGCGGCGTTAAAGCTCAGGGTGTGTGGGCCGACCTCGCGCTGGTTGATCAGGCATTTTTTGGATTCGTGCACGAATTCGATCGGGTCTTCCACCGTCAGGATGTGGCCGTACTCGTTTTCGTTCAGGTAGTTGACCATGGCGGCCAGTGTGGTCGATTTGCCCGAGCCGGTGGGGCCGGTGACCAGCACCATGCCGCGCGGTTTCATGGCCAGGTCGCCAAAAATCTTGGGGGCGTTGAGCTGTTCCAGTGTCAGGATTTTGGATGGAATGGTCCGCAGCACCGCACCGGCGCCGCGATTCTGGTTGAAGGCATTGACGCGAAAGCGGGCGAGGCCGTCGATTTCGAACGAGAAGTCGACCTCCAGGAATTCTTCATATGTTTTGCGCTGGGTGTCGTTCATGATGTCATACACCATGGAATGCACCTGCTTGTGGTCCAGCGGATCGATGTTGATGCGCCGCACGTCGCCGTGAACCCGGATCATGGGCGGCAAGCCTGCCGACAAATGCAAGTCAGACGCCTTGTTCTTGACACTAAAAGCCAGCAACTGCGTGATATCCATCCCGGGACCCTTTGAAAATGGTTTTCAAACTAAGTTTACAGTTCGATTATGACCACGATTGTGCGCAATCTCCAGCTTGTCCGTGACCGGATAACCACGGCCTGCGTAGCCGCCGGGCGCAATCCGGCGAGCGTGCGGCTGCTGGCGGTCTCCAAAACCTTTGGTGCGGACGCCGTGATCGACGCCGCGTCGGATGGGCAGCGTGCCTTCGGCGAAAACTACATCACTGAGGGCGTAGAGAAAATTGCCGCCCTCCGCGCCTGGCAAGGCGCCGAGGCACAGGGCCCTGGGATTACGCTGGAGTGGCATTGCATTGGCCCGGTTCAGAGCAACAAGACCCGTCTCGTGGCTGAGCATTTTGACTGGGTGCAGTCGGTAGATCGCCCCAAAATCGCCCAGCGGCTGAGCGAGCAGCGACCGCCCGATTTGCCGCCGCTCCAGATCTGCCTGCAGGTCAACGTGGATGGTGGCGCCAACAAGTCGGGCGTGGCGCCTGAGGATGTCCTGGCGCTGGCGCAGGCGGTTGTGCAGCTGCCGAACCTCACCTTGCGCGGCTTGATGGCGATACCGGAGCCTGCTATCGATTTTGTAGCTGCTTGCGCTGTCCACGCGCGGACAAAAGCCATTTTTGACGAAATCAACGCGTCAGGTGCGTTGCTTGCACCCATGGATACCTTGTCAATGGGCATGACCGCTGACCTGGAGGCGGCGATCCATTCGGGCAGCACCATGGTGCGCGTAGGCACCGCGATTTTTGGGGGGAGATAGCCCCCACGGTCGCTCACTCCGTGTAGCTTCCTGCCCCCCGAGGGGGCCGCTGCGCCTGCGGCCCGGCAAAGCCGGTTCCGCGGCCCCTGCTGGTGAAGACATGCCCTGCTTCGGGGGGCGTTTCTATTTCTTGGGAGGAGCGATGGGTTTGATATTGCCGCAATCAGCCGACAGCCATTTGCCTGCAGCATCCATGGTCATCTTCTCGGGCTTGCCTTTGACGGTGGTCGTGGTGTTCATCTTCATCGTGTAGGCGGTGTCGCCGTTGAAGGTCATTACGCCTTCGCCGCTGGACGGTGGCTGCGTGCAGGTGTAGGCAAACTTCATGGTGTTGCCGCTGCGCGGCGACTGGGTGCTCTTGCAGTCGCCCTGTTGTTGCTGCGGCAGCTCGTTGCGCTCGGCCATTTCCTTGGTAACGCACACCTTCATGGTCATGCCACCGCCGGCGCCGGGCCCCATGGACATGCCCTGTTTGCCCATCATGTCCTGCATCTGCTTGCGCTGCTCGGGCGACATGCTGGCCAGCTGCTTTTCCATGTTGGCCATGGCTTTTTCCATCTCGCCGGAGCTTGACTGCATTTTGCTCGTCATTTCCCACAGGCCCGGTTTGGTGGTCTGTGCAGAAACCCCGGCGGACAGGGCCAGCGTGAAAGCGGCAAGGGCGGCTGGAAAGGGGGTAGAAAGCTTCATGGGTGTTCCTGGTGAATGGCAAACAGGGGATGAGCCCGCATTATTGCCAGCATGGGCCGTTTTGCAAGTTTCGATGCCGTCAGCGCATGAATTTTCCGCCGCGCCCGATGATGGTGAGATCGGTGAAGCGGGAGCCCTCGTGACTTTGGGGGCTGTAGTTCACCGTGAAGCCGCCCATGTTGTAGTCGCGCATGGACTCCAGCGCCGTCACCAGGCTCTCACGGGTCAGGTTCTTCCCCGCAGCCCGGCGCAGGCCTTCGGTAAAGACCTTGGCCACCAGAAAGCCTTCCATGCTGGAGAAGTCAAAGTCCTTGTGGCCGCCCTCAGCCATGCGTTGCTGGTATTCACGCACGATGGCCGATGAGGGTGTGTAAGGGAAGGGCATCACCTGCGAAATCGTCACGCCCGCCCCGGTGTCGCCCAACTCTTCAGCGAGCGCCTTCGAGCCGACAAAGCTCACATTGAAAAACTGGCCACCGTAGGCCTTGGCCCGTGCCTGCCTGATCAGCGCGGCGCAGGATTTGTAGGCACTGATCTGGATCACAGCCTCAGGCGTGACCTTGAGTATTTCTGCCAGCGGTGCGGCAACATCCACGCTGTTGCGCTCGACCGTGACGCTGGCAGCCGGCTTGAGGTTGCGCCGGGTCAGCGCCCGCATCACGCCTTCCAGCCCGGCCTTGCCGTAAGAATCGTTCTGGTAGAAGACGGCGATTTTGGTGATGCCGACGGTGCTCAGGTGCTGCACGATGCGCTCGGTCTCGTCAAAGTAACTGGCGCGCACGTGGAACAGGTTTCGGTTGAAAGGCTCGCGCAGGCCCTGCGCGCCTGTGAACGGGCCAATCAGCGGTATGCCTGCCGCGTTGATGGCCGGCACCGCGGCCAGGGTGGTGGGTGTGCCGACCGAACCGATCAGCGCGAACACCCTGTCTTCTTCGATCAGGGCCTTGACCGCGGCAGCAGCCTTTTCAGGTTCATAACCGTCGTCCCGCGAAACCAGCTTGAGGGTGCGGCCGTTGATGCCGCCGGCGGCGTTGACGGCATTGAAGTGCGCCAATATGCCCAGTTGCATGCGCTTGCCCAGCTCGGCGGCGGGGCCGGTCTGGGCGGCGAATTGCCCGACGCGTATTTCGGTATCCGTCACGCCGATTTCCGCCGACTGCGCCGCCGCGGCGACAAGCACTCCCACCAACACGGCCAAACGCCACCATGGCTTGTTTTTCATCAGGGGCCTCCGTTTTTTTCGTGGTAATGGTTTTTTCACCATCTGCATATGCAACTTCTTGCATATGTGCACTGCAAGGTAGTCCAATGCGCACGGCTTGGCAACGCGGTTAGTCCGGGTGCGACTGGATTTGAGCGGGAATCCGTGAGAAAAGTGCCGCTAACGCGGCCTTTTCAGGCGGGCAGCAGATGCCCGGCCTAGACCCCCAGCGCCAGCCGGGTGGTATTTTTCACCTCTTCCATTACGGCGTAAGTGCGGGTTTCGCGCACACCCGGCAGCTGCCAGAGCACGGTGCCGGCAAAAGAGCGGTAGGCCACCATGTCGGCCATGCGGGTTTTGAGCAGATAGTCAAAGCCGCCGGCCACCATGTGGCATTCGGAGATTTCCGGGTGGACCTGTACGGCCGCCTTGAAGGCTTCAAACACGTTGGGCGTGGTGCGGTCCAGCAGCACTTCGACAAACACCATCATTCCGGCGCCCAGCTTGAGGGGATTGAGCAGGGCTTCATAACCCAGGATGTAGCCGTCCCGGCTCAAACGCTGCACGCGGGCCAGCACGGCCGTGGGCGACAGAGCCACGCTCTCGGCGAGCTTGAGGTTGGAAATCCGGCCGTCCTGCTGCAGGACATTCAGGATTTTCAGGTCAATGCGGTCAATTTCGGGTGAGGCTTCAAACATGGATAGTGAATTATTCGGTGAATTGCACAAATTTAGCGGGAAATTCTGCTGAATTCAACAGAACATCATCGTATTGACTGAATAACCGCCATTTACCGTGAAAACCTCCATGAATCACTTGAAGCCTGCATCTCCGCGCCTGCCCTTCCCGTACCGCCCCGAAGCCGACATCGTGGCGGCGCACCTGCAGCGCTTCGCCGGGGCGCTCGACTGGGCGGCTGCGGCGCACTCCGCCCAGCCCTGGGTGCAGGCCGTGCGTGACAACCCGCCGCCGTTCTGGGCGATGGAAAGCCTGCTCAAGGAATACCCGATCTCCAGCGCGGAGGGCTTGGCCCTGATGCGGCTGGCCGAAGCCTTGTTGCGTGTGCCGGACGCCGAAACCGCGATTGCCCTGACGGCTGACCAGCTCGGCCGCGCCGATTTCGACAGCGCTGGCGACGGTGTAATGGCTCGCCTGTCGGCCTCGGCCATCGCCATGTCCAAGAAATTCCTGCCGGAAGGCGGCCAGGCCCACATCATGAGCAAGCTGGGCGCGCGCACGGTGGTGGCGGCGACCTTGCGTGCCGTGCAGCTGCTCGGCCGGCAGTTTGTGCTCGGGCAAACCATTGCCGATGCGATGGCCGAGGCCGATGACAGCCGCAAAAAAATCCCCAACCTGCGTTTCAGCTACGACATGCTGGGCGAGGGTGCGCGTACCGATGCCGACGCGCTGCGCTATCTCGCCAGTTACACAAACGCTATCAAATCAATAGCTGCTGGCGCTCGTCCAATGGGTGCTACCGAGCAAAACGACGGTATATCCATCAAGCTCAGCGCGCTGCACCCGCGCTACGAAGACGCCCAGCGCGAACGCGTGATGGCCGAGCTGGTACCGCGCGTCTGGGGGCTGTGCGAGCTGTCGGCCCGGGCCAATATCAACCTCACCATCGACGCCGAAGAGGTCGACAGGCTCGAGCTCTCGCTGGATGTGTTTGAAGCCCTGGCTGCGCTGGTGGCAAAGCACCACCCGCAGTGGCAGGGCTTTGGCTTGGCCATGCAGGCCTACCAGACCCGCGCGCTGGAGTTGATTGAGCACATCGCCACCGTCGCCCGCAAATACAGGCTGCGCCTGATGTGCCGCCTGGTCAAGGGTGCGTACTGGGATTCGGAAATCAAGCGCGCACAAGAGATGGGCTTGCCGCACTACCCGGTGTTCACGCACAAGCACCACACCGATGTGTCGTACCTGGCCTGTGCGCAGGCTTTGCTGGCCGCGCCCGACGCCATTTACCCGCAGTTTGCCGGCCACAACGCCGCCACCATTGCCGCGATTTTGCAGATGGCGTCGCGCAACGCAGTTCCCTTCGAGCTGCAGCGCCTGCACGGCATGGGCGAGGGCGTTTTCCGCGAGGTGCTGAAGAACCCGCTGATCAGCTGCCGCGTGTACGCGCCCGTGGGCGCCCACCGCGACCTGCTTGCTTACCTGGTGCGCCGCCTGCTTGAGAACGGCGCCAACTCGTCCTTTGTGCACCAGCTGGCCGACGAGTCGGTCGGCATGGGCGAGCTGCTGACCTCACCGATGCGCCTGGAGCCCGAATCGTCTTTGCCGCTGCCGCCGGCCCTATACGGCCCCGGCCGGCCCAACAGCCTGGGGCTGGACCTCACGGTCCAGAGCATGCGCGCACCGCTGCTGGCCGCGTTGGCCACCACCCCGGTCCCCGTCGTGCCTGAGTTTGATGCCAAATCGGCCGCCAGCGCAATAGCGACGTGCGCAAGCAGCTATCAAAAGTGGAGCAACGTGCCCATTGCCGAGCGCGCGGCCATCTTGCGCCGCGCTGCCGCCGCGATGGAGCAGCAGATGCCGAAGTTCTGCGCATTGCTGGTGAAAGAGGCCTTCAAGACCTGGGGCGATGCGGTGTCTGAAGTGCGCGAGGCGGTGGACTTCCTGCGCTACTACGCGGGCGAGGCCGAACGCATCATGCAGCCGGTCGCGCTGCCCGGCCCCACAGGTGAAACCAATGAGCTGCGCCTGTCGGCGCGCGGCGTCTGGGTCTGCATCAGCCCCTGGAATTTCCCGCTGGCCATCTTCACCGGCCAGGTTGCGGCGGCACTGGCCACCGGCAACGCTGTAATGGCCAAGCCCGCCGAGCAAACCCCCGGCGTGGCTTGGGAGGCTGTGAAGTTGCTGCACCAGGCCGGCGTGCCCGAAGGCGCGCTGCAACTGGCGCATGGCGCCGGTGAAACCGTGGGCGCCGCGCTGGTGGCAGCGCCGCAAGTCGCCGGCGTGGTGTTTACCGGCTCCACCCAGGTCGCCAAGATCATCAACCGCGCGCTGGCCGCCAAAGACGGCCCCATCGTCCCGCTGATTGCCGAGACCGGCGGCATCAACGCCATGCTGGTGGACAGCACGGCCCTGCCCGAGCAGGTGGCCGACGCGGTGGTGCAGAGTGCGTTCCGCTCCGCCGGCCAGCGCTGCTCGGCGCTGCGCCTGCTGTGTGTGCATGAGGGCATTGCCGACCACGTGATCGAGATGATCAAGGGCGCCGCGCAGGAGCTGGTGGTGGGCGAGACAGCCGACCTGGCGACGGATGTCGGTCCGGTGATCGACCGCGAAGCCTTTGACAACATCCAGAAGCATCTTCAGCGCCTGAATTCAACGTCAAAAATGCTTGTAAGCCATGCAGGACGAGCGCAAGCAGCTCCTGATTCGATAGCAAATGTCATTCCCCCCGCAGCCTTTGAAGTACGCAGCCTGGCCGAAGTGAAAGACGAAATCTTCGGCCCCGTGCTGCAGATCGTGCGCTGGGGCAGCGGCGAGCTGGCCACGCCGGAGGCCGTGATCGCGCAGATCAACGCACTGGGCTACGGCCTCACGCTCGGTATCCAGACCCGCATCGACTCGCGCGCACAGGCACTCGCGGCCAGCGCCCACGTAGGCAATATTTATGTGAACCGCAACATGATCGGTGCGGTGGTGGGGGTGCAACCTTTCGGCGGAGAAGGCCTGTCCGGCACGGGCCCCAAGGCGGGTGGGCCGCATTACCTGTATCGCTTTTGTGCTGAGCAGACTGTCACTGTGAATACGACGGCGGCGGGGGGGAATGCGGCGCTCCTGGCTGGAGGGGCTTGACGGGGCGGTCGGCTCCCGTTCCGACGGGGTGCTCTTTGCTGAGAGCTGCTGGCCGGGGGTAGCCCGGCAGCTACTCACTTTTCTTTTGCTTCGCCAAAAGCAAAGTAAGCAAAAGAAAAGGCGACCCTGCTGTCTGCGTCCCTCCGCTGCGCTACGGGCAACCTGCGGTGCTCGGTTCAGGCGGGGTCTCGCTCGAACTCGCTTCGCTCAGACAATCGCGATCCCTGATCCGCCTGGCCCTGCGCTCCTCGGCGCATACAGAAGGGGTGAAGAGAAGGAATACCAGCAGCCGAAGATAAGAACCCGAATACCTGAAGAAACAAGGACTCGCCACGGCGAGTCCTTGTTGGTATTTGTCTTTGGTATTCGGTCCCCGTTCCCGATTACCCCTTGTGGATGCACCGAGGAGCGGAGGTCCAGACGGATCAGGGCAAAAACTTGTTTGAGCCGCAGGCGAGTTGTTTTTGACCCCGGCTGGCCCGAGCACCGCAGGTTGCCCGTAGCGTAGCGAAGGGACGCAGGAACCAGGGTCGCCTTTTCTTTGCTTACTTTCTTTTGGCGAAGCAAAAGAAAGTGAGTTGCATGCCGGGCAACCCCCGGCCAGCAAGACTCAGCAAAGAGCTCGGCCACAACATCACCAACCGCTCGATCAGGCGAGGGGCCGCCTCACACAAACCTCCCGAACACACCCCCGTAGCCACCGATGCCCAGGATCCGCATCCAGCCGCGGATGCCAGAGCAATGACACCGTGATCTCCGGCGTGGAGACCGGCAGCGCAAAACTGTGCATTCCGGCGCGCAGGTTCCCGGTATGCCGTTCGGGAACCGTGGCGATCAAGTCGGAAGACCGGGCCAGTGCCAGTGCCGCCGCAAAGCCGCCGACGATGGTGGCGATCTCCCTTTCGAGCCCGAATGGGTGCAAGGCTTCATCCACCGGCCCCTTGCCCTGGCCCCGCCGCGAGACGTCGATATGCCTGCCGGCGGCGTAGCGGGCGGGCGTGATCTCTCCCTCGCCCAGCGGGTGTCCCATTCGCACGACGCCGACGAACCGGTCCCGGAACAAGGCCTGCACCCGCAGCTCCGGTGCCGCCGTCTTTCCCACCACGCCGGTTTCAAGGTCGACGGTCCCGTCGCGAAGCTGTGTGCTGTCCTTGTCGAGCTTCTGTACGAAGCACAGCCGTACGCCGGGTGCTTCATTCGCGACGCGTGCAATAAGCTCTGGCCCGAAGTTCTCCACAAAACCTTCGCGCGTGCGCAGCGTGAACGTGCGGACCAGCTGTTTGAGCTTGAGCTTTTTGGCGGGGCGCAGCACCGCTTCTGCGTCTTGCACAAGCTGACTGACGCGCTCACGGAGTTCGACGGCCCGCGGTGTGGGAACAAGGCCGCGTCCAGCCCTGACCAGCAGCGGGTCGCCGGTTGTTTCGCGCAATCGGGCCAGCGCCCGGCTCATCGCTGACGGGCTCAGCCGCAGGCGCCGGGCTGCGCCCGCCACGCTGCCTTCCGCGAGCAGCACATCCAGGGTGACAAGAAGGTTGAAATCGGGCGCAGCCATGCATCGACCATAGCGCAATTTGGCCATGAGATGGCGTTAAACGCACTCATAAAGTGCAAATGATGCGTCTTCCGCCATGCCAGGTAAAGAACTACGCTCCCAGAGAGCTCCATTTCGGGGAACCACGACCCCCTCTACCTGTTTACCCGCTTGCCCACTTTGCCCACTGGACTATCTTGACCACTCCCATTGCACCCACTGTTCCATCAACAAACGCCAACGCGGAACCGGCGCCGCCGGTCCGATGGGTGCTGGCCAGCCTTTCACTGTCCATGCTGCTGTCCTCGCTCGGCACCAGCATCGCCAACGTGGGTTTGCCGGCGCTGGCCCAGGCGTTCAACGCCTCTTTTCAGGAAGTGCAGTGGGTGGTCCTGGCTTACCTGCTGTCCATCACCGCCCTGATCGTCAGTGCCGGACGGCTGGGGGACCTGATGGGGCGCCGGCGGTTGCTGCTGGCTGGCATCTTCCTGTTCTCGGTGGCCTCGGTCCTGTGCGGCATCGCGCCGACGCTCTGGCTGCTGGTTGCCGCCCGGGCTGTGCAAGGCCTGGGGGCGGCCGTGATGATGGCGCTCACTATGGCGTTTGTCGGCGAGGCGGTTCCTAAGGCCAGAACCGGCAGTGCCATGGGGCTGCTCGGCACCATGTCTGCGGTCGGCACCGCGCTGGGGCCATCGCTGGGCGGTGTCCTGATTGCTGTATCGGGCTGGCAGGCCCTGTTCTTCGTCAACGTACCGCTGGGAATCCTGACTTTTTTCCTGGTGCATCGCTACTTGCCCGTTGATCGCAAGGAGCGGAAGGCAGATCGTCCCCGCTTTGATCGCCTGGGCACACTGCTGCTGGCCTTGACACTCGCGGCCTACGCCTTGGCCATGACAACGGGGCGCGGCCATTTCGGTCCGATCAACATGGCGCTGCTGCTGGCGGCTGTTATCGGCGCCAGCTTTTTCGTGCTCGTCGAATCGAGAGCGAAATCCCCTCTGGTCCGGCTCGCGACGTTCCGCGCTCCAGGCTTGAGCGCAAGCCTCGCCATGAACACGCTCGTTGCGACCGTGATGATGGCGACGCTTGTGGTCGGGCCGTTTTATCTGTCCCGTGGTCTCGGGCTCAACGCCGCGCTGGTCGGTATCGTCATGTCGGTCGGCCCCGTCATTTCAGCATTGAGCGGCGTCCCGGCCGGCCGCATGGTGGACCGCCTGGGTGCGCCGTTCATGGCCGTCGCCGGGCTCATCGCCGTGGCCACCGGCGCGGCGGCGCTGGCCGCGCTTCCAGCGATGTTCGGTGTTGCGGGCTACGTGGCCGCCATCTTTATCCTGACCCCGGGATATCAGCTGTTCCAGGCCGCCAACAACACCGCTGTCATGACGGATATTCCTTCGGACCAGCGGGGTGTCATTTCCGGCATGCTCAACCTGTCGCGCAATCTGGGGCTCATGACCGGGGCCTCCGCGATGGGGGCCGTGTTCGCGTTTGCCTCAGCGCCGGACATCACGACCGCGGGTGCCGGGGCTGTTGCCACCGGCATGCAGGTCACGTTCGCGGTTGCGGCGGTGCTGGTTGTCATCGCAATCGCCATCGCCATCGCTGCCGGGGGCCGCATGCGCGCAAAACCCAGGCTCAGCCGCTAACTTTCTCTTCTTTCGTCACCAGCCAGATCCCATAACAAACCAGCAACAAGGCCAGGCCGTTTTTCCACTCCAGGAAGCGCTCATCCAGAAACACCGCCGACAGCAGTGTCCCAAAAATCGGCACCATGAAATTGAACACCGTGATCATGCTCACGCGGTTGTACTTCAGCAAAATCGTCCACAGCGAGAACGCCGCGGACGACAGCACCACGAGGTAAACCATCAACAGGGTGGACTGAAGCGTGAAACCCCTCAATGTTCCGCCGGTAGCAACACCGATCAGCAGCAGCGCCAGGCCGCCTATGGCCAATTGCCAGCCTGTCAGTACCACCGAATCCACGCGCTGCGACACCTTCTTGCCGTAAATACTGGCGGCCGACAGCACAAAAGCGGCGATCACCACAAAGCCTTCGCCCAGCAGCGTGAAGTCGAAGGTCAATAGGCCTTCGCTGAAGTTCACCACCATCACGCCGGCAAAGCCCACCATGCAGCCCAGCACCTTGTTGAAGCTGAGCCGGTCATTCTTGTAGATGTAATGCGCCAGCAGCACGCTGAAGAAGGTGCCCGTTGCATTCATGATCGAGCTCTTCACGCCGGTGGCGTACGCCAGGCCGATGTAGAAGAACACATACTGCAGGCTCGTCTGCGTGAGGCCCACCAGCGTCACCTGGCCGAAGGTGCGGCGGTCCAGCTGGAACACCGGCTTCTTGCTGATGACCGCAAACACCAGCAGCACCAGGCCGGCAAAAATAAAGCGCCAGCCCGCAAACACCAGCTTGGAGGGAATGTCGTCGGCCGCAATATGAAACAGCGCATAGCCGTTCTTGATGGCCGGATAGGCGCTGCCCCAGAGCAGGCAGCACAAGGAGGCCAGCAGAAAAACGACCTTGCGCTGGGTGAAGAAGGTGGAGCTGTTCAAACCGGGATTCCGTGAAAAGAAGGCCGCGTCCGGGCGCGGCAGGCACCTGGACGTGGCAGGGAAACTCAGAGCAGGCGCGCCAGGTACCGCCCGGTATGGCTGGCCGAATTGGCAGCGATGTCTTCCGGCGTACCCACGCCCACCACCGTGCCACCGCCGGCGCCACCCTCGGGGCCCATGTCGATCAGCCAGTCGGCCGTCTTGATGACATCCAGGTTGTGCTCGATCACCACAATCGTGTTGCCCGCGTCGCGCAGCTGGTGCAATACCTTGAGCAGCAAATCGATGTCGGCAAAGTGCAGGCCGGTCGTCGGTTCATCGAGGATGTACAGCGTGCGGCCGGTGTCGCGTTTGCTCAATTCCAGCGCAAGCTTGACGCGCTGTGCCTCGCCGCCCGAGAGCGTGGTCGCGGCCTGGCCCAGCTTGATGTAGGAAAGGCCCACGTCGAGCAGGGTGTGCAGCTTGCGCGCAATCGTCGGCACCGCCTTGAAGAACTCGGCGGCCACCTCGACGGTCAGGTCCAGGATCTGCGCGATGTTCTTGCCCTTGTATTGCACTTCCAGTGTTTCGCGGTTGTAGCGCATGCCCTTGCAGACATCGCAGGGCACGTACACGTCGGGCAGGAAGTGCATTTCGACCTTGACCACGCCGTCGCCCTGGCAGGCTTCGCAGCGGCCGCCGGCCACGTTGAAGCTGAATCGCCCGGCGCCGTAGCCGCGCTCGCGCGCGGTATTCATTTCGGCCATCAGCTCGCGGATCGGTGTGAAGAGGCCGGTGTAGGTGGCCGGGTTGCTGCGCGGCGTGCGGCCGATGGGCGACTGGTCAACGTTGATGACCTTGTCGAAATGCTCGATGCCTTCTATCGCTTCGTGCGGCGCAGGCTCTTCATGGGCGCGGTACAGCGTGCGCGCCACGGCCGCATACAACGTGTCGTTGACCAGTGTGGACTTCCCAGAGCCGGAGACACCGGTTACGCAGGTCAACAGGCCCACCGGGAATTCGACGCTCACGCCTTTGAGGTTATGGCCGGTGGCGTTGACGACGCGCAAGGCCTGCATGTCGCCCAGCGTGGCCTGGTGGATCGCTTCGCGCGCGGCGCGGCGCTCGGCCGCCGGGCTTTGCGGAAAGCGCGAGGCTTTCTTTTTCTCCGCCGCTTCCACCGCCTTGACCGTCGGCAGCCAGGGCGTGCGGCGTTTGGGTACGGCGATCTTCAGTGTTTGCGCCAGGTACTGGCCCGTGAGCGAGTCGGGGTTGTTCTTGACTTCGTCAAATGTGCCTTGCGCCATCACGCGCCCGCCGTGGATGCCGGCACCCGGTCCCATGTCGATCACATGGTCGGCCGCGCGGATCATGTCTTCGTCGTGCTCGACCACCAGCACGCTGTTGCCGATGTCGCGCAAATGCTTGAGCGTGCCGATCAGGCGGTCGTTGTCGCGCTGGTGCAGGCCGATGCTGGGTTCGTCGAGCACGTACATCACGCCGGTCAGGCCCGAACCGATCTGCGAGGCCAGGCGGATGCGCTGGGACTCGCCACCCGACAGTGTCTCCGCGCTGCGATCCAGGCTGAGGTAGTTGAGGCCCACGTCGTTGAGGAACTTCAGGCGCAGGCCGATCTCGCGCACTACCTTGGCTGCAATTTCGGCCTTGGCGCCCTGCATTTTCAGCGTGTTGAAATACCCGAAACTCTCGCGTAACGTTGAGTGGCTGATTTCATAGATCGCCTTGCGCCCAGGCTTGGTGCCATCGGTCACCGATGCGTCAACGCCGTCTTCAGGCGCGCTCACCAGGTACACGTGGCGTGCCTCGGTGCGCAGGCGCGTCCCTTCGCAGTCAGGGCAGGGCTGCACACTGCGATAGCGGGACAGTTCTTCGCGCACGGCGGCAGAGTCGGTTTCGCGGTAGCGCCGCTCGAAGTTGGTGATGACGCCTTCGAAAGGATGCTTCTTTGCGATCTTCTTGCCGGCAAAGTTGCCCGAATCCATCACGTAGCTGAACTTGATTTCTTCCTCGCCCGAGCCGTACAGAACAACCTGCCGCACGTTGTCGGGCAGGTTCTCAAAGGCAGCGTCGATGTCGAATTTGTAGTGCTTTGCCAGGCTCTCAAGCATCGAGAAGTAGTAGCCATTGCGCCGGTCCCAGCCCTTGACGGCGCCGCTGGCCAGGCTCAGCGACGGAAAGGCCACCACGCGCGCCGGGTCGAAAAATTCCATATGGCCCAGGCCGTCACAGGTGGGGCAGGCGCCGACGGGTGAGTTGAAAGAGAAGAGCCGTGGCTCCATTTCGCTTAGCGAGTAGTCGCACACCGGGCAGGAAAACTTCGCGCTGAAGAGGTGCTCTTTGGCGGTGTCCATTTCCATGGCAATCGCTTTGCCGTCGGCCAGGCGAAGCGCGGCCTCAAAGCTTTCGGCCAGGCGTTGCTGCAGGTCCGCGCGAACCTTGATGCGGTCAATCACCACATCGATGTTGTGCTTCTCGGTTTTTTTGAGCTTGGGCAGGTCGTCAAACTCATAGGCCGTGCCGTCGACGCGAAAGCGCACATAGCCTTGCGACTGCATCTCGGCAAACACGTCCACGAATTCGCCCTTGCGGTCGCGCGCCACCGGCGCCAGGATCATCAGCTTGGTGTCTTCGGGCAGGGCCAGCACCGTGTCGACCATTTCGCTGACGCTTTGGGCCTGCAGCGGCAGGTCGTGGTTTGGGCAATATGGCGTGCCGGCCCGCGCAAACAGCAGGCGCAGGTAATCGTGGATTTCAGTGACCGTACCCACGGTGGAGCGCGGGTTGTGCGAGGTGGCCTTCTGTTCGATGGAGATCGCAGGCGACAGGCCTTCGATCATGTCCACGTCGGGCTTGTCCATGAGCTGCAGGAACTGCCGCGCATAGGTGGAGAGGCTCTCAACGTAGCGGCGCTGGCCTTCGGCGTACAGCGTGTCAAAGGCGAGAGACGACTTGCCCGAACCGCTCAAGCCGGTAATCACCACCAGCTGGTTGCGCGGAATATCGAGATCGATATTTTTAAGGTTGTGCGTGCGCGCGCCGCGGATGCTGATCCGCTGGGCCGCGAGCACTTTGGCAAGGTATTTGCTGTCGTCAGGAGAGTTCAAGATGTGGCAGCCGCAAAACTCTCCATCATAGACCGAAGCACCGTTTCAAGCACAATAGCCGGCTGGGCAAGCCACGGGCTGCCGTGGGCTTGCCGCTCCCAGTCGGTCAATCCCGGGTTATTGCCCTGTTTTGGAGCTTTTCTAGCTATTTTTTGGCCGCTTTTGCCCTTTTAATCCCCTTGACTGCGCCTACAGCCCCCATGTCGTTTCCCATGACCGCTACCGAGCGGCGCGCCAGCGTTTCGCTGGCGTCGATCTTTGCGCTTCGCATGCTCGGCCTCTTTTTGGTGCTGCCGGTGTTTGCGCTGGAGGCGGCCAAATACCCGGGGGGCGATGACCCGGCCCGGATTGGCCTGGCCATGGGTATTTATGGCCTGACGCAGGGCATCCTGCAAATTCCCTTTGGGATCGCTTCGGACTGGTGGGGGCGCAAGCGTGTCATTGTTTCCGGCCTGGTCATTTTTGCGCTTGGCAGCCTGATCGCCGCCTGGGCGCCCGACCTGAACTGGCTGATCGCCGGCCGGTCGTTGCAGGGGGCGGGGGCCATTTCGGCTGCCGTTACGGCGCTGCTGGCCGATTCCACCCGCGACGAAGTGCGTACCAAGGCCATGGCGCTGGTGGGCGGCAGCATTGCCCTGATGTTTGCGCTTTCGCTGCTGGCCGCACCCCTGCTCGCCGGCGCTATCGGCCTGCACGGGCTGTTTGCCCTGACTGGCGCGCTGGCACTGGGCGGCATTGCCGTGGTCGTCTGGTGGGTGCCACCCGAACCGGTGGAGCACGTCAACCGGCCGCGCGGCAGCGTGGCGGAGGTGCTGAAGGACACCGCGCTGCTGCGGCTGAATTTCGGCGTGTTCGTGCTGCATGCCGTGCAGCTGGCCATGTGGGTGGCGATCCCGGCTTTGCTGGTGAATGCCGGGCTCGACAAGGCCGCGCATTGGCAGGTCTACCTGCCGGCGGTGCTGGCCTCTTTTGGGGTGATGGGAGCTACGCTGTTTCCGCTGGAAAAACGGGGCTATCTGCGTGCCGTGTTCCTGGGGGCTGTCGGCCTGGTCCTGCTGGTTCAGCTGGGCTTGCTTTGGGTGGCATCGTCTACCTCGGCGCCGGCCAGTCTGGGCATTCTGGCCGTGCTGCTGTTCCTGTTTTTTTGCGGTTTCAACGTCCTCGAAGCCACCCAGCCCAGCCTGGCCTCCCGGGTGGCGCCAGCCCATGCCCGCGGCGCTGCGCTCGGGGTTTACAACACCTTGCAGTCGCTGGGGTTTTTTGCCGGCGGGGCCGTCGGCGGCTGGATCACAAAAACGCAGGGGGCTGAGGGGCTTTTTGCGGTGTGCGGCGGCCTGATGCTGCTATGGCTATTGGTCGCCTGGCCCATGACAGCGCCTGGCCGGCACGGGCCCGCCGCTGTTACAGGCGGCCACGGCGCCGCACCGGGCCAGCCAGTTAAACTCTAAGTTAGATCAGGAGAACACCCCATGGCATCCGTCAATAAAGTTATCGTCGTCGGCAATCTGGGCCGGGACCCCGAAATGCGCAGCTTCCCCAGCGGTGACCAGGTCGCCAACGTCACCATTGCCACCACTGACAAGTGGAAGGACAAGCAGACGGGTGAAATGAAGGAGGCCACCGAATGGCACCGCGTGGTGTTCAACGGCCGTCTGGCTGAAATCGTTGGCCAGTACCTGCGCAAAGGCTCGCAGGTCTATGTCGAAGGCAGCCTGCGCACGCGCAAGTGGACCGACAAGGACGGCCAGGAAAAGTACACCACCGAAATCCGTGCCGACCAGATGCAGATGCTGGGCAGCCGTCAGGGCATGGGCGGCCCCGGCGGTGATGACGGCGGCGGTTATGAAGCGCCGCGCCAGTCCGCACCTGCGGCACGTCCACAGGCCGCCGCACCGCGGCCCGCCCCGGCAGCCAAGGCCGCCAGCGGCTTTGACGACATGGACGACGATATCCCGTTCTAAATACGAACAGTCTTTGTCGATGGAGGCCCACTCTTCGAGAGGAGAGTGGGCTTTTCGTTTGCAGGCGTCCGGATGATCAGCTCATCGCCTGACGGACTAGCAGCGTGTCCGTGAACTGCTCAAAGGCCACGACCTTCCCGTCCCGCAGGTGCCAGACATGGGCCACACGGGCCTGCATGTCCTTTCCCGTGGCGCGGTAAGTGCCGTGGTAGGTCCCCACCCCGAGGATGTGGTCACCACCGTCGATGAGGCTTTGCAGTTCGAAGCGATAGCCGATCCAGTCCCTGCCCAGCACGGCAAAGACGTTGTCGACAACCGCTTGAGGCCCGACCCAGGTGCCCGCGCAGGGGAAGCCTGCCATCTCGGTCCAGCGTACCTGGGGCGAGACATGGGCCATCATCTCCTGGATGTTTCCCTGGGCCGACGCCGCGTAGTGGGCACGGACGATGTCGATATTCGACATCATGGCCTCAACCCCACTTCATCTCGCCCTTGGCGACTTTGGCGCCGATCTGCAGGGCCACGCCCATGCCGGCATTCGGATAACGCTTGGTCATCGCCGCGATGAGGGCGGCGCTGTCCGCGGCCTTGGCCAGCTCTTCCTCGAAAGCCACGAGGTAGTCGCGCGTGTATTTGATCGCGCTTGCGTCCACCGCCGCCGTGACCGCCATGTGGCCGGGGACCACCACCGCGGGTTTGCGCGCGGCCATGGCGTCAAGCGCCTTCACCCATGTGGCACGGCCCTCGGCGCCCTGCGTGTCGGCGGTCCACACGTGAACACCGGAGAACAGCAGCACGCCGCCGAAGATGGCGTTCAGCGAAGGCACCCAGATGTAGCGGCGGTTGGCCAAGCCATCGGCATCGGCGATTTCGAGGGTCTGGCCTTCCAGCGTGAGCGACCGGCCGTCGAAGGCTTCGGGCATCACGATGTCCGCCAGCGCCTGTGGGCCGTTCTCCTTGAGCTGGGGGCCCCAGGTTGCCAGTTTCTTTTCCACGTTGCCCTTGATGGCCGTGATCGTGGCCGGTGCCGCAATCACCTTGGCGTCGGGAAACGCCGCCTTGATGGGCGCCAGGCTGAAGTAGTAGTCGGGATCGCTCTGGCTGATGTAGATGGTCGTGAGCTTTTTGCCGGTGGCCTTGATGGCCTCGGCCAATGCCTTGCCGTCGGGAAGCGTAAAGCCCCCGTCGATGAGGACAGCCTCGCGTTCGCCGGAGATCAGCACCGGGGCACGGAAGAATCCGTGTTCGCCGGCGGGAAAGTGTTTCCAGGTCAGGTTGGTATTTGCAGCCATAGCGCTTTTCACTCCTAAGATGGCCGTCGCGACAGCCGCGCCGGCTACAGTTTTGATTGCTTCTCTTCGTGTTGTCATGGTTTTTCCTTCTTCTTGAACAGTTAACTGAAATGGGTTGTGGGGGTGGAGGCGGTGCCGGGCTCAAGCAGCCTCGAGCTCGCCTGCCAGCGCGCTCGGGTTGGAATAAAAATCGGCGTTATTCAAGACCCAGCGCTGCGCGCCGGATTCGGCTACCAGCGTAGGCACGCCGTGTGCGCCGAACTCCCGCATCAAGGCCTGGGCGCGATCCATGCGGGCCCGGTTGGCCGAGAGAAGATCTTCATCAGGCTTGTCCACCATTGCGGCGGCCTGCTCAAGCCCCAGCCCTTGCAGAAGGGCGGCCAGCGTTTCCAGCGAGGTCGTGTCCTGGCCATCCACATAGCGTGCAGTCTGGATCGCCTTGAGGGCTTCCAGTTCCCGAGCCGGTGCCGTCAATGACACGGCCGTGAGCGCCAGCGTGGCGGGGCCGCTGTCAAACAGCCGTTGGTGGTCACCGAGAACCCGCTCGCGATACTGCTCGCTGAAGCCTTGCCCCGTCAGGCGCTCGATGCGCTGGTCGTTGGACCAGGCATAGGCGGCGAAGTCACTGTTCATGGGCCGTGCGCCCTCGCCCGCGAACAGCCCGGTCGGCAGCAGTTCGATGCGGACAGCGGGAGTTTCAGCCAATGCGGAGAGCGCCGGCATGGCGCCGTAGCACCAGCCGCACAGCGGGTCGAACAGGTAATGGAGGGTTTTGGTCATGGGTTTTTTGCTCACTGGCTGTGATCGTAGGCACTATCCATTGACTGTTAAATACATCTCTGATAAACACAATGTATGTTTAAAGCAAACAATCAAGACGAGGGCGGCCTCGGCGGACTGGGAAACCTGAGGCGCCTGGCCTACTTTGCGGCGGTGGTGGAAACCGGCTCCTTCACCGCGGCTGCGGATCGCTTGGGGATCACCAAGGCCGTGGTCAGCCAGCAGGTTGCGCGGCTGGAGCGTGAATTCCGGACATCGCTGCTCGTCCGCACCACACGCAAGGTGCAGCCCACCGAACTGGGGCAAGCCTTCTACCTGCGTTGCGCACTGATTCTGCGCGAGGCCGGGGACGCCTTCGACGACCTTGCCGAAACCTCGGCGGAGCCGTCCGGCATGCTGCGGCTCACCGCGCCTTTCGACTATGGTGTCGGCGTGGTGGTGCCTGCCATCGCCGCCTTTACCCGGCGCTACTCCGCGTGCAAGGTCGATGCCGTCCTCACCGACCAGACGCTGGACCTCATGTCGGGCAACATCGAACTGGCGATACGTGTCGGCTGGCTTGCTGAAACCAGCCTGCAGGCGCGAAAAATTGGTTCTTTCCGGCAACTGCTCGTGGCGTCGCCGGCCATGAAGCCGCAATTGGCGCGGCTGACCGCCCCGCAAGAGATCGCCGGCCTTCCCTTCATCGCCAACACCGCTCTTCGCGACCACCTGACATGGAATTTCTCGCTCAACGAGGGTGAGCGCCAGGCCGTTAGCGTGCAGGCCTCGATTTTTCTCGACGCCACGCTTGCCGTGCGCGAAGCCGTGTTCCACGGCGCGGGGCTTTCGGTGCTGCCGGACTATGCGGTAGCGGGTGATCTTGCGGCCGGCCGTCTCATACAGGTCCTGCCGCAATGGCGCCTGCCTTCTGGCGGCATCCATGCCGTGTTTCCGGCCGCGCGCTTTCGTCCCGCGAAGGTCCGTGCCTTTGTCGACTTGCTGGCAGACAGAGAACAACAACGGCAGGCCGCCAGCGCGTCAAATGAAAGCTGACGCCCGGCCTGGCGCGTGGTCGACATGGCGACGATATTCCGCTCCGAGGAGTGCTATTGTTTTGATAGCTATTCGCGCACGTTTTTCATGCCTTGCAGCTATTTTTCGTTTAAGCCTGCGCTGACGGTGAATCGCGGACGACCAGAACAGGCACCGGCGCCAGCCTCAGGATCTGCTCGGCGCCACTGCCCAGCAGCACCCGCCCCAGGCCGCGTCGGCCGTGGGAGCCGACCACGATGAGATCGGCGCCCCAGAGCCTGGCCGCCTCTGCCACCGACTCTCCCAGGCGCTTGCCCGGTTCATCACAAAGCACCTGGCTTGCCGTGACCCCGGCCGATTCGGCGATGGCCGTGGCATCCGTCAGGACCTTGGCGCCGCTCTCGCGCATCATGCCAACCAGATCAGCCGACCAGGTGCCATAGGGGTCGACTCCGCCCAGATAAGCTGCCTCATTGAAGGCGTGCAGCAGCCGTACGCTGGCACTGGTCTCGCGCGCCATCGCCAGGCCGGCGACAAGGGCCTTGTTGGAAGTGTCGCTGCCATCCACAGGAATCAGGATTCGCTTGAACATGGTGAATGCCTCATGTGAGTTGAAACGTCATCCATGGTGGCGATTTTTGGGAGCCGCATGTTGATGCGGGTCAATGTGGATGGATTCGCGACGGACGGTGGGGCTTCCAGGCGCAGGCCAATCGATTTGCTGCGCTCCACGCATTGGCTGTAATAACCGGGTCTTAGTCCGCGGTGTCTCCGTGGGGGCTGACCTCGGTACCGGCCCGGCCCGCCAGCATCTCCTCGATTTGGGTCAGTGAGCCTATGAGCGCCTTCTTGCCGGACTTGGACACAAAACCGGTGGCGGCCTGCACTTTGGGGCCCATGGAGCCTGCAGGGAAGCTATGGTCTAGCAGTTCCTGCGGCCTCACCTTGCCAACGGCGCGCTGCGACGGCGTTCCCCAGTCAAGATAGACCGCATCCACGTCAGTGGCAATCACCAGGCAGTCGGCCCCCAGTTCGTGCGCGAGCAGGGCGCCTGTCAGGTCCTTGTCGATCACGGCGTCGATGCCTTGAAGAGAACGCCCGCCGGCAGCGCGCACCACCGGGATGCCGCCACCACCCGCGGCGATCACCACCGCCTCATGCTGCAGCAGCCAGCGGATCGGGTCCATGCCCAGCACACATGTTGGGAGAGGCGAAGCCACGACGCGCCTGAAGCCTGCCCCGTCCGGCGCAACATGCCAGTGCATGGCTTGCGCAAGCCGTCCTGCTTCTTCTTCCGTATAGACAGGCCCTATAGGTTTGGTGGGTTTCCCGAAAGCCGGGTCGGCTGGATCGACTTCCACGCGCGTGAGCAGGGTGACCACGGGGCGCCCGGGTGGAAGATGGTTGGCGAGTTCCTGCTCCAGCAGGTAGCCGATCATGCCTTCGGTTTGCGCGCCCAGGATATCGAGTGGATAGGGCGCCACTGCCGCGTAGGCCGAGTTCTGCAGGGCCAGCAGGCCTATTTGCGGCCCGTTGCCATGCGTCACCACCAATTCATGCTGCAGTGCGACGCGGGCCAATTGGGCCGCCACGCCCTGGATGTTTTCCAGCAGGTGCTGCGCGCTGAGTGACTGGCCCCGGCGCAGCAAGGCATTGCCGCCCAGCGCCACGACCAGCTTCATGCGAGGGTGGCCACGAGTACGGCCTTGATGGTGTGCATGCGGTTTTCCGCCTGCGTAAACACAACGGACGCATCGGACTCAAAGACCTCATCGGTCACCTCGATTTCGCTGAGGCCGTAGCGCTCGTGGATCTGACGTCCCACTTCAGTATCCAGGTTGTGAAAGGCCGGCAGGCAATGCATGAAGCGGGTCCTCGGCTTGCCGGTGGCCTTCATCAGGGCGCTGTTGACCTGGAAGGGCAGTAGTTGCTCGATGCGCAGTTTCCAGGTGTCGTCGGGCTCACCCATGGACACCCAGACGTCGGTGTAGAGAAAGTCCGCGCCCTTGACCGCTTCGGTTGGATCGTTGCTGAGGGTGATGCGCGCGCCTGTTGTCCTGGCCAGTTCTCGCATTTCGCTCACCAGTTCGGGCGGTGGCATCAGTGCCGCGGGAGCGGCGATGCGCACGTCCATGCCCATCTGCGTGCCGCCCACCAGCAGCGAACAGCCCATGTTGAAGCGGGCGTCGCCCAGGTAGCAAAAGGACAGTTCGTGCAGCGGCTTTTCGCCGAACTCCTGCATCGTCAGCAGGTCTGCCAGCACCTGGGTCGGGTGCGACTCATCCGTGAGCCCGTTCCAGACCGGGACGTGCGAGAAGCGCGCGATTTCTTCCACCACCGTCTGGTGAAAGCCGCGGTACTCGATGCCGTCATATAGCCTGCCCAACACCCGGGCAGTGTCCTTGAGAGACTCCTTGTGCCCCAGCTGCGAACTGACCGGGTCGATGTAGGTCACATGGCCACCCTGGTCGTGCACTGCGACTTCGAAGGCGCAGCGCGTGCGGGTGGAGGCTTTCTCGAAAATCAGCGCGATGTTTTTGCCCTTGAGGCGGGCGAGCTCGTTTCCTGCATATTTGGAGCGCTTGAGCTCGGCGGCCAGGTCCAGCAGGAAACGGATGTCCCGCGGGGAGAAATCCTTGAGGTCCAGCAGGCTGCGGTTGTGAAGATTGAAGCTCATGAATGGCCGTCTTTCGTGGATGCCTCAATGGCGGGAAAGGATCAGGCGGCGTCGCGCTCAATCGGGCAGGACATGCAGTGGCTGCCGCCGCGGCCACGCCCCAGCTCACCGCTGGGGATGGTGATGACTTCGACGCCGGCCTTGCGCAGCAAGGTGTTGGTGTGGGTGTTGCGGTTGTAGGCCATGACCACACCGGGCGACAGCGCCAGCACGTTATTGCCGTCGTCCCACTGTTCGCGTTCCGCCTCGTAGGCGTTGCCGCCGGTGGCGACGACCCGCAACTTCGGCAGGCCCAGGGCTTGTGCGAGGACGTCGAGAAATGGTTCGGCTTCCGCCCTGACGTCGAGTGAGCCTGGTTCATCGCCGGGTCTGAGGCTGAACACACGTACGGCCTGCACAATATCCGGGAACACAGTCACCAGATCCCGGTCGCAAAAGGTCAGCACCGTGTCCAGGTGCATCGCGCCGCGTGATTTGGGCAACTGGGCAGCCAGCACGCGGGTTGCGGCGCCGCGGGCAAACAGGTTGCGCGCGAGCTGGGTCACGGCCTGCGGCGAGGTCCGCTCGCCCATGCCGATCAGCACCAGGCCCTGGCCCAAGGTCATCACATCGCCTCCCTCCAGCGTGGCCTGCGGATGCGGCTGCTCCGGGTCGCCCCACCATTCAGTCACCTTGCCGGCGTACGCAGGGTGGAAGCGGAAGATCGCCGCCATGAGCAGGCTTTCCTGACGGCGAGCGGGCCAGTACATGGATCCCAGCGCCACACCGTCGCCAATCCAGCAACTGCTGTCGCGAGTGAAAAGGGTGTTGGGAAGGGCGGGGAGCAGCAGGTCCGATGGGCTGGCGCAGGCGGCCGTGAGGCCGGGCAGCTTGAAAGGCAGGTCCGCCGGCGTCAGCCCGCCGATCAGGAACTCGGCCAGGCGAGCCGGTGGTAGTTCCTGCAGCCAGGGCCGCAGCACCCCCGCAGCTTCAAAGTCAGTGCCGGCAAGTTCGCGGTCCAGCAGCCGATCGCGCGCCAAGGGGTTGCCGAGCGTGACCGCCAACAGGTCATGCAGTTCCAGCACTTGCACGCCTTGCTCTGTCATGGCGCTGGTGAACGCAAAGTGATCGTTTTTGGCCTGGGCGACCCACATCACGTCGTCAAACAGCATGTCCCGGCAGTTCGCGGGTGTCAACCGCATGTGCGCCAGGCCCGGCCTGCAGACCAGCACCTTGCGCAGCCGGCCCGTTTCTGAATGAACGCCGGCCATCACAGACTCAACTGACCGGTGGCGAGCATCCAGCCGGCCACCACTGCGAGCGCGAGCACGGCTGCGAGCATGGCTTTCTCGCCAGCGGTAAAGGGCTGTTTGTTGCTCTGCCGTTTGGCGATGAAGTACAGGGCCGCGCCGGGGGCATAGAGCAGGGCGCTCAGTAACAGGTATTTGGCGCCGGCGGCATACAGCAGCCACAGGCAGTACACCGACGCGAGCGCGGCCACCGGCAGGTCCAGGGACCCGCCGGCGTTGGCTTCCCTCGTTGGGCCCTCACCGCGCAGCAGCACCTTCAGGCCGTAAAGCGCGCTGAAGAGGTAGGGCAGCAAAATCATCGCGGTCGACAGCGAGATCAGGGCCAGGTAGGAAGCCTTGGAAACCAGCGTGACAATAAGGAAGATCTGAACCATGGCACTGCTCAGCCACAAGGCATTGGCCGGAACGCCCTTGCCGCTTTGGCGGCCTAGCCATTCGGGCATCACGCCGCTGTTGGCCGGTGTGAAGAGCGACTCCGCGGCGAGCAATGTCCAGGCCAGGAAGCCACCGCCGACGGAAACGATGAGGCCGACATAAATCAGCACAGCGCCCCAGGTGCCCACGGCTTTCTCAAGCACGCTGGCCATGGAGGGATTCTTCAATCCGGCAAGTTCGGGCTGCGTGAAGATGCCCAGGGACAGCAACGAGACGGCCATCAACAGTGCCAGGCAGATCAGAAAACCAATCACCGTGGCCTTGCCGACGTCCTTGCGCTGCCGCGCGCGCGCCGAATAGACGCTGGCGCCTTCAATCCCGATGAACACCCACACCGTCACCAGCATGGTGCTCTTGACCTGGTCGAGCACCGAGCCGAGTTTGGCGCCGCCCCAGAAGTCCAGGCTGAAGGTGGGTGCCTGGAAAGCGGCGGCAGCCAGCACGATGAACAGCAGCAAGGGAATGACCTTGGCGACTGTGACAATTGCGTTGACCCAGGCGGCGGTGTTGATGCCGCGCAGCACCAGCGCATGCACGACCCACAGGACTATCGATGCTCCGGCCACGGCTGCGGGCGTGTTGCCCTCGCCAAAAGCCGGAAAGAAATATCCGAGCGCGCCGAAGGCGGCCACCAGGTAACCGACATTGCCGATCCACGCGCTGATCCAGTAACCCCAGGCCGAGTTAAAGCCGATGTAGTCACCCGACAGCGCGCGCGCATAGGCGTAGACACCGTTGTCCAGCTCTGGCTTTCGCAGGGCCAGCATCTGGTAGACACGCGCCAGCACCAGCATGCCCGCGCCCGTGACCAGCCAGCCTATCAGGATGGCGCCAGCGCCAGCGCCAGCCGCCATGTTTTGCGGCAGACCGAAAATGCCGCTGCCGATGATGGAGCCCGTCACCAGCGCGACCAGCAGCCCCAGGCCCAAACCGCCTTGCGCCTGCCGTGTGGTGGGAATGGCCCGCGGCGGCGACACGGGGGAGCGGGTATTTGACAGTGTGTTCATGGCATGCCTTCCGTAAAAGATGAGTGGTTACTTGACCAGCAGCACCGGCACGTCGACGTCTGCCACCACGCGTTGGGCGACGCTGCCGAGCAGGGCGCGGCCCAGCAACCCGTGGCCGTGCGTGCCCATGACCAGCATGTGCACCTTTTCACGCTTCACCGCCTGCGCGATTTGTGTGGCCGGCGTACCGGTGACCCAGGAGGCCCGGAAAGTAATGCCGTGGCGTTTGAGAAAGCGTTCTATGGGCTCCAGCACTTTCTGGGCTTCATCGCGGTGGTAGGCATGTACCGTGGCGGCGCCCACCATGGACTTGACGCGAGGAGGAACAGCGATCTGTACATTGAGCACAATCAACTCTGCCTCGGGCCCCATCAGGGTTTCGTGAGTGACCAGAAAGGCGAGGGCCTTTTTTGTGAACTTGCTGCCGTCAACGGCCAGAAGGACTTTCATGGTGTTCTCCAAGTGCTTTTTCAGCGGGGATTCGGCGCCGATTCAACGCAGGACGAGCACGGGAATGGTGCTGTGCGTGAGTACCTGCTGGGTCTCGCTTCCGAGCAGGATGCGCGAGAGACCTTTACGGCCGTGTGATGCCATGACGATGAGGTCGCACTTGTTCTTTCTGGCCGCGGCCAGGATGGCGGTGGCGACGAGGTCGGATTTGGCGATCACGGCCTTGGCCTTGACACCTGCGGCCTCCGCAGACTTCTGCACCGCGTCGGCGACGGCCTGACCCTTGTCGGCCCATTCCTTTTCGATGCGGCCGACTTCCTGTGGCGAGATGGTGGCGCCGCCTTCGAAGTAGCTCATGGGATAACGCGGCACGACGTTGAGCGCCACAAGGCCGGCGCCCAGGGACGCGGCAAGTTCGATGGCGTCCCTGACCGCTTTTTTGGAAAGCGTGGAGCCGTCGGTGGCAACAAGAATGCGCTTGTACATGGTGGTTCTCCTGTGTTGATGTGCCGCAGTCTAGGAGCGCCGCTGCGACCCTGGATTGATCCATATCAAGGGCGCGGCACTCTGCGCTGGCTAAGCTGTCGTCATGCAAGCCGCACCCTTCCTGACCGCCGGCCCGGCGCAGCCCGCCATGCCTGACGCCGCCGCGTGGAGCGCGCTGGACGAGCCGGCCGAATGGGAAGGCTTCAGCCGGCCGGTGCCGGGGCGTGAAGGTTGGTGGGAGTCCTGCCTGGTGATCGAGGGCATGCACTGCGCGGCCTGCGCGCTCACGATCGAGGAGGTGCTCCGCAGGCTGCCCGGCGTGGATACGGTCGAAGTCAACGGTGTTAATGCCACGGCGCGGCTTCAATGGCGGCCGCAAGCCACACGCCCGTCTCTCTGGATGGCGGCATTGCGCCAAGCTGGCTACGGCGCCTTGCCGGCGGGCGACCTGCTGCTGGCCGGCCGCAGGGTACAGGCCCAGCGCGTGATGCTGTGGCGCTGGCTGGTGGCGGGCTTTTGCATGATGCAGGTCATGATGTATGCCGCGCCGGCCTACCTTGCGCCGGCCGGTGAGATCACGCCCGACATCCAGGCGCTTCTGGGATGGGCCTCCTGGGTGCTGACCTTGCCGGTGTTGCTGTTTTCCTGCTGGCCTTTTTTCTCGGCGGCGCTGCGCGACCTGCGGAACCTGCGCATAGGCATGGACGTACCGGTGGCGCTGGGCGTGCTGATTGCCTTCGGGGCCAGCACGGCCGCGACCTTTGACCCGGCCAGCGCCTGGGGCGAGCATGCCTCCTATGACTCGGTGCCCATGTTTGTGTTTTTCCTGCTCTCGGGCCGGCTGCTGGAGCAGCGCCTGCGGGACCGCACCGCCGGTGCGCTGGACGCGCTCATGCGGCGGCTGCCGGACAGCGTGGACCGACAGGAAGCCGACGGCAGTTTCCGCGCGGTGGCCGTCCGCCGCCTCGTGCCGGGCGACCTGGTTCGCGTGCTGCCGGGGCAGGCCTTTCCCGCGGATGGGGCGGTGGAGGGTGGCGAGAGCCGCGTTGACCAGTCGCTGCTGACGGGCGAATCCAAACCCTTGCTGCGGCGGGTGGGCAACGGCGTCATCGCCGGCAGCCATAATCTCACGGGGGTGTTGCTGGTGCGCGTTGAGCGGGTTGGGCCGCAAACCCGTTACGCCGAAATCGTCGCCCTGATGGAGCAGGCCTCGGTCGAAAAACCCGGCCTGGTGCAGTTGGTGGACCGCATCGCCAGCCCTTTTCTGGTGGCTGTGCTGATGGCGAGCGCCGTCGCAGCCGTGTGGTGGTGGCCTTTTGGTCAGGCGCATGCGATGGCGGTCGCGGTTGCGGTGCTCATCGTGACCTGCCCTTGTGCCCTGTCGCTGGCCACGCCGGCGGCCATGCTGGCCGGTGCGGGCGCGTTGGCACGGCGTGGCGTGCTGGTGCGCAAGCTGCAGGCGCTGGAAAGCTGCGCGGCCATCGACACCGTGATCTTCGACAAAACCGGCACACTGACGGAAGACCGCATGCAGGTCGTCATGGTCCATGTGCCTGCCGGTGGGAATCGCGACGAGGCCTGTGACTGGGCGGGTGCGCTGGCCAGGCATTCGTTGCATCCGGTCTCACGCGCCATCGCTGCCCGTTTTCCCGCGACGGATTGGGTGGCCAGTGAAGTGGAGGAGATCACAGGTCGCGGCCTGCGCGGCAAGGTCGCCCGGTTGGATGGCAGCGAGCCACACTACCTCTACCTGGGGTCGGCCTTTTTTTGCCGCGTGCCTGTACCGGGGCGTGATGTGCCGGTGCTGCAGGCCCATCTGTCCGACGGTGACCATTACCTCGCGGGTTTCGAGCTTGACGAAGCGATGCGGCCCGACGCGGCCCAGGCCGTGGGCGACTTGCTCAAACTCGGTGTCCGCGTGCAGCTGCTTTCGGGCGATACTGGCCAGGCAGTGGCTCACCTTGCGCGCCGGGCCGGCATCGAATGGTGCTTTGGCGAATGCACGCCGGAGGTCAAACTGGAACATGTGCGCCGCCTTCAGCGCGAGGGCCATCGCGTCATGATGGTGGGCGACGGCATGAACGACGGGCCGGTGCTGGCCGTGGCTGATGTGTCCGTCGCCATGGGCCAGGCCGTGCCGGTGGCCCAGGCCAGGTCGGATTTCATCATGACCGGCAACCGGCTGCTCACGGTGCCAGCCCTTGTCGCGCAGGCGCGGCGCACCCGGGCGGTAGTGCGGCAGAACCTGTTGTGGGCAGCGGTTTACAACGCGGTCTGCGTACCGTTGGCGATCTTGGGCTATATGCCGATCTGGCTGGCCGGCTTCGGCATGGCGGCGAGCTCCTTGCTGGTGGTCGTCAATTCCGCGAGGCTGGCGCGCGGCGTGTCGGAACACTGAATGGACATCCTGTTTTTACTGATTCCGCTGTCTGTAGTACTGGCGTTGCTCATCATCGGAGCGCTGGGCTGGGCGGTATGGCGAGGTCAATTCGAGGCGCTTGAGCAGGAAGCCGAGCGCATTCTTCACACTGATTGACTTGCATCAAATGGCGCGACCCACGCCGCATCGACACTTTGAAGCATCAAGACAAAAGGTGCTTCATGAACGAAGAAACGACACGAGGGATCGCCTATCACGACACGGTGGTTCGCCAGTTTTCACTGGCGGCGGTGCTCTGGGGCGTGGTGGGCATGGGGGTGGGCCTGTTCATCGCCGCCCAACTGGCATGGCCTGAACTGAATTTCGGCGTTCCCTGGCTCAGCTATGGCCGGCTCAGGCCGCTGCACACCAATGCCGTCATCTTCGCCTTCGGCGGCTGCGCATTGATCGGCAGCAGCTACTACGTGGTCCAGCGCACCAGCAGCGTGCCGCTGTTTGCACCGCGGCTGGCCGCCTTTACTTTCTGGGGCTGGCAGCTGGTCATCCTGGGCGCCGCGATCAGCCTGCCGCTGGGCTACACCACCGGCAAGGAATACGCCGAACTCGAATGGCCCATCGACATCCTCATCACCCTGGTCTGGGTGTCCTATGCCATCGTCTTTTTCGGCACGCTGGGAATCCGCAAGGTCCGGCACATCTACGTGGCCAACTGGTTTTACGGCGCCTTCATTCTGGCGGTAGCGGTACTGCATGTGGTCAATAGCGCGGAGATTCCGGCCGGCTGGATGAAATCCTATTCCGCTTATGCAGGCGTGCAGGACGCGATGGTGCAGTGGTGGTACGGCCACAACGCAGTGGGTTTCTTCCTCACCGCGGGCTTCCTGGGCATGATGTATTACTTCATCCCCAAGCAGGCGGAGCGGCCGGTCTACAGCTACCGCCTGTCCATCGTCCACTTCTGGGCGCTGATCTTCACCTATATGTGGGCGGGCCCGCATCACCTGCACTACACGGCCTTGCCTGACTGGACGCAATCGGTGGGCATGGTGTTCTCGCTGATCCTGCTGGCGCCCAGCTGGGGCGGGATGATCAACGGCGTGATGACGCTGTCCGGCGCCTGGCACAAGCTGCGCGACGACCCCATCCTGCGCTTCCTGATCGTGTCGCTGTCCTTCTACGGCATGAGTACCTTCGAGGGCCCGCTGATGTCCATCAAGACCGTCAATGCGCTCTCGCACTACACGGACTGGACCGTGGGCCACGTGCATTCGGGCGCGCTCGGCTGGGTGGGGCTGATTTCCATGGGCACGCTGTATTACCTGATCCCCCGCCTGTTCGGGCAAAAGCAGATGTATTCGATGCGCGCCATCGAGGTGCATTTCTGGACCGCCACCGTGGGCATCGTGCTGTACATCGCCGCCATGTGGATCGCCGGCGTGATGCAGGGCCTGATGTGGCGCGCCGTCAACGCCGACGGAACCCTGACCTACACCTTTGTCGAAGCGGTCAAGGCCACCTATCCCTTCTATGTGGTGCGCTTCTTCGGCGGGCTGCTGTACCTGGGCGGCATGCTGCTGATGGCCTGGAACGTCTGCATGACGGTGGCCAAGGGTCGCCCCGTCCGGGTGCTGGTGCCCGCACTGGCCCACGCATAACAAGAGAAGAAAGTACATCCCATGAAAGACGAAACTCCCTCTGCGGCCGGCTTCTCGCACGAGAAGATCGAAACCAACAACTTCCTGATGATCATCCTGATCCTGCTGGTGATCGCCGTCGGCGGCCTGGTGGAAATCGTGCCGCTGTTCTTCCAGAAGTCGACCACCGCGCCGCTCGAAGGCGTCAAGCCCTATGGAGCGTTGCAACTAGCCGGCCGCGACATCTACCTGAGGGAAGGTTGCTATAACTGCCACTCGCAGATGATTCGCCCGTTTCGCGCAGAGACGCTGCGCTATGGTCACTATTCGGTGGCCGGGGAATTTGTCTACGACCATCCCTTCCAGTGGGGCAGCAAGCGCACCGGGCCCGACCTGCACCGCGTGGGCGGCAAGTACACCGACGAATGGCACCGTATCCACCTGAACAATCCGCGCGACCTGGTCCCTGAATCCAACATGCCGGCCTATAGCTGGCTGGAGAAGAAACCCGTCGACCCCGCCGACATGGCGCCCCGCATGACAGCACTGCGCAGGGTGGGGGTGCCTTATACCGACGCCGAAATCGCCGAGGCCGCCGGTGTGGTGAAGGGCAAGACGGAAATGGATGCCCTGGTGGCCTATCTGCAAGTTATGGGCAAGGCCCTGAAGTAAAGGAGAGCACCATGGACGTCAACACGCTGCGCATCATCGCAACCCTGCTGTGTTTTGCCACCTTCGTCGGCTTGCTGGTGTGGGCCTATTCCAGCCGCAACCACAAACGCTTTGAAGAGGACGCAAAGATCCCCTTCCTGCAGGACTA
Organism: Polaromonas sp. P2_G11; assembly: GCF_056403595.1. NCBI lineage: Bacteria > Pseudomonadati > Pseudomonadota > Betaproteobacteria > Burkholderiales > Comamonadaceae > Polaromonas > Polaromonas sp. P2_G11. The sequence goes on along the minus strand of NZ_JBFUFE010000001.1, from coordinate 1,239,407 downwards.
GGGGAACCGCGCCATGCAAACCCTCTTCACCGGTTTTTTCTTTACCGCACAACTCATCAGGTGTGACGTATGAGCGATTTCACTGACAACTTCTGGTCCTGGTATGTGGCCGCGCTGACCCTGGTCGGCATCCTCGGCGCCTTGGTCCTGCTGTGGGCCACGGCCCGCAAAAAGATGCCCGAGCGCAGCGACAACACGACGGGTCACGTCTGGGATGAAGACCTGCGCGAGTCCAACAACCCGATGCCGCGCTGGTGGATGTGGCTGTTCGTGATCAGCGTGATCTATTCCTTGCTCTACCTGGTCGCCTACCCGGGCCTTGGTGCTTACCCGGGCGAAATGGGCTGGAGCACGCGTGGCGAATACAACACCGCGATGGAAAACGCAAACAAGGAACTTGCGCCGCTGTATGCCGGCTTCACTGCCAAAGGCGCGGACGAACTCGCGGGTGATGCCAATGCCATGGCGGTGGGCGAGCGCCTCTTCATGAACAACTGCGCCCAGTGCCACGGCTCGGACGCACGCGGCAGCAAGGGTTTTCCCAACCTCGCTGACAACGACTGGCTGCACGGCGGCTCAACCGAAAAAATCAGGGAAACCTTGACCTTGGGTCGCAAGGGTCAGATGCCGCCCATGGCGGCCGCTGTAGGAACGCCTGATGATGTCAAGAACGTGGCGAATTATGTGCTGAGCCTTTCCGGTGGTCCCCACGATTCACTGCGCGCGCAGCTCGGCAAATCCAAATTCACCGCCTGCGCGGCCTGCCACGGCATGGACGGCAAGGGCAATACCGCGATAGGCGCGCCCAACCTTGCCGACGACATCTGGCTGCACGGCTGGGGAGAGCAGGCCATCGTTGACATTGTTAACAAAGGCAAAACCAACGAGATGCCTGCGCAGGCCGGCAAGCTCACGGAAGCGCAGATCCATGTGTTGACAGCTTACATCTGGGGACTCTCCAACAAAGCCGCTGCGGCAAAACTTTGAGGCGACAGTGACCCAGCTGCCACTGCGAAAAATCATTCCCATCGTGCCGGCGGCGGAGCCGGCAGGGGAGTCGCTGTACGAGGCGCAAAAGAAAATCTACCCGCGCTCCGTGAGCGGGCTTTTCGCGCGCTGGCGCTGGGCATTCGTCATCTTGACCCAGCTGTTTTTCTACGGCTTGCCGTGGCTACAGTGGGGGCAGCGCCAGGCGGTGCTGTTCGACCTGGAGGCGCGGCGCTTTTATCTATTCGGTTATGTGCTGTACCCGCAGGACTTCATCTACCTGACCGGCCTGCTGGTCGCCAGCGCTTTGTCGCTGTTCCTGTTCACGGCGGTGGCGGGCCGCCTGTGGTGCGGCTTTGCCTGCCCGCAGACGGTCTATACCGAAATCTTCCTCTGGATAGAGCGCAAGGTGGAGGGCGACCGCACGGCCAGGTTGCGGCTGGACGGCGCCCCTTTCTCCCTGGAAAAACTGGTCAAGAAGTGGTTCAAGCACATCCTCTGGATAGGTGTGGCGATGTGGACCGGCTTTACCTTTGTCGCTTATTTCGTGCCGGCCCGCGAGCTGATCCTGCAGTTCCTGCAGACCAAAATGGGTGGCTGGGAAATCTTCTGGGTCCTGTTTTACGGTTTCGCCACTTACGGCAATGCCGGTTTCCTGCGCGAGCAGGTGTGCAAATACATGTGCCCCTATGCGCGTTTTCAGAGCGCGATGTTCGACAAGGACACGCTGATCGTGAGTTACGACCCCGCGCGGGGTGAACCGCGCGGCGCCAGGTCGCGCCACGCCGACGCCTCGGCATTGTCTCTGGGCGCATGCGTCGATTGCACCCTGTGCGTGCAGGTCTGTCCAACGGGCATAGACATTCGCGAGGGCCTGCAGTATGAGTGCATAGGCTGCGCCGCCTGCGTGGACGTGTGTGACGGCGTGATGGACAAGATGGGTTATGCACGAGGCCTGATCCGCTTCACGACCCAGAACGCGCTGGCCGGGAAATGGAGCGCTTCGCGCATGCTGCGCCGGGTGCTGCGGCCGCGCGTGCTGGTCTACACCACGCTTCTGGGCGTGCTGTGCCTGGCGCTGCTGTGGAGCCTGGTGGCGCGCATGCCGCTGAAGGTTGACGTGGTGCGCGACCGCGCGGCGCTGTCGCGCATCGTTGCCGGTGGGCGGCTGGAAAACGTGTACCGCCTGCAGATCATGAACGCCACCGAGCAGCCGCAGCGCTACACGATTGCGGCTGCCGGACTGGAGGGCCTGACGGTCGCCTCCGAGGCCGAGGTCAGCGTGGGACCCACCGAATCCCGCTGGGTCGCGGTGCGGCTGCAGATTCCCTACGGCTCGGCGCCGGCCGGCTCGCACGCCATCGTGTTCCGTGTCGGCGATGAGAGCGGGCGCGCCCACGTCGAAGAAAAGTCCGTGTTCCTGGTTCCGCGATGAAAGGCCTTTCATGAATACCATTCCCACCCAAGCCTCCCCCTGGTGGAAGCACGGCCATGTCTGGCTGGTGATTTCCGGGCCCGCCGCCGTGGTCGTGGCAGGCGTGGTGACAGCCTTTCTGGCCGTCAAGTATCCGGATGCCGTGATAGGCGGACAGGAGCCGGCGCGGGCCTCGCGAACCAATGCGCTGCATCAACCCAAGGCGCTGGCGCCTGCCCTGGAGGGGCGCAACCACGCGGCCACACCCGACAAAACGGCTCGCCCCTGATCGCCTGCAACACAAAGAGGAGACACCATGATTTCAGCCAACAAGATACTGGGCATCGCCTGGCCGGCCTTTCTGTCGGCCTGCCTGCTGGAACTGCTGCTCTTCGGACTGTTCGACCCTGAGGAAATGCTGCGTTACGGGCAACCCGCGGGGCTGTCCCGGCTGGCGCTGCAGACCGCCGCCTTTTTTGTATTCTGGCTTGCTTGCGCGGCCTCCAGCGCCTTGACGGTGCTGCTGATGGGGCCTGTGCCGGCTTCCGCAGAAAGGGCCGGGCGGTAAGATCGGGTTCCACTCCCGAAGCTGCCCCATGTCCTTGTTCCCCCACATAGGTGACGCAGTGCCGAAGCGCCGGCGTTCCATGGCCGTCACGCTGGCCGTGATGGCAACCCTTACGCTGCTGGCCGCCGTCCATCTGGCATCCAGCCCGCAGTCGCTGCCGGGCCTGCCGCTGGTTACGGCGCTGGCCGCCGCCACTTGCGGCATCGCCTGGCTGCTGGCCGGGCGTGACGCGGCGCGAGACCGTATCGGCAAGCAAGCGCTGGAGGGCGCGGACGCGAGGCTGGCCGGCCTGCTGGATTCAGCCATGGACGCCATCATCACTGTGGACAAAGAACAGCACGTGATCCTCTACAACAAGGCCGCCGAGAAAATATTCGGCTGGCCCACGCGCGAGATGCTGGGCCAGCCTCTCACGCGCCTGATCCCGCAGCGGCACCAGGGCGCGCACGGCGAGCAGCTCAGGCGTTTCGGCCAGACCGGCACGACCTCGCGGCGCATGGGAGACGGCACGGTGCTTTACGGGCTCAGGGCCAGCGGCGAAGAGTTTCCCCTGGAAGCCTCGATCTCGCAGCTCGATACCGCGCACGGCAAGCTTTACACCGTGATCCTGCGCGACGTGACCGAGCGCGTGCGCGCCAGCGAGGAACTGAGCGCCTTCGCCTCGGCGGCCCACGCCATCCGCGAGAGCGAGAAAACACGGATCGCGCGCGAGCTGCATGACGAACTCGCGCAGTCACTGACAGCGATCAAAATGGACGCCACCTGGATTCGGGAAGCCTTGTCCCCGGATGCGGGTGCCGTGCGGGCCAAACTCGACGACATGCTTGGCTTGCTGGACACCACGGTGGCCGCCACGCGCCGCATCGCGTCGGATTTGCGGCCGCTGCTGCTGGACGACCTGGGCCTGGTGCCGGCCATCCAATGGCTCACCCACAACTTCACCCAGCGCCATGCCGTGGCATGCAAACTGTCGCTGGACGAGGACGTTGAACTGGCCGAACCGTATGCCACGGCGGTATTCCGCATCGTGCAGGAGTCGCTTGTAAACGTGGCCAAGCACGCGGGTGCGTCGCAAGTCGAGGTGCGCATCGCGAGGACTGACGCGGCCGTGGTTCTCGAAGTGGTCGACGACGGTGCCGGATTCGCCCTGGACGCGCCGCGCAAGCCCAGTTCGCTGGGCCTGATGGGCCTGCACGAGCGGGCCCGCTTGCTGCAGGGAACGGTGGACATAGACACCGCGCCGGGCCAGGGCACCCGCATACGGGTTAGCATCCCGGTGCCCGAAACAGGAGACATCACGTGATCAGGATTGTGATTGCCGACGACCATTCAATCGTGCGGGAGGGGCTCAAGCGCATCGTGTCCTCCATCGAGGACATGGAGGTCGCCGGCGAGGCCGGCAACGGAACGGAAGTCATGCAGCGCGTGCGCGAGCTGGCCTTCGACGTGCTGGTGCTGGACCTCTCCATGCCGGGGCGCAGCGGCATGGAGCTCATCAAGCTGATTCGCGGCGAAAAACCGCAGCTGCGCATCCTGGTCCTGAGCATGCACCAGGAGCTGCAGTACGCCGTGCGCGCGATCAAGAACGGCGCCAGCGGCTACCTGACCAAAGAGAGCGCACCGGACCAGCTGGAGCAGGCCATACGCAAGGTCGCTTCGGGCGGCGCCTTCATCAGCGCCGAGGTGGCGGAACAGCTTGCGTTGGGCGCGATGCCCGGTAGCCAGGCGGTTCCGCACGAGAGCCTTTCCAACCGCGAGTTCGAGGTGCTGCAGCTGCTGGTGGCCGGCGTCTCTCTCACGGACATTGGCACGCGGCTGAACCTGTCGGTCAAGACCGTCAGCACCCACAAGACCAACCTCATGCAAAAAATGGGACTGCAAAACCAGAGCGAACTGATCCGCTACGCCATCAAGCACGGGCTGGCCGAACCGCTGGACAGCTGAACGCTGAAAGCGGCCGCGCAAAGAGCATGGTGTTGACGAGGGTCAATACGGCCTTGGGTGCATCTGCCTACAGTCAGGGTATCCAAACTCTGCACCGGGAGGTGTTCCATGGGCAATGAACTGAAACAGCTGCTGGTCCACGCCGATGCCTCGCCGCAATTCGCGCAACGCCTTGAATTTGCCTGCCGGCTTGCCGCGCAGCATGGCGCCGGCATCACGGCGCTGTATGCATCGCCTTCGGCCTCGGAGGCGCTTCCCGTCGCCTCCGGCATCGGCGTCGGCCTGGCCGTGAGGCGGGAGAACGTGCAGGACACCGAACTGGCGCGGGCACGTTCGGTGTTCGAGCAGCTCAGGCCCGCGGGGTTGTCGGCCACCTGGGCTGAAGTTCATGAATTTCCGCTGGTGTCGGCCTTTGCCGAACAGGCGCTTTATGCCGACTTGCTGGTGCTGGGCCAGCACGGCCCGGGCGAGGGCTGGTCCACACTGATGCCGGCGGATTTTCCGGAGGCCGTGATCGCCCTGAGCGGGCGGCCGGCACTGGTGCTGCCCTACACGTCGGCAAAACCGGGTTTGCCGGGCAATGTGGTGATCGCCTGGAAGCCCACCCGCGGAGCCGCACGCGCGGTGACCGCGGCCCTGCCCATCCTGCGCAACGCAAACTCGGTGCATATCCTGAGCTGGGGCGTTGATGCCGTGGCGGCTACGGGCGCAGGTCCGAATATCGTCTCTTACCTGAAGATCCACGGTGTCCAGGCCAGCTGGCACCGGGAAAATGTGGAAGGCGCGGAACCCGGGAACCTGGGCGACCTGCTGCTGTCGCGCGCGTTCGATCTGCAGGCGGACTTGCTGGTGATGGGCTGCTATGGCCGCGCCCGCGCCTATGAATGGGTATTGGGCGGCGCATCCCGGACCGTCCTCAAAAGCATGACGCTGCCGGTTTTGATGGCGCATTAAGCGGGCGCGCTGGTCGGTACAGGCTCGGAAATTTCCGAGTCTGGATCGGAGCGCCGGTGCCGGCGAACCAGCCTTATCCGAGCCGGCCTTTCAGCAAAAGACGATGTCCCTGCCGCGCCGCCTGCGCGACAGTAGAGGCATGCAACACACCGCTTCACCCACCCGGGTCTTTCTGGCCGACGACTCCGCGCTGAGCCGCCGCAGCGTTGCCGAAATGCTTACCGCCCGGGGCGTGGTGGTCGCGGGCCAGGCCGATACGCCGGAGTCTGCGGTCTCGGGCATCCTGGCGACGCAGCCCGATGTGGTGGTGCTTGACGTGCAATTCGAGAAGGGCACGGGCATGCAGGTGCTGCAGTCCATCCTCAAAACCACGCAAGACATTCCTTTCATCATCCTCAGCAACCATGCCGAGGCCGCCTACCGTGCGCGCTACCTGGCTGCGGGTGCTGCCTGCTTCCTCGATAAACACGCCGAGTTTTACCAACTCGGGGACACCGTGGCAATGCTTGCGCAGCCGCGGCGTGTGGATCAATCCGTTTCTTCCTCCCAATCCAAGGAGTCATCATGCCTGTAGCCTGTTCATCCACCAGCGGCACTTCATCCGTCGGCGGCATTTCTTCCGCCGCCATCCTGCCGCTGAAGACTCCCTGCTCGAACTGCAATCTGCGCGACCTTTGCCTGCCCTGCGGCATGAAGCCCGCCGATGTGGGGGGACTGGACGATCTCCACTTCAGCCGGATCAAGGTCAAGGCGGGGCAGACGCTCTACCATGAGGGCCAGGCTTTCCGCAACATTTATGCGGTGCGCATCGGCACCTTCAAATCCAGCCTCACGCTCGCGGACGGCCGTGAGCAGGTCAGCGGCTTCCAGATGGCCGGTGAGCTGATGGGCCTGGACGGTATTGCCAACGGCGCGTATGCCAGCAACTCCACCGCGCTCGAAGACACTGAAGTCTGCACCATTCCCTACGACCAGATCAGCGGCCTGGCCGCGACCAGTGCCGACATGCAGCAGGCCGTCGGCCGGCTGATGAGCCGGGAGATCGTCAAGGAACACAGCCTGATGATGCTGCTGGGCAGCATGAACGCCGAAGAGCGGCTGGCCGCCTTCCTGCTTAACCTGTCGCAGCGGCTCAAGTTACGCGGCTACTCGGCCAGCGAGTTTCACCTGCGCATGTCGCGTGCCGAAATCGGCAGCTACCTGGGCATGAAACTGGAGACCGTGAGCCGCACCTTTTCCGCTTTCCAGCAACAGGGCATCCTTGAAGTCGACAAGCGCCACATCCGCATCCTTGACCATGCGGCCCTCAAACAGGTCTTCGACACGCGCGTCCACTGACAACCTGTTTACGGCTTAAACGGGCCCGGCCATCCCTTGCGAGGTCGGATTGCCGGAAAAATCCGTCCATTGCCGCCCCTCGAAGTCGTAAAGCTTGCAGCGGCGCGCCGTGTCGAAGTACCAGTGCCATGAAAAGGGCTGTACAACGATGTGGCCGGGTAGCCTGGCCTCCAGGACGGCCTGGGCCTGCTTGAGGCGGTACAGCGGCACGCCCATGTCGACGTGGTGGGCGGTGTGCTCCATGATGTGGTGCAGCGCCGCGCCGAAAAACGAGTTGAAGGTCAGGTGCACGGTGGTGGAGACAAAGGGGTTTGCGTCGGACCAGCTCTTTTTGTTGTCGTACCAGGCGATCTGGGTGTGCGTGTGGTGCACGTAGACCACAAAGCCTATAAGGCCGTTCCACACCAGCAGCGGCAGGAAAAAGCCGACAGCCAAAAGCCAGAGTGCCGACTGGCCGGTAGACCATGCCGTGACCACAAGGCCCGCGACCCAGGCAGCGGCAGCGGCGGTGACCAGCAAGCTGTCCGCGACAAAAATGCCGCGCCGTGTGGGCATCACGGCTTTGGACGGGAAGTAAAGCCGCTTCCACCAGATTTCCACGAGGTAATAGAGCCAGGGCGTCCAGCCGCTGCGGTAGACGCGCTCCAGCCATCGCTTCCAGGCGGGCAGGCGTTCATAGGCCTCAAGAGTTGCGGGCTGCCAGACGAAATCAAAGCCGCTGAGGTTGGTGTAGCCGTGATGCACGATGTTGTGCCCGACGTCCCACAGGCTGTAGGGTGTGAGCGAGGGCAGAAAAAGCAGGCGGCCCAGCCAGCGGTTGAGTTTGCGGTGTGAGGTGAAGCTCTGGTGGCACGCATCGTGGCCGAGGATAAACAGCCTGGCGATCATGAACCCCGCCAGCAGGGCCATGAGCACCTGGAGGGCGGGGTGGTCCGCGAGCACCGCCCCGGCCATGCATGCAGCGAACAGGGCAAGGTCCATCAGGGCCAGCGCCAATGCAAGGCCGGTGTTTTTGGTCGAGACGGGAAGAAGCCAGGAACGCAGGACTTTTCGGTGCGGAAGAACAGTAGCTTGGGTTACTTGGATTGCTTGTGACAGGGACATGAGATGAAGGGTTGGCAGCCGGGGCCGTCCACCCAGGGCAATGGGGAAGCCGCCAGCTTACGGCGTGCCCTTCGCGGCGATTTGACGCAGGTCAAGAACAGGGCAGACGCGTCCGGCGGCCCCACCTTGCGCCCTCGTTGATCCACATCAACGCAGCCGGGGCGGAGGGGCGGCACAGTGGAGGCCTCACATTCCCTAAACATTCCATGCCCGCTGTATTACCCCAGGCCCTTCGACGGTTCGACATCACCGGGCCGCGCTACACCTCCTTTCCCACAGCGGACCGTTTTGTCGAGGCCTTTACCGCCGTCGACCATAGCCGCGCGCTGGACGACAGACGCGTGCGGGCCGAGACATCGGCGGCGCCGCTGTCGCTGTATGTGCACATCCCGTTTTGCGAATCGCTGTGCTACTACTGCGCCTGCAACAAGATCATCACCAAGCAGCACAGCCGCGCCACCGCCTACCTGGGCTATCTTGAGCGCGAAGTGGCCCTGTACACGGCGCGACTGGGGCAGGGGCAGCCCGTTAGCCAGCTGCATCTGGGCGGGGGCACGCCGACTTTTTTGTCCGACGCGGAACTCGCACGGCTCATGGACATGCTCAGAGGCAACTTCGACATCGCGGCCAGTGCGGAAATGGCCATCGAGGTAGACCCACGCACTGTGGACAACACGCGCCTGGCCGCGCTGGCCGCCCTGGGCTTTAACCGACTGAGCTTCGGCGTCCAGGATTTTGACCCCGATGTGCAAAAAGCCGTGCACCGCGTCCAGCCCGCCGAACAGGTGTTCGCGCTGGTCGCGCAGGCGCGCGCGCTCGGGTTTGAATCCATCAATGTGGACCTGATCTACGGCTTGCCGCGGCAGACACAGACGTCCTTCGCGCGCACCATACGCCGGGTCGAGGAGCTCAGGCCGGACCGCATTGCCCTCTATGCCTATGCCCATTTGCCGGAGCGCTTCAAGCCGCAGCGGCACATCCCAACGGCGCTGCTGCCCGCGGCCGAGGACAAGGCCGCCATGCTGGCCGAGGCCATGCAGCGTTTGCAGGGCGCGGGTTACCGCTACATCGGCATGGACCACTTCGCGCTTGAGAACGACGCGCTGGCCGTGGCCAGCCGCGAGGGCCGGTTGCACCGCAACTTCCAGGGCTATAGCACCCAGCCCGACCGCGACCTGGTGGGTCTGGGCGTGTCGGCCATAGGCGCGGTCGGCGCCACCTACAGCCAGAATGCCAAGGACCTGGAGGAATACTGCGACCTGCTGGATCAGGGGCGCTTCCCGGTTACGCGCGGCCTGGCGCTAAGCCGGGACGACCTGGCGCGCCGCGCGGTGATCATGGCCATCATGTGCCAAGGCCGGGTCTGGTTCGAGTCGATAGAACTCGCCTGGATGCTGGACTTCAAGGCCTACTTCGCGCCCGAGCTCGAACGCCTGCGCGAACTGGAGCACGCCGGCTTGGTCGTGCTGTCTGACACCGGCATCGAAGTGACGCCCGAGGGGCGCTTCGTGCTGCGCGCGGTGGCCATGGTGTTCGACCGCTACCTGCAGTCCGACCTCAACCGCAGCCGGTTTTCGCGCATTATTTGATTGCGGCGCCGCCCATGTCTTACGCACTCGCCATGACGGCCTTGCTGATGGGGCTGGCCGGCGGACCGCATTGCGCCGTGATGTGCGGCGCTGCCTGTGGCGGTCTCCGGCGCGTGGGCCCGCAGCGGCAGGCACATTCACCGCTGGTCTTTCAGGCCGGGCGGCTTGTAGGCTATTCCGCCGCGGGCGCGGCGGCAGCCGTGGCGGTGCAAAGTTTTGCCTGGATTACGGAGCAGGCCGCCGTGGTCAAGCCGCTCTGGGTGCTGTTTCACCTGGCCGTGCTGGGCTGGGGCCTGATGCTGGTGGTGAAGGCCAGCCAGCCGGCCTGGGCCGACCGCGCGGGCCGCTCCGCGTGGTCCAGGGTGGGTGCCGTGGCCGCATCGCGCGGCGGCATGTTCTCGGTGGGCGCGTTGTGGGCCTTTATGCCCTGCAGCCTGCTTTATTCGGCGCTGCTGGTGGCGTCGCTCAGCGGCGGACCGCTGCAAGGTGCGCTGGCTATGGCGGCTTTTGCGGTAGGTAGCGGCGTCTCCCTGTTGCTGGCGCCGCAACTACTGGCTGGGCTTCGGCGCGCTGGCAATAGGCTGGGCGGGCAACTTGGCGTGCGCCTGGCTGGCGGGGTGTTGGTGCTTGCCGCCGTGCTCGGTTTGTGGGGCGACATGATGCACCGCATCGCGCAGTGGTGCGGGCTCGGCTGAGGCCATGCGGCGCCCGGCCTGTGTTCACCGGTGGCATCCGCCGCGGTGGCGATGGCATGCAGCGCTAAAAAAGAGCGTCACGGCGTGTTTGCTATCAATTTAATAGCTGTTTGCGCTCATCCGATAAGGGTTGATGGCTTTTTTCCTCAAGGGTGGCCTGACCCTCGCGCCCCGCCGCCTTCCAGCGTGATGAACACGTGGCGGTCGCTGACCGCATGATGGCCACGCGCGCGTCTTGCGCCTGCCGCGGCGCTGAGGGCCAGCGCCGCGAAGCCGCGGGCCGCCAAAAAGGCCAGGAAGGCCGTGCCGCTCAGGGGCCGGGCGAGCAAGGCACTGACGAAGCCCGGGCGACAAGGCTCCCAGTGCAGACTCACGCCCTGCGCGGTTCCTGCGGATTCAACCACTGCGTTCTTGTTGGTGCCAAGGCGCACGCGCTGGCCGGCTTCGATGAAATGATCCCCGGGATCGTTGTGGAGCGTCAGCCAGAGCCGGCCGTGCAGCACCGTCAGTTCGCCGCCGCGCCGCGGCAAACGCAGCGCTTGGCCGGGCACCAGGCGCCGGATGCCGCTGAGCGATACGGCGTCGTTTGATTTCGCATTCATCATCAGCCTCTTTGGATGTGGCAACCGCAGTCATAGCCCGGCAAGGGCGTGCAGCGCGGGGTTGTCGATCTGGCCGGCAAGCAGCTTCGCCGCCGCCGCGCTCGCACCGTCGCCGAGCGCCGCGCGGTGCAGGCAGGCGCGCACCGTCAGTTCGCGCATGCCGCTGCGCGCAGCGAGGTCCTGCATTTCGTTGATCCAGGCCGAGGCCTGGGGCATGGCTTGTGCCACAGCGACATCACACAGCGCGTCGAGGGCATATGCCTTGGCCCACAGGTAGGCATCAGGAAGGCGTATGCAGCGCGTCAATGCGTCAGCGAGTATTTCGACGGCGCGCTGCGGTTCCCCGCGCGCCATCGCCACGCGCCCCAGGCCTCGGCCGGCAATGCCTTCCCAGCATGGGTCGCTGAGCTGGCAGCCGAGCGCGAAGGCATGCTCGTAGCGGTTCGCGGCCGCATCCACGTCGCCGCGCAGCAGGTCGATCTCGGCCCGCAGCGATTGCGGCCACGGCACAAAGGCGGTCCAGCCTTGCCGGGCCAGTGCCACCGAGCGGTCCAGGGCGTCGGCGGCGGCCTCGGGTTCACCGTGCAGCAGCAGCGCGCGGCCCAGCATGGACAGCGCGTAGGCAAGTTGCCGGCTGTCGCCGACGCTAGCAGCCAGCACCTCTGCTTCGCGTAGCTGGCTGATGGCGGCTGTGTAATGCGCAGTGTCACTGAGCGCAGCGCCCTGCACGGTGGCAATGCGCGCTTGCTCCGCGTGGTCGCCGGCTGCCATCGGCGTCGCGCGTTGCAGCCAGGCCAGCGTGCGTTCATAGCGGCCGCGCAGGAATTCGACGTAGCCGAGCTCGCGGCACGCGGCGGCGGCGAGTGCCGGCGAAGCCTCGTGGCCGACCTCCAGTGCTTCGTGAAGCGCCGTAGCGCCCTCTTCGTCGCGTCCGCGGGCGGCATGCACCAGCGCGCCGCCCAGGGCCACACGCGTGCGCGCGCGCAGCGCCGCGTCGCCGGTGGCATCGGCTTCCACGATCGCGCGGCGCAGGCATTGCAGGCCGGCATCGAGCGCGCCGGCGCTGATCGCCGCCTCCCCGGCTTCCAGCTGTGCCAGCGCCGCGGCGCGCCCGGTGGCGGGCCGCGCGGTGGGCGCTGCGGTGAGCGTGCGCAGGGCGGCGTCCAGCGTGGCGCCGGGTTGCACGCCGAGTTCGCGCTGGAACAATTCACGGCAGGCTGCGGCCTGGCGCGCGGCGCCCACGCCGTCACCCGCGGCCGCGAGGCTGCGCACCAGCAAAGCCTGGTAGTTCTCGTCAAGCGGGTTGTGCCGTACCAGTCGGCCGGCCAGCGCGGCTGCTTCTGTCATGGCGCCCGCGGCCATGCGAGCCAGTGCGGCTTCGCGCAGCACGGCTTCGGCGGCGGCCTGCAGATGGCGGCGCTCCGTGGCAAGCCAGACCTCGAAGGCCGGGCTGCCGGAAAAATTCATGCCTTCCAGCAACTCGTGATCCAGGCCGGGCACATACAGGGCTTGCGCCCAGCTACCCGACAGTACGGCGCTGAGGTCGACGTAGGTGGCAGGCTCCAGTGAAAGCGCCAGCAGATCGCCGCGCAAATCTGCGGTGCCGAGCAGGCGCCGCAGCTCGCTAAGGTTCCAGCGCAGGGCGGCCAGCGGATCTTCGGCATCCTCGAACAGCAGCTGCGCCAGGTGCTTGCGGCTGACCGGCGCATCGCTGCGGACCAGGTAGGCGAGCAGGCCCCAGACTTTGTGCCCGCGTGGCGCCGGCACGGGCTGGCCTCCGCGCTCCGCCCGCGGCGGGCCGAGCAGGTGGATGGCCAGCCCCAAAGGCGGCGCGTCGTTCGGGGCTGGCGAGTTCACCGGCTGCCTCAGGCTTCGGCGGTGGTGGGGTCTATGGTGGTGGTGACTCGCGAGACGGTGTCCGCCGGAAAGCCACCCCTGCGCGCGTGTTCCTTCACGAGTTCCTCGCTGGCCGCGTTGTAGATGCAGTACATCTTGCCGCCCGTCACATAGCTTTGCACCCACTGCACATCAGGCCCCAGTTCCTGCAGCACACCGCAGGATTTCTGGGAGATGGATTGCAGCTCGGCGGGCTTCAGGGCCCCGAGTCCGGGGATGGCACGTTCGATCACGAATTTGGGCATAACAGGCTCCGTTAAGTTAGTGGAGACCCGAAGATAGGCAGTGTACGTGTGAGCCGGCGTGTGAGAAAGACGCCCGGATCGAATCAATAAGGGGAATGGCGCGGTGTCGGCCTATCCGATTTGTACCCGTTTTCTTACAAATCGGCCGGAGCGGATGCGTTGTTCGTGGATAGCATCGGAGTGTGTGCCCCCTGACCGGCTGCTGCAACATCCCCCACTTTCAAAAAAAACATGATGAATCGCTCCCCTTTGCTCCTTTTGCCACACCGAGTTCTGCGCGGAGCTGCTATTGCGGCTGCCGGGCTGTGCGCGGCCCTGCCGGCCTTTGCCGGCGGCAACACTGAGCCGCTCACCGACATCCTTTCTTCGCCGGGCAGTGTCGGGCTGGGCCTCGTGACCCGGATCGAGCGTTCGCCCTACAAGGATGCCGGCACGCGCTACGACCTGTTGCCGCTTTACCTGTATGAGGGCGAACGGCTTTTCCTGCATGCCAACCGGGGCGGCATCAAGCTGCTCAACGGCACCGAGCGGCGCCTGGACCTTTTTGTGGAGCAGCGCCTGGAGGGCTTTCCGACCGAGCGCCTGCCCGCCAGTCTGGCCGGCATGTCGCCGCGCGACTCGGGCCTGGACCTGGGCCTAGCCTACCGCTGGCGCCAGCCCTGGGGCACGTTGCAGGCCGAGCTGGTGCATGACATCAGCAACACGTACAAGGGCAACGAGTTCCGTCTGGGCTACACCTACGACTGGCGCTCGGGCCCCTGGATGTTGCGCCCCAATGTGACCGTGGGGGTGCGCGACGCCAGGCTCAACAACTATTACTACGGAGTGCAGGCCAGTGAGGCAACGGCCGGGCGGCCTGCTTATGCGCCGGGCTCGGGCGTGCAGACCTCGATTGGCCTGTACGGCTCCTATGACCTCACCGAGCGCTGGCGTCTGCTGGCCGGTGTGTCGGCCACCCTGCTGGACAACAAGACCAAGAACAGCCCCATCGTGCAAAAGAGCGTGCTGCCCGCCGTGTATGTCGGTGCGGCCTATGACTTCGGCGGCCACAAGCGCGAGTGGGCAGAAGACGGCTCACCCACCTACTTCAAGCTGCTGTACGGCAAGTCAACCGAAGACGGCTGCCACCTGGCCAAGATCATCACGGCGCAGTGCCTGTCGACGGCGAAGGTCAATTCGACCCGCATTACCGGCATTCAGGTGGGCAAGCCCTTCCTGAACAACGTGAACGGCTGGCCGCTCGACTTCATCGGCTACGTGGGCCTCACGCACCACGATGAGCGGGGCCTGCAGGCCAATGGCGTGCAACTGGACCTGTTCATGAAGGCCGTTTACTCGGGCTTCCCGTGGAGCGACCGGGTCAAGACGCGGCTGGGATTGGGCGTGGGCGTCTCCATGGCGCAGCGGGCGCCCTACATCGAGTCGTCCAGCCTGGCGGCAAACGGCAAGTCGGCCTCGCGCATGCTCAATTACCTGGACCCGACCATTGACGTGAGCCTGGGCGACCTGATCGGCTACCGGCCGCTCAAGGACACCTTTATAGGCTTTGGTGTGTCGCACCGCTCGGGCATTTTTGGTTCGTCGCGCCTGCTGGGCAACGTCAACGGCGGCTCCAACTACATTTACACCTACGTTGAAACCGCGCTTTGAGTCGTTTTGCTATTGATTTAATAGCTGCTTGCGCAATACCATAATGGCTTTCGGCCTGATTTGAATGAAAATCAGGCGTAGACTGCCCGGACCGGCACAGCCGGCTGGTTCTGCACATTGCTGGTGGCAATCACGCCGCCACCCAGGCAGACATCGCCCTGGTAGAGCACAGCCGACTGGCCCGGCGTCACCGCCCACTGGGCATCGGCAAACACCAGTTCGCAGGCCGCACCGTTAGCGCTGCGCAATTCGCAGGGCGCGTCGGCCTGCCGGTAGCGTGTTTTGGCCGCCATGACACCGGGCGTCGGTGCATGTCCCGCCACCCAGCTGCAGTCCTGCGCCTGGAGCACGGTGGATTGCAGCCAGGGGTGATCATGGCCCTGAACCACCCACAGCGTGTTCGTTTCAAGGTCCTTGCGTGCCACAAACCAGGGTTCGTGCTCGCCCACGCCGCGTAACCCGCGTGCCTGCACGGCCTTGAGCTCGGCCCCTTTGGCCTTCACGCCGCCTATGCCCAGGCCCTGGCGCTGCCCCAGCGTGTAGAAAGACAGGCCCACATGCTCACCGAGCACGCGGCCCTTGTCGTTCTTGATGGGGCCGGGCTCTTTGGCAATGTAGCGATTCAAAAATTCGCGGAAAGGCCGCTCGCCGATAAAGCAGATGCCCGTGGAGTCTTTTTTCTTCGCGTTGGGCAGGCCGATCTCGTCGGCAATGCGCCGGACTTCGGTCTTGCGCAGCTCACCCACAGGGAACAGCGTTTTGGAGAGCTGTGACTGGTTCAGCCGGTGCAAAAAATAGCTTTGATCTTTGGCCGGGTCCAGGCCCTTGAGCAGTTCGTGCAGGCCGGTGGCTTCATTGCGACGCACCCGCGCATAGTGGCCGGTCGCGATTTTTTCGGCGCCCAGGCGCATGGCATGGTCCAGAAATGCCTTGAACTTGATTTCGGCGTTGCACAGGATGTCGGGGTTGGGCGTACGGCCAGCCTGGTATTCGCGCAGGAACTCGGCGAAGACGCGGTCCTTGTAGTCGGCTGCGAAGTTGACGTGCTCGATCTCGATGCCGATCACGTCGGCCACGGCGGCGGCGTCGACAAAATCGATGTTGGACGAGCAGAACTCGCTGTCGTCGTCATCTTCCCAGTTCTTCATGAAGATGCCGATAACCTCGTGCCCCTGCTGCTTGAGCAGGTGCGCCGTCACGGCGGAGTCCACGCCTCCGCTCAGGCCAACAACGATCCGTTGCCGCTTGCCGTCGTGGCTGTGTGTGTTGATTTGCGGGTTGCCCATGGCTCTATTGTAAAAAGATGAAAGCGTTTGCGCCTGTCCGGGCTTTCCGGCCCTGCTGGCCGTGCGGCCGGCGGCACAATGGAACTCCCTTTCTTGCAGGAGCTGCCACTTTGCAACGACGTCAATTTCTTTCCCGCACCGGGCAGGCCGTCACGGCCGCCGGCATCGCCACCGGGTTGCCATGGCTTTCGTCACTGGCCCAGGCTGCGGGCCTCAAACCCGTGGGCAAGGCCCAAGCCTTCGATTACGCGATGCTCAAGGGCCAGGCGCGCGACCTGGCCGCCAAACCCTACCGGCCCCGGCCTGCGGCCTTGCCGGCCGGTATTTCGGACTTGAACTGGGACCAGCACCAGGCCATCCGCTTTAGGGACGACCATGCCTTGTGGGGCGATGACAAGCTGCGCTTCGTGGCCAAATTTTTTCACCTCGGCCTATTCTTCAAGACGCCGGTGCGCATGCATGAAGTGAGCAATGGCCAGGCACAGGAACTGGCCTATGACCCGGCCATGTTTGATTACGGAAAAAGCGGCGTGCGGGGCGACAAATTGCCCGTCGATCTCGGTTTTGCCGGCTTCCGGCTGAACTTCCACACCGATCCGGTGCGTGACGTGGCGGCCTTCCTTGGCGCAAGCTACTTTCGCGCGGTGGGAGGCGAATGGCAGTATGGCCAGTCGGCACGGGGCCTGGCCATCGACACGGCGCAAACTTTCCCGGAAGAGTTTCCGGATTTCATCGGCTACTGGCTCGAAAAGCCGGACCCGAAAGCGGCTTCACTGACCGTCTACGCCCTGCTGGACTCGCCGAGTGTCAGCGGCGCCTACCGCTTTGTGATCACGCCGGGCGACACGCAGGTCATGGACCTGGACGTGGCGCTGTATCCGCGCAAAACCATTGACCGCATGGGCATCGCGCCGTGCACCAGCATGTTCCAGACCGGCGAAAACGACAAACGCATGGGCTGGGACTGGCGCGGCGAAATCCACGACACCGACGGCCTGGCCATGCACAGCGGCACGGGCGAATGGCTGTGGCGTCCACTGACCAATCCGGCGCAATTGCAGTTCAACGCCTTCCAGGACGAGAACCCGCGCGGTTTTGGCCTGATGCAGCGCGATCGCAACTTTGACCACTACCAGGACGACGGCGTGTTCTATGAAAAACGCCCGAGCCTGTGGGTTGAGCCCAAGGCGGGCTGGGGTGCGGGCGCGATACAGCTGGTGGAAATTCCGACCGCGGACGAAACCTTTGACAACATCGTGGCCTTCTGGAACCCCAGGGACAAGCCGCAGGCAGGGCAGGAGTTGCTGTTTTCCTACCGGCTGCACTGGGGGGGCGAACCGCCCGCCGCGCAAGGGCCGCTGGCGCGCTGTGTGGCCACACGTACCGGCCTCGGCGGCGTGGTCGGGCAAAAGCGCACCGCCTACACGCGGCGTTTTGCCGTCGATTTTGCGGGCGGCGACTTTGCCTTGCTGAACCGCGGGGCCCAGGTCAAAGCCGTGATCACCGCTTCGCGCGGCACGATTGAATTGACGTCGGCCCGGCCGCTGGACGCCATCAAGGGGTGGCGTGCCATGTTCGACCTGCGCCCCGATGGCGACAGCACGGCACCCATCAACCTGCGCATGCATTTGCAGGTCGACGGCCAGTCATTGACGGAGACCTGGTTGTACCAGTGGACGCCGCCGCCGGTGGCGCAACGAATTCTTTATTGAGGATTGCGCTGGCTGTCAGCGGGAAAGCGGGGTCCCGTTGGCGCTGCCAAATCATCCACGGCAGCGGTGCTTCCTACTTCTGGTTCAGCGGTGCATGCACGCTGGCATCCGTGGTCACCAGATCAAGCGGGAAGCGCCTGCCTGCCAGGTAATCTTCCATGCAGGTCAACAAGAGAGGGCTTCGGTGCATGTGAGCGCTTGCTCTTATTTCGTCGGCCGTCAGCCAGACCGTGCGCACAATGCCCTCATCCAGCGCCTGGCCTGCCACGTGCTCGCCCAGTTCGCCGCAGAACGCAAAGCGCAGGTAGGTGATGTCTTCGGATTCTTCCTGCCCGATGAGGGCCCGCTCAAAGCGGGAGAGATAGACACCCACAATGGCGGTGGGCGTGAAATGGAAGGCGGTTTCTTCCAGTGTTTCGCGCACGCAACCCTCAAAGGGACTTTCACCGGGATCCAGGTGGCCGGCGGGGTTGTTGAGCTTCAGGCCGTCCCGCGTTTCCTCTTCGACCAGCAGGAACCTGGAGACACCGCCCGTCTTTTTTTCAATCACCGCAGCGACCGTGACGCTGGGTTTCCATCGTTTAATCATGCGCCGGATTATCCGTGGCCTTGATGACCGGGGTCCTGACCGGCCGGCCAGGTGTGTTTGCTAGCCGAAAATCCGGCAGCGAAACTCTCGCGCAAATGTGCCACAAGGCATTGCACCGCCTTGGGCACTTGCTGCGACCAGGGCCTGAGGGCGTAAATGCGCTCGCCGAAAAATCCCTGCACCTGCCACTCGGGCAGCACCTGCACAAGCGGCGACGGCGATGGCACCGCGCTGCCACCCGCAGGTGCGCTGAAATCCGGCAGCAGGCCGATGCCCAGGCCCGCCACCAGCGCTTCGCGCAGCACTTCGCTGTTGTTGGCCTTCAGTGTGCCCGTGATGTTCACGCCAACTTGCTCGCGGGATTTGCGCTTGCCGCTGCGCACGAAGGTCCAGCTGGCGGTGTTGTGGTTGCCCAGGTAAAGCAGGCAATCGTGCGCGGCCAGGTCTGACGGCTGCGCAGGCACGCCGCGGCGCGCCAGGTAGTCGGGGCTGGCCAGCAGGATGGAGCGCGTTTCGCACAACACCCAGGCCACATGGGTGTCGGGCGGCGCATTCGTGTGTCGTATCGCCAGGTCGAAGCCTTCATTGGCAAGGTTGACAAAGCGGTCGGTGAGTTCCAGTTCGATATGGATCTCGGGATAGCGCTTGAGGAAGGCCGCAACGCAGGGCGCCAGGTGCTGACGCCCGAGCGCGACAGGTGCTGTCACGCGGATCAGCCCGCGCGGGGTTTCCACCAGGTCCTTCACGGCGGAATAGCTCTCGCTGATGCGGTTAAACGCCGGCTGCATGTCGTTCACCAATTGCTGGCCAGCCTCCGTCAGGCCTACGGAGCGCGTGGTGCGTCGCACCAGCGTCACGCCGGCGGCGCGCTCCAGCTCACTGATGCGCATGCTGGCCGAGGCCTTGGACATCCCGAGGCGGCGCGCCGCTTCGGTAAAGCTGCGTGTAGCCGCCAGGATGGTCAGCAGGTGAAGATCGGCGACAAGGGGCGATAGCTGGTCGGAAGACATGGAGGTCGAGAGGTCTATTGTTCAAAAATATGAACAATGTAATCACAAAACGGGGCATTATCAATTCGGCTGCGCAGCCCTAGACTGCGGTGAACCCCCAACGGCCAGTCCGGTGCCGCCACCTTTCAAGGATTGCAAAATGTCTTTATCCCCTGCTGCCTCCGCTTCACAAGCCACCATCGGCCACTACCTGAATGGCCGTGTGGCCGCGCCGTCTTCCGGGCGTAGCCAGGAAGTCTTCAACCCTGCAACGGGCGCGGTGTCGGGTTATGTCGCGCTTGCCAGCGGAACGGAGGTCGATGCGGCCGTGGCGTCAGCCCAGGCCGCCTTTCCCGCCTGGGCCGACACGCCGCCACTGCGCCGCGCGCGCGTGCTGTTCAAGTTCCTGGAACTGCTCAACCTGAACAAGGACAAGCTGGCCCACATGATCACCGCCGAGCACGGCAAGGTGTTCACCGACGCCCAAGGCGAGGTCTCGCGCGGCATCGACATTGTTGAATTCGCCTGCGGCATTCCGCAGCTGCTCAAGGGCGACTTCACCGACCAGGTTTCCACCGGCATCGACAACTGGACGCTGCGCCAGCCGCTGGGTGTGGTGGCCGGCATCACGCCCTTCAATTTCCCGGTGATGGTGCCGATGTGGATGTTCCCGGTGGCGATTGCCGCCGGCAACTGCTTTGTGCTCAAGCCCAGTCCCATCGACCCCAGCCCCAGCCTTTTCATGGCCGACCTGCTCAAGCAAGCCGGCTTGCCCGACGGCGTCTTCAACGTGGTGCAGGGCGATAAAGAGGCGGTCGACGCCCTGCTGGTGCACCCGGACGTGAAGGCCGTGTCCTTTGTTGGCTCCACACCGATCGCGAACTACATCTACGAAACCGGCGCACGCCACGGCAAGCGCGTGCAGGCACTGGGCGGCGCGAAGAACCACATGGTGGTCATGCCCGACGCCGACCTGGAGCAGGCGGTGGACGCATTGATCGGCGCGGGCTACGGCTCGGCCGGCGAACGCTGCATGGCGATCTCTGTGGCTGTGCTGGTGGGCAATGTGGCCGAAAAACTCATTCCCATGCTGGAAGCGCGCGCCAAAACACTGGTGATCAAAAACGGTGTGGAGCTTGACGCTGAAATGGGCCCCATCGTCACATCGGCCGCGCACCAGCGCATTACCGGCTACATCGAGACGGGCGTGAAAGAAGGCGCCAAGCTGCTGGTGGACGGCCGCACCTTCACGGGCGCCAAGGCCGGCCCGGGCTGCGGCAAGGGCTTCTGGATGGGTGGCACGCTGTTTGACCATGTCACGCCCGACATGCGCATCTATAAAGAAGAGATTTTTGGCCCGGTGCTGGGCTGCGTGCACGTGAAGGACTTCGCCGAAGCGGTGAACCTGATCAATGCCCATGAATTCGGCAACGGCGTGAGCTGCTTCACCCGGGACGGCCACGTGGCCCGCGAATTCAGCCGCCGCATCCAGGTCGGCATGGTCGGCATCAACGTGCCGATCCCGGTGCCCATGGCCTGGCATGGCTTTGGTGGCTGGAAAAAAAGCCTCTTCGGCGACATGCACGCCTATGGCGAAGAGGGCGTACGTTTCTATACCAAACAAAAGTCCATCATGCAGCGCTGGCCAGAGAGCATCGGCAAGGGCGCCGAATTCGTGATGCCGACAGCCAAATAGAAATAGCACGCCAGCCATCAAGGCAAACCGGCCCCAACCGCCATGTATTGGCAGGCGGGGCTTTTTTTATTGCGTGGCTTGACTCGGGTCAAAAACTGTAGACTGCCCTGACAAAAAATTGCAGAAATCTCATGTAAGCTTCATGACAGGTACAAAAGCGGATACGCAGATAAAGACACCGAGACAGATCGCGCGCAAGCCCGCCTGCGGGCTGACGTCAATCAAACCAACACCAACGTACTGAGGAGAGACCCATGCTCATTGGGGTACCCGCCGAAATCACGGCCGGAGAAACACGCGTCGCCATCACGCCCGAAACGGCCAAAAAGCTCAAGGCACAAGGGCATACCGTCCGTGTGCAGTCCGGCGCCGGGGTGGCTGCCAGCGTTCCCGATGAGGCCTACACGGCGGTCGGCGCAGAGATCACCGACGCGGCGGGCGCTTATGGCGCTGATATCGTGCTCAAGGTCCGCTGCCCGCTGGACAGTGAAATGGGCCTGGCCAAAGCCGGCGGTGTGCTGGTCGGCATGCTCAATCCTTTTGATGCCACCGGGCTGCAGCGCCTGGCTGCGGCCAAGCTGACGTCCTTCGCGCTGGAGGCCGCGCCGCGCACCAGCCGCGCGCAAAGCATGGACGTGCTGTCTTCGCAAGCCAACATCGCCGGCTACAAGGCCGTGATGATGGCCGCTGCCGAATACCAGCGCTTCTTCCCCATGCTCATGACGGCGGCCGGCACGGTCAAGGCCGCCCGCGTGGTGATCCTGGGCGTCGGCGTAGCCGGCCTGCAGGCCATCGCCACCGCCAAGCGCCTTGGCGCCGTCATTGAAGCCAGCGACGTGCGCCCGAGCGTCAAAGAGCAGGTCGAATCGTTGGGCGGTAAATTCATCGATGTGCCCTACGAGACTGACGAAGAACGCGAAGCCGCGGTCGGTGTGGGCGGCTATGCCAAGCCCATGCCGCCGAGCTGGCTCGAGCGGCAAAAGGCCGAAGTCGCCAAGCGCGTGGCGCAAGCCGACGTGGTCATCACCACAGCCTTGATCCCGGGCCGCCCGGCGCCGGTGCTGGTCACCGAAGACATGGTCAAGGCCATGAAGCCCGGCAGCGTGATCGTCGACCTGGCCGCACCTCAAGGCGGCAACTGCCCGCTGACCGAACCCGGCAAGACCGTGGTCAAGCACGGCGTGACGCTGATCGGCCAGACCAACGTACCGGCCCTTGTCGCGGCGGATGCCAGCGCGCTCTATGCCCGCAACCTGCTCGACTTCCTCAAGCTCATCATCACCAAGGAAGGCACGCTCAATGTCGACCTGGAAGACGACATCGTCGCAGCCTGCCTGATGACGCAGGGCGGCGAGGTCAAGAAGAAGTAACCCGTTCGGGACTCATCGGATCAATTGGATTTAATCGGACAAGCCGGGCTCACGCCCGCGTAGTCCCTCACGGAGAAGACCATGGATGCAGTGTCACCCACCATCATCAACCTGATTATTTTTGTGCTGGCCATCTACGTGGGTTACCACGTGGTGTGGACCGTCACGCCGGCGTTGCACACACCGCTGATGGCGGTGACCAATGCGATTTCGGCCATCGTGATCGTGGGCGCGATGCTCGCGGCCGCACTGACCGAAACACCACTGGGCAAAACCATGGGCGTGCTGGCCGTGGCGCTGGCGGCCGTCAACATCTTCGGCGGCTTTCTGGTGACGCGCCGGATGCTGGAGATGTTCCGCAAGAAAGAAAAAAAAGTCGCCGCGCCCGCTGAAGGAGCCGCCAAATGAGCATGAATCTCGTCACGCTGCTGTACCTGGTAGCCTCCGTTTGCTTCATTCAGGCGCTCAAGGGCCTGTCACACCCTACCAGCTCAATCCGCGGCAACCTGTTCGGCATGGCCGGCATGGCGATTGCCGCGCTGACCACGGCGGCGCTGATTGTCGAGATCTCGGGCGGCAAGGCCCTCGGCATGGGTTACGTTCTGTTGGGCCTGGTGGTCGGCGGAGGCTATGGCGCCTGGCGCGCCAAGACGGTCGAAATGACCAAGATGCCCGAGCTGGTGGCGTTCTTTCACAGCATGATCGGTTTGGCTGCGGTCTTTATCGCTGTGGCCGCCGTTGCCGAGCCATACGCTTTTGGCATCGCCGCCAAAGGCAACCCCATCCCCACCGGCAACCGGCTGGAGCTGTTTCTCGGCGCCGCCATTGGCGCCATCACCTTCAGCGGCTCGGTGATCGCCTTCGGCAAACTGTCGGGCACTTACAAGTTCCGCCTGTTCCAGGGCGCACCTGTGCAGTTTGCCGGCCAGCACAAGCTGAACCTGGTGCTGGGCCTGGTGACCATCGGCCTGGGGCTGGTGTTCATGTTCACGGGCAGCTGGCCCGCCTTCTTCGCGATGCTGGCAATGAGCTTCGTCATGGGCGTGCTGATCATCATTCCGATCGGCGGCGCCGACATGCCGGTGGTGGTGTCCATGCTCAACAGCTACTCGGGCTGGGCCGCGGCCGGTATCGGCTTTTCGCTCAACAACTCCATGCTGATCATTGCCGGCTCGCTGGTCGGCTCGTCGGGCGCCATCCTCTCGTACATCATGTGCAAGGCGATGAACCGCTCCTTCTTCAACGTGATCCTGGGCGGCTTCGGCGGTGAGGCCGGCACCGCCGCCGCAGGCGCCAAAGAGCAGCGCCCCGTCAAGTCGGGCTCTGCCGACGACGCTGCCTTCATCCTGGGCAATGCGGAGACCGTGATCATCGTGCCGGGCTACGGCCTGGCCGTGGCGCGCGCCCAGCACTCGGTCAAAGAGCTGGCGCAAAAGCTCATCGACAAGGGCGTCAACGTCAAATACGCGATCCACCCGGTGGCCGGCCGCATGCCCGGCCACATGAACGTGTTGCTGGCCGAGGCCGAAGTGCCCTACGACCAGGTGCATGAAATGGAAGACATCAACGCCGAGTTCGGCCAGGCCGATGTCGCCATCATCCTGGGCGCCAACGACGTGGTGAACCCCGCCGCGCACGTCAAGGGCAGCGCGATCTACGGCATGCCGATTCTGGAGGCCTACAAGGCCAAGACGGTCATCGTCAACAAGCGCTCCATGGCGGCTGGCTACGCGGGCCTGGACAACGAACTCTTCTACATGGACAAGACCATGATGGTGTTCGGGGACGCCAAAAAGGTGATCGAAGACATGGGCAAGGCCATCGAGTAATCGCTGGCCGCCGGGTTTTCCCGCGGCGGCGAGCCGCGGGCGCACCCCGATTTAGAGAGGCTTCCCTCCTGATTTCCCGGGTTTCCTAGGGAAAACGCAATAGCCACGAAGAGGGCACGCCATGAGAATCCATGGCAGTAAGCAATACGTAATGGAGAAGACAAACATGAATGCAGCGACCCTTGACCGCCCATGGCTCAAAGCCTATCCGCCGGGCGTTCCTACCGATATCGACGCGTCCCAGTACCCGTCGCTGGTCGCATTGATGGAGGAAAGCTTCAAGAAACACGGCAGCCGCGTCGCCTACAGCTTCATGGGCAAGGACGTGACCTTCGGCCAGACCGACAGCCTGTCGCTCGCCTTCGGCGCCTACCTGCAGAGCTTGGGCCTGGCTAAGGGCGACCGCGTTGCCATCATGATGCCCAACGTACCGCAGTACCCGGTGGCGGTGGCCGCCATCCTGCGCGCCGGCTATGTGGTGGTCAATGTGAACCCGTTGTACACGCCGCGCGAACTGGAGCATCAGCTCAAGGATTCGGGCGCCAAGGCGATCGTCATCATCGAAAACTTCGCCAACACGCTCGAGCAATGCATTGCCGCCACGCCCGTCAAGCACGTGGTGTTGTGCGCCATGGGTGACCAGCTAGGCATGCTCAAGGGCGCGCTCGTCAACTACGTGGTGCGCAACGTCAAGAAGATGGTGCCGGCCTTCAACCTGCCCGGCGCCGTGCGTTTTAACGACGCTGTGGCGCAGGGCACGCGCCTGACGCTCAAGCGGCCCGACATCAAACCAGACGACGTGGCCGTGCTGCAATACACCGGCGGCACCACAGGTGTCTCCAAGGGCGCCGTTCTGCTGCACCGCAACGTGATCGCCAATGTGCTGCAGTCCGAAGCCTGGAACAGCCCGGCCATGGCGGCCCTGCCGGCCGGCGAGCAGCTCACGTATGTCTGCGCGCTACCGCTGTACCACATCTTCGCGTTCACCGTGAACATGATGCTGGGCATGCGCACCGGCAGCAAAAACATCCTGATCCCCAATCCGCGTGACCTGACGGCCGTGCTTAAAGAGCTCTCCAGGCACAAGATCAACAGCTTCCCCGCGGTCAATACCCTGTTCAATGGCCTGGCGAATCACCCGGACTTCAACACCGTGGACTGGTCGCACCTGAAGATTTCTCTGGGTGGCGGCATGGCTGTGCAAGGCGCGGTGGCCAAGCTGTGGCTCGAGAAAACCGGCTGCCCGGTCTGCGAAGGTTACGGCCTTTCCGAGACATCACCCTCGGCCAGCTGCAACCCGACCAACAGCAAGGCCTTCACCGGCACCATCGGTGTGCCGATTCCCGGCACTTACTTCAAGCTGCTCGATGACGACGGCAATGAAGTCCCGCAAGGCCAGCCCGGCGAAATCGCCATCAAGGGTCCGCAGGTCATGGCCGGCTACTGGCAGCGCCCCGACGAGACCGCCAAGGTCATGACGCCCGACGGATACTTCAAATCAGGCGACATCGGCGTGGTCGATGAAAACGGCTTCTTCAAGATCGTCGACCGCAAGAAAGACATGATCCTTGTGAGCGGCTTCAATGTCTATCCGAACGAAATTGAGGATGTAGTGGCCAAGCTCGACGGCGTGATGGAATGTGCCTGCGTAGGCGTTGCCGATGAAAAGTCCGGCGAAGCCGTGAAGCTGGTGATCGTGAAAAAGAATCCCGAGCTCACGGAAGCACAGGTGCGGGAATACTGCAAAACCAATCTCACAGGCTACAAACAACCGAAAGTGGTGGAGTTCCGTACCGATCTGCCCAAGACGCCGGTTGGCAAGATCCTGCGCCGCGAACTGCGCGACAAGAAATAAACGGCAAGTTTCAGAGCTCGCCGCGCATGCGCGGCAGGTTTTCTAGAGGGCAGCGCAAGCTGCCCTTTTTTCTGCGCCCCCGGTGTTGAAAGCGCGGGCAAAATCAGGGCATGACTTCCGTTGACATCTTCCCCCGTGCACCCACCGCCATCCTCAGCGCCCTTGCTGAAGAGCAGTCCGGCCTGATTGACCTGCTGGAAAACGCGCGGCAGGTGAAGCACGCTGGCCGCGAGTTCTGGCTTGGTGCCCTGCACGGGCACCCGGTCGTGCTGGTGCTCGCGCGTATCGGAAAAGTGGCGGCAACCACCACGGCGGTGGCGCTGATCGAGCACTTCAAGGTCGGCCGCATTGTATTCACCGGTGTGGCCGGTGGGCTGGGCGAAAGTGTGAATGTGGGCGATGTGGTGGTGGCCGACAGTTTTGTGCAGCATGACATGGACGCCTCACCGCTGTTTCCCCGCTATGAGGTTCCGCTGTATGGCAAGACGGTTTTTGAAAGCAACGCGGCTTTGACGGCGTTATTGCACGCGGCGGCGCTGGCTGCCGGTACTGTGCCGGCGTATCCGTCTGCGCGTGTCCACCGCGGGCTGATGATCAGCGGCGACCGCTTTGTCTGCGGTGCGCAGGAAGCCGCCGGTATCCGTGCGGCACTGATTGCAGCAGGCCACACGCCGCTGGCGGTCGAGATGGAGGGTGCGGCCGTGGCGCAGGTCTGCCATGACTACGGCGTGGCGTTTGCGTCGGTGAGAACGATTTCCGACCGCGCCGACGACACCGCGCACGTGGACTTTCCGGCATTTGTGGCGGAAGTGGCCAGCGTCTACGCGCGTGCCATTGTTGAGAAGTTGCTGCCGGCGATTCCCGTTTAAAGTGTTTGCTATCTATTTGATAGCTGCTCGCGCTTGTCTGTATTGGGTTGGATCCTGATTTGATACCTGGGGTGCATCCCGCGGCAGCTTGAGAGCGGCTATTTCAGCCAGCCCCGCTTGCGGAAATAGATCATCGGCACCAGTGCACTGGCCACCATCAGCGCGATCACATACGGATAAGCCGCCGGCCCCAGAAGCTGCAGTTCGGGGAAAGACATATTCATGCCGTAGATGCTGGCGATCAGCGTAGGCGGCAGCAGCGCGACGCTGGCCACCGAGAATATCTTGATGATCTTGTTCTGGTTGATATTGATGAAGCCTACCGTGGCATCCATCAAAAAGTTGATCTTGTCAAAGAGGAAGGCGGTGTGTGAATCGAGCGAGTCGATGTCGCGCAGAATCTGCCGCGCTTCCTCGAACTGCTCGGCGTTGAGCATCTTGCTGCGCATCATGAAGCTGACCGCGCGGCGCGTGTCCATCATGTTGCGGCGGATGCGGCCGTTCAGGTCTTCGTGGCGGGCAATGGCGCCCAGCACTTCGCCGGCCAGGGCGTCGGTCACGTCGCCCGACAACACCTGCGCGCTGACTTTTTCGAGCTCGACATAAACGCCTTCCAGCGTGTCGGCGGAATACTCGGCGTCGGCGTCAAACAGCTTGAGCAGCACCTCCTTGGCGTCTTCGATAAGCCCCGGGGCGCGGCGCGCGCGCATCCGCAGCAGGCGAAAAACCGGCACGTCTTCGTCGTGGATGGAAAACAGCACACCCTTGCTCTTGAGGTCGTCGTTGACCAGGTTCAGGATGAAAGCCACCCGCACGGTGCGCGGCTCTTCGTCGTCGGCAATCAGGAAGTCGGAGCGGATGTGCAGCTCGCCGTTGTCTTCCTCGTAGAAGCGCGCGGACTCTTCAATGTCCTCGTCCATCGCGTCTTCCGGAATGGACAACCCGTAGTACTGCTTGATCCAGCGTTTTTCTTCGAGGGTGGGAGACTCCAGATCCACCCAGATGGGCTGGAATTTGGAGAGTTCTTCCAGGGATTCGATTTCTTCCTGGAAAAGCCGGCCGTTGGCCAGCGTGAAAATATTGAGCATGACTGACTGCCTATCGGTTCAAGGGCCGGCACAAGGCGAACGCTCAGGCCTTGCGCGAAAGCGCGGTAAAAGGGCGGTGGGATATGGCATCGCTTTCAACCCCCTTTCAACGTGAGCCTTTGCAAGCCTGGCGTCAGTCTGCGGTGTTGAAAGCTAGCAACTAGGGCTACTTTCCAAGGATTTCTCCGTAATGAATAAGCGGCGATTATGGCATTTCACACCTGGTTTATCCACCGCTTGCGCTACATAAAAAACTCGATGAGCTCGCTCTTTCGCGCGTAAGCGTCCTGTTCGCCCAGCGCCATCAGCGCCTTGACAAACCCCGGCTCGAACAGCAGGTAGCTGGCCAGTGCGGCGCCTCCCGGACTGCCTTTGGCGCCCAGCGCACCCAGGCCAGCCAGCGCGTTGTAGGTCCCCCGCGGTAATTCGCCGGCGTGGGCTTGCGCCAGTGCGTCGAGCGACTGTGACGGTGCAATCGCCAACACGTCGACGGGCCGGTAGGGCATGACAGCCGCGATTTCGCGCGGCATCTGCCGCACGGTTTTGCTCACGCGCTGGGCCTGCTCCACGTCGGCCTGCAGCGTGTCCTGAAACACACTGGCCATGGCATGGCCGGCAATGGCGCCCAGCGTGGGCCGGCCGCTCACGTTCGGCCCGTTGCTGCCGACGAAACCGGCGCGCTCGGGTTGCCCCACGCCGATCACCAGCACCTTGCTGGCCCCAAGGTGCAAGGCGGGTGAGAGCGGGGAGCTCTGGCGCATGGAACCATCGCCAAAGAACTCGCGGTGGCCGTCCACCCAGAGCGGCGTGGAGGGGAACAGGAAGGGAATGGCGCTGGAAGCCATCAGGTGTTCGATGGTGACGGGCTGGAACTCTGCACGCCGCCCTGGCCGGCTCCAGAGATCGGCGTGGCGGCCGGCAGCCATCTGGCAGAACGTCCAGTGCACGCCGCTGCTGTAGCTGGAGGCCGTGATGGCCAGCGCGTGAAGGGTTTTATCCTGCAGCACCTGCTCGATGTGGCCCAGCGAAATGGCATGGTGCAAGGTGTCGACCAGCGGTGTGTTGTCCAGCAGGGATTGTTGCGCCCGCACCTGCTGCGACAAAAACAGCGCCGCCGCAATGCGGCTTGAACGGATCCACGCGGGAACCTTGAGCTGGTAAACCTGCGATGAGCGCAATGTGGTCCAGAAATTGGCCAATCGGCCGAATGCCTGCAAGCCTTCACCCGCATGGCTTGCCAGGAAAGCTGCGTTCAACGCACCGGCTGACGTGCCCACCAGGATCTTGAACGGGAATTTCGGGTCAGCCGCACCGCCCTGCACGCTGAGCATGGTTGACAGGGCGTGAAGCACTCCCGCCTGGTAGGCCGTGCGTGCGCCGCCGCCCATGAGGACAAGGGCATTTTGCGCCTCGTCAGGGCGGGTTAACGCAGAAGAAATGATGGTCTCAAGCGACATGGCCGGGCCGGGTATGCGGCGGACGTGGTGAAAGCAGGCGGGGCATGAGCTTGATCGGCTGGTGTTATGGTTTTTTCGCCATGGGGCGCTGTTTCAGTCTTTGCCATTGCCTCATTGATGGGGCCGGGCCGGCTGCGGGCAATTGTGTCAGCATGATGCCGCCGCGAAAGACTTCCTGCAAGTCCGCTGGCTTGGCCGCCACACGGTTTGACTTGGTAAAAAGCCAGAAGAATCAAAGGCCTTCAGGCGCTGCCAGGGCGGCACGCCAGCACTCAGCGCATGCAGTGAAATCGGGTCAAGGGGTTTTTCATAAGGTTTCATTATTTATTGCGGCGCAAGGTTGCAATTGCGGGGCATCGGGCGCATAGTGAATCCAAGAGAGTGTCCCCGTCCGCTGCCTCGCCTTCATGGGCCCGGCAGTGTTTTCAACCCAGCTCCAACCTTGGAAAAAGGAGTCTCTTTATGAACTTGACGATCAGCGGCCACCATCTTGAAGTTACCCCCGCGCTACGCGGTTATGTGACCAGCAAGCTGGATCGGATTACCCGGCATTTCGACCAGGTAGTAGACGTAAAAGTCCTGTTGACAGTGGACAACATGAAAGAAAAGGAAAGACGCCAGCGGGCCGAATGCAATGTGCATGTCAAGGGCCGCGACCTGTTTGCCGAGAGCTCCCACGCTGATCTTTACGCCGCAGTTGATGAATTGACAGACAAGCTGGACCGTCAGGTTGGGCGTTACAAAACCAGAACCCAGGATCACCACCACGTTGCTGCCAAGCGCCAGGCCTGAAAGTCTTTTCGGGCTGTCCCTTTTCAGAGTGCGCGGCTTCTCCTCGAAGGGCCGCATTCACCGGTGGCGTGCAGACGGAAAAACCTGCATTGCACGTTTTCTGTCGCGGCGAATCTGCAGGGCATCTG
Organism: Polaromonas sp. P2_G11; assembly: GCF_056403595.1. Classification (NCBI taxonomy): domain Bacteria; kingdom Pseudomonadati; phylum Pseudomonadota; class Betaproteobacteria; order Burkholderiales; family Comamonadaceae; genus Polaromonas; species Polaromonas sp. P2_G11. Next base: position 1,208,761 of record NZ_JBFUFE010000001.1, on the reverse strand, counting down.
CAGGCGCGCCAAACCAGACGCCGAAGCCGCTTGTGGCGCCAAGCGGCTTTTTAATGCCTTTTTTGCGGTCAACCCGCTGCAAAGTGCATAATTCGGCGACTAAAAGATTGTTATGAACCGTCTTTCGCAAATTTTGCCCCCCTCCCAGGTTCTGGTCAGCGTTGAAGCGACCAGCAAGAAGCGCGCTTTCGAGGAAGCCGGTCTGCTGTTTGAGAACCAACATGGCCTGAACCGCGCATTGATCACGGACAGCCTGTTCGCCCGCGAACGCCTGGGCTCCACCGGGCTTGGCCACGGCGTGGCGATTCCGCACGGCCGGATCAAGGGCCTGAAGGCCCCCATGGCGGCCGTTTTCCTGTTGCAGGCGCCCATTGGCTTCGATGCGCCGGACGAACAGGCCGTAGCCCTGCTGATTTTTCTGCTGGTTCCCGAGGCTGCCACTCAAAAACACCTCGAAATTCTTTCGGAAATTGCCGAATTGCTTAGCGACAGCTCCCTGCGCGAGCAACTCAAGACCAGCACCGATGCCGCTGGACTGCACAACCTGATCGCTTCCTGGCATTCCGTCCACGAAGTCAGTTCTTAGATGCGGTGTTGCACGGTTGCACGCTGTCCGGCCCGGCAGGGTCTTGAACAGGAAAAGTACAAGGCCGCATGAAGCCCACCGTTGTCAGCGCTGACGTTTTATTTGAAGACCACCGCGCCGCCCTGAAATGGGAATGGGTTGCCGGCCTCGGGGCCTCCGAGCGGCGTTTCGACGAAGTCGCCGTGCGGGCTGCACGCTCTGGCGCCGATCTGGTCGGATACCTCAACTACATTCATCCCTACCGCGTGCAGATCCTGGGCGAACGCGAGGTTGCTTACCTCACGAATGCCAGCCCTGAGGACTGCGCCCGGCGCATTTCCCGCATCATCACGCTGGAGCCACCGGTGCTGATCGTCGCCGACGGCCAGACCGCGCCGGACACGCTGCTGTCGATGTGCGAACGCGCCCAGTTGCCGATGTTCGCCACGCCCGAATCGGCGGCTTTCGTGATTGACGTGCTCAGGGCCTACCTGTCCAAGCATTTTGCCGACCGCACCTCCATGCATGGCGTGTTCATGGACATCCTGGGCCTGGGCGTCATGATCACCGGTGAATCCGGCCTGGGCAAAAGTGAACTGGGGCTGGAACTGATTTCGCGCGGACACGGCCTGGTGGCCGACGATGCGGTAGACCTGTACCGGATCAACCAGACCACGATTGAAGGACGCTGTCCGGAACTGCTGCAAAACCTGCTGGAAGTACGCGGCATCGGCCTGCTCGACATCAAGGCCATTTTTGGCGAGACGGCGGTGCGCCGCAAGATGCGCCTGAAGATGATCGTGCACCTGGTGCGCCGCGAAACGCTAGAGCGCGATTACGAACGCATCCCGTACGAACCGCTGACGCAGGACGTGCTGGGCATCCCGGTGCGCAAGGTCATCATCCAGGTGGAAGCCGGCCGCAATATCGCCGTGCTGGTCGAGGCCGCCGTGCGCAATGCGATCTTGCAGCTGCGCGGCATCAATACCTACCAGGATTTCGTGGAGCGGCACCGCCGCGCCATGGAACAAGACGATTAGAAGGCGCGAATAAACCTACTGCGCAACCCGATCTTGCACCTGCGGTCCTCGCCGTACGCAAGTACGGCTCCGGTCCTCGATGCAACCTCGGGCTGCTCGCTACGGTTTCTTCACACCTTCTGCGCCGCAGTTTTACTTGCTATTGAATCAATAGCTGCTTGCGCTTGTATATAAAGGGCTGCAGGCCATTTCTGCTAAAAATTAAGCGTGATGGTGCCGTACCGGTGCGCCGTTGCGGTTGGGGCACTTGTCTTTGGTGCAGTTAGCGTAGATCGACAGTGAATGATCGGCAATGGTGAAGCCCTTGGCTTTGGCGACGGCATTCTGGCGTTTTTCAATCTCGGCGTCGTAGAACTCCTCGACCTTGCCGCAATCGAGGCAGACCAGGTGGTCGTGGTGCTGGCCTTCGTTGATCTCATAGACCGCTTTACCTGATTCGAAATTGCTGCGGTTCAGCAGTCCGGCCTGCTCGAACTGGGTCAGCACCCGGTAGACCGTGGCCAGGCCAATGTCCGAGCGGTCTTCCAGCAGCACCCGGAACACATCTTCGGCTGTCATGTGGCGCTGTTTGCCCGCCTGGAAGATCTCCAGGATTTTCAGGCGTGGCAGGGTTGCCTTGAGGCCGGTGTTTTTCAGTTCGTCGATGTTGCTCATGGGAAAACTCTCTGGGTGAAACCGCTGTGTAAAGCGGTGGTGCGACCCTTCTGGGCAGGTGCCGGCCGGGGGCCCCCAGCCGCTACAATGAACGATCATATCGCTACACCCCCTCACTATGTCAGCCATGCCTGCAAATCATCGTTACAGCGCCAAAACCGCTTTCCTGCTCCTGGCCTGCACGGTGCTGGCGTCCTGCAGCAGCCTGAGCAACATGAGCAGCAGTTCGATCAACCCGGTCAACTGGGTCACGCCCTACAAGGTGGACGTCATTCAGGGCAATTTTGTCTCCAGGGAGCAAGTTGAGCTGCTTCGCCCCGGCATGACGCGTGAACAGGTCAAGGCCATCATGGGAACGCCTCTGATGGCCAGCCTGTTTCATGGCGACCGCTGGGATTACGTCTTTACGCTGAAGCGCCAGGGCGTGGAGCCCCAGTCGTACAAATACACCGTGTTTTTCAAGGGTGACCAGCTGGAGCGCTTTGAAGGCGACGCCATGCCGAGCGAGACCGAATTCATTGCCAAACTGGGCAACCGACGCAAACTGGGCGATGTGCCCGTGCTGGAAGCCACCGAAGAGCAGCTCACCAAGGCTTCCACAAAGGTCAAAGCCAATCCGGCAGCAGCCACTTCGGCGCCCACCAGTGCGCCAGCGGGCTCTCCGTCTGCCTCCTATCCGCCGCTCGAAAGCCCGAAACAGTGAGCGGGGCCGGCTCAATCCAGGCGACCCAGGCCAGACGGCACCGGGTCGCGGTAGCGGGCGCCAGCGGCCGCATGGGCCAGATGCTGATTGAGGCCGTCGGCGCCAGTGCCGACTGCCAGCTGACCGGTGCGCTCGATGTGGCTTCCAGTTCCGCCATCGGCAGTGATGCCGCCGCGTTTTCGGGACGCATGAGCGGCGTTTTGATCAATGCCGATCTTCGGCAGGGCCTGAAAGATTCCGGCGTGCTGATTGATTTCACCCGTCCCGAAGGCACGCTGGCCCATCTGGCGGCTTGCCGCGAGCTGGGCGTCAAGCTGGTGATCGGCACTACCGGATTTTCCGACGCGCAGAAAGCCGAGATAGCCGCTGCGGCCAAAGACATCGCCATCGTCATGGCTCCGAACATGAGCGTAGGCGTCAACGTCACGCTCAAGCTGCTCGAGATGGCGGCTCAGGCCCTTTCTACCGGCTATGACATCGAAATCGTCGAGGCGCACCACCGCCACAAGGTGGATGCCCCGTCCGGCACCGCACTCAAGATGGGTGAAGTGATTGCCGGTGCGCTGGGCCGCGATCTCAAGGATTGCGCCGTCTATGCCCGCGAAGGCGTGACGGGCGAGCGCGACCCGTCGACCATCGGTTTTGCGGCCGTGCGCGGCGGCGACGTGGTGGGTGATCACACTGTGATGTTCTTGGGCACCGGCGAGCGCATCGAAATTTCCCACAAGTCATCCAGCAGGGCCAACTATGCCCAGGGCAGCTTGCGTGCCGCGCGCTACCTCGATTCGCACGCCACCGGCCTTTTTGACATGTTTGACGTGCTGGGTCTGAAAAAATGAATGCGGTGCCGGTCACGGCAGTTTCGGAGGCTTTAACCTGATGGACTTCTTCAGCCTGATGACCCAGGGCGGCATCGTCAGCCAGCTGGTGGCGGCCTTGCTGCTGGCCATGTCGGTCGCGAGTTGGGTCGTGATCCTGTGGAAGGCCTGGCTGCTTCAGCGTGCCGCCAAAGACGTGGCACGCAGCACCGCTGCTTTCTGGCAATCGACCTCTGTAGAACAAGCCCGGGAGAAAGTGGCCGCCTTCGACCGCGAGGCGCTGGTGTTGCCTCTCATTGTTGCCACGGACATCCAGGCCGGCGGTACGCTGGCGTCGGCGGGTGACAAGTCCCAGCAACTTACCCGCGTGTTGCGCGACGCCCTTCATGACATCCTGGACAAGCTGCAGTTCGGCCAGGTGCTGCTGGCTACCGTCGGTTCTACCGCACCCTTTGTGGGGCTGCTGGGTACGGTCTGGGGCATTTACCACGCACTTGTCGGCATCGCTTCAGCCGGCCAGATCACCATCGACAAGGTCTCCGGCCCCGTCGGCGAAGCGCTCATCATGACGGCGGCAGGCCTGGCGGTAGCGATTCCAGCCGTGCTGGCGTACAACATTTTCGGCCGTCGCGTCGGCCGTATCGAGGCCGACCTCGAAGGCTTTGCACGCGATTTGCGCGAGTTACTCGCACATAAGGGCTAGCTAATGGCTTTCGGCCGCCTCGAACGCACCCAGGGCCCGCAGCCCATGAGTGACATCAACGTCACGCCGCTGGTCGACGTGATGCTGGTGCTGGTGGTCATTTTCATCATTACAGCTCCGCTACTGGCCAGCACCATCCGGCTCGACTTGCCGAAGACCGAAGCGGCCAAGCCGGCCGATGCGCCGAAATTCGTCACCCTGGTGGTCGACAGGGCTGGCCAGGCTTTCCTGAATGACAAGCCCCTGGGCCTGGATGAGCTTGCCCGCCGGTTGGCGGAAACCGCCGGCCAGAATCCCGACACCGAAGTGCAGTTGCGTGCCGACGAAGCCGTGCCTTACGGGAAAGTCGTGGAAGTCATGGGCGTGGCGCAAAAAGCCGGGCTCAACCGGATCGGCTTTGTGGCGGATCCTGTTCCGTCCGCGGCTGCCAGCCCTGCGGCGGCCCGGTAACCTGCGCAGAGCCGCCCAGCATCTAAAATCGGGGATTCGCCCTTTGGCTGCGCGGCCCGCATGGCGGGGCCGGAGCCTTTCACGGCTTCCATTTTGTTATCCCGTTTCGCCTTCCCGGTTCTCCATGCAAGACAAATACAACCACCTCGACGTTGAGCGCGACGCTCAAGCCCACTGGACCGCAGCCGACGCCTACCGCGTGACGGAAGACGCCAGCCGCAAGAAGTACTACGCTTGCTCCATGTTGCCCTACCCCAGCGGCAAGCTGCACATGGGCCACGTGCGCAACTACACCATCAACGACATGCTCACGCGCCACCTGCGCATGAAGGGCTACAACGTGTTGATGCCCATGGGCTGGGACGCCTTCGGCCTGCCGGCTGAAAACGCCGCCATGAAAAACGGCGTGCCGCCGGCAAAGTGGACCTACGACAACATCGCTTACATGAAAAAGCAGATGCAGGCGATGGGGCTGGCCATCGACTGGAGCCGCGAAGTCGCCACCTGCGATGCGAGCTACTACAAGTGGAACCAGTGGCTCTTTCTGAAGATGCTGGAAAAAGGCATCGCCTACCGCAAGACCCAGGTCGTGAACTGGGACCCGGTCGACCAGACTGTGCTGGCCAATGAGCAGGTGATAGACGGCAAGGGCTGGCGCACCGGCGCAGTGGTGGAAAAGCGCGAGATCCCCGGCTACTACCTCAAGATCACCCAGTACGCCGACGAACTGCTCGACAGCGTCAGCCACAAGCTGCCCGGCTGGCCCGAACGCGTCAAGCTGATGCAGGAGAACTGGATCGGCAAGAGTGAAGGCGTGCGCTTTGCGTTCACGCACGACATCCAGGACGCCTCCGGCAAGCTGATCGGCGAGGGGAAGATGTATGTCTTCACCACGCGCGCCGACACCATCATGGGCGTGACCTTCTGCGCCGTGGCGCCTGAGCACCCGCTGGCGCAGCACGCCGCCGTGTCCAATCCAAAAATCGCCGCCTTCATTGAAGAATGCAAGGCCGGCGGAACGACCGAAGCCGAGCTTGCCACGCAGGAGAAAAAAGGCGTGCCCACGGGCCTCTTTGTCACGCATCCGCTCACCGGCGACAAAGTTGAAGTCTGGGTCGGCAACTACGTCCTCATGAGTTACGGCGACGGCGCTGTGATGGGCGTGCCCGCGCACGACGAGCGTGATTTCGAATTCGCCAAAAAATACAAGCTGCCGATCAGGCAAGTGGTTGATGTCAAGGGCCAGGCCTACAGCCTGGACGCCTGGGCCGACTGGTACGGCGACAAGCAGCAGGGTGTCACCATCAATTCGGGCAAGTACGACGGCCTGGGCTGCAAGGCCGCAGTCGATGCCGTGGCCGCCGATCTGGCCGCCAAGGGACTGGGCGAGAAGAAGACCACTTGGCGCCTGCGCGATTGGGGCGTGAGCCGCCAGCGCTACTGGGGCACACCCATTCCCATCATCCACTGCGAAGAGCACGGCGCTGTGCCGGTGCCTGAAAAAGACCTTCCCGTGGTGCTGCCGCAAGACTGCGTGCCGGACGGTTCGGGTAACCCGCTGCACAAGCATGCGGGCTTTCACGCCGGTGTGGTCTGCCCCGTCTGCGGCAAGCGCGGCCGCCGCGAGACCGACACCATGGACACTTTTGTCGATTCGTCCTGGTACTTCATGCGCTACTGCGACCCGAAGAACGGCGACAAGATGGTGGCCGAAGGCGCCAACTACTGGATGCCGATGGACCAGTACATCGGCGGTATCGAGCACGCCATCCTGCATTTGCTTTACGCCCGTTTCTGGACCAAGGTGATGCGTGACCTGGGCCTGGTGAAGGTCGACGAGCCTTTCACCAAGCTGCTCACGCAGGGCATGGTGCTCAACGAGGCCTTCTCGCGCGTGACCACCGGCAAGCAGTACTTCTGGGCGCATGAGCTCGATATCGTGCGCGACGAGCACGCCAAGGTGATCTCCGCCACGTCCAAAGCCGACGGCCTGCCCGTGCCTTACGAGGGCTGGACGACCATGTCCAAGTCCAAGAACAACGGCGTCGACCCGCAGGACCTGATCGAAAAGTACGGCGCGGACACCGCCCGGCTCTACACCATGTTCACCGCGCCGCCCGACACCACGCTGGAGTGGAACGACGCCGCGCTCGAAGGTTCCTACCGCTTCCTGCGTCGCGTGTGGAATTTCGGTGTCAAGCTTCATGCTATGAATTCAGGAGCTGATGGCGCACAGGTATCGGGGGCTACGGCCACTTTTGACAAAGAGACCAAAGCGCTGCGCCTGGAAATTCACACGGTGCTCAAACAGATTGACTACGACTACCAGCGCATGCAATACAACACCGTGGTGTCCGGCAACATGAAGCTGCTCAACGCCATGGAAGACTTCAAAGGTGCTTCGTCTGCGGGCGCAGTCGCTGCACTGCACGAAGGCTTCGGCATCCTGCTGCGCTGCCTCTACCCGGCTACGCCGCATCTGGCACATGCGCTCTGGTCACAGCTCGGCTACGCGGCGCGGCACGGCGAACTGCTCGATGCCCCCTGGCCCGAAGTCGACGCAGCCGCTCTTCAGCAGGACGAGATCGAGCTGGTGCTGCAGGTCAACGGCAAGCTGCGCGGCTCCGTCACTGTTCCCGCCGGCGCCGACAAGGCCACCATCGAGGCCGCCGCGCTGGCGTCGGAGGCTTTCACCAAACAGGCTGCGGGTGCGCCCGCCAAGAAGGTGATCGTGGTGCCAGGCCGGCTGGTCAACATCGTCATTTAGGTCATTGAGACCGCTTCAAAAAAACACACAGAAAGCCAGCCATGCAGCGTCGCGCATTCCTCACACTGTCGGCCTCAGCCGCCGCCCTGAGCCTGAGCGGATGCGGCTTCGCATTGCGCAAGGCGCCCACCTTTGCCTTCACTACGCTTTATTCGGGCTTGGCCGAGACTTCGCCGCTGGGGGTGGAGCTCAGGCGTTCACTGCAGGCGACGCGCAAAGTGGAGGTGATCACCGAGGCCCGCAGGATCAATGAGGCGCAAGTCATCCTCGATGCACTGGGCGATCAGCGCGAAAAAGTTATCCTGAGCCGCAATGCCTCGGGCCAGGTGCGCGAGTTTCAGCTGCGCCTGCGCTTTCGCTTCAAGCTGCGTACCCTGGCGGGCAAGGAACTCATCCCCGACACTGAAATCATGCAGCAACGCGACATCAGCTTCAATGAGTCGGCGGTATTGGCAAAGGAGGCCGAAGAAGCCCTGCTGTACCGCGATATGCAAAGCGATGTCGTCCAGCAGATCATGCGCCGCCTGGCGGCGGTGACGGAACTCTGAAGCCCCTAACCCATCAGGCCCGCATCAGTGTGCTTTTGCCGAACAGGCTCTCGATGAGGTCCACGGCCACCTCGGCCGTGCCGTTGCGCACGTCCAGTGCCGGGTTCAGCTCCATCACATCAAGCGAGCCGAGCAAACCGGTGTCGGCAATCATCTCCATGCACAGCTGGGCTTCGCGGTAGGTGGGGCCGCCTTTGATGGCGGTGTCCACACCCGGCGCGATGGAGGGGTCCAGAAAATCGACGTCAAAGCTCACATGCAGGTGGGTGTTGGCGTCCATGCCGGCCAGCGCTTTTTCCATGGTGTGGCGCATGCCCATCTCGTCGATGTAGCGCATGTCGAAGACCTCAAGGCCCTCTTGCCGCACAAAGCGCTTTTCGCCCTCGTCCACGCTGCGGATGCCGATTTGCCGTATCGCCTTGGGGCTCATGGCGGGCACCATGCCGCCGATATTGGTGAGCTCTGCCGGCCCGTGGCCGCACAGCACCGCCACCGGCATGCCGTGCACATTGCCGGTGGGCGTGAGTGCGTTGGTGTTGAAGTCGGTGTGCGCATCCAGCCAGAGCACGCGCAGCGTCTTGCCGATGCCGCGGCAGTAGCGCGCCACCGCGCTGATCGAGCCAATGCCCAGGCAGTGGTCGCCGCCCAGCAGGATGGGCAGATGGCCGGCCGCGAGGCTCTGGTACATCGCTTCGTGCACCGCCTTGTTCCAGGCGACCACCTCGTCCAGGTGCCGGTAGCCCTCGTCGGGCGGCAGCCAGGGATTGGTGGGGCCGGCCAGGTTGCCGGTGTCGACAACTTCGAGCCCGCGGCCGTGCAACGCTTCGCGGATGCCGGCCACGCGCAAGGCTTCAGGCCCCATCGAGGCGCCGCGGCTGCCCGCGCCGATGTCGGTAGGGGCACCAATCAGGTCAACAGACTTGGTCATCAACGTGCCATTTCAGGTATGGGGGACATGCGGGGCGCCTTGGCGGTCGGCGATTCGGCGGGCGTCAGCAGGCCGAACAGGTTTTTGGGGTCGTCAAGATGAGGCACCAGGTCGATCTGGCGGCGATTGGCAACGTCCGCCAGTTGCAGCTTGTGCAAATAGCGCAGGGCCGAATAGTCTTCCAGCGCAAAACCGACCGAATCAAAAATCGTGACTTCCCGGGGCGATGCACGCCCCTTGGCCGTGCCCTTGAGCACGTCGGCAAATTCAGCCACTTTGAAGTCCTCGGGCATTTGCTGGATCTCGCCTTCGATGCGCGACTGCGGCTCAAACTCGACCACCACGCGGGCGTCCTTGCGCAGCAGGATGTCGGCGTGCAGCTCGGTCTTGCCGGGGCAGTCGCCTCCCACGGCATTCAGGTGCATGCCGGGTTTGATCATCTCCGGAGTCAGGATGACGGCGTTGCGTTTGTCGGCGGTAATGGTGGTCACGATGTCGGCTCCTTGCACGGCCTGGTCCGCTGACTGGCAAATCGTCACGCTCAGGCCCTGCAGCCCCAACGCATGCAGGTTACGGGCCAGTTTATCGCTGGCTGCCGCGTCAATGTCAAACAGGCGCATCTCGCGTATGCCCAGCATGTGGTGAAAGGCGATGGCCTGGAATTCGCTTTGCGCGCCGTTGCCGATGATCGCCATCACGCGGCTCCCGGGGCGGGCCATCCACCTGGCGGCCAGTGCCGACATGGCTGCCGTGCGCAGTGCGGTGGTGATGGTGAGCTCTGACAGCAACAAGGGGTAGCCGGTGTCCACATCGGCCAGCACGCCGAAGGCGGTGACGGTCAGCAAACCCAGCTCGGTATTTTTGGGGTGGCCGTTGACGTACTTGAAGGAATACTGATGCCCGTCACTGGTGGGCATGAGTTCGATCACGCCGTCGGGCGAGTGGATGGCGTGGCGCGCCGATTTGTCAAAGTCGTTCCAGCGCCGATAGTCCAGCTCGATCTCGCCGGCCAGGCCTTCGATAAAGGCGGCCGCGCCGCGCTGGCGGACGATTTTCTGAATGCTTTCAATGCCAATGTAGTCAACCATGATGGGGCTCCCGGGTCTTATGTTGATTTCCATTGTCTGCAGCCAGCACGCTAAAGAAAAGACAGTAAGTTGATCAAATTCATGTATTGCTTGATCAAATAGACAGAATTTATTGGCATTTCGCCAATAAAATGTCTGCATGGACGATACCGACCGCCAATTGCTTTCCCTGTTGCGGGACGACGCCCGGGCCTCGGTCGCGTCCATCGCCAAGGTTTTGCGCGTCTCACGCGGCACGGTGCAAAACCGGCTGGCCAAGCTGGAGGTCGACGGCACCATCACCGGTTACACCGTTCGCCTCAAACCCCAGGCCGAGGGCCACCGCATACGCGCCTTCATGACGGTGGCGGTTGAGGGCAACCGCACCGACGCGGTGCTCGCGGCCCTGCGGGGCGACCCGGCCGTGAGCGCACTGCACACCACCAACGGCCGCTGGGACATGGTCGCCGAACTGCAGGCCGACACCCTGGAAGCCTTTGACCGTGTGCTGAGCCGCATCCGTCTGCTCGAAGGCATTGCCAACACCGAGACCAGCCTGCTGCTATCGACCACCAAGCTTTAAACTCCCCTCATGAATCTGGCCCCTGCCCAACTCCAGGAACACCTCAAGCGCGGCTTGAAAAGCCTGTACACCCTGCACGGCGACGAGCCGCTGCTGGTGCAGGAGTTTGCCGACGCGCTGCGCGCTGCGGCGCGCGAACAGGGCTATACCGAGCGCACGGTGCACACCGTGGCCGGCGCGCATTTCGACTGGAGTGAGGTGCTGGCCAGCGGCGGTTCGCTCAGCCTTTTCGCTGATAAACAGATCGTCGAGATCCGTATCCCCAGCGGCAAGCCTGGAAAAGACGGCTCCGTCGCGTTGCAGCAAATCGCCGAACGCGCACAGGGCGACGACTCCACCCTCACTCTGGTCATGCTGCCGCGGCTGGACAGCATGACGGCCAAGGGCGCGTGGTTCGGCGCGCTCGAAAGCTTCGGCGTCACCGTCAAATTCGACCCGATTGACCGCCGCAGCCTGCCACAGTGGATTGCCCAGCGCCTGCAACAGCAGGGCCAGCGCGTGGCCGCCGGCGAAGAAGGCCAGCGCACGCTGCAGTTTTTTGCCGACCGGGTGGAAGGCAACCTGCTGGCCGCGCACCAGGAAATCCAGAAGCTGGGGCTGTTGTACCCGGCACAGCCCGACAGCGCCCTGAGTTTTGATCAGGTGGAAAACGCCGTGCTCAACGTGGCGCGCTACGACGTGTTCAAGCTTTCTGAGGCTGTACTGGGCGGCCAGTCGGTGCGCGTGGCGCGCATGCTCGACGGCCTGCAGTCCGAGGGCGAATCCGAAGTGCTGGTGCATTGGGCGCTGGCTGAAGACATCCGCAGCATGAAGCGCGTGAAAGATGCGATTAGCGCCGGGCGCCCCATGCCCATGGCGCTGCGCGAAAACCGCGTCTGGGGCATCAAGGAAAAACTGTTTGAGCGCGTGCTGCCACAGATCGGTGACACCACTTTGTCCAATCTGTTGCACGCCGCCCACAAGGTCGACGGCATCGTCAAGGGCCTGAAGCAGCCTGACTGGCCCGCCGACGGCTGGCAGGCGCTGCACCGGCTGGCCGGTATGGTCTGCGCCGAGTGCGCGGCGCCGTCGCCCGTGTCCCGCAGGCCGCATGCCATGGCGGACGGCTCAAGGGCCTAGCAGCAACGCCCAGGGCATGGGTGGCGCGCCACTCTGATCGGGGTTACGCTCGTGACATGCAACAGACGGCGTCCCTGTCCAAAAAACTCATTCGCATAGGTGCCAGCCTTCTGATCGTCGCGCTGGCGTCCATAGGGTTGACCCTGTGGGTGACCTGGCAACTTGAAGGAGGCGCTGCGGCGGTCAACGAGGCCGGGCGTATGCGCATGCAAACCTGGCGGCTGGCCAGTGCGGTGCAGGCGGGGGTGGAGCGTGCCGAGCGGCAGAGCCTGGTGACCCGGTTTGACGAGAGTCTGTCGCTGTTGCGCGAGGGCGATCCGTCCCGGCCGCTGTTTGTGCCGTGGGACGACCAGGTGCACCAGCGTTTTGCCGATGTCGAGTCCCTGTGGCTTGCTCAGCGGCCGCTATGGCTGGCCGAGCCGGCCCCGCAGGCGCAGGTCCTGCTGAAGGCCGGCGGCGAGTTTGTTGAAGCCAGCGACCGCCTGGTGCTGGTGATCGAACAACACCTGTCCCGCCTGACAGCCATCTTGAACCTGTTCCAGCTCCTGATGATGGCCTTGGCCATCGGTGGGGCGGTCATCATGCTTTACACCGGCTACATGTATGTGATCAATCCCTTGGGGCAGCTCCGGCAAGGTTTGCAGAAGCTGGAGTCAGGGGATTTCAGGACGCGCATCGAAGTCGACACCGTGGATGAATTTGGCCAGGTGGCCGCCGGCTTTAACCATATGGCGGCCACCTTGCAATCGCTTTATGAAGGATTGGAAGCCAAGGTCGAGACCAAAACACGGCGTATTGAGGCGCAGCGCGTTCGACTGGAGGCACTCTACAAGGTCAGCGCTTTCCTGGCCCAGGCGGGCAGCATTGACGAGCTGGCGCGCGGCTTTGCCCAGCGCGTGCGCGCCGTGATGAAGGCCGATGCCGCCACAGTCCGCTGGTCCGACGATGCCAACCAGCGTTATCTGATGCTGGCCTCCGACTGTTTTCCGCAAGACCTCGTGGAAGAAGAGCGCAGCCTGCTGGCCGGGGCCTGTGCATGCGGCAACCTGCGGCCGGACGCGCGTACCCGCGTGATCCCGATTCTCAGCCACGATGAAGCGCCGGTACGCCATTGCGCCAAGGTGGGGTACGAAAACGTGGTCAGTGTGCCGATACGGCTGCAGCAACGCCTGCTCGGCGAATTCAACCTGTTCTTTCGCGCGCCTGTTTTGCTGAGCGCCGACGAAGTCGAATTGCTGGACGCACTGGCCAGCCACCTGGCCAGTTCCCTGGAGGGTTTGCGTGCAGACGCGTTGGACCGGGAGGCGGCGGTCGCGGAGGAGCGCGCCCTGCTGGCGCGCAACCTGCACGACTCGATTGCCCAGTCATTGGCCTTTCTCAAGATCCAGGTGCAGTTGCTGCGAACAGCCGTACAGAAGGGCCAGACCTCGCAAATGCAAGGCGCTCTTGATGAACTGGACATTGGGTTGCGCGAAAGCATCAGCGACGTCCGCGAATTGCTGGTGCATTTCCGCACGCGCACCAACACTGACGATATTGAGCAGGCGCTGCAGGAAACACTGCAGAAATTCCAGAGCCAGACGGGGCTGTCCGGGCAATTGCAGGTCCATGGCCAAGGGCTGCCGCTGCCATCCGATGTGCAGGTTCAGGTGCTGCATGTGGTGCAGGAGGCGCTGTCGAATGTGCGCAAGCATGCCGGTGCCGCGCAAGTCGAGCTGGAAGTAGTCAAAGGCGCACGTTGGCGTTTTGTGGTGCGGGACAACGGTGCCGGCTTCGACACCCAAAAGCACCCGGGGGAGTCACATGTGGGTCTCAACATCATGCGGGAGCGTGCCGGGCGTATTGGTGCTGAAGTGAACGTTGTCTCCGCGGCGGGGCAAGGAACTACGGTCACGCTGACATTGCCGCCTCATCCCGAGGTCGGAGGTGGCATGGCGGCGCAGTCCACGGCACCGGCACCAGCTGCAGCACTTCGTACGGCAGCTCAGGGAGACCTCAATGAAATCCATTGAATTGCTGGTGGTGGATGACCACACCCTGTTTCGCCGAGGGCTGGTGGCGCTCCTGTTGCAGGATGGCCGTTTCGACGTGGCTGGCGAGGCCAGCGATATCGGCGAGGCATTGCGCTGCGTAGCGCGCAGCAAACCTGACCTGATTCTGCTTGACAATCATCTCCCGGGGGTACTTGGTGTGGATGGCATCGCGGCGCTCAAGGACGCAGCGCCAGGCACTCGCATCCTGATGCTGACGGTCAGCGAAAACGAAGGGGATCTGGCCACAGCGCTGCAAGCCGGAGCCGACGGCTATCTGCTGAAAACTGTGGAGCTGGACCATTTGTCGGAATCCATCATCAAGGTCCTGGAAGGCGAGTCGGTCGTGAGCCCGGAAATGATGACCAAGCTGGTGGCGGCCTTCCGGTCCAAGCCCCCTTTGCCCGTGACCGGCGAGGTCGCTGCCGTGGAAACGAGCAGCAATGGGAGCGCGCTGGCGCCGGAGCAGAACGACTCGGCCCTTGCGCTGCTGTCGGCCCGCGAGCGGGAGGTCCTGGCCTTGATCGCGCATGGCGACAGCAACAAGGTGATTGCCCGCAAGCTCGATATCGCCGAGACCACGGTGAAGATTCACGTTCAGCACATCCTGCGCAAACTACAGCTCAGCTCGCGCGTGCAGGCCGCGGTCTACGCGGCTGGCCGCGACCTGACTTGACAAAGATCAAGGCCGGGGCAGTTTGACCCGGCGCTAGTTCTTCATGATGAGGTGGCGAGGTTCCACGTCGTCTTTTTAATGCCGCCTGCCTGTTCTGAAGAAGGATATTCAGCAGCGCGCTAAACGCCGACAGTCATGCCATGTCTCAGGAGAAACATGCATGAGCTCTGAACTCGGTAATTCAAGGAAGGCCTGGTCGGTGCTGATTGTCAGCACACTGGCCTTCACCGTCTGCTTCATGGTCTGGATGATGTTCGGCGTGATCGGCATTCCGATCAAGAAGATGTTGAACCTCAACGCCACGGAGTTCGGCCTGCTCGCGGCGACACCCGTGCTGACAGGTTCCTTGATTCGCGTACCGTTGGGTATCTGGACCGACCGCTACGGCGGACGCATCGTCATGGCGATCTTGATGGCCACCACGGTGCCTGCCATCTGGCTCATGAGTTACGCCACGGTCTACTGGCATTTCCTGGTGATCGGCCTATTTGTTGGCCTGGCCGGTGGATCTTTCTCGGTGGGAACACCTTACGTGGCGCGCTGGTTCCCGAAAAGCCGCCAAGGTATGGCCATGGGGGTGTACGGTGCCGGCAACTCGGGCGCTGCCGTCAATAAATTTGTGGCGCCTGTGCTGCTGGTGGCTTTTGGCTGGGCCATGGTGCCGCAGGTGTACGCGGTCATCATGCTGGCTGCGTTGGTGCTGTTCTGGCTGTTCAGCTACAGCGATCCTTCGCACCTGGTGCCCAGCCACGTCAAGTTCAGTGATCAGCTCAAGTCGCTGAAAGATCCGAAAGTCCTCAAGTATTGCCAGTACTACAGCATCGTGTTCGGCGGCTATGTGGCCCTGTCGCTCTGGATGGTGCAGTACTACGTGGGTGAATTCGGCCTGGACATCCGCGTGGCAGCCCTGCTGGCAGCCTGCTTCTCATTGCCGGGCGGCGTGCTGCGCGCTTTTGGTGGCGTTCTGTCCGACAAGTACGGCGCGCACAGCGTGACCTGGTGGGTGATGTGGGTCAGCTGGGTCTGCCTGTTCCTGCTGTCTTACCCGCAAACAGATTTCACCATTCTCACGGTCAACGGTCCAGCCACCTTCCACATCGGGCTGAACGTCTACACCTTCACCGCGCTCATGTTCATCCTGGGCATTGCCTGGGCCTTCGGCAAGGCCAGTGTCTTCAAGTACATCAGCGACGACTACGGCGCCAACATCGGCGCGATCAGCGGCATTGTCGGGCTGGCCGGCGGCTTGGGTGGCTTTGTGCTCCCCATCATCTTCGGAGGACTGATGGACCTCACCGGCATCCGCTCGAGCGCCTTCATGTTCATGTATGGCGTGGTCTGGGTCTCGCTGATCTGGATGTACTGGACCGAAGTGCGGCGCACTGAAGTCATGGGATCGAACGCAAGCGGCGCATTGGCCTGATGCGGCCATCTTCTTCAAGGGAAAAATCATGAGCACCAAGTCTGCAGCAAGCACGGCCATTCCAGCCCTTCAGTCGCGCTCCTCCGGCGCCGACATCACCGACTGGCGTCCCGAGGACGAGCAGTTCTGGGAAAGCACCGGAAAGCGCATTGCCTACCGCAACTTATGGATCTCCGTGCCCAGCCTGCTTTGCGGTTTTGCCGTCTGGGGCATGTGGGGCATCATCACCGTGCAGATGCTCAACCTGGGCTTTCCCTTCACCCAGGCCGAGCTGTTCACGTTGACAGCCATCGCGGGGCTGGCCGGCGCCACCATGCGCATTCCGGCTTCCTTCCTGATCCGGTTGGCAGGCGGGCGCAACACCATCTTCCTGACAACTTCGATGCTGCTGGCGCCGGCCATCGGCACCGGCATCGTGCTGCAGCACCCCGAGTGGCCGCTGTGGTCTTTCCAGCTGATGGCCTTGTGGTGTGGGGTGGGTGGCGGAAACTTCGCCAGCTCCATGTCCAACATCAGCACCTTCTTTCCCAAGAGGTTGCAGGGCACGGCGCTCGGCCTGAATGCAGGACTGGGCAATTTCGGCGTGACGACCATGCAGATCGTCATCCCGCTGGTGATGACCCTGGGTCTGTTTGGAGGCCTCGCAGGCGAGTCGACCAATCTGGTCAAGGACAGCGGCTGGATCTTCGGCAAGATTGTGGCGGGCACACCCACCTGGATCCAGAACGCCGGTTTTGCCTGGCTGCTGTCGCTTGTGCCGTTGTCGGCTATCTGCTATTTCGGCATGAACAACCTGACGACCGTCTCTCCAGCCATTGGCGGCACCATCCCGGCCTTTCTCAAAATCATCTGGCTCTACACGCTGTCATTTGTCCCGGCAGGCATTGGCCTGTACCTCTACCTGCCCAAACCCACGGGCTTGGGCTTGCTCAACATGTGGATCGCCATGCCCTTGATTGTGGCAAGCACCTTGCTGGTGCTCAAGCTCACTGCCTTCGGCACGATGAAAGAAAACATCACCAAGCAGTTTGCGATCTTCAGCAACAAACACACCTGGTCACTGACGCTGCTGTACATCGTGACTTTCGGCTCCTTCATCGGTTTTTCGATGGCCCTGCCGCTGGCCATCACTGTGATCTTCGGCATCAGCCACGTGCCGGACGCCGCTGGCGTCATGCAGCACACGCTGAAAAATCCGCACGCACCGTCGGCGCTGACCTTTGCCTGGATAGGCCCCTTTGTCGGCGCGCTGATCCGGCCTGTGGGCGGCTGGGTTTCGGACAAGGTCGGTGGCTCCATCGTGACGCAGATCATCTCCGCCGTGATGGTGCTGGCTTCCGCTGCGGTGGGCTACGTGATGCTGCTGGCCTACAAGTCGAATGCGCCCGAGCAGTACTTCCTGCTCTTCATGGTGCTGTTTGTCGTGTTGTTTGCTGCCAGCGGCATCGGCAACGGCTCCACCTTCCGCACGATTGGCGTCATCTTCGACCGCCAGCAGGCCGGCCCGGTACTGGGCTGGACCTCGGCCATCGCCGCCTACGGTGCCTTCATCGCCCCGGTGGTCATCGGCGTGCAGATCAAGGCCGGCACGCCGGAAAACGCCATGTACGGCTTTGCCATCTTCTATGCGCTGTGCCTGGTGCTGAACTGGTGGTTCTACCTGCGCCGCGGCGCCGAGATCAAAAATCCCTGAGCGAACGCTGAGCCCGCTTTTTACCGCTTTACGGAGAAACAAATGAGTCACTTTCTTGATCGACTGAGTCACTTTTCCAACCCCAGGGAGTCCTTCTCCGGGGGCCACGGTGTCACCACTGCCGAAGACCGAACCTGGGAAGACGCCTACCGCAACCGCTGGGCACACGACAAGATCGTGCGCAGCACCCATGGCGTCAACTGCACGGGTTCGTGTTCATGGAAGATTTATGTCAAGGGCGGCATCGTCACCTGGGAAACCCAGCAGACCGACTACCCGCGCACGCGCTGGGACATGCCCAACCACGAGCCGCGCGGCTGCTCGCGCGGCGCCAGCTACAGCTGGTACCTGTACAGCGCGAACCGCGTCAAATACCCCATGGTGCGCGCACGCCTGCTCAAGCACTGGCGCGAAGCGCGGTTGACACTGCCGCCGGTCGAGGCCTGGGCGGCGGTGGTGCAGGACGATGCCAAGCGGCGCGACTACCAGAGTGTGCGTGGCCTCGGCGGATTTGTCCGCTCCAGCTGGGACGAAGTCAATGAAATCATTGTCGCCTCCAACGTCCATACCATCAAGAGGCACGGTGCTGACCGCATCATCGGCTTCTCGCCGATCCCGGCGATGTCCATGGTCAGTTACGCCGCCGGCTCGCGCTACCTGTCGCTGATAGGCGGCGTGTGCATGAGTTTTTACGACTGGTACTGCGACCTGCCTCCGTCCAGCCCGCAGGTCTGGGGTGAGCAGACTGACGTGCCGGAGTCGGCCGATTGGTACAACTCGGGCTTCATCATTGCCTGGGGCTCCAACGTGCCGCAGACCCGTACCCCTGATGCGCACTTCTTCACCGAAGTCCGCTACAAGGGCACCAAGACCGTGGCGATCACGCCCGACTACTCCGAAGTCGCCAAGCTCTCTGACCTGTGGTTGCATCCCAAGCAGGGCACCGATGCTGCGGTCGCCATGGCCATGGGCCATGTAATCCTGAAAGACTTCTATTTCGGCGGCAACGGCAAGCCGCGCTCTGCCTACTTCGATCATTACGCACGCCGTTACACCGACCTGCCCATGCTGGTGATGCTCAAGGAGCACCAACTTGAAAATGGCGAAACCGTCATGGTGCCGGACCGTTATGTGCGCGCGTCCGACTTCAACGGCAAACTCGGCCAGGCGAACAATCCTGAGTGGAAGACCGTGGCGTTCGACGCACAGGGCAAGGTCGTCTTGCCGCACGGTGCCATCGGCTTTCGCTGGGGTCCTGATGGCCGCGCCGACGCCGGGCAGTGGAACCTGGAGTCCAAAGAGGCACGCCAGGGTGACGAGGTCGCGCTCAAGCTGTCGGTGATGGAGGGCGATGCCCCCAGTGCCGACAGCGCCAAGGTCGGTTTTCCGTACTTCGGTGGCATTCACCATGAACACTTCCCCAACAACGAGCAGGGTGACGTGCTGGTGCGCACGGTTCCGGTTCAGCGCATTTCGCTCGGCAAGGCCGGCGAGGAGCGCTCAGCCCTGGTGGCGACAGTCTTCGACCTGCAGGTCGCGCAATACGGCATTCCCCGCGGCTTGCCCGGTGAGCTGGCTGCGGCCGACTTTGACGACAACACCCCTTACACCCCGG
The DNA here is from genome assembly GCF_056403595.1 of Polaromonas sp. P2_G11. Taxonomy (NCBI): domain Bacteria; kingdom Pseudomonadati; phylum Pseudomonadota; class Betaproteobacteria; order Burkholderiales; family Comamonadaceae; genus Polaromonas; species Polaromonas sp. P2_G11. Next base: position 1,189,379 of record NZ_JBFUFE010000001.1, on the reverse strand, counting down.
CCTGGCAGGAGCAGATCACAGGGGTGCCACGCGACCAGATCATCGCCGTCGCGCGCCAGTTTGCCGACAATGCCGACAAGACCGAAGGCCGGTCCATGGTCATCATCGGGGCCGGCATGAACCACTGGTACCACAGTGACATGAACTACCGCAGCGTCATCAACATGCTGATGATGTGCGGCTGCATCGGCAAGAGCGGGGGTGGCTGGGCGCACTACGTGGGCCAGGAGAAACTGCGACCGCAGACCGGCTGGACGCCGTTGGCCTTCGCGCTTGACTGGATCCGCCCACCCCGGCAGATGAACTCCACCAGCTTCTTTTATGCGCACACCGACCAGTGGCGCTACGAGAAGCTCGGCGTGAACGAGGTGCTATCGCCACTGGCCGACAAGAAGCTCTACGGCGGCAGCATGATCGATTACAACGTGCGCGCCGAACGCATGGGCTGGTTGCCGAGTGCACCGCAATTGCAGACCAACCCGATGCAGGTGGTCAAGGATGCTCAGGCCGCTGGCCTGGATGCCAAGGACTATGTCGTCAAGTCGCTCAAGGATGGCTCGCTCAGGATGAGCTGTGAGGACCCGGACCATCCGGACAACTGGCCGCGCAACATGTTTGTCTGGCGTTCCAACATCATCGGTTCGTCGGGCAAGGGCCATGAGTACTTTCTCAAGCACCTGCTCGGCACAGACAACGGCGTGCAGGGCAAGGATCTGGGAACCGAAGAAGGCAAACCCGAAGAGGTGGTGTGGCATGACAAGGCGCCCGAGGGAAAACTGGACCTGCTGGTCACGCTCGACTTCCGCATGAGTACGACCTGCCTGTACTCCGACATCGTGCTGCCGACCGCAACCTGGTACGAAAAGAACGACCTCAACACCAGTGACATGCACCCCTTCATCCATCCGCTGTCCACCGCGGTGGATCCGGTGTGGCAATCGAAAAGCGACTGGGAAATCTACAAGGGCTTCGCCAAAAAATTCAGCGAGCTGTGCGACGGGCATCTGGGCGTGGAGAAGGAAATGGTGCTGACCCCGGTGATGCACGATACCCCGGGCGAGCTGGCTCAGCCGTTTGAAGTCAAGGACTGGAAGCGTGGCGAGTGCGAACTGGTGCCCGGCAAGACGGCGCCCCAGATGCAGGTCGTCGAGCGCGACTATCCCAACGTCTACAAACGATTCACTGCCGTGGGCCCCCTGCTCAACAAGGTGGGCAACGGCGGCAAAGGCATTGCCTGGAACACCGAAACCGAAGTTCGGCAACTCGGCGAACTCAACGGCTTGGTCACCGAACCGGGCGTGACCCAGGGCATGCCGCGTATCAACAGCGACATCGATGCCTGCGAAATGGTGTTGCAACTCGCGCCCGAAACCAACGGCCATGTGGCGGTCAAAGCGTGGGCGGCATTGGGCAAGCAGACCGGCCGCGAGCACACCCATCTGGCGCTGCACCGTGAGGACGAGAAGATCCGCTTCCGCGACATCCAGGCCCAGCCGCGCAAGATCATTAGTTCGCCGACCTGGAGCGGCATCGAATCGGAAACCGTGTCGTACAACGCCGGTTACACCAACGTGCATGAACTGATCCCATGGCGCACCCTCACGGGCCGCCAGCAGTTCTACCAGGACCACCCTTGGATGCTGGCTTTCGGCGAGGGCTTGGCCAGCTACCGGCCGCCGGTGAACCTGAAGGCCACCGCCGGGGTGCACGGTATTCGTACCAACGGCAACACCGAAATATTACTGAACTTCATCACGCCGCACCAGAAGTGGGGCATCCACTCGACGTACACCGACAACCTGTTGATGCTCACGCTGAGCCGGGGCGGGCCCATCATCTGGCTCAGTGAAGATGACGCCAAGCTGATTGGCGTGGAAGACAACGACTGGATCGAGGCTTACAACGTCAACGGCGCAATTGCCGCGCGGGCTGTCGTCAGCCAGCGTGTCAAACCCGGCATGGTGATGATGTACCACGCGCAGGAAAAAATCGTCAACACCCCGGGTTCGGAGATCACCGGCCAGCGTGGCGGCATCCACAACTCCGTGACGCGCATCGTCCTCAAGCCGACGCACATGATCGGCGGGTATGCGCAACTCTCCTACGGCTTCAACTACTACGGAACCATAGGCACCAATCGCGACGAATTTGTCGTGGTGCGCAAGATGAGCAAGGTCGACTGGCTGGACACGCCGCGCGATGACGACCGTGCGTTCGCCGTGCAGCAAATGGGAGAAGCAGCATGAAAGTACGCGCACAAATCGGCATGGTGCTCAACCTGGACAAGTGCATTGGCTGCCACACCTGCTCGGTCACCTGCAAAAACGTCTGGACCAGCCGGCCCGGCATGGAGTACGCCTGGTTCAACAACGTCGAAACCAAACCCGGTATTGGTTACCCGAAAGAATGGGAAAACCAGGACAAGTGGAACGGCGGCTGGGTGCGCAAGGCCGACGGCTCCATCGAGCCGCGTCAGGGCGGCAAGTGGAAGCTGCTCATGCGCATCTTCTCCAACCCGAACATGCCGCAGATCGATGACTATTACGAGCCCTTCACCTTCGACTATGACCATCTGCAGTCAGCGCCAGAAATGAAAGCCGCGCCAACGGCGCGGCCTCGCAGCCTGATCACCGGCAAACGCATGGAAAAAATCGAGTGGGGTCCGAACTGGGAAGAGATCCTCGGCGGCGAATTTTCCAAGCGCAGCAAGGACGCCAACCTGGCGAACTTTGACCAGGTCCAGAAAGACATGGTCGGGCAGTTCGAAAACACCTTCATGATGTATTTGCCGCGCCTGTGTGAGCACTGCCTGAATCCGGCCTGTGTGGCTTCCTGCCCTTCCGGCTCGATCTACAAGCGCGAGGAAGATGGCATCGTGCTGATCGACCAGGACAAGTGCCGCGGCTGGCGCATGTGTGTCTCGGGCTGCCCGTACAAAAAAATCTATTACAACTGGAAAAGCGGCAAGGCCGAGAAATGCACCTTCTGCTATCCGCGCATTGAAGCCGGCCAGCCGACTGTCTGCAGCGAAACCTGCGTGGGCCGCATCCGTTACCTCGGTGTGGTGCTGTACGACGCCGACCGCATCCAGGAAGCGGCCAGCGTGGAAGACGACAAGGACCTGTACCAGGCCCAGCTCGACATCTTCCTGGACCCGAACGATCCGAAGGTGATTGAGCAGGCGCGCAAGGACGGCATTCCCGAAGCCTGGCTCGAAGGCGCCCGCCGCAGCCCGGTCTACAAGATGGCGGTGGAGTGGAAGGTGGCACTGCCGCTGCACCCCGAGTACCGCACGCTGCCCATGGTCTGGTACGTGCCGCCGCTGTCGCCCATCACTTCGGCGGCCAATGCCGGCCACATCGGCGTGAACGGTGAGCTGCCCGACATCGCGCAGATGCGCATTCCCGTGCAGTACCTGGCCAACCTGCTGACCGCCGGCGACACGGCGCCGGTGATCCGTTCGCTGCAGCGCATGCTGGCCATGCGTTCCTACCAGCGCAGCAAACATGTGGACCAGGTGCAGAACCTGGCGGTGCTGGAGCAAGCCGGGCTGACGGTGGCCGAGGTCGAGGAGATGTACCACATCATGGCGATTGCCAACTACGAGGACCGCTTTGTGATCCCGACCACCCACCGCGAATACGCTGAAAACGCTTTCGACATGCGCGGCGGCTGCGGCTTTACCTTCGGCAATGGCTGCTCCGACGGCGCCAGCGATGTCAGCCTGTTCGGCGGCAACAAGAAACGCACTATTCCCATCAAGGTGGAGGTTTGACCATGGCACTTTTCAACAACACCCCCGCTGTGGCTTCGAAAAGCCTGCGTGTGCTGGCCCGACTGCTTGCGTATCCTGACGCCGAATTACGCAGCCACCTGAGTGCGATGCGAGAAGTCCTGCACGAAGAGCGCGCACTGCAGCCGCAGCGGATGGCCGAGCTGGACGCACTGATCGAAGCGCTCGCACTGGCGCCTGCGCTTGAGACCGAGGCGGCTTACGTCGAGCTGTTCGACCGGGGCCGCGCCACATCGCTGCACCTGTTCGAACACGTGCATGGCGATTCGCGCGATCGCGGGCCGGCCATGATTGACCTGGCGCAGACCTACGAGAAGGCCGGCATGTACCTGGCCGAAGGAGAAATGCCGGACTTTCTGCCGGTGGTGCTCGAATTCACCTCGACCCAGCCACCGAGTGAGGCGCGCGAGTTTCTGGCCGAGATGGCGCACATCTTCAATGCGATTTTCGCGGCGCTGCAGCAGCGCGAAAGCGCCTACGCCTCCGTGTTGGGTGCCCTGCTGGAGCTGGCCGGGGAAAAGGCGCAACCGGTGCAAATTGCGGCGGAAGAGCCTATCGATGCGGTTTGGGAAGAGCCGGTCGTTTTTGATGGCTGCTCGTCCAAAGGCCAGGCCAGGCCGGACCAGCCGCAGCCTATCCACATCGTGCCTCACGTGCGCAAGGCACGCCCCACCCAAGGAGCGCAAACATGAGCCCCGGACTTCACGGATTTCTTTTTGGTGTCTATCCCTACGTCTGCCTGACCGTTTTCCTGCTCGGCAGCCTGATCCGTTTTGACCGCGACCAGTACACCTGGAAAAGCGATTCTTCGCAGTTATTGCGCACCGGCTTGCTTCGCTGGGGTAGCAACCTGTTCCACGTGGGCATCCTGTTCCTGTTTTTTGGGCATCTGGTGGGCTTGCTGACGCCCCACGCGGTTTACGGCGTTTTCATGGACGCTGCGACCAAGCAGCGCATGGCGATCTACGCAGGCGGCATTGCCGGCTTCATCTGTTTTATCGGCTTATCGATGCTAATTTACCGCCGCATGTTTGACCCGCGCATCCGCTACACCAGCCACAAGACCGATCTCGCGATCTTGCTGATCCTCTGGACGCAGCTGGTTGTGGGCCTCATCACCCTGCCGTATTCATGGGGACACGCCGATGGCGGCGTGATGCTGATCCTGGCCGAATGGGCGCAGCGCATTCTCACCCTGCGCGAGGTGGACTCTGCAACGCTTGCCGTCTTGCCTTGGCCCTACCGCTTCCACATCGTGTTCGGGATGACCATCTTCCTGCTGTTCCCCTTCAGCCGTCTGGTTCACGTGTGGAGCGGCTTTGGGTCGGTCGCTTACCTCTTCCGCCCCTACCAGGTCGTGCGCAGCCGCCGCCTTGGCGTTCCCCGGGCCAAGTCGCCCGGCGCTCCCTGACCTCACGTAAAACAGGAACCGTCCATGACCACATCCACACTTTCTTCACCCGCTGCCGCTCAGGGTTGCGGCAGCGGTTCATGCCAGTGTGCTTCTGCGGCAGTCCAGGCTGCCGTGCCCGAGGCCCTTGTCAATGGCATCGCCCTGTATGCGCCAGGGCAGCGGCCCGACACAGCCACCTTGCGCGAACTGGCCTACGCCGAGCTGCTGCGCCAGCAGGCGGTATCACAAGGCCTGCTGCCGCGCCACACTGGTTTGACCAGCCCCGAGCTCGGCGAGGCCGAACGCGAGATCATTGAAGCCATGGTCGACCAGCAGGTGACCACGCCCCTGCCCACCGAAGAGGAAGGCCGGCGCTATTACGGGGCGCACAAGGCCCAGTTTCTGGTGGGCCAGGCCCTGCACGTGCGCCATATCCTGTTTGCGGTCACTCCCGGCGTCAATGTCCAGGCACTCACGGTGCATGCCGAGCGCGCCTTGCTCGAGCTGTCGCACAAGGGCGTGGCTCCCGGGCGCTTTGCCCAGCTGGCTGCCGAATTGTCCAATTGCCCCAGCAGCGCCCAGGGCGGGGATCTGGGCTGGATCACGCCGGACGACTGTGCGCCCGAGCTGGCGACAGAACTGTTTCACCTGCAGCATGCACAAACAGGCACGGGCGTGCACCCGCGCCTGTTCCACACGCGTTTCGGTTTTCACATCATTGACGTGCTGGATCGGCGCAGCGGCACCCAGCCCACGTATGAGGAAGTACGCGAGCGCATCGCAGCCCTGCTGACAATGCAGTCGCGCGCGCGCGCCCTACACCAGTACATGAGCCTGCTGGTTGGCGAGGCGGAGGTAGAGGGCATCGCTCTTGAGGGTGCGGATTCGCCTCTGGTGCAATGAATGAAGACCTCGAGCGCCCGGACGAACTCCTGTTGCGTTTGCGGCGTTTCCACTCTGACTACTTTCCGCTGCACCAGCAGCGCTTCCAGGATCTGGTGGCGCAGGGGCAGCACCCCAAGACACTGTTCATTGGCTGTTCGGACTCGCGCGTGGTGCCCTACCTGCTGACCGGCGCCGGCCCGGGTGAACTTTTCATCGTGCGCAATGTGGGTGCCTTCGTTCCACCATATGACGGCTCCCATGGGTTGCACGGCACCACGGCGGCGATTGAGTTCGCGGTGCTCAGCCTGCATGTGGAGCGCATCATTGTCTGTGGCCACAGCCACTGCGGAGCCATCCGTGCCGCGTACGAAGGCGTTCCCGAGGAAGCAGTAGCCCTGCAAGCCTGGCTCAAACTCGCCAGCGAAGCCTTGCTGCCTGTTGTGTCGAGCCCGGAGGCCCTGCGCCGCACCGAGCAGCGCACCGTGGTGTTGCAGCTCGAGCGGCTGATGGCCTATCCCATGGTCCGGCGTGAGGTCGAGAAGGGCGCCTTGACCCTGCATGGCTGGCACTACGTCATTGAGGACGGTGAAATCCATACCTTTGATGTACAGCAAGGAAGTTTCGTTCCTGCTGCGATAGCCTCTAACAGCGGCACTGGCCCGTACCAACCTTATGTGGAGCACGATGGACAAATCATCACCAATTGACCTTGCCGCAAAGGCAAACGTCAATTCGATCACGGCATCGGCAGCGTTGCAGACACTTGCTCACGATTCGGGCCTTCGGCCCTGGCGCATTGGCGGCAAGGAGTTGATCCCGGTGGTGCAGGGCGGGATGGGCGTGTGCGTCTCTGCGGGTGGCTTGGCCGGCACGGTGGCACGCCTGGGCGGCGTGGGCACCCTGTCGTCCGTGGACTTGCGGCGCCTGCATCCTGATCTGATGGCCAAAACACGCCATCTGAACAAGGAGCCTGATGCCCGGGCTTTGATCGATGCCGCCAATCTTGAAGCGCTTGACCGGGAAATTCGCCTGGCCCGTCAGTTGTCACAGGGCCGCGGCCTGATTGCCGTGAATGTCATGAAGGCCCTCAGCGCCTACGAAGACTATGTGGGCCAGGCCATGGCCAGCGGGGCCGATGCGCTGGTGGTCGGCGCCGGCCTGCCGCTTGATCTGCCGGAGCTGGCGCGCGACTATCCCAACGCGGTGTTGATCCCCATTCTGTCGGACGCGCGCGGCGTGCAATTGCTGGTGCGCAAGTGGCAAAAAAAGGGGCGCCTGCCTGATGCCATCGTGATTGAGCATCCCGGTCTCGCGGGTGGCCATCTGGGCGCCGCCAAAGTCGCGGATCTGCATGACAAGCGTTTCGATTTCGAGGTTGTCATTCCGCAGGTGCTGGAATTCTTCAAAACGGCCGGCATCGAACGCGAGATCCCGCTGGTTGCCGCCGGCGGCATCAACTGCAGGGACGACATCCTGCGCTTGCAAGCCCTGGGGGCTTCGGCCGTGCAGCTTGGCACGGCCTTTGCCGTCACCCGGGAGTGTGATGCCGATCCCGCCTTCAAGAAGGTGCTGGCCGAGGCGAAACCCGAAGACCTGGTGGAGTTCATCAGCGTGGCCGGCTTGCCCGCCCGCGCCGTGCGAACGCCATGGCTGGACAAATACCTGCGGCTGGAAGCCCGGCTCCAGGCGGCGGCCCATGTCAAGGCCAAATGCAACATGTCGTTCGACTGCCTCACCCATTGCGGCCTGCGCGATGGCGTGGCCGGCATGGGCCAGTTCTGTATCGACCAACAACTCGGGCATGCCTTCGAGGGCGACATCCACAAAGGCCTTTTCTTCCGTGGTGCCGCCCGGTTGCCGTTTGGCGACCAGATCCGTTCGGTGCAAGAATTAATGCAATGGCTGCTCGGCGGAGTTCGGCCAGCAGGAGCACCCGCATGAAACGTGATCAGTTTGGCCGGCCGCAAGACATGACGGCCACCCAGCCCATCAGCCAGGACGTGCTGAAGGAAAAATACCTCAAACCCGGCGAGACAGGTGTGGAGGATTTGTACCGACGTGTGGCGCGCGCCCTGGCCTCGGTCGAGCCCGAGGCGGAGCGTGCCCAGCACGAAGCGCTGTTCCTCGAGAACCTGCACGCAGGGGCAATTGGTGCAGGCCGCATCATGAGCGCGGCCGGCACTTCCATCCAGGCCACGCTGATCAACTGCTTTGTGCAACCTGTGGGTGACTGCATCCAGGGTGTCGATGACGGCGGTTATCCCGGCATCTACGAGGCACTGCGCGAGGCCGCCGAAACCATGCGGCGCGGCGGCGGCGTGGGTTACGATTTTTCACGCATCCGTCCGCGTGGCGCTGAGGTCAAGGGTACCGCGTCCATGGCCTCCGGTCCTTGCAGCTACATCAACGTCTTTGACCAGTCCTGCTCCACTGTGGAGAGCGCTGGTGCGCGGCGTGGTGCGCAGATGGGCGTGCTGCGCATCGATCACCCGGATGTGCACGAGTTCATCACCGCCAAGCGCGCGCCTGGGCGCTGGAACAACTTCAATGTCTCGGTCGGCATGCCTGACACCTTCATGCGCGCGCTCGCCGAAGACCAGCCCTGGGAACTAGTGCACAAGGCCAAACCCGGCGCTTCACTGGTTGCGCAAGGCGCCTTCCAGCGCGCGGACGGCCTGTGGGTCTACCAGACGGTAGCCGCGCGCGAGTTGTGGGACACCGTGATGCGCTCGGCCTACGATTTCGCCGAGCCCGGCATCCTGTTCCTGGACCACATCAACCAGGACAACAACCTGCGTTATTGCGAAGACATCGCAGCGACCAATCCCTGCGGCGAGCAACCGCTTCCACCCTATGGCTGTTGCGACCTCGGGCCCATCATCCTCACGCGTTTTGTGCGCCACCCCTTTGGCTTCAACGGCGTGCCGGCCTTTGATTTCGAAGCCTTCTCGAAATCAGTGGCGACCCAGGTGCGTGCGCTCGATAACGTGCTGGACGTCACCTTCTGGCCCCTGCCGCAACAACAGGCCGAGTCCGCCGCCAAGCGCCGTATTGGCGTCGGTTTCACCGGGCTGGGCAATGCACTGGCCATGCTATGCCTGCGCTACGACGCGCCCGAGGGACGCGAGATGGCCGCGCGCATTGCCGTGAGCATGCGCGATGCTGCCTACGCGGCTTCGGTGGCACTCGCGAAGGAAAAGGGCGCGTTCCCGAAGTTCGATGTCGAGGGCTACCTTGCTGCAGGGACCTTTGCCAGCCGGCTGCCTGCCGCCTTGCAGCAGGCCATCCGCGCGAACGGCATCCGCAACAGTCACCTGCTCTCAATTGCACCCACCGGTACGGTCAGCCTGGCCTTTGCCGACAATGCATCGAACGGCATCGAGCCGCCGTTTTCCTGGATGTACCGGCGCAAGAAACGTGAGTCTGACGGCAGCACCACCGAGTACGCCGTGGAAGACCATGCATGGCGCCTGTACCGCGAACTTGGCGGTGACGTGGACAAGTTGCCTGGTTACTTTGTCTCGGCGCTGGAGATGTCGGCAGACAGCCACATTGGCATGATGGAAGCGGTGCAGCCGTTTGTGGACACGGCGATCTCCAAAACCGTCAATGTGCCGGCGGACTACGCCTACGAAGACTTCAAGGGCCTGTACCAGCAGGCCTGGCGCGCAAAACTCAAGGGCCTGGCCACCTACCGGCCCAACGCCATTCTCGGTTCGGTTCTGGAAACCCATGCGGACCCCGCGGCCATGCCGGCCGCCGCGCCCGCTGTGGACCCAATGCGCACGGTGATCGAGAGCCGGCCCAAGGGCGCGTTGTCGGCGGTGGCGGAAAAAGTGGATTACTGGACCCAGGAAGGGCGCAAGACGCTCTATATCGTGGTGTCCTTTTTGCCTGTGCCGGCCGCCATGGGGGATGGCACGGTCGAGCGTGCGATCGAATTTTTCATGCCCGTGGGACAAAGCGGCGAGTCGCAGCAGTGGATCACCTCCAGCATGCGCATGCTTTCGCTGGCCGCGCGCGGTGGTTTTCTTGAGCGTGCGCTCAGCGACATGCGCAAGGTGGCCTGGGACCGCGGCCCGGTGCGGCTGGGAACCTACGAAAAGGCCGACGGCACGCGTGTTCCGTTATGGCACGACTCTGAAGTGGCGGCCATTGCTTATGCGGTGCAGAACATCATCGCGCGGCGGGCCGGGCAGCATGCTGCCGGGGCAACACCCGTGGTGGAGCCGCAGGTTGACATGGCGCTTGCCCCGCCGGTGATGGCGGGCAAGAAGTGCGGCGAATGCGGTGCCCATGCCGTGATCCGCAAGGATGGGTGCGACTATTGCACCCAGTGCGGCCATCTGGGAGTGTGTGGGTGAATAAGCGAGCGGATCAGCCTTACGCCGATAAGCGCTCCAGCTGAAAGCGAACTGATGAATCTGCTCGCCTTTCCCGGTCAGCCCTCTGCAGTCGCCGCGGCCGACGTCGACCCGGCGCAGTTGGCTGCAGCCCTCATGCAATCGCGCCAGACCATTTTGCCGAAGCGGCTGGTAGCACCCGGTCCCGATGCGAAGCAGCTCGACATGATCTTGCGAGCCGCTGCCACGGCGCCCGACCATGGCCAGCTTCTGCCTTGGCGCTTTGTGCTGGTGCCGCAGGCGGCACGCGCGCAACTGGCCGCGGTCTTCGGTGCGGCGCTGGTCGAACGCGACCCGCAAGCCACCCCTGAACAGCTTGCGCAGGCGCGCGAAAAAGCGCACCGCGCCCCTTTGCTCATGCTGGTCGTGGTCGATGGCGCGTGTGGTGATGCCGGGATCGACCTGGCTGAACGCCTGGTCTCGGCCGGCTGTGCGGTGCAGAACATGCTGCTCATGGCCACGGCCCTGGGTTATGGTTCGTCACTGACCAGCGGCAAGGCGCTGAAGTCCGGGGGGCTGCGCCGGCTGTTTGGCCTGGCAGGCGGTGAATATGCCCTGTGTTTTGTCAGCATGGGCACCGCCCAGTCGCGCAAGCCCGCCCGCCTGAGGCCGGTGCCTTCTGATTTTGTAAGCAGCCTTTCTGCCGACAGCGCCGCACCGGGATCCGGGCCGGCGGATTCCTTTTAATTCCTGTGACTGGATCAAGCCATGGACATTCTGAGTTTTGACGACCTGCTGCAGGCCGCCCGCGCGCAACCCGAACCGCAGCGCCTGCTGTTTGTATTTACCGGTGTTGAGTTGCCCGAGGACAGCACCCCGGCGCAACGTAAACGTTTTGAGGCCGGCCAGGGCGGCGCGCTGGTCCCGCTGATGTGTGTCGACAAGCGCCCGGAGGACCTGAGTTCGTTTGCCGCCCTGGTGCAGGAGTCCAGCCAGTTCGGCCACAACTGGGGCCTGGTGTTTGCCGCGGCCATGTCGGGCTCAGTGAACCGTGCGCCGACCACCGAAGATGCGGAAGAACCACTGCAGCGCATGGTCGAGTCCATCAAGCAGGGCCAGATCGGGGCGTTTATTCCGTTTGACCCGCAGGGTCAGCCCGTGCAGTTCGGCTGATATGGGCATGGTGCGCCGGGTCACGCGGCCTGCTTCCTTGCCCGGCGTGCATGCACCGGGTGCCGGATTCGAGGCGCCTTTCGACATGCTGGCCGCCTGCCATGAGCGGGTGGAACGCATGCTCGTGCTGCTGGCGCGCCTGCAGCAGCACCTGCTTGAACACGGCCGTGACGAGTCTGCGCGCCAGGCGGCACGTGATGTGATGCGCTACTTCGACCTTGCCGCACCGCTGCATCACCAGGATGAAGAGCGGCATGTGTTCCCGCCATTGCTGGCCGGGCCGGATGCCGGCCTGCGCACCCTGGTGCAGCGCCTTTTACAGGACCACCGGGACATGGATACGGCCTGGCCCCCGGCGCGCAGCGCGCTGCACGAGATCGCTGAGAGTCCGGTGGCTGATGGGGCTGCGCTGACTGCGACCCAGACGGCGGCACTGGACCACTTCGCCGGCCTGTACGAACGGCACCTGGCGGACGAAGACCGTCTTGCCTACCCTGCTGCGCAGGTGGTGCTGACGACGCAAGCCCTACAGGCCATGAGCCAGGACATGATGCAGCGCCGCGGTGTTCGCTCCGGCAACTGATCTCCAGGAGCCTGTCGGACTTGGGAATCGTCGGCTGCAAATCGACCGCAGCGGTCCATTTTTCGCCGTCTTTTTGTCCCATAGCTGGGCTATGGGCCTGCAAACCCTGCAAAAACTGTCCTCGCTGGAGCCGATTTTCGCTTTCGACGCCCCAAGCCCGACAGGCTCCCAGCCATGATTAGAGGCAAAATGGCAGGATGAACGCGCCCGACTCCCCCACCGCCCTGGCTGCCCGCAGCGACGTCTCGGACCTGATGCAGGCCATGGGTTCACAGGCAAAAGTAGCTTCCGCCCTTATGGCACGGGCGCAAGCAGCTATCAAAAACAGAGCGCTTTTGGGTTTGGCCAGCTTGCTGCGCAGCCAGATCGAACCATTGCAAACAGCCAACACCCTGGACCTGGAACGCGCAAAAGCGGCCGGCCTGGCCGGGCCCATGCTGGACCGCCTCAAGCTCACCCCCAAAATCATTGAAACCGTGGCGGTGGGCTGCGAGCAGCTGGCCGTGATGCCCGACGTGATTGGCGACATCATCGGCATGAAGGAGCAGCCCAGCGGCATCCGCGTGGGGCAGATGCGCGTGCCGATTGGCGTGTTCGGCATGATTTACGAGAGCCGGCCGAATGTGACGATTGAAGCCGCGTCGCTGGCCATCAAAAGTGGCAACGCCTGTATCCTGCGCGGCGGCTCTGAAGCGATTGAGTCGAACAAGGCGCTGGCTGCGCTGGTGCAACAGGCGCTGATTGACGCCGGCCTGCCCGCCGATGCCGTGCAACTGGTGCCGACCACCGACCGCGAAGCCGTAGGCCACCTGATCGCCATGCCGCAGTATGTGGACGTGATCATCCCGCGCGGCGGCAAAGGCCTGATCGAGCGCATCAGCCGCGATGCCAAGGTGCCGGTCATCAAGCACCTGGACGGCAACTGCCATGTGTATGTCGACGACCCCTGCGACATCGAAATGGCGGTGAAAGTGGCCGACAACGCAAAAACGCAAAAATACAGCCCCTGCAATGCCAGCGAAGGTTTGCTGGTGGCGCGCGGTGTGGCCGCGCAGTTCCTGCCCAAAATCGGCGCGATTTACGCCGCCAAGGGTGTGGAGATGCGTTGCGATGCCGAGGCCCAGGCGATCCTGGCGAGCGTCAAAGGCGCCAACCTGAAAGCGGCGACGGAGCAGGACTGGTACGAGGAATACCTCGCGCCCATCATCAGCATCAAGGTGGTGGCGGGCATTGACGAAGCCATCGCCCACATCAACCAGTACTCCAGCCACCACACAGATGCCATCCTCACGCGCGACCACATCAACGCCCAGCGCTTTCTGCGCGAGGTGGATTCAGCCAGCGTCATGGTGAATGCGAGCACCCGCTTCGCCGATGGATTCGAGTTTGGGCTGGGAGCCGAAATCGGCATCAGCACCGACAAGTTCCACGCGCGTGGACCGGTCGGGATTGAGGGGCTGACGTCCCTCAAATATGTGGTGCTGGGCCAGGGCGAAGTCCGTACCTGAAGCCATGCCGGGCTGAGAAGTCGGCCCACGGATTTTTGGATGACTTGCGGCGGCGTTACCCCTTGTAACCCCTGCAGTCTGTCCCAATCTCCCTAAAATTCGGTCAGATATAACCGAAGCAAATAACAGATTCCCTACTCGAAAGTGGCCGAATGGTTCCGCACCTCATCACCGCCCTGAACGGCCCTATCAACGAACTCGAACAACGGGTCCTGGACTCCACGCCGGCGATTGAGCGCTGGTTCCGGCTGGAGTGGATGGAGCACACGCCGCCGTTTTACAGCTCGGTCGACATCCGCAACGCCGGCTTCAAGCTCGCCCCGGTCGACACCAACCTCTACCCCGGCGGCTGGAACAACCTGACGCCCGAGATGCTGCCGCTGGCGGTGCAGGCCGCCATGGCCGCGATCGAAAAGATCTGTCCCGAGGCGCGCAACCTGCTGGTCGTGCCCGAGAACCACACGCGCAACAGCTTTTACCTGTCCAACGTGCTGCAGCTCAAGCGCATTTTTCACCAGGCCGGCCTCAATGTGCGTTTCGGCTCGCTGAGCTCCGACATCAAGGAGCCCACCACGCTGAACCTGCCGACCGGAGAGACCATCACGATCGAGCCGCTGATCCGGACCGACCGCCGCCTGGGCCTGAAAGACTTCGACCCCTGCACCATTTTGCTGAACAATGACCTGTCGGCCGGCATCCCCGGCATCCTGGAAGACCTCAACGAGCAGTACCTGTTGCCGCCGCTGCATGCCGGCTGGTCGGTGCGCCGCAAGTCGCGGCACTTCAAGGCCTACGAAGAAGTTTCCAAGCGTTTCGGCAAGCTGCTGGGCATAGACCCCTGGCTTATCAACCCCATGTACGCCCAGTGCGGTGAAGTCAACTTTGCCGAAGAAACCGGCATGGATTGCCTGACCACCAACGTCGATGCGCTGCTCACCAAAATCAAGCGCAAGTACAAGGAATACGGCATCAACGAAAAGCCTTTTGTCGTCGTCAAGGCCGACAACGGCACTTATGGCATGGGCATCATGACGGTGCGCGACGTGAAAGACCTGGACGCGCTGAACCGCAAGACAAAAAACAAGATGAGCACGACGAAAGATGGCCAGCCGCTGTCCGAAGTGATCATCCAGGAAGGCGTGCTGACCAACGAGCGCGTGAACGACGCCGTGGCCGAGCCCGTGGTCTACATGATGGACCGTTATGTGGTCGGCGGCTTTTACCGCGTTCATGCCGAGCGCGGCGTGGACGAAAACCTCAACGCGCCCGGCGCCAGCTTTGTACCCCTGGCCTTTGCCGACAGCGGCCGCCTGCCGCAGCCCGGCGAGAAGCCCGGCTCCAGCAGCCCCAACCGCTTCTATATGTATGGCGTGATCGCCCGACTGGCGATGCTTGCTGCGAGCTATGAACTCGAAGCCACCGATCCGGACGCCGAGGTGTATGACTAGAGATGGCTTGGCACACCCCTATCGTTCTCACTTCGCTACGCTTCGTGGAGTGCCGTTTCCCCTTGCAGGGGACGCCGCAAGGCATCCGGCAAAGCCGGTCTGCCTGCGGCCGCTCTGAAAGTCGGGGAGCTTGTGTACCCGAGACGGCCCGGATTATGGGTCTTTTAGGCCTCTAGCCCAGACGGGTCATGCGCGACCAGCTATTAAAAAAGTAGCACCCAGAATTCAACTGCCTGCGCTGCCTCCCTGATCGGCCGCCGACCCCTATTGTTACAAGTTGTTGCGGTGCAACAAAATCGGGATTAGTTGGATTTAGGGATGTCCGCCGACTTGCAAGCCGGGTACCTGGGCGCAAAATAGCGTTCCCAAAGGTAACCATTCCCGCCGCTTTGGACCCGCTTGAACGGGCCGAGCGCAAAGACGGGAAGTTTTTGTGTCCAGTAAAAAATCATCACTCGCGGCGCTCACCCTGGGCGCCATTGGTGTCGTCTACGGCGACATCGGAACCAGCGTCCTGTATGCCGTCAAGGAAGTTTTCGGTTCCGGGCATGTTCCCTTTACCCCCGACAACGTCTACGGCATCCTGTCCATCTTCTTCTGGACGCTGACCGTCATTGTCTCGATCAAGTATGTGGCGCTGGTGCTGCGCGCCGACAACAACGGTGAAGGCGGCCTGATCGCCATGCTGGCGCTGGCCTCCACAGCAGTAAAAGACAAGCCTCAGCTGCGCAAGACCTTGCTGATCGTCGGCATCTTCGGCACATCCCTGTTCTATGGCGACGGCGTCATCACCCCGGCCATCTCGGTCCTGTCGGCCGTCGAAGGCCTGGAAGTCGTCTCGCCTGCCTTCAAGCAGGGCGTGATCCCGATCACCCTGGTCATTTTGTTTGCCCTTTTTGCGGTGCAGAAGCACGGCACGGCGGGCATTGGCAAATTTTTCGGCCCCATCACGCTGATCTGGTTCGGCGTGCTGGCGTTGCTGGGCATTTCGCAGATCGTGACCCATCCCGAAATCCTGGTGGCAGTCAGCCCGCACTACGCGGTCATGTTCATGTGGGCCAACCCCGGTACCACCTTCATCATCCTGGGCGCTGTGGTGCTGTGCGTGACAGGCGCCGAGGCGCTGTACGCCGACCTTGGCCACTTCGGAAAAAAACCGATTCGCCTGGCGTGGTTTTCCGTGGTCATGCCTTCGCTGGTGCTCAATTACTTCGGTCAGGGCGCACTGCTCATAGGCAACCCTGCCGCAGTGAAGAACCCGTTTTTCCTGATGGCGCCCGAGTGGGCGCTGCTGCCGCTGGTAGGCCTGGCCACCATGGCTACCGTGATCGCCTCGCAGGCGCTGATCACCGGCGCCTTCAGCGTGACCAAGCAGGCCATCCAGATGGGCTATCTGCCGCGCCTCAATATCCAGCACACCAGCGTGCGCGACACCGGCCAGATCTACATGCCCTTCGTCAATTGGGGCCTCTTCATAACGATCGTGCTCGCGGTGGTGATGTTCCGCTCGTCCAGCAACCTGGCGGCCGCTTACGGCATCGCGGTATGCACCGACATGCTGATCACCACCATCCTGACTTTTTACGTGATTCGTTACGGCTGGCAGTATCCGCTGAGCCTGTGCATTGCGGCGACCGGTGTTTTCTTTGTCGTCGACTTCGCGTTCTTCGCCTCCAACCTCATGAAGCTGTTCGCCGGCGGCTGGTTCCCGCTGGTGATTGGGGGTGCGGTCTTCACGCTGATGATCACCTGGAAGGAAGGGCGGCACCTGCTCAATGAAAAGCTGCGGGCCGATGCGATCGATTTACCCAGCTTCCTGGACGCCGTCTTCGTCAGCCCGCCGGCCCGTGTCGAAGGCACGGCCGTATTCCTGACGGCCGAGCCCGGCAGCGTGCCCAACGCGCTGCTGCACAACCTCAAGCACAACAAGGTGTTGCATGAGCAGAATCTGTTCGTGACGGTGCGCAACCATGAGATCCCCTGGATCGGCATGAACAAGCGTCTCGAAATTGAATCACTGGGCCACGACTGCTGGCAGGTCAATGTGCACTACGGCTTCAAGAACGACCTGGATCTGCCCAAGGCCCTGCAGCAGATCAAGGGCAGGGGCTGCGAGCTGGAGTCGATGACGACCAGCTATTTCCTCTCGCGCGACACGGTGATCCCCACCATCGGCAGCGGCATGGCACCCTGGCGCGAGAAACTGTTTGCTCAGATGCACCACAACGCCAGCGGTGCGGCAGACTTCCTGAACCTGCCAAACAACTCGGTGGTGGAACTGGGCAGCAAGATCGAG
The DNA here is from genome assembly GCF_056403595.1 of Polaromonas sp. P2_G11. NCBI lineage: Bacteria > Pseudomonadati > Pseudomonadota > Betaproteobacteria > Burkholderiales > Comamonadaceae > Polaromonas > Polaromonas sp. P2_G11. The sequence continues at coordinate 1,171,957 of NZ_JBFUFE010000001.1, read as the reverse complement.
ATCTGAGGGTTTCTGGCCGTTCCCCCTTTTGCCCGAGGACTTGTTTTAAATATCTGGCACGCGTATTCCTGCTTGCGTGGGTTGAATTGTTGGTGCCAATCCATAGCTGCACGCGCCTGGCCGTATGGGCAAGCCGCATAAAGCAGGCTGGTGAAATTGTTAGAGCTTCATGCGCGGAGCTACGCGCCCTTGCCGCGCATGATGGCTGCGGCCACATCAGCCGGCGCCTCGGCATAGCGCTTGAACTCCATGGTGTAGGTCGCGCGGCCCTGCGTGAGTGAGCGCAAGGTGGTCGAGTAGCCGAACATTTCCGACAGCGGCACCTCGGCGCGCACCAGCTTGCCGCCGCCGCCCGCAATGTCTTCCATGCCTTGCACCATGCCGCGCCGCGATGAGAGGTCGCCCATCACATTGCCCATGAAGTCTTCGGGCATTTCAACCTCGACCGCCATCACGGGCTCCAGCAGCACCGGCTTGGCGCGGCGCATGGCTTCCTTGAAGGCGAGCGAGCCGGCCATGCGAAAGGCGTTTTCGTTCGAATCGACATCATGGTAGGAGCCGAACACCAGCGTGGCCTTGACGTCGACCACCGGGTAGCCCGCCAGCACGCCGGCCTTGAGCGTTTCCACAATGCCTTTGTTGACGGCCGGAATGTATTCGCGCGGAATCACGCCGCCCTTGATGGCGTCGACGAACTCATAGCCTTTGCCTGAAGGCTGCGGCTCCAGGTTGAGCACGGCGTGCCCGTACTGCCCGCGCCCGCCCGACTGCTTGATGAACTTGCCTTCAACATCGTTCACCGCCTGCCGGATCGTCTCCCGGTAGGCCACCTGTGGCTTGCCCACATTGGCTTCCACGCTGAACTCGCGCTTCATGCGGTCCACCAATATCTCCAGGTGCAGCTCGCCCATGCCCGAGATGATGGTCTGGCCAGACTCTTCGTCGGTGTGCACACGAAATGATGGGTCCTCCTGCGCGAGGCGGTTCAGCGCAATGCCCATCTTTTCCTGGTCGGCCTGGGTCTTGGGCTCCACGGCTTGTGAAATGACAGGCTCGGGGAATACCATTTTCTCCAGGATGATCACGTGGGCCGGGTCACACAGCGTGTCGCCGGTAGTGGCTTCTTTCAGGCCCACGGCGGCGGCGATGTCGCCTGCGCACACTTCCTTGACCTCGTTGCGCTCATTGGCGTGCATCTGCAGAATGCGGCCCAGGCGCTCGCGCTTGCCCTTGACAGGGTTGTAGACCGTGTCACCGGCTTTGATCACGCCCGAGTACACGCGAAAGAAAATCAGCTGTCCGACATAGGGGTCGGTCATGATCTTGAAAGCCAGTGCCGAGAAGGGCTCATCGTCTTTGGGGTGGCGCTCGGCCTCGCCGTCGTCCTCGGTGTGGCCCAGGATAGCGGGCACATCCGCCGGTGACGGCATATAGTCGATCACCGCATCCAGCATGGCTTGCACGCCCTTGTTCTTGAAGGCACTGCCGCAGAGCATGGGCACGATCTCGTTGGCCATGGTTCGCTGGCGCAGTCCCTGTTTTATTTCGTCCTCGCTCAGCGGCTCGCCCGCCAGGTATTTGTTGAGCAAATCGTCATTGGCTTCAGCGGCCGCCTCAATCATCTTGGTGCGCCACTCGTTGGCGGTCTCCACCAGGTCTGCCGGAATGTCGCCATACTCGAAATGCAGGCCCTGGCTGGTGTCGTCCCAGATGATGGCCTTCATCTTGACGAGGTCGACGACGCCCTGGAAGTGGTCCTCAGCGCCGACCGGAATCTGCACCGGCACAGCCACGCCTTTGAGACGTTCGCTGATCTGGCGCTGCACGCGGAAAAAGTCCGCGCCCACGCGGTCCATCTTGTTGACGAAAGCCAGGCGCGGCACCTTGTATTTGTTGGCCTGGCGCCAGACGGTTTCTGACTGCGGCTGCACGCCGCCCACGGCGTCATACACCATCACCGCGCCGTCGAGCACGCGCATGGAGCGCTCCACCTCGATGGTGAAGTCCACGTGGCCGGGCGTGTCGATGATGTTGATGCGGTGCTCGGGGTAGTTGCCGGCCATGCCTTTCCAGAAGGCGGTGGTCGCTGCCGAGGTGATGGTGATGCCGCGCTCCTGCTCCTGCTCCATCCAGTCCATGGTGGCCGTACCTTCATGGACTTCGCCGATCTTGTAGTTCACACCTGTGTAGAACAGGATGCGTTCGGTCGTGGTGGTCTTGCCGGCATCAATGTGCGCGCTGATACCGATATTGCGATAACGCTCGATAGGGGTGTGGCGGGGCATGGCGAACTCCTTTTTTGCCGGTCCGCGCTTGTTGGATTTGTTTGCACGGCCAGCTCGCCAGTTTGCGCCAAAGCGCCGGTCTTTGCTCGGTTTTCCCCGAGCACCCACGTCGGGTGTGGGTCCTGGTGTCAGGCCACTTGCAGCATTTCGGCCATGAAGGCAGGCAAAGGCCTGCCGTCCGACAACAGGTATTTCGCCATGGGGATCACCGCGCTCTGCACCGAAGGCCGCGCACTCATCCTGTCGCGCCATGCCAGCAGCAACGGTGTGGCCGGTGTGAGAGGCGCGCCCAGACGTTCGCCAAACAGCATCGCCACGTACAGGGCGATATCGGCAAATGAGAAGCTCTCCATCACGAACTCCCGCCCTTGCAGGAGATTTTCAAGCCGCGTGTAGAAGGCCCGCGCACTATCAATCGCGGCGACCGCTTGCGGATCGTCCAGGCTGTGCTGCAGGCCCATGAGCCGGATGATGTGAGGAAAGTAAACCTCGTCCGACATGTGCTCCATCTGGCGCGCGCGGGCGCGGGCGGCGATGCCGGCCGGCCACAGCGCGGGCTGGGGCTGCAGGTCTTCAAGGTATTCCAGGATCTGCGTCGAGTCAAACAGCTCCAGGTCGCCGTTGATCAGTACGGGCACCTGCTTTTTTGGGTTGATTCGCACGACCTCCGGGTGCTTGGGTGAGTAGCCCTCGGTCTGCGTGAAGGGCACCATGACGATATCGAGCGGTATGCCTTTTTCAAACGCAGCGATCTGCACCTTGGCGCCGAACATGCTGAGGCGGGCTGAATAGAGACGAATCGCGGGCGTTTTCTCTGTAGAGGTGTGCGGCATGGGTGGGTGAGTTTCGTGGTGATGGGCGTTTGTTCAATGACTATGACGTGGAGGGCGGCGGCTCACGGTCAAACAGACCGGGTGCGCCGCCGATCTCGGCACCTTCAATCAGTAGCATGCGCAGCTTGGTCGAGACGCCGCCAGGCGCGGAAAAGCCGCCCGACTGCGCGCCAGCCGCCAGAACGCGGTGACAGGGCACGACGATGGGAAACGGATTGTGCCCCAGCGCCTGACCCACGGCACGCGCTGAGCCGGGTTCGCCAAGCTCGGTGGCGATGTCGCCGTACGTGCGGGTCTTGCCTGGAAGAATCTCCTGCGCAATCGCGTACACCCGGCGGTTGAAAGAGGGGACGTGACGCAGGTCCAGTGTGCAAAAGCGCAAGTCACGGGCCTCACCCGCCAGCAGGGCTGTCATGGCATGTATGGCCAATTGCATGTCGTGCGGCGGCGTGGCAGGAGCCAGCTGCGCAAACTCCCTGTGCAAACGGGACAGCATGCGGCTCTCCGATGTTTCGGGCAGCCGCACGGCTGCAATCCCGTGTGCGTTCCACACCAGCGCGCACTGCCCAACGGCAGTGCCAAAAAGTGCGAAGGCGTGAAGTTCACTGTCTGCGGTCATGGTATCCGACATGCTACACGCGACCAGTATCTGAGGTTTGAGACATTTCGACAGGGGAAGATCGGCACTGCGAACTGCGGCCAATGCCACGTCAAAAAATCATCGTACCGATACAAAGCGGGCAGGTTTCGGGTGCCAATTGGACGGAGTTTCCCTTATGTATCGCCAGCCGCACATAGGCGCACATGGAGCCTGTTGTTATTGCCGCAGGGCGAATGCAAACAAGGGAATGTAAGAATTAATTTCGTTACCTATCTTGCATACAGCTGAAGCTTTTAATTTTCTGCAGACGTACCATGCGTTCTTTTTGAAGGAACTCACAATGGCAACACCGTTCTTTGGCAAGCGAGAAAACGAGACACCAACGGGCTTGCGTCATGGCCCGGGAAATGGCTATGGGACCACGGGCACTTCCAGTGCTTCCGGCGCGCTGCAGTCGGGAGCGTCGTCCACAAATGTGAACCAGCAAAACACCGCCAAGGCGGTCAATGAAGCACCTGTCGGCACGGTAAAAGAAGGCGGCAGCAAGTTGACGGTCGGCCCGAACATCAAACTCAAGGGCGTGGAGATCACGGACTGCGATACGCTGGTGGTCGAAGGCCTGGTGGAAGCCACCATGGATTCGCGAGTGATCCAGATTGCCGAGCAGGGTGCGTTCAAGGGCTCCGCAGAAATCGATGTGGCGGAAATCCGTGGCGAATTCAACGGCAACCTTACAGTGCGGCAGAAACTGGTGATTTACTCGACAGGAAAAGTCACGGGCATCATCCGCTACGGCAAGCTGGTGATTGAAGAAGGCGGCCAGCTTTCAGGCGAGATCCTGTTCGGTGCGCTGGCTGCGGCCAAGCCGGCGAGCGTGGTCAAACCAGGTTTGCAGGCGGTGTAGGAGACTTAAAGCAACAACAGGCGCATTTCTGACGCGCTACCGAAACCTCCACATCACTTCCCTGCTGCTCGCGGCAGGAAGGTGATGCGGAGTTTTCGTGTTTGCGGTTCGGGCTACTACAGCCACCGGAACGCCAGCGGTATCAGTGCAGACGCCAGAACCACCTGCAGGCCCAGCGCCAACCCGGCGTAAGCGCCCGCGTCGGCATTGACCTGCAAGGCTCTCGCGGCGCCCAGCCCGTGAGATGCCGTGCCCAGCGCAAAACCACGCGCGGCCCAGCCCGCAGCGTCCACGGGAATTCGCAAGGCGTCAAACAGGTATTTGCCGCTGAGCGCACCGACGAGGCCGGTGACCACCGCAAACACTGCCGCCAGCGCAGGGATTCCGCCGATCCTTTCCGCAATACCCATGGCGACCGGTGCGGTGACAGACTTGGGCGCTAGCGACAGGGTAACTTCGATGGGCAAGCCTACGGCCCATCCCAGCAACAATGCCGACCCGCTGGCCGCGGCACCGCCGGCCAGGGCCGCAAGCAGCAGCCGGCCCCAGCGCCTGCGCAGTTCTTCGCGCCGCAACCACAGTGGCCATGCCAGTGCCACCACCGCAGGGCCGAGCAGGAAATGGATGAACTGGGCGCCCGCAAAATAGGTGGGGTAAGGCACGCCGGTGGCCAGCAGGGTGCCGGCCAGGCAGACAACCGTCCACAACACAGGATTGGCCCAGGGCGCTTGTCCGAGACGAGCGTAAACGGCTTGCGCGAGCACATACACCACCAGCGTCGCGGTCAAGCCAAACAGGGGTGTGGCCGACAGGTAGACCCATAACTCCACAAATTTAGGCATGTGGAGGCTCCTGGGGAGGGGTGTCGCTGCGGTCCCGCAGCAGGTGCAGCATCAGTACGGTCACGAGCAAACCCGCCAAAGTGGACGCCACCACGACCAGCAACATGCGTGCGCCGTACTGGCTGACCAGTGAAAGATGGGTCATCACCCCGACGCCGACAGGTACAAAGAGTAACGAAAGGTGCGAAAGCAGGAAGTCTGCGCACACTGCCACAGGGGTGCGCACCGTATCTGACTGGAGGCCCAGCAGAAGCAGAACCATGCCAATCACGGGGCCAGGAAACGGCAGGGAAAAGCCGTGAGAAAGAAGTTCCCCAGCGGACTGAAAGACGAGTAACCAGGCCAAACCCCGCAACGCTGTCATGGCATGGTTTCCACGGGAGATGAGCGCACTCTCGAAGCGATGGGGTCGAACGGAATTGCCGGAGTGGTCATGGCAAGACCCACCCTGGAAAGTTCAAGGACTGGCAAAAAGATCCCCTTGCGGCCACTCCCGCACCGCATTCGCCGCGCCCCACAGGGCCTGGTCGATGTCTTTGAAGAAGGCGCGGCGCCCGGATGGGTCCGGCCTGGAATTGAAGGCCACTACCCATGCATAGCCTTGCCGGGTCCGAAGTGCCAGGGTCTGCAGGCCCGGCTGGCTGCCTGTGTGCCACCAGTTATCGCCCTTGTCACTCCTGACGACGTGGATGCCTGCCGCATAAAAGCTGCGCGGATTGCCGTCTTTTTCCAGCATCGGCTCGCTGCGCATGGTTTGCAATGACTCCTCATTCAGAAGGCGTTTTCCCCGTGCGCCGTCGATCGCCAGGAAAAACTTCAGCACATCTGTTGGCGTTGCAATCCAGGCGCCCAGTGCGTCCATGTTTTCGATGGAGTAGGAGCCGTAAGGACTGGGTACATTCGCGTTCGTAACACCCGGTGCGCCCCGCTGCAGCGGTTCTCCGGGATACGCGTAGTACTTCGTCTCGCCCTGCCGGCTCTCGGTGTTGCTTGCAGCCTGAAAGCCTTTGCCGGTGGACGGCCTCAGAAACTCCCGGCTGCTGAAGGCGCGGTAGGATTCGCCGGTGACGATTTCCACAACCCTTCCGAGCATGCAGTAACCGGTATTGGAATAGGCGAAGCGCTCGCCGGGTGTGAAATCCAGCTTGTCCTGCAGGGAATCCCGGATGATCGCATCGCAGGTAACGGGCGCAACGCCTTGCCGGCGGGCAACGTCCCTGAGCCGGGGCTGAAAAAACGGATCACCAGAGCGCTCCCGATCGAACCCGCCTGAATGCTGAAGCAGGTGCCGGATGCTGATGTCCCTGACGCGCAGGTCAGCGGGGGCGGCGGGCGCTATCCCGGCTTTCTCGAAGAAGGGCAGCACCGGGTCGTCCAGTTTCAGCTTTCCATCCTCTGCCAGCTTGAGCACCATGACCGCCGTCAAGGTCTTGTTGATGCTTCCCATGCGGAACAGGGTTTGCGGCGTCATGGCTTCCTGCTTGTCCCTGTCGGCATAACCGTAGCCTTTGGCAAGGAGCAGCTTGCCGTCCTTGGCCACGACCAGGCTGGCGCCCGGGACATCGTGTTTCTTCATGACCTCCAGCATGGCCTTGTCGAAGGGCTCGAGGTGGGGCAGTGACTGCCCCACCTCGAGGCACCAGCCCCACGGCGAAACGAACGCCAGCAAGGCGCCTGCCAGGCCACGGGAGACCTGGCGGCGCATGGTGGAAACACTGCTGGACAGCGTCGTATGCATTTTTTGGGCCGTGGGGTTGTCCGCGCAGTCTACGAGGTCGCCATGCGGTTGCTCTTTTCGCCTAAAAGCGCGGTAAATCGGGATACTTGATCTGCCCGCCCCGAACCAGCATTTTTCCGTATTCGGCGCAGCGGTTCAGCGTTGGGATCACCTTGCCCGGGTTGAGCAGGCCTTTGCTGTCGAACGCGCGTTTGACACCGAACATCTGCCCGTTTTCCTCGGCGGAGAACTGCACGCACATGGAGTTGAGCTTTTCCACGCCCACGCCGTGTTCGCCCGTCACGGTGCCGCCCATCGCGACACTGGTTTCCAGAATGTCTGCACCGAAGAGTTCGCAGCGGTGCAATTGATCGGGGTCGTTGGCATCAAACAGGATCAAGGGGTGCAGGTTGCCGTCGCCCGCGTGGAATACGTTGGCGCAGCGCAGCTGGTATTTCTTTTCCATCTCTGCGATAGCCAGCAGGATGTCGGCCAGCCGCTTGCGCGGGATGGTGGAGTCCATGCACATGTAGTCGGGGCTGATGCGTCCCGATGCGGGGAAGGCGTTTTTTCGGCCACTCCAGAAGCGCAGGCGTTCAGCCTCGTCCTGGCTCACCGCAATGGCCGTGGCGCCACAGCGGCGCAGCACGTCGGTCATGTGGCCGATTTCTTCTTCAACTTCCTCTGGCGTGCCGTCGCTTTCGCACAGCAAAATCGCGACCGCGCTCAGGTCGTAGCCCGCATGCACAAAGTCTTCCACCGCGGCCGTCATGGGCTTGTCCATCATCTCCAGCCCGGCGGGAATGATGCCGGCTGCAATCACCGCGGCAACGGCATCGCCGGCTTTGCGCAAGTCGTCAAAGCTGGCCATGATGCAGCGTGCAAGAATCGGCCTGGGCACCAGCTTGACGGTCACTTCGGTCGTGACGGCCAGCATGCCTTCGCTTCCGATGATGACGCTCAGCAGATCGTAGCCAGCGGCATCCAGCGCGTCGCTGCCGAACTCGACCTCTTCGCCTTCGATTGTGAAGCCTCTGACCTTGAGCACGTTGTGTACCGTCAGCCCGTACTTGAGGCAGTGCACGCCGCCCGAGTTCTCGGCCACGTTGCCGCCTATGGTGCAGGCGATCTGGCTGGAAGGGTCGGGCGCGTAATAAAGACCCAGCGGCGCGGCCGCCTCGGAGATCGCAAGGTTGCGCACGCCGCCTTGCACCACGGCCGTGCGGCTGGCGGCGTCGAGCTTGAGAATCTTGTTGAACTTGGTCAGCGATAGCGTGACGCCCAGCTTGTGCGGCATGGCACCGCCGGAAAGCCCTGTGCCGGCGCCGCGCGCAACCACTGGTACTTCCAGCGCATGGCAGCTCTTGAGCACGGCCTGCACCTGGTCATAGGTCTCGGGCAAAGCCACAACCAGCGGCCGCTGGCGGTAGGCGGTCAGGCCGTCGCACTCGTAAGGTGTGGTGTCTTCGTTGTTCCACAGCAGGGCATGGGCCGGCAACACCGCCTGCAGCGCGCGCACGACCTGCGACTGCCGCTCCGAGCGTTCAAGCTGGCTTTGCTGTTCGAGCGAGGCGGGGGTGTTCATGGGCTGTCTGGCTCCGGGGTTGAAACCAGACTGTAGGGCAAGCGGCGGCGGCCGGGTTGAAGAAATTTAATGCCGGGTGTGAAATGCCGGCCGCCAGAATCCGTCCAAAACGGGAAGAGATTCAGGACTTCGTTCCCGGAGCCTTGCTGGCGCCGGGCGTGTCGTAAAACTTGACCTTGCCCGTCTTCACGTCGTACATGGCCCCCACGATCAGGATTTCTCCCTTTTGCTCCATTTCGCGCAGGATGGGGCTCTTCTCGCGAATCGTTTCCACTGTGAGATGCACATTGCTCTCCGCCACCATCTCGACAAAGGCATAGTTCTTGGACGTGCGATCCTTGATGTCGGCGGACACCAGGTTCGCGGCCGGCTTGATCTTGCCGATGAGTCCCGTCAGGTTGCCCAATTGGGCGTCGTCGCAAGCACCCTTGATGGCACCGCAGCTGGTGTGGCCCATCACCACCAGCAGTTTGGCGCCCATGACTTTGTGCGCGAATTCCAGGCTGCCCAGGATGTCTTCGTTGACGATGTTGCCTGCCACGCGTGCGTTGAAAAGGTCACCTATGCCCTGGTCAAACACAATCTCGGCCGGTGCGCGCGAATCAATGCACGACACCACGCTGGCCAGTGGGAACTGGCCGTCCGCGGTGGCCTTCATTTCCTTGAGATAGTTTTGGTGGCGCGGCTTGCCGGAAACGAAACGCATATTGCCAGCCTTGAAGCGCGACAGGATTTGCACGGGCGTCACGGCGGCCTGGCACTCCTTGGCGTCCTGGATGGGGCAGAAGGTGCCGGGCTTGACGGCCTTGGCCGCGGCCGCCTTACCCTCGGCATGAACCGCAGACGACAGGGCGAGCATGGAGAGCAGGACGCCGGCCACTCCGACGGCCAATTGATTTTTCCTCATAAGATTTTCCCTCGTTGAACAGGTTGGTTTTTTTGACTATGTGCAGCCGGCCGGGCGCTCACCCGGTGTCACTACCAGCTCATCATAGGCATGAGCCGGTACGGACGCAAAACCACTTATCGGACGGCGTCAGGACCTGTTAGTGCTATTTGTTTACGCAGGATGCGTTGCATGTCAAAGGCCTTGAGCAAGGCGCAAAGCCCAGGGGCCCCGTCAAGGCTTTGCAACGCCGAACGGCGGCCTTCTCGTAACATGCCTTGGGGCCCTAACCCAGGCTTTTGCGCAGCCAGTCGGCAAAAGCCGCGCATTCCCAGCGGTCCATGGTGCCGGTGCGCCAGCATAGGTAATGTGCGTGCGGGCTGGGAATATTACCGGCGAACACTTCGTTGCTGCCCAGCCGCACCAGCGAGCCGTTCTCCAGCCAGGGCGCGCCCAGCTTGAGACGTATCAACGCGATGCCCATGCCGGCCGCGGCGGCATCGCACATCAGGCCGATGTCGTTGAACTGGGAGCCGTCGGTGGGTTCGGGCCAATCAAGTTTGTGGGCGGCAAACCACGTACGCCAGGGCTCCAGCGGCGAGCGCAACAGGCTTTCGCCTTCGAGATCTTCAGCCGCCTCAAAGGGGCCGTGTTCGCGCACAAAAGCCGGTGAGGCGAGCGGCGCGACTTCGTCCTTGCTGAGGCAGACGTGCTCCAGGTCCGCATAGCGGCCTGTGCCGAAGCGCACGATGAGGTCGGCATCCTCGGCTACCACGTCCAGCAGGGGGATGGACACCTGCAGCGTCAGGTCGATTTCAGGATAGGCATCGGTGAACTGGCGCAGGCGTGGAATCAGGATGGAGCGTGCGAACGTGGGCGTGACCGCCAGCCGTAACTTGCGCTTGCCGGGGGCGGCGCTTTGCCCGGCCGCACCGGGAAATTTCTGCAGTGTGGCCAGACCTTCGCGCACATGCGCCAGGTATTCGCTGCCTTCGGTGGTCAGTGAAAAATCGGCACGGCCAAACAGCTTGGTGCCGATGATTTGCTCCAGCTGCTTGACGCGGTGACTGACCGCGCTGGGCGTGACGCAAAGCTCCTCGGCCGCCTGCGTCACGCTGCGCAGCCGCGCCAGCGCCTCGAAGGTCAGCAGGCATTGAATGGGTGGGATTCTTGCAGTCATATGACGCTCTGGTCTTTCAGATGTCATGTGCCAACGGGAATCACCGATGTTCTGTACTTCATTTGCCGGCCGAGCCTGCCGGGTTTCCAATTCTGTCCATTGCGGCCCAATCCAGCCGCTCGGGCTGGTCCTTCACGCTTCGCAGTACAGTCTGCTGTTGCTCCAGGCGTGCAATCAGTGCCCGCTTTTTCGGATCGGGTGCAAGGACTTCCGACGCGTTAGCCAATTCAAGGGCGACGGCGACGAAAGCTGTGGCTTGCGCCCATTGTTCCCGAGGTTGCGCGATCTCCGAGGCACCGCGCTTTAGAAAAACAAGCAATTGCCAGTCCGCGAATATCAGTTGCCAGCGCGGATTGAAGGCGAGACTGGTCGCAAGAGGTAGAAGCGCGGCTTTCGGAAGCTGCAGAGCAGGTACGCCGATGACTTTTACGTTATGGGTGGATAGTTCTTTTTCCCAACCATCAGCCGCACTCAGTATGTTGACGTAATGAGTCGTTGCCGAAGAATGACGATAAATCATGTGGCCCGCGTAGCCGACCTTGTACTTGTCCCCAAGCAGATATGGGACCTGTGGCGCGTATGTGTCGAGCATCCAGATGTTCCCCCCGTCAGGCAGTACTCGTCCAATCAATTTGACTGCTTCGATGGCACGCAATCCTACGTCTGTCATGCCCCATCCCGAATACCTTGTCGGAACCACCGCGACCAGCATCGCCAGCATGCTGAGAGCGGTCAACGCGCCCATTGGCAAACGCATTGGTTTGCGCTGGGATGCCTGCCTGAATGTGGTGAGGAGGCTTATTGCCAGGGGGACCAGAAGGGCCATGGCCCAAAGGCCGAGACCCCGGCGATGCTGTATGGCCATGATGGCCATGGGTGCAATGACAACAAGGCCGGACAATCTTGCCGGCCCCGCAGTGAGGAACCAGACCGCCGTGCCCATCGCGAGAACAGCGGCAGACGGCCAGAGAAAACGCGAGCTGGGATCCCATAGCGGCAAGTATTCACGTATGGCGATCCTCTCCGCCGCAATACTGCCTCCATCCTGCATGTCTTGCCAGACAAAAAACTGCGAAAACACCTGTTGTGCCCCATTGGGGTTCAGCAGCGGCAGCGCCACGCTCGCCAGCCCGCAAATTGCCCAGCACACCGCCTCGTTGCGGGATATGGCGTGCTCATGCCTGTCTTGCCATCGGCGGAGTGCATAAGCGGCCAAAAGAGGCAGCATCAGCAGCACCGTGGTGTGAACCCACGCCAACGCTAGACACAACAGGGGAAAGGCGAACAGTGCCCGGCGGATGCGGGCAGGATGGCGGCAGCTTTCAAACAAGAGCGTGGCTGCCATCCACGAAAGGTAGAGCGTAACTTCTGCGCGTATCTGGGATCGGTGCAGGAACGTGGGGTAGACAATCAGCAGCGCCAAAGCCATGGCCGCCATCTGGTTCAGGTCAACCTCGTAGCGTGCCTGCATGCCGTTGTTGGCGGCTCGCTGCGCAGCGAATAGTCCCAAGCAAAGGGTCGCAGCCCACAGCACCGCGTTAAAGACACTCAGGCTGACCCATCCCCCTAGCCTGACGGCGAGCTCTGCGAGCAAACCGAAGCCCCAGCCGCCGAAGAGCTGGGGCGCGCCGGCAGCGGTATAGAGAAAAAACTCCTGATGAGGTACTGCGCCGTGTTCCAGCGCATAACGACCGGCAAGCAGTTGAAACCAGATATCGGCATCTTCGACGGGCCGCAAAGACAGAACGGCACACAAAAACGCGATACCGAACCACCATGACGCCGTGGTAACAGCGGATGATGCGTGTTTTCTATCTGTTGAGCGAGCAGGCTTGTTCATATCAGGCTTGTTCATATCTATTTAAAAATAACGGTCTTATGGCCGTTCAAAAGCACACGGTGCTCGCTGTGCCATTTGACAGCGCGTGCCAGCACGCGGCTTTCGGTGTCCTTGCCGCGGGCGGTCAGGTGCTCGACGGTGTCCTTGTGGTCGACCCGGGTGACATCCTGTTCGATGATCGGGCCTTCATCAAGGTCGGCCGTGACATAGTGCGCCGTCGCACCGATCACTTTCACGCCGCGTTCATGCGCCTGGTAATACGGCCTCGCGCCCTTGAAGCTCGGAAGCATGCTGTGGTGGATGTTGATGGCACGCCCTGAGAGTGATCCGCACATCTCGTTGCTGAGCACTTGCATGTAGCGCGCCAGCACGACCAGTTCGGCACCCTCTGCCTCGATGATCTCAAGTTGCTTTGCTTCGACCTGCGCCTTGGTGGCCGCCGTCACCGGGATGTGGTGAAAAGGAACGTTGTAGCTTGCCGCCAGCTGGTAAAAGTCACGGTGGTTGCTGATGATGGCGCGCACATCCAGCGGCACCATGCCGGACTTCCAGCGAAACAGCAGGTCGTTGAGGCAATGGCCGTCGCGGCTAACCATGATCACGGTACGCATGGCCGCTTCTGTCGAGTGAAGTTTCCACTTCATGCTGAAAGGTGAGGCGAATGCTTCGAGTTGCGTCTTCAGTTCTTCCTGGGTCAGCTGGTCGCAGGCAAACTGAACCCGCATGAAGAAGAGTCCGGTGTCATGGTCGTTGTATTGCGCGGCTTCTTCAATATTGCCGCCGTTCTGCAACAGGAAACCAGAGACCGCGTGAACAATGCCCATACGGTCCGGGCAGGACAGGGTCAGGATATAAGCGTGATTCATAGGGGGTGAATTGTCGCAGGTGAAGGCTGTGTCTGCCCGGCCGGCGGGCAATTGAAGGTGCAGGGCGGCGGCAAGAGTGCCAGAATGCAAGATCAAGCGCTGCTATCCCAGCTTCACACCTTTCGACGCAGGAAACCACCATGGCCTACCAGAATTTCAACATGGAGCACCAATGGCTCCCGTTCACGCCCAACCGCAGCTTCAAAAAAGACCCGCGCGTGTTTGTGGCCGCAGACGGCATGCATTTCACGACGCACGACGGGCGCCAGGTGATCGACGGTATTTCCAGCCTGTGGTGCGTGGGCGCCGGCCACAACCGAAAGCCCATCAACGAAGCCATCAAGAAGCAGCTCGATACGCTGGACTACGCGACCGCTTTCCAGGCCAGCAACGATCAGGCCTTCAAGGCCGCCGAGATCATTGCTGGCATGGCGCCAGGTGACCTCAACAAGGTGCTGTTCTGTAATTCGGGTTCGGAGGCCGCGGACACGTCGTTGAAGGTCGCGCTGGCTTACCACCGTGCGCGGGGCGAAGGCCACCGCAATGTATTCATCGGCCGTGAAAAGGGTTACCACGGCGTTGGTTTCGGCGGCATGAGCGTGGGCGGCATTCCGGCCAACCGCAAGGTGTATGGCGCCGCGCTGTTGCCTCGCGTGGACCACATGCGCTTCATCCATGACCCGGTCAATCATGCCTACATCAACGGTGCTGAGCCCGTGTGGCAGGAAGACCTGCTGCTGGAACTGGAAAATCGCATCCTGCCGCTGCACGACCCGAGCAACGTGGCTGCCGTCATCGTCGAGCCGGTATCAGGAAGCGCCGGATGGTACCTCCCGCCCAAGGGCTACCTGAAACGGCTGCGCGAAATTTGCGACAAGCACGGCATCCTGCTGATTTTTGATGAAGTCATCACGGGCTTCGGCCGCCTGGGCACCGGTTTCGGGGCAGACTATTACGGTGTGGTGCCCGACATGCTCAACTTCGCCAAATGCGTGACCAACGGTGTCATCCCGCTGGGTGGTGTGATCTGCTCCGACCGCATCTATGACGGCATGATGAATGCCAATGCCGGTGCGCCCGAGCATGCCGTGGAGTTCTTTCACGGCTATACCTACTCCGGCCACCCGGTCGCTTGCGCGGCCGCAATTGCGACGCTGGAGCTGTTCAAGGAAGAACAGCTGTATGAACGTGCCGGCCAGATGGGCAAGGTATTGGGCGACGCGATGCACAGCGGCCTGAAGGGCCTGCCCAATGTGATCGGTATTCGCAGCCTGGGACTGGCCGGCGCGGTCGAGCTGGCGCCGGTGACGGGTGTGCCGGGCAAGCGCGCGTATGACATCTTCATGGACTGCTTCCACAACGGTGTGCTGGTGAGGCCGGCGGCTGACAACATCGTGGTCTGTCCACCCTACATCGTCGAAAAAGAACATATCGACCGCATCGTCAATGTGGTTGCCGACGCCATCCGCAAAAACACCTGATTCCCGCCAGCCGAGCCCCAAAAGGCTCTTCAGGGTTTGGGTGCCAGCTGCTTCTGCAGGCCCGCGCAATAGTCGGTCTCCGGGAACGGGGCCGTTGCCCACACGGCGTCGAAAGCGTCTGCCTTCTCGGCATTCGCGGGGTTCCCGGCAAGCAGGCGCACTACTTTGGCTTTTATGTCCGTCGGCAGGTGCAACGGTACGCCCAATTGCCGGTTCGCATGGCCGCTTCCGGCCAGCAGCAGCACTGTCTTGCCGGGCAGCACGGCCTGCCCCAGGGTGTTGGCCATGGTGATGTCCTTGGCAATCTGGATACGTGTCATGGGCGTGATCTGGCCCTCAGGCAACAGGTTGCAGTGGCCGAGACGGATCAACTGCTGCTGGGCTTTGAGGGCGGGGCCTGGCAAGCGGGCGTCAAGCCGATTGTCGGCCATGCTTTCCGGCATTTGCGCCCGGGGCAGATTGGCGCCCATCACGGGGACACCGGCGCGCACCGCGGTCATCACGGCAGGGCCGTAGGCTGTCCATGGCCAGCCCTTATCGTTCCAGTTGAGCGCATTGCGCACCTGCTGCTCGGTGGCGCTGGGTCTGAGCGCGGAAGTACTTGCACCCGTGTCGGCCATCTCAAGGGCTACGGCAGCCAGCGCCCCTTTGGCCGCCAGGGCGGCGACCACCTGCTGCTCGATTGTCTGGTGCTCAGCGGCGTCGTGCTGCTCCCCGAGGATCAGGACGTCGGCAGGGAGCAGCGCCTCCAGCCGGGTGGATGTCTGTGCGGTTTCGCTGCCCTGCACCTGCAGGATGGGCGCTTCGGGCCGTCCCGCGCAGCCTCCCGCCAAAGCCGCCGTGGCGGCGCAGACAAGGCATGCCAAAGCATGAGGGGTGAGGAGGTGGCGCATCGATGGATACTACCGCTTCCAGCGGCTTCTGTTCCGCGCCGTTACGCTCTGCCATGCCTTCCTTGCCCCACCGTGCCGCCCAGTCCCCGCCCGTACGTGTCGTCCTGACCTTGTTGCTGGCCTGGGGTGCCGCTTTCTTGTGTATTGCGCTGCGCACGCCTTTGCCCTGGATGATCGGCCCCTTGCTGGCGACGGCGGTGGTGTCAATGCTGGGCGGACCTACGGCCAGCTGGACGCCACTGCGCAACTTCGGGCAATGGATCATCGGCTGCGCACTGGGGCTGCACCTCACGCCGCTGGTGGTGCAGGCAGAAAGCCCGCCAGGCGATTGATTGGGCAGAAAGACACACCCAGCGGGGGGCGCTCCTTCAAGGGGCCGCGGGGCTGGCTCCGCCAGACCGCAGGCACAGCGGCCCCCTCGGGGGCAAGGAGCTACACGAAGTGAGAGACCGTGGAGGCTCTACTTCTAATGAAGCGATATCGGCGTGTTGGCAAGACCGCTGTAGCCTTCCAGCGTGTCTTCGATTTCTTCTTGCGTGGGAGTGTTTTGCGCCCAGGCGCTCAGGCGCTGCTGGAACATTTCAGCCCAGGATCCATCCAGATAGACCTCCTTGCCCGAACGCTTGTCGACGATTTCGAAGCCATGCCGGGCCAATTCGGGAACGGCGGGGACAGGCGCGGATTCTTCCGGCGCATTGGCGTGAATCTGCATGACAGCAAAAGATTCCGAGTCGTAAAGCATTTGCATGGTGTAGGTCCTTTAGCTTCAGATAGCAACGATGAGGCCAAGTTCAAGGGCCCGGGGGGTTAAGTGCGAAAGCATGCGGTAAAGGCGCGTAGTGCGTGTAAAACCGCACATAAAACGGGCACCTCCGTGCGGCATAACAACGCCGGTTTGTTGAACTCAGCTCTTGGTGATCGCGCTGAGCTGCTGGTCAATGAAATCCCCGTTCTGCTGGGTGATTCTGCTGCGAACGGGAAGATACCCCAGTGACGGGGCATACCAGAGTTCCACTTTCTGATCGAACTCACGCCGGGGCTGACGGGTGAGTTTGAGCGTATTCAGCTCGCCATAGGGAAGTACCATTTTCTCTTCGCCTTCCACCCGGAACGTCCAGGTGTCTGCATCCCGCGGTCCCACGGTGTAAATTGAAATGGTGGAGCCCGCCGGAAAGCCGGCCGGGTTGCCCGCCAGTATGGCAGCCAGCTGGATGAAGACGCTGACCCGGTCCTGTGCACCCTTGATCCAGGGGACCGTCGGCGTATTGGCGCTGAAGGTGATCTGCCCCTTGTCTGCTTCAAAATGCGCGGCCACTTCGCTTCTTGATTTGTCGGAAAAGCGGGTTGGCGCCAAGCCTTCCGGACCCACCTGCCCGGTGCTTGCCATGCTGCGTGAACCTAAAAACAATGCGCTGACGCGCATGGAGGCGCTGTAGTTGTCGCCTGAATAGCGCCATCCCAGTTCGGCGTCCGCGTGGTAGTTCAAGCCCTTTGCGCTGCCGGTCATTTTGTATTCCAGTCGCGCGCTTTCCGGCAAGGCCACCGCCGTCACCGCCGACTGGTCTGGGTCGACTGTCGCGGGGGCGCTGGCAGCAGCGATTGTGGGCGTTGCCTGTGCGGGCATGCTTTGCGGATTTTCTACCTGGGGCGTGCTGGATGTCACCACCTCGGGAGGCGAGATTGCTATCAAATCAGTAGCGTGTTGCGCTGGACTCTCTTGGGTTACGGCGGGTTTCTTCTTGAATATCCTGGGCTTTGGGGGCGGTGCGGAAGGCGCGGGGGCAAGCGATGTCGGTGCAGGAGGCGGTGCGATGCTGCGCGTTGCGAAAGCCTCGCTGCGTGGGGAGGCGGCAGTTTGCTCGGGGCCGAATCGTACCGGCGCTGATTTCAGCACCAGCGTGTGGACAGCCAGCACCCCTGCAGCCAGCGCAGCAAGCACACGCCAGCGAGGCGCCGAAGGATAGCGGTCGGTGGACGCGGTCACGCCTGTGTGAATCCAAGATCACCGGAAAGTTGCCGGGCGGCGGCGGCCAGCGGCCGTGCCACCGCGCCGTCCCAGTCCGGATCAAACGTTGCAAGCGAACCCAGCGCCACAATGCCGAGCGCGAGATGGCCGTCGGCATCGAACACCGGCGCACAGAAGCCGGCTACGCCGGGCAGCAGGGTATTGACTGCGCGCGCCATGCCGCGGCGGCGGATATCTTCCAGCAAGGCATTCAGCTCGGCCATGGTGGCGGGAACATCTTTTCGCGCCAGCTTCTGGTTGCGTGTCAGTTCAGCCCTGACCAGCAGCGCCAGCCTCCCTTGTGGTTTGGCTTTGGCCTTGGGCAGGTTCGAAGACAAAAATGCGGCAAAGCACAAGCCCGTGGCGGACGACAGCAGCGGCATGACGTCGCCCAGCCGCAGGTTGACCGTCACAGACTGCGGCGATTCCTCCCAGTGGACGAGGGTTGGTCCCTGGTTGCCCCAGACCGCCAGTGCCAGGGTCTGGCCGGTTTGCATCATCAGGCGCGGCATGAGCTGACGGGCCAGCTTCACGCTGTCCAATCTCGAAAGGGAAGCGAGTCCTAACTTGAGCGCAGCCGGGCCGAGGTCGTATCGGGCGGTTGCCTCGTCCTGGACGACCAGTGCCAGCCGCTGAAAACTGACGAGATAACGGTGTGCCTTGGCCGCACTCATGCCCGCTGCGGCTGCCAGGTCGCGAAGCATCAGCGGGCCGGGTGAGGTGGAGAGCGACTCCAGCAAGCTGAAGCCGACCTCGACCGACTGAATGCCCGCGCGTTGCGGCGGCAGGCTGCTGCGTGCTGTTGCGGGGGCGCCTGGGCTGACTTTCATGGGCTTGACTAGAATTTCAGGTTCGCCGTGAGACTGTGGATGCATGGATCGTAACGCGGGGCCGGATGCCACCGCCGGCCACGGCACAATCAGGCCTTCTGCGAAAGCCGACAGCCACCAATCAGGATATTGATGAAACTTGCCACTTACAAAGACTCTTCACGCGACGGCCAGCTGGTCGTGGTGTCGCGCGATCTTTCAACAGCCCATTATGCGACGGGCATCGCGGGCAAATTGCAGCAGGTGCTGGACGACTGGAACTTCATGTCGCCGCAGTTGCAGGACTTGTACGAAACATTGAACCAGGGAAAGGCGAGGCACGCTTTTCCGTTTGAGCCATCGCGCTGCATGGCACCGCTGCCGCGCGCCTACCAGTGGGCCGACGGCTCGGCCTATATCAACCACGTGGAACTGGTGCGAAAGGCGCGCAACGCCGAGGTGCCGGAAAGTTTTTACACCAACCCACTGATGTACCAGGGCGGCAGCGACGATTTCATTGGACCCTGCGACGATGTGGTGGTGGCGAGCGAGGAGTTCGGCATTGACTTCGAGGCCGAGATCGCCGTGATCACCGGCGATGTGCCCATGCGCGCCACCCCCGAACAGGCGCTGGAAGGCGTGCGCCTGCTGATGCTGGCCAACGACGTGTCCTTGCGCAACCTGATCCCCGATGAACTGGCCAAGGGTTTCGGTTTCTTCCAGAGCAAACCGGCAACCGCTTTCAGCCCGGTGGCAGTGACGCTGGACGAAGTGGGCGACGCCTGGGACAAGGGCCGCCTGCACATGACCCTGCAAAGCACCTGGAACGGCCGCAAGGTCGCTATGTGCGAAGCCGGCCCCGAGATGACATTCAGTTTCGGCCAGCTGATCGCCCATATCTGCAAGACCCGCAATGTCCGTGCCGGCAGCATCATCGGTTCAGGCACCGTCAGCAACAAGGACTGGAGCCACGGCTACAGCTGCATCGCTGAAAAGCGCGCCATCGAAACCATCGAGGATGGCAGGCCCAAAACCGAGTTCATGAAGTTCGGCGACACCATCCGCATTGAAGCCAAGGGCAAGGATGGGCTCTCAGTATTTGGCGCCATCGACCAAAAAATTGTCGAGAACGTCTGAGCTACCCCGAATAAAACCAGCAGGGGCCGCGGAACCGGCTTCGCCGGGCCGCAGGCGCCGCCCCCTCGAGGGGGGAACAGGCTACACGCAGTGAGCCTGGACGGGGGTGTTATCTTGAATAAGCCTTGCGTGAGCCGTCTTCGAACACGGCGTCGTCACGTGATGGCTTGCCCTCGTCGTCCCAGGTTCTCTCGCGCGTGATGCGGCCGCGCTCGTCGTAGCTCGATTCGGCCACCAGCCTGCCGGCTTCGTTAAAGCGCTGGTGCGTACCCTGGGGCAGTTGCCGGTAGCGGTTGGAGGCTGTGTAGCGGCCGGTGGCGGCGATTTTCCCGCTGTCGAAGAAGTCGGTAGTCTGCAGCCAGGCGGTGTCGCCTTCGCCGCCGTACTCGGTTTTGCTGCGCGGCTGGCCGTTCAGGTAGTAAGTCTGGTCGCTGACCGGCTTGCCGGCCGACCAGCGCCTGTCGCGCGTCAGGGCGCCGCTGTCGGCGAACTCCTGCTCGCGTTCCTTGAACGAGGTTTTTGACGGGTTGGTTTCCAGCAGCCACTGGACTTCGCGCCGCTTGACGCCGGCGTTGTTGAAATAGCGTTCAGTGCGAATGTTGCCCGATACCTCGTCCAGGTAATCCGGCTTGCCACTCTCGCCCAGCGTTTCATGGCGAATGCGTTTTCCGGCCAGGTAACTGCTGGTGCCGTTCAGCACGCCTTTGCTGCTGAAGAGTTCGATCTTTGAGGCGCCGCCCGAAAAACCGCACCAACGGGCGTCCTCGGCCGGCGCTGCCAGCAAAGGCTTGTCGCCGCAGCGCAAGGCCTGGAGCTGGCCGCGGTCATTGAATTCGGCATAGGCCTGCTCGATGCTGCCGCCTGCGCGCGGCCCGTAAAACACGATGCGCCGCAACTGCCCATTGGTGTGAAAGCTGCGCGCCAGGCCGGCCTCGGTGCCGTTGTCGTAGATGGAGTCGCGCAGCACCTGGCCGTCCGGTGCGAATTCACGCGCGCGGCCATGGCGGTTGCCGCGCTCGTTTTCGCCGTATTCCCGCTGTAGCTTGCCGTTCTGGTAGTAGCGCATCAAACCCATGAACTTGCCGCCCTGCAGCTCCTGTTCGCGCATCAGCTGGCCTGTGTCCCGGTCCTTGCAGCGCATGATGCCGGTTTTGCCGGCCGTGGTGTTGCCATTGTTGGGGTTGACGCTTTCACCGTTGATTTCGCAGTCTTGCACCGCATGTGCCCACGGCGAGGCCAATGCGCAGGCACAAAGGAGGACGAGGCGTTGCACGGATTTTTTCATGCAGCAGCCCCGGTTTGGCTGATGAACAGCCGTATGCCGCGCAGGAGCATCTCGACCGAAATCGCCACGAGGATGAGGCCCATCAGGCGCTCGAAGGCCATCATCACGCGGTCGCCTGCCACCCGCTGGATTCGCTCGGACAGCACCAGCACCACGGCGCACACCGCCATGGTCACGCACAGCGCCGCGATCCATTCAAGCCGCCGCGCCGGCGCCTGGGACACCAGCAACATGACCGTGGCCAGCGCCGAGGGGCCGGCCAGCGCGGGAATCGCCAGCGGCACAATCAGCGGCTCGCCCTGCAGCGGCGCGGCCTCGGGCTGGTCCGACGGGAAAATCATGCGCAGCGCGATCAGGAACATGACCACCGCGCCGGCAATCTGCAGCGACAAATCGCTGAGGTTCATCAGGCGCAGGAAGCCGTCGCCGACAAACATGAAGGCCAGCAGCAGCAAAAACGCGATCAGCACCTCACGCAGGATGACGCGCATGCGCCGCTCCGGCGCCACACCCTTCAGGGCGTTGACAAAAATCGGAATATTGCCGAACGGATCGGTGATCAGCAGCAGCAACACCGTGGCGGAAGCAAAGGTATAGGCCATATGTATGTCAGATATGTCGGGCCGTGTTAGCCGAATAAAGGGCTTCAAGTGATTGGAAACCCTTGATCTCGATGGGGTTGCCGAAGGGGTCGCAGAAAAACATGGTCCATTGCTCGCCGGCTTCTCCTGCAAAGCGCACTTGCGGCTCCAGCACAAACTCCATGCGGGCCGCTTGCAGGCGCTGCGCCAGGGCCTGCCAGTCGGCCAGGGCAAGCACCAGGCCGAAATGCGGCATGGGAACAAGCTTGTCGCCAACATGGCCGGTGCGCTCTGTCTTGAACGGTTCGCCCAGGTGGAGCGACAGCTGGTGGCCGAAAAAGTCGTAGTCGACCCAGGTAGGGGCCGAGCGGCCTTCCGCGCATCCCAGGACCCCGCCATAAAACTGGCGGGCCACGTTGAGGTCTCTGACATTGAAGGCAAAGTGAAAGAGGCTTTTCATGGTGCAAGCTTATCAGGGCATTGCCCGAAAGAGACGCTTTTGCAGCCCGGCCGGCAACAGGCATGGCGCCATGCCTGCCGATGAATGCTATGAAATAGATAGCGATTTGCGCTTGTCGGTAAAGGTCTGTGGGTGTTTCTTGCTTGAATCCGTATCAATACCGGTTCGACCCTGGTGTTTGCCTGCTGAAAACACAAAAAGCGGTTGACGCGCTGCTGCGGCGTTGCACAATGAAGGCGTGCGCTGGATCATCCAGCCGCCCGATGCAAATCGTGCACAACCTGCCAGGAGACATTCATGAGTGACGCGGACAACCCTTCTTTCCCCGGTTTCGGCAAGCTGGTGCCCGGCTTTGACTTTTTGCAGAACCTGGCCAAACAGGCGGCAGGCAGCGCCACACAAAGCATTCCGCAGTTGCCCAACCTGGGCAACTGGGTAGCGCCCACGCTGAATGTTGAAGAACTCGACAAGCGCATCGATGAACTCAAGGCTGTCCAGTTCTGGCTTGACCAGAACGCCACGGCGCTCAAGGCGACCATCCAGGCGCTGGAGGTGCAGAAGATGACGCTGGCTACCCTCAAAGGCATGAACTTCAACATGGGCGATGTGGCCAATGCCTTCAAGCTCAAGGTGGCCGACAGCGTGGCCGGTGGCGTGCAGCGTGTGGCCGACAAGGCCCGCACGTTTTCGGGGCTGGAGGTCCCGCCAACGAGCTTTGGCGCGGACAAGCCGGCCGCCACATCCAAGGCCAAGGCACCCGGCGCGGCCAAGGCCGGCGCGCAGCCGGCCGGCGTGGTGGACCCGATGCAGTGGTGGGGCGCGCTGACCCAGCAGTTCCAGACGATTGCGGCAGATGCCATGAAGGATGCCGCCAAAAAAACGGCCATGGACACCACCAAAAGCCTGGCGACCGGCCTTGCCAAGGACGCGATGAAGACCGCCACCGGCATGGCAACGGGCATGGCCCGCAACATGGCGGAGTCCGCCGGTAAAACCGTGGCCGGCGGCGCACGCGCGGCCATGAACACGGCCCTGCGCAGCAGCCAGGCATGGCCTACACCGGCCGCCGGCAAAACTGCCACCAAAACGAAACCCAAGGCCAAGGCGCCAGCGCGCAAGGCTGCAACTAAAACCGCACGCAAAACCACGCGTTGATACAGGCCGACTTTTCACTGAATTTCACCAGGACCCCATGAAGCTTTTTCCCTACGGCCACGCCACCCATCCGCAATGGCAGATGGCGGCAGGCCTTGTGCTGGCGCAGCTGCGCGCCTACCTCGCATTGCCCGGCTACGCCAAATCGCCCACGCTGGCGCTGCTCTACATCACCGATCACTATGCGGCACACGCGCAGGATATTCTTGACCATCTGAGCGCCGAATTGCCCGACATCACCGACTGGAGCGGCACGGTGGGTGTGGGTATCGCCTCCAACAACGTCGAGTACTTTGACGAGCCGGCGCTCACGGTCATGCTCTGCGAGCTTCCGCATGACCAGTACCGTGTGTTCTCCGGGGTGTCGCCCTTGCCCCCGGCCAGCCAGGGAAGGTTCAAGGCGCATACGGCGCTGGTGCATGCGGACGCCGGAACGCCCGACGTTGCCGAACTGATCGACGAAATGGCACAGCGCACCGGCAGCGGCTATGTGTTTGGCGGCCTGGCCTCCAGCCGCTCCAGTACGGTGCAGTTTTCCCTCAGCGGGCATGGCAATGTCAAGGGGCAGGGCGCGGCCGGCGGTGTCTTCACCGGGGGCCTCAGCGGTGTGGCTTTTGGCCAGGGCGCGGCACTGATGTCACGCATTACCCAAGGGTGCCGGCCGGTGTCTGCGCATCATGAGATCACGGCCTGCGAGTCCAATGTGGTGACCGAGCTCGATGGACAGCCGGCACTGGAGGTGATGCTGGCAGACCTGGACGTGTCGCTTGATGAGCCGCGGGAGGCCTTGGCCAAAGTGCGGACCACGCTTGTCGGCTTGAGCCGCCCGGCAGACATTCCCCATGACGGCGCCGGCCGGCACGGCCAGTTTGGCGCAGAGGTGCTGGTGCGCCACCTGATCGGGCTGGATCCGGCGCGCAAGGGGATTGCCATCGCGGAGGTGCCCGTCGTGGGCATGAAGCTGGCTTTCTGCGAACGCAACATGGAAGCCGCGCGCGCCGACCTGGTGCGTGTGTGCGCCGAGATTCGTGAAGAGCTGGAACCGGAAGAAGTCACGCTGGAAGTTGCCAGCGCCTTGAGCGCGTCAGAGGCCGAAGCCACGCCGCATGCGGCCCGGCGCATTGCGGGCGCGGTGTACGTCAGTTGCTCCGGCCGTGGCGGCCCGCACTTCGGCGCGCCCAGTGCCGAACTGCAGATCGTGCGGCGGGCCCTGGGCGATGTGCCGCTGGTTGGTTTTTTCGCCGGCGGTGAGATCGCCCGTCACCATCTGTACGGCTACACCGGCGTGCTGACGGTGTTTACGTCACCTGCCTAGGTTTACCCCTATCGGACGCTCACTGCGTGTAGCGCCTTTTCCCCTTCCAGGGGACGGGCGCCTCGCGGCCGGCAAAGCCGGACCGCGGCCCCCGCTTGAAGAGGCCGTGGGGAGCTATAAAACCTGAGCTTCCAGCAATTCGACAGGGTCGCCATAGCGCGCTGCCAGCGCCACCACTGACGGGTCGCGCAGTGCGCACAAAAAACCGTCCTTGATCAGGGTGCAGCCCCCTGCAGTCACGGTGCTGTCCAGCGTGATGAGGTCCATGTGCACGGGCGGCTCTTCCCAGTTAGGCATGACACGGCGTATGTAGTGGCTGGGTTGCGCCAGGTCGATGCCGAAGTGCAGCGCTCCGGGAGAGTTTGAGCCGGCCGGGTACACGGTGTGGCGCGGCGCCTTGGGGTTGAAGCCGCAGCCGCCGCCTTCGATCATGCGGCCACCGACCAGCATCTCGCGCAGGATCACCGCTTCTTCTGAAATTCCCTCAACCGATGAAATTGTGTCGCCTTCAAAATGGACGGCGATTTTTTCCTCGAACGGTTTGGCAAAACCGACCGCCCATTGCGGGTAAAGCACGCCCGCCATGGGCACCACGGCCTTGAAATCATTCTTGACCGAGTTGTGGTCCCACAGATTGGGGCCGTGTGTCGGCAGGTAGTGCACATAACAGCCGTCTTCCTCGGCCGTCATCTGGCCGCGCCAGCGGTTGGTGGCCAACTGGTTGGCGCGCATCGCCTGCGTGAAGCTGATGCGGAAGTCGCTGCCCCGCGGATCGGTGAAGCGCAGGTCGAAATCGCCTTCGGTCGGGTAACGGCTGGCCGTTTGGCGGATGATCTCACCGATGAGATCGACCGGAAAGCGCGCTTGCGGCGTGTGCAGCAGATCCAGGTTGCGAAAGTAGGTGATCTTGACCCAACGCTGGCCGGTGCGGCGCAGGTTGATGCACAAAGGGTCGAGGATGGAGCAGAACCAGGTAGACACCACAAAAGTGGCCTTCTTCAGCATGGCATGCACTTCTTCAGGCACGGCGGTCACCTGCGTGCTCGGCTCCATGTAAATGCGCACCTCGGCGCCGCGTGACTTGGCAATGCCGATCACGGCGTCGATCACGCGCGGGTCCAGCAGAGGGTCGGCCAGCATCAGCACCCGGTCACCGGGACGTATCGCCATCACGCGCGAGAAGTTGTCCAGCGCCTGGAAGAAGTATTTGGTGTCGGTCAGATTGGCCGCAACCGGGATGGGCAGGCCAACGTAGGTGGAGATGGGTTTCATCGTGATTTCGTCGGAATTGCATGCACAAAATAGCCGAGCAAGCCGTAATCAGCTGAATAATACCAGTAAACATCAAATTTACTTAGTTGGCTAATGTAATTGCATGCAATATGTCGAGTATGCCAACAAGGGAGTACCAGCAGGCCCCGCGGAACCGGCTTTGCCGGGCCGCAGGGGTCGCCCCCTTGAGGGGGGAGCAGACTACACGAAGTGAGTCTGAACGGGGGTGTTACCTACGAAGTGCAGCGAAGGCCTCGAACTCCCAGCTCCGCATGGCCAGCAGCAAGGTGAATCCTTCGCGGTCCTTGTCGCCCAGCTTCTGGTCGGTCTGGTGCTGTTGGGCAAAGTCTTGCGCCACCCGCTGCATGCGCTCCAGGAACGAAGGCGCCAGGCCGCGGCTGATGGAGCCGTGCACCAGCAGCAGGCCTTCGCCATTGCCGTCAAATCCACCGGAAAAATAGTCAAGCAGGGCGTTTTCGCGGAAGTAGTCCATGACCGGCCCGTGCGGTCGCCAGCGGAAGGTCTTGGCGAGCTTGAGCCGGTAGCGGTTCAGCGGCTTGAGCTCGATGATGCCGATGCGGTCCAGTTGCGCGAGGTATTTGATGCACTCGGCTTCGGTCAGCCGGTAACTGGTGGTGATTTGCTCCAGCGTCCATTGCGACAGCACGCAGATGGCGGCCAGCAACAGCTTCTTGTCGGCCACCACGGCTTTTTCCTGTGCTTCGGTCAGCTCCGCCAGCAGGGGCTGGGTGTCGGCGATGCGCCTGGCCAGGTCGGCAAAGTCCAGCTTGAGCGCGCGGCAGATCGCGTCGATACGCGAGAGGGGCATATCGCCCCTGGCCAGCATGCGCTTGACGCTTGACTCGGCCATGCCGAGTTTGACGGCCAGGTCGGCGTACGTCATGCGCGCCGCCTTGAGTTCCTTTTTGAGGACGATGACAAGATCTGCGGTAGTGCTCATGAGTATCGATTATCGGTACTTTCGGGATGAATAGTAAGAACTGGTTCTAATTCCGGTGCTTCTTCCGGCGCTTGGCCTGCACAGTGCAGCTTCATTCACACAGGAGCTGCCCCATGCCAATCAGCCTGAAAACCGCCCACCGCCGTGTTGTGCCGCCGCCTTCCTGGTTTGCGCAGATGAAGGTATCGGGCTGGAAAGCCCCGGCCTGCCGCCGCGAATGCGCGCTCGCCGGCGTGTTGCTTGCGATGCTGGCGGCGGCATTGCTGGGGCCGTCGGTGGCGCAGCCTTTGCACTATCACGACTTCGCCGACCAACGAGCCTGGGGATGGTTGCCGCATGCGATGGACGTCCTCAGCAACCTGCCGTTCATGCTGTGGGGCATGGCGGGTGCCTGGGCCCTTGTGCGTGCCGTGAAGGCGCGGGCGCTCAGCGCCGCCGCCGCAGGTTTCGCAGGGCTGTTCTTTGCCGGCTTGGCCCTCACCTCCATGGTTTCTGCAGCCTACCATCTGCAGCCGGGAGATGCCGGGCTGGTCTGGGATCGGGGCGGCATGGTGTTTGCCTTCGCAGGCTTGCTCGGGCTTGGCACCATGCAGGCCGTCAGCACCCGTGCCGGTGTAGCGGTTGCTGCAGCAGTCCTCGTTCTCGGACCGTTGTCCGTGCATCTTTGGTCGCACACGGGCAATGTGCTGCCCTGGGCCGTTTTGCAACTCGGTGGCATGTTGCTGATTGTCGGCGTCGCCTGTTTGCGGCCCACGCTGGCAGGGCGGGTGTTGCCCATCCGCTGGATGCTGGTGGTGGCCATTTATGCGCTGGCCAAGCTGCTCGAGCTGGGTGACCACGCGGTGTTCGAATGGACGGGTCAGCTGGTTTCGGGCCACACCCTGAAGCACGTGGTGGCCAGTTGTGCTGCCTGGCCCGTCGTTGCGGCGCTTCTGGACGCCCGAAAATTCAAGGCAGAATCCACAGCAGCATTCAAAAACAGAGCAGGCAGGCCATCCCGCCACAGTCTGCCGCACAACAACTGAAAAGAGGAGTCAAGCATGCCTGTTGATATGGCCGCCGCGGTGTCGCCACCCCCCGTTCACGAGCATCCGAACCAGTTCGCGCTCCTCAAGCAGCGCCGCTTCGCCCCTTTCTTCTGGACGCAGTTTTCAGGGGCGGCCAACGACAACCTTTTCAAGTTTGCCTTCACCGTGATGGTGACCTACCAGCTCAGCGTGAGCTGGCTGCCTCCCGCGCTGGCGGGGCTGGCCATTGGCGCTCTGTTCATCCTGCCCTTTCTGCTGTTCTCGGCCACCAGCGGGCAGCTCACCGACAAGTTCGAGAAGACGCGCGTGATCCGCTTTGTCAAGAACCTGGAAGTGGTGATCATGCTGATCGCTGCGGTCGGCTTCATGAGCAGCAATGCCAATGTCCAGGTGCCCGTGCTTTTGGGTTGCACGTTTTTGATGGGGCTGCATTCCACGATATTCGGCCCGGTCAAATTTGCCTACCTGCCGCAGGCGCTCAACGAGCGCGAGCTGACCGGCGGCAACGGCATGGTCGAGATGGGCACCTTCGTGGCCATTTTGCTGGGCCAGGTGGTGGGTGGGCTCATGGTGGCCGTACCCCAGGTCGGGCCGGACTATGTGGCCATTGCATGCATCGGCCTCGCACTGGTTGGCCGGCTTGTCTCGCAGTTTATTCCGCTGACGCCAGCGACTGACCCAGGCCTGAAAATCAATTGGAACCCGGTGACAGAAACCTGGCGCAACCTCAAGCTTGCCAACGGCAACCTGGTGGTATTCCGCTCCATGCTGGGTATCAGCTGGATGTGGTTTTTTGGCGCGGTATTCCTGAGCCAGTTTCCGAGTTTTGCCAAAGAGGTGCTGCACGGTAACGAGCAGGTGGCGTCTTTGCTGCTGGTGGTGTTTTCCATCGGCATCGCGACCGGATCGCTGCTCTGCGAAGTGCTCAGCAAACGCCACGTCGAGATAGGGCTGGTTCCTGTGGGAGCCATCGGCATGAGCGTGTTTGCGGTTGACCTTTACTTCGCCTCGCGCGGCTTGCCGTCAGCGCCCGTTATGACCCTGGGCGCCTTCATGTCGCAGCCTGTGCATTGGCGCGTAATGATCGACCTGGCCTGGCTCAGCCTCTTTGCCGGCCTCTACAGCGTGCCGATGTACGCGCTGATCCAGCTGCGCAGCCAGTCCACGCACCGGGCGCGCATCATCGCGGCCAACAACATTCTCAATGCGCTGTTCATGATCGTCAGCGCTATCCTGGCCGGCGCGCTGCTCAAGGCCGGGTTCAGTATTCCGCAAATCTTCCTGTTCGTTGGATTGGCCAATGCGGTGGTGGCGTTCTACATCTTCATGCTGGTGCCTGAGTACCTGCTGCGTTTCATCGCCCTGATCGCCTCGCGCCTGGTCTACCGCTTCAAGATCACCGGTGACGACAACATCCCTGCTACCGGCGCTGCCGTGCTGACCTGCAACCATGTCAGCTTTGTCGACCCGGTGCTGCTGATGGCCGCCAGCCCGCGTCCCATCTACTTTGTGATGGACCACCGCATCTTCAAAATGCCGGTTCTGGGCTGGCTGTTCCGGCTGGCCAAGGCGATCCCGATTGCACCGCGCACGGAAGACCCGGCGTTGTACGAGGCGGCTTTCGAGGCCGCCGCCAAGGTGCTGCGTGATGGTGACCTGCTCGCAATATTTCCCGAGGGCGGCATTACAAAAAATGGCGAACTGCAGGAGTTCAAAGGCGGCGTCATGAAGATTCTGGAGAATGCCCGGCGTGATGGTGTGCAGGTCAATGTGGTGCCGATGGCGCTGACCGACTTATGGGGCTCCTTTTTCAGCCGCGCCGAAAAAGGAGTTGCCATGACCAGACCCTTTCGGCGCGGGCTCTTCAACCGGGTGGGCCTGAATGTAGGCATGCCAATTGCTGCGGACAAAGTGGAGCCTTTGGATCTGAGGGCGAAGGTGGAACAACTTCTGGGACAGGACAAGACATGACTGCGCTTCAATTTTTTAAAGCTGGCGGCAGGCTTTCTCGCGGTGGCTTCTGGCTGCATGGCCTCATCGCGTGGATGGTTTTGTACCTGGCCTGGGCAGCCGCAGGGCCGGCGCCTTCGGTGGTGCTGGCCTGGCTCATCAATGGTCCGGTACTGGCGGCGCTGATATTGCTATGCATCCGGCGCCTGCATGACCGCAACCGTTCGGGTTGGTGGCTGCTGCTGGTCCTGGTGCCGGTGGCCGGCGCGTTGTGGCTGGCGTGGCAACTGGCCTTCAGGCGCGGCCTGCCGCAAGACAATCGCTGGGGCCCCGACCCGTTGGCGCCGCGCGGCGACTATCTGGTGGTGCGGTAGAGGATGACGCGGGACCACAACATGCACAACAACACTTTGATCGTGAACGATGTGACCGGCCTCAACCCGGTTGCCGTCTGGGCCATCAGCAAACCCAAAACCGTGGACGAGGTGTGCGATGCCGTGCGCCGTACCGATGGCCCGCTGTCGGTGGGCGGCGGGCATTTCAGCATGGGCGGGCAGACCGCCAGCCCCGGCAGCCTGCACCTGGACATGCGTGAGCTCAACCAGATCATCCGCTTCTCGCCGATGGAGAAAACCATACGCGTGCAGGCTGGCATTCGCTGGTGCGACATCCAGCGATTTGTTGATCCGCACAACCTCGCTGTGAAGATCATGCAGACCTATGCCAATTTCACGGTGGGCGGCGCGCTGAGCGTCAACTGTCACGGTCGCTACATGGGCCTGGGCGCAGTGGTGATGTCGGTGCGGGAGATCCGGGTGGTGCTGGCCGACGGCAGCGTGCAGGATGCTTCGCCTTCCGTCAATGCGGAACTCTTTTACGCCGTGATCGGCGGCTACGGCGGTGTGGCCGTGATCGTTGAGGCCGAGCTGGACCTGGCGGACAACACCAAGGTCAAGCGACTGGCCCGCAAGATGAGTGCGGCCGAATACATCAGCCACTTCAAGGCCAAGGTCAGGTATTTTCAGGATGCTGTTTTCCACAATGCCGACCTGTACCCGCCGCATTACCGCAAGGTGCGTTCTGTCACCTGGGCGCGTACTGACGAAGCCACGACCGAGCCAAGGCGTTTACAGCAAGGCGGTGAAACCTACCCTGTGAACCGCTACTTTGTGTGGGCCGTGACCGAAACCCCCTTGGGGAAATGGCGGCGCGAATACCTGATCGATCCCCTCCTTTATCTTTTCCGCAAGGTGCACTGGCGCAACTTCGAGGCGGGTTACGACGTGGCGGAGCTTGAGCCGGCTTCGCGCAAGCACACAACCTATGTGTTGCAGGAATACTTCATTCCGGTGGAGCGGTTTGACGACTTCGTGCCGATCATGGCGGAAATCCTGCAGCGCTATCGCGTCAATGCGCTTAATGTGTCGGTGCGGCATGCGCGGCCCGACCCCGGCACCCTGCTGGCCTGGGCCCGGGGTGAGACCTTTGCGTTTGTCCTCTATTACAAGCAGCGCACCCGGGACAACGCCATCAACCGCGTGTCGGTCTGGACGCGCGAGCTGATTGATGCGGCCATCAGTGTCGGCGGCAGCTACTACCTGCCCTACCAGCCGCATGCAACGGCGGAGCAGTTCCACGCCGCCTATCCGCGGGCCAAAGAGCTGTTCGCCCTGAAACGCAAGCTCGATCCGCAGTTCCGCTTGCGCAATGTGCTCTGGGACAAATACTACGCCCCCACATTGAACGCCTCCAACACCTGAACGACTGGGCTTGCCATGACCACAACCTCACCCGCTTCGGAATTTCGCGCCGTTTTCAGCGTCACCCGCTGGCACGACGGTTTTTACAAGTTCCTGCAGAACATTTACCGCCTTTATCCTGAGGACCGGTTTCACACACTGATCAAGAACACCTCTGCCGAGCTTGACAACGATGAAGCCATTTACCGCAGGCTCCAGCGTGAGCTGCCGAAGATCAAGCCCTTCATGGCGGACCTGACCCTGGCGTTGCCGGCGCTCTTCAAGCAGAAGAAGGAGATGGCTGACCAGACCCAGCGGCTCCTGGGCGACAAAAAGCAGATTGACGGTTATGTCGAGATCGGCTCCACCGGCCGCTACATCAGCGAGCTGAAAAAGCGCATCAAGGTGACCGGCCCCGTCACCCTGGTGAATGATGTGGCGCCCACCAACTCGCCGGTGGACATCGCAGAGCGCGGCGGCCTGTTCAAGATCGGCGGCTTTGTGCCCATGAACGACTATGACCCGCTGCCAGCGAGCCTGCCCGATGCCAGCGTGGACCTGGTGACCTGCTACATCGGCCTGCACCACTGCCCGCTGGACAAGCTGGATGCCTTTGTGGCATCCATCGTGCGTGTGCTTAAGCCGGGCGGCATGTTCATCCTGCGCGACCATGACGTCACAACGCCCGAGATGTTCACGTTTGTCTCACTGGTGCACACCGTCTTCAATGCTGGTCTGAACGGCGCATGGGAAACCAATCAGCGAGAGCTGCGCTACTTCCGTCCCGTTGCCGAGTGGGTGGCTTACCTTGGCGAACGTGGACTGAAGGACAGCGGCAAGCGCGAGCTGCAGGCGCACGATCCCTCCGACAACGTGCTGCTGGCGTTCACAAAATCCGGCGAGGCTGCCGCGTGATGCGCTGGCTGCGCAATCTCACAGTTGCGGGCGCCTTCGCCGCGCTTGTCGGTATGGCGTCGGCCTCCGGCCCTGCGCCGGTGGCGGGGCCCGAGCATGTGCGCGGCGTCGAGCAGACGCTGCTGACTTATCCCGAATGGTTTCTGGTGTTCAGCCCCTATGAGTACGGTGAGTTCATAGGTACCAGTGCGCCCAGCCGCTTTCCTTTTTATGGCCACATCGGCCAGTTCTGGGAAAGCTACAAAGCCGTCTTTGACGAGACGCGCCGCCGCGGGCTCGACCTCAACCCCGGCTATCACCTGATGATCATGGTGATAGGCACCAGCACGACGGTGGAATATGCGCTCAAGTCGGCCTATGAGACGCTCGTCGGGCGGCTCGCCGAATCACTGGCCGGCCGCACCACGCCCGAGGACAGGCATGCGGCCAGCGTTGCACAGGACTATGTGCGGTTTATCCGCGTAGAGCCCTGGTACCTGTATGACTTCGACAAGGCGCTGGCAGGTCTTTGGCGCGATGTGCCTCTCATTGGGCCTGACATGGTCCGCAAGTGGGAACGCCGCTTTGCCCTCACGACCGAATACCTGGTCAAGGCGGGTTATGCCCGGCTGATCAAGCTGGGCACGCAGACGATCTACGATGCGCCTTTGCCGGTCACTGCCGTGGTGGCAAAGCCTGTGCCGCGGGCCGACACCGCGCTGCCGGAGCTGAAGGTGCTTTCGCCGACATCCGACGGTTCGGCCCTGGTCACCATCCCCCGCTACGAGGCATTCATGCGCTATGCCCAGGCGCTGGCGGTGCAAGGCGTCAATT
Organism: Polaromonas sp. P2_G11; assembly: GCF_056403595.1. Lineage (NCBI taxonomy): Bacteria > Pseudomonadati > Pseudomonadota > Betaproteobacteria > Burkholderiales > Comamonadaceae > Polaromonas > Polaromonas sp. P2_G11. Next base: position 1,138,619 of record NZ_JBFUFE010000001.1, on the reverse strand, counting down.
TCAGCGAGATCGCAGGCAATGACTCATTCATCCTGGTCAGCGTGCTGGCGCCAGGCACCTGGGAACCCACCAGCCCCGCCACGCCACTGCTGAGGCAACCTATCATCACCCGGCCCGGCACCCAGCGGGTGGTGTTGACGGTGCCCGTCAAACACCTGGCCGAGTCGTTGCGCCAGTGGCAAGCCGGCAAGCTGCAGGTGGAGCACATTTTTGACTATTAAGCGGCGAGAGCAGAAGCCAGGGCGCACCTGGCTTTTTTATCCGTGGCGCGTACTCATGGCGCTGGTGGCCTGCCTGTTGCTGGTTGTGGCTTTTTCCTGGGCCCGCATGCTGTGGGTTGAGGACCACAGCCCGCGTGAGGCGGCACCCAGGGAAGGGCGCTGGCTGCATGCGCATGACGTGGACCTGTATGTGCAGGAATTCGGCGACCCGGCCGCGCCGCCCCTGGTACTGACCCACGGCACCGGCGCATGGAGCGGCACCTGGGACCAGAACGTAAAGGCCATGGCGGCCGCCGGCTATCGCGTCATTGCGGTGGACCTGCCGCCCTTCGGCTTCAGCACGCGGCCTGCTGCGCGCGACTACAGTCGCAACGCACAGGCGCGCCGCATCATCGGCTTGATTGATGCGCTGAAGCTCGGGCCCGTTACGCTGTTGGGCCACTCCTATGGCGGCGGGCCCGCGGCCGAAGCCGCCATGCTGCAACCCGACCGCGTGCGCCATCTCATCCTGGTCGACGCGGCAATCGGCCTGATGGAATATCCCGCACCAGCGAAAAGCGGCGGCGTGGCGGCGAGCCTCTTTGGCATTCGCCCGCTGCGCACCGCACTGATTGCCGCGGTGGGCACTCAGCCCTTGTTCAGCGAATTCTGGTTGCGCCAGTTCGTGGCTCGCAAGGAGGTCGTCACGCCTTCGCGCACGGCAATTTATCGGCAGCCTTTCGTGCTGGACGGCTTCACCGCCAGCCTGGGCGACTGGGCCGCGCAATTTGCCGGCGAGAGCGGCAAGTCCCTGAGCGAGAAACCTGAAGGTTTCCGCGAGCTGCCCATGCCGCTGACCTTGGTCTGGGGGCAAGAGGACACGATCACGCCGCTGTCCCAGGCCGAAACCCTGCAGCGCCTGGTCGCCGGATCAAGACTGCTGGTATTGCCTGGCGTCGGTCATATTCCGCAAATTGAGGATCCGGCCTTGTTCAATATGCGCATGACGGAGGCGCTAAGACATCCTTGAACCGGTTCCTTGAATAAGTATCAAAATTCGATACTCTTCGATCATTGTTGAGGATCTGTATCGTTATTCGCGTGATTTTGCAGCGTTGGCCCGCACAGTAGTGGCACCTCAACAACCGCAAGGTTTTTATGCAGACGCTGATACACCGTGACTCCAAACCCTGGCAGGTTCAGGTGTGGGCCTCGTTCGTGATTGCAGTTTTCCTTTGCGCTGTGGGCTTGTCTTGGCTGCCCGGCAAGGACCTGGACCGCGCTTTCATGATCATGGGGTATTTCTTCTGCCTGTCGGCCGCTTTCGTGCTGGCCAAGTATGTGCGTGACCAGGAGCAAAGCCGGGCCGAAGGCCGGCTGACGGACACCCCAATGTTCAAGCTGGTGGTGTGGGGTGGCTTCTTCCTGGCGATGTCGCTGACGGGTTGGGGTTTGTGGCGCATGGAGATCAATGAAACCTACAAGGCTTTCCTGGGCGTGAGCTGGCTCTACCTGATCACCTGCAGCTTTACCCTGGCCAAAACCCTGCGCGACCGGCACGAAGCCGACTTGAGCGAAGCCCGTATGGGCCGCGGGCCCCGCGGTCACGCGGCCAGCGAATAAGTAACAACACTTCTTCTGGAACGCATCATGAAAAAATCATTTGCTACATATTTAATAGCTGTTTGCGCAATATTGGCGGGCGCTACGGCATCTTTTAATGCGCAAGCCCAATCCGAGGCTTCCGCTCTCAGTGCCGTCTCGGCACTGCCGGTAGCCTCCGTCGTAGTCACGGCCAGCGCCGCGGTGGGTGCAGTCGTCGCTGTGCCTGTGGTTTTGTCTACGGCCGGTACGGTGCTGGTGGTCAAAACGGTGGAGAGCACGGCAAGGGGAACGGTGTACGTGCTGGAGCGCGGCTCCGACGGTGCCCGCGCCAGCATCGAGGTGGTCGGCCGGGGCGTTGCCGGTGTTTCCATGGTCGTCGGCACCGCCGTGGTGGTCAGTGTGGTAAGCGCCGGGGTGGTGCTGTCGGCGGCCGGAGAGGCCATTGCCTTTATTCCCAATGCACTAGGCCGCGCGCTGCTGCACAACGAGCGGTTGACCCAATAAGGCGGAGTACCCCATGAAAATCACTCGAGTCGTCCTGCCGTTGTTGCTGGCTGCTTTTTTCCTGGGCGCCGCCCCAACTGTCCATGCCGGGCGTTCCTGCGAAGCGCGCAAAACCACCCCTCAAACCGTTGAGCGCGGCATGACACTGGCCGAGAAGACGCTGGCATCGCTCAATGCCAGCGGCGAGAAGGTGGTGGTGCTGGCGCGGACAGGCCAAGACCTGGGCAAGTACGGTATTCGCTATTCGCATCTGGGCCTGGCCTATCAGCTGCCCGACGGTCAGGGCGGCATAACCTGGCGCGTGGTGCACAAGCTCAACACCTGCGGCACCGGCGACTCAGCGGTTTATCGCCAGGGACTGGGCGAGTTTTTCCTGGACGACCTGTGGCGTTACGAAGCTGCCTGGGTGGCGCCTGCGCCGGAAGTCCAGGCACGCCTCCTGGCGCTGCTGCAAGACCCGGGCCGGTTGACAGCCATGCACCACAAGCCTTACAGCATCGTGAGCTACGTGTGGGGCCGCAAGTACCAGCAGTCCAACCAATGGGCGATTGAAACCATGGCCGCCGCGATGGAACCCGGGGTGACCACGCGTGAGAAGGCTCAGGCCTGGCTGCAATTCAAGGGCTACGAGCCCACCACGCTGAAGCTGGGCCCTTTGACCCGCCTGGGCGGGCGCGTGACCGCGGCGAATATCGCGTTTGACGACCATCCCAACGACAAGCGGTTTTCTGACCGCATTGAGACCGTCACGGTGGATTCGGTGTTTGACTGGCTGCAACGCGCGCAAATGACTGTGCCCGGCAAGCCCGTGACCGTCATCAAACTGTGAAAACCTGTTTTCCAGAAAACGGAGATAACCATGGCCAACACTTTGCGATTGACAGAAAAATGGATGCACCGCGGCCTCTGGCTGGTGGCTTTGGTGTTTGCCGGTTTCCTGATCGGTTTGGGCGGCACGGTGGTCGGCGATTTGCCGAAAGTCGAGAAGCAGCTCTCGGTCGACGACTACATGGACGCCACAGCCAGCAATGCGCTACGCGGCGCCATCAAAACGGCAGAGCGGGCCGAGCGTGACGCGCAAATCTCGCTGGAGCAAGCCCAGCTTAAACGCCGGGCAGCCCAGGCGGATTCGGCCGCAGCGCGCGAAACCTTCGACAACTGGCTGTCCACGCGGCGCGCCACGCAGTTGGCTGAGCAGGATGCCGAACTGCTGTCGCGCACGCGGGCGCTGGACGGGTTGAAAGACCGTGAACGCGCGGCGGGCGTCGCCGTAGAAGCTCAGCAGCAGGCGGCACTGGATGCCCGGCAGGGTGCGACGCGCGAGCGCCGCAGGCTGGCGGAGATGGAAGAGGCTGCCCAGGTGCAACTCAACGCCGAATACCGGCGTGTGGAACTGCGCATCTTTCTGTACCGCCTGGCCCTGACTCTCCCGTTGCTGGTGGCGGCCGGCTGGCTGTTTGCGAAAAAGCGCAAGACGACTTACTGGCCCTTTGTGTGGGGTTTTATCTTCTTTGCTGTGTTTGCCTTCTTCGTCGAGCTGGTGCCTTACCTGCCTAGCTACGGTGGTTATGTTCGTTATATCGTGGGCATTGTCGTCACGGCGCTGGTGGGCCGGCAGGCCATTGTTTCGCTGAACCGATACCTGGAAAAGCAGAAGCTGATCGAGCAGCTGCCGAACATGCAACGCCGCGAGGAACTGAGCTACGACACGGCACTGACAAGGCTTTCCAAAGGCGTGTGCCCGGGCTGCGAGCGGGCTGTGGACCTGAAAAATCCGGAGATCGATTTTTGTCCGCACTGCGGCATCGGCCTGTTTGACCATTGTGCGAAGTGCTCCACGCGCAAGAGCGCGTTCGCCAGGTTCTGCCATTCCTGCGGTGCCAGCTAATGCGCTTTGACCCATCGCGCAGGAGGGCGCTATCGGCAATCGCGGGTGGTGCTGCGCTGACGCAACTGAATGCCGAGGCGAAATGCCCGGTCGATCCGTTGAGTGTGTGCAATGTCGCGCATCTGAGCTCTGTGACGGTGGCGGGGATCGCGGAAATTCGTGGGACCGATGATGTCCGGCAGGCTTTAAAAAAATGGCAAGGCCGCGTGAGTGTCGGCGGCGGCAGATTCAGCATGGGTGGACAAACCGCAATTCAAGGCGGACTGCAACTGGATATGCGCTCCATGAATGCAGTGGTGAAATTCGACCCTGCCAAACGAACCGCCAGAATCCAGGCCGGTATGCGGTGGCGCGACTTGCAAACAATCATCGACCCGCAGGGGCTGGCGGTCCAGACCATGCAGAGCTACGCCAGTTTCACGGTGGGAGGTTCGGTGTCGGTGAATTGCCATGGGCGTTATGTGGGGCACGGGCCTGTGAGCCGTTCCGTCAGGGCCCTGCAGATCGTTTTGCCTGACGGTGAGGTGGTTGAAGCCAGCAGGCAAATCAATTCAGAACTTTTTCATGCCGCTATTGGCGGGTATGGAGGGATTGGCGTCGTCACGGAGATTGAACTTAATCTCGATGAAAACTTTCGCATAGAAAGATCAACGAATCGCATTTCCATTGAAGACTATCCGGGCTGGTTCCGCGAGAAGATCCAGTCTGACCCGAACGTGCTGTTGCACAACGCCGATTTATTCCCGGACCGGTTTGGCTATCCGCATTGCGTCACATGGTCACGCACCGACAAGCCCTTGACCATCCAGGAGCGGTTGACGCCGCCGGGCCGCCCCTACACGAAAGAGAAATTTTTTTTCTGGGCCATGACGGAGTTGCCTGGCGGAGCTTTGCTCCGGGGAAAAGCCGCTACTTCCATCGAAGATACCCCGGCCGTGGCGTGGCGCAATTATGAAGCCAGCCTTGATGTTGCGCAGCTGGAGCCAGCGAACCGGGATTTTTCCACTTATGTTTTGCAAGAGTATTTTGTTCCGGAGCGCCACTTCACAAGCTTCGCGCGAAAGATGGCAGACATCTTGCAAACGATTCCTACGGGAACGGTGAATGTTTCAATACGCCACTCGCCGCCTGATCATGCGGTACTGATGGCTTGGGCGCGGCAAGATGTATTTTCTTTCGTGATTTACTATAAGCAGGGCATGTCGGTCTATGCGCAGCGACACGCTGCGCAATGGACTCGCTCAATGATCGATCTGGCCTTGGCGCATGAAGGCACCTACTACCTGCCGTATCAGCTGCACGCGACAAAGGAACAATTTCTTCGTGCTTACCCTCAGGCGCCAAGGTTCAACAAGTTGCGTGAGCATATTGGCGCGTCGCGGTTCACGAATGCTTTGTGGTCGCAGTACCAGATCTGATATGAAGCCGTTCCCGAAAGGCCGACAGAAGCCGCAGGTTCCTCGACTCAGGCCATCGGCCGCCCAAAAAATGGGTAACCCGGGTCGTTGTAGCCGTGGCTGGACGCGTGGCCGGGCACGACCAGGTCATTGACAAAGATTTCGTCGTCCTTGTCCAGCACCAGTTCCACCGCACCATACACATCCTCCAGGTGCGGCAGGGTGCGCGGGCCGACGATGACCGAACTGATCAGTGGATTGGCCAGTACCCAGGCTGCGGCGAACTGGCCGGGCACTTGTCCCCGGGCTTCGCAGCGCGCCTTGATCTTCTGCGCAATGACCAGTGACTCTTCGCGGAATTCGGTCTCCAGGATGCGCTTGTCGCCGCTGCCCGCGCGTGTGCCTTCGGCCGGCGGCTGGCCGGGTGGGTACTTGCCGGTCAGCACGCCGCGTGCCAGCGGGCTGTAAGGCACCACTCCAATGCCGTAGTGGCCGCAGGCCGGCAGGATTTCAACCTCCGGGCCGCGGTTGAGCAGGTTGTAGTACGGCTGGCACACCACGGGCTGCGGCATGCCCAGCGCTTTGCACAGGTGCACCACCTCGGCGATGCGCCAACCCCTGAAGTTGGACAGACCAAAACTGCGAATCTTGCCCGTGCGAATCAGGTCGCCCAGCGTGCGCACCGCCTCCTCCAGGTTGGCGTCGTGGTAGTCACGGTGCAGGTAAAGAATGTCCAGGTAGTCGGTTTGCAGCCTGGACAGAATGGCCTCGGTTTCCTGCACCAGCCAACGGCGGGAGTAGTGGCCTTCGTTGACAGCCTCGCTGACAGGGTTGCCCAGCTTGCTGGCCAAGACCCAGTGGTTCCGCTGGCCCGCGAGAAGCTTGCCCAGGTCTTTTTCGGACTGCCCCTGGTTGTAGACATCGGCCGTGTCGATGAAGTTGAGCCCGTGCTCGCGCGCCGACGCCACGATGCGGCCTGCTTCTTCAAACGGCGTCTGCTTGCCGAACATCATGGTGCCCAGGCACAGGACGGAGACTTTGAGGTTGCTGTTTCCAAGGCGGCGGTATTGCATGGTCATCTTTGCAAAAAAAGTGGGCAGGATCGCCGATAGTGCCTGAGCCTGAATCTTTGCGCTGCACGTCGGCTATTTGGTGACTGCGGCCCCCGCCATGAAGATTTGCTGTCTACCTGTCGGTTTTCGATGAAGTATCTTCATTTGATGCTGATCGTACAAATCTAATGATCTTGTATCTTTAAACGAAACTTTTAAGGCATTCCGCTCCACACTGCCTCTACAAGCATGTGCTTGGGCCTTCGGGTTATTTATGAAGATCGATTCCTCCGTGTTCTCCCTGTCACGCCTGACGCGCCGCACGGCTTTGGCCGCTGCGGTGCTGGGTGCCACTGCCCTGACGGGCTGCTACGTCGTGCCGGTCCAGCCCGGCCATCCGCCGGTTTCCTCCACGGTGTATGTCACACCGGCCATGCCGGCAAGCACGACCTTTGCGGCGCGGCTGTACCCGGCGAACGACATCGCCCAGGCCTACGGCATGGTGGGCGCGGTGGTGACCAACGACATGAACGGGCGCGGCACCTTCACCACCAACATCAACGGTGAAAGCTTTAATGGGGAAGCTACGCGCATCGCGGGCTCTTCGACGCGCGAAGGGGTGGCCAACGGCTCCGGCAGCCGGGGCAGCTATATCAGCTGCCGCTACCAGATGAACTCGTCAACGATGGGGACGGGGCAGTGCAAGCTCTCCAACGGTGCGCAGTTCACGATGCACATCGGCGGTTGAATCAACTGAAGTGGCCGTCGCCATAACTACCAACAGCGGCGCCGGCTACTGCTGCATCTGCTCGACGGCGACGATCTGGGGCGCTGCCTTGAGGTGCCCCACATACCGCAGCGGCTTGTGAATCATGATGGAGGGCACATCGCCCTCCCGCATGTGCAGCAGGTCGCCGGGGTTGATCAGCCGGGGGTCGGCGTCGGTCAGCGGCAGGCCGGCGCTGCGGTAGGCCTCCAGGATGAACTGCGAACAGAAGAACTGGTCATTGCGTCCCAGTCCCAGCTGCACGGCTGCGATGCCGCGAATACAGAAGTCGCGCACCATCGAAGGCACCAGCGGCAGCTCGCACATGCGGCGCTCCAGCGCGAAAGGCGCCTGCAGCATCACGCCGACATAGTTGTATTTCTTGCCTTCATGGCTGGCCGCGAAGGTGTTGATCTTGATGGCCTGTTCGGCGGTAAGGTCGGGATGGCGAAACGCCACCACTGTCGCCTCATCATTGAGTAGCGCGTCCATGCTGCGCACGCGGATACCCGAGCCCACGGCTTCAGCGATCTGCCGGTTGCCCATATATATCGCAGCATGGCTGACCGGCGATAGCGTGATCAGGCGAATACCCACCGAGTTGATGCCGTTTTCAGCGGTGAGGATGATGTCGCCCGGCAGCAGGACGTCGGGCCTGATCAGCTCTCCACCATTGCCCGGGTTCAGAGCCATGTTCTGAAAACCCAGCATAGGCGCACCCGTCTCCGCATGCGGCTTGATGGCCGTGGCGCAGCCGCCAAGCGCAAGGAGCAAGCTGCCCAGGACAGTCACCAGGGATAGCAGTCGGGCCATCGTGGCCTGCGGTGAGGTTTTCGGCATGCGCAGGGCTCCAGTCAAATACGGGTTTGGAATGAACAGAACAATCAGCGGACGCTCAGGGCGCGGCGCGCTCGACCAGGTATTCTCGGGCGTACCAGAAGGTTTCGGGCGACTTGAACGCGCCCAGCGTGCCTTCTTTTTCGTCCTGCCGTGAGCGCAGGTCCCAGCGCTGGTCGATGATGCGGCAACCGTCGCAGGGCTTTTGCCCGGCACGGCGCTGCACCAGGGCGTAGCGCGTGTTCTTGAACAGGGCATTCACGTCCTCGTAGTCCACCGGCTGCGCGGCAAAGTAGGGAACGATTTTGGCGCCCGGAATGATGAACTCGTAGCGCTCAAAGTGCCCGTTGAAGTTGCTCGGCACCGACACGGACTGGCCTTTGAGCAATGCATCAGTATCGGGGCGGAAATGGCCCATGTCGCCGTTGAAGGGCAGGGTCACCCATGCGAGCGCAATGAGTACGGCGAAGCTGCTCATCGCAGCGATCGGGCGCGTCAGCTCGCGCCTGACCATGCCCGCAATACACGCCACGGCCAGAACCCCTATAAAGAGCCAGTAGAGCGGTGAGTACAGCCAGGAATCCTGTGTGGCCCGCACACCGCCAAAGCCGATCAGTCCCATGGCCAGCGCGCCGCCCAGGCAGATCAGCAAGGTCAGGCTGAACCAGATGCGCGAGATGCGCTCCCAGTACAACGCGATCAGTACGGCCAGCGCGGGCATGGCGGGGATCAGGTAGCGGGTGGAGCGCTGGGTGGGCACCATGAACACCAGCGCAAAGGCCAGCATCCAGAACCACATGGCTTTTTCTGCATCGCTGATGGTCTTGCCAGTGCCCTTGCGCTGCCGCCAGGCGCGCCACGCCGCCACAAAGCAGCCCACGGCAACGGGTAGCAGGAAAAGGGCGTTGGAGAAGTAACCCGTCAATATCGTCAACACGCCGCTGCTGCCGCTGAACGCGATGGCGAAGTAGCCCTTGGACGAATTCATCTTGCCGGCGTTTTCGCCGACGACAAACTCGCGCCAGACTTCTCCTGGTTGCGGGTCAATGGCAAACCACAATCCGAAGATTGCGAGTGCCAGCACGCAGATGGCTGTGACCTTGATACCGTCGGTGATGATCCCGGCCCGGGAAATTTCCCAAGGAGCTTTCTGAGCACCCAGCACCTGGTAGCACAGGGCCAGGCCGAACCCGACCGGCACCACCATGACAAACGATTTGTAGAGGCAGCCTATGCCGATGGCCAGGCCGGCGAGCAATGGAAATTTCCAGCGCGAGGCCAGCAACTTTGCCGGCGCCCAGGCAACGGCAAACAACACCCCAAACAGCCAGAAAGTTTCGGGTGCGCTGGTGAGGTAAGGCCTGCCATAGCGGTAGGTGCTGAAGAACGACAGGTACACGATGGCCGCGATGGCGCCCATCGTCAGGGCATGGCGGCTGCTATCGGTTGAAGCGGCCTGGCTGACCGGCTCTTCAGCGACAGTGCCGGTGGATGTGGCCGTGTTGCGAACGATCTTCCAGGTCAGCAGCCCGACCATGAGCGAAATTGCCCACGTATAGACCACGCTCGGCAGGCGCAGGTTGAGCAGCGTCCAGTGCCCGCCCCATCCGCCGGCGACCATCGCCTGCCAGAACAGCACGGGCGGCTTGGTGTTGCGCATGAAATCGTAGGAGCTGACCAGTGGCAGCCACTTGCCGGTCGCGGCCGTCAGCCGGGCGATATGGGCATAGACCAGCTCGTCGCCGTTGCGCGGAATGTGGTCACCGGCAAGGCCAAACAGGTAAGCCAGCGCGACCAGTAGCGCCAGCGTTATCCAGATGCGGTGGGCCGGGATACGATTTTTCAGGGACTCAGGGCTTGTCATGGGTATCGGTGGAGGGCGGCGCAGCGCCGTCGGCGTCAGGGGCCACGATTTTCGCGCGCCGGCGGCGAAATGTCATGCGGTCATTGGCCACAAAGTTACACACGCTGGACAAGGCAATCGCCAGCACGTTGGCCAGGATGTAGTGCATGTACAGCGCCAGCCATTTGGTCAGCAGTGACTGCAGCACGATGGCCAGGCCGGCCGCCATCACGTACTTTGAAAACAGGAAAAGTGCCGAGTGGTGCACTTCATGCTTGCGGTCGCGCCAGGTCAGCCGCCGGTTCCAGTAAAAGTTGCTGATGGTGGCGATCGTGATGGCCAGCGCAATGGAGTAGTTCAGCCGGGAATGGAAGTCGGCAATGTGGCTGAACAGGAATTCCTGGGCAACATACAGCACGGCGACATTCACCACCGTGCCGCTGGCGCCCACCACGCCGAACTTGATGAAGCGCCAGCGCACCATGGGTTGCAGGCGCTCAGGCAGGCGGCTGATGACAGCCTCTGCTATGGATCGGAGTGTTGTCATCGGAATGGGGTCAGGGCGTTGCCAGGCACTCGCGCGCCTTGGCCAGTACGGTTTCGGGCGCAATGACCTTCAGGCACTGGTTGTCGCCGTCGCAATACGACGAGCGGTGGTTGTAGGCAGTGAGGCAAGGCGAACACGGCCACTGGCTGTAAAAGGAATGGCACTGCGGTGTGAGCGGCGCATACAGGCCCGGTGTCTCGGGGCCAAACAGCATCAGTGTCCAGATGGGCGTGAGCGCCGCGAACTGCCCAGGCCCACCGTCGTTGGTGACCAGCAGGCGTGCCACATGAAAGAGCGCCAGCAGTTCGGAAATGGATCGCGTATAGCCGGTCAGGTCAATCACGGGGCTGCCGGGGAAGGCCGCCTGCACGTTGGCTACCAGTTGCTGCGCCAGCGCCTGGTCGTCTTTCAGGCCAATCACGGCCACGGCGCAGCCGTCGGCCACCAGCCCTTCGCACAACGCGGTGTAGGAAGCCAATGGCCAGGCACGGATCGGCAGGATGCCCCCGCCCGGGTAGACCAGCACCAGGAGCTTGCCGGCAATCGCGGGAAAGTCCTGCGCCAATCGCGCATGGATGCCTGGCACCAGCGCCGCATCCAGCTGTATGTGCGGCGGTGGTTTTCCGATGCCTGCCGCGGCCAGATTCGCGGGCAGTTTGGATTTCGGAACGGCGGTGGAATCAATCGCGCGCGCCAATGTCAGAAACTGCGCGCTGATGTGCTGGTAAGGGTTGTAGGGAACGGGCCGGTTGATGTGCGAGCCGCGGTACAGGCCTTCCTGCGTGTGGCGGTGAAAGCCCACGCGGATGCGCGCGCCGCTGGCATACGACAGCAGGCTGCTGATGCGCGAGAACAGCTCGCAGTCAATCGCCACGTCAACATTCGCGCGCCGCAGCTCGCCAATAGCCTTCCACAGGCTGGACAGCAGGCCGCCCAGCGACTTGTCATCCACCGTGTGCACGTTGGCCGGGTCCACCACCTGCATGAGGTCGAGGATTTCGCGGTTCTTGCCAAAGAGCAGGGCGTGCAGCGGTGCGTCGGGGTAGCGCTGCTTCAGGCGCGTGAACATGTCGTGGGCCAGCACCAGGCTACCCATCTCCGACAGCAAAATCACCACGATGGCGCGCGGCGCGGGGTCGGCGCCGGAGCGGAATTGCCGCATCACGGCATCGACGCCCGATACCGCAGCACACAGCGGTATGCCGACCCAGCGGTCAATCCAGCGTTGCAGGTTGATGTTCATCAGACGCCCCGCTGCCTGTCAGCGTGGAACTGCGCGGTGAATTCGCCAAAACGGCCGGCGTCCAGTGCGTCGCGGACTTCCTGCATCAGATTCAGGTAGTAATGCAGGTTATGGATGCTCGACAGCATGGGGCCCAGCATTTCGCCGCAGCGGTCCAGGTGGTGCATGTAGGCGCGCGAGAAATTCTTGCAGGTGTAGCAGCTGCAGGTGGCATCAACGGGTTGGTCTTCCGTCTTGTAGCGCGCATTGCGGATCTTCAGGTCGCCAAAGCGCGTGAACATGTGGCCGTTGCGCGCATTGCGCGTCGGCATCACGCAGTCAAACATATCAACACCGGCTGCCACGCCTTCGACCAGATCTTCAGGTGTGCCCACACCCATCAGGTAGCGCGGCTTGTTCGTCGGCAGGCGATGCGGCGTGTGCGCCATGATGCGCTGCATTTCTTCCTTGGGCTCACCCACGCTCACGCCGCCAATCGCATAGCCGGGCAATTCCAGCTCAACCAGCGCATCCAGCGATTCCTGGCGCAGGTTTTCAAACATGCCGCCCTGCACGATGCCGAAGAGCGCGTTGGGGTTCTCCAGTTTTTTGAATTCGGCAATGCAGCGGCTGGCCCATCGCAGGCTCAGCTCCATCGAGCTGCGCGCTTCGCCTTCGGTGGTGATGTGGCCCTTGGTGTCGTAAGGCGTGCATTCATCGAATTGCATGACGATGTCGCTGTTGAGCACGGTCTGGATCTGCATCGAGATTTCGGGCGTCAAAAAGAGCTTGTCGCCGTTGACGGGCGAGGCGAACTTCACACCTTCTTCCGAAATCTTGCGCATTTCGCCCAGCGACCAGACCTGGAAACCGCCGCTGTCGGTGAGGATGGGCTTGTTCCAGCTTTCAAACTTGTGCAGGCCGCCGAACTGCTGCATCACGTCGAGGCCTGGGCGCATCCAGAGGTGAAAGGTGTTGCCCAGGATGATTTGCGCGCCCATGTCGTGCAGTGACTGCGGCATCACGCCTTTGACCGTGCCATAGGTGCCGACGGGCATGAAGATGGGGGTTTGCACCACACCGTGGTTGAGCGTCAGTTTGCCGCGCCGGGCGTAGGAACCGAGGTAGGCGCCGGCGCCTTCGCCAGCCGGAGCATCGGTCTTCAGAACTTCAAATTCGAGCATCTTGGGATTGTCGCAGGTGTACGCGGGGAGATTCAGGCACCCTCAGGTGTTCCCCAGAGGGGTTTTACGGGTCAGCAGCATGGCATCGCCATAGCTGAAAAAGCGGTATCGCCCGGCAATCGCATGCCGGTACAGCGCCATGATGTGTTCGTAGCCTGAAAACGCGCTGACCAGCATCATCAGCGTGCTTTTGGGCAGGTGAAAGTTGGTCAGCAGCAGGTCTACCACGGCAAATTCAAAGCCCGGGGTGATGAAGATGTTGGTGTCGTTGCAGTCGGGACCGAATTTGGCGTGCGACTCCAGCGCCCGCACGGTGGTGGTGCCCACGGCCACCACGCGGCCGCCACGCGCCTTGCAGGCGGCGATGGCCTGTTGCGTCGCTACGGGAATCTCAAAACGTTCGAAATGCATGGTGTGGTCGGCAATGTTTTCGGCCTTGACGGGCTGGAAAGTGCCGGCACCCACATGCAGCGTCACGCTGGCGCGCCGGATGCCACGCGCTTCGAGCTGCGCCAATATGGCTTCATCGAAATGCAGTGCCGCGGTGGGCGCGGCCACGGCGCCCGGGTTTTTGGCAAACACCGTCTGGTAGCGCTGCTCGTCGTCCGCGGAGTCGGTATGGGTAATGTAGGGCGGCAGCGGTACGTGGCCGTGCTGCGCCATCAGCGCATACGGGTCGCTGCTCAGGCGGAAGCGGTAAAGTGGCCCGCTTTCCTCGGGCCAGCGGCCCAGCAGCGTGGCGGTGAAGCCACCGTCCATTTGCAGCACCGCGCCCGGCAGGGGCTTTTTGCTGACCTTCATGTGGGCGGCGACTTCATGGCCGGCATCCGCGTGGGGCGACAGCACGCGTTCGATCAGCAGTTCCAGTTTGCCGCCGCTGGCTTTCTGGCCGAAGAGCCGGGCTTTGACGACTTTGGTGTCGTTGAACACCAGCAGGTCGCCCGGCAGCAGCAGGCCGGGGAGTTCGGTGAACCGTCGGTCCACTGGCAGGTCTTCACGCCCGTCAAGCAGGCGCGAGCCGCTGCGCTGGGCGGCAGGGTTTTGGGCAATGAGTTCTTCGGGCAGCGTGAAATCAAAATCGCTGAGGGTGAAATGGGTGCTCATGAAGGCACAATTGTCCCATGTCGCCTCCTGGTGCCTCCGTCCGAAAAACTGTCCCGCCTGAGGCCGCGGCCGGGAACACGGCCGCGCCTCAGGCCAAGGCTGAAAAAGCCTCGCCCAAATCACCCGCGCAAAAAGCGCTCGAGAAGCTGGGCCTGCGCCGCGACATCGATCTGGCCTTGCACCTGCCCCTGCGCTACGAGGATGAAACCCGCATCGTGCGGCTGGCGGACGCGCGCGACGGCGATCTGGTGCAAATCGAAGGCCAGGTGACGCACAGCGAGATCGCCTTTCGCCCGCGCCGGCAGCTGCGGGTGACGGTAGACGACGGCAGCGACACCTGCGTGCTGCGCTTCATCAATTTTTACCCGGCCCACCAGAAAACGCTGAGCACAGGCGCCCATGTTCGGGTGCGGGGTGAAATCCGCGGCGGCTTTCTCAGCCGTGAAATGATCCACCCCAGCTTCAGGCTGGCCGGCGGCGAGCTGCCCGGCGCGCTGACGCCGGTGTATCCCACCGTGGCCGGACTGCCGCAAACCTACCTGCGCAAAGCCGTGCTCAGCGGCCTGGCGCGGGCTGATCTCCGCGAGACCTTTCCGCCTGAAGTTTTAGGTGAAAACAGGCTGCAGCCCTTATGGGGCCTGCGCGAGGCGCTACAGTTTTTGCATCACCCCACGCCAGATGTCTCGCTGGCCACACTGGAAGACCGCAGCCATCCGGCCTGGCAGCGGCTCAAGGCCGAAGAGCTGCTGGCCCAGCAGCTGTCGCAGCTGCAGGCCCGGCGCATACGCGCAGCCATGCGCGCACCTTCGCTGGCGGGCCCACCCGTGCGCGGCACGCAGTGCACGCTGCATGACCAATTGCTGGAGCGCCTGCCTTTCCGGCTGACCGCCGCGCAGCAGCGCGTGTGCAACGAGATTGAGGCGGACCTGAAAAAAAGCATCCCCATGCACCGCCTGTTACAGGGCGACGTGGGCGCCGGCAAAACGGTGGTGGCGGCACTGGCCGCGGCACGCTGCATCGACGCGGGCTGGCAATGTGCGCTGATGGCGCCTACGGAAATCCTGGCCGAGCAGCATTTCAGCAAACTGATCGGCTGGCTGGAGCCGCTGGGCATCAAGACCGCCTGGCTGACCGGCAGCCAGAAAACAAAAGAGCGGCGCGAGATGCTGGCGTTGATCGAGAGCGGGGAGGCCGGCCTGGTCATAGGCACGCACGCTGTGATCCAGGACAAGGTGAAGTTCAAAAACCTGGCGCTCGCCATCATCGACGAGCAGCACCGCTTTGGCGTGGCGCAGCGGCTGGCCCTGCGCAGCAAAATGACTGAAGGTGGGCAGGAACCCCATCTTTTGATGATGACTGCTACACCGATTCCGCGCACGCTGGCGATGAGTTATTACGCCGACCTTGACGTCTCCACCATCGACGAGCTGCCGCCCGGCCGCACGCCCATCGTGACCAAGGTGGTGAGCGACGCACGGCGTGATGAAGTGATCACGCGCATACGCGGGCAGCTGGCGGAAGGGCGGCAGATTTACTGGGTCTGCCCACTGATCGAGGAAAGCGAGTCCATCGACCTGGTCAATGCCACGCAAACGCATGAAGCATTGAGTGCAGCCTTGCCCGGTGTCGCTGTAGGACTGCTGCACTCTCGCATGCCGGTTGCAGAAAAGAAGGCCGTCATGAGCCAGTTCACCGCCGGGAAAATGGGCGTGCTGGTGAGTACGACGGTGATCGAGGTGGGCGTTGACGTGCCCAATGCTTCGCTGATGGTGATCGAGCATGCCGAGCGCTTCGGCCTGAGCCAGTTGCACCAGTTACGCGGTCGGGTCGGGCGCGGCGCGGCTGCGTCGGCCTGCGTGCTGTTGTATTCGACCGGCGAAGCGTCCCGGCTCGGCGAGATGGCGCGCGAACGCCTCAAAGCCATGGCGCAAACCAATGATGGCTTCGAAATCGCCCGGCGCGACCTGGAAATCCGCGGGCCCGGCGAATTCCTGGGGGCGCGGCAGTCGGGGGCGCCGCTGCTGCGGTTTGCCGACCTCGAGACCGATGCCGCGCTGCTGGCCTGGGCACGCGAGCGGGCGCCGCTGATGCTGGACCGGCATACGGAACTGGCTCACCGGCACATCCTGCGCTGGCTGGGTGGCAAAGCCGATTACCTGAAGGCCTAAGCAACATCCGGCGATGCAGCGATTGAGAAAAGCAGCACAATAAGCCCATGACGCTGACCGAACTCAAATACATCGTCGCTGTTGCCCGGGAAAAGCATTTCGGCAAGGGCGCCGACGCCTGTCACGTCTCGCAGCCCACACTCAGCGTGGCCATCAAGAAGCTGGAGGAAGAGCTGCAGGTCAAGCTTTTTGAGCGTAACGCCAACGAAATCACCGTGACGCCTCTGGGCGAAGAAATCGTGCGCCAGGCCCAGAGCGTGCTGGAGCAAGCCGACAACATCCGTGAAATTGCCAAGCGCGGCAAAGACCCGCTGGCCGGTGCGCTGCGGCTGGGCGTGATCTACACGATTGGCCCCTACCTGTTGCCTGACCTGGTGCGCCAGGCGATTGCGCATACGCCGCAGATGCCGCTGATGCTGCAGGAAAACTTCACCGTCAAGTTGCTGGAAGAGTTGCGTACCGGTGAAATTGACTGCGCCATCCTGGCCGAGCCCTTTCCCGACACCAACCTGGCCATTGCGCCGCTGTATGACGAGCCTTTCATGGCGGCGGTGCCCAGCGCCCATGCGCTGGCGTCACGCAAGAGCGTGACGGCTGAGGAGCTCAAGAAGGAAACCATGCTGCTGCTGGGGACCGGCCATTGCTTTCGCGACCACGTGCTCGAGGTTTGCCCCGAATTTGCACGCTTTTCCAGCAGCGCCGAAGGCATCAGCAAAAGCTTTGAAGGTTCGTCGCTGGAAACCATCAAGCATATGGTGGCGGCGGGCATGGGCATCACGCTGGTTCCCCGCCTGGGCGTGCCCAAGGAGGCGCTGGCCGAGCAGGCCGCAACTGCCAGGAAACCCGCCAAGGGGAAAACGGCCGCAAGCCGCAGCAAGGTGGCAGCAGAGCAACCCTCGTTCATCAAATACCTGCCCTTCGCAGGCGATGTGCCGAGCCGGCGCGTGGTGCTGGCGTGGCGCCGCAGCTTTACCCGGTACGAAGCGATCGCTGCGCTGCGCAATGCCATTTATGCGTGCGAGCTGCCCGGCGTCAATCGCCTGTCGTGAACGCCGTCTATGGCCGGCATTGAGCCCGGCTGTTGCAGCCCCTTCCCTGATTTCGTAAAGTTGTCCCAGAATCTTTAAAAAGGAAACACCATGGCCAAAACATCGACCAAGCCCGCAGGAAAACCCGCACCCTCCATCAATATCGGCATCAATGAAAAAGACCGCGCAGCGATCGCCAAGGGCCTGAGCCGCCTGCTGGCCGACACCTACACGTTGTACTTGACCACACATAACTTCCACTGGAACGTGACGGGGCCGATGTTCAACACGCTGCACCTGATGTTCATGACGCAGTACACCGAATTGTGGGCAGCCGTCGATCCGGTGGCGGAGCGTATCCGCTCCCTGGGCCATCCCGCGCCGGGCTCCTACGCCCAGTTCAGCAAGCTGGCATCGATTCCCGATGTGCCTTTGGTGCCGCCCAAGGCGCTGGAAATGGTGCGCATCCTGGTGCAGGGCCATGAGGCCGTCGCACGCACGGCGCGCGAATTGTTTCCACTGGCCGACAAGGCCAGCGACGAGCCGACGGCCGACTTGCTGACGCAGCGCCTGACAGTGCACGAGCAGACCGCCTGGATGCTGCGCTCCTTGCTCGAAGAGTAAGGTGCCGCCTGGCTTGTTGAAACAAAAACTCGACTTCTATTTGCAGTTGATCCGCTGGAATCGCCCGGCGGGCTGGTTGCTGCTGCTGTGGCCCACCCTGTCGGCGCTCTGGGTGGCTTCGCACGGCTTTCCGGGCTGGCACCTTGTGGTCGTGTTCAGCTTGGGCACTTTCCTCATGCGCAGTGCCGGCTGCTGTGTCAACGATGTGGCCGACCGTGATTTTGACCGGCATGTCAAACGCACGGCGCAGCGGCCCGTGACCAGCGGCGCCCTTTCTGTCAGAGAGGCCCTGATTCTCGGCGCCGTGCTGGCTTTGCTGGCTTTCGGGCTGGTACTCACCACCAATGTCGTCACCATTGCCTGGTCATTCGCCGCGCTGGCGGTCACGCTGGTCTATCCGTATGCCAAGCGTTATGTCTCCATGCCGCAGGCGGTGCTGGGGGTCGCTTTCAGCTTTGGCATTCCGATGGCGTTTGCCGCCGTGCAGTCGCGCGTTCCGCTGCTGGCCTGGGTACTGTTGCTGGGCAACCTGTTCTGGGTGATTGCCTACGACACGGAATACGCCATGGTCGACCGTGACGACGACTTGAAGATCGGCATGAAAACGTCGGCCATCACGCTGGGGCGGTTCGATGTGGCGGGTGTCATGCTCAGTTACCTGATTTTTCTGTTAATTTGGGCTGTAACCCTTATGGATATTGCGCAAGCAGCTATTTATTTAATAGCAATTGCGGTGGCGCTCGGGCAGGCGCTGTGGCACGGCTGGCTGATCCGCAAGCGCGAGCGCGATGACTGTTTCAAGGCGTTTCGGCTCAACCATTGGCTGGGCTTTACGGTATTTGCGGGAATTGCGCTGTCGTACCTGGGCCGTTGAGCCTGCGCCGAAACAGACGGCCATAAAAAAGCCCGCATCTGCGGGCTTTTTCAATTCCTGACGCCTGATCAAGGGCTCAGCGGAACTTCATCCGCGAATTACACCGATTTTTTGGCTTTTGCCTTGGCCTTGTGCTTGACCTTGTGTTTGGCTTTTGCCTTGGCTTTTGTGGGCGCGGCGGCTTTTTCGGCTGGTGCGGCGGCAGGGGCTGCTGCGGGTGCGGCGGCCTGGGCCGCTGCTGGCGTGGAGATCACGGCCAGGGGCATGGCGAGGACGGCTGCGCTGATGAGGGTGGACAGTAATTTGTTCATGGGGAAGCTCCGGATGTTGGAAAAGTTATGGTGCGGGTGTTGCCGGGTGAACTGTCCACGAAGGACCAGGGCAGCCGTGACAGACGCTCTTCTTCAACGTCTTCCCTCGCAAGGCGGTTGACTTGCCCGGCCGCGGTCATCCGCAAATCCCATGGCCACGTGCCGCCACGGCAGAAGAATCATATTGCTATTAATTCAAGGGCTTAAGAGGCAAAGTTCATCACCAGAAGACACCTGCGGGTCAACCGCGGCAACAATGAGTTTGCCCGGGGTTCAGTTCACGTCAACGGTATCGAGAGCTTCTGGCGCTATGCCAAGCGACGTCTGGTGCAGTTCAGCGGTGCACACAGGCATACCTTCTACCTGCACTTGAAGGAAACCGGGTTCAGGTCGAACCAACGCCACCGCAGCCTGTACAAGTCGCTGCTATCCTTGCCGGGAAACAATCCTCTTTAACGGGATTTTTGCTTCTCAAGCCCCCGATTGATGGCGATCGGTGCGCTTTCACGCTCGGTTGAGCCGCCAGAGCCTGGGGATTTGCCCGCTCGTCAGAACTGTTTCGATTCGCCACCAGCCAGAAGTCCCCAGCCCCCGGCATCGCCAGATAGCTCAAAATACCCTCCATGACCTTCGATGCAGCCAACCCCCCCCGTTTCTGGTCCGACCTGAAAAGCCCTGACTTTTCGCGTCTGGACCTGGCCCGCTGTATTGCGGTGCTGCCGGTGGCCGCGGTGGAGCAGCACGGCCCGCACCTGCCGCTTAATGTGGATGCGACGTTGGTGGAAGGTGTGATTGCAGCCGCCTTGCCGCATTTACCCCCAACGCAGCCGGTGCTGTTTTTGCCCACGCAGGCGGTGGGCTTTAGCCCCGAGCACGATCGCTTTGCCGGCACGCTCACGCTAAAAGCCGAGACCGTGATCCGGCTCTGGACTGAGCTGGCCGAATCCGTTGCGCAAACGGGTGTCAAGAAATTGGTGCTGCTCAATTCGCACGGCGGCCAGGTTGGCCTGCTGGATGTGGTGGCGCGCGACCTGCGAGCCCGGCTGGGCATGCTGGTCTACAGCGTGAACTGGTTCAACCTGCCGCTCACAGGTGAGGATGGCAAGTCCGTGAATGATTTGTTCAGTGCCGAAGAGCACCGCTTCGGCATCCACGCCGGCGAGATCGAAACCTCCATGATGCTGGCGCTCAAGCCGGATCAGGTCGACATGGCCAAGGCGCAGAACTTTCACTCCACTTCACAGGACAGGGCTGCGAAGTACAGCATCCTGGGTGACGGCCGCAGCGCCAAGCTGGCCTGGCAGATGCAGGACTACAACCCGCAAGGCGCCGTTGGCAATGCCGCTGTGGCCACAGCGGAAAAGGGCCGTGCCTTGCTGGGTGCTGCGGGCCGCAGCCTGGCGCGGCTGCTGGCGGAGATCGACCAGTTGCCGGCCGATACGCTGAGCGATAGAACCGCGTTCTAGGCTTTTGCAAGCAGGCATTTAGCGCAGGATCACGGTCTGGCGCTTCCACGCGGCGTCCTGCGAGCGGGCAAAGGCCGCCAGCGTTCCCGGGTCACCGGCCTGTTTCTCGGCCGTCAAGCTGTCCATGCGCGCCACCTCGAAACTGCGGCGCAGGCGCCCGGCAATGCGGGTCTCGCGGGCCAGCAGCATGTGAGGCGTACCGCGCACCCAGCCGGCAAATTCCACATAGCCCAACTCGGGGCCATTGCTGGCGGGCGGCAGCACCTCAATCGTCCATTGCCCGGATCTTTTGCGAAACACCCACAGCTCGCGCCAGGTGTCCAGCGGCTGCACCGCGAGCGCCAGGGCCTGGCCATCCGGGTGGGCGCTGGCGGACGCGGTCCACACGATGCCGTAGGTGCAGCGCCTGGCCACGGCCTCCTTGCCGGGTTTGCCGTCGGCCTTGTTTTCGTACAGCGCCACGCAGGTTTCGCCGGCCTGGCCCGTCTCGGTGGCTACCGTCAGTCTGGCGAAGCGGGGTAGCGCGGTTTCAGCGCCCCATCGTGAGGCGCCCACTCGAATCGCCGCGTCGTTGTAGTCCTGCCTGTCGTTGTCCGTCAGCTCCAGCTTGTTCACCGCTGCGAGTTCCGCCAGGGCGCGCTGGGCGGCTGCCGTGGGTGCTTCGGCCCGGCGCGCCTGCTCAAACGCCAGGCTGGCGTGCACGCCGGCACGGCGCAGGCGCAAACGGTTTTTGCTGACTTCAGACAACTGGGCGAACTGCGCGGCGCTGACCTTGTCCAGCACTTCGGCGCGCCACTGGTCTTGCGTGAAGCGGTCCTGCGGATGCAGGTCGGGGCTCATGCAATCGGGGCGGGTCACAGCCAGTGCGGCGCGCGCGCGCTGCTCGGCGTCGGATGGCAGCGCCAGCACGCGGCGAAAGGCCTCGCCGTTGTAGCAAAGCTGCATGCTTCCGTTCTGCTCATAACCCTTGAAGTTCACGCCATAAAAGGTGGCCACTTCCATGTGCGCAGAGATCACGTCACTCGTGGCCTTGCCGTGCTTCATGGAGCCGCGACGCGCCAGGCGTTCGGCCATGGTGCCCAACGCATCAAAGGCTTCCGCGCCTATGGCGTCTGCCGGCGCGGCCTTGAGGTAAGCGGCCGTGTACGCAATGCCCAGGGCTTCAGCGCCCGGGCTTTCGCGGAGGAAGCGCACCACCGAGAGCAGCTGCGGCGCTTCCTCGGGCTGCAGCGAGACCGTGCGCACCTGGCTCACGTGGATGAAGCCTGCGCGTTCGCGCCTGTGGTCGTAGACCTGCAGGTAATCCATGCGCTGGCCGCGGATCTCGAGCGCGTCGCCTTGCCACAGGGCCGCCTGCTGTGCGGCCGAATCACGCGGCGCGGCGCGCAGGGTGGCCTGGTCCTGCGTCACGATGGCCAGGGTCAGAAGTGCGGTGGTGATCATTATTCGGCCTCTTCTTTGTCGTCGTGGTCTTGCGTGCCGGCGCCGCGCGGCGCTTGCGCCACGGTGCGGCCGGCTTTGGGCGCGCCGCCCAGCAGGCCCGCGCCCACAAAGCCGCCGCTGGTGGAGGGCGGGGCGATGATCACGGTGATCTTGTCGCTGAGTTTGTCGGCCATGGTCTTCTGGATCAGCAGCGGGTGGCGCGTGATCAGCACCCCTTCGCGCGCCATCTGCTCGCTGTTGATCTTGCCCACGCGGTCCAGCCGGTAGGCTTCGGCATCCGCCAGTTTCTGGCGCGAATCGGCTTCACCCGATGCCTCGATGCGCCGCGCCTGGGCGCTACCTTCGGCCGTGCGGATGCGCGACTGCTTGTCGGCTTCGGCTTCAAGTTGACGCTGCTCGATCTGCTTTTGCTTGAAGGGCAGGACATGTTTCATGGCTTCTTCCTGCGCTTTGGCTGCAATTACCTGTTCGCTGGCGGCGGCCTGCGCATTGGTTTCACGGCGTATTTTTTCGGCCATCGCGTCCAGCTCGGTTTCTTTCACGCGCTTTTCCTTCAGGGCCAACGTGTAGCGCATCTTTTCCGTGGCCAGCTCTTCGGCCAGCAGCTTGTCCATGCCCTGGCGGTAGTCCGCGGGCAGGTCCACTTTGCCCATTTGCACCGTGCGCAGCAGGATGCCGTCGGCCGCAAGCTTGGGTTTGAGTTCGGCTTCGATAAGCTGCTGGATTTCGGCACGCTTGCTCGAGAAAATTTCCCGCACGGTGTAGCGCGTGAAGGTCTTGTAGATCACGCCTTGCACGGCGGGCTGCACGATCTGGCCCGCGATGTCGTCGGGCAGGTTTTTCGACAGTGCGTTCACCTTGGTGGGATCCAGTGCATAACGCACCGTGATGTCCACTCCCAGCGACATGCCTTCAATCGACTGGAAGGGCGAGGGGCCGTCGGCCCGGCTGCTGCCTTCAGGGCGGTAGACCTGGTCGCGCAGCGAGAAAGTGCGCATCTCATGCAGAGCTGGCAGCAGCAGCAAGGAACCTTCGCGGAATTCGTCGACGCTGCCGGTCAGCTGGTTGGTGCGAATCGCCACGTCGCCGCGCGCCACCGACTCCATGGGAGGGTGCACCCACAGCAGGTAGCCGACCGCGCCCGCCGCGGCGGTGGCGATCATCAGGCCGCTGGCGCTGGCGGCGCGCTGCACCCCTGTGGCAGCGATACGGCGGGTGCCGCGCACCCCCCTGGAAAAGATGGCGCGGATGCGCAGGGAAATACGGCTAAGGCGTGGGTTCATGATGGGCTCCTCCGGTTGGTTTGGCGAGAGGCGCGGGTTGCGCTTTCTCTGGCCTCCATTGTTCGAATCGGGCCCGGAGCATTCAATGCGCCTGCGCGGTGTCTTTGCACGGTTTGGCGGCGGCAACCCTCCGCCAACGGAAGAAACACTCACACGGCCTGGCGCAGGCCACACCCATAATGGCGACACCCCATCCTCTTGAGGCCTCATGACCAAAATTGCCGTGATCGAAGACGACCTGCCCATGAGCAACCAGCTCAAGGGCTGGATTGAATCGGCCCGTCCGGGCATCCAGGTCGACCAATGGTTCAACCGCGACGACGCCGAGGCCGCCGTTGCCCGCGAAGGCTATGACGCGGTGGTGCTGGACATCGAACTGGGGCGCGAACGCCATGCCGGCGTGGCCATCATCAACGCCATCAACAAGCAGCGGCAGGGTACGCCCGTGCTGGTGGTGTCCGCCATGCCCGCTGCCATTTACCGCAGCATCATGAAAGCGCTGGACGCTTGGGACTACCTGCAAAAGACCACGTTTGAAGAAGCCGACTTCATCGAAACTTTCCTCGACATCCTGCGCACCGCCAAAACGAAGCCGGAAGGCAAGGCGCCCGCCGCAGACAGCCAGGAGCTGCAGCTGGACCCGCTGCGACAGAACACGGCTATCTGGCGCGGTCAGCGCGTGAACCTGCCGCTGACGGCGCAACGCATCCTGGCGGCGCTGCACGCGCGCCGCGGCGAGGTGGTGAGCTATGACGACCTGTACCAGGTGGTCAAGAGCGGCCGCAACCGCGACAACATCCGCAAGCACGTCAGCACGATTCGCGACGCGTTCAAGGAAATCGATGCGGCCTTTGACGGCATTGAAAACATCCCGATGCGAGGCTTTCGCTGGGCCGAGGCGGCGGAGCCCCCGCGCGGCAGAGGCAAGCCGTGAAGCTGCCCACACGCCTGGATGTCGAGCGCCTGCTGCCGGCGCGCGTACCCTTCGGGCTGCGCGTATTTTTTCGCGGCGCTTTTTTTCTGCTGGCATTGGCCACCGTCGCCCTGGCCATCGCCGTGTTGCAAGACGAAAAGGAGCGAAGCTACCGCAATTACCAGGACGGCTTTCGCAAAAACCAGGCGCAGATCGCCGCCAAGCTGCGCCATCCCACCGGCCAACTGGTGCTGCTCAACCCCACGGCCTACGAGCATGAGGTGACGCCGCTGCGCCCGCTGGTGTTGCCTTTTTCGGCCCTCGATTTTGACGATCGCAACAAGGCCCAGCAGGCAGTGGAGATGGCCGGCTGCCTGGTGCAATACCCCGACGCGGCGTCGATGTGCGTGGCCGTCGGCAACAACCCCTTTGCCGGCGGTTTTCTCTATGCCGTCGGCAGCTTCAACAGCGGGCCCCTGGTGTCGCACACCTCTGGAACGCTGGATTTAAGCCAGGCGCACCGCGCCCGCATCACGGTCGACATGCGCGGACAGCGCTACCGCTGGATCGCGCCTTTCCAGGCCATGCAGGCCACGGACGAGGGCCGCAACGCCTCGCCTTTTGCCAATGCCAGGGGGCGCCTGGTGGGGTTTTCGGACGACAACCCGATCACCCCAGCCAGCCGGCCCGTGCGCGACTTTCGCGGCTGGCTTTGGCAAGACAGCCGCTGCGTGGACGGCACGCTGGCGGCAGACCCGGATTGCGCCCGGCGTGCCTTTGTCAGCGTGCGCCTGCCGGTTGAGCTGTTTCGCGAGGCTCTGTTCTCCAAAGGGCCCGCGGGCATCGTCTGGCCGCCGGCCGATCTGGACCAGATCAAGGTGCAGGTGGAAATGCTGGCTCCCGGCGAGGGAAAGCCTCTGTTCGACAGCAATGCCGGGGGCGCCACTGCGCCTTTTTCGTGGTCTGAGCTGACCCCTTTGCTGCTGCCCGGCGAGAAGCTGCGCATCCGCAGGATGGGCAGCGCGGGTGTCAGCTCGGACGTCGTGTCGCTGTCCGGCGCGGAGACGACGGAGCGGTCCTCGCCCCTGATTGCGTGGTTGATACGCCGGCTGCAAGTGGACGGTTATGACGCACCCGTCACGAGCGCCGACATCATCAGCACACCACTCGGGCGTTATGAACTCTCGCTGACCGGTGACATTCGCAGCGTCAACAAGGCCCTCACGGCCGTGGCCACCCGCGTGTCCTGGTTTGTGGGCGGCATGCTGCTGGCCATCTTTGTGACCTGGCTGGCCATTGAGCTGCGGATCATCCGCCGCATCACCGAACTCACCCGCCGCGCGGCCACCGTGTCCAAGGGCGTGCGCGCCAGCGACAACCTGGCAACGGTTGACCTGGCCGACCTGCGTGGCGGCGACGAGCTGGGTGTGCTGGCCGGCGGCCTGCAAGACCTGCTGCAGCGCGTGAACGAAGACGTGCGCCGCGAGCAGATCCGGGTCGCCCAGGAAAAAGACACCTGGCACGCGGTAGGCCATGAAATCATGTCGCCCCTGCAATCGCTCATGGTGCTGCACGGAAGCGCCGACGACCCCGCGCACCGTTACATCAGCCGCATGCAGCAGGCCGTGCGCGTGCTCTACGGCAGCGCATCGCCCAGTGAAGCCTTTGAATCCACCGCGCTCAATGTGCAGACGCTGGATGCCAATGAGTTCCTGAGCCACGTGGCGCGCAACGCTGCGGCCGCGGGCATTCCCGGTGTGGCCTTTGATCCGCTGGTCCAGCCGGTCAGGGTGCGTGCCGACGAGTATTCGCTGGAAGATGTCGTGTCGCATGTGCTGCGCAATGCTGATCGCTACCGTTTGCCCGGCAGCCTGATCCGCATCACGCTGTCGCAGCAGGCACAGGAAGGCACCGCGCCCGAGGCGCTCATCACCATCAGCAACCTGGGCCCGCAGATCGAGGCCGGCCTGCTGGACAAGGTTTTCGAATACGGCGTGTCTGACCAGCCAGATACCGGCGCCGCGGGACAGCGCGGGCAGGGCCTGTTTGTCGCCAAAACCTATATGGCCAAGATGGGCGGCACCATCACCGCGCACAACCGGGACAGCGGCGTTTGCCTGGAGTTGCGCCTGCAGTGCGCTGTCGGCTGATCCCTGATTCCATTGCTAATTCGCTGCGAGAGTAGGCGCGCCGCCGCAGACAGTGCTTAGGGCCTGCCAATGCCATTTATGCAGATGCGTTGCGAGTCAAAAAGGCCTTGAGCAAGGCGCAAAACGCAGGCGGGGTAGACCCCGTCAAGGCTTTGCAACGCCGCGCAAGGCCTTTTTGATCGCAACCCGGAGGGAATGGGGTGAAAACGGCGCCACTCGGCGTTGCGCTTCTAGCCAGACAAAAGTCTGGGCGTCGTCGCGCGCCTTGATTGGCACCGTTTTCACCCCATTCGCATTTGCATAAATGGCATTGACAGGCCCTGGCACGGCAAGGCGGCGTAACGACCTATCGCGGCGAATTAGCAATGGAATAAAAATCAAAGCCCCCAGTGAGCGGTAACTCACTGGGGGCCTTGTCTTGCCAGGCGGACCGGTAAGCCCGCTGCCATGTAAGAAAGTATCTCGCGGGTAGGGCCGAATAATTTGCCTGATTTGCTGTTGAATTTCCCATAAACAGATAAAAAATCTGTAAAACGGCCAATTTCAGATAAATTACCTGAATGGACACTTTAGACCGGAAAATCCTTCAGGTTTTGCAGGCTGACGCGCGCACCAGCCTGCAAGACATCGGCCAGGCCGTCGGCCTGAGCCCCTCGCCCTGCTGGGGCCGCATCAAGAAGATGGAGGAGGCTGGGGTGATTGAGGGCTACACCGTGCGGCTCAATGCGCAGGCGCTGGGCCTGGGCGACACGGTGATGGTGCAGGTCACGCTCGACAGCCACTCCGACAACACGCTGGAGAAATTCGGTGAAACGCTGGCAGCCATTCCCGAAGTGATAGAGGCTTACCTGGTGTCCGGTGAATACGACTACCTGCTGCGCATTGCCGTGCACGACACCAAGGACTACGAGCGCCTGCTGCGCGAGCGGCTCTACAAGATCAAGGGCATACGCCACAGCAAATCCAGCTTTGTACTGCGCACGCTGAAGAAGGCCGACCTGCCGCTGCTGCCCGGCTGAGCCAGGCGAAGGTCAGCGCTGACAGTGGTCGGTGAGGCCGGCTGACAGCTGCGCGGACCTCACCCGCCCACACTGACGAATGCCCCGCACCATACAGGGCGCTGGCATTGCCGTCATTTCATCAGGGGGTTTTATGCAATCGATTGCCCGTCAACGCGTCTGGCATGTTCTGGCGTTGTGCGCGGCATGCGCCTGTACGCTGGCCGCGTGCGGCGACACGGCCCTGTTGCCGCCGGAGGCCGGGATGGGCGCCAATCCAACCCTGCCCAAACCCAACAAGACCCTGTTTCCCACGGTGAACATCGCGCCGGCCAAGGGCTGGCCCGAGGGGGCTATACCCACGCCCATGGCGGGCCTGGGCGTGACGGCCCTGGCCAGCGGCCTGGACCATCCGCGCTGGGTCTACGTGCTGCCCAACGGTGACGTGCTGGTGGCTGAAAGCAATGCGCCGCCCAAGCCCGAAGACGGCAAGGGTATCCGCGGCTGGTTCATGAAAAAGGTGATGGGCCGGGCCGGCGCTGGCGCGCCCACGGCCAACCGCATCACCCTGCTGCGCGACGCCGACGGCGACGGAAAGGCCGAAAGCCGCAGCGTGTTTCTGGAAAACCTCAACTCGCCTTTCGGCATGGTGCTGGTGGGCAACGATTTCTACGTGGCCAACACGGATGCCGTTATGCGCTTTCCTTACCAGCCGGGCCAGACCCGCATCACGGCGGCGCCCGTCAAGGTGGTCGACCTGCCGGCCGGCCCCATCAACCACCACTGGACCAAAAATATCATTGCCAGTCCGGACGGCAGCAAGCTGTATGTCACTGTCGGCTCCAACAGCAATGTGGGAGAACGCGGCATGGAAGCCGAAACCGGCCGCGCCGCCATCTGGGAGGTCGATGCCAAAACCGGCAGCCACCGCGTGTTTGCCTCGGGCCTGCGCAACCCCAACGGCATGGGTTGGGCACCCGGCAGCGGCGCACTCTGGACGGTGGTGAACGAGCGCGACGAGATCGGCAGCGACCTCGTGCCCGACTACCTGACTTCCGTGCGCGACGGCGTGTTTTACGGCTGGCCATACAGCTATTACGGCCAGAACGTGGACGACCGCGTCAAGCCGCCGCGTCCGGACCTGGTGGCGCAAGCGGTTTCACCCGACTACGCGCTGGGCTCCCATGTCGCGCCATTGGGCATGGTGTTTTCAGAAGGCAATGCGCTGCCGCCATCACTGGCCATGGGAGTTTTTATCGGTGAACACGGTTCCTGGAACCGCGTGCCGCACAGCGGGTACAAGGTGGTGTTCGTGCCTTTTCGCCAGGGCTTGCCGGCTGGTTTGCCGGTGGATGTGCTCACGGGTTTCCTGAGCCCCGAAGGCCATGCCTACGGCCGGCCGGTGGGCGTGGCGATGGACAAGCGCGGCGCGCTGCTGGTGGCTGACGATGTGGGCAACGTGGTCTGGCGGGTCAGCGCTAGCCAGCTGAAATAGGAGGTTCGGGTTTCTTGAAGAAAAAATGCCTGAAACCCTTATGTGATGAGCGCAAGCAGCTATTGATTTAATAGCAATCATGCTGCCTGAAATCGCATCAGGCGGTCGGCAACACCATGTCGGCGGTGCCCGGGCAGACCCAGCGGGGGTGTTCCCGCGAGGTGTCTATGCACCCGCCTGATGCATACACGCCCTTGGGTTCACGCATGCGCAGCATCAGTTCCAGGATTCGCGCCGTCTCGGCCGGGTCGGTGCTGGAGGACTTGACGCCGGCTTCCACGATGCTTTCATTGATACGCAACTCGCCGGCTTCGTCGGTGTAGGTGGCATACCGCCAGTGAAACAGCTCCAGGCATTTGGCCGTCAGGGTGTAGGGCTGCTCGCGCTTCCAGAAGTTGGTGAACTGCCCGTTGCCGATATAGAACACCCAGGAGCCTTCATAACCCGAAACGTCCGAGGAGTGTTCATCGGGGTTTCGGAACCAGAGGCGGTCGCCGGGCACGTAATACTTGGGCGGCAGCGGTTGTTCCATCGTGCCGTATTCGCGCAGGAACACGTCATGGAATTTGCCCGACATGATGGCGCGGCGCTCCCAGCGCTGCTGCAGCGCAGCCAGCAACGGCGGGTTGCAGGTTTCGAGTTCCTGCGCGATGGCCAGCAGGATCACGTATTCGGTCGCGCGGTAGCAGGAAAAGGAATACAGCTTGCCCGAGGCCTCGGGTTGGGTGGCTTTTTCCAGGGCGGGAATCAGTGCGTGACCGGGCTTGACGGTAAAGCCAGCGTCTTCCGAGTAGACCCAGCAGTCCTCCGGCCGGTTGACTTCGGTGGTGTGGAATTCCAGTGCAGTCTTGCGTGCGGCCAGCACGATGTTGCGGCGTATGCGCACTGCCGATGCCAGCTCCGCATGGCTGGGAAATTCAAAGGCGACCGGGCTGAGCAGCATGGCCAGAAGAATCTCCCGTTCCAGGTCTTCGCTGTCGTTCAGCGTATCCAGCTGCAGCCGTTCCGCCAGGCCCAGGGTATCCAGGCCGGGCGCCCATTGTGCGGCGAGGCCTTCCGGCAGGCAAAAGCTTCTTGCGGCGGTGGAGCCCGGAAAAATCTCACTGGTTTCCACGGCGTCCTGCAGACCGAGCTTTTCAAGCTGCACCAGGAAACTGTAGGTGGAAGCCGCTAGCGCGCCGGTTGTTTCACCGTGAAGGTGAATTCCGACAGGACGAAGACTGGGCATCAGGGCGGCGGTCATGTTGCCGCAAAGTATCTTTGCTTGTGGTCGATTCGGCAATGGCGGAAAAACCACGAAGCCGGCTGCTCGCGGGCACTGTCAGGCGTAAGTGATCCAGCTTGCGTGTTCGGGCGCGTCCAGGTGCGGCAAGGTGTTGTAGGTCACCAGCATGTGCCGCTTGGGCGTAAAGGCAAACTCGGTAAGTGAGCAGTTGCGTATGCGCAGGTTCAGCTCTATCGTGGTTTCAGGGCTGGTGCCCAGCACATGGCCCACTGCGGTCGAGATGGGCCCGCCGCTGGAAACCAGCAGCACATTGCCGGTGTAACTGGCACGAATGTGGTCCAGGACAGAAGTTACACCCTCAACAAACCCGATGTAGCTTGGCATGCCCTGGGGGCTGACGACGCCGGCCATCCACTGTGCCAGCCCGTCACGCAGCAGCCGGAAGTGGCCGCGGTATTCCTCGGGCGTGGTGGGTTTTTCGAGCTTGTGCGGGTGGATGGCACCGATGACGGCGTGGCTGTCATATTCATTGAGCCCCGGGCGCTGTGTGGCTTGCATGGTGATGCCCATGCCTTCACAGATCCCTGCAAAGGTATTGATCTGGCGCTGCAGCGTGCCGGTGAAAGCGGCGTCAAAGGTGATGCCCTTGTACTTGAAGTACTCGCCCAGACGCACGCTTTGCTGGCGCCCCATGGGGCTGAGCACGTCGTAGTCGTCTTCGCCAAATGAGGCCTGGCCATGGCGCACGAGGTAGAGGGTTCCCATGGGTAAATTGTGGCGCGCTGCCCCCCTGCGTTTAGTCTCGCGCGCGACTGGGTGTTCGAGTGTCGAGGCCTCAGCCAAAAAACGCAGCCCCGCCAGCAGGGGCCGTGGAACCGGCTTTGCCGGGCCGCAGGCGCAGCGCCCCCTCGGGGGGCAGCGCACTACGCGAAGCGAGAAGCGTGGGGGCCGGCAGCTAGCACCTTGGCGACAATAGCCGTGTCCACATTCCCGCCGCACAGCGTCGTGCCCACTACCAGGCCCTTGAGTTGCTCGCGCTCCTGCATGGCCGCGGCAAAGCTGGCCGCGCCCGCGCCTTCGGCCACGTTGTGCGTGTCGGCATAGAGGTCGCGCATGGCCTGGGCCACTTCGTCGTCCGTCACCTTCACGATGCGCTCCAGGTGCGGCAGCAAGACATCCAGCGCGGCCTGGTCCGCGACGCGGCACGCCATGCCGTCGGCCAGGTAGGTGGTCACCGGTGCTTCAATCACGCGCCCCGCGGCCAGCGAGTCGGCGTAGGTGGTGGCGTGCGCGCTGACCACGCCCACGATGCGCAGCTTGCGGCCCAGCGCCAGCTTGGCGGCAACGGCCGAACACGCGCCCGAGCCCTGGCCTATCGGCACATACACCACGTCGAGTTGCG
Organism: Polaromonas sp. P2_G11; assembly: GCF_056403595.1. Classification (NCBI taxonomy): domain Bacteria; kingdom Pseudomonadati; phylum Pseudomonadota; class Betaproteobacteria; order Burkholderiales; family Comamonadaceae; genus Polaromonas; species Polaromonas sp. P2_G11. The sequence continues at coordinate 1,107,090 of NZ_JBFUFE010000001.1, read as the reverse complement.
GCACTGCCAGCATGAATTCCCACCAGTAGGTGCTGACGCCGCGCAGTAAATCCGCATGAAAGCTCGGCACCATGTGGGCGCCGCGTTCGGCAGCCAGCCTCTTCGCAAACTCGCGGCTTTCCTGGAAGTCGTTGCCATGCTCGATCAGTGTGACGCCCAGCGCGCGCATGGCGGCGTTTTTCTCCACTGAGTTGCCGTGCGGAACCACGACGGTGCAGGGCACGCCGTGCGCGCGGGCGGCCCAGCCTATGCTTTGGCCGTGGTTGCCGCGCGTGGCACTGACGGCTTCTCGCGGCAGCTCGCCGCGTTGCTTGAGCGCTTCAAAGTAGGTGAGTCCGCCGCGCAGCTTGAATGCGCCCACCGGCGTGTGGTTCTCGTGCTTGATCCAGCAGTCGGTGCCCAGCCGCTGGCTGGACAGGCCCCAGCGGTATTGCGGCGTGGCCTGGAATTCGCGGTAGACGACACGCGCCGCGTCTTCAATCTCCTGCAGCGAAGGCAGCATGCTGTTCCCCAGCTGCGGCTTGTGGTCGAGTACGGCGCTCATTGGGTGGTCTCCGCTCTGCGAGCTGCGGCATTCGCCTTGGGAGCGGTCCGGCGGCTCATGCGGCCGCCCGCTTTTCAGTCAGCAGGCGCAGCGCCAAAAGGCCCAGCACCGTGCCCATCACGTAGCGCTGCACGCGCATCCAGCTGATATTGCGGTTGAGGAAACCGGCAATCGCCGCGGCGAAACAGATCAGCACCGTGTTCACACCCGTGCTGACGCTGATCTGCACGGCGCCCAGCGTCAGGCTTTGCAGCAGCAGGTCGCCGCGCTCGGGGTACAAAAACTGCGGAAAGAAGGAGAGATAAAACATGGCGACCTTGGGGTTGAGCAGGTTGGTCATAAAACCCATGAGGAAGAGCGTGCGCGGCGGGTCATGCGGCAGCTCGCGCGTTTCAAAAGGCGCCAGGCCCCCGGGCTTGACGGCTTGCCAGGCCATCCAGAGCAGGTAAGCGGCGCCTGCCACCTTGATGGCATCAAAGGCTAGCGGCACGGCCAGCAGCAGGGCCGTCAGACCGAAAGATGCCGCCAGCAGGTGCGCCACAAACCCCAGCGCCACGCCGCTGAGCGACACCAGCCCGGCGCGGGGGCCCTGGCACAGCGTGCGCGAGATGCAGTAAATCATGTTGGGCCCGGGCGTGAGCACCAGCACCAGGGCGGCGAGGGCAAACCAGGCGAGTTCTGTGCTCGTAAACATTCTCAGGCTCCTTTGGATTCCAGCGTGACGAGGCCGCGCGGCGTCTGCAGCGTGGCGATGAGATTGGGCGGGCCTTGCGCGAGGCCTACGCCAGCCAGCCCTATGGCTTCATAGCCGCCGCGCAGCGCGTCGGGACGCGGGTGGCTGGCGTGCAGCGATTGCAGCGTGACGCCCGACGGCGCCATGCCGTCGGCCGCATGCACGTCGCCCCACTGGATCAGCGTGGGCAGCGCGCCGTAAAACAGCCGCTGGCCGTCTTCGCGCACGGTGATCTTCCAGGTGAGCTGGCCTTGCGGCGTCATGCGCGAGACGTCCAGCGCCTCACCGCGATCCAGCCCCAGGCGGGAAAGCGCCCGCACCGCCGCGATCACACGGGGCGTCGAGGCGACAAAGTGCGCGAGCTGCGGGCCGGTCTTGCTCAGCCGCAGCTGCAACTCATGATCATCCAGGTCATACCAGCGTCTGGCCGGTGCCGTACGCGGGGTTTGCTTGTCCGGATTGATTGCAATGATTTCGAAATAGGCGCGTGGAAAGGCCGGCGAGGCCACTGTGAAGAGCCGGTTGTGCGTGCCCATCAGCGGATGCTCGCCGCCCGGCCCGGGCGTGATGCCCAGCACGCGTTCGCACCACTGCACGCCTTCGGCGAGGCTGGCCGCCACCACCACGAGGTGGTCGACCTGCGAGGCCAGCGGCGGGAGTGTGGTGCTGTGTTCCATGGTTAGGGCTGGTTCCTAAAGCGTCACGCTTCCGTCAATGCAGGTGACCGATTCGCCGCCCACCCACACCTGGCCGGCTGCATCGCGCTCGATATGCACCTGACCGGCGCGGCCCAGGCAGACACCTTGCGAGGCGGTATAGCGCTCGGATGCATGGCCTTCGGCGATCAGCCACTGGGCCAGGCTGGCATTGAGGCTGCCGGTGACGGGGTCTTCGTCGACACCGATGGGAGAGGCGAAGGCCCGAACTTCGAAATCAGGGGCTGTTTCAGGTGCGGAGGCTGCGAATGCCTTGGCTTCGCGGTTGGCGCGTGCAATCAGCGGCGCGGTTTCCTCACGTGGGTAGCGCGCCACCACGCCGACTTTGGTGCCCAGCTTGGCCAGCGCTTTGTGATCGGGCGCCAGTTGCAGCACGGTCTCCGGGTTGTCCAGCAGCAGGCCCAGCCACAACGGGCCGTTGTCCAGGCATTGGGCAGCCAGGATGCTTGTCGCTTTCAGGCCCAGCGCGCCGGCTACCTGCGCCAGCAATGAGGGGCTGGGCGCGGAGCGCTTCAGGGCCGGCGCGGCAAACGCCAGGCGCTTCGTGCCAGTCTCGCGGCGAATCTTCACCAGGCCTACTTTGCACTCCTGCACGATAAAGTCTTTGCTGTGCGGTTGCCCACCGGCTTCCAGCCAGCTGTGGCAACTGCCCAGCGTGGGGTGGCCGGCAAAAGGCAGTTCGCCGCCGGGCGTGAAGATGCGCACGCTGTAATCAGCCGTGGCGTCTGTGGGTGGCAACAGGAAAGTGGTTTCCGAGAGGTTGGTCCACTTGGCAAAACGCTGCATGGCGGCATCATCCAGGCCGCTGCCGTCGATTACCACGGCCAGGGGGTTGCCGAAGTAAGGGGTGGGTGTGAACACGTCGACTTGCTTGAATGCGCGCTGCTTCATGGGGTTTCTCGGTTTTCCAGGGGAGGTTTGAAGATTTATGACAAAGGCAGGTCCAGCACGCCGCGCGTGGCGGGCCGTGCCAGGAGGGTTTGGTACCAGCGGTCCAGATGGGGACGCACGGGCCGCGGCTGCGGCAAGCCGAACCAGCGGTGCATTTCGCAGCCCAGCGGAATGTCGGCCATGCTGAACTGGTCGCCGCCCATGAACGCATGGTCAGCCAGATGTGCATCGAGCAGTGTTAGCAGCGCTTCGGTGGCGGCTACGGACTGCGCAATCAGTTCTGTATTGCGCTGCTCCGCTGGCGTGCGAATCCACTGCACGAAAGCCGTGCGTCCGGCCGGGTTGAAGGTGGTCTGCTGCCAGTCCATCCACTGCTCGGCGGCAAAGCGTTGCGGCAGCGTTGTGGGATAAAAATTGCCTGGCGAGTGCTTGGCGCAGAGGTAGCGCACGATGACATTGGACTCCCAGATGAGCACCTCACCGTCTTCCATCAGCGGCACCAGCGCATTCGGGTTCTTGCGCCGGTAATCGGCCTCCTTGACGATACCGAACTGGCCCCCGGCGTCGGTTCGCTGCATCGTGAGGCCCAGCTCCTGCGCGGCCCACACGACTTTTCGCACGTTGATGGAGCTGATGCGCCCCCAAAGATGAAGCATGTCAGGTCCCTTTCGCGTTCATCATGCTGCCGCGCGCAGTTGAGGCAGGCCGGCAGGTAGTTGCTCGCGTATGGCCGCAGCCAGCGCGGCGATGCCGATGTTGATTTGCTCGACGCTGGACGTGACGAACGAGAGGCGCAGCGTGCGGGCGTCGGCATGGTCGGCGTAGAAGGCCCAGCCGGGCACAAAGGCCACGTTGCGCTCCACGGCCTTGGGCAGCAGGTCGATGGCGTTCATGCCTTCAGGCAGGCGCACCCACAAAAACATGCCGCCGGCCGGTGTGTTCCAGCTCACACCTTCGGGCATGCCCTGCTTCATCGCGGCCAGCATCGCGTCGCGCTGCGATTTGTAGAGCGCGCGAATGGTCGGCACGTGGCGGTCCAGGAAGTTGTTCTTCATGGTCTCGACCACCATGCGCTGGTTAAAGCCCGGCGTGTGCAGGTCGGCCGCTTGCTTGGCTTGCAGCAGCTTGGGGTAGAGCGACTTGGGCGCGACCAGAAAGCCCAGGCGCAAACCCGGCGCCAGGATTTTCGAGAACGAGCCCATGTACACGCAGCCTTCAGGGTTGCGCGCGGTGAGCGGCAGCGGCGGCGGTGTGTCAAACCACAGGTCGCCATAGGGGTTGTCTTCGACGATGGGCAGGCCCAGGCGCGCGGCCTCGGCGCTCAGTGCGGCGCGGCGCGCTTCTGTCATGGTGCGGCCGGTCGGGTTCTGGAAGTTGGGCAGCACATAAAAGAAACGCGCACCGGCGGCCTTGCTGGCCAGGTCCTTGACGTCCACACCTTCATCGTCGCTGGCCACGCCGACGATTTCGGGCTCCATCGGCGTGAAGGCCTGCAGCGCGCCCAGGTAGGTAGGCGTTTCCACCAGCACGCGGCTGCCGGCGTCGATCAATATCTTGGCGATCAAATCCAGGCCCTGCTGCGAGCCGGTGGTGATCAGCACCTGCGCCGGGTCGACTTCCCAGGGCAGCATGGCGGCCACCATCTCGCGCAGCGGCGCATAGCCTTCGCTGGCCGCATACTGCAGCGCCGCATGGCCGTCTTCGCGCAGCACCTTGTCACAGGCTTCGCGAAAGGCGGCGACCGGAAAGGTCTTGGGCGAGGGCAGGCCGCCGGCAAAGCTGATGATGCCGGGCTTCTCGGTGACCTTGAGGATCTCGCGGATCACCGAGGGGTTCATTTTTTTGGCGCGCTGCGCTTGGGTCCATTCCATTTCACTCTCTCCTTATGGGCCGTCAAAAGACAACCGGGCACAAAAATTTTTGGCAAGATTTTCAAAATCCACTGTCCGGTGGCTGCCGGGAGCGGGGACGACTTGGCGCATTCATTCTGCCCCCGCTCCGTGCACTTGTCTTTGCTTTCACACTCGCCATACCCGTCCTTGCGGGTCTGGCGTCACGACGCGCCGGACATTTCCGGTGTCGTCGACTGTTCCTGTAAATTCGCCTTCAGATGTGCAAGTCCCCGTGAGACGTATTCCTCTTTTTCACCGACCGGGGCAAAGTAGTGCAGCACCTCGCGGGCTTCGTCAATGCCCTTCAGCCGGGCAATCAGCCATGCGGAAATGTATTGCGCGGACATGCAGCCGCCTGCGGTCGCCAGGTTGCCCTTCGCAAAGAAGGCCTGGTTCAGGATGCTCACCCCGGCTGCCTGCACCCAGGGCTTGCTGGTCAAGTCCGTGCATGCCGGCATCTGGCCGACAAGCCCTAGCTTGGCGAGCAAAAAGGTCCCGGAGCACTGCGCCGCTATGAGCTGCCGTTGTGGATTGAGCTGCAGTTGACCGAGGATGGACGCGTCATTGGCGACTTCGCGCGTTTTCATTCCGCTGCCGATTAATACGGCATCGGCCCGATTGGCTTCTTTCAGGCCGATATGCGCATCAATGGTGAGGCCGTTCATCGACGTCACGCGCTCGGTGGGGCTGGCAATGCTGACTTTCCAGTCGGCATCACCCCGCAGCGAAATGCGGCTCAGCATTCCATAGGCGATCAAGGAATCCAGTTCGTTGAAGCCGTCGAAGGTAAGGATGGCGATATGCATGAAAGCTGTCCTGATGCGGGTTGAAAGCGCTACTTCACTGAAAGAAAAAAAGACGTTGCTGTGAATCGATCTACCGGTACCGAGGTGAGACGGTTGGTGCGGGGTCAGTCCACGATAAACAGTTTGGCCCCCGAAGGCGAGGTCGACCGGTGGGCTTCGGCGCCGTCTGCCACCTGGTAGCTCATGCCCGGTAACAGCACGTGCACACTGCCGTTGTCCAGCTCCGTATGCAGCTCGCCTTCCAGGCAAAGCAGGATGTGGCCTTTGCTGCACCAGTGATCGGAAACATAGCCGGGCGTGTACTCCACCATGCGCACGCGCACATCGCCAAACTTGCGGGTGCGCCAGAAGGCCTTGCCTTCCAGGGCGGAATGTTCGGTGCGTTCCACGTTGGACCAGTCGGTGGTGCCGAAGGGAATTTCGTTCATTTTCATGCTGCTTACTCCGTGACCGACACGATGGCTTCGATTTCCACCGCAAAGCCCCGCGGCAGTGAGCCCACGCCGACTGCCGAGCGCGCATGGCGGCCCGCGTCGCCGAATACCTGCACCAGCAGGTCAGAGCAGCCGTTGATGACTTCGGTATGGCCCGTGAAATCGGGCGCCGCATTGACCATGCCCAGCAGCTTGACCACGCGCCGCACGCGCGAAAGTTCGCCCAGGGCGGCCTTCATGGTGGCAATCAGGTTCAGTCCGACGTCGTGGGCATGTTTGCGGGCTTCCTCCGCGCTGATCTCGCGCCCGACCTTAGGCACCACAGCCAGGTCTTGCCGCAGCGGCGAGCCCTTGCCCGACAGGTACAGCATGGAACCGTCGAGCACCCAGGCATCGAAGTTGCCGCGAGGGGTCACGACGGGCGGCAGGATCAGGCCGAGTTGCTGCAGGCGTTGTTCGGGGGTCATCGATGGTTCCTTGTTGTAGGGGATATCCTGGAAAGCAGTGCAAAAGCGGCGGGCGGCCTCAAGCCCGCTTCATGCCCGCTTTCGCTGGTTGGGCGTGATGTGTGTAATGGTGCCGTCGCCGTAAGAGCGCAACACCTGTGAGATGACGATGTGAAAACCTTTGTACCACTGCGTGTACTGGCGTTTGGCTTCCAGGTGCTTGGGGTGTGCTGAAAATACGCGCAGCGATTCCTCGGTCTCCCAGAAGTAAGTCGCATTGGTCAGCACGCCATCCGGCGAACGCCAGGACTCCGCGCCCAGGTAGCCCGGCGTGGCAAGGGCGGCTTCTTCGATCAGCGCGTCCAGCGTGTGGAACCGTTCGTCGTAGGTGCCGGGTTCAAAGATAAAGGCGGCTGAGTACATCACAACTTTCTGGTGTTGAGCAAAGAGCCCGGTTCGGCGGCCGGCATGCGGGCGCCTGACTGCACCGGCATTTTTTTGCCGATGAAAACGGTGGCAATCACGGCCAGCCCGAAGCCGACAGTGACCGCGTCCAGGTGCTCGCCAAGCAGCGGCACAGAAAACAGCATGGACAAGAACGGTTGCACCAACTGCACCTGGCTGACACGGACCGTGCCGCCCAGCGCCAGGCCGCGGTACCAGGCAAAAAATCCCAACCAGGCCGAGAACACCGCCACGTAGGCAAAGCCGGCCCAGGCGCTGACCTTGAGTGGTGCTGTGGGCCAGCTGAGAAGAGACAGCGGCAAAGTCAAGGGCAGCGAGAGCACCAAGGCCCAGCAGATCACGTGCTCGGCGCGCATGTGCTGGGACAGCCGCGCGCCGTAGCCGTAACCGACTGCCGCGCACAAACAGGCGGCCAGCAACAATAGGTCAGCAAAATGGATGGACAGCCCACCCTCACTGTTTGAACGCAGCATGGCAAACAAAACCACCAGCGCGCTGCCCAGCGCCGCACACAGCCAGAAGCCGGCAGACGGACGCTGGCGGTGCAGCAGCGCGCCCACTGCCGCGGTGGCCAGGGGCAGCACGCCGAGGATGACGCTTGCATGCACGGCTTCCACGTAACGCATGGCAATCGAGGTGAAGAGCGGAAAACCAAACACCACGCCGCCCGCGGTGATGGTCAGCGGCAACCAGTCCTTTCGCTGCGGCAGTGGCGCGCGGGTGGCCAGCAAAAACGCCGCCGACAACACGGCCGCCACCGTGGCCCGCCCGAGCGCGATGAAAACGCCGGACATCTGCGGTGCATCGGGCGTGCCCACGGCCAGGCGTGTCATGGGCAGCGTGACGGCAAAAATCACGATGCCCAGCAAGCCGAGCCATAGCCCTTTGTTTGTGTCGGCAGATGTGGACGTCATATAAAAAGCATCCAGATGGCGGTGGCCACGAGTACCAGCGCCATGGCGCGGTTGAACCACTGGAGCCGTCGTCCGCTGCCGGACGGGCCGGTCAGCCACTCGCGCAGCAATGACCCGGCGAGCGCGTAAGTGAGGTTGCTGACAAACGCGTAGGCCAGCATCACCGGCAATACGATGGCCAGCCGCGCGCCCGGGGCCTCGCGGCCGGCAATCCAGCCGCTCACGATGGCCAGCGCCAGCATCCACGCCTTGATGTTGACAAACTGCAGTGCGGCGCCTTGCCAGAAAGTGATGTTCAGGCGCGCCGCGTCCGCCTCGCTCAATTGGCGCGACTGCGAAATCTTCCAGGCCAGCCACAGCAGGTACGCCACGCCGATGATCTTCACGGCCCAGCTCAGCAAGGGCACAGCCAGCACCAGGGCGCCCAGCCCCAGGGCACACACCAGCAGCAGTACGCCCCAGCCGACCGGCACCGCGCAGACAAAAGGCAGTGCGCGTTTCAACCCATGGTTGGCTCCCAGTGCGGTTGATAGCGTCGTGTTGGGTCCCGGCGAAAAGCTCATCGCCGTTGCCAGCACCAGTAAGGCCGTAAATTCTTGCCAGTTCATGTTTTCAACTTTATAGTTGAAAGCAATACACCACCAGTACAGTTGTTGGTACAAATTTCCAAACTGTATTGGTCAAATTGTCAGCACACATGCCGCCTGCAGGGCGTGCCAAGGCCACACCATGTTGATGAAAACCGCTTCACAGTCCCTCACCGAACAGCTGTCGGCGCGCTTTGCCGAACGCATCCGTAGCCGGCTGTTGGCCCCTGGTGCGCGCCTGCCTTCTGTGCGGCTGTGCGCCGAGCAGCAAGGTGTAAGTGCCTCCACCGTGGTGGCGGCTTATGACCAGTTGCTGGCGCAAGGCCTGGTGGTGGCGCGCAAGAACCGCGGTTTTTTTGTCCGTGATACTTCGCTTAATGCGGCGCTGGCGCAGGCTCCTAAAGCGCCGGCAGCTATAAAAAATATAGCAGACGCAAAAACGGGTACGGCCGCGGGCCACGCCCCCCCGGGCGCCTGGAGCACTGCGACCTGGATGGCCACGCGCCAGGCGCCGGTGGATGCGACGGCGCTGATCCGCGGGATGTTCCACAAGGTCAGCAACAAGCCGCAACCCGGCATGGGCGTGTTTCCACCAGACTGGCTCGAAACCACCTTCATGCCGGCCGCCGTCCGCAAAGTCACCAGCGTCAGCGCGTTGCGGGACTTTTCGCTCCAGTACGGTGAACCCATGGGCGACAGCGGCCTGCGCCGCGCGCTTTCGCAGAAGCTCAGTGCACTCAATGTGCACGCCGCGCCCGAGCAGATCATCACCACCGTTGGCGCCACCCATGCGCTCGACATCGTCAGCCGGACGCTGCTGCGTGCCGGGGACTGTGTGATGGTGGAGGAGCCCGGCTGGGCGGTGGAGTTCGCCCGACTGGACGCTTTAGGCATGCGCATCCTGCCGGTACCGCGCCGCGCCGACGGCCCGGACCTGGCGGTGATGGCCCAATACTGCGAAATCCACCAGCCCAAGCTGTTTGTCAGTGTCAGCGTATTCCACAACCCGACGGGCTACTGCCTCACGCCCGGCAGCGCCCACCGCGTGCTGCAGTTGGCGATGCAACACAACTTCCACATTGTTGAAGACGACACCTACAGCCACCTGGCGCCTGAGCATGCCACGCGGCTATGCGCCCTCGATGGGCTGCAGCGCACGATTTATGTCAGCGGCTTCGCCAAGATCCTGGCACCCGGCTGGCGCGTCGGCTTCATGGCCGCACCCCCCGACCTCATCGAGCGCCTGCTGGACACCAAACTGCTGGCCACGCTAACCACGCCAGCCCTGCTGGAGAAGGCGCTGGCCTGGTGCATAGATCAGGGCCAGTTACGCCGGCATGCCGAGCGTATTCGCACCCGGCTTGACGGCGCGCGTGCACGCAGCGTCAAATTGGCCCTGGCTCACGGCTGCACATTTGCTGCGGAGCCCGCCGGCCTGTTCGGCTGGGTGGACACGGGCGTCGACACCGATGCGTTGTCCCAGCGCATGCTGGACGAGGGCTACCTGATTGCGCCTGGCGGCTTGTTTCACGCGGCGCGCAAACCCAGCACATTGATGCGCATCAACTTTGCAACCACGCAGGAGGCTGCGTTCTGGAAGGTGTTTGCGCGCTTGCGTGATGCCGTGAGGTAACTTTCCTCCTTCTTTCGCGGCTTGCCCTGACAGAACAGGGCGGGCCGTGAAGAAGCGAGTTTTGAGCGAGCTTGGCACCGAGTTCGGGCAGCTTGTCTTTCGCCACTCTGCCCGCGGCGAGCGGCCGCGACTATGCGGTTATGTCTTCCGCCCCGCCATGCTCCGCGTTGGAGTTCGCCTGGCTTGTTGCGCCTGGGGCGTTGCCCTTTCCTCCCTTCCCCCTCTTTTCTCCTTGTTTTCCTCATCCTCCGGCTTCCCGTTGGCGCTGCCCGGCTACCTGTCCCCTTTCGAAAATGACATTCGGCTTGGCCGGTAATCTGATGGTTGTTTCTATTGGTTACGAGTTAACTCTAATTGTTGAATTGAGGCCCCGGTTTTAGCTAATTTCCATTAGTTTCTTCGGATCTTTTGGTGGATTTTCGATGTTTTAATATGTAACTTACTGTTTCAATCACTCCGATTGAAGACTGAAATTCAACTAAATACGGACGTTTATGCGATTTTTCTCACGAAATTTTTGTTTTTATTCACATCTATTGCGTTCGTGTGAAGTAATCGAGGCTCTAAAAGTTGATAAGTAACATAAAGTTACGTCTCAAATACATATCGATGCGCATATGTTGCCGGCCCTACATGGATCTGCCTCCGAGCCAGCCATTTGCCGAGAGTCACGAAAGGACGTTACCCATGAAATCTGCCCTGAAACTTTGTATTTTTGCCGCCGGACTGGTGTTTGGCCAAGCTGTGCTGGCCCAAGCCTCGCCGGTGTCTTCCCAGCTCCTGGCGCAGCGCGTGGAGATGGTGGGCGGCAAGCCCGTGCTCAAGCCCGCCGGCGACGGCAAACCCGGGGATGTCCTGCAGTACAGCGCTACTTACCGCAATACCAGCACCGCTGCAGCCGGCAAGCTTCTGGCAACCATACCGGTGCCTCCCGGCACCACCTTTATCGCGGCAAGTGCCGAACCTGCACAGGCTCTGGCCTCAACGGACGGAAGCATCTTTGCACCCATGCCGCTGACGCGCATGGTCAAGCAGGCCGACGGCAGCGTGCGCAAAGAGCCCGTTCCCCTGTCTGACTATCGCGCCTTGCGCTGGGAAACCGGCACCTTGGCCGCAGGCGCCAGCACCGTGGTCAGTCTGCGTGTGCGCATCGATTCACCTGCAGTCGCACTGGCTGCCAAACCGTGATGACGGCCAGCTTCCCTTGCAGCTGCGCCTCCCGCCATGCGGGCGGCGCATTTCGCCTTTCCGTTCCCCGTTAATTGTTTGTTGATTCACCGTTGTTAAGTAGCCAGGAGAAAAAGCCATGTATGCCAATCCTTCGAGTCCGCAGCCTTTAGGGTTGCAGCACTTTTTCACCCACTGGATTGTGGGATTGTTTGTCGCGCTTATGCTGGCTCTGGCCGGCCTGGCGGCCCATGCCGCGCCACCGCCGGCGGGCACGTCCATCAGCAACCAGGCCTCGGCCACGTACTCGGATGCATCCGGCATTACGCGCACGGTCACGTCGAACGTGGTGCAGACCACGGTGCAGCAGATTGCAAGCTTGACCCTGGCGGCCAACGGCGCGCAGAACGCGACCCCCGGCAGCGTGGTGTACTACCCGCACACCCTGACCAACACGGGTAACGGCACGGACACGTTCAACCTGACCACCAGCAATACCGGTGGCTTCTCGATGGCCAGCGTCCAGATTTTTGCCGACAACGGCAGCGGTACACCAACGGGCCCGGCGATCACTTCGACGGGCGCGCTGGCCGCAGGCGGCCTCTTCAAGTACATCGTGGTCGCCACCTTGCCGGGCACGGCTACGGCGGCACAGACCAACACCATCACGGTGACCGGCACCAGCGTATTTGACCCGACGAAAACCCAGTCGAACACCGACGTGACCACGGCCACGACCAACGCGGTCGTCACGCTGACCAAGTCGGCAAGCGTGTCCAGCGGCTCGGCCGGGACGGCCATCACCTACACCCTGACCTACACGAACACCGGTAACAGCACGGCCACCGCCGTGGCGATCACCGACGTTCTGCCGGCGGGCCTGACCTATACCGCGGGTTCTGCACGCTGGAGCGTGACGGGCGCCACGGCGCTGAGCGACGCTGGTGCCTCCAGTGGTTCTGCACCCAACACCCTGACTTCGGGCTACACCCTGGGAACCAAGACCCTGCTGGTCACGCTCAACCAGGTGACGGCTGGCCAATCTGGCACCATCAGCTTCGGCGTGACCGTAGCCGGGGGAACTGCACCCGGCGTACTCAACAACACCGCCACGACGTCTTACAACAACGGCGCTACCACGGTAACGGGCGGCTCTAACACGGTGCCGTTCACGGTGCTGCAGACCGCCGCCGTGACGCTGACCGGCACCACGGTGCCTGGCCCGGCCGCGCCTGGCTCGACGGTGAGCTTCACCAACACGGTGACCAATACCGGCAATGGCTCCGACACCTTCAACATCACGCTGAGCACGGGCAACTTTCCCGCTGGTACGACCTTCCAGCTGTACAAGAGCGACGGCGTCACGCCGTTGGTCGATACGAATAGCGACGGCACGGTTGACACCGGCCCGCTGGCCGCAGGCGCTACCTACAACGTGATCCTCAAGGCCACGCTGCCTCCGAACGCGACCAACGCCGGCGCGCCTTTCATCATTGTCAAGACGGCCACCTCGGTGTTTGACCCGACCAAGACGGCTACCACCAACGACCAGCTGACCGCCGTGACTGCCGCAGCGGTTGATGCCACCAACAACCTGCCGACCGCGGTGGGTGTTCCCGGCGTGGGCGTGTTCGCCAACGGCGAAGGTGCCGCGCAGGTCACCAACACGCTGAACCCGGGCGCCTCGACGGTCTTCACGATCGTGGCCAACAACACCGGCCCTTCGCCGGACAGCTACAACCTGGGCGCCAGCACGGTGAATACCTTTGCCAGCGTGACGCTGCCGGCCGGCTGGACGGTCAGCTTCCGCGCCGACGGCGGCGCAGGAAACTGCTCGACCACGGGTGCGACCATCACCAACACGGGTTCCGTGGCCGCCGCCGGCAACGTTGTCGTCTGCGCGGTGGTGGGTGTGCCTGCCGGCTTTGCAGCGGGCACCACGCAGCTGTACTTCCGTACGCTGTCGCCCACGTCGAACGCTTCGGACACGCTGCATGACGCGGTGGTCGTGAACGCCGTGCGCTCGGTGACCCTCACGCCCAACGGCGCCGGCCAGACCTATCCAGGCGGCTCCTACGTCTACAGCCACACCTTGACCAATACCGGCAACGTGCTGGAAGGCAACGGCACGGTCAGTACGCTGACCCTGGCCGGCGCCGACAACCAGGCCGGCTGGACTTCCGCGCTGTACTACGATGCCAACGCCAACGGCGTACTCGACGCGACCGACCCTCAGATCAGCAGCACGCTGCATGCCGCGGGCGTCCTGCCTGCGGGTCTGGCTCCCGGTGCATCGATCACGGTGTTCAACAAGGTGATCGCTCCTAGCGGCGCAACCCCCGGTGCAGTGGACGCCACGACCATCACGGTCACGACCACCAATGGCAGCTACGCGACGACGGTTCCTGCCGTGGCTACTGCGGTTGACAGTACGACCGTGATCGCCGGCAACCTGACGCTGACCAAGGCGCAATCCCTGGACACGGCTTGCGCTGGCGCCAACGGTGGCACGGTCTACGCGGCAGCTACCCTGAGCGCCCGTCCCAACCAGTGCGTGCTGTACCAGATCACCGTAACCAATGTCGGATCCGCGAATGCGACCTCCGTTGTGGTGTCCGACGCGACGCCTAGTTACACCACCCTGAGCAGCGCTGCGGCAAGCACGGTAGGTACCGTGACCGGCCCCTCCGCAGGCGCAGCGGGCACCGTCACCGCGACGATCGGCACCCTGACCCCTGGTCAGTCGGCTGTCGTGACTTTCGGTGTACGCATCAACCCCTAACCCGGGACTGACCTCAAGCGCGGGAAGCGAAAGCTTCCCCGCTTTTCAAAGGGCACGGCCGCGTGCCCTTTGGAAAGCGACGCCCTGTCGAAAACCGAACAACAAGCCCATCAACCATGCTTCCTCGCCCGCTGCGCAAGCTGCTGATCTCCTGCATGTTGCTGCTCTTCTGGGCAGCAGCACAGGCAGCGCCGACCCCGGCAGGGACGGTGATCAGCAACACGGCGACAGCAACTTTTGTGGACGCGGCGACGGGCCTGACGGTTCACCTCAACTCCAACACCGTGAACACCACGGTGGCGACGCTTGAAGCGCTCACGCTGGCATCCAGCCAGAACCTGCTGATCGGCGTAGGTTCGTCATTCACGATCAACCATAACCTTGCCAACAGCGGCAACAGCACCACGAACTACCTGATCACGGCCAGTGTGTCCGGCGGCAGCGCCTTCACACCGCTCAATCTCCAGGTGGTGCTGGACGTCAATGGCAACGGTTTAGTGGATGCGGGTGAACCCGTGGTTCCTGCCGGAAGTCCTGTGATGGTTGCCGTTGGCGCCAATGCCGGATTGCTGATCACGGGCCAGATCCCGCCGGGCGCGACGCCCGGCCAGACGGCCCAGATTACCCTGAGTGCGTTGAGCCAGGTCCAGGGGGCCAGCGCGACCAACACCGATACGATCAATCTCACCAATGGTGCGGCAATCCAGGTCAGCTACTCAGCCTCGTCGGCCACCGCTATTCAGGGTGGTGCTCTCAGCTTTACCGCAAGGGCCATCAACAACGGAAACATGGCGGCCAGCCCGGCGAATGTGCTTGTCAATGGCGCACCAGTGACGCTTTTTATCCTGCGCGCCCCGGTGCCGGTCAACACGGCCTTTGTCTCGGCCCTGCCGTCTACCAGTCCCGGTGCCCAGACGCTGTACCACCTGCTGGGCGGAGCGACCAACAGCTATGTCACGGCAATACCCGGTGGTGCCACGGTGGACGCCGTTGCCTGGGGCATTGCCGCGTTGCCTCAGGGCGGATTGTTCCAGGGAACATTTAATGTCAGCGTGAACACAAACGCGTCGGGCAATGTGTCGGGCACGGCCTATGCGGACTGGACTGACGCCGCTGCACCGTTGACCACCACCAGCAATATGGTGGTGTTGCCGTTGCCGGCATACGCGGCAGACATCCTTTTCTACAGCAACGCCTCTTATGCCAACCGGACCGCCCTCGGTACGCCGGGCCATCCACTGTTTGTGCAGGCCAATGCTGCTGTGTGCAACGCTGACTCCACGACAGTAGGTACGGTGCCCATCACGCTGGTGAGCCGGCTTACGGGAGATTCGGAAACCTTTACGGCTGTGGAAACCGGCCCCAACACTGGCATCTTCCGCATCATGCCGAATGTTCCCACAGCCAATGCGGCGACGCACATCGTGGCTTCCGGCGACGGCATACTGGAAGTGCTGCGAAACGACACGGTGACGGCCACGATTTCCTCCTGCGGCGGCATCACCGTCTCGGCGACGACCACGCTGCTGGTGGATCCTTCCGGCATCGTGTTCAATTCATCCACCAACCAGCCTGTTGCCGGCGCCACGGTAGCGCTGATCGACGTCACCGGTGCCGGCAACGGCGGGGTTCCCGGTGGGCCAGCCGTCGTGTTCCAGATAGATGGGGTAACGCCGGCTCCCAGCGTTGTCGTGACAGCTGCCGACGGGTTTTATGAATTTCCGCTGGTGGCCAACAGCACATACCGGCTGGTAATCACCCAACCGGCGGGCTTCACCTTTCCATCGCTGCTTCCTGCCGGGATACAGCCTGCGGGTCGGCTGATCGATACACCGGGCTCTTACGGGGGCACTTTCGTCGTGGCGGGTGCGCCTGTGCATTTCGACGTACCCCTGGATCCTGGTGCGAATGCGGGTGGCCTGTTTATCCAGAAAACAGCCAACAAGAAGACAGCAGAAATCGGGGACTTTGTTGACTACTCGATCAAGTTCAACAACGTCAGCGCAGGGGCACTCCCCGGTGTTGTGGTCAGCGACAGCCTGCCTGCCGGCTTTGCCTATGTGCGCGGCACGGCACGGCTCAACGGCGTGCCCCTTGCAGACCCTTCAGGTGGTGCGGGTCCCAGCCTCCAGTTTGCGGTGGGTGCCATTGCCTCCGGCTCACAGCCGACGCTGACCTACCGCGTGCGCGTCGGCGTGGGCGGCCAGGGAGGTGACGGCATCAATACGGCGCAGGCTGCCAGCGGCGTGGTGCGGTCCAACCGGTCCAGCGTTCGCGTCCAGGTCGTCGGTGGCGTGTTTTCCAACAAAGCCTACGTGATCGGCAAGGTGTTTGCCGATTGCAGCCGCAATGGTGTGCAGGATGCGGGTGAGCCAGGCATTCCGGGCGTTCGGATTTATCTGGAAGACGGCACCTATGCCGTGACCGACGAGGAAGGCAAATACAGTTTCTACGGCCTGGAGCCACGCACCCATGTCGCCAAGATCGACAGCATCACATTGCCTGCAGGTGCTTCGCTCCAGGTGCTCAACAATCGAAATGCCCTTGATGCGGCCAGCCGTTTTGTGGACCTGACCAATGGCGAGCTCCACAAAGCTGACTTTGCCATCGCCGAGTGCACGGCCGCCATTCAGGAGCAGATCGCTCTGCGCCGCAAAGCGTTAGGCAATTCTTCGGAGATCGCCCAGGCCGCAGGCCTGTTGCTGCAGGCCAACCGCGGCGCAGCGACGGTGGACAGCCGGACGCTTCCCTCCAGCGGCGCGCTCGGTCTGCCCGGAGCACAGAAAAACAATACCCCCGCAGGTTCGGCGGCGCCGCTACCGGGCACTCTCGGCGCCGTGGGCGATCCGGGCGGACCTTATGCGCCTAACGCCCAGGGGTTGCCAAAACCTATTTACGCGCCTTTGGAGGTTGTGTCGGAGGCCGCGCAACCTTCGGCGGTTTCCGGT
This sequence comes from Polaromonas sp. P2_G11, assembly GCF_056403595.1. NCBI lineage: Bacteria > Pseudomonadati > Pseudomonadota > Betaproteobacteria > Burkholderiales > Comamonadaceae > Polaromonas > Polaromonas sp. P2_G11. The sequence goes on along the minus strand of NZ_JBFUFE010000001.1, from coordinate 1,090,132 downwards.
GCCGAATCGCTACAGGCAGTTGTTCCACTGGAAGAGCTCCTGCCGGAGCTCAATGGTGAAACTGGTTTTGTCGGGCTGGTCAACGAGCAGGTGTTGCCTTCAGCCCAGACCCGCGTCCGGGTGAAAGGCCCGCTAGGCGCCACGTTTGAGGTCACCCTCAATGGGCAACTGGTACCCGCCACACAGGTAGGCAAGAAGAGCAGCCTTGAGAAGAACCGCGTCGTCGCCTGGGAATACATCGGTGTTGACCTCCGGCCCGGCCGCAATACGCTGGGTGTGCGCGCTGTAGACGGTTTTGGCAATGCACGCGGAACGGCGCAAGTCACGATCCTGGTTCCCGGTGCCCTGGCAAAGATCGAAGTTGGCGCGCCTGCGCAGCTGATTGCTGACGGTGCGACTGCCGTTCCTGTCACCATTTCGCTGCGCGATGCGCAAGGCCTGCCGGTGGCCGTGCGAACCCAAGTGACGCTGCAGGCAAGCCTTGGCCAGTGGCAGACTCCCGACCTGGATGCACGCCAGCCCGGCACGCAGGTCTTTGTTGAAGGTGGTGAGGGCCGCTTTTTGTTGTTGCCACCCGCCCAGCCCGGAAAGGCGGAGCTTGGTATTGCCAGCGGCACCGTCAAGTCTGTGGCGGCCATCGAGTTCATGCCCAACCTGCGGCCCATGATTGCGGCCGGTATTGTGGAGGGCACGCTCAACCTGCGCAGCCTCAATCCTTCCGCATTGCAACCCGCGCAAAGCGGCGATGTTTTTGAACGGCAGATCCGGAGCACGTCGCGCAGCTTTGCGGGTGGCAAGGGCGAAGCGGCTGCGCGGACTGCGCTGTTCCTCAAAGGCAAGGTGCTCGGTTCTTCACTGCTGACGCTGGCCTACGATTCCGACAAGCCTTCCGATACGGCGCTGTTCCGCGATATCCAGCCCAACCAGTTTTACCCGGTGTATGGCGATTCGTCGGCGCGTGGCTTTGACGCCCAGTCCACCGGCAAGCTCTACGTGATGCTGCAAAACGGCACCAACTACGCACTGCTGGGCGACTATTCAACCCAGAGCGACAACGCCGCACGTCAGCTCACGCAATACTCGCGCGCCCTGAACGGTGTCAAGGGCCGTTACCAGGAAGGCGCAGTGACCGTGGAAGGTTTTGCAAGCCGCACGGCGACGACGCAACTGGTGCAGGAATTCCGCGCCAATGGCACTTCCGGGCCGTTCCGGCTCAACATCAACGGTGTGGTCAACAGCCAGCAAGTCGACATCCTCACGCGAAGCCGCAGCCAGGCATCAGTCATCATCAATGACACACCGCTGGCGCAGTTCACCGACTACGAAATCGAACCTTTCAGCGGTCAGCTTCTGCTCAAGACTCCGGTTCCGAGCGTGGACACCGACCTGAATCCGATCTTCGTGCGGGTCAGCTATTCGGTGGACTCGGGCGGCCCCAAGCATACGGTCGCCGGCGCCGATGCGCGCCTGGAAGTCCTTCCGGGTATATCGCTCGGCGCGACGGCGGTGCAGGACACCGACCCCGCCAATCGCCAGAACCTCAGCGGACTGAACGTGACGGCGAAGCTGGGCGAAAAAACCGTGGCCACCGGTGAAATCGCCCGCAGCAGTACAGACTTGCAGGGCAACGGCTCAGGCCAGCGCGTGGAAGTCCGTCATGACGACCAGGCGCTGCAGGCGCGCGTCTGGGGTGCGCGCACCAGTGCGGGTTTTTACAACCCCAACAGCGTGCAGTCGGCCGGCCAGTCTGAATACGGCGCAAAAATCGGTTACGCCGTAGATGACAAGAACAGGCTTGTCGCTGAAGCGCTGCGCACTGCCAACAGCGTGACAGGCGCGGCACAAACCGGCGCGGACCTGAAGCTCGAACACAGCCTGCCCGGAAATGTGAAGGTGGAAGTTGGCGTGCGCTACAGCAGCGCCAACACCGCCGCTGCGCTTTCCGGTCCGGCCTTGCCTGGCAGTACCGTTCCGGTGACGCCTTCCGCCACGGCGCTGGCTTCAGGCTCGTCCGAGGAGGTGGGTTACACCACGGCGCGGGTCAAGGTGACGGTGCCGGTTCCGGATGTGCCCCAAGCCGACGTCTACGGCCTGGCCGAATACGCGATCGACGGCAGCGGCGGCCGGGAGGTCGGCGTCGGCGGCAACTATGCCATTAATTCCACAACGCGCCTGTATGCGCGCCACGACTTCATCAATAGCCTGAAAAGCATTTACACGCTCAATGCGTCGACTTCGCAATACACCACCGTTGCCGGCCTCAATACGGAACTGCCGGACAGCACGCAGCTGTTCAATGAATACCGCATGGGCGACAGCATCAACGGCCGCAGCAGCGAGGCTGCGGTCGGACTGCGCAGGCTCTGGCGCCTGGACAATGGCGTCGGCCTGACAGCCAGCTTGCAACGCATTAAGCCGTTGTCGGGTGTGACCATCGACGACTCTAGCGCCGTCACCATCGGAGCCGACTACACGGCCGCGGCCACCTGGAAGGCGTCCGGCCAGGTACAGTGGCAGACATCGGCCACTTCGAGCGGCTGGCTGTTGACGGGCGCGCTGGCCAACAAGCTGGACGACAGCTGGACCCTGCTCAACCGCGCGCTCTACAGCGAGCAGACCAACCTCGGCGCCACGGGCGGCAAGCGTGAACTGATCACGGCGCAGTCCGGTGTGGCCTATCGCCCGGTAAGCACCGACGTGTGGAATGCGCTGGGTCGCATCGAATACAAAAAGGATTCGGACAGCACCCTGGGCCCAGGCGTCAGCCGCGATGAGTCCGGGCTGATTCTTTCCACCCACCTCAATATCCAGCCCAGCCGCAGCTGGGTGACGAGCGCACGCTATGCCGCCAAATGGGGCCGCGACAAGTCCAACGGCATCAGCAGCCGCTCCTTTACCCAGTTGATTGGCGGCCGTTCCACCTGGGACCTTACCGAGCGCTGGGACGTCAGCCTGCAGGCCTACCGCATGTGGGGTAACGGCGCCGCGGAGACCGCGGTGGGCGTGGAAGTCGGCTATCTGGCCTGGAAAAACATGTGGGTGTCACTGGGCTACAACATCAAGGGCTTCCGGGCCGCTGACCTGGCGGGCGAGGCCTACACCCAGCGTGGTGTCTACCTGCGTGTACGCTTCAAGTTTGACGAGAATGTGTTTGAACCGGCTGGCGCGGCCACTGCCTCACCTTCCAACACGGCGGGCCCCAAATCATGATGTTTTTTCAGTGTCCAGGCCTTTCCTCGTATGCGCCCCGCCGATCCTCACCGGCAAGCAAGTGGGCGCGCCTGGTATGGGCCGTGGCCGTCATGCTGCTGGCCGCGACTGGCGCGATGGCACAGACAACTTTCAATTACACGGGCGCCCTGCAGACCTATACCGTGCCGGCGGGCGCGGGCGGCGTGATCATCCAGGCCAACGGCGCGGGTGGTGGCAGCGGCGGCAATGACTTGAGCGGTGACGGCGGCGCTGGCGGCGCGGGTGCGCGAGCCACGGGCACGTATTACATCGCCCCGGGCACCGTGCTCAACGTGGCCGTCGGACAGGGTGGCCGGCCCGGCAACACATCGCAAGGTGCTTTTACCTGCGCCAACGCGGCGGGCGCGGGCGGCCTTGCGGGCGGTGCTCCGGGCTGGGCCGGCGGCTCCGGTGGCCAGGCCGGCTGCAGCGGCTGGTCCGGCGGCGGTGCCGGCGGCGGTGCCGCCAGCGTGGTGGCCACGGCCGCCAATGCCAGGCTGATCATCGCCGGCGGCGGTGGCGGCGGGCAGGGCGGCGCGCTCAACATCGCGGGCCGCCCCGGGCTGGCCGCGACGACGACGATAGGCACCTTGCCGGGCGCAGCGGGTAGCGCCGGCGCGACACGCGTCGGCGACGGCTCGGGCGGCGGCGGCGGCGGCGCCGGTTGCGCGGCCGGTGTGGGCGGCGCGGAACTGGTGGACAGCAGCGCCACCAACACCACCGCTCAGGCCACGGGCGGCGGATCTTGCCGCGACGCGGTGTCGGTGTCGGCTTTCAGCGTGACCGCGTCGCTGGGTGGCGCGGGCGGCGCGACAGTCCCCGGCAACACGGCGCCGGGCACCGGCAATCCCGGTGGCGACGGCTCCGTGACCATCACGCCCATCTACCCCACGCTGACTGTCACCAAGTCGCAGCCCAGCCCTGCGTTGCAGGTGGGCATCAACAGTGTCTACACCCTTACCGTGGCAACCACCACCACCACGCCGGCCTTTGTGGCGCGGGTGGTGGATCAGCTTCCCGTCAACATGACCTACGTCAGCAGCAGCGGCACCGGCTGGACCTGCTCGACCGCGGCCAATGCCGGCGGCACGCTGGTGACCTGCAATTTCGTTGGCACCATCACAGCCAGCGGCGGCACCTCGACGCTGCAGATCACGGCAAGACCGACGAGCAACATCACGGTCACCAACTACACCGCCGTAGACCCGGCCGGCGGCACCAGCCCACCGACCCCGACCACTTGCACGGCTGCCAACACGCCGAGCGCCGGCTGCGCTGCGCCCGTGGTCAGTACGGTAGCCCTGGGTTTCGGCGGCAACGTTTACAGCGACCCCAACCACAACAGCAACCTGGATGCGGGCGAGGCCGGCATAGGCGGGGCCACTGCACTGTGGGTCAAGCTTGCGCCGCGCACGGGCGGCACCTGCACGGGGCCGGCCACCGTGGCTGCATCGGTCAACCTGACCACCGGCGCCTACAGCTTCACCAACATACAGCAGGGCAACTATTGCCTGATCGTGGACGGCAACAACACGCTGAGCGACATCGCGGCTGCATATCCGGCCGGCTTCATCGGTACGCAGAATCCCACCGGGGTGATCCAATTCAGCATCGTGGGTGCGCCGCCCGCACCGCAGAATTTCGGCCTGTACAGCGGCAGCACGCTGAGCGGCACCGTGTTTGCCGACAACGGCGCGGGCGGCGGCACCGCCAACAACGGCGTGAAGGCCGGGACGGAGCCCGGCCTGGCCGGCATCACCGTCAACGCCATGCAGGGTGCGACGACGGTGGACACCGAACCCACGGCCAGCGATGGCAGCTTCATTCTGTGGATTCCCGGTGCCACCAGCGGCACCGTGGTCCTCACGCCCGTGCTGCCCTCCGGCTACACCGCCACCGGCGGCTCGGCCGGCACCACGGGCGGCACTTACACCCGCCCGAGTGTGAGCTACACCGCCGGCTCCGGCCTGGCCCGCACCGGCATCAGCTTCGGCATGGTGGGGCCCAACACCCTGAGCCCCAACGGCGCGCAGACCGCCCAGCCTGGCACGGTCGTGTTTTACGCCCACACCTACACCGCTGGCACCGGCGGGCAAGTTACCTTCTCGATGGTCAACACCGCCACGCCGGCCAGCCCTGCGTGGAGCCAGGTGCTGTATCAGGACAGCAATTGCAACGCAGCGCTGGAGGCCAGCGAGACGCAGGTCACCACAGCTCTCACCGTCACCGCCGGGCAGACCGTCTGCCTCATCGTCAAGCAGTTCGTGCCCGCTGGGGCCGGCCAGGGCGCGCAGAACAGCGTAACCTTGAGCGCGGCCTTCAGCTACACCAACGCCAGCCCGGCGCTCAGCGTCAGCACCCTGCTTGTCACCGATATCACCACCGTCGGCCAGGCTGGCGACCTGTCGCTGGCCAAGCTGGTGAGCAACGTCACCCAGGCTATCGCCTCGGCCACCAGCGTAAACGCCAGCCCTGGCGACACGCTGCAGTACACGTTGACGGCCACCAACAACGGCACACAGGCGCTGTCCACGCTGTTTGTGAGCGACTCCACCCCGGCGTTCACCGGCTTCGTCTCCACCGCCTGTCCGGGCGTGCTGCCCACGGGCATCACGGGCTGCACGGTGACCACGCAACCGGCCGTGAACGCGCAGGGGGCATTGAAGTGGACTTTTACCGGTTCGCTGGCCTCTGGGGCACAGATCGTCGTCACTTACCGTGTCAAGGTCGATCAGTAGGCTTCCCAGGCGCTCACAGAGGCGGAAAACAGCTTTTTTCAGGCTGTTCTGTCGTTTTGGCCATTGACATCGAATATGTGCCTGAGCAGCTATTAAGTTTGGGGTTTGGGAAGCAAAGCTCATCACCAGATGAGCTGAGTTCCTAAGCTCCTAAATAGATAGCTGCTTGCGCTTTCCTGCATTGGGTTTCAGGGGGTTTCCTCTTAAACCTCTTCAGCCCGCGCCAAACTCATCACCTAGTTCACCGGCGCGTTGCCTTGCCGTGTGGATGGCGCGCATGAACAGCATCTTGACGCGGTCCTGCTCCATGGAGGTCAGCGCGGCGTAGGTGGTGCCCCCTTTGGACGTGACCTGGGCGCGCAGGGTCTGGGGCGTCTCGTCGGACGCCGCCAACAGCGCCGAAGCGCCAGCAAAGGTGCCGACGGCAAGCTTGCGCGCCTGTTCCGGCGCAAGGCCCATGTCCGTGCCTGCCTCGATCATGGCTTCCACAAAATAAAAGACGTAGGCCGGGCCGGAGCCCGAAATGGCGGTGACCGCGTCCAAGTGGGCTTCTTCGGTGAGCCACAGGTAATCCCCCGTGGGCTTGACCACCTGCTCGACACCCAGCCTGTCGTCGTCTGTCACGGCATCCCGCGCAAACAGCGCCGTCATGCCTTTGCCGACCAGCGCCGGCGTGTTGGGCATGGCGCGTACCACGCGCTCGGTGCCCAGCCAGCGCGCGATGCTGCTGGACCGCACGCCGGCTGCCACACTCAGGTGCAGGGCGGTTTTGGTGTGAAAGCGTGTTTGCAGCGCTGCATCCTTGAATGTCTGCGGCTTTACAGCCCAGACCACCAGGCCGGCGCTGGCCAGTGGCGCGCCGGGTTTTTCATGCACCTGCACGCCGAATTGCCGGATGAGCTTGTTGCGTTGCTCCTCAAAAGGCTCGACCACCTGGATCTGGCTGGCTGGCATGCCTTGCTTAAGCAGGCCGCCAATGATGGCGCTGGCCATGTTGCCGCCGCCTATGAAGGCGATGTGTTCGTTGCTTGTACGGGAATTGGAGGTCATGCGTTGTCAATCCAAAAATTCAAAGGCCAGCCATTGGCTGATTTGCCGGGAGCTGAAATTGTCGTCGCTAATGAAGACGAGGCTGCGATTTCCGTTGGGCAGTACCGGGCCCCAGGCCATGCCTTCCGTATTGTCCAGACGTTCCAGCCGGAGGCCGGGCCCCGGGCCGGTGAAGGTGGAAAAGTCGGCGATCAGTGTTTTGTCCACCGCGCGATAGGTGCCAGTCTGCAGGACAGGCGTTGCGAGCGTGTCGGATCCCTGCCGGGTGTCGATAAGGTACAGGCGCAGCGAGTTACCTGCCTGCGGGCCCCAGCCGGCCATATAGGCCCGCTCCAGCACCAGCATGCGGTCGGCATCGAGCATCAGGATTTCCACCACGCCGTTGTCGGCCTGGGTGGCCGGCGCAACAGGTGCGCGCGGAATGGCGTCGGGCACATACGCAATTTGCCGCAATGCTTTCCCACTGGCAAGGTCAATTTGGGTGAAGCGGCAAGGACCGCCCTTCGCTTTCACCGTGGGTACGGGTCCATCCTGGCGGAAGGCGTTTTCCATGGCGATCCAGGCTGTCTTGTCATCGGGTGTCAGCGCCAGGCCTTCCAGCGCCAGATTGACGCGCGGCCCCCGGATGAGATGAAACTCAAACATGGGCGGCAGCGTAAATTCGCGAACCATCGTGCCGTCTGCCCGGCTTTCGCGCAGCTCCGGCGCCACGCCCGTCAGGGAATGCCCCTCAGTGACCCACAGCAGCGTCTGGCTGCTCGGGCGCCAGCGAATCGACTCCGGGTCGGGGGGCTGCATGCCCCGCAATGCGGCCTCATACGTGCTGCTGTCGCCCTGGCGCAGGGGGGTGACGCTCAGCAATTCCGGCTGGCCCAGGCTGCTCATGTCCAGCGCGATGCGTGCGGTGTAAAACCGCACGGGGTTGATGCTGGAGGCGTCGTCGCTGATCAGGTAATACAGGTTGTTGGCGGCGTCGTAGTCAATGCCTGAGAGACCGCCCACCGTGGTGCCCTGGAATTGCAACCGGTGTGGAATGCGGGATTCACCGATCAGGCGCAGACGTGTGTGGACCGGCTGCGTGGCCGCTGCTGCCGGCTGCGGTGCCTTGCCGCCGGCCAGGCCCAGCACTGCGGCTGCGCCGGCTCCGAGGACCAGCCGGCGCCTGGAGGGTGCTGTGACATAGGGGTTCATGCAGCCAAGTCTAGCGGCCGCACCTGTGGGAAATGTGACAGGGCAGGGCTGCGCTTACTGCAGCACGGTCTGCCGCACCGCCTGCTCCCAGCGCGCCATCAGCTCAGCGGCCCGGTCCGCGCCTAGCGTAGGCAAAAACTTGCGCTCGGCGCGCCACATGCCGGACAACTCGTCGGTGCTGCTGTAGACGCCGCTGGAAAGTCCTGCCAGGTAGGCGGCGCCCAGAGCGGTGGTTTCAATGACCGCCGGGCGGATCACCGGTATGCCCAGCAGGTCGGCCTGGAATTGCATCAGCAGGTCGTTGACGCAGGCGCCGCCGTCTACGCGCAATTCCGCAACAGGTGCGGCGCCAGCACTCACCGCGTCGCGGCTCATGGCCTGCAGCAGGGCGGCGCTTTGGTAGGCGATGCTTTCGAGTGCGGCGCGCGCGATATGGGCGACGGTGGTGCCGCGCGTGAGGCCGGTGATGGTGCCCCGCGCATCCGGTTTCCAGTAGGGTGCACCCAGGCCGGTGAAGGCCGGCACCATCATCACGCCGCCTGAGTCAGGCACGCTTTCGGCCAGCGCCTGCACTTCGGCGCTGCCCTTGATGGCGTGCAGGCCGTCGCGCAGCCACTGCACCACGGCGCCGCCAACAAACACGCTGCCTTCGGTGGCGAACTGCGTTTGGGTTGTTGCCTGGGCTGCGCTGGTGGTCAGCAGGCCATTGTGTGAGGTTTGAAACTGGCTGCCCGTGTGCATCAACATGAAGCAGCCGGTGCCATAGGTGTTTTTTGCCATGCCGGCCTTGAAGCAGGCCTGGCCGAACAGCGCGCTTTGCTGGTCACCGGCGACGCCTCCGATGGGGATGTCATGGCCCAGCAGATCGGGGCGCACCTCGCCGTAATGCGCGCTCGAAGGTAATACCTTGGGCATCAGCGAAGCCGGGATGCCCAGCAGCTCAAGCAGCTCGTCGTCCCACTGATTGGTGTGCACATTGAACAGCATTGTGCGCGACGCGTTGCTGACGTCGGTGGCATGCAGCGCGCCGCCCGTGAGTTGCCACATCAGCCAGCTGTCGATGGTGCCGAAGGCCAGTTCGCCGCGCTCGGCCTGCGCGCGGGCGCCGGGCACGTTGTCGAGCAGCCATTTGAGCTTGGTACCGGAAAAATAGGCGTCGATCAGCAGCCCGGTTTTGGACTGGATCAGCTTTTCCTTGCCGCGCTCACGCAACTCGGCGCAGGTGGCTTCCGCGCGCCTGTCCTGCCAGACGATGGCGTGATGAACCGGCAGGCCGGTCTTGCGGTTCCAGAGGGCGGTGGTCTCGCGCTGGTTGGTGATGCCCAGTGCCCGAATGTCGCTGGCCTTGATGTTCGCCTTGGCCAGCACTTCGCGCGCTGTCGCCAGCTGGGTGCGCCAGATCTCCATCAGGTCGTGCTCGACCCAGCCCGGCCTGGGGTAGATCTGCGGCAACTCCTGCTGGGCCAATGCCACGATGTGACCGTGTTCGTCAAACACTATGCTGCGGGAGCTGGAGGTTCCCTGGTCGAGTGCAAGAAGGTATGTCATGCGCTGGAGTGTATGAAAGGGTGGCAGGCGCGCACAAGTGCGCGGGGCTCAGGAGTGGGCCACTTCACAGTTGACGTCCGCCTCTTCCAGCAAGGTGGGGAATGGCTCGGGCGGAGGCATGTCGGTGAACAGCCGGTCAATCTGGGAAAGCGTGGCCAGCTCCACCATGGCGGGCCGGTTGAACTTGCTGCTGTCTGCCGCCAGCCAGACTTCGCGGGCATGCTCGATGATGGTCTGGGCAACTTTGACTTCGCGGTAGTCGAAGTCGCGCAGGGAGCCGTCAGGCTCGATCCCTGAAATGCCGATGATCGCGATGTCTACCCGAAACTGGCGTATGAAGTCGACCGCCGCCTCGCCCACGATGCCCCGGTCGCGCGAACGCACTACGCCACCGGCGACGATGACTTCGCAGTCGGTATTGCTGCACAGGATGCCGGCCACATTCAGGTTGTTGGTGATGACCCGCAGCCCTTTGTGGTGCAGCAGGGCCTTGGCGATGGCCTCGGTGGTGGTGCCGATATTGAGGATCAATGAGCAGTCGTTCGGAACACGCCTGGCCACTGCGCGCGCGATACGCGCCTTGCCTTCGGCGTGAAGGCTTTCACGCTGGCGGTGGGCAATGTTTTCGATGGTGGAACTGGGTACCCGCACGCCGCCATGAAAACGCGTCAGCAGGCCGGCTTCCGCCAGGCGCTGCACATCCCGCCGGACGGTCTGCAAGGTCACGTCCAATTTTTCTGCAAGCTGCTCGACGGAGGCCGATCCGTGGGTTCGCACGACGTCAAGGAGCTTGATTTGCCTGGGGTTGGAGTTCACGCGGGTTCAAGTTTGAAGGAATCGTGGAGGTCTGGAAACTTTATATCGAAACAAAAGGAAACAGATAAGGGAAAACAAGTAGATAAAACAATCAAAAAAGAAGAAAAATAGAAAAAAACCGAACTTCCTCAAAGTTTCGCCGGGAGCCTTCCTCTTGTCTACTGTTTCTTTTTGTCTGCCTGCCAATGCCCTGGCACAGAGGCCCCACCGCCGTTTTGGGTCGCTGCAACGCGCCTGGGACGGCCGGTTGTTCAGAAGGGGCGCGTGATGCAGCTGACCCTGGACCACATCAGCAAAAAAGTCGGCGCCGAACAATGGCTTTATGAAATGAACCTGGCGCCGCGCAGCGGCGAAGTCACGGTGCTGCTGGGCGCAACGCAGGCCGGAAAAACCAGCCTGATGCGCATCATGGCGGGCCTGGATGTCCCCACGCAGGGGAAAGTCATGGTGAACGACGCCGATGTGACCGGCATGCCGGTGCGCGAGCGGAACGTCGCCATGGTCTACCAGCAGTTCATCAACTACCCCTCGCTGCGGGTGGCGGACAACATCGCCTCGCCGCTGAAGCTGCGAGGGGAAAAAGACATCGATCAGACGGTGCGCAAACTGGCCGAACGCCTGCACATCGAGATGTTCCTGGACCGCTACCCGGCCGAGCTGTCGGGTGGGCAGCAACAGCGGGTGGCCCTCGCACGCGCACTGGCCAAAGGGGCTCCCCTGATGTTGCTGGACGAACCGCTGGTCAATCTGGATTACAAGCTGCGCGAGGAATTGCGCGAAGAGCTGACCCAGCTTTTTGCAGCCGGCGATTCCACCGTGATCTATGCCACCACCGAGCCTGGCGAGGCTCTGCTGCTGGGGGGCTATACCGCTGTGATGGACGGTGGTGAACTGCTGCAGTACGGCCCGACCGCCGAGGTCTTCCACTCGCCACGATCCTTGCGCGTTGCGCGTGCCTTCAGCGATCCGCCCATGAATCTGATAGCGGCACTGCCCGCAGCGCAGGGATTGCAGCTGGCGGCAGGGCCCACCCTGGCGCTGGCCTTGCCCGATGCGCCGGCGCAAAACCTGGCCACCCTCACGGCCGGTGTTCGCGGCAGCGCCCTGCGCGTCCAAAAGCGTGAGGGTGATGTGGCGTTGCCGGGAAAGGTCGAGTTGGCTGAAATTTCGGGTTCCGACACTTTTGTCCACGTTGCCACGGCGGTGGGCGAACTGGTGGCGCAACTGACCGGTGTGCATTACTTTGAGTTGGGTGCGCCCATCACGCTGTTTCTCAGCCCTGCCCAGGTGTATGTCTTTGATGCAACCGGCGCTTTGCTGCTGGCGCCAGAGCGCAGGGGGGGACTTGCGTGAAGCACCTTTTTGCATCGGCTGCCGTGTTGTGGAGGCCTTATGGCGCGTATTGATCTCGACCTGGCCCATGCTTACCGGCCGAATCCGCGCGAGGACAGCGACTACGCGTTGCTCCCGCTCACCATGAGTTTTCGCGATGGCGGCGCCTATGCATTGCTTGGTCCCTCAGGCTGCGGCAAGACCACCATGCTCAACATCATGTCGGGCTTGCTTGTGCCGTCGCAGGGCACGGTCAAGTTTGACGGCGTAGATGTGACGCACGCCTCGCCGCAGCAGCGCAATATTGCGCAGGTGTTCCAGTTCCCGGTGATCTACGACACCATGACTGTGGCTGAAAACCTGGCGTTTCCGCTGCGCAACCGCAAGGTGCCGGAAGACCAGATCAAAAAACGCGTTGGTGAAATTGCCGAGATGCTGGACATGAGCGGCCAGCTCAACCACCGCGCGGCTGGGCTTGCAGCAGATGCCAAGCAGAAAATTTCGCTGGGCCGCGGCCTTGTGCGGCCCGATGTGTCTGCTGTGCTGTTTGACGAGCCGCTCACGGTGATCGACCCGCACCTGAAATGGCAACTGCGGCGCAAGCTCAAGCAGATTCACCATGAATTGAAGCTCACCCTGATTTATGTGACACACGACCAGGTGGAGGCTTTGACCTTTGCCGAAGAGGTGGTGGTGATGACGCGCGGCCGCGCTGTGCAGACGGGCTCGGCCGATGCACTGTTTGAGCGCCCCCGCCATACGTTTGTAGGCCACTTCATCGGATCGCCCGGCATGAACTTCTTGCCGGCCACCGTCGTCGGTGGCGCGCTACGCGTCGCGGAGCGGCCGTTGGCGCTCCCGCCTGAACGTGCCATGCCCGACGGCGAGCTCAAGCTGGGTGTGCGCCCTGAATACGTGGTGAAGACGGCGCCGGGTGACCCGGCGGCGCTGCCGTTCACTGTCACGCTGGTGCAGGACATCGGCACGCACTGGATGCTGACGGCGCGGATCGGTGAACACACGATCAAGGCCCGGTTGAACCCGGCTTCCCGCGCGCCGCAAGTTGGCGAGGAGGTCTGGCTGCAGGTGATGGGGCCACACACCTGCCTGTACCTCAATGACGAACTGGTGGATGCATGAGCACGACGACTAAGCCCGTTAATCAAAAGGCCTGGCTGCTGGTGCTGCCCGTCATCATCTGCGTGGCGTTCTCCGCCATTCTGCCGCTGATGACCGTGGTTAACTATTCGGTGCAGGACATCATCTCGCCCGAGCGGCGCGTGTTTGTCGGCACTGAGTGGTTTGTATCCGTCATGCGTGACGAAGAACTGCATGCGGCACTCTGGCGGCAACTGACGTTCTCGCTGGCCGTGCTGGCGGTCGAAATTCCGCTGGGCATCGCACTCGCGCTGTCCATGCCGGCGCAAGGCTGGAAGGCCTCGTTGGTGCTGGTGCTCGTTTCGCTCTCACTGCTGATTCCGTGGAACGTGGTGGGCACTATCTGGCAGATCTATGGCCGGGCTGACATTGGCCTTTTGGGCGCGATGCTGCAAAAGATGGGCTTTGACTACAGCTACACCGGCAATGCCACGCACGCCTGGGTGACGGTGCTCATGATGGATGTCTGGCACTGGACGCCGCTGGTGGCGCTGCTGGGCTACGCGGGCTTGCGCTCGATTCCGGACGCCTACTACCAGGCCGCGCGCATCGACGGCGCCAGCAAGTTCGCTGTGTTCCGCTACATCCAGCTGCCCAAGATGCGCGGCGTGCTGATGATTGCCGTGCTGCTGCGCTTCATGGACAGCTTCATGATTTACACCGAGCCTTTTGTGCTGACGGGTGGCGGGCCGGGCAACGCCACGACATTCCTTTCGCAATATCTCACGCAAAAAGCCGTCGGCCAGTTCGACCTGGGCCCGGCGGCGGCTTTCTCGCTGATTTACTTTTTGATCATCCTGCTGCTGTGCTTCATCCTCTATAACTGGATGCAGCGCGTCGGTACGCAAGAGAAGGAGGGCGTGGAATGAACACACCGAAATTCCAGGCGCGCACGCTGTTCCTGATTGCCTACATTTTGTTCGCGCTGTTGCCCATCTACTGGATGGTCAACATGAGCTTCAAGACGAATGCCGAGATTTTGTCGAGCTTCTCGTTCTTTCCCCAGGAGTTCACCTGGAACAACTACAAGACCATTTTTACCGACCCGTCCTGGTATTCGGGCTACATCAACAGCCTGATTTATGTCGCCATCAATACCGTGATTTCGGTGACTGTAGCCCTGCCGGCCGCCTACGCGTTTTCGCGTTACAGCTTCCTGGGTGACAAGCATGTGTTCTTCTGGTTGCTGACCAATCGCATGACGCCACCTGCAGTGTTCTTGCTGCCTTTCTTCCAGCTCTACACCACGGTGGGGCTGATGGATACCCACATCGCGGTGGCCCTGGCGCACCTGTTGTTCAACGTGCCGCTGGCGGTGTGGATCCTGGAAGGTTTCATGAGCGGCATTCCGCGTGAGATTGATGAAACCGCGTACATCGACGGCTATTCCTTCCCCCGCTTCTTTGTACGCATCTTCCTGCCGCTCATCAAGGCCGGTGTCGGCGTGGCGGCGTTCTTCTGTTTCATGTTCAGCTGGGTCGAACTGCTGCTGGCGCGCACGCTGACCAGCGTCAACGCCAAGCCCATCGTCGCGACCATGACACGGACGGTGTCGGCATCCGGCATGGATTGGGCCACACTGGCAGCGGCTGGCGTGCTGACCATCGTGCCGGGCGCCATCGTGATCTGGTTTGTACGCAACTACATCGCAAAAGGCTTCGCAATGGGAAGAGTGTGACCCCCCGAAGCGCCTTCGGCGCTTCCCCCAAGGGGGCGCCACCTGCGGCCCGGCAAAGCCGGTTCCGCGATGGCACTTGCACGGATTCACTTGCGGTGCTGATGCCGCCAAGTAAGGAGATGACAGATGTTTGAGTGGATGGCCTGGACCACGCCGGTGGCAATTTTCTTTACCTGCATCGTGCTGATGCTGGTGGGCATGACGGTATGGGAGTTGAAATCCCCGACAACGATGCGGCGCGGCTTTTTGCCGCTGGAAACTACCCGTGGTGACCGGCTTTTTATCGGCCTGCTCAGTGCGGCCTACGTCAACCTGATTTTTGTCGGCATCAGCGGCAAGCTGGCCGGGTGGCTGGGTCTGGAGGGCGATCCGTCGATCTGGATCAGCTTCGTGTTGTCAATGGCCTTGCTCGCATTCGTCATGCGCAAGGGATAGAAGTCAGAAAAGGAACCCGGCTCATATTCCCCGGAGCCGAACAAGCCTTCAACCACGGGGAGTGAACCAATGAGGAGACAAATCATGAAGATGCGTTATACGGCTCTGGCCCTGGCTGCGGCATGTGCCATGGCCAGCCCCGGCTGGGCAGGCGAAGCTGAGGCGAAAAAATGGATTGACAGCGAGTTCCAGCCCTCTACGTTGTCCAAGGACAAGCAGCAGGCTGAGATGAAGTGGTTTATCGATGCGGCCAAGAAGCTGCAGGCCAAGGGCGTCAAGGAAATCTCGGTCGTGTCCGAGACCATCACGACCCACGAATACGAATCGAAGACGCTGGCAAAAGCCTTTGAGGAAATCACCGGCATCAAGGTCAAGCACGACATCATTCAGGAAGGCGACGTGGTTGAAAAGCTGCAGACTTCCATGCAGTCGGGCAAATCGATTTACGACGGCTGGATTTCCGACTCCGACCTGATCGGCACCCACTACCGCTATGGCAAGATCCTGGCGCTGTCCGACTACATGGCCGGTGCGGGCAAGGAATACACCAACCCGGGCCTGGACCTCAAGGACTTCATCGGTACCAGCTTCACCACGGCGCCCGACGGCAAGCTCTACCAGCTGCCCGACCAGCAGTTCGCCAACCTGTACTGGTTCCGTGCCGACCTGTTTGCGCGCAAGGACTTGCAGGACAAGTTCAAGGCCAAATACGGCTACGACCTCGGGGTGCCGCTGAACTGGAGCGCCTATGAGGACATCGCCGAGTTCTTCACCAACGACGTGAAGACCATAGACGGCAAGCCGATTTACGGCCACATGGACTACGGCAAGAAGGACCCCTCGCTGGGCTGGCGCTTTACCGACGCCTGGCTGTCCATGGCCGGCACCGCCGACAAGGGCATCCCCAACGGCATGCCGGTGGACGAGTGGGGCATTCGCGTGGCGGCCGACAAGTGCACGCCTGTGGGCGCCTCTGTTGCGCGTGGCGGGGCCACCAATTCACCTGCTGCGGTCTACGCGCTGACCAAGTACGTGGACTGGATGAAGAAGTACGCGCCCAAAGAGGCCAGCGGCATGACCTTTGGTGAAGCCGGCCCGGTGCCGGCCCAAGGGCAGATCGCCCAGCAGATCTTCTGGTACACGGCCTTTACCGCCGACATGACCAAGAAGGGACTGCCTGTGGTGAACGCCGACGGCACGCCGAAGTGGCGCATGGCGCCTGGCCCCAATGGCCCTTACTGGAAGCAGGGCATGCAAAACGGCTACCAGGACGTGGGGAGCTGGACCTTCTTCAAGGACCATGACCCCAACAAGGTGGCCGCGGCCTGGCTGTACGCGCAGTTCATCACCTCCAAGACCGTTTCGGCCAAGAAGTCGGTGGTGGGCCTGACCTTCATCCGCGACAGCGACATCCACCATGAGTACTTCACCAAAAATGCCGCCAATTACGGTGGCCTGATTGAGTTCTACCGCAGTCCGGCCCGTGTGGCCTGGACGCCGACGGGCAACAATGTACCCGACTACCCCAAGCTGGCGCAGCTGTGGTGGAAGAACGTGGCCCAGGCCGTAACGGGTGAAAAGACCCCGCAGGGTGCGATGGATACGCTGGCCGATGAGATGGATCAGGTGATGGGCCGCCTTGAGCGCGCCGGCATGGCCCACTGCGCGCCCAAGCTCAACCCCAAAGGTGACCCTGCCAAGTGGCTGAGCGACAAGGGTGCGCCATGGGCCAAGCTGGCCAATGAAAAGCCCAAGGGCGAAACCATCAACTACGACAAGTTGCTGCAGGCCTGGAAAGACGGAAAAGTACGCTGATCGCGTGGCCGTGCAGTGCGCAAGTGCTGCACGGTCCGTTTTTTTGCGGGATTGAGGTTATTGCAACAAGCGCAGGGTAAGCTCGGCGCTCTTTTACCAATGGGTTTGTATGAAAACGGGAAGCAAGGCCCATGACGACTGAATTAGCGCCCGCGCAAACGCGGCGCCAGGATTTAATGGCCCGGCTTGCTGAGCCGCACCACTACGACATCGCGATCATTGGCGGCGGCGCTACCGGCCTGGGGGTCGCACTGGATGCGGCCGCCCGCGGATTTTCCGTCGTGCTGGTCGAATCGCACGACTTTGCCAAGGGCACATCGTCCCGCGCCACCAAGCTGGTGCACGGCGGCGTGCGCTACCTGGCGCAAGGCAATATCTCGCTGGTGCGTGAGGCCTTGCACGAACGCACCACGCTGCTGGCCAATGCGCCGCATCTGGCGCAGCCCTTGCCCTTTGTCATGCCTTCCTACAAGTTCTGGGAGGCGCCGTTCTACGGTATCGGGCTCAAGATGTATGACGCGCTGGCCGGCAAGGCGGGCCTGGGCGCCACGGAATTCCTGAACCGGCAAGAAACCCTTGCCTGCCTGCCGACAGTGCAGGCTCAAGATCTCAAGGGCGGCGTCAAGTACTGGGATGGCCAGTTTGACGACGCGCGGCTGGCGTTGGCGTTGGCCCGCACCGCGGCACGTCAGGGCGCGTTGCTGGTGAATTACTGCGCGGCAACGGGCCTGATCCATGAGGGCGGCAAGCTGGTCGGCCTGCATGCGCGGGACCAGGAAACGGGTCGTACGTTTGAACTCAGGGCGAACTGCGTGGTGAACGCGGCTGGCGTTTGGGTGGACCAGCTGCGGCTCCAGGATGGGCAAGCCATAGGGCGGGACGCCAAGCCCATGGTGGCGCCCAGCCAGGGTGTTCATATTGTGGTGGACCGCTCGTTTTTGCCTGGCGACCACGCCCTGCTGGTGCCCAAGACGGCCGACGGCCGGGTGCTGTTTGCCGTGCCATGGCTGGGTAAAACCATTTTGGGGACCACGGACACGCCGCGCCACGACCTGGCGCGCGAGCCGCTGCCTTTCCGCGAAGAAGTTGACTTCATCCTGCGCGAATCGGCTCGCTACCTGAGCCGCGCGCCCGGCCCGGCTGACATTAAAAGCATTTGGGTGGGGTTGCGGCCCCTGGTCAAGCCGCCGGATGAGGATGCCGGAAGCACCCAGGCGTTGTCGCGTGAGCACACGGTGCTGGTCAGCAAAAGCGGCCTGGTCACGGTGACGGGAGGGAAGTGGACCACTTACCGGGCGATGGCGGAAGACGTGCTGGACAAATGTTTTGGCGCGGCGTTGCTGCCAACACGCGGGGCCGGCGTCACCACAAACTTGAAGTTAGTTGGCGCTCACAATTCGAATCACAAAATTAGCGAGGCGCCAGGGTCTCATCTGTATGGCAGCGAGGCGTCCGCCATGGAAAACCTGCCGGGTGCCAGCCGCGAATTAGGCGGTGGGCTGACGGAGGCAATGGTGCGTTTCGCTGCCCGCCATGAATATGCCCGCACCGTTGAAGACGTACTGGCACGGCGTTCCCGTCTGCTGTTTCTCGATGCGGCACTGGCCAGAACCCTGGCGCCGGAAGTGGCCACTCTGCTGCAGCAGGAAAACGGCGTGGATCCGCAGCTGGATGAATTCCTGACGCTGTGTGGCCAATACCTCAGCCTGCCAGCCTGAATTGCCGCCAGTTGCCGTCCTGCAAAGGAGGAAGGAGGCGGGCAAAATTGGATGCCCGGGCAGATTTTTGCTCTCTTTTTGATAGCTGGTTGCGCTCATCCCTATTGGCCTGAGGCCGGATTTAATGCTGAAAATCCGCCCGCGGCATAAGCGCGAAGCGTGGCCGGTACCCGGGGGCTCCCCCGGGCTTCTGGAGGGGCCGCCGCTTTATTGTGGGGATATTTTCACAACAAGCGGTTGACAGTGGCTTTTCGCTCGGTCATAATCGTAGGCTTCGCTCTAAAAAAGCGAGGAATTCTGCCTAACGGAAGCGCTGCAAGTGGTTTGCGGTGTGGACGACAGGCCCAAGACTGATTGGCTGGTAATCCCAAGGGGTTGCCTTCCGGTGCAAGTTGGGAACACATTTAAATGATTCAAACGCAATCCAAGCTCGATGTTGCTGACAACACGGGTGCCAAGTCCGTGATGTGCATCAAGGTTCTGGGCGGCTCCAAGCGCCGGTACGCCAGCGTTGGTGACGTCATCAAGGTGAGCATCAAAGAAGCCGCTCCGCGTGGCCGCGTCAAAAAAGGCGAGGTTTACAGCGCTGTGGTCGTTCGCACCGCCAAGGGCATTCGCCGTGGCGATGGTTCGCTCGTCAAATTCGACGGCAACGCAGCAGTGTTGCTTAACGCCAAGCTGGAGCCAATCGGCACCCGCATCTTCGGACCAGTGACGCGCGAACTGCGCACTGAAAAGTTCATGAAGATCGTGTCCCTGGCTCCTGAAGTTCTGTAAGGACTCGCCATGAATAAAATCCGTAAAGGCGACGAGATCATCGTGATCGCTGGTCGCGACAAAGGCAAGCGCGGCAAGATTTCGCTGCGCAAAGATGACAGCTATGTGCTGGTGGATGGGATTAACCTGGTGAAAAAACACACCAAGCCCAACCCCCTCAAGGGTACCACCGGCGGCATCGTCGAAAAAAGCATGCCGATTCACCAGTCGAACGTGGCAATCTTCAATGCCGCTACCGGCAAGGCGGATCGCGTTGGCATCAAGCTCCTGGCAGACGGCAAAAAAGTGCGCGTCTTCAAATCCAGTGGCGAAGAAATCAAGGTTGCATAACATGGCAAAGACCGCACCTGTACAAGCCGCTTCGCAGGCTCGCCTGCAAGCTCAGTACCGCGAAAAAATCGCCCCCGGCCTGATTGAGAAATTCGGCTACACCTCGCCCATGCAGGTTCCCCGTATCACCAAGATCACGCTCAATATGGGCGTGAGCGAGGCTGTTGCTGACAAGAAGGTTATGGACAACGCCGTCGGCGACATGACCAAGATTGCCGGCCAGAAGCCTGTCGTGACCAAGGCCAAGAAGGCTATCGCCGGTTTCAAGATCCGCGAAGACCTGCCTATCGGCTGCATGGTGACCCTGCGCGGCGTGAAGATGTATGAGTTCCTCGATCGTTTCGTTACCGTGGCCCTGCCCCGTGTGCGTGACTTTCGTGGTATTTCCGGCCGGGCCTTCGATGGCCGCGGAAACTACAACATCGGCGTGAAAGAGCAGATCATTTTCCCTGAGATCGAGTACGACAAGGTTGACGCCTTGCGCGGCCTGAATATCAGCATCACCACAACGGCAAAGACCGATGAAGAGTGCAAGGCACTCCTCACCGCCTTCCGTTTTCCGTTCAAGAACTGAGGCGGGACATGGCAAAACAAGCTTTACTGCAACGTGAACTGAAGCGCGAGAAACTCGCCGCGAAGTTCGCCAAAAAATACGCTGAACTCAAGGCGACGTCCAACGACGCCAAGCGTTCTGACGAAGAGCGTCAGCTGGCTCGCCTCGAGCTGCAGAAACTGCCCCGCAACGCGAACCCGACCCGCCAGCGCAACCGCTGCGCGATCACGGGCCGCCCACGCGGTACTTTCCGTCAATTTGGTCTGGCTCGCGCCAAGATCCGTGAGTTGGCTTTTGCTGGTGATATCCCCGGTATCACCAAGGCAAGCTGGTAAGCATAGGAGAACCACAAAATGAGCATGAGTGATCCTATTGCCGACATGTTGACCCGCATCCGCAATGCACAGATGGTTGAAAAAGCCGTCGTGCTGGTGCCGTCGTCAAAAGTCAAAGTTGCCATCGCGCAGGTATTGAAGGATGAGGGCTACATTGATGGCTTCTCCGTCAAGACCGACGAAGGCAAGTCCCAGCTGGAAATCGCCCTGAAGTATTACGCAGGCAAGCCCGTGATTGAGCGCATTGAGCGCGTCAGCCGCCCCGGCCTCCGTGTTTACAAAGGCCATGGTGCCATCCCCCAGGTCATGAACGGCCTTGGTGTGGCAATTGTCACGACTCCGCAAGGTGTCATGACGGATCGTAAAGCCCGCGCTACCGGTATCGGTGGTGAAGTGCTTTGCTACGTGGCCTAACGGCGGCATTTGAGGAGAAACTGAAATGTCTCGTGTAGGAAAAATGCCAGTGGCCGTACCTCAGGGTGTGGACGTGGCCATGAAAGCAGACCAGATCAATGTCAAGGGCGCTCTCGGCACCCTGGCGCTGACGCAGAACGCGCTTGTCACCATCAAGAACGATGCAGGCAAGCTGACTTTTGTGCCGGCCAATGATTCGCGTGAAGCCAATGCCATGAGCGGCACGATGCGCCAGCTCGTGAACAACATGGTGACGGGTGTCACCAAGGGTTTCGAGAAAAAATTGAGCCTGGTCGGCGTGGGCTACAAGGCCCAGGCCCAGGGCGCCAAGCTGAACCTGACCGTGGGGTATTCGCACCCTGTGATCATGGACATGCCTGCTGGCATCACCGTTGCAACCCCGACTCCCACGGAAGTGGTGATCAAGGGTTCCGACCGCCAGCGCGTCGGCCAGATCGCCGCTGAAGTTCGTGCTGTTCGTCCTCCCGAGCCTTACAAGGGCAAGGGCATCCGCTATGTGGATGAGAAGATCACGATCAAAGAAACCAAGAAGAAATAAGGAGCTGCATCATGTTGACCAAAAAAGAGCAGCGCCTTCGTCGTTCACGCCAGACCCGCATTCGCATTGCTACGCAAGGTGTTGCCCGTTTGACCGTGAATCGCACCAATCTGCATATCTATGCCAGCGTTATTTCTGGCGACGGCACCAAGGTCCTGGCTGCTGCTTCCACCGCGGAAGTGGAAGTCCGCAAGGAAATCGGCGCTTCGGGTAAAGGTGGAAACGTTGCTGCTGCGCAAGCCATTGGCAAGCGCATTGCCGAAAAGGCAAAAGCAGCAGGTGTTGAAAAAGTGGCGTTTGATCGCGCCGGTTTTGCGTACCACGGCCGCGTCAAAGCGTTGGCTGAGGCGGCTCGCGAAGCTGGTTTGCAGTTCTAAGCAGACTGGAATTAAGTATGGCTAAGTTTCAAGCAAAACAGCAAAACGACGCTCCAGACGATGGTCTGAAGGAAAAAATGATCGCGGTTAACCGCGTGACCAAAGTCGTGAAGGGCGGTCGTATCCTCGGTTTCGCCGCGTTGACCGTCGTGGGTGACGGCGATGGCCGCGTCGGCATGGGCAAGGGCAAGTCGAAAGAAGTGCCGGCAGCCGTGCAAAAAGCGATGGAAGAAGCGCGCCGCAACATGACCAAGGTCTCGTTGAAAAACGGCACCATTCACCACAATGTTTTCGGCCACCACGGTGCAGCCAGCGTCATGATGGCGCCGGCTCCCAAGGGTACCGGCATCATTGCTGGCGGTCCAATGCGCGCCGTTTTCGAAGTCATGGGCATCACCGACATCGTGGCGAAGAGCCATGGTTCGAGCAACCCTTACAACATGGTGCGCGCCACCATGGACGCACTGAATAATTCCACGACCGCTTCTGAAATTGCGGCCAAACGTGGCAAATCGGTCGAAGAGATCTTCGGCTAAGGCGGCATTGAAAATGACCAAAGAAACCAAAGTCAAAGTCCAGCTGGTTCGCAGCCCGATTGGCACCAAGGAATCGCATCGCGCTACTGTGCGCGGTCTGGGCCTTCGTGGCGTCAACAGCGTCAGCGAATTGCAGGATACGCCCGCAGTGCGCGGCATGATCAACAAGATCAGCTATCTGGTCAAGATTGTCTGAGCGGAGACTCATCATGGAATTGAACGGAATCAAGCCTAGCGAAGGCGCCAAACATGCCAAACGACGCGTTGGTCGCGGCATCGGCTCTGGCCTGGGCAAAACGGCAGGACGTGGTCATAAAGGCCAGAAGTCCCGCTCCGGTGGTTATCACAAGGTGGGCTTCGAAGGCGGTCAAATGCCTATGCAGCGTCGCTTGCCCAAGCGCGGCTTCAAGTCGCATTTGCTGAAGTTCAACGCCGAGGTCACCCTCGGCGCGCTGGAGCAGCTCGGCCTGGCCGAAGTCGATCTGTTGGCTCTGAAGACTGCCGGCCTGGTGGGCCAGCTCGCCAAGAACGTCAAGATCATCAAGACCGGTGAACTGACCAAGGCAGTCAAGCTGAACGGCATTTCTGCCACGGCAGCTGCCAAGGCTGTGATCGAAGCCGCCGGCGGCTCTGTCGCTTAATACCTGACTGGATAATCAGTGGCAACCACTTCGGCTCAAATCGCGAAAACCGGCAAGTACGGTGATCTGCGCAACAGGCTTGTGTTTTTGCTGCTGGCCCTGGTGGTGTACCGCATTGGCGCGCACATCCCGGTGCCAGGGATTGACCCTGGCCAGCTGAAAGAGCTTTTCAAGGGCCAGCAAGGCGGCATATTGAACCTGTTCAATATGTTCTCGGGTGGTGCCCTGTCGCGATTCACGGTGTTTGCCTTGGGCATCATGCCGTACATCTCGGCCTCGATCATCATGCAATTGCTGACGTACGTCGTTCCGACGTTCGAGCAGATGAAAAAAGAAGGCGAAAGCGGCCGGCGCAAGATTACGCAGTACACGCGTTACGGCACGCTGGCTTTGGCACTGTTCCAGTCCATGGGTATTGCCGTGGCGCTGGAAAGCTCGCCAGGCCTGGTGCTGGCACCCGGTTTTGGTTTCCGCATGACTGCAGTGTTCAGCCTGACGGCCGGCACGATGTTCCTGATGTGGCTGGGTGAGCAGATTACCGAGCGTGGTTTGGGTAACGGCATTTCGATCCTGATTTTTGCCGGTATTGCGGCAGGCTTGCCGAATGCCATGGGTGGTTTGCTCGAATTAGTTCGCACCGGCGCCATGAGTATTCTGGTAGCCATCGTGATCGTCGCGGTGGTCGTGCTGGTGACGTATTTCGTGGTGTTCGTAGAGCGCGGGCAACGCAAGATTCTTGTGAACTATGCGCGGCGCCAGGTGGGTAACAAGGTTTACGGTGGACAGTCATCGCACTTGCCGCTGAAGTTGAACATGGCGGGCGTGATCCCACCGATTTTCGCTTCATCGATCATTTTGCTGCCTGCCACGGTTGTGGGCTGGTTTAGTACCGGTGAAAGCATGCGCTGGCTCAAAGACATTGCCAGCACGCTGACGCCGGGCCAGCCCATCTATGTGATGCTGTACGCCAGCGCGATTGTGTTCTTCTGCTTCTTCTATACGGCGCTGGTGTTCAACAGCCGTGAAACGGCGGACAACCTGAAAAAGAGCGGTGCGTTCATTCCGGGGATTCGGCCGGGTGATCAGACGGCCCGTTACATTGACAAAATCCTGGTGCGCTTGACGCTGGCAGGTGCGGTGTACATCACATTCGTGTGTTTGCTGCCGGAGTTTCTGATTTTGAAATACAACGTGCCGTTTTATTTTGGCGGTACGTCGTTGATGATTATTGTCGTGGTGACCATGGATTTCATGGCCCAGGTACAGAACTACATGATGTCGCAACAGTATGAGTCGTTGCTTAAAAAGGCGAACTTCAAGACGTCACTGGGCGGTTAACTGGGTATTTGATGGGATATGTCTAAAGACGATGTGATCCAGATGCAAGGTGAGGTTGTAGAAAACCTCCCCAATGCGACTTTCAGGGTGAAGCTGGAAAATGGACATGTTGTACTGGGGCACATCTCGGGAAAAATGCGTATGCACTACATCCGCATTCTTCCCGGTGACAAGGTAACGGTTGAGTTAACGCCTTACGATTTATCGCGCGCACGAATTGTTTTCCGTGCCAAGTAAGCACAGAGTGAAAGTTTAGGAGTAATAGAAATGAGAGTTTCAGCTTCGGTCAAGAAAATTTGCCGTAACTGCAAAGTTATCCGTCGCAAGGGTGTTGTCCGTGTGATTTGCACGGATCCGCGTCACAAACAGCGTCAAGGCTGATTTCAAGAGTTTTAGAGGACGAACATGGCTCGTATCGCTGGTATCAATATTCCGCCGCAGCAACATGCCGAAATCGGCTTGACTGCTATCTTTGGCATCGGTCGCACGCGCGCTCGCAAAATTTGCGAAGCATGTGACATCGCTTACGCCAAAAAGGTCAAAGATCTGACCGATGGCGACCTGGAAAAAATCCGTGAGCAGATCGCCCTGTTCACCATCGAGGGTGACCTGCGTCGTGAAACCACGATGAACATCAAGCGCCTGATGGACATCGGTTGCTACCGTGGTTTCCGCCACCGTCGCGGCCTGCCCATGCGTGGCCAGCGCACCCGGACCAATGCCCGTACCCGCAAGGGCCCGCGCAAGGCCGCTGCAGCTTTGAAGAAATAATTGAGAGGTCGTCATGGCAAAATCACCAAGCAATAACGCCGCACAACGCGTTCGCAAGAAAGTTCGCAAGAACGTGGCCGATGGTATCGCCCACGTCCACGCTTCTTTCAATAACACGATCATCACTATCACGGATCGCCAGGGCAATGCCTTGTCCTGGGCGTCTTCCGGTGGTCAGGGTTTCAAAGGTTCGCGCAAATCCACCCCTTTCGCAGCGCAGGTCGCTTCCGAAGTGGCAGGTCGTGCCGCCATTGAGCAAGGCATCAAGAATCTTGACGTCGAAATCAAGGGTCCTGGTCCAGGTCGTGAATCATCTGTTCGCGCTTTGGGCGCACTCGGCATCCGGATCAATTCGATTGCCGACGTGACCCCGGTTCCGCACAACGGCTGCCGCCCGCAAAAGCGCCGCCGCATTTAATTCCCCGTGCCCAGGCATCCGGCGGGTTGTTTCAGCCCGTCAGATACCAGGCATTTTTACCAAGCCCACCGCCGCAGGTTACGACCTCCGGCTCCTGCAATTCATTGCAGCAGATGACAAAAGGACATTCAAGTGGCACGTTACCTAGGCCCCAAGGCCAAACTATCCCGCCGTGAAGGCACCGACCTGTTCCTGAAGAGCGCACGCCGCGCCATCAGCGACAAGGCCAAATTCGACTCCAAGCCGGGTCAACACGGTCGTACCTCCGGTACCCGTACTTCCGACTTCGGCTTGCAGTTGCGCGAAAAGCAAAAAGTCAAGCGCATGTATGGCGTGCTCGAAAAGCAGTTCCGCCGGTATTTTGAAGAAGCGGATCGTCGCAAGGGCAATACCGGCGCCAATCTGCTGTTCATCCTTGAGTCGCGTCTGGACAACGTTGTGTATCGCATGGGCTTCGGTTCGACCCGTGCTGAAGCGCGCCAGCTGGTTTCGCATAAGGCCATCACGGTCAATGGCGGATCTGTCAACATTCCTTCGTACATGGTCAAGGCCGGCGACATCATTGCCGTACGCGACAAGTCGAAGAAGCAGACCCGCATCACGGAAGCCCTTGAGCTTGCAAAACAGGTCGGCCTGCCCGCCTGGGTCGATGTGAACGCCGACAAGGGAGAAGGCACCTTCAAGAAGGTACCCGATCGCGACGAGTTTGCCGCCGACGTCAACGAATCGTTGATCGTCGAGTTGTACTCACGCTAATTTTTCGTTCCTGCGATACGGGGCACCGTATCGCCAGGGTGTGCTTCGCCGGCCTTATCGGTGTAACGAACCGAGGGTATTGAGAGGAAGACTGCATGCAGACCAATTTGTTGAAACCAAAAACCATTAATGTTGAGCAGCTTGGCGCCAACCGCGCCAAGGTGACTCTGGAACCGTTTGAGCGTGGCTACGGCCATACGCTGGGCAACGCGCTGCGCCGCGTACTGTTGTCTTCCATGGTCGGCCACGCCGCCACCGAAGTCACCATCGCAGGTGTCCTGCACGAGTACTCGTCCATCGACGGTGTGCAGGAAGACGTCGTCAACATCCTGTTGAACCTCAAGGGTGTGGTGTTCAAGCTTCACAACCGCGACGAAGTCACGCTGAGCCTGCGCAAAGACGGCGAAGGCCCAGTCACTGCCGCCGACATCCAGACTCCGCACGACGTGGAAATCATCAACCCAGAACACGTGATCGTGAACTTGTCGCACGGCGGCAAGATCGACATGCAGATCAAGGTTGAAAACGGCCGCGGCTACGTGCCCGGCAACCAGCGCCGCTATGGCGATGAGTCGCCAAAGTCGATTGGCCGGATCGTGCTCGACGCGTCTTTTTCGCCCGTCAAGCGCGTGAGCTACATCGTCGAAAGCGCCCGCGTTGAGCAGCGCACCGACCTCGACAAACTCGTGCTGGAAATCGAAACCAACGGCGCCGTGACGGCTGAAGATGCTGTCCGTGCCTCGGCCAAGATCCTGGTCGAGCAGCTGGCCGTGTTCGCACAGCTCGAAGGCAATGAACTGGCCGCGTTTGACGCACCCGTTCAGCGCAGCTCGCAGCAGTTCGACCCGATCCTGCTGCGCCCTGTCGATGAGCTCGAACTTACCGTTCGTTCGGCAAACTGCCTCAAAGCGGAAAACATTTACTACATCGGCGATCTGATCCAGCGCACTGAGAATGAGCTACTGAAGACGCCGAACTTGGGCCGTAAATCGCTCAACGAAATCAAGGAAGTGCTTGCATCGCGCGGCCTGACTCTTGGTATGCGCCTGGAAAGCTGGCCACCCGCCGGCCTCGACAAGCGTTAATTTGAACCACAAGATCCCGCCCGAAAGGGGATCTCGCACGGGCAGTACCTGATACGGCTGTCTGGATTTTAAAAAAGGAAACATCATGCGCCACGGACACGGATTACGTAAACTCAACCGCACCAGCGAGCACCGTCTCGCCATGCTGCGCAACATGATGAACTCGCTGCTGCAGCACGAAGTCATCAAGACCACCCTGCCCAAGGCCAAAGAATTGCGCCGCGTGGTCGAACCCATGATCACCCTCGGCAAAGAACCTACTCTGGCCAACAAGCGCCTGGCATTTGACCGCCTGCGCGACCGCGATATGGTCGTCAAGCTGTTCGCAGAGATCGGTCCACGCTACAAGGCACGTCCCGGCGGCTACACCCGCATTTTGAAGATGGGCTTCCGCGTTGGTGACAACGCGCCCATGGCACTGGTTGAACTGGTGGACCGTCCTGAAGTGTCGGAAGACACTACAGCTGACACGGCCAAGGCAGAGTAAGCTACAATACACACATACCGCGCGGTGGAGCAGCCTGGTAGCTCGTTGGGCTCATAACCCAAAGGTCGTAAGTTCAAATCTTGCCCGCGCAACCAACACGTTAGCCTCTCAAGGCCAACAGCAAAACGCCTGCATCAAGCAGGCGTTTTGCTTTCCGGCCTTCATTCGGCGTTCAGCGGTTCTACTGCCAGTAGCATCACTGGCAGTCATTGCTTGCGGCTGGCCTGCATGGCGGTTGCTCAGTCCGGCATAACTGCTGTCACTTCAATTTCGACCTGGGCGCGGTCTTCAACCAGCGCCGCAACCTCGACACATGTCATGGCCGGAAAATTCTTTCCCATGACTTCGCGGTAGACGCCACCCAATTCCTTGAGCCTGGCCACGTACTCGACACGATCCACCACATACCAGGTCATGCGGACCATATGTTCGGGTCCGGCGCCACCGGCCTTCAGCACGGCCGCAATGTTCAGCAGCGCCTGGCGCGTCTGCGCGATGAAATCGTCGCTCTCGAACTGTTGCTGCGCATTCCAGCCAATCTGGCCGCCCACAAACAGCAGGGCGCCGCGAGCAAGGATGCCGTTGGCATAACCTTTCGGCTCGGCCCAGTCGGGCGGTTGTAGTTTCTTGATCATGAGCTTCCTGAGGGTGTTTTCAAATAAGGTAACAGGGCGCTGCGCATTCGTTCGGGAAGCGGCAGGGGTTTGCCATTGGGGAGCTCCGAATAGACCACCACGCCATGCGCTTTCAGCTTGATGGTCACCCCGGCGCTGCCAACTGGGCTGCCATGGATTTCGTAGTGCATACCCATGCTCGCGTTGCCAAGGCGGGTCAGTTCCAAAGTAATTGTCAGTGGGTCGCCATGGCGGCACATACCCAGGAACTCAACCTTCAAATCCACAATCGGCACACCCGTGCCTCCGGCAATCAAGACATGTTCGGGAAAACCGATGTGGGCCAGGAAGTCCTCTTGCACCTCATGCAGCAGATAGAGAAACTGCGGGTAAAAAACGATGCCGGCCGGATCGCAATGGTGAAACCTGACGAGCTTTTGCGCGGTGAATTTCATGATTCGCGCAGCTTGAAGCGTTGCAGCTTGCCGGTTTCAGTGCGTGGGAGCTTGGTCACGAATTCGATCTGACGGGGATATTTGAAAGGCGCAAGCGCCGCCTTGACGTGGTCTTGCAGGGCTTTTGTCATGACGTCATCAGCTGCCTGATCAGGCTTGAGCACCACAAAGGCCTTGACGACCATCCCCCGGTCGTCGTCGGGCAAGCCCACAACACCGCATTCAGCTACGGCAGGGTGCTTGAGCAGGGCATCTTCCACCTCAGGGCCCGCCACGTTGTAGCCCGCGGTAATGATCATGTCGTCGGCGCGCGCCTGGTAGAAGAAATAACCGTCGGCGTCCTGCATGAAGGCGTCGCCCGGATAGTTCCAGCCGTCCTTCACATAGTTGCCCTGGCGCGCATCATCGAGGTAGCGGCAGCCGGTCGGGCCCACCACAGCCAGCTTGCCTATGGTGCCGCGCGGCACTTCCGTGCCGGTGTCGTCCACCACCCTGGCGGTGTAGCCTGGCACCACCTTGCCGATGGCGCCGCGGCGCACGTCGGCGCCGGCTGCGGAGATAAAGATGTGGAACATCTCGGTCGCGCCGATGCCGTCGATCATTTCAATACCGGTGGCGTCCTTCCATAGCTGCCGCGTGGCGTCAGGCAGACTCTCGCCGGCACTCACGCACACCCGCAAGCCGGGCACGCCGTGCTGTTTGGCGAAAGCAGCCATCTGCCGGTAAAACGTAGGTGCCGTGTAGCAGACCGTTGCGCCGACCTGGTTGATCAGCTTGACCATGGCCTCCGGCGTATAGGCGATGGAGGGGTAGTAAACCGAAGCGCCGGCCCACATCGGGAAAATCAGCATGCCGCCCAGGCCGAAGGTGAAGGCCAACGGCGGCGAGCCGATGACGATGTCGTCCGGCTTTGCCTTGAGCACGTGGCGCGGCCAGGCCTCGCTGGCCGCCAGCACGTCGCGGTGCGTGTGCACCGCGGCTTTGGGTTTTCCCGTGGTGCCCGAGGTGAAGGCCATCAAGGCGATGTCGTCGGCGGCTACCGGGCAGGGCGTGAATTCGCCGTCCTTCTGCGCAGACAGAACCGCGAGCGAGCCCGGTGCGTCCATCAGGTTGAAGGGCACGATGATGGGCAGCGTATCGCTTTGCGCCTGCGCCGCCTGCAATTCCTCCAGCAGGCTGGCATCACACAAAGCCAGCGCGGGCCTGGCTTTCTCAATGATCTCTCCCAGCTCCTTGGCACGCAGTAGCGGCATGGTTGCCACCGCCACCAGCCCGGCTTGCACAACGCCTAGCCAGGCCAGCGCCATGCCGATCGAGTTGCCGCCGCGCAGCAACACCCGGTTGCCGGGCTTGAGGCCGAAGTTTTCCGTCAGCACCTGTGCGATGCGGTTCACGCGCTCCAGTGCGTCGGCATAGGTCAGGGTGATCTTGTCCGAGCGCAGCATCGGCTTGTCCGCGCGTCCCTCGCGAAAAGCTTTGTCAAACAGGCTCTGCACCAGATTGGCCTGCGCCGGTATGCACAGCTCGGGCAGCGCGTACACCATGCGCGGAAGCTGTTCGTACGGCGGCAAACGGTCATGTACAAAGCGGTCCGTCTGTGCGGACGGTACCGCGGCAACACTTTCGATGGAGTCGGAGACGGAGGTGCTCATGATTGCAATACGGCCTTTCCAATGATGAGTTGCTGCACTTCGGTCGCACCTTCGTAAATGCGCAATGAGCGTATGTCGCGGTACAGGCTTTCCACCTTGGTGCCAACCTTCACGCCCAGGCCACCATGCATCTGCAGCGCCATATCGATGACCTTCTGGGCGTTTTCGGTGGCTGTCATCTTGGCCATGGCTGCCTCGGCGGTGATGCGCGCGCCGCTGCCCAGGCGTTCGCTTTCGTCGCGCATCCAGGCGGCGCGATAGGTCAGCAGCGCGGCCGCATCGATCAGCGCCGCCATCTCGCCGAGCTTGGCTTGCGTGAGCTGGAAGTCGGCCAGCGTCTGGCCGAACATCTTCCGTTCCTTCGAGAAATGCACTGCCTCGGCCAGGGCACGGCGCGCCATGCCCAGCGCGGCAGCGGCCACGGAGGCGCGGAAGATGTCCAGCGTCTGCATCGCCAGCTTGAACCCGCCATGCAGCGCGCCCAACTGCGCGTCCCGCGGCAGCTTGCAATGCGTGAACTTCAGCGTGGCCAACGGGTGCGGCGCCATCACAGCGATGTGTTCGCTGCTGTCCAGGCCCTTGTTTTCCGCATCGACAATGAAGGCAGTAATGCCGCGCGTGCCGGCCTGCGGATCCGTCTTGGCGAAGGTCACGTAAAAATCCGCGATGCCTCCGTTGCTGATCCAGGTCTTGCTGCCGTTCAAGGCCCAGCCTTCACCCGCGTCTGTGGCGGAGGTCACCATGGCACCGGCGTCCGAGCCAGCGTCGGGTTCGCTCAGCGCAAAAGCCGCGATCCTCTTCCCGTTGGCGACCAACGGCAGGTAAGCCGCTTGCTGTGCCGGCGTCCCCGCCAGCGTGATCGCGCCGCTGCCCAGCCCTTGCATCGCAAACGCGAAATCGGCCAGCGGCGAATGAAAAGCCAGCGTTTCGCGCAGGATGACGAGCGCGCGGGAATCCAATTTTTCAAGCGCGCCGCCCAGGGCGCCGTCCTTGCCCGCCGGCACGCAGTAGCGCAGCCAGCCGTTGGCGCCCAACAGACTCACCCACTCCCTGCAAGCCCTGCGGTCGTCGCTCTCGTCGATGTACTGATCCGGCGTCCAGTCGGCCAGGCGCTGCGCCAGGTCGCGGTGAACCTCGTCAAAAAAAGGCAGTGCCAGGTGGGCGGTGGTCGATCTCATGCGTGATCCTTGTCGTCCTGCCGCGCTCAGTCGCCGCGGAACACCGGTTTCTGTTTGGCTGAAAAGGCCTCGTACGCCCGTGTGAAATCTTGCGTCTGCATGCAGATGGCCTGCGCCTGCGCTTCGGCCTCTATCGCCTGGTCCAGCGTCATCGCCCATTCCTGGTGCAGCATGGTTTTGGTCATGCCGTGCGCAAAGGTCGGGCCGTCAGCCAGCTCTTGCGCCAGTTTTTGCGCCTGCGCCAGCACATCTTGCGGCTCGTGCAGCGCGTTGAAGAAGCCCCACTGCAAGCCTTCCTGCGCGCTCATGGATCTGCCGGTAAACAGCAGTTCCGATGCGCGCCCCTGTCCGATCAGGCGCGGCAGCAACGCGCAGGCTCCCATGTCGGCACCGGCCAGGCCCACGCGCGTGAAGAGGAACGCCGTCTTCGCCTGGGCCGTTCCCAGGCGCATGTCGGCGGCCAGCGCCATCATGGCACCGGCGCCGGCGCAGATACCGTCAATCGCCGCGATGATGGGCTGGGGGCACAGGCGCATGGCCTTGATCAGGTCACCCGTCATGCGCGTGAACTCCAGCATTTCCGGCATGGTCATTTTTGTCAGCGGCCCGATGATCTCGTGCACGTCGCCGCCCGAGCAGAAATTGCCGCCGGCGCCAGTGATGACCACTGCCTTCACGTCGGTGGCGGTGTTCAGCGTGCGGAACAGGTCGCGCAGCTCCGCGTAGGAGTCGAAGGTCAGCGGGTTCTTGCGCTCGGGCCGGTTCAGCGTCAGCGTCGCGACGCCGGCGTCGAAGGCGTAAGCGAAATGCTCCGCCTGGTGATGGGCCAGCGCATCAAACTGCGCATGCATGGGGTTGGCCAGGCCGATGTAGTGTTTCATGTCGTTTCCAGTTTGCTGTCGGTCAGCAGGGCGTTGTGGTGTTGCTTGACCTTGCCCAGCAGTTTGTGCAGGGACTCCACCTCGCGTGGTGACAAAGCCTCAAAGGCCGCGACGATCCAGGCTTCATGCTCGTTTGCCATTTCGTCGAACAGTTTTCGCCCCCGCGGGGTCAGGCGAACGCGATAGGCCCGGCGGTCACCCTCCACATCCACGCGCTCCACCAGCCCTTCATTCACCAGCTGGTCGGTAATGCCCGTGACGTTGCCGCCGGTCACCATCATGCGGCGCGACAGCTCGTTCATCTTCAGCCCTTCCGGGCTGCGCTCGAGTTGTGCCATCAGGTCAAAGCGCGGCAGGGTGGTGTCGAACTGTTCACG
This sequence comes from Polaromonas sp. P2_G11, assembly GCF_056403595.1. Classification (NCBI taxonomy): domain Bacteria; kingdom Pseudomonadati; phylum Pseudomonadota; class Betaproteobacteria; order Burkholderiales; family Comamonadaceae; genus Polaromonas; species Polaromonas sp. P2_G11. The sequence continues at coordinate 1,056,888 of NZ_JBFUFE010000001.1, read as the reverse complement.
CAACTGGGTGCGCACCTGCTTTTCCACCAGCTGAGTGCAGGTCAGCATGCGCAGCCAGAGCCGCAACGCTTCGGGGTGTTCGCTGTGGCCTCTTGCTTCCATGTCCATGGCGTGTCTCCTTGATAATGCTACTTGTTGGCGCTATCTATTTGATAGCAACTTGCGCTTGTCCTGTCTGCGCTGCAAGCTCTTTTTGCTTCGAGAGTTCACGGTAGAGCTGGTCGCGCCCGCTCAGGTAGGGTTGTGGCCAATCCACATGGCGGCTTTGCAGCTTGGCAGCTTCGTGCAGCGTCCAGGCGGGGTCGGCCAGGTGCGGGCGGGCAACGGCGCAGAGGTCGGCACGGCCGGCTGCAATGATGCTGTTGACATGGTCGACTTCCGAGATCGCGCCCACGGCGATGGTCTGTATGCCCACCTCGTTGCGGATGCGGTCGGCAAACGGCGTCTGGTACATGCGGCCGTAAACCGGCTTGGCCGCGCGCGTGGTCTGGCCCGACGACACGTCGATGAAGTCGCACCCTGCGGCCTTGAACATCCGGGCGACGGCAACGGCATCGTCGGCGGTGTTACCGCCCGGCGCCCAGTCGTGCGCGGAGATCCGCACGCTCATCGGCAGATGCGCCGGCCACACTTCACGCATGGCGGCAAACACCTCCAGCGGAAAGCGGCAGCGGTTTTCCAGGCTGCCGCCGTACTCGTCCGTGCGCTGGTTGGTCAGCGGCGTGATAAAGCTCGACAGCAGATAGCCGTGGGCGCAATGCAGCTCAAGCCAGTCAAACCCGGCTTCGGCCGCGTAGCGGGTGGACTGCACGAACTCAGTCTTGACACGGTCCATGTCGACGCGTGTCATGGCTTGCGGCACCTGGTTGGTGGGGCCGTAAGCCACAGCGCTAGCCGCCAGCAGCGGCCAGTTGCCGGTGACGAGCGGCTCGTCGGGCTCTTCCCAGCCGACTTGCGTGGAGCCTTTGGGGCCGCTGTGTCCCAGTTGCATGCCGATTCTGGCGCCGGCACCCGAGGCATGGACAAAATCCACGATGCGCTTGAAGGCCCTGGCCTGCGTCTCGTTCCACAAGCCCGGGCAGCCGGGGGTGATTCGGCCTTCTGCGCACGGTGCGGTCATTTCGACAAACACCAGCGCAGCGCCACCCAATGCGCGCGCGCCAAGGTGAACCAGGTGGAAGTCCTGCGGCACGCCGTCCACCGCGCTGTAGGTAGCCATGGGCGAAACGACGATACGGTTCTTCAGATTCAGTTCGCGGACCTTCAAAGGCAGCAGCATGGGCGGCGGTGCATGCGGTGCGCTGCTTTTAGCCAACCACTGCTCATAACCCTGCAGCCAGGCGGCATCGCGCACGCGCAGGTTCTCGTGGCTGATGCGCTGCGAGCGTGTGAGCAGCGAATAAAAGAACTGCTCGGCCTCCATGCCACTGTAGCGGTCAACGTTCTCAAACCACTCGGTCGAGTTGCGCGCCGCGTTCTGGATCTTCAGCACTTCCACGGAGCGGAGGGCTTCATAGGTTTTGAGCGCCGCAGCGGCATCACCGTGCTGCGCAAAACAGTTGGTCAACTCAATCGCGTCTTCCAGCGCCAGCTTGGTACCACTGCCGATGGAAAAATGCGCGGTATGCGCTGCATCGCCCATGAGTACGATGGGCACCTGTTTGCCGTTGATGTTTTCCTCGTGAACCCAACGTTCACAAACCACACGCGGAAAACGTATCCAGATCGCCGAGCCGCGCACATGCGTCGCGTTGTTCATCAGCGCGTTGCCGTCCAGGTATTTGGCAAACAGGCGTTCACAAAATGAGATGCCGTCTTCCTGGCTCATCTGGTCCAGGCCGTGCGCCTTCCACACGGCCTCGGGTGTCTCGACGATAAAGGTCGAAGTGTTCTCGTCAAACTTGTAGGCATGTGCGGCGAACCAGCCATGCTCAGTCTGCTCGAAGGCGAAGGTGAAAGCATCGAAAGTTTTGTGCGTGCCCAGCCAGACAAAACGGCAGGCGCGAAGCTCCACGTCTGGCTTGAAGGTCTCCGCATAACGGTTGCGGATGCGGCTGTTCAGACCGTCGCTGGCGATCACCACGTCGGCGTTGTATTGCGCAGCGATAGCCTGGTCGTCCTGCACGTCGGTTTCGAACACCAGGTCCACGCCCAGCGCGATGCAGCGCTCCTGCAGGATGTTGAGCAGACGCTTGCGGCCGATACCGCAGAAACCGTGGCCGCCGGAGCGCACCGAGCGGCCCTTGAAGAACACCTCCACGTCATCCCAATGGTTGAAGGCGTCGCCGATCAGCTGTGCGCTGACCGGGTCGGCCATGCGCAGGTTGCCCAGCGTCTGGTCCGACAGCACCACGCCCCAGCCGAAGGTGTCAAAAGGCCGGTTGCGCTCGACCACCGTCACCTGATGCGCCGGATTTTGCAGCTTCATCAGCAGGGCGAAATACAAGCCTGCGGGACCGCCGCCCAGGCAAAGAATGTGCATGAATGCGTACTCTCTGGATTAATTTGACCTTAATTGTTTAGGTTTAAACTAAATCCGTCAAGCGGGTTTTCCGGTGTTTTTCGCAACACCGGAAAACGGGTGTTACCGCAGCGGTGCAGAGGTGTGCCGGTATTTACGGCTGCCGCGCCAGCCGGATATCAGGGGGCCTGAAAGCCCGCTGCCCGGTAAGTGAGCACCAGCGTATCCCGAAAACTACTGCCGGCCCGATCGTCTGCCGGCAGGATGGGCGTGGTCTCGTGAATTACCCGGGCATCGTCCAGCAGAAGCGCCGTCAGGGGCTCCTGCATCACAAAGCGCACACCATGCGGGCCGTTGGCATCGAACACCCGGGTTTCGCCGCCTTTGACGCCGTGCCGCGCCACCATCATCACCACCACGAAGTCCACACCGTCGCGATGTGCGCCTTCAGGCGTGGGCCGGCCTACCCCGCCCGCGGTGTCGATGCGGAACTGGTGCGCTTCAATATGCCAGCGCCCGGCGGGTTGCACTTGCGCAAACAGCTTGCCCAGATTGGCCAGCAGGTCCGTCCATGCCGGGGCTGTGGCTACCGCTGGCTCGACCGGGTCGAACCAGCGCTCGAAGCCGCCGTGCAGGGCGTTGTAGTCGGTGGGTTGCCAGTGGGCACGATGCGGGGTTTGCGTGAGCGTGCCTTCGGCCAGCTCCTGGACGAAGCAGGAATGGCGGCGCTTGCGGTAGTGGCCACCGTCTTTCAGATGGGCGTCAGGCGGCAAGCGGTTCCAGGAGTCTGTCAGCGCCTGCCAGCCTGATGTCCAGGCCGGCGTCGGCAGTTCCAGCGTGGCCGTCAGCTCGGCAGGGTTGAGCAGGCTCAGCCCGTCCTGGCTGAGCGCCTGGCGAGCCGACTTGGGGACAGTGGCGATATTGAACATGGGCCCTATTTTGCTTGAGCCGCGCGGCCGGCCCGGCAGCCGTAGCCGGAACCCCGGGGCCGCAACAGGTGAAACCAGCCTACATACACGGGTTCGAAAACTTTCCATAATGGCCTGTCTGTCCAACTTGAGGAGCCACCATGCTTTATAAATTCAAATCCAAAGACGCCGGCGACGTGATCATGCTCGAAGCCAACGGCCGCAAGGTCCTCGAAATCATCGGCAAAGACCCCGCCCCCAAAGGCATCATCCTGCCCGAGCAAATGCCCGCCGCGATAGCCGCCCTGCAGGCAGCGATCGCGCACGAGGAAGCCCACGATGCCAATGCCGACGAGGGGGTCGTCCCTGGCGACGGCCTGGGCCTGCGCCAGCGCGCCGTGCCGTTTATCGACATGCTGCAACGCAACCTGAAGTCGGGGCATGAGGTGGTTTGGGGCGTTTAGGCTTAGCAGTCGCGCTGACCCATACCAAAAAGCCCTGGTGACAGGGCTTTTTGCATGGTGAGTTGATATGCGCTCAGTCCACCTTCGCCCCCGAAGCCTTCACCACCTGCGCCCACTTCTTGTGCTCGGCATTGATAAAGGCCGTGAACTGTTGCGGCGTATTGCCGCTGGGAATCGCACCCTGCGCGAGGAGCTTCTCTTTCATCGCAGGCGTGCCCAGCGCCTTGGCGGCTTCCTGCTGGATGCGGTTCACAATGTCGGGCGGCGTACCGGCGGGGGCGAGCAGGCCGAACCAGGAGCTCGCATCGAAACCTTTCATGGCCGGGCCGCCGGCCTGTTCTATGGTGGGGACGTCAGGCAGGGCCGCTGAGCGTTCTGAGCTCGTCACGGCCAGTGCCTTGAGTTTGCCGGACTTGATGAGCTGCATGGAAGACGGCAGGTTGTCGAACATGACGTCCATGTCGCCGCCCACCAGTGCCAGCAGCGCGGGGCCGGATCCGCTGTAGGGGAAGTGCGTCATATAGGTTCCGCTCATGGTTTTAAACAGTTCACCCGCCAGGTGGATGGACGTGCCGTTGCCGCTGGAGGCCATGTTGAAAGTGCCGGGCTTGGCTTTGGCCGCGCGTATGAAGTCCGTGACGTTGTTGATGCCCGCGGCTTTGGCTTTTTCGGCGTTGACCACCATGACGTTGGGCACACCCGCGACCAGCGTGATGGGTGCAAAGTCTTTTTGCGGGTCGTAGGCCATCTTGCTGTACAGCGACTTGTTGATGCCATGCGTGCCCACGGTGCCCATCAGCAGGGTGTAGCCGTCAGGCGCGGATTTGGCGACCACGTCTGCGCCAATGTTGCCGCCGGCACCGGCACGGTTCTCAACCACAAAGGGCTGGCCGAAGGCTTTGGAGAGTTCCGGCGCCATGGCGCGGGCCAGGATGTCGGTGGTGCCGCCTGGCGCGAAGGGCACGACGATTTTGACGGGCCTGGTGGGCCAGCTGGCGCTTTGCGCCCAGGCGGAGGGCGTGGCCATAAAGGTGGCGACGGCGGTCAGCGCGGTGGCCAGGAAAGCGCCGTAGCGACGGGAAAGAAAGGGCTTGCTATTGTTGTTCAAGAGGGGCTCCAGGGATGGCCGGCGCGGCCGGGGGTCACATGAAGATAGCGTGCGTGGGTTCATGCTTCAAGAGGGTTTCAACCCAGCCATCCAAAAAAAGAAAAGCCGCCCGGCATGAACCGGGCGGCTGGCAATCAAACGGTCAACAGATCAGTCGGCGAACTTGCCGGCGGCGTCGATCACGGGCTTGAGCTTGTTGATCTCGGCGGATACAAAAGCCTTGTGGGCGGCGGGCTCGACACGCTTGTCGGTCACCACCACGGCGCCAAGGCCTTCCTGCTTCTTGATGAAGTCGGGATCCTTGAGCGCCACTTTCAGGGCGTTGTTGAGCTGGGTCATCACGGCCGGCGGCGTTCCCTTGGGGGCGTACATGCCGTGCCAGATCGTCAGGTCAAAGTTTTTGAGGCCCATTTCCTGCAGCGTCGGATAGTCCTTGAGCAGCTTGTTGTTCTTCAGCGGTTTGGCGGTCGTGACCGCAAACGCCTTGACGCGGCCGGCTTCAATCTGGCCGGTGGTGTTGGTGGTCTGGTCACACATCATGTCGACCTGTCCGCCCACCAGTGCATTCATGGCCGGCGCCGTGCCGCCGAAGGGAATGGTGGTCATCGCGTCCTTGGCGTTGATGGCTGCCTGCCACATCAGGCCACAGAGGTGCGATGCCGAGCCCAATCCTGCATGGGCGATATTGAGTTTGCCGGCATTGGCGCGAATGTAATTCTCGAAATCGCGGTAGTTGTTGGCCGGCAGCTGCGGTTTGCCGATGATGGTCATCGGTACTTCGTTGATCATGCCCAGGAACTCGAAATCGTCCAGCACCTTGTAGGGCAGCTTGCGATACAGGGCCGGCGCGGCCGCCATGCCGATGTGGTGCACCAGCAAGGTGTGACCATCGGGTGTTGCGCGGGCTACCTTGGCCGCACCGATGGTGCCGCCGGCGCCGTTGACGTTTTCCACCACGAAGTTGGCGCTGCCGCCCATGGCTTTGCGCATGGCTTCGGCCAGGTCGCGTGCCACACGGTCGGTTGGGCCGCCGGCCGCGAATGGGACCACCAGAGTGACTGGCTTGGAGCCGGGGAAGGCGGGGGCTTGCGCGTGGGCTGCAAATATGGCCGTTGCAGCAGCGGCGAGGACTAACAGGCGTTTCATGAGCGTCTCCTTGTGATGAACGCGCCAAGTTTACGATCCGCTTACTGCGCAAACATCGCGGGAACTACGTAAGGGCTAGCCCCCGGTCGCTTTGCTGGCAGCGCCCCTTTGGGGGCAGCGCAGTACGCGCAGCGACAAGCGTGGGGGCTCTACTTGTAACTACGTGCATCCTCAATAACCTTCCCGTCGTTGGGGAGACTGCCGGGCGCCACCAGTTGCACGGTGCCGCGCAATTTGGTGACGTCACGGATGGCGTCGCCGATACGCTGGTCCAGGCCGTCCGGGGCGGACGCGGTTTCGACCTGGAAGTGCATGTTGTCGCTCGCCATCTCTCCGCTGACCACCAGCCTGGCCTTGATCACTTCCGGAAAGCGCCGGGCAATGTCAGCGACCTGCCCGGGATGTACAAACATCCCGCGGACCTTGACGGTCTGGTCGGCTCTTCCCATCCAGCCCTTGATGCGCGCATTGGTGCGTCCCGTGGGGCAGGTGCCCGCAAGGATGGCGGAAAGGTCGCCCGTGCCAAAGCGAATCAGCGGATAGCCGGGATTGAGGGTGGTCACCACCAGCTCTCCCACTTCGCCCTCAGCCACCGGGTCACCCGTTCCAGGGCGCACGATTTCCACGATCACGCCTTCATCCAGCACCAGCCCTTCACGCGCTTCGGTTTCGTACGCAATCAGGCCCAGGTCGGCCGAGGCATAACACTGGTAGCCCGCAATGCCGCGCTCACCCAGCCAGTCGCGCAGGCTGGGGGGAAACGCCTCGCCTGAAACCAGTGCCCGCGTCACGGTCGGCAGTTCCACCTTCATTTCGGCGGCCTTCTCCATGATGATTTTCAGGAAGCTTGGTGTGCCGATGTAGCCGGCCGGCCTGAGTTCCGCCATGGCGTGTACCTGCTGCTCCGTCTGGCCGGTACCGCCCGGGAACACGGTGCAACCGAGGGCATGCGCGCCGGTTTCCATCATGGAGCCTGCCGGCACAAAGTGGTAGCTGAAACTGTTGTGGATCAGCTGGCCGGGGCGAAAGCCCGCGGCATACAAGGCCCTGGCCATGCGCCAGTAGTCCTTGCGCTTGCCGCCGGGCTCGTAAATGGTGCCAGGGCTGGCAAAAACATGAGGCATATGCGCGCCGTAGCGCAAAGCGCTGAAACCGCCAAATGCGTTGCCACTGCCACCGGGCGCGCGCTCGGCCTGCTGGCGCTCAAGGAGCTCATGCTTGCGCGTGACGGGCAATCGCGCCAGTTCCGCACGTGATGTGATGGCCTGGGCGTCAACGTCCTTGAGAATGGCGGTGAAGGCAGGCGCCCGCGTCTTGGCATGGGCAATCTGCTGCGGCAAGGCCGTCAGCAGGGCCGCCTCGCGTTCCGTAGGGCTTCGCACTTCCAGTGAGTCGTAATGTGTGGTCATATTTGGAGAAAACCTGGGCAAGGAGAAGTCTTAAACCAGCAGGGGCCGCGGAACCGGCTTTGCCGGGCCGCAGGCGCAGCGGCCCCCTCGGGGGGCAGCGCAGTACACGAAGTGACAAGCGTGGGGGTCATGTTCTACGCCAGCCACCGTTTGCGCCGCTTGTAGCTCTTCACATCCTTGAAGCTCTTGCGCTCGCCGCCGCCCACGCCAAGGTAGAACTCCTTGACGTCCTCGTTATTGGCCAGGTCACTGGCCGCGCCGTCCATCACCACACGGCCGCTTTCCATGATGTAGCCGTAGTCGGCATATTTGAGTGCCATGTTGGTGTTCTGCTCGGCCAGCAGGAAGGTGACTTGCTCCTTCTGGTTCAGGTCTTTCACGATGTTGAACACTTCTTCGACAATCTGCGGCGCCAGGCCCATGGAGGGCTCGTCCAGCAGCACCATCGACGGGTTTGCCATGAGCGCGCGGCCGATGGCGCACATTTGCTGCTCGCCGCCCGACGTATAAGCCGCCTGCGAAGTGCGTCGGGTTTTCAGGCGCGGAAAGTAGTTGTAAACCTTCTCCAGATTCGCCGCCACTTCGGCCTTGCTGCTGCGCGTGTAGCCGCCGGTCAGCAGGTTTTCTTCGATGGTCAGATGGGCAAAGCAGTGTCGTCCCTCCATCACCTGCACCACGCCGCGCTGCACCAGGTCGGCCGGCGAGAGGTTTTCTATGCGCTCGCCGCGCAGCTCGATGGAACCTTTGGTGACTTCGCCGCGCTCCCCCCTGAGCAGATTGGAAATCGCGCGCAGAGTCGTGGTCTTGCCTGCGCCGTTGCCGCCCAGGATGGCCACGATGCGGCCCTGCGAGACTTGCAGCGAGACGCCCTTGAGCACCAGGATCACGTGGTTGTAGATGACCTCGATGCCGTTGACGTTGAGAACGATGTTAGGTGTGTCCATATTTTTTCCTGACCAATCTTGAGGGCTGCTGGCAAGGCGATCAGCCCTCAAGGCTGGCGGCTCGCGAGAGCCGCACCCCTCCCGCCAGGCGGGAGGATTTCAAGGCAAGGGCACCGTGGATCCGGCTTTGCCGGTCCGCCAGTGCCGCCCCTTGAGGGGGAGGCGGCGCAGAACGCCGCCACGGGGGAGCCTAGCTTTGGCAGTCAGCGGGTGTGCGCGCCGTCAGTTTTTTCTCTGTTGCGTATTTGGCGGCGGTCGACTTGACCAGGGGTTTGATCACCTGCTCGTCAGCCTGCAGCCAGTCGGAAGTGAACTTCCACTCCTTGCCGTCCCAGGTATGGATACGTGCCCATGCCGAGCCCATGTGGTCGGTGCACGAGGTGCTGATAGGCCGCATCACGCCGGCAAAGCCCAGCGCATCCAGCTTGGCCTGCGTCAGGTTCAGGTTTTCCAGGCCCCAGCGCACCTGCTCGCCTGTCATGATTTTTCCCTTGCCGAAACGGTCTTGTGCAGCGCGAAGGCCTTCCACGCCCAGCATCGCGCTCATGGCGCCACGCATGTAAAGAACCTGGCCGACTTCTTCCTTGGGGCCCGTGCCCTGGCCTTTGCCGTGCACCAGGGTCAGCATGTCTTTGGCCAGCTTGGAGTTCGGCTCGGCGCCGTGCTGCATCGTCACGGCGTTGTAGCCCTTGGCGCCGTCGGCCACGTCTTTCACGTCAGGCTCTGCGCCGGCCCACCACACGCCGTACATCTTCTCGCGCGGGTAGCCGGTGGCCTGCGCTTCCTTGATGGCAGTGGTGTTCATGATGCCCCAGCCCCACAGCGCGACGTAGTCAGGGCGCGACTGGCGAACCTGCAGCCAGGTGGCCTTTTGCTCGACACCGGGCGCGGTAACAGGCAGCAGTTGCAAGGTAAAGCCGTGCATGGCGGCGCGTTCCTGCATCAGCGGGATCGGCTCCTTGCCGAACGGCGAGTCGTGATAGACCAGCGCAATGCGCTTGCCCTTGAGCTTGTCGAAGCCGCCTTCCTTCTTGGCGATGGCCTGAAGGATGGCGTCGGCGGCAACCCAGTAGGTGCCGGCAATCGGGAAGTTCCATTTGAAGATGGAGCCGTCCGCGCTTTCGCTGCGGCCATAGCCCACGGTCACCACGGGGATTTTATCGACGGGCGCTTTCTCAGTGATGGCAAATGTCGCACCGGTAGACAGCGGTTGCACCAGCGTGGCGCCGCCGTTCTTGCCTTTCAGGCGTTCGTAGCACTCCACGCTGCGTGCGGTGTCATAGCCGGTTTCGCACTCTTCAAACGAGATCTTCACGCCATTGATGCCGCCGCGCGCATTGACCAGCTTGAGGTAGTCCACATAGCCGTTGGCCCAGGGCACGCCGTTGGGCGCGTAAGGCCCGGTGCGGTAGGACAGCACCGGGAAGAACTGCTCCTTCGCCTGGGCGAATGCGCTAGTCGCCACGAGGGACGAAGCGCCGGTGGCGAGGATTGCCACCGCCAACATCACATTACGAATCTTCATTGTTGTCTCCTGGAAAATTTATAAACACCGTGAAAAAACTGACACCTCAGTAAACGACCTAACAATCCACCGCGCATCGGTGATTTCGAGCAGAAGCCCCCTACCAGCCGGGGCCGCGGAACCGGCTTTGCCGGGCCGCAGGCGCAGCGCCCCCGCGGGGGGCAGCGTATTACACGAAGTGAAAAGCGTGGGGGCCATAGTTTCAGTGGGGGAATGGCCATAGCCGTAATTTCTGCTTTCCAACGGCCCACAGCTTGGCCAACCCGTGCGGCTCGACAATCAAAAACCACACGATCAAACCGCCGAAAATCATCAGTTCCGCGTGCGAGATGCCCGCCGTGGAGATCGAGATGCCCAGCCAGCCGGCCAGCACCGGCAGCAGCTGGCTCAGCACGATCGGCAGCACCACGATGAAAGCCGCACCGAAGAAGCTGCCCATGATGGCGCCCATGCCGCCGATGATCACCATGAACAGCAGGCGGAAGGAGTAGTCCACCGAGAAGGCCGCAGGTTCCCAGGCGCCCAGGTAGATAAAAGCCCACAGGCCACCGGCGATGCCGATGATGAAAGAGCTCACCGCAAAGGCGCTGAGCTTGGCGTACATGGGGCGTATGCCGATCACAGCGGCGGCGACGTCCATGTCGCGAATGGCCATCCACTCGCGGCCGATCGCGCTGCGCACAAGGTTTTTGGCCAGCAGGGTGATCACCACCACGATGGCCAGGCAAAACAGGTATTTGCTCAGCGCGCTTTCGATGGGCAGTCCAAACACCTGCAGGTTGGAGACCGACACCGAGCCCGAGGGCGTGTCCATCGTGAACCATTTGATGCGCAGGAACATCCAGTCGCTGAAGAACTGCGCGGCCAGCGTGGTCACCGCCAGGTACAGGCCCTTCACGCGCAAGCTGGGCAGCCCGAACAAAATGCCAAACAGCATGGCGCACAAACCACCCAGGATCAGCGCCGGAATCAGCGGCATGCCGGGAAAGCGTACAAAAAAGTTGTAGGCCCCATAGGCGCCTACGGCCATAAAGGCGCCTGAGCCCAGCGAGATCTGCCCGCAATATCCCACCAGGATGTTCACACCCACTGCCGCCAGCGAGAAGATCAGAAAAGGAATCAGGATGGCTCGGAACATATAGTCCGAAGCAAGCAAAGGATGTATTAGTGCGATGCAGACGGATAGAAGTGAGACCAGCAAACCCCTCTTCCATCCGGACCACTTGAATCCGGCGAACGACATTGTTATAAGCGCCAGGCCAATAAGGTAGCGGTACAAGTGTTTCTCGGGCGGAAACACGGATAACACCGGGATTACGACAAATGCCACCAAGAGGAGGAGTGCGATCAGTACCCGGTCCTGCAGGATCGGGAAGATCTGCTGGTCCGCCCGGTAGTTGGTTTTGAACTGGCCGTTTTCTCTGTAAAACATGGTTTTTCTTTAGATAGAAGCGGCTTCAGACGCGATCAATAATTTTCTCGCCGAACAAGCCCTGAGGCCGAACGAGCAAGACACAAAGCGCAAGCACATACGCGAACCAGATTTCAATACCGCCGCCGACATAGGGCCCGAGAAAGACTTCGGCCAGTTTCTCGCCAACGCCAAGAATCAGCCCACCCACAATCGCGCCGGGCACCGAAGTCAGGCCGCCCAAAATCACCAGCGGCAGCGCCTTGAGCGCCAGCACCGAGAGCGAAAATTGCACGCCCAGCTTGCTGCCCCAGATGACGCCGGACACCAGGGCCACGAAGCCTGCCACGCTCCAGACGATGACCCAGATGCGGTTCAGCGGAATGCCGATGGATTGCGCGGCCTGGTGGTCGTCCGCCACCGCGCGCAGGGCCCGGCCTGTGCTGGTGTACTGGAAGAAGGCGGCCAGTGCCGCCACCAGGGCAGTCGCGATCAGCGCGGCGACCAGGTCTTCCTGGTTCACCAGCAGGCCGCCCTGGAAGATACCTTCCAGCAGGAACATCGGGTCCTTGGGCATGCCCACGTCAATCTTGTAAATGCTGGAACCAAAGATAGTCTGGCCGAAGCCGTCCAGGAAATACGAAATGCCCAGCGTCGCCATCAGCAGCGCCACGCCTTCCTGGTTCACGAGCTTGCTTAGCACCAGTTTCTCAATCAACCAGGCCACCACCACCATGATGGCCAGCGCGGCTGCAAAGGCCAGTGCGTTGTTGATGAACTTGCTGTCCAGGCCCGTCCATTGCGGTATCCATTCGGAGAACCGCGCCATGGCCAGTGCCGCGAACAGCACCATCGCGCCTTGGGCGAAATTGAAGACGCCCGAAGCCTTGTAGATCAGCACAAAGCCCAGCGCGACCAGCGAATACAGCATGCCGGACATGAGGCCGCCGATGATGGTCTCAAGAAATGAACCCATGTTATTGGCTCCCCCCTGTTGCGGGCTCACTTCGTGTAGCCGCCTCTCCCCCTGAGGGGGACACCGCTAGCGGCCCGGCGAAGCCGGTTCCGCGGCGGTCGCTGGATTTGTTCAGTTGGGATTTTTTGTTCATGGTTAGTGGCTCGTTCCGAGGTAAGCCTTGATCACGTCTTCGTTGTTGCGTACTTCGTCGGGGGTGCCGTCGCCGATTTTTTTGCCGTAGTCGAGCACCACTACGCGGTCGGAGATGTCCATCACCACGCCCATGTCGTGCTCGATCAGCACGACGGTGGTGCCGAACTCGTCGTTCACGTCGAGTACGAAGCGGCACATGTCCTGTTTTTCCTCGACGTTCATGCCGGCCATGGGTTCGTCGAGCAGCAGGACTTGCGGCTCCATCGCCAGCGCACGGCCCAGGTCAACGCGTTTTTGCAAGCCGTAGGGCAGTTGCCCGACGGGCGTCTTGCGATAGGCCTGGATTTCCAGGAAGTCGATGATTTTTTCCACTGCCTCGCGGTGCATGATTTCTTCTTTTTCGGCGGGACCTATGCGCAGCGCCTGCAGCAGCAGGTTGCTTTTGATCTTTAGGTTGCGGCCCGACATGATGTTGTCGAGCACGCTCATGCCCTTGAAGAGCGCCAGATTCTGGAAAGTGCGCGCCACGCCCATGACCGCCACCTGATGGCTGTTCATGTGCTTGAAGGTCTGGCCGCGGAAAGTGATGGAGCCCTGCTGCGGCGCATAAACGCCGTTGATGCAGTTGAGCATGGAGCTCTTGCCCGCACCATTGGGGCCGATGATGGCGCGAATCTCGTGCTCTTTCACATTGAAGGAAATATCCGAGAGGGCCTTGACCCCGCCAAAACTCAGGCTGATGTTGTTGACGTCCAATATGACGTCGCCGATCTTTTTAGTCATGCTGCTGCCTTCACGGGCGCAAAAGTCTGGGTGTCACTGATCTTCAGGGTCGCGCTGACGCTGCCACTGCGGCCGTCTTCAAACTTCACGACCGTTTCAATGAACTGTTCGGTCTTGTCGCCATAGAGCGCATCGATCAGCGGCTGGTACTTCTCGGCAATGAAGCCGCGCCGCACCTTGTTCGTTCGTGTGAGTTCACCGTCATCTGCGTCCAGCTCCTTGTGCAGCACCAGGAAGCGGCTGACCTGTGAGCCGGCCAGCAGCGCATCCACGCTGAGGTCGGCGTTGACTTTTTCGACACATTCCTTGATGAGCTGGTAGACCTCGGGCTTCTGCGCCAGATCGGTGTAGCCGGCGTAAGGCAGATTGCGGCGTTCGGCCCAGTTGCCCACGGCGTCGAAGTCGATGTTGATCATCACGCAGACTTTTTCGCGGCCATCACCGTAGGCCACGACTTCCTTGATATGCGGGAAGAACTTGAGCTTGTTCTCCACATACTTGGGCGCGAACATGGCGCCGTCGTTGGCACCGCCCTTGATGCGGCCCACGTCTTTCACGCGGTCGATGATCTTGAGGTGGCCGCTGGCATCGATAAAGCCCGCGTCGCTGGTGTGATACCAGCCGTCGGCGCTCAGCACCTCGGCCGTCGCCGTGGGGTTTTTGTAATATTCCTTGAGCAGGCCGGCGGACTTGACCAGGATTTCCCCGTTGTCGGCCACCTTGATTTGCACGCCGCTGATCGGCACCCCTACCGTATCGGCACGCGCCTCGTTGTCCGGCTGCAGGCACACAAACACGGCGGTCTCTGTCGAGCCATAGAGCTGCTTGAGGTTGATGCCGATGGAACGATAGAAGGTAAAGAGGTCCGGCCCAATCGCTTCACCCGCGGTGTAGGCCACGCGAACGCGCGAAAAACCCAGCGTGTTGCGCAGCGGGCCATAGACCATTACGCTGCCCAGCGCATACAGCAGTCTGTCCATGCCACCGACGGGTTTGCCGTCCATCAGGGCTGGGCCGGCGCGTTTGGCCACGCCCATGAAATAGTTGAACATGCCGCGCTTGATGCGGCCCGCGTCTTCCATGCGGATCATCACGGTCGTCAGCAGGCTTTCGAAAATCCGCGGTGGCGCAAAGTAATAGGTCGGGCCGACTTCTTTCAGGTCGATCATCACGGTGCTCGCGCTTTCGGGGCAATTCACCACATAGCCGCAGGCCAGCCATTGCGCATAGCTGAAGATGTTCTGACCGACCCACGCGGGTGGCAAGTAGGCCAGCACTTCCTCGCCGGAGGTGAGTTTGTCGAAGTCGGCGCCGGCCCTGGCGCGGTCCAGCAGGGTGTTGTGGGTGTGGACCACGCCCTTGGGGTTGCCCGTGGTGCCCGAGGTGAAAAACATCGCGGCCACATCATCCGGCCGGGATTTTTCGACTTCGCTCTTGAAGAAGCCGGGTTGCTTTGCGGCAAAGGCTTCGCCCTTTTCCAGCAAGGCGTCCAGCGATTGCAGTCCGGCCTCGGCATAGTTGCGCAGGCCGCGCGGGTCGTCATAAATGATCTGGTCCAGTTGCGGGCACTGGCTGCGTATCTCCAGCAGCTTGTCGACCTGCTCCTGGTCTTCCACCAGCGCAAAACGTACGTCGGCATTGTTGATGGGAAAGACACACTCGGCGCCCACGGCGTCCTGGTAAAGCGGAATGGGTATGGCGCCCAGCGACTGCGCGGCCAGCATGGTGGCATAGAGGCGCGGCCGGTTGGCGCCGATGATGACCATGTGCTCGCCACGCTGCAGCCCGGCTTCATGCAGGCCGCAGGCGATGCGCTCCACCAGCTGCGCCATGCCGGCCCAGCTGTGCGCCTGCCAGATGCCGTACTCTTTTTCGCGCATGGCCGGAGCGCCGGGGCGCTCAGCCGCATGTTTGAGCAACAGTCTCGGAAAAGTGGTCTGCATGGTCCTTGTCTCGCGGTCGTTATGCCTTCGGGGAGTCGCTCGCTTGCCGGCTAGCCCGAAAGTTGTCTTGTGAATGCATCGTAGGCATGCGTTTGACGTTAGGTTGTCGTTCGGACGACAATTCAAGGGTGATTACTCCCCCGGACTTTCCCTTAGGACAGCGCGCATGGTGACGATGACAGGCCAATCGATGCAGATCCGTGCCCGCATGCCCGACGCGCAGGAGCTCGCCGGCATCCATTGGCTGAATGAGCTGTTGCCGGCCGAGCGCGAGCGCGCCGTGGCGAGCGTGCGCGTCGGCGACGCCAACATCGGCGACTACGTGTGCCGTGTCGGCAAGCCGGTGACCTACTGGTTCGGCGTCGTCGAGGGCTTGCTCAAGATGAGCACCGACAGCGAGCAGGGCGCCACCATGACCTTCACCGGCCTGCCGCCGGGCGCCTGGTTCGGCGAAGGCACGGTGCTCAAGCGCGAGCCCTACCGCTACAACATCCAGGCCCTGCGCAAGACGGTGGTGGCGGGGCTGCCGGTCGACGACTTCCACTGGTTGCTGGACCATTCCATCGGCTTTAACCGCTTTGTGATGAACCAGCTCAACGAGCGCCTGGGCCAGTTCATCGTCGCGCGCGAAATCGACCGCATGAACAACCCCGACATCCGTGTGGCACGCAGCTTGGCCGCGCTGTTCAACCCGGTGTTGTACCCGGGTGTGGGCGAAATCCTGCGCATCACGCAGCAGGAAATGGCCTACCTCGTGGGCCTGTCGCGCCAGCGCGTGAACGAGGCGCTGAGCACGCTGCAGGCCCGGGGCTTTATCCGCATCGAATACGGCGGCCTGCGCGTGCTCGACCTGGGCGCCCTGCGGTCCAGTGTTTTCTCAAGCAAATAAAGGCTGCAGGCCAATAGGGACGAGCGCAAGCAGCTACTGAATTAATAGCAAGTGTGTTGGGCGGGTTGAACTGCCCGGGGAGCCGTTTTGGGCGTTTGGGGTGCGGTTTGGGGCGCTTTTCAGGTGCCAAAAGTGCCTGCAGACCAATCAGGACGAGCGCAAGCAGCTATGAAATCAGGAGCGCTTGGTGTGACGAGTACAGCCGCCGTCCTCAGGAAAGAAACAAAATAAAGATGGAAACCGCTTCGACCACCCAATTGGCGCGGTTTGCAGCCTGGGCGTTTTCCTTGAGGATTGGCCAAAGCACTTCGCGTTGCCATGCCCACAGGTTGTAGGCCGCCGCCAGCAGTGCACCCGACAACCCGGCCAGCCATGAGTTGGTCAAGAAGCCGGCAAGGACGGCAATCACCAACAGGACGGATGTGAGGACAAATGTGCCGCCCGCAGCGCTGGCCAGAACATGCGAGAGCCCTCCGCACAAGGTGCAGGTGGCGGGGTTGCCTCGGCTGGAGAGACGTTTTTCCCAGGTTTTGATTCCGGCCTGGTGGCAATGGGGGCAGATGTTCATGGTGCTGAAGGGGTGGTTGCCGAAGTCGTGCCGGCAATCGCCCTGCACAGGTTCTCGCGTGCACGTGCTTCCAGTGTTTCGCGGAAATGCGCCGTGCTGTAGATCACAGGCCGGTCCAGGAAACCCTGCAGGATTTCGCGCCGCTTTTGCTGGAACAGGGCGGCGGGCACAAAAGCGTATTCGTGCCGGATCTGCTGCTCGTACTCGGCAAACCTGCCGGGGCCGGCGCCCAGGATGGACAGGTCGATATCGACCAGCAACTGTTCGTCAGGCGAGGCTGGCAGCGCCGTATGGCGGGTGGCCATGACCAGGTCGTGAACACGCTGCGCGGCGGCCGTGGCAGTGCCGTGCGCCAGCAGCACCTCGCGAGCCCAGTCGGCGCTTGTTTCCTCGTTGTCGTGGCGCTGCGTGTCGTAAATCGCATCATGGAACCACAACGCCATCTCGACCTCTGCGGGCTGTACGGCCAGATCGCGAACGGCCTCGAAATGCGCGAGGCATTCCGTGAGGTGCTGCAGCGTGTGGTACTTGCGGTGCGGCTCCGAGTAGCGCGCCACCAGTTCATCAAACACCGCAGGCCCGATCGGCCGTGCGGCAAGGGCGCCCGCGCAATGCCGCCAGGATCGGGCCAGCAGGTCTGTGGGTTCAGGGGTTTGCATGGGCATGACTTTATCGTTTGGGCGTTTTGTGCGTGTGTGAGCGCTCCGGCGGCGCGGCAGGCGCGCACAGGGACTCGACCAGTCGCAGCGCCGGCAGCGACAGCTGGTCAAAGCGGCGCGCGCAGATCAGCAATTGCCGGTCGGCCCAGGTGTCGGTCAGCTTGAGGCTGCGCAGCTTGCCTGCCTCCACATGGCGTTCGGCCGCGACGGCCGGCACCACCGCCACGCCGACACCCGCCTCCACCATGCGGCAGACTGCCTCAAAGCTGCGCAGCCGTATGCGGGTCCGCATGCGCAGCCCCAGGCGTTCGGCCTGCAGGTTCAGGTGCTGTTGCAGCGCGCTGTCTTCCCCCAGGCCGACGAAGTCATGGCCCAGGGCTTGCCCGAACGGAGCATGGCGCTGGCGGCCGAATCCGCTGCCGGCTGGAACCACCAGCACAAGCTGGTCGCGCCGGAAAGGTTTTGATTCAAGGCTGGAGATGTCGGCGGAGTCGGCCACGATGCCGAGGTCGGCCACCTGGCCCAGCAACTGCGACACGATCAGGTGGCTGGGACGCTCCTCCAGGTCGACGTCGATGGCTGGATGGGTGTTGAGGAAATCCGCCAGCGCCTGCGGCAGGTAGTCGGTGATGGCGGCGGTGTTCGACAGCAAACGCACGTTGCCCGCCAGCCCGCCCGCATAGTCGCCGATCTCACCATGCATGCGCTCGATTTGCTGCAACACCAGCCGCGCATGGTGAGCCACGGCCAGGCCGGCCTTGGTCGGTTTCACACCGGCGCGCAGACGCTCCAGCAGCGGGACCCCCAATGCGTCTTCCATGCCGCGTATGCGTGCGCTGGCCGAGGCGAGCGCCAGGTGCGAAAGCCTGCTGCCCGCTGTGATACTGCCGGTATCGACGGTGTGCAGAAACAGCCGAAGGTCGATAAGGTCAAAGCGAAGGGTGGCGGGCATGAGCTGAAGGCGTTTTAGCCTTCGGTAACGGCGAAGGCTGTGAACGGATATTACCGCTTGAGCGCAAACGCGCCGCTGCGCAGAATCGGCGACATGAACTCAATGAACAACTTCATGGGTGCAGGGAACGACACCCTCTTGATGGCCGTCGTCGCCGGCGTATTCCTGCTGGCCGGCCTCGTCAAGGGCGTGGTGGGCCTGGGGTTGCCAACACTTTCCATGGGCTTGCTGGCCGGCGTGATGCCGCCTGCGCAGGCAGCCGTCATCCTGATCCTGCCTTCGTTGCTGACGAATGCCTGGCAGATGTGGGATGGCGCTGCGCTGGAAAGCCTGTTGCGGCGTCTGTGGCCGCTGCAGGCTGGGGTGGTCGCGGGGACGCTGTGGGCACCGGTCAGCCTGGTTACCCTTGATACGGACCTCGCGTCGGCAGGCTTGGGCGCTGCGCTGATCATTTATGCACTACTGGGGCTGTGCGCACTGCCGCTGGCGGTCCCGCCGCGCGGTGAGCGGTTTTTTTCCTTCGCTGCCGGCTTGGCGACCGGCGCCATCACCTCGGCCACCGGCGTGTTTGTCTTTCCGGCTGTACCTTACCTGCAGGCCTTGTCGCTCAAGAAAGACGAACTGGTGCAGGCGCTGGGCCTGTCCTTCACCGTTTCCACTGCCGCACTTTTTCTGCGCCTGGTGATGGAAGGCTCTTTTGCCATGGGCAGCATGCCGGGTGGCTGGAGTTTGCTGCTGCCATTGCCTGCTGCCTTGTTGGGGATGGCCGCCGGTCAGAAGCTGCGCGGGCGGGTGGGCGAGAAGGGTTTCAGGCGCCTTTTTTTCACCGGTCTGCTGCTGATAGGCATTTACATGGTCACTCGCAGCGCGATGCGGTAGCCACGCCGGTGCGATGGAAAACCACAGCGAGGTTTCGCAGGCTATGGAGGCGCTCCATGCCAAAGCCGCACGTCTGCTCTTGCTGCTGGAGCTCGCCGATGACCCGGTTTCCCCGCTGCCCGAGGCCTCGTCCCTGCTGGACGACATTGACGCCCTGCGCGCGCTGCACCTGCGCGTGGTGATGCGGCCTCACGTATCGGCCTGAACAGGGTTTAACCCCTGATTTTTACGCTTTCTTTATACCGGCTGCCGGTCTTTCATCCCCGTTTTTACACACCGGATCCGAAACTTTCCCCATCGTTGTTTGTTGGAGAAAGATCATGGATCTCGCGTTTATTCTTGGTGCCGCCGCCCTCTGGGGTGTGATGGTCTTGCTGGTCTGGGGCTTCCAGAAGCTTGAAAAGTCCGAAGGAGGCCGTTCATGATCAGCCTGGACGTTTTGTACGGCTTTGGCGGCGTCTGTGCTGTCCTGCTGCTCACCTACCTCGTCTATGCGCTGATCTGCGCCGAGGAGTTTTGATGAGCAACTCGTCTTGGGGTCTGCTGGCCCTTTTTCTGGGTGTATTGCTGGCCACTGCGTGGCCGCTGGGCATCTGGCTGGCCCGCCTGTATTCCGGCAGCCTCCCCAACTGGATGCATAAGGCGGAAGCGCCGCTGTATCGCCTGGCCGGTACATCGGCCTATACCAACATGAAGTGGTCGCAGTACGCGCTGGCCTTGCTGGCTTTCAATGCGCTCGGTGTGTTGGCCGTTTATGCACTGCAGCGCTTGCAGGTCTGGCTGCCGCTCAACCCGGCCGGCATGGCCGCGGTAACGCCCGATTCGGCCTTCAACACCGCCGTCAGCTTTGTCTCCAACACCAACTGGCAGGGCTATGCCGGCGAGTCCACCATGAGCTACCTCACGCAGATGCTGGTGCTCGCTGTGCAGAACTTCTTCTCGGCCGCCACCGGCATTGCCGTGGTGTTTGCGCTGTTCCGCGGTTTTGCTGCGCGGGCGACCGGCGCCATCGGCAACTTCTGGGTGGACGTGACGCGCATCACGGCCTGGCTGCTGCTGCCGCTGTCGCTGGTGTTTGCCGTCTTCCTTGTGGGGCAGGGCGTCATCCAGAACTTTGATGCCTACAAAGACGTGAGCACGCTGGAAGTGACTAGCTATCAGCAGCCGAAAAACGGCCCTGATGGCCAGGCGCTGAAAGACGACAAGGGCAATCCCGTGATGGAGGATGCCAAATCCGACAAGCAGACCCTGGCCATGGGCCCGGTCGCGTCTCAGGAAGCCATCAAGATGCTGGGCACCAACGGCGGCGGCTTCTTCAACGCCAATTCAGCGCACCCTTATGAAAACCCGACCGCGCTGAGCAATTTCTTTCAGATGTTGTCCATCTTCCTGATTCCGGCGGCGCTGTGCTTCGCCTTCGGCCGCGCGGTGGGCGACCAGCGCCAGGGCTGGGCCGTGCTGGCCGCCATGACGGTGATGTTTGTCATCGCGGTGGGGGCCATCACCCCGGCTGAGCAGGCCGGCAACCCCTTGCTGCCGCCTCTGGGCGTGGACCAGACGGCCAGCGCGCTGCAGGCCGGCGGCAACATGGAAGGCAAGGAAACCCGCTTCGGCATCAATGCCTCCAGCCTGTTCGCGGTCATCACGACGGCGGCCTCCTGCGGCGCGGTCAATGCCATGCACGACTCCTTCACGCCGCTGGGCGGCATGGTGCCCATGGTGATGATGCAGCTGGGCGAGGTGGTGTTCGGCGGCGTTGGCACGGGCCTCTACGGCATGCTGATCTTCGCCATCCTGGCGGTGTTCATCGCCGGCCTCATGATCGGCCGCACGCCGGAATACCTGGGCAAGAAGATCGAGGCGCATGAGATGAAGCTGACTTCGATCGCCATCCTGGTCACGCCCATCCTGGTGCTGGCCGGCACTGCCATCGCCGTATTGGCGGGCGCAGGCAAGGCTGGCATTGCCAACCCCGGCGCGCACGGTTTCTCCGAAATCCTCTATGCGCTGAGCTCGGCCGGCAACAACAACGGCAGCGCCTTCGCGGGCCTGTCTGCCAACACGCCGTTCTACAACACGCTGCTGGGCATCGTCATGTGGCTGGGGCGCTTCGGCTTCATCGTTCCGGTGCTGGCCATTGCCGGTGCGCTGGCCGCCAAGAAACGCCTGCCGGTTACGGCCGGCACCATGCCCACGCACGGCCCGCTGTTCGTGACGCTGTTGATAGGCACTGTGCTGCTGGTGGGGTTGCTTAACTACGTGCCCGGCCTGGCGCTGGGCCCCATGGTCGAGCACCTGATGCTGTGGCCAGGCAAATAACCGCAAGGCTCAAAGAGAAACCTATATGAGTACCAAAAAATCTTTAATGTTGCTGGATCCCGCGCTGCTCAAGCCGGCTATCGTGGCTTCGTTTACCAAGCTGAGCCCGCGCGTGCAGTGGCGCAACCCGGTCATGTTTGTCGTCTATATCGGCAGCATTCTCACGACCTTGCTGGGCCTGCAGGCCCTGCAGGGGCAGGGCGAAGCACCGGCCGGATTTATCTTTGCCGTGGCCGTCTGGCTGTGGTTCACCGTGTTGTTCGCCAACTTCGCCGAAGCCTTGGCCGAAGGCCGTAGCAAGGCACAAGCCGCATCGCTGCGGAGCCTGAAAAAAAGCACCTGGGCCAAGAAGCTCAAGGAGCCCCGGCATGGTTCCACATTCCTGCCGCAAGAAGCTGAAAATCTTAGAAAAGGAGACGTGGTGCTGGTCGATGCCGGCGACATGGTTCCGTTGGACGGAGAAGTGATTGAAGGCGTGGCCTCGGTCGACGAAAGTGCCATCACCGGCGAATCGGCCCCGGTGGTGCGCGAGTCGGGCGGCGACTTCTCCGCAGTGACCGGCGGCACACGCGTGCTGTCCGACTGGCTGGTGGTACGCATCACGGTCAACCCTGGCGAATCCTTCCTGGACCGCATGATCAGCATGGTCGAAGGCGCCAAACGGCAGAAGACGCCCAATGAAATCGCACTGACCATCCTGTTGGTGGCGCTGACCATCGTCTTCCTGGTGGTCACGGTCACCTTGCTGCCCTTCTCAGTGTTCAGCGTGGGCGCGGTGGGGGCGGGCACGGTGGTGAGCATCACTGCACTGGTGGCCTTGCTGGTCTGCCTGATCCCGACCACGATTGGCGGCCTGCTGTCGGCCGTGGGTGTGGCCGGCATGAGCCGCATGATGCAGGCCAATGTCATCGCCACGTCGGGCCGCGCGGTTGAGGCTGCCGGCGACGTGGATGTGCTGCTGCTGGACAAGACCGGCACCATCACCCACGGCAACCGCCAGGCTTCGAGCTTTTTGCCCGCACCCGGCGTGTCTGAAAAAGCGCTCGCCACCTGCGCCATGCAGGCCTCCTATGCCGATGAAACGCCGGAGGGCCGCAGCATCGTGGCGCTGGCCTTGAAGCTGGCCGTGAGCCAGTCGCCCATGCAGGCCGTGACTGAGGTTCCCTTTACCGCGCAAACCCGCATGAGCGGAATGGACGCCTTGAACCCCGATGGAAGCAAGCGGCAACTGCGCAAAGGTGCGGTCGATGCGATTCGCAAGCATGTGGAAGCACTGGGCGGAACCGTTCCGGCTGAAGTTTTGCGTGCTTCAGATGACGTGTCGCGCCGCGGCAGCACGCCGCTGGCCGTGGCCGACGGCAGTACGGTGTTGGGCATCGTGGAGCTGAAAGACATTGTCAAGGCCGGCATCAAGGAACGCTTCGGCGAATTGCGCCGCATGGGCATCAAGACGGTGATGATCACCGGCGACAACAAGCTCACGGCTGCCGCCATCGCCGCCGAGGCGGGTGTTGACGACTTCCTGGCCGAGGCCACGCCCGAAGACAAGCTGAAGCTGATACGCCAATACCAGGCCGAAGGCCGACTGGTGGCAATGACGGGCGACGGCACCAATGACGCACCAGCCCTGGCCCAGGCCGACGTGGCGGTCGCCATGAACAGCGGTACCCAGGCCGCCAAGGAGGCCGGCAACATGGTGGATCTCGACTCCAACCCCACCAAGCTGCTGGAGATCGTGGAAACCGGCAAGGCCCTGCTGATGACGCGCGGCTCGCTCACCACGTTTTCAATAGCCAACGACGTGGCCAAGTACTTCGCCATCATTCCGGCGATCTTTGTGACCACTTACCCGCAACTGGCCGCGCTCAATGTGATGCGACTGGGCAGCCCGTCGTCGGCGATTTTGTCGGCGGTGATTTTCAACGCGCTGATCATCATGTTCCTGATCCCGCTCGCGCTCAAGGGTGTGAAATACCGCGCTGTGGGCGCCGCCACGCTGCTGCGCCGCAACCTGCTTATTTACGGCCTGGGCGGCCTCATCGTGCCCTTTATCGGCATCAAGGCGATTGACCTGCTGCTGGTAGCACTGAACCTCGCCTGAACACCTGCATATCAAGGAATCCTCATGACAAATATTCTTCGCCCCGCAATTGTGATGTTCGCTGTGCTGACCCTGGTCACCGGCGTGGCTTATCCCCTGGTGGTGACCGGCGCCGCGCAATCGTTGTTTCCGGCGCAGGCCGGCGGCAGCCTGATCCAGCGTGACGGCAAGGTTGTCGGCTCTTCGCTGATCGGGCAAAACTTCAGCGACCCCAAAAACTTCTGGGGCCGCCCATCGGCCACGGGGCCCATGCCTTACAACGCATCGGCTTCCAGCGGCTCCAACCAGGGCCCGCTGAATCCTGCGCTGGTCGACGCGGTCAAGGGCCGTGTCGAAGCGCTGAAAGCGGCCGATCCGGGCAACACGGCCCAGGTGCCGGTGGACTTGGTCACGGCGTCTGCCAGTGGGCTGGACCCGCACATCAGCCCGGCTGCGGCGCGCTACCAGGAGGCCCGCGTTGCTAAAGCACGCGGCCTGGCGCCTGAGAAGGTGCAGTCCCTGGTCGAACAGCACACCGGGCAACCCTTGCTGGGATTTCTGGGTGAGGCCCAGGTGAATGTGCTGCAACTCAACCTCGCGCTGGAAGCGCTTCGTTAAGAGAAATTTCCATGGACTCTGATCTTCTGCGGGTCTTGTGTGCGCTGGCCGCCTTTGGCGTGCCGTTGGCGGTGGCCTGGTGGATCGCAGGCCGCGGTGAAAGGCAGGAGTCCGGCATGCCAAAAGATGGCGAGTCAGGCGAACAGGAAGAACACACCCGGTGTTACCCTTTGCGAGGCGATCTTTGAAACTTTTGAATCACCCAGTAATAGCGCAACGGCATGGCCAGTTTTCCCGACTCCCGCCCTGACCCCGACGAGCTTCTCGACCGCCTGCGCGGCGAGGAAGAAAGAGCGCGCCGCGGCCGTTTGCGCATCTACTTCGGCGCCAGCGCCGGTGTGGGCAAAACCTACGCCATGCTCAGCGCCGCGCAGCGCGAGCGCAAGACCGGGCGCGATGTGCTGGTCGGCGTGGTCGAAACGCATGGCCGCAGCGAAACCATGGAATTGCTGGCCGGGCTTGAGCAGTTGCCCCTGCAGGAGGTGGCCTACCGCGGGCACAGGTTGAAAGAGTTCGACCTGGACGCGGCGCTGGCGCGCAGGCCGTCGCTGTTGCTGGTCGACGAGCTCGCCCACAGCAATGTCGAGGGGTCGCGCCACGCCAAGCGCTGGCAGGACGTGCAGGAGTTGCTGGAAGCCGGCATCGACGTCTGGTCGGCGGTCAACGTGCAGCACCTGGAAAGCCTCAACGGCACGGTGGGAGCCATCACCGGTATACGCGTGCATGAAACCGTACCGGACACGGTGCTGGACGGCGCCGATGAAATCATTTTGGTTGACGTCACGCCCGACGAGCTGATGGCACGGCTGAAGGCCGGCAAGGTCTACCTGCCGCAGCAGGCTGAGCGCGCGGCGCAGAATTTCTTCCGCAAGGGCAATCTGATCGCGCTGCGTGAGATCGCGCTCAGGCGCACGGCCGAGCATGTGGAAGACGACGTGCGCAGTTACCGCGTCGAGAAGTCCATCTCCCCGGTCTGGAACACCGAAGGCGCCATCCTCGCCTGCATAGGCCCGCGCGAAGGGGCCGAGCAGACCGTGCGCACGGCGGCGCGCCTGGCCGGCCAGCTCAATGTGCGCTGGCATGCGGCTTATGTGGAAACGCCGCGCCTGCAGCTTCTCGAGGTCGCCAGGCGCGACCGCATCCTCGCCGTCATCCAGCTGGCCGAAGAGCTGGGGGCTGCCACGGCGGTGTTGACCGGCAGCGATGCCGCGGCCGAACTGGTGGCGCAGGCACAGCAGCTCAACTGCGCCACGCTGGTAGTGGGGCGCCCGCAACTGCCGGGCTGGCGCGCGCTGTGGGCCGGCTCCACCATGACGCGCCGGCTGGCGACGCTGGCGCCTACCCTGGACATCGTGGAAGTGGGCCACGCCGACAGCGCGCGGCGACTGGCGCGCGCCGTGCAGCGTTCTGCCGACGATGACGAGGCTGCGGCCTGGCAGGAGAGCGTGCCGCGATACGCATGGGCTGCGGCCAGCAGCGCAGCCGTCACCGTGCTGGCTTTGCCCTTGCTCAGCTTTTTTGACCTCGCCAACATCGTGATGCTGTTTTTGCTCGGTACGGTGCTGGTGGCGTTGAAGTTCGGGCGTGGACCGGCGGCGCTGGCGGCCTTTCTCAATGTGGCGGCGTTTGACTTTTTCTTCGTTGCGCCGCGCCTGTCGTTTGCCGTCAGCGACGTGCAGTACCTGTTGACCTTCGGTGTCATGCTGGTGGTGGGGTTGCTGACCGGGCAGCTCACGGCGGGCCTGCGTTTTCAGGCGCGCATCGCGGCCAGCCGTGAGCGCCGCGCGCAGTCGCTGTTCGAGCTCACGCGCGACCTGTCGGCGGCGCTGCTGAGTGAGCAGGTCATTGAACTCGGCGAAGCGGCCGCGCAGCGCAACTTCGGCGGGCAGGCTCTGGTGATGGTGACCGACAGCCACGACCAGTTGCTTTCGCCCGCCAAACCGCCCGCGGATTTCGATGCCAGCGTGGCCGACTGGGTGTTCCGCAACGAACAGCCGGCGGGGCTGGCCACCGCCACCTTGTCAGCCCAGGCATGGCATTACATCCCGCTCAAGGCGCCGATGCGCGTGCGTGGCGTGCTGGCGCTCAAGCCTGCGCAGGCGCGCTGGCTGCTGATTCCCGAGCAGATGCAGCAGCTCGAAACCCTGGCGCGGCAGATCGCCATCGCGCAGGAGCGCGTGCACTATGTCGAGGTGGCCCAGCAGGCGGTGGTGCAGATGGAGTCCGAAAAACTGCGCAACATGCTGCTGGCGGCGATTTCGCACGATGTGCGCACGCCGTTGACCGCACTGATCGGCCTGGCCGACTCCTTGCAGCGCACGGCGCCGCCACTTAGCGACGAACAGTCGCAGGCGGCGCGCGCCATCGCCGGCGAAGCGCGCCACCTGAGCGCGCTGGTCAACAACCTGCTGGATATGGCACGGCTGCAAAGCGGGGCCGTTAACTTGCGGAGTGAGTGGCAGTCGGTCGAGGAAATCGTTGGTTCGGCGATCCGCCAGGCGCAGCATGCGCTGGCCGGCAAGGCTATCACGGCGGCGCTACCCGCCGATCTGCCACTGGTCGAATTTGACGCGGTGCTGATGGAACGTGTGCTGGTCAACCTGCTGGAAAACGCTGCCAAGTACGGGCAGCCGCCCATAGAGGTTAGCGCGGAGACGACGGAGCAGTCGCTGCGGCTGGCGGTGCGTGACCATGGGCTCGGCCTGCCCGCCCGCCTCAAGGGCCGGGAGCATGAGCTGTTCGAGAAGTTCACGCGCGGCGAGGCCGAGTCGGCCACGCCGGGCGTGGGGCTGGGCCTGGCCATCTGTCAGGCAGTGGTGCAGGCGCACCGCGGGCAAATCACGGCCGCCAATGCGCCGGGCGGTGGTGCAGAATTCACCATCACCCTGCCGCGCCGCCCGCCGCCGCATGGCCTGCCCGAAACCGCCTGACCTTTCTTCTTCTTTACCCATGTCCCACCCCGCACCCGTTGCCGTTGTGATTGAAGACGAGCCGCAGATACGCCGCTTTGTGCGCGCGGCGCTGGAAGCCGAAGGCTGGCAGGTCTTCGAGGCGGACACCGGCAAGCGCGGGCTGACCGAGGCCGGCACCCGCAAGCCCGACCTGCTGGTGTTGGACCTGGGCTTGCCCGACGGCGACGGGCTGGAGGTGATTCGCGACGTGCGCGGCTGGTCGGCCGTGCCGATTGTGGTGCTGTCGGCGCGCGCCGACGAGGCCGACAAAATTGCCGCGCTGGACGCCGGCGCCGACGACTACCTGACCAAGCCCTTCGGCGTGGGCGAGCTGCTGGCCCGTGTGCGTGCCAACCTGCGCCGCCCGCGCGCTGCCAGTGCTGACGGAACGCCTGACGAGCCGCTTTTTACCTTTGGCGATGTGGTGGTGGACCGCCAGGCGCGGCTGGTGCGCCGCGGCGGTGTGGAGGTGCACCTCACGCCTATTGAATACCGCCTGCTCACCGTGTTGATGACCAACGCCGGGCGGGTGCTGACCCACCGCCAGCTATTGCGCGAGGTGTGGGGCCCCGCCCATGCCGGGCAAAATCACTACCTGCGCATCTACATGGGCCACCTGCGCCAGAAGCTTGAGGCCGATCCGGCGCAGCCCAAACACTTGCTCACGGAAACGGCTGTGGGTTATCGCCTTTGGGTGGCCTGACGGCGCTTTCCGCCCGTATTGAATGACAAATATGGCTGCAGACCACGATTGACGCGCGCAAGCAGCTATAAAATATATAGCAAATGACAGAACCTCTCAAACCCGGCCCGGCTCCGAAACCCGTGGGTGCGGCCGTGCGAATTCCGAAAACCGCCGCCCCGGCACCCGCACCAGGCGCACCGGCCCCCACCATGCGGCTGAACAAGCGCATGGCCGAGCTGGGCTTGTGCTCGCGCCGGGAGGCCGATGACTGGATCGCCCGCGGCTGGGTGCGTGTGAACGGTGCACCGGCCGTCATGGGGCAACCGGTGGCCGTGGATGCACGCATCGAGATTGACCGCCAGGCCGAGCAGCAGCAGCGCCAGCAGGTCACCATCCTGATCAACAAGCCGGTCGGTTATGTCAGCGGCCAGGCCGAAGACGGGCATGAGCCGGCCGTGGTGCTGGTGCAGCCGCAAAACCGCTGGCGCGAATGCAACAGCCGCATGCGCTGGGGCCATGAGCAGTTGCGCGGCCTGGCGCCGGCCGGGCGGCTGGACATTGACTCCATCGGGTTGCTGGTGCTGACGCAGGACGGCCGCGTGGCGCGCCAGCTCATCGGCGAAGACTCGGAGATCGAAAAAGAGTATCTGGTGCGCGTCAGCTACAGAACCGAAAAAGGGGACGAAACGGCCAACGTGCAGGCTTTGTTCCCGCGTGAAAAGCTGGCGCTGCTGAATCACGGCCTGAGCCTGGATGGCCAGGCACTCAAGCCCGCAAAGGTGTCATGGCAAAACCCCGAGCAGCTGCGTTTTGTGCTCAAGGAAGGCAAAAAGCGCCAGATTCGCCGCATGTGCGAGCAGGTGGGCCTCTTTGTTACCGGCCTGAAGCGCGTGCGCATCGGCAATGTCAATCTGGGCCACCTGCCGGTCGGCCAATGGCGCTACCTGGCGCCGCACGAGCACTTCTAGTCTGCCCTGTCAGGCTCTGACCGTCCTGTGGGCCGTGCGTCCCTCTGTCCTACCCGGATGCGCGTCAACGGATGGCAGTTTCCCGTAGGCCAAAGCCTAAAGTGGGTTGTATGGCACTAATTACTTACCTGGTAGAAGACAACGAAATCGTTCTTGAGAACCTGATAGAGGCGCTCAAGGAGATTGCCGCTGTCCAGGTAACGGGCCACGGCGCCACCCAGACCGAGGCCACCCGCTGGCTGAAACTTCACGACGGCGAGTGGCATCTGGCCATCGTGGATCTTTTCCTGAAAGAAGGCAGCGGGCTGGGCGTTCTCGCAGGCTGCCGCAACCGTGAGCCCTACCAGAAGGTGGTTGTCCTGAGCAACTATGCGACGGATGAAATCCGCAGGCGCGCCGCCGAACTCGGGGCCGATGCGGTGTTCGACAAATCCAGTGAGCTAGAGGGCCTGTTTGACTATTGCCAGGAACAAACGACCCTGCACTAGGGCTCGTTAACAGGCCCCAGGCGGAATCAGGCGCGTATTTGTCACCCACCTCCTGGCGCAGCAGGGGATGGGTGTCGTCAACGATGCGCATGCTGCTGATGCGATCCCTGTCTTGCCGAAATCCGAAGATGTCCGCACAGCTGGAATTGACCCGCCTCCCATCGTTCAGCGTCCAGCCGTAGCGAAAGCAGGCCGTCATGTTTCACGGGCAATGGACGTACCGGTTTTTCTGCAAAACCGCTTCCAGCGGAAGTAGTCCTCCAACAGAAGTAAGCTAGGGCCTGATAACGCCATAACGGGCCCAGGTCCAACCATGGAGGGATACACAGATGCACACCTGCCATCCTGTCGAGGGATTTTCAAAGCGTCCGCTGGCCCACAGAGTGGCGGCCTGCTGTCTGGCACTGGGTGCCTGCGCGTCGCAGGCCCAGGTTGAGCGGCCGGCGATACCGCCCGCGGTGGCTGGGCAAATCGACGCGCTGGTCGCCGAATATGTTCCGGGTGTGTTGCCAGGCCTTCAACTGGCGGTGGGCAAGGCCGGCACGGTGCTCTATGCACGCGGCTATGGCGCGGCCGACCTGCGTGCCGGCGTGCCCATGACGTCCTCCACGCCGGTGAAGATCGGCTCGGTCACCAAGCAGCTCACTGCGGCGGCATTGCTGAAGCTGCAGGAACAGAAAAAAATCTCGCTGGCCGACCCGCTGTCGCACTGGATCCCCGAGCTGCGTTACCGGCCGGACCCCACCATCGCCCAGGTCATGCAGATGGTGGCCGGCATTCCTGGTGCCAAAAAAGACCCCGATGACCTGCTGGTGGGCAGCGTGCCGGCCGTGCTGCAGGAGCCGCCCATTCCCAGGGAGACGTTTTTTGCCAACCTCAATGCGCGCGGTCTCTATGCACCGCCGGGCACGGCCTACGACTATTCGAATGCCGGCTATATCCTGCTGGGCCGCGTGATCGAGCGCGCCAGCGGGCAACCGCTGGAGACGGCCTTCACGCAGCTGCTGTTCCAGCTTGCAGGCATGTCGGCTTCCTATCTGCTGGGGCCGCAGCCGCGGCCTGAGGCTGCGCGCGGCTACTACCGCGTGAAGCCGGGTGACCGATGGCTGGTGTGCCCCGACCTCAACTCGGGCTTCGACGCGACAGGCGGCGTGGTGTCCACCGCGTCCGACATGGTGCGATGGAACGGCGCACTGAGAAGCGGCGCCATCGTGTCGGCCGACAGCCTTGTGCTGATGCGCACACCGGCGCGCCTGGCCGACGGAGAATCTGCGCCCATCGGCATGGGCCTGACCGCGCTGGGCGGGCCAGGCAGTTATGGTGCCGGCGGGCAGACGGTCAGTTTTGCATCGGTCGATGCGGGCTACGGTAGCGGCTATGACGTGGTGTTGCTGGCCAACGGCAGCAATACGGTGGGCGACGCCGCGTATCCACGCTTTGCGCTTGCGGCGCGCATCCACAACGTGCTGAACCCGGGCGCGCCCGAGCCTGTGCCGGTGGTTACACCCAACCCCGTGGGTGTTGAAACGGCTGCACCGACGGAGTTGCTGCACCTTTGCAAGTAAGGCGCTGAAGGGCTGGCAGGATTCTGCCGGTGATAAGGGTTCTCACGGACGTGCTATTAAATTGGTAGCTGCTTGCGCCCGCCCATAAAGGCCAGCCGGCATTTTTACTTACAAAACGCCCGCCATGCGGTATCGCTGGCGCGCGCACGCTCTTGCCCCCACAATCGTGGCATGCGCACACCAGGCCCGACAGACACCGTAGCAGGCACTTCCACTTCTTCATCGAAGCTGTTGCCCACCTGGCTGCATGTTTCCGACATCCAGGGGCTGGCCCAGCTTGCCACGCAGGCAACGTTGGGCGTCACGGGACTGGCAGAAACCGTGCAGGGCAATGTGTACAAAGCCGTGGCCGCACCGTTTGGCCTGCTGGGTTCAAGGTTCGTCGACAGCGCGCCGGGAAGCAGCGGCGTCAGGCCTTCCGGCATCACGGGCTGGGTCTACGGCAGCATCAGGGGCGTCACGCGGCTGGCAGGCGGGGCGGCCAATGCGGTGTTGTCGCGCGCAGCGCCGCTGGCCGGCGCGCAGGCTTCTTCACCGCAGCGCGAGGCCATGCTTTCGGCCCTGAACGGCGTGCTGGGTGACCTGCTGCTGGACACCGCCAATCCGTTGGCGATCCGCATGAGCTTGCGCCATGAAGGCCAGCCGCTGGTGCTGGACCCACAGGCGCTGGCCGCGCGGCTGCCGCAAGCGACGGGAAAAATCCTGGTGATGGTTCACGGGCTGTGCATGAATGACCTGCAGTGGTGCGGCAACAGCGCGCTGCCGCAGGGCCATGGCGGCCAGCTTGCGCGCGAGCTGGGTTACACGCCGGTGTACCTGCACTACAACACGGGGCTGCATACCTCGGCCAACGGCGAGCAATTGGCCGGCCTGTTGCAGCAACTGGTCAAAGCCTGGCCGCAACCGGCGCAGGACGTGACGCTGCTGGTGCACAGCATGGGCGGCCTGGTTGCGCGCAGCGCCTGCCACCACGCAGCCCAGACGGGCCACAGCTGGCTGCAGCAGCTCAAGGCCATGGTATTTTTGGGAACACCCCATCACGGCGCGCCGCTGGAGCGGTTGGGCAGCTGGGTCGACGGCGTGCTGGGCAGCAACCTGGTGACACGGCCCTTTGCCAGGATCGGCCAGGTGCGCAGTGCCGGCATCACTGACTTGCGCCACGGCAACGTGCTGGAAGCCGACTGGCGGCAGGCGGGGCGTTTTGAACGTGGCCCAGACGTGCGGGAGGTCGTGCCCCTGCCCGCGGGCGTGGATTGTTATGCGGTCGCCGCCACCACGCTTTCAGCCGGCCGCGGCCCCCTGGTTCCGGTCAGGGAGGCACTGGCGCGCAAGATGGTGGGCGATGGGCTGGTGTCGCTGGAAAGCGCCCTGGGCCTGCATGAAGAGGCGGCCCGCACGCTGGCGTTTGCGCCGGAAAACCAGTGGGTGGCACAAGGCATGAATCACATGGAATTGCTGGGCCGCCCCGAGGTGACGCGCCAGCTGGTGCAATGGCTGGGCCGTTAGCCTTCCTGGCGGCCGGGGGTTTTACGCAATCTGGTCAGGGGGTGACCAGGCTCACACTGACGGGCCAGCTGAAGTTGGAGGCCAAGGCGTCTGCGCCGGGTTTGCGTTCCTTCAGGCTGAAGGCGTGTTGCAGTGCCAATTCAAAACGGCCGGGACGCAGTGCACAAACCCGGTAGCCGCCGTCGGCTGCCTCGACGCGTGTGCCCGCGCTGCCGCTGACGTTCAGCTGCCAGCCCGCTACTTGCTGCTGGTTGAGCTGCAAATCCATGCAGAAGCCCTTGCCCAGGGTCGATACCAGCACCATGCGCTGTGTGGCGGAAATGAGGGATCCCGTGGTGTCGGCAGAAAGCAGGGCTGCCGGGTGGCTGTTTTCCAGGATACGAAGCACAGCCGGAATGACGATGGCGAAATCCAGCTTTGTGCTGGCCTGGGGTTTGTCAACACTCAGCATCTCGCCAGCTCGTGAACTCTGCGGTATGCAGAACATGGCCACCAGCAGCGCCGACAGCGCCATGAGGCGGCTGAAAGACATTGGGTAGGTGCTGCAGGAGGACACGGAGCTGAACCTGTGAAGTGATTAAGTACGCCTCAATAGTAACTAAATTGATAAAAGTGATGCAAGACATTAATGCCAGCAAATGTGTGACTTATTTACCGGTTTATTCGGTTTTTCAGCAAATTTCAGCTTGTTTTTGATTGTTTCATCAAATTATTGCCGAGCGAACCCATCGATTTGTCAATTTTTGAGTTTTCCGAGGGCTGCCGCGGCCCCGAGCTCAGACGTTCTGAGTTTTGACGCAGCCATCAACTCACACGGGCTCTCCGTGGAGCGGAGGCGGTGTTTTCAGCGTTCGCGCTGCACGGCGAAGTCGAGCGAATTGGTTTGGCGTACCAAAATGACCGTCTTCGCAGGATCGCGAAGAACCGGGCTCCAGGGCAAGGGAACGTTGTCCGGAGAAATTTCAATCAAATGATCTCCGGCCGCCACGTAGGGAAACTCGTAGCGGCCCTGGCTGTCGGTTCGTGTCACGTAGCGCCGGTCGAGGATGACGGTGACACCAGGCACGCCACCTTCGGACGCTTCCCTGCGGCCATTGCTGTCTGCGTCGAAAAACACCGTGCCTGTCAGCCCGCCGGAGCCGGTTCCGGGCAGGCCGCCTAGCGGTGCTGTGGAGGTGCCGGCCCGGTCTTCGTAGCGCAGCAGCAGCTGGATGCTGCGGTTGGTCTGGGTGGTTGCAATGGCCTGCTGCGTTGCTGCCGTCAGGGCCGAGACCACCAGTGCCGGAAGCGGTTCCTGCCCGCGTGACTCGGTGTAACGAAGGGTGAGCGACCAGCCGCCATAAGGTTGCCAGCTCACGCCGACATTGGCATTGACCGACTCGCCGCCGTCGCTGCGGCGTGCACCCCGCACCGACCCATCCAGCGACCATTGCGACCACGGCGACAGGGTGCCAAGAATGCCCCAGATCAGGCCTGTGGTGGGGCTGACATTGCCGCTCATCCGCTCCCATGCCAGCGAGGTGCCGAAAGTGGCCGGCAAGACAACCGGCCAGCTTTGGTCTACCCCGAGCCGGGTTGTCCGGACGCCGGATGCATTGGCCAGGTCGGCGCGCCATTGTGTCTGGCCCCAGTCGCTGGCGCGGCTCCAGGACAGCTGCGCCGACTGGCCGGGGCTGGTGATGGTACGAAAGCTCAGGGCCGCGCCCACCGAGTTGCGCGAATCGAGCAGGTAGCGGCCGTTGACGTTGATGAAGGCACTGCGTCCCGACGCACCGCTGCCTGCGCCGGCACGGCTCACGCTGTCACTCAGCTCGACCGCATACCCGGCTTGCCACTGCCGGGTGGAGGTGTCGGCCTGCCAGTAGACGCCTTGCAGGTCGCTGGCGAGGACCGTGGTGCCCCAGCGCAAATTGGGTTCAAAGCGGAAAACACCGGCTGTGGTACGCCAGCGTTCGGTGCGCCACGCGGCATCCAGCCAGAGGCCAGTGGCTTCGCCGCCCTGCGTGCTGTTGCTGCGCACCAGGTTGGCCTGCATGCGCAGGCCGCCGACCCGCTCGCTGGGCGACCCATAGCCGGTAGCCAGTCCCGTGCCCCACGGCGCTGCGCCTTCCCAGGACGCCGCAGCAAAGTAAGCGCGGGTGTTCAATGAGTTGCCGAAGCCTCCGTTGTCCGAAATATTTTTACCGTCGATCAACTGGAATGCGGCGTCAGTGCGGCTTCCTGCCCCCAATGCGTCACCGGTGGGAAGGCGAAATTGCGCACCGGCAGACCCGATGCTGCCGCCGGAAGTCTGGAAGCCGACGGCATCCAGCCCGCTAAAGAGGCCGGTACGTCCCGCGGCTGCGTTCAGGTCTACGGCGTCGTTGAGGTACCACTGTCCACCAACACCCCGGATGGGCGTGGCCGGCACCGATACCCGCCCGGTACCACGGGCGAGCCGGGTGCTGACGGTATTGATGTCGCCCGCGTTGTGGTTGGCAAACCAGCCGCCGTCCAGCGGCAGGGCGCGCTGGTCAATGCGCCAGGTGCTGCCGCTGTTTTGGGCCTGGTTGCCCGGCGCATTCGACTGCTGTTGGACCAGGTTGGCATTGATCGAGAGCGCGCCGTGGTTCGGTGTGTCCACGAAGCCGCCTATGCCCAACGCGCGGGAGGTGGTGTCGCCACCGCCACCGTTCTGCTTGAACAGGGAATAGTCAACACGCCAGCTTCGCGGCCAGCCAGCTTCGTTGTATTCGCTGGCCTTCAGCTGAAGTCCGCCGTCAGGGTCCGGCAGGCCCTCCATAACGCGGTCCACATAAGGCTGGCCCTCAGCGGGCGGAGCCGTTGCCTGGGCCAGGGCCGCAGCCGTTGCAAAACCGGTCCCAAGTCCTGCAAGGCCGATGCGCCACCACTTGAGTGGCAAGGAAGAAGGGATGATCGGCGTGTGCGC
The DNA here is from genome assembly GCF_056403595.1 of Polaromonas sp. P2_G11. Taxonomy (NCBI): domain Bacteria; kingdom Pseudomonadati; phylum Pseudomonadota; class Betaproteobacteria; order Burkholderiales; family Comamonadaceae; genus Polaromonas; species Polaromonas sp. P2_G11. The sequence continues at coordinate 1,021,619 of NZ_JBFUFE010000001.1, read as the reverse complement.
TCGTCGCTTCATGGGGCGAAGCGCTGCTCAATACTTTGTGTTTGGCCTTTGCCCCATTCGAGCTTGCCGCGCACCGTGACGGGATAGCGGATCTGCGCCGCGGTGTCCTGGTCTCCCGGGCGAGTGGCACTCAGTGGGATCGTGCGTGTCTCGCCGGGAAGTATGGGGGTGTTGGCTGGCGAAAATTCCAGTGAGGTATTGGATGCATCGGTGCCGTTCAGGAAGCCGGTGACACGGCCGTGGGCCGTGCCGCTGTTGCGGATCTGCAGGACGGGTGTGGGCTTGCCGTTCACGGTCTGGACGCCCGAGCCGGCGACGCTCAGCTCCGGTGTGGCGCCGCCGATGGTGACGTACACCACCACGCCGAGACGCGCGGAAAATGGGATGGGGGGGCCCGACTCCATGCGGGTAACCTGCTCCTGGCCTTCCAGCATGATGGCAAAGCGGCATTCACCAGGCTTTGCATCGGGGGGCACATTGACTTCAAAGCGAAACCGGTAAGGACGCCCACCCGCAACGGTGAGTTCGCGCCGCTCGATGGCCACCCATGGTCGGCAGCTGCCGGGCCCCAGTTCATCGTTAAAAGTGACGGAGTTGTCCATGCCAAGCCGCCAGTCCGCTGTCCTGATACTGAACGTTGAGGAAGCTGACGATGCGTTGGTGATTTCCATGATCTGGCGCAGACGCTCGCCGGGTTTGACTTCGAGTTCAAACCGGGGAGGCGACACTGCCAATGCAAATTCGCTTGCCATTGCGCCAGGCGCAATCAGGGCGAAGGCCAAGCCAACAAGGCCAGCCGCATACTGCCGCAGGGCAAGTAACCGGAGACGGATCATTGCGTATCTACCTCGAAATAAAACTGCAGGGCCTGGGAAGACGTCAGCGCGCGCCCATCTGTTCTGAGAATCAGCTCAACGGTTTCTTCCAGGGTAGCCGCACTGACGACACCGTCGAAGATCAGGGTGCGGCCGCCAGATCGCAGTGAGCCAGGCAGCAAACGCCCCTGGGTTCTCCAGGTAACAAAGATGGGCTCGCCCGGGACCGGGGCGAGCCCCATGTAGAGCCTGACCGGCTGGGTCAACCAGCGCGAGAGGTTCAGGCGAAGCGCAACCCGCAGGCTGGCTTCCACCGAGTTGTCGGCCCCGCGGCCAGGAACCAGCTGCCGCCAGCGCATGGGGACGACGCTCTGGGTCGCGACGGTGCCGGTGTCATCCACGCGGGTCGTGGTGGCGGCTGCGTGTTGTGCAGTCAGCACGTTGGCAAGCAGCAGGAGGGCGGCAAATCCGATGAGGTGTGACAGGCTGACCGGTCTTTTCATCATCATGGGGAGGTCAGGGTGTAGCTGACGCGGCCGGTAAAGGTGCCCGAACCCACCAGTTGGGTATTGGCGTAGTTGAACTGCAGACAGCTTTCAAACCAGGTGTTGCGTGTAACGCTGAGCAGCGTTTGTGATGCACCGCCTACAAACGTTCCGCTGGGGATGGTGGGAGTCGGGTCTTGTGCGCCGCCGGAAACCCAGGAGATGGTATTGAACGGAATGGTGTCGCCCGTGGCATTGACCAGAGAGGCCGGTGCGGTGGCGGTGAGTGTGGCGTTGGCGCCGGTGCCCGGTGTGCGGTAAAAGCCGCCGACGTAAACCTGCGCGGGCACCGTGCAAAAGGCAAAGCTGTCATAAGGGCTGGCCGTAACGGTGCTGTCGGTTGTCATGGCGCTGGTGCCGGCTCCGATGTTGGCCGCTGGAATGGTGACTGAAACGCGATTGATGGTGGAATTGTTGCCGGGCGTACCTCCGGAGCTGAAATTGCCGCCGGTCATGGTTCCGGCGCCTACCTGCAAAAACAATGACTTGGTGCCTGCTGTGATGGTGACAACAAAGGCCTGGGCGCCCGCGCAGGCCAGAGCGCCGGCCCCCAATGCGGCGACGCGCAGCACTTGCAACACACTGCTGCGAGTGGGCACGAGGAACAGGGGTTGGGTGCGCATAAGTACCACTTTACGCTAACTCAGAAATATCAACAAAAATAAAAATGGCCCCGACAAGCGGGGCCACTTAAGGATTTATGTAATCAGAGTTGTGTAGCGGTGTAGGTAACGCGGCCATTTTTTGCGATGGTGCCGCCGTAGGTGCCCGCTGCTGGCAAGGTCGCGTTGAGGTAGGTATAGGTCCACTTGCCTTCGACGCGGACCAGCTTGTTGGTAGCGGTCAGCGTCGTTGCGGTACCAGCACCGCCGCCTGCGCCCAGGTTGAACGCTGGGTGGGTGATGGCGGCATTGGTAAAGCCGGCGGTGGTGGCGCCCAGTGCTGCGCCGGCCACGTTGATCTGGCTCCAGGGAATCACTTCACCGGCGGTGCCGGTCGTCAACGGGCCGGTGGTGGCGGAGTTGAGGCTGATGTTGCCGCCGTTGCCATACACGCGCACTGTCACTGCACCTGCGGTCAGGTCACCGCCCACGCCAGCAATCACGGTGCTGTCGCCGACGTTCGCGCCTGGGACCGTGAAGGTAACGCTGTCAATCGTGCCATCGGTTGCCGTATTGCCGGAGCTGGTGCCGACACGCAGGAACAGCACTTGTGGAATGACGATGGTCATGTCCACGCGAGCGTTCGCGGTCGAACCGACGATGGCAGGGTTGGTGAATGTGGATTCGGCGTGGGCGGTAGCGCTCAGCAAGCCGGTTAAGCCCAGGGTGCTGACAAGAAGGAGTTTTTTCATGATGTTTCCTAAGGATTAAGGTTGAAGTTCAGAGCTGCGTGGCGGTGTAAGTAACTCGTCCGTTTTTGGCGATGGTGCCGCCGTACGTGCCGGCTGCGGGTAAGGTTGCGTTGAGGTAGGTATAAGTCCACTTGCCTTCGACGCGGACAAGTCGGTTGGTGGCCGTCAATGTGGTGGCGGTACCAGCTCCGCCGCCTGCGCCCAGGTTGAATGCTGGGTGGGTAATGGCGGCATTGGTAAAGCCGGCGGTCGTGGCTCCCAGTGCGGCACCGACCACATTGATCTGGCTCCAGGGGATCACTTCACCGGCGGTGCCGGTCGTCAACGGGCCGGTGGTGTTTGAGTTGAGGCTGATGTTGCCGCCGTTGCCATAAACGCGCACCGTCACAGCACCTGCGGTGAGGTCGCCGCCCACACCGGCGATCACGGTGCTGTTACCCACACTGGCGCCTGGAACCGTAAAGGTCACGCTGTCGATCGTGCCATCGGTTGCCGTATTGCCAGAGCTGGTGCCGACACGCAGGAACAGCACCTGCGGAATGACAATGGAAAAGTCCAGCCGTGCAGTCGCTGTGGAACCCGTAATTGCGGGCGTGGTAAATGTGGACTCTGCATGCGCTGGCGCTGCCGCCAAACCGGCCAGGCCCAAGGCGCTTGCTAAAACAATTTTTTTCATCAAGGTCCTCTCTGCGGTAATAAGAAGGTGAATCGGGTGTTCAGGCTTTTTCTGAACGTGAATGGACTGTAACTAGGCGTTTCGAAAAAAGGTGGCTTTACATTCGTAACGCGGGCGACAAATGGTAAATACGTCACGCTTAAGTCATTGAAAACAATGGATTTATGCGAAATGGCGACAAGAAAGATGGGGTTTGGCTTGGATGTAACGAATGCCATAAGCCTTCTTCTGTGACATATTTCCCAGAGTGGTGTAACGAGTCAGAAACAAATGGCGTTTGTCTGCCAAGTGGTGCTTTTCTCTGTTCCTCTCTGGAACTACCGCGTCGCTTGAACTGGTCGAACACTCGTTGTATGAGAGGCAGAGCTGGTCAATGAAGGCTGTAGCACGCGCTATTCGAGCGAGGCCTCAAAGTCAAGGCGGGCTTCATGCAATCAGACGGCGATGGTGGTTGGATTGACTGGGCAAGTCGTATGCGCTTTAACCGGAAGAGGTCCACGCAAGGGACGTCGGTGGTGGTTGGTTGCCCGTGATAGATAGGCAGGTAGGCACGCCACTGGGATCGCGTGGTGCCCTTGTGTGGCGTGCATAGCAGCGCAGGCAGCTGATCGACTGCGCGCTCGCTGGCGGCGGCTTGCGACGGATTGCCGGCGGAATCGCCAGGCACACAGCACACCGGCGTTACGGTTGTGTGCCGGTCGAGGCGCGTTTGAGTGTGGTGCGGAGGCGCGGGCAGGTCGCGCCTCGTTTGCGCGAGATTTGCTATGCAGCCGTCACTGCATGCCGGTTGCCGACAAGGGCTTGAAGGTCCTGCTCGCGAGATGCAAGTGCGGCAGGATGGAAACCTGGTGTCGCCAGGCGGCGTGTGAGCCGCTGATTACCAGGAAATGGTCAATTCAACCGGGTCCCGGGAGTTCATGGGCTTGCCTGCCACCACAGCAAGGCGGCTACCTGCAGCGGAATCGGGCATGGCGTTCATGCGCTGGATCTGGCCGCTTTTGCTGGTCGATGCTGCGGCGATAGCCTGGATATCCACAGTGGATGGGCAGCTGATGCGCAGGGTGCCGGCCTGGCCGTCTGGCTGGCCGCGATGGGTGCAGCGATGATCTGCCGTGACAGCCTCACTGAAGCTGCGCAACATGATGGTGACACCAAAGGAGCCGGATGTTTGCGCCAGGGCTGCACCATGAATTCCCAGCAGGGACTGCGTGGCCAAGGCGGCGACAAAAGCAAATTTGATGATCTTCATGGTGCAACTCCTTAAAAATATCAGTTGTTGCAGTCATGCTATCGAATTTGATAATTTGAATCAATTGGTAAAAGTCACCTCATAACTGTTAATTAGTGACATTTCACACAAATTTGATTTATTAAATTAATTGATGAAATTGATGTTTTGTTGGGGTTTTCTTCAATATGGGGGTGCCAGCCTTATATGAGCCGCGACAAGGCTGTGGAATGCTGGCCTTATTGGGCATAAAAACAGCAAAGCGCTCGCTGCCGGCTGGCGGCAGGAGCTTGCTGACGGGTGCGCCAGGGATGCGCGTTAGTAGGTGACGGTGACCGTAACCCCGGTCTGGGTGGCAGTACAGGTGGCTGTAGAGCAGGTGCCTGCCTGGCCGGCTGCAATGGTGCCTGTCACCGTATAGGGCTGAGCCCGGCCATCGCCCGTTGCGCTTGCACCGCTGAGTGCCAGTGTGTAGTTGAGGCCCAGCAATGTGCCCGCTGCCGGTGATAGCGCCAGGGCATAACTGGTGCCGCGAGTGCAGTCGACCGTGAAGTTCATGGTACTGGTCTGGGGGGTGGGCGCAAAAGAGATGTAGTCCAGTGTCAGTGTGGAGGGCGAAATGGCGCCCGGGGCGGTATTGCCTGACGCCACCTGCCCCACAAAGCATTGGGCGATGATGCTCACGGTGGGTGTAAAGGTCGTGGTGGCAACGACGGGGCCGGCAGTGGCTAGCTGAAGGGTCGTGATAAAGGTTTCGTCATAAATGCCTGCCGTGTTTCCGGTTTGTCCTGCCACCACGCGGAAGTTGTAGGTCAGCGTGGTACTGGCACTTAGCGCAGCGCCGAAATTCAACGTTCCATTCACCCGCCCGGTGCCGGTGTTGATCCAGTCGGTCGTGGTCGCATTCTTGTAGATATTGACATCGAGCCGGTCGGCATTGATGGTGCCGCCGCCGTGACGGAAAACCCGGCGGGTAAGGCCCGTGCGGCTGCCGTAATCAATGCTGACCCAATAAGTGGTGCTGTTGGCGTCCGTCGACAGCCTGGTGCAGTTCACAGTGATGGTGCCGCTGGCATTGGCGGCGGCGGCCCCGTTGGTGTAATTGAGGTCTACGGATGTGGCTGCGAGTGTGCAGGTAATGGCTGCTTTGGCTTGCAGCGCGCAGGTGCACAGCAGGGCTGCCAGGGCTATGCGCAATGCGTAAGAGACACTCATCGATGGACTCCGTTAATCGCCCGGGCCTTCGTTGGCGGGACGACTCCTAACTGCTGATGGTAACGTTTTGTAGCAGTACTGTGCATGGTGCCGTATTGCGTCGTTCCCGTGGGTACTGGTGTCGAAAAATCGTGACAAAAATCACGCTGACGGAAAACAAGATGGATGTTAGTAAGTAATGGTCAGGGTCCGCGCCTGCGTGCTGGTGCACATGCCCGTTGCACAGGTGCCGGATTGGCCGCCTGGGATGGTTCCGTTGATCGTGAAATTCTGCGGGAAGCCGGTACCGGTCTGACCTGCTGGATTGCTCAAAGCCAGGGCGTAGTTGAGCGCGAGCAGGTTTCCTGCCGCCGCGTCCAGCGCCATGGTGTAGGTTTCGCCGATGGTGCAGCGCACGGCATAGGCCGTACTGGCCGTGGCCGCGGCGAGTTGAAAGGAGGCGTAGTTGAACTGGATATTGCCCGGCGGCGTGCTGAGCAGGCAGACGGACTGGTTGTTGATGCTCACGGGGAATGTGGGGAAGACATCCACGTTGCCGGGGCCGTTGTCATAGCGCAGGCGCATGGTCACGGTATCGGTGAAGAGTTTGGCGCTCTTGTTGAGCCCGGCCGCAATGCGGCTGTAGAAGACATGGGTGGCACTGGCTGTCAGGGCGCCGCCGAAGTTGATCGTTCCGGCGAAGTCAGTGGCCGTGGTTCCGCCCCATGCGCCGTTGCCTGGTGCCGTCCTGTAAAGCTCGTAAGCGATCCGGTTGGTCTGGCCGTTACCGTTGACCGCCTGGTTGGTGTTGCCTGTGGGGTTGAAACCGTTATCGGCCTGCAAGGTGTAGTCTGAGCTGGCTGAATCTGTGGGGCCGCGCGTGCAGTTGATCGTCACGGTCCACGCGCCGTCTGTGGGATTCGGGTCGTTCTCAAAGTACACCGTCTGCACAGGCGTCGCCGTGGCGTTGCAGATCAGCGCGGCCCAGGCCGGTGCCGCGCCCAGAAGAGTCAGGCAGGCCGCAGCGGCGAGGCGCCAGGGTTTGGTGTCAATCATCGTTTGACACCACTGCAGCGTACCGGGCCTACCCGGGCGATATCCTCAAGGTTGCCGGGCGGCAACTCCACCGCAAATGTGCAGGTAGCCCCGTTCCATTTCAGGCGCAGGCGATTCTGGGCCTGCAGGCCGGTGACAAAGGTCTCGCCGCGGCGAGCGGTAAAAAACTCTTTCTTGTCGCCGATCAGCTCAACCTCTGCACCCGAGGGCGCCGGCTCGCCATCGTCCAGCTCAATACGAATCAAGGCGCCCCGTCCTGAGCGGACGGGAAACGCGATCTTGACCGCCCCCCGAAGCGCCGGCACGGCTTCGAGCTCGATGGAGTCGAGTTCGGCGCTGATCGGCAGCTCGCTCGGATCCAGGCGTACGCTGTTGCGCTGGAACGGTAGCAGGCGCGGCAGCAGCGCGACGCCGTCTGAATTGGTTCGGGTCAGGGTACTGCCCTGGAAGCCCACGCCCACGTTGGCATAACCTGGCACCTCGACAATGGCAAAGCTTTCCTGCACGCGGCGAGTGGCGAAGACTTGGCCTTCGGCCGCCACCATGCCCCCGATCAGGCCCAGGCGCAGGTTTTGCTGGCTCTCCCCATTGCTGACGTCAGCCGAAAACAGGCCTTTGGTGCCCTGGTAATAAGCGCCGCCTTCCGCATAGCGGCCGTCCGCACGGGAGCCCAGCGCCGTTCGCCAGCCCCAGCCGGTTTCGGCACTCACTGCTCGGCTGGCGTTTACATATCCTTCGGTGCTTCCACTGCGGGTAGTGACACCTGCGGCGATGGTGACCCGATTCTCAAGCGGCACGATCAGGGTGGCGCCCACTGAAGTCCCCGAGCTGATGCCGCTGAGGCGGGTGGCGCTCAAAGTCAGGGCTGCGCGTTGACCGAGGCGCAGGGTGTAATTCACACTGAGTGTGTTGAGCTTTCCGAGGTCGTAGTTGTCAAAGCCAGCGTAACTCACGTTGAAGGCGCCGAAGTTGTCGCTGCTGTAGCTGTAACTGGCGGTGGTTTGCAGGCGGGGCGATGGCGTATCAATACCGATTTGCCGGTAGCCGCGCGATGCGCCTTCCGCGCTGAGCGACACGCCGTGCCGCAGTCCGCTGCGCTCGACCCCGACCATCCAGTTGGTGCCCTGGCCAGCCGCGTCGCTGCGGCTGGCCGAAAACGCCGTCTGTCCCAGCATCTGGAAGGGCAGCTCATAGCTGGCGCCGGCGCCGGCACGCATCAGAGACTTCGACCATTCGCCGTTGGCTTCAACCGTCAGGCTTTTGCTCAGGCCCTGGCGCCAGAGGCCTGAAACGAAGCGATCCCCATAGTCGGCGTTCTCAATCCCGAGGTCGCGGCGTACGGCCCCCAACTCAAAGCTCCAGTCGCTGAGGTTTTCTTCCAGCAGGTTGGCATTGCTGAAAAATGATTGGGTGACGACGGTTTCCCGGCCCAGGATGTCACGTACCACCACTCGGGCTTCCCCGGCGCCGGTCAGTGCGGGAAAGTTGTCGATGCTGAAGGGGCCGGATGGGACCTTGGAAGTTTGCCGCAATGCGTCGTTGACATAGAGCTCAACGGTGCTGGGCGCCGCCGACAGGCCGGTCACGGTGGGAATCGGCTGGGTGACAAAGCCAGGTTGCAGCGAGAAGTTTTTGCTGAACTGTATGCCGCCGAAATACACCTGGCGTCCCGAAATTCCGGTGCGCGTACTGCTGTCACCCAGTCGCAGGGAGCTGTTGCTGTCCAGGAAGTTGCGCGTGTAAGTGGTTTCAAGCCTGCGCCATGAGGCCCTGAGTGTCGGGTCCTGGCTGATGAGGTTGCGTCCCACGTAGCTGCTGGTCAACAGCCCCATCTCCCCCGACACGCCGAATTCAGTCAAGGCGCCCAGGTCCTTCGCATCCGTGGTGCTGCCGGCTATGCGGCTGCGGGTGGTGATGTAATTGAGGTCGTAATTCGCAAATGCAGCGGGGATCGACGGCGACAGCGGGGGACGCATGGCGGATTCCTGCGTCAGGCGCACGGCGTTGAAGGCTGCCGGCGAAAACACCAGATCCACTGACTGGTCGGCGAAATTCAGCCGCGCTTCGAATCCCGGAATAGCAGACAGCGGAAACCACTTTTGGCCCTGGAAATCAACGTCCTGCGCGCTGGGCCGATGGTTCAGCCGCCACTCTTCAAAGGCATCTTCCGGCGCATACAGGATGCCGTTGCGCTCAAGCAGGGTCCAGACGCCGCCCTTGGTGCTGTTGATGAAGACTTCCAGCGGAAGGAGCCGGTCGCTGGATGACCGGGCCGCTGGCGGCGCATTAGAGGAGGCGGGTGTCTGGGCGTGTGCCAGCAGGCCGCAACAAAGGCCTGCAATGCCAATCGCTACGGGGTGTTTTCGTAAAGTCCACCAGCGCCTCATTGAAATCGGGTACCAAATCAAGGCAGCGTGATGCTGGTCGTCAGGCTTTGTCCGTCATCAAAGGTCACCACCAGTTGGGCGTCCCCTTTTGTAAGGGCCTGCTCTGCCTTAAGCCCGACCGTTTTACGGGCACCGGGCAGGATGTAACTGCCACCCTCAAACCGGGCCAGGACTTGTGTGCTACGCGTGACGGTCGCTTCCCGTATCTGGGCGTAAGCCGTACCGGTATTGCTGCATTGCAGGTTGAGGGTTTTGGCGTCCGCCAGCTGGTTAGTGCAACTAACCTGGCGTTTGGCCACAGGGGGCGTGATGAACACGGGCATGCTCAAGGCCAGCGCGATGGGAACCTGAATGCCAGTTGCGGGTACAGCTTCAGGAACTTCGCGAATGATCATGCGGTAGGTCAGCTGCCGGCTTGCATCTGCGGGCTTCAGCAGGGCAAGGCGTACCACTTGCCGGGCCTTGGGTGCCAGCTTGATGATGGGAGGGGCCAGGATCAGGTCTTCGGTCAGGACGAGTTCGTCAGTGCCGTCGGGTTTCTGGGTCCAGGTGTTGATGTCAGCCTGCAGCACGACTTCGGTATCGGCTTCGTTAGACAGCGTGACGGCGATGGCCCGATCGCGCGGGGTCATGTAAAGCCGCACCGGTGTCACCGAAAAAACGCCTGCCGTGGCAGCCGCCCAAGGCCCCAGCAGGCTTAGCAGGAAGGCGTAGGTAACAAGCTTGCTTCGGCGCTGTGAGACGTTCATCCTCAGAAGGATACCAGCATCTCTACCGATTTAGAGAGGTTACCGGCATGGGCAACGTGCAGTGCCGTCACGGTACCGCGGTCATCCTGAAGCCGCAAACGGGCCTGTTTTTCAATCGCCGCGGCATCTGTGTCAAGGGCGTAACGCCGGCTTTCGATTTCCCAGCCGTCATCCGATTCTTCGTCGGCCGTGGCCACCTGGCGCTGGTCCTGGAGCCGGCAGGTATAGCGGGCGCCAGGGTCGTTGCGGGACAACTCATTGCGGCAGTAGTCGGGCAGCAGGGAGTCCCGCGTGGGCCGGTAACCGGGCATGAAGCGGGCATCCCCTAGGCTGCGGACTTGCGAGATATTGACAAAGACATTCGAATTGCAGGTTACCTGCACCGAGGCACCGCTGCCGCCAGAGCCGGTGGCGCTGGTACAGGCGTTGCCATTGCCGGTGGTGTTTCCCGGGACGTTCAGCGTGATCTGGACCGACAACTGCCCCGCCGCCGCGCCCGCGAAGCAGGCAGCAGCGGCAAGCATCAGGAGAACACCGAAGGCGGCCTTGCGGATCATGACTGTCGACGTGGCTGACATCAAGCCCGGGGGGCGATCAGTAGGTGATCGTCAGGGTCTTGACTTTGTTGGTCGCAGCGGTATTGGTGCAAGTCGCCGTGGCGCAGGTACCAGCCTGGCCGGCGGCCATGGTGCCGTTGACCGTGAAGGCCTGGTCGGTGCCGTTGCCGGTGCCGGCAGCAGCGCTCAGTGCCAGGGTATAAGCCAGGTTGACGGCATCATCGGTCACGCCGGAGTTGCTCAGTGCCAGGGTGTAAGGCAGGGAGTTGGTGCAACGAACGTTGAAACCGCCGCCGGTGGAGGTAGCCGCCGTGGTCTGGAACGAGGTGTAGTTGAACACCACGTTGTTGATGACCGCGCCGGTGGCGGCGTTGGTGGAGTTGATCTCGCACTTCGAGGTCAGGTTGATCACCACGTTGAAGGTGCCGGCTGCGGTGGCAGCATAGGCGGGCAGGGTGGCGATAGCGGCAAGGCCGAGGGCGATTACTAAAATGAGCTTTTTCATGACTGTTCTCCAGTTAAAAAACGAATAACAAACAAGGGAAATGTGAAGGTGAATGGACTGTAACCAGATATTTCTGAAATCGGTTGATTTGTATCTGTAACAGCACCTTCTAGTGGGGAATTTGTCACGTCAAACCGTTGAAATTATTGGATTTATTCGTAAATAGAGCCAAAAGACTTACAAGTAACAAGCGTAAATACTGCCATCCAAAACGGCTTTTTCTTCCCAATCCAGTGAATCAGTAACAAACTTGAAACAACCATGCCCCTAACCATGCAGAAACAAACCCTGTCTTTTCAAGCCGAAGTTGCGCAGCTGCTCAAGCTGGTCACGCACTCCCTGTATTCGAACCCGGACATCTTTTTGCGCGAGCTGGTTTCCAACGCGTCGGATGCCTGCGACAAGCTGCGCTTCGAAGCGTTGAACGATGCGTCGCTGTATGAAAGTGATCCCGAGCTCAAGGTGAAAGTGAGCTTTGACAAGGCGGCCGGGACGCTGACCATCACTGACAACGGCATCGGCTTGTCGCAGCAGGAAGCCATCGACAACCTCGGCACGATTGCCAAGAGCGGCACGCGCGACTTCATGGCCAAACTCTCGGGCGACCAGAAGAATGACGCGCAGCTGATCGGCCAGTTCGGCGTCGGGTTTTATTCGGGCTTTATCGTGGCCGACCGCATCGCAGTGGAAAGCCGCCGCGCCGGCCTTCCGGCAAACCAGGGTGTGCGCTGGAGCAGCGACGGCACTGGCGAGTTTGAAGTCAGCGAGCTCGAACGTGCCGAGCGCGGAAGCAGCATCATCCTGCACCTCAAGGAGGAATCGCTCGACTACCTGAACGCCTGGAAACTCAAAGGCATCATCAACAAATACTCCGACCACATTTCGCTGCCCATCCTGATGCAGAAAGAAGCATGGAAGGAAGGCGAAAACGACCAGCCCGGCGAGATGGTGGTGACCGGCGAATGGGAAACCGTCAACCAGGCCGCGGCGCTGTGGACGCGCGCCAAAAAAGACATCACGCAAGACCAGTACGACGAGTTCTACAAGCAGATCAGTTACGACAGCGAAGCGCCGCTGGCCACCACGCACAACCGCGTGGAAGGCGCCACCGAATACACGCAGCTGCTGTTCATCCCGGCCAAGGCGCCGATGGACATGTTCAACCGCGACAAGGCCGCGGGCGTCAAGCTCTACGTCAAGCGCGTCTTCATCATGGACGACGCCCAGGCGCTGATGCCGACCTACTTGCGCTTCGTCAAGGGCGTGGTGGACTCGTCCGACCTGCCGCTCAATGTCTCGCGCGAATTGCTGCAGGAAAGCCGCGCCGTCAAGGCGATCCGTGAGGGCTGCACCAAGCGCGTGCTCTCCATGATTGAAGACCTGGCCGCCAATGACGCGGACAAGTTCAAGGCTTTTTATGGCGAGTTCGGCGCCGTGCTCAAAGAGGGCCTGGGCGAAGACTTTGCCAACCGCGAGCGACTGGCCAGGCTGCTGCGCTTTGCCAGCTCAACGACGGATACCGTCAGCGTGGGCTTTGCCGACTACAAAGCCCGCATGAAGGAAGGCCAGGACGCGATTTATTACATCACCGCCGACACACTGGCCGCGGCAAAGAACAGCCCCCAGCTCGAAATCTTCCGCAAGAAAGGCATCGAAGTGCTGTTGATGGCCGACCGCGTGGACGAGTGGGCGCTCAATTACCTGCACGACTTTGACGGCACGCCGCTGCAGTCGGTGGCCAAGGGTGCTGTTGATTTGGGCAAACTGCAGGACGAAGACGAGAAAAAAGCCGCCGAAGAAGCGCAGACGCAGTTCAAGCCCATCCTCGACAAGCTGAAAGAGGCGCTGAAGGACAAGGCCAAGGACGTGCGCGCCACCTCCCGTCTCGTTGATTCACCCGCCTGCCTGGTGGTGCAGGACGGCGACATGTCGACCCAGCTGGCCCGCATGCTCAAGCAGGCCGGCCAGGCCGTGCCCGAGTCCAAGCCCATCCTGGAGGTCAACGCCCAGCACCCGTTGGTTAAAAAGCTCGAGGCCGGTGTGGAAGGTGCGCATTTTGACGACCTGGCCCACATCCTGTTTGACCAGGCCTTGCTGGCCGAAGGCGGCATGCCTGAAGACCCAGCGGCGTACGTGCGGCGGGTGAACGCGCTGCTGGTGTAGGCGTCGCGCGACAATTCAGCAGCAAAAGCAAAAAAGAGGCAAAAAACGCCTCTTTTTCTCATCAAATCGGCCTGAAACCCTTTATATACGTGCGCGAGCAGCTATCAAATAAATAGCAATTTCCGAGCCGTAGGGGGCGTAGATACGCCCACTCAACACACCAGCGGCGCTTCCTGCATCGCCTCAGTCTGCTCTTCCAGCATATCGACCTGGCTTTTCCAGTAGTCGCTGGAGCCGAACCAGGGGAAATTGATCGGGAAGATCGGGTCATGCCAACGCTGTGCCAGCCAGGCGCTGTAGTGCACCAGGCGCAGCGTGCGCAGCGGCTCGATCAGCGCGAGCTCGCGCCGGTCGAATTCGCGGAACTCTTCGTAGCCGTCTACGAGCGCACCCAGCTGGCGGGTGCACTGCGCGCGGTCGCCCGACACCAGCATCCACAAATCCTGCACCGCCGGGCCGGTACGCGCATCGTCCAGGTCGACAAAATGCGGGCCGGCCAGCGGCAGGCCCTCGGGTGTCCACAAAATGTTGCCGGGGTGGCAGTCACCGTGCAGGCGCAGGTTCTTCACGTCGCCCACGCTTTCAAACACGGTTTGCGCCACCAGCATGGCTTCATCAAACGCCTTGCGCCAGCGCGACTCCATGTCCAGCGGGATGTAGCCGTGGGAACCTTGGGCGCCATGGTTGCCGCCCGCCAGCAGGATGTCGCGCGAGGCATAACCAAAGGTCTGCAGGTTCAGGGCCGGCCGGTGCGCAAACGGTTTGGCGCTGCCAACGGTGTGGATGCGCGCCAGGAAACGGCCTATCCATTCCAGCACTTCCAGGTTGTCCAGCTCGGGCCGCCGCCCGCCGCGGCTGGGCGACACGCTGAAACTGAAGCCCTTGAAGTGGTGCACCGTGCGGCCTTCCAGCACCAGCGCGCCCACTACAGGTATCTCGGCGGCCATCAGCTCGGCGGCGAAGGCGTGTTCTTCGGCAATCTGTTCATCGGTCCAGCGGTCCGGCCGGTAAAACTTGGCCACCACGACATCGCCCGCCAGGTCTGCGTCGCCCACGGGGCTCTCAAGATGGATCTGGTAAACCCGGTTCTCGTAGCTCGAAAGCGCCATCAGACGGCCGTCGCCCAGCAAACCGACGCTGGCCAGCGCATCGAGCACCACGTCAGGTGTCAATGTCTCGTACGCGTGCAGCGTTGCGTGCGCTGGAGCCTTGTGTTTTTCTGTCATGCCTGATTGTCGGCGCAGATGACGGTGCGCTGCCAGCAGGGGCTTGTAAACGCCTGTTTCTCAAGCGAAAAATGCCTGCAGGCCAATAAAAACGGGCGCGAGCAGCTATAAAAACCGTAGCGCCTGTCCGTTGAAGGTGGAAAGAATCAGGGCTGCAGGATGTGGCCGGTGCGCGGGTCTCCCTTGCCGGCCAGCACTTCCTGGTAAGCGGTTTGCACCGCAGTCTGCCCGGCATGCCGCTGGGCGATGAGCCAGGGCGTTTTGGCACCCGTCACCTGCTGCGTGAAATCCCGCCAGGCGCGCACCAGCTGCTTTCCAAAGCCTTCTTCACCCCAGTCGGTGATGCGTTTCTTGACCTGTGAAGGTGCAAAGAACAGCGTGGGCCGGGGGCCGGGCAAGTCTTTTGCGCAGCCTTTGGCGGCCAGGTCGTCCACATGCGTGCCGCCTATCGAACAGTTGTAGCGAAGCTGGCCAAAGCGCGTATGAATGCGCTGGCGCAGGCCGGCGCTGCCCGCGAAGTCGACGTACACGCAAGCCGTGTCGGCAGCAATCGCCTCGAGCTGGTCATAGGTCACTACGCGGCTGTAGCACCCCAGGCTTTCACAAAAAGCGACGTTGCCTGGCGAAGTCAGCGCTATCACCTCAATACCCGGCCGCTTTGCCAGCTGAAAGGCTGTGCCATATGCCGTTTTGCTGGAGGCGCTGGACAGCAGCATGGCGTTGGCGCCGAAGAAGTCGTTGTCCGCCAGAAAGTCGTCAATCAGGAAGGAGGTGATGAACAGCGGGCGCAGCAGCGACTGCACATCTTCGGTGGCCGCGTCGTAAAACGGGTCCGCGCTGCAGCGCATGTACTGGTTGTAGGCCACCGGCAAGGCCCGCCGGTGCGCGGCGCCGTCAAAGAAGCCGGCGGGCGTCACGCGGGCCGGCTGCAGCACCAGCTCGCCGGCCATGGGGTAGTAGCCGTAAAACTTCTCCCCCACGGCTACGCCCTCGCATTGCGACTCCGCCACCGTGGCAAACCCCCAGACCGGGATGCAGCCCCAGCCGTCTTCCCCGGTCGGGAAAAACTGCCAGTAGTTCATCGCCTCGCCAAAGGCCGCGTACGTGATGTTGTTGGAGGTCAGCGCAAATGAGTCGATGCGCAGCCGCACCTGGCCGGTCGTGAGCGGCAAATGCGGATCGGTGTGCCAGCGAGTTTGGGCAAGGTCATCTTTCCGGACCTGAAAGGAGGTTGTGAGGGCGGTGTCGTTCATGCACAGCACCCTAAATGAAACGGCCCGCCGGTTCAACACCGGCGGGCCGCGTAGGTGACAACCACCCCCGTCCAGGCTCACTGCGTGTAGCCTGTTCCCCCCTCGAGGGGGCGGCGCCTGCGGCCCGGCGAAGCCGGTTCCGCGGCCCCTGCTGGTGAAATACCCCGCGCTGTTTACGCGCTGAACTCTTCATGCCAGCACGAGCCGCGGGACTGGCTTCGCCGGGCCGCAGGCGGGCGGCCCCCTCGGGGGGCAGGGAGCTACACGCAGTGAGCGACCGTGGGGGCTCTATTACTTCAGGGTAATGGTCACGTCAATATTGCCGCGGGTGGCGTTCGAGTAAGGGCAAACCTGGTGCGCTGCATCCACCAGCGCTTGTGCTGCGGCGCGGTCCATGCCGGGCAGGGTGATGTCCAGGCGCACGGCGATGCCGTAGCCGTTCGGGATCTTGCCCAGGTCAACGCTGGAGTCGATGGAAACATCTGCTGGCACGTCGATTTTCTTCATGCCGCCGACAGCCTTCATCGCGCCGATGAAGCAGGCTGCGTAGCCGGCTGCGAAGAGCTGCTCGGGGTTGGTGCCGGTTCCGGCGGTGCCGGGCGAGCTCAGCGTGACGTCCAGGCGGCCGTCGTCGGTCTTGGACTTGCCGTCACGGCCGCCGGTGGTGTGGGCGTGGGCGGTGTAGAGAACTTTTTCGAGTGTGGTCATGGTGGCTTCCTTTGGAAAATACCCCGGATCGGGGCGGGTTAAAAATTCAGTGAAATGGTGAAAGAAATCAGCCGGTGAGGCGGTTGCGAAACGACTGCACCTGCTGCGTCAGCGACACCAGCTCGGGAATCGAGCACTGGGTGGCGCTCAGGATGCAGCCCGGAATCTTTGCGGCCCTGGCCTTGAGCTTGCGGCCGGCTGCCGTCAGCGTAATGTGAACGCGGCGCTCGTCTTCCACTGCGCGAATGCGTGAAAGCAGCCCGGCAGATTCCATGCGCTTGAGCAGCGGGGTCAGCGTGCCCGAATCCAGGTAAAGCCGTTCACCGAGTTCCGAAACCGTCAGGCCGTCCTGCTCCCACAGCACCAGCATCGCGAGGTATTGCGGATAGGTCAGCCCCATCTCTTCGAGCATGGGCTTGTACAGCTTGGTCATGGCCAAAGAGGTGGAATACAGCGCAAAGCACAGCTGGTTGTCCAGCTGCAGCATGGCGTCAGTGGCATTTGCGGTGTCGGTTTTGTTGGGCATGGATGAATTATAGCGAACAATTGAATTGTGTGCAAGTTAATTGTTTCCAGGTGTTCCGTGCCGATTCCCAGGGGCTTTGTACCGGGGCCGCCTGTACCGGGAGCACACCACTAAACTTGAGGCCATGCAAACACCCAGCACCGCGCGCGCGGCAAAGCCTTCGAAGGGCTCAGGAAAGCCCGCATCCGCAGCACAAATCATCGAAGAACTTCGCCCCGGCCAGTCCATCGAGCTGCTCAAGGAACTGCACATCCTCACGCGCGAAGGCAAGCTCAACCAGGACACGCGGCGCAAGCTCAAGCAGGTCTATCACCTGTACCAGTTCATCGAGCCCTTGCTCAATGAGGTGGCTGCGGAGAAGGCGGACTTCACCCTGGCCGACCACGGCGCCGGCAAGTCGTATCTCGGCTTCATCCTGTACGACCTGTTTTTTAATGTCGCGCACCGCGGTGAAAAAACCGCAGGCCATGTGTACGGCATCGAAACCCGCGCCGAACTTGTCGACAAGTCACGTGTGCTGGCCCAGCGGCTGGGTTTTTCGCGCATGTCGTTCCTGAACCTATCGGTGCAGGAGGCCACCACTTCGGCTGAACTCCCGCCCACTGTGGACATCGTCACCGCCCTGCATGCCTGCGACACGGCCACCGATGACGCCATTGCATTCGGGCTGGCCAAAAACGCGCGCCACATGGTGCTGGTGCCGTGCTGCCAGGCCGAAGTGGCCGGTGTGCTGAAGAAAAGCCGTGCCCTGTCACTGTCTCGCACGCCGCTGGCCGAACTGTGGCGGCACCCGCTGCACACGCGCGAATTCGGCAGCCAGATCACCAATGTGTTGCGCTGCCTGCAGCTCGAAGCCAACGGCTACCAGGTCACGGTGACTGAGCTCGTGGGCTGGGAGCATTCGATGAAGAACGAACTCATCCTGGCCAGCAGGCCCGAGCAACCCCAGGCCGGTAAAACCCGTGCCGCCCAAGCGCGTTTGCGCGAGGTGCTTGAAGAGCTGGGTCTGGGTGAACTGACGGCACGCTTTGCGGTGCAGGCCGAGCCGGCCTAGAAGCCTAAAGCAGGGCCGGCGCTTCGCTGCGGCGTTCTGCCGCCAGCACGCGAATGGTGGCAATCAGCTGGTGCTGTGCCTCGGTGGGCGCCATGTCGGCACGCAGCGTCAACCCCACCAGCTCTTCGGTGCCCGCCATGCTGACGGGCAGGCGCACCAGCGTGCCGCTCTCCAGGTCCGGCCGCACAGCCCCCAGCGGCGCAAGCCAGACCGCATCGCTTTGCAGCGCATAGCCGCGTGCGATGGACACCGACAGCGTTTCGACCAGGCGCATAGGCGGCGGCAGGCCGCGCGTGAGGAAAAAGCTGTCGGCGGTATGGCGTATGGCCGTGCCCTGCGTGGGCAGTATCGCGGGGAAGGCCTGCAAGCCGGCCAGCGGATCGGCCTTGCGCCCGGCCTGCGCCAGCAGGGGGTGGCCGGGGCGCACTGCCAATACCAAGGGGTCGGCGTACAGGTGCTCAAACGTCAGCCCCAACATATGGGCCGGCTCGGCAAAACGTCCAATCACCAGGTCCAGTTCGCGCTGGCGCAGGCTGGCCAGCAGTTCGGGGTTGGAGCCGGTCTGGATGCGCAGGCTGGTGTGCGCATCCGGCCCGGACTGAGCCTCTTGCCGCGCCAGCAGCAAGGGCATCAGCCACGGTGCCACCGTCGGCAGCACACCGATGGCAATCACCGCGCTGCCCTGCCGCCGTGTCTGCGCGACGCTGGCGACCGCTTCACGCAGCGCGCTGACGCTGGCGCCGGCATGCCGCAAAAAGGCTTCGCCCTCGCGTGTGGGCACGGCGCCCTTGCGCCCGCGCTCAAACAACCGCACCGCCAGCAGGCCCTCAAGTTCTTTCAGGGTTTTGGATACGGCGGGCTGCGTGATGGCGAGCACGTCGGCCGCCTTTTGCAGGCTGCCATGCTGCGCCACCGCCAGAAAGCACTGCAGGTGCCGGTATTTGATGCGTTCATCGACCATGCTCCGATTTGACCATCTGGTTATGGATAAGTCGAGAAAATGTCAATATACATAACTGTTTCGGCCGATTAAAGTCGGCTCAGCACGAAAAACCCGAAAAGCGCCTGCTAAAAAGGCGCCAACCTCTTTCGACCTCTGGAGACATCGATGAAACCCGATCTGAACAACAGCTTTCTGGCCCCACGCGACTGGACCAGCCATTCGCCTCACAT
The DNA here is from genome assembly GCF_056403595.1 of Polaromonas sp. P2_G11. Taxonomy (NCBI): domain Bacteria; kingdom Pseudomonadati; phylum Pseudomonadota; class Betaproteobacteria; order Burkholderiales; family Comamonadaceae; genus Polaromonas; species Polaromonas sp. P2_G11. Next base: position 1,002,450 of record NZ_JBFUFE010000001.1, on the reverse strand, counting down.
CTATCCAGGCTACAAGTCCACCTTGCTGCGCGGCCCCAAGCAGCCGCTGGTGCCCATCAAGCAGGCTCTGGCGCAACTCAATGCGCCCGTCTATGGCGCCGGGCAATTCGGCCCGCTGGACAGCGACCTGACCAAAAATGCCGTGATGAACGGCGACCCGCTGGGTGAACGCATCATCGTCACCGGCCGTGTGCTCGACGAAGACGGCCGCCCCGTGCGCAACACGCTGGTGGAAGTCTGGCAGGCCAACGCGGCCGGCCGCTACGTGCACAAGGTCGACCAGCACGACGCGCCGCTGGACCCGAACTTTCTGGGCGCCGGCCGCTGCATGACCGACAACGAAGGCCACTACAGCTTCAAGACCATCAAGCCCGGTGCCTACCCCTGGGGCAACCACCCCAATGCCTGGCGTCCGCAGCATATTCACTTCTCGCTGTTCGGTGACTACTTCGCCAGCCGCCTGGTCACGCAGATGTATTTCCCCGGCGACCCGCTGCTGGGTTACGACCCCATGTACATGGGCGCGCCCGAAAGCGTGCGCGAGCTGATGGTCTCGAAATTCAGCCTCGACGTGACCCAGCCCGACTACGCGCTGGGCTATGTGTTCGACATCGTGCTGCGCGGCCCCAAAGCCACGCGCTTTGAATAAGCGGCGGAAGGACAACACCATGAGCCAACTCAAACAAACTCCATCGCAAACCGTCGGTCCCTTTTTTGCCTACGGCCTTACGCCCACGCAATACGGCTACGACCTCAAAAGCCTGTTCACGCCGGTGCTGGCCCAGCCCACTGCGAAGGGCGAGCACATCCGTATCACCGGCCAGGTGTTTGACGGCGCCGGCAATGCCGTGATGGACGCGATGGTCGAGATTGCCCAGCCCGACGGCAGTGGGCAGCCCATCTCGTCGGTGGCCGATGCCGAAGCGCGCGGCTTCACCGGCTTCGGCCGCTGCGGCACCGGCACCCTGGCGCAAAGCCATTACGAGTTCTTCACCGTCAAGCCCGGTGCGGTGGCGGGGCAAGCACCGTTCATCAACGTCTGCGTCACCATGCGCGGCCTGCTGGTGCATACGTTCACGCGCATCTACTTTGATGATGAAGCGGGGGCGAACAGCAAAGACGCGGTGCTGGCAAGCGTGCCGGCCGAACGGCGCAGCACCCTGGTTGCCCAACGCGACATGACGGGGGCCGGAGCGGTATACCGATTCGACATCCGCATGCAGGACAGCGCCGCCGGCAAGGAAACAGTGTTCTTCGACCTGTGAGCGTGGACCGGGGTTGAGCGGCCGGCCTTGATTGCTATTAATTAGATAGCTGATTGCGCTCGTCCCTATTGGTCTGCAGCCATTTTTCTCATAAGAACTGCTCGTAAGGCTACAGCCACGCGGCCATGGCGGCAATGCCGCCATGAAGGTTGTTACGCACGCCGGTGCACAGTCGTGGCCCGCCCGCGCTATAAAACAGGCCAACACCATCAAGAGGCCTGCCATGACCATTCATCTGGACCACTTCATCGTATCGGCGCGCGACAAGGTGGCTTCGGCCAGGTCCTTGGCAGAGCTGCTCGGCGTGCCGTGGGCTGAAACCACGATAGGACCTTTCTCGGCTGTCTTCATCAACGAAGGCCTGACGCTGGACTTCATCGACACCGACGAAGACTTTCCCGTCGAGCATTTCTGCTTTCGCGTGAGCGAGCAGGAATTCGATGCGATCCTGGGGCGCATCCAGGCGGCTGGAATCAAGTACCGCAGCTCGGTGCGCGGCCCCATGGACATGCAGGTCAGCACGTACCTTGGCGGCAAAGGCATTTACTGGAACGAGCCCGAGGGGCACCAGTGGGAGATGCTCACGGTAAGTTATGCGCGAAGATGAATCCACCCCCGTCCAGGCTCACTGCGTGTAGCCTGTTCCCCCCTCAAGGGGGCGGCGCCTGGGGCCGGCGAAGCCGGACCCTCGGCCCCCGCTTGCGAAATACCCGACGCTGATCACGCCTACTGAACTCTTAAACCCAGCATGAGCCGTGGAACCGGCTTTGCCGGGCCACAGGCGGGCGGCCCCCTCGGGGGGGCAGCGACCCACACGCAGTGGGGGAGCGTGGGGGCTCAATCCTCGCCGTAATCATGGTCCGGGTGGTTGATGGTCCCCAACTTCCAGTAGCCACGGCCCACAATGCTGCTGCGTTCCACACCCAGCTCTTCAATCAGCAACTGGCGTAGTCGGCGCATGGCCGCCGCCTCGCAGGCCAGGTAAATGCGCGTGCCGGGTGCGGGTGCGCCGGCTTTGCGCAACGCGGCTTCCAGTGCCTGGCCGGCCTTGTTGTTGTCGGCGCCACGGGCGACCCATTGGGCATTCACTTTGGCGGTGCTTTGCAGCGGGCGCTCTTCAGCTGCGTCCACCACCTCGACAAGCACCTGAACTTGCGCGCTCGCGGGCAAGCTGGCCAGAATGGTTTCAAACGCGGGCAAGGCGCTGTCGTCACCGATCAAAAAATGCGCGGGCGCATCCAGCTGAACTTTGTAGCCCGGGCCTGGGCCCATCAAATACAGCACCTGGCCCGGCTGCGCCTGCGCCGCCCAGGTGGATGCGGGGCCATCGCCGTGCAGCACAAAATCGACATCGACTTCCAGCACATCGCTGCGCACCGCCAGCGGCGTGTAAGTGCGCATGGACTTCGCTCGCGGGCCATCGGGCAAGGGACGGTCAGGCTCGGTTTGTCCCGGCTCGGGAAAAATCAGCTTCATGTAGCAGGCCGGGTCGGCCACCTCAAAGCCTTCCAGTTCCGCGCCTTGCAGTGTGATGCGGCGCATCAGCGGGCTCAGGGTTTGCACGCGAGTGACCTGCACGTGGCGTGGCGGCCGGCGCTTGCGCGGTGCGGTCTCGGGAGAAGGGGCGGTGGCCTGCGGTATTGTGGACATGGTGTCTTTCAGGGCGAGGCATCGCGCTGCCCAAAGGTTAAAACTCTAATTGAGAATAATTATCATCTGATTGCAATGGGCTGGTGGATTGAAGGGGGAAAGACGGTGGCTTGCGTCCTGCTCATCGCCCCGCAGCGCGAGGTGCCCGCAGCTCATGGGTAGCCAATAGCCCGAAAGACAGCGCGCCAACCTCCGCAAGCGCCTCAAGGGGCGACCAGAACCGGCGCAAAGGGCAGTCGAAGGTCTGCCCAGGGCTGGGCGGACCAATGGGGTTACTTGTTGCCCGAGACCGTACTCATCCAGTCACCGATGGCTTGGGCTGACGAGGCCGGTGCGTTGAGGTGACTGGACGCCGGTTGATAGAGCTGGGTCAGTGGATGCTTCGGCAGGAGTTCGAACAGTTGACCATTGGCTCGCGCCAACGCTGGGTAGTCATTGACCGGTGCGATGTAAAGCACGGGCGTCTCGGCCTTGAATGCCTTCATGGCGTTGACCTGGTTCATCGCACCTTCAGGCTCAAACCATGTCAGATAGCTGGCTGGCGTTGTGACCACGGGGTAGACACCTTTGCTGCCTTCGTAATCTGACAACTGAACTTTCTCCGCACCCTTGCCCTCGTCAAGGTTCTTGCGAGCCAGGGACAACGCCTCTGCGAGCTTCTCGCGAAATAAAGTGCTTCCAACGTTGCCGCCAGGCGCGATGGCGACCACGCCGTCCACCTTGTATTTGCTCCCGAAATAAAGAGCGAATATTCCGCCCTGGCTGTGGCCTGCAACAAATACCTTGTTGACACCTTTTGTCCGAAGGCGGTTGATCGCAGATTCAACTTCGGCTTCGGCAGTTGCCACGTTGACGTCATAGCCCCTTCGCGCAGACCAGGGCATTTCGATGTTTTCGACCTGAAAACCGCGTCCCTGAAGCGAGGAGGCCAAATCAGACACCAGCCTGGAAGGGGATCCGCCTTTCCCGTGCATGACGACCACACCGATGGCGCCCGTGTCAGCCTGAACGCTCAGGCACATCAGCAGCACCATGGCTGCCAGAAACTTGGTGAATGTATTCACGGCTGCGCGCCCCTCCATATGTATAAGGTATTTGAAGCTCTTGTGCCCAAGCCAGCTCTACAGTGCATCATCGTAATTTAATCTTGTGGCTTCGAAAAGCCATTTGGCTTTGCCGGACGATTTTCAAGAGGCGCCCTTGCGCAGTCCGTGCCGGCCTGGTCGTGGTCAGGGCTGGTGCCCTGCGATAATTTGAGCCTGAATCTGCTTGCAACTCGACACCCCTCTATCGAACCTCCCTCATGACCACCATCGGCACCCCGCTTTCCTCCCACGCCACCAAAGTCATGCTGCTCGGCTCCGGCGAGCTGGGCAAGGAAGTGCTGATCGCCCTGCAACGCCTGGGCGTTGAAACCATCGCCACCGACCGGTATGACAACGCGCCGGGCCAGCAGGTGGCCCACCATGCGCGCACCATCACCATGAGTGACCCGGCGCAGCTCAAGGCGCTGATTGAAAAAGAAAAGCCCGATCTGGTGGTGCCAGAGATCGAAGCGATTGCTACACCCATGCTCGAAGAGCTTGAGGCCGCCGGTGTGGTGCGCGTGATCCCGACGGCGCGTGCCGCGCGCCTGACCATGGACCGCGAAGGCATACGCCGCCTGGCCGCCGAAACCCTGGGCCTGCCGACCAGCCCCTACAAGTTTTGTGATTCGCTGGAAGAGCTGCAGGCCGCCATCGATGGCACCACGGGCTACCCCTGCGTCGTCAAGCCGGTGATGAGCTCGTCGGGCAAGGGCCAAAGCAAAATCTCCGGCCCCGAAGACGTCAAAAAAGCCTGGGACTACGCGATGGCCGGCGGCCGTGTCAGCCACGGCCGGGTGATCGTTGAAGGGTTTATTGATTTTGATTACGAGATCACGCAGCTCACTGTGCGAGCCGTGGGCGCCGACGGAAGCATCGAAACGCATTTCTGCGAGCCCATCGGCCACATCCAGGTCAGCGGCGACTATGTGGAAAGCTGGCAGCCGCACCCCATGCGCCCCAACGCGCTGAAAAAATGCCGCGACATCTGCAAGGCCGTGACGGACAACCTGGGGCTGGGCTTTGACGGCAAACCTTCGGGACTGGGCCTTTTCGGTGTTGAACTGTTTGTGAAGGGTGAAGACGTCTGGTTCAGCGAAGTCAGCCCGCGCCCGCACGACACCGGCATGGTGACGATGTGCACCCAGTGGCAAAACGAATTTGAACTGCACGCGCGCGCCATCCTGGGCCTGCCCGTCAACACCGCGCTCAAGAGCCCGGGCGCCAGCGCCGTGATTTATGGCGGCGTCGATGCGAAGGGCATCGTGTTCGACGGCGTGGCCGATGCACTGCGTGTGCCCAACAGCGACATCCGGCTGTTCGGCAAACCTGAGAGTTTTGTCAAACGCCGTATGGGCGTGGCGCTGGCGTTTGATGCCGACGTGGAGGTGGCGCGCCACAACGCCAAGCTGGCCGCGTCCCGGGTCAAGCCCCGGGCGCCGAAAGGCTGACCCCTATGACGAGGACTGCGGCATGAACCTCTCTGCGCTCATCTCCTGGGCCGACGACTCATCGCTGCACGTCTTGCTGGCAGCCGGCATCAGCATCGTTCTGGCGCTGGTGGCGCACACCATAGGCGCTGTTGTTGTCCTGCGGCTGACGCGTTCCATGCCGGTGATGGCCCGGGTCGCCGAACAATGCCGCTCTCCGGTGCAGGTGCTGCTGCCCCTGATTGCCCTGCAGATCGTCTGGCACAGCGCGCCGGATACCTTTCCGCTGATCAACGGGGTGCGCCATGCCAATGGCCTGCTGCTGCTCGCCGCCCTGACGTGGGCAGGCATGCGCGCGGCGCGCGGGGCCGCGATGGGGGTGATCGGCCTGCACCCGGTCGATGTGGAGGACAACCTCAATGCCCGCCGCATCCATACGCAGACCCGCATGCTGGCGCGCACCGCCATGTTCATCGTGCTGCTGACCGGGCTGGCCCTGATGCTGATGACCTTTCCCGGCGCGCGCCAATTCGGGGCCAGCCTGCTGGCTTCGGCGGGTGTGGCGGGGCTGGTGATCGGTATCGCGGCCCGGCCCGTGTTCAGCAACCTGATTGCCGGCCTGCAGCTGGCGCTGGCGCAGCCCATCCGCCTGGACGACGTGCTGATCGTGCAGGGCGAATGGGGTCGGGTGGAGGAGATCACCGGCACGTATGTGGTGCTGAAGATATGGGACGAGCGGCGCCTGATCGTTCCGTTGCAGTGGTTCATTGAAAACCCGTTCCAGAACTGGACGCGCACCGGCGCCCAGATCATCGGCACCGTCTTTCTCTGGGTCGATTACCGCATGCCCCTGGCCCCGCTGCGCGAGGCGGCACGGCGCGCTTGCGAGGAGGCGCCCGAATGGGACAAGCGGCTGTGCCTGCTGCAGGTGGTAGAGGTCGGCGAGCGCAGCATGCAGCTGCGGGTGTTGGTGACGTCCGCCAACTCCAGCCTGAACTGGGACTTGCGCTGCAAGGTGCGCGAGGCGCTGGTGGACTTCATGCAGCGCGAATACCCGCAGCATTTGCCGCTGGTGCGTACCGAGTCAGCCGAGCCGCGGGGGCCGGCGGCCGGCCCTCCTTCCGATCAGGCCGGCGAGCTCAGGCGGCCTTGAGCCGGGTGGGCAGCTGGCCATTGGCCACGCAGTGCATGAAAGCATGGCTGTCGATCAGCGGAAAGCTTTTGGCGTCAGGCAACTGGTAGTGCCACCATTCGTTGGGGTGGTGCACAAAACCCGCTTCCAGCATGACCGTGAGCAGCCGCATGCGGTTGACCTGTATGGCGACGGGGTGTGCCGTGTGAAAGTGATGGGACCCGCGCGTCATGGTGTCGACCGGCGTGCCCATGTCCAGCTCCTGCCCGTCCGGCGCCAGCAGCGTGACATCAAGCGCCACGCCCCGTGTGTGGTTGGAGCCCTTGGCCGGATCTGCGATGTAGGCGGGGTTGGGCGCCACGGCCCAAAGTGCCTCCTGCGCTTCCTGCGGTCTGAAGGCGTCGAAAATCTTGAGCTGAAAGCCCATGTTTTTAGCGGCCGTGATGGCTTTGCGCAGGCCGGCGTCTGCCTGCGGATGCAAGAAGCACAGCGGGCTGTCATAAATCACCTGGCCGGTGAAGTTGTTGGTGCCTGCGTAGATCAGGTCGATCACCACGCCATGACTGGCTTCTGTGACAGGAACGAGCGGTGAAAGATTTTCCATGGGCAGGTATTTATGAAAAATAAGGCTGTAAGTCAATGAAGGTAAGCGCAAGCAGCTACCAAAAGTATAGCAACTGGCGGGCTTCACGGCACTACTGGAACGCGACTTCCGAAAAACTGCGCAGCTTGCGGCTGTGCAGCTGGGTGATGCCTTCGGCGCGCAGCAGCTCGATGGCGCGTATCCCGATGCGCAGGTGCTGGTCCACGCGCTCGCGGTAGAAATGGTTGGCCATGCCGGGCAACTTGATCTCGCCGTGCAGCGGCTTGTCGCTCACGCACAGCAGGGTGCCGTACGGCACGCGAAAGCGAAAGCCGTTGGCGGCAATCGTTGCGCTTTCCATGTCCAGCGCCACGGCGCGGCTCTGGCTGAAGCGGCGCTGCGGCTGGTTGCCCGGCAGCAGCTCCCAGTTGCGGTTGTCGGTGGAGGCCACGGTGCCGGTGCGCATGATGCGCTTGAGGTCGGGGCCGACGGCATGGGTGACGTCGGCCACGGCTTTTTCCAGCGCGACCTGGATTTCGGCCAGCGCCGGGATCGGCACCCACAGCGGCAGCTCTTCGTCCAGCACATGGTCTTCGCGCACATAGCCGTGGGCCAGCACATAGTCGCCCAGCTGCTGGCTGTTGCGCAGGCCCGCGCAGTGGCCCAGCATGATCCAGGCGTGCGGGCGCAGCACGGCGATGTGGTCGGTGATGTTTTTGGCATTGGCCGGGCCCACGCCGATGTTGACCATGGTGATGCCGGTGCGGTCGGCGCGCAGCAGGTGGTAGCCCGGCATTTGCGGCAGGCGGGGCGGCTGTACGCCAAGCTCGTCGCCGGCCTCGGCGGGCAGCCCGGCGCGCCGGGTCACCACGTTGCCGGGCTCGATGAAGGCGGTGTACTCGCTGTCCGGGTCGGCCATGGCTTCATGGCCCAGGCGCACGAACTCGTCGATGTAGAACTGGTAGTTGGTGAACAGCACGAAGTTCTGGAACCAGTGCGGCGAGGTGCCGGTGTAGTGGCGCAGGCGCTGCAGCGAATAGTCGACACGCGCCGCGGTGAACAGCGACAGCGGCTGCGGCTCGCCGGGCAGGGGTTCATAGGTTCCATTGGCAATGCCGTCGTCCATGGCGGCCAGGTCGGGCAGGTCGAACACGTCGCGCATCAGCATGCGGCGGGCTGCATCCATGTTGCCTTCAATATGGTCGTTCTCTGCAAATGAGAAGTGAATGGGGATGGGCTGCGTGCTGGTGCCGATTTCCAGCTCCACATCGTGGTTCTGCATCAGCAGGCGGAACTGTTCAAGGTAATAGTTGCCGTAGAGGTCGGGCCGGGTCAGTGTGGTTTCAAAGCGGCCGGGACCGGCCACAAAACCAAAGCTCAGCTGCGAGATGTCGGGCGTCTCCAGGATGGCGCGTGCCACCGTGTCGGTATGGATGCGCACGAAAGGGTAGCAGGCGCGCACATGGCCGGGCAGGGTTTCGCCGGCCACATAGCGCTGCATTGCATCGCGCAGGTGGGCAATCTGCTGGTCATAAATGGCGCGAACCTGTGCCAGTGCGGCGGCCGGGTCGCTGTAGCGGGTCGGGGCTATGAAAGGCGGCAGATAGGGCATGAAAAAAGCCTTGTTTTTATGGTGAAGGTACAGCAGGTGGTTTTCGGCAAAGCGTAGCACCGCAGGGCATGCACATCATTGTGCGGCAAGTACCGTGACACACCCTAGAATGCCCTGATGAAACACCACAACCCTTCGGGGCACCTGCGCGCGCTGGTTGCAGCCTTGCTCGGCGCCCTGTGCCTGCAGGTGGCCCAGGCGCAGTCCCCCGCACCGGGCCGCGCCGCGCAGGTGCCTGCTGCCGCCGCACCGGCCCAGATCTCCCGCGACGCCCAGCGTGCCTATGAAACCACGCGCGACAAACTGGTGCAGATCCGCACCCTGCTGCGCAACTCCAACACCCAGGCCAGTGTGGGCTCGGGCTTTTTTGTCTCGGCCAACGGGCTCATCATCACCAACTTCCATGTGGCCAGCCAGCTGGCGCTGGAGCCCGAGCGCTACCGCGGCGTCTACGTGCCGGTGGACGGCAAGGAGGCCGAGGTTGAATTGCTTGCCTTCGACGTCCGCAACGACCTGGCGCTGCTGCGCGTGAAGACGCCGGCAACAGGAATGCCGCAGCTGGCTTTTCGCGGGGCGGACAGGCCCCTGGCGCGCGGCGAACGCATTTATTCACTGGGCAATCCGCTGGATATCGGATTTGCGGTCACCGAGGGTACCTACAACGGCCTCGTGCAGCGCAGCTTTTACCCGCGCATCTTTTTCGGCGGGGCGCTCAACCCCGGCATGAGTGGCGGCCCGGCGCTGGACGACGCCGGCCAGGTGGTCGGTATCAACGTATCCAAGCGGCTGGACGGCGATTTGCTGAGTTTTCTGATTCCTGCCGAATTCGCCCAGGCGCTGCTGGCAAAGGCCGCTTCGGCCAAGCCCATCACCAAACCGGCACATGCCGAGGTGGCGCGCCAGCTGGGCGAGCACCAGGCGTTGCTGACGCAAAAGTTCACAGCGGTGCCGCTTACGGCGCAAAAGCACGGCGGCTACAGCGTGCCCGTGCCCGAAGATTCCCTGGCCCGTTGCTGGGGCCGCGGACGCGAGCCCGACTTCAAGGCCTTTGACCTGGAGCGTACCGATTGCCAGATTGACAGCCACGTGTTTGCGGGCGATTTCAACACCGGCTACATCCGCCTGCGCTATGAAGCCTACAACGCGCCCAAGCTGGGCCCCTTGCGTTTCGCCGTCATGTACTCCCAAAGCTTCGGCAATGAGTACTTCTCTACCCGGGGTTCACGCAAGGCCACGGCGGCCGAGTGCTCCGAACGCTTCGTCGAAACGGGCGGCATGCCCATGCGCGCCGTGGTGTGCATGAGTGCCTACCGCAAGCTGCCGGGCCTCTACGATGTGTCGGTGCTGACCATGTCCGTCAACCAGTCCACACGCGGTGTGCAGGGACGCATGGATGCGCAGGGTGTGAGTTTTGACAACGGCCTCAAGCTGGTGGCGCATTACCTGGGCGGTTTTAAATGGGAGGCCGCACCATGAGCGCCGGCAATCTCGCCCTGCTGCAGGCCACCGACCGCAATGGCGCGCTGGTGGGCCGCCTTGACGTGCGGCACTGGCCCGTTACCGTGGGCCGCGCACTCACCGCCGACCTGGTATTGGATGACGGCCATGTGGCCGCTGAACACTTGCGCATAGACCGCACGCCGGAAGGCGAAGTGATGGTGCAGGTGCTGGACACGGTCAATGGTGTCGCGCTGAACCGGACGCTGCATGGCCAGGGCACGCAGTTCAGCTGGCCTGCCGGCGAGGCCCTGACCCTGGGCCGGCTGAAGCTGGGGCTGCGCCTGGCGGAGGCGCCGGTGGCCGCTGAAGAGCGGCTGCCGCACTTTCCGTGGCGCACGACCGGCTGGACTTTGCTGGCATTGACCGCCATGCTGGCGCTCGTGGTGGGGCAGTCGTGGCTGACCCTTACCGAGCCATCCCAGCTGGCGCGGCAATTGCCCGGCCTGATGGCGATGGTGGCCATGGCGATCACCGTGTGGGCGGGCCTGTGGGCCCTGGCCACCAAGCTATTTACCGGCCACCTGCAGTTCTGGCGCCATGTCCGTATTGCCTGCACCAGTTCGGTGGCGATACAGCTGGTAGCCACGCTGGCTGGCCTGCTGGCTTTCATGTTCTCGCTAGAAAGCCTTGCGCGCTTTGAGACGCCGCTGCTGCTATTGGGGGCGGCTGCGGCCATCTATGTGCACCTGACCGTCATCGTGCCGCAGCGCCGCCGCGGACTGGCGGGGCTGGTGGCCGGCGTGGCCGTGCTGGGCATTGTGGCCATGCTGGGCACCAACTGGCTGCAGAACAAGCGCCTGTCCAACAAGCTCTACATGTCCACCCTCTACCCGCCATCCCTGCGCATGGCGCCGGCTGTGCCCCTGGCGCAGTTCCTCGGGGAAGCCGGCACCATCCGCCAGCGCCTCGACGAACGCCTGAAAGACCGTGAGCCGGATGCAGATACGCCCGAAGACCCGGACGCGGATTAATATTTCCTGAAATCAGTCCTTGACCGGTTCGCGCATCGTCACGAATTCCTCGGCGACGGTCGGGTGGATGCCGATGGTGCTGTCAAATATTGCCTTGGTCGCACCGGCCTTCATGGCCACGGCAAAACCCTGCACGATTTCGCCGGCGTCCGGCCCCACCATATGCAGGCCGACCACGCGGTCGGTAGCGTCTTCGACCAGCAGCTTCATGAGCGTGCGTTCGGTGCTGCCGCTCAGCGTGTGCTTGAGGGCCTTGAAGTCGGCGCGGAACACTGTGACTTTGCCGAACTTCGCGCGCGCATCGGCCTCTGAATAGCCGACCGTGCCGATGTTGGGATGGGTGAAGACGGCGGTCGGCACAAATTCATAACTCATGCTGCGCGGTTTCTTGCCGGCGGCGGGGCCGAAGAGCTGGTCCACCACCACCATGGCTTCGCCCAGGGCTACCGGTGTCAGCTGCATGCGCGCCGTCACGTCGCCCAACGCATAGATGGACGGCACCGAGGTCTGGTAGTGCGCATTGACCTGGATCGCACCGGCTGCGTTGACGGCCACACCGGCGGCTTCAAGCCCGATGCCGTTCGCATTGGGAATCCGGCCCGTGGCGTAGAGCACGGTGTCCACCTCCAGGCTTGCGCCGTCCTTGAGCGTCACCTGCAGGCCTGTGGCGGTTTTGGCGATGGCCGCGATCTCTGCGCCCAGCTGCAGGGTGATGCCGGTCTTGCTCATCTCGGCGGCAATGAAGCGCCGCACGTCATCGTCAAAACCGGTCAGCAGCATGTCGCGGCGATGGACCTGGGTGACCTGTGAACCCAGTCCGTTGAAGATCGAGGCGAATTCGCAGGCTATGTAGCCGCCGCCCACCACCAGCAGGCGCTTCGGGAAGGGATTGAGGTCAAACATGTGGTCCGAGGTCACCACATGCTCGCGTCCCGGCACGGCAGGCACTGTGGCGGTACCACCTGTGGAGATCAGGATGCTTTTGGCCGTGAATTTTTTGTCGTCGACCTCGACGGTGTGCTCGTCAAGCAGCCGCGCCCAGCCGGTGATGATCTGCACGCCAGCGCTTTCAAGCAGCTGCACATAAATGCCGTTGAGCCGCGAAATCTCGCGGGCACGGTTGGCCTTGAGCGTGTCCCAGTCAAACACCGGCGCCTCGCCGACCCAGCCGAAGCCGCGCGACTCTTCAAAGCTGTCGCCGTAGTGGGCCGCATAGCTGTAGAGCTTTTTGGGAATGCAGCCCACGTTCACGCAGGTGCCGCCCATCGCAGCGAATTCGGCCAGTCCCACACGGGCGCCGCGCTGGGCCGACATGCGCGCGGCGCGCACACCGCCGCTGCCGCCGCCGATCACGAAAAGGTCAAAATCAAAAGTCTGCATTCGCTGTCCTTGTTCTGGTGTCTGCTGACGTTGTTTTTCGGGTGCCTTGATGCCGGCTCTCAAGACTGGAATTCCCGGAGCTCTTTTTTCATCCACTCAATGAACACCCGCGTGCGCATGGGCAGCAGCCGGGCGTGCGGGTAAACAATGTTGATGGGCCGGGGCGGCGGCTCGAAACCCTCCAGCACGGTGCGCAATTGTTTGGTCTTTAAAAACGGCGCCACCTGGTAAGACAAGAACGAACCGAATCCCGCACCCGCCGCGCAGGCCGCCACGGCCGGCGCGATCTGGTTGAACTCCAGATTACCACTGACGGCAAGCCGAAGCGGTCGGCCCTGGTCTATGAACGGGCCCCATGTGGGGGAATGGTCTGTCAGTCGCACGCAGTTGGCCTTGAGCAGGTCCTTGGGGTGTTTTGGTACGCCGTGGCGGCGAACCCAGGCGGGGCTGGCCACCACCAGGCGGCGGATGGTGCCCACCTTCTGCGCCACCAGGCTGGAGTCTTCAGGCTCGCCGATGCGAATGCCGACGTCGATGCCTTCTTCGAGCAGATTCACCACGCGGTCCAGCAGCACCATGGAGCAGCGCATCTTCTCGTGCTGCTGCACAAAGCGCGTGACGGCGGGCGCCACATGCATCTGGCCGAACAGCATGGGTGCGGTAATGGTCAGGTGGCCCGCGGGTTCCGCCGCGTCGGCGGTCAGCGCCGCTTCTGCATCCGCGAGTGTGGCCAGCAGCTGGCGGCAGCTTTCGAGGTGGCGCCGGCCTTCCTCGGTCAGTGAGATGCGCCGGGTGGTGCGGTTGAAAAGGCGCACACCCAGCTGGGCCTCGAAGCCGGCCAGCGTACGCACCATCGCCGGCAACGAGGACTCCATGACCTGGGCCGCGGCCGTAAGGCTGCCTTGTTCGGCAATGTGAATAAAGGCCTGCATGGCCCGGAGTTTGTCCATGGCGACATGCTACGCCTGTTGCGGGGATTCATCCAGTTAGTGGATTAGTTAAATACCTTGAAAGCCATTTATTCAAGATAACGGTTCAAACAAAATCCATTCCCGAGAGCAAAATTCTTCAACCTGCCGAAAGCCCGTCATGAGCACACCCGCCGCCAAAGCCCCGCCCGCACAACCCATACGCCTGTACCGCGTCGCCATCTCCGGCCATTCGCACCGGGTGGAACTGTTTCTCTCGCTGCTGGGCCTGCCCTTCGAGCGCATCGAGATCGACCTGGCCACCAAAGGGCACAAGACGCCGGCCTTCCTGGCCATGAACGCCTTCGGCCAGGTGCCGGTGATCCAGGACGGTGAAGTCACGCTGGCCGATTCCAACGCCATCCTGGTGTACCTCAACGCACGCTACGCGCCGGATGCCGAGCAATGGCTGCCGCGCGACCCGTTGGCTGCTGCGGCGGTGCAGCGCTGGTTGTCGGTCGCTGCGGGGCAGCTCGCCTCCGGCCCGGCTGCCGCGCGCGTCATCCAGCTGTTCAAGCGGCCGGAAAACCCGGAAGCCATTGAGCGTGCACATGCCCTGTTCACGGTGATGGAGCAGCAACTGGGCCAGTCGGCTTTTCTCGCGGGCAGCACCCCCACACTGGCCGACATCGCCAACTACAGTTACTCGGCCCATGCGCCGGAGGGCAAGGTCTCGCTGGAAGCCTACCCGCGCATACGCGCCTGGCTGGCCCGCATTGAGGCCTTGCCGCGCTTTGTGCCCATGGTCAGGAGCCCGATAGGGCTGGCCGCATGAGCACCGCCACTTTCCACGAGGGCGAGCGCGCCGCGCAAGCGCGCGTGGGCGCGGCCGTGCGTGCGCGCATGGCGGAAATCGGCCCGCGTGTGATCCGCGACTTCATGCCCGACCAGCACCGCGAGTTTTTTGAGCAGTTGCCTTTTGTGGTCGCCGGCACGGTGGACGCGAGCGGCCAGCCCTGGGCCTCGGTGCTGGCCCAGCCGCCGGGTTTTATCCACTCGCCCGATGCGCATCATCTGGTGCTGCGCGCCCAGCCGCTCGCAGGTGATCCCTTGCAAGGCACGCTGGCAGATGGCGCCGCGATAGGTCTGCTGGGCATCGAGCCGCACACGCGCAGGCGCAACCGCATGAACGGCATCGTTCGCGGCGTGAGTGCCTCGGGCTTCGCTGTGGAGCTGAGCCAGAGTTTCGGCAACTGCCCCAAATACATCCAGGCGCGCGAGCCGGTGTATATGGAGCGCTCCACGTCTTCAGCGGGGCCGGTGGTGCACGCGTCGGCGCAGCTCAATGACGCGGCGCGCCGCATGATCGAGCAGGCCGACACGCTGTTCATCGCCACAGCCTATGCGGGCAACGGTGAGCAAGCCGGCCGCGCCGGCGGCGTGGACGTGTCCCACCGCGGCGGCAAGCCCGGTTTTGTGCGCGTGGAGGCCGACGGCACCCTGACCGTGCCGGATTTCGTCGGCAACTACTTCTTCAACACCCTGGGTAACCTCGTGGTGAACCCGCGCGCCGGCCTGCTGTTCATCGACTTCGACACCGGCGACCTGCTGTATCTGGCCGTCACGGCTGACATCATCTGGGACGGGCCCGAGGTGCAGTCCTTCGCCGGCGCACAGCGCCTGATGCGTTTCAAGGTGCAAACCATGCAGCTGGTGGAATCTTCCTTGCCGCTGCGCTGGGGCGAGGCAGAACTCTCCCCGGTGCTGGAAGCTACCGGCGCCTGGGCTTAGCCTATGGCTTCAAGCGCGAGTTCGCGCTCCAGCCAGGCGCGAAACTTCTGCACGGCGGGCCGCTCCGTGCTGTGGGCTGAGGTGACGATGCGGTAGCCCAGGCCCGGCACCGTCTGGCCCGGCAAGACCACCATGAGCTGGCCGCTCCGCAGCAACGGTAACACCAGCGGCGTGCGGCCTATGCCTATGCCCGCGCCTTGCACGGCGGCGGTCAGCACATGTTCGTACTGCGAAAAATACAAACAAGGCTGCTGCGCCGATTGCCTCAAGTCCAGGCGCCCGTACCAGTCCGGCCACGACATCCAGGGGAAACGTGTGGCCGGGTCGTAATAGACCAGTAGCGGCGTAGTCAGGATATCGGCGGCGGCATGGATGCGTGCCGCGACGGCCGGCGCCGCCACCAGCAGGGCCTGCTCCTGCAGCAGGGGTGGCGGGTCTTCGCCGCCCTGCAGCACGGGGTAGAGCCGCACAGCCAGGTCCATGCCTTCGCGCTCCAGGTTGACACGCGTTTCTGTGGCGTCGACGCGTACATCGATGGCAGGCTCCAGCAACTGGAATTTGGCAAGCTTGGGAGCCAGCCACAGTGCGGCGAAGGAGGGCGTGGTGGTGACCGCTACAGAGACCCTGTCCACCGCCAGCAGGCGGTCGACAGCCGAGGCCAGCTGCGCCAGCGCGGCGCGGGCCACCTCATAAAGCTCACGGCCTTGCGGCGTCAGGCTCAGGCCCTTGCCGCCACGCACGAACAGGGTGGTGCCCAAGGCATCTTCCAGGCTTTTCACCTGCTTGCTCACGGCCGACTGCGTGATGCACAGTTCTTCGGCGGCAGCGGTAAAGCTCAGGTGCCGCGCGGCGGATTCGAAGCCGCGGATGGCATCGAGCGACATGGCGCGCAGTGCGCTGGTGGAAGGGCTGTTCAGCATGGCATGAATGATTGGAATACCCCGTATGACAAACCATCCGGCCGCGCGGACCGGTTCCAAAGAAGAATCAAACCACACTTTTCAAGGAGTCCGCCATGCATGCCCTGCAAACCCTACAAACTCCACAGACCCCGCTGAAGCTCGGGTCCATCCCCAAACCCTTGCGCTTGCCGCGCGGCCAGGTTTTGGCCTGCACTGGGGGTTGCCTCTGGATCACCAGCGATGCGCTGGCTGGACGCCGGGACAGCGACGTGGTGCTGGAAAGCGGCCAGTCCTTTGTCACGCCGCAAGCCGCGACTTATTTTGTGGGCGCCCCGCGCGGTTGCGGTGTGTTGTCATTTGTATCCCCCGACGCTATTGCCCGAAAACCTGAGGAGGCCCCATGCTGATAGAAACTGAGCGCCGCGGCCAACACGTGATACTGACCCTGAACCGGCCCGAGAAACTGAACGCACTGAACTACGCCCTGATCGATGAGCTCATGGACAGGCTGAACGCCCTGGAGCGCGACGACAGCGTGCGCTGCCTGGTGCTGACGGGGCAGGGCGATAAAGCCTTCAGTGCGGGCGCCGACATTGCGGGCTTCGCAGCCGACATAGCCACCTCGCCCGAGGCAGCGTGGCGCAACTTCGTGATGCGCGGCCAGGCCATGACCAGGCGCATCGAAAACTATCCCAAACCCATCATCGCGGCCGTCAACGGCATCGCCTTCGGCGGCGGTTGTGAAACCATGGAAGCCTGCAGCCTGGCCATCGCGGCGGAACATGCCAGCTTTGCCAAGCCCGAAATCCGGCTGGGCTTTCCACCGCCCTTTGGCGGCACGCAGCGCCTGCCGCGCCACATAGGGCGCAAGCGCGCCAACGAAATGATCCTCACCGGCGACGCCATCAGTGCAGAGGAAGCCCTGCTGATCGGCCTTATCAACCATGTGGTGCCGGCCCATGAACTGATACCGGCCTGCCTGCGAATGGCCGACCGCATCGCCGAAAACTCCGCCGTGGCCGTGACAGCCTCGCTGCGTGCGGTGACGCGCGGCCTGAATGTTTCCATCGACGAAGGCCTGGCGATCGAGGCCGCGCAGTTCATGATCGCCGCGGCTTCGCCAGACGCACGGGAGGGAACGGCAGCGTTTGTGGAGAAGCGGCAGCCTGTATTTCTTCATCGCTGAGGCTGCATTTTTCGCAGGCCGCACAGGATAGTGCATCACATCACATCAGGTGCGCCCGGGTGACATTTCGCGTCGTTTGCGACGCAGATCACGGATGCCAGGTTGCCCGCAGCGCCGTGGAAGGCATGGCGCCGAGCGTTTGCCCGAGCTGCTTCGCCGCCAGAACCGTGGCGGGCGCGTAACGCGCGAGTACCGCACTCGTCAGTCGTTCTACCGGGCCCGCCGTGCTGACAGAGCCCAGCACGGCGCCATGGCGTCCGCGCACGGCCGCGGAGACGCTCGCGATTTTCGAGTTCCGCTCGCCGCGGGTGATGTGGAAACCGCATCGACGGATGCGCTCATTCAGATCACCCGGTTCGCCCAGGGCGGCCAGAATCACCCGGCCGGCGGATCCGCGGTCCAGGGGAAAAACCTCGCCAGAGCGAATTTGGCTCTGAACACCTGCCGTTCCCTCGCAACGCATCAGGCAGCTGCGCAGGTTGCCTTCGAAGACGAAGAACGAGGCGCTTTCTCCCGTGGCCGTACCAAGCTGGCGAAGGATGGGTTCGATGGCGGAGTCGAGGTCGAACTGCGCCTGGTAGCGGGAGCCCATCCAGCCTACTGCAGGGCCGAGCCGCCACGCACCGTCTTCGCGCCTGACGAGGAATCTGGCTGCAGCGAGCGTGCGCGCAAGCCGCAGCACCGTGGGTTTGTGCATGCTGGTACGGCGTGCGAGCTCCGCCAGCGGGAGAAAGAGCTCGTCGCCTTCGAAGGCAGTGAGGATAGCCAGCGCACGCGCCACGGCCGTGACGTTCTCGTCGCCTGGACGCGTCGAGGTTCCCACCGGCCCGTCCGCGAGAAGTCGCTTCGGCGTGGCATGCGTCGGCTTGAACCTGGACTCTTGCGGCATGGCCGGATTGTATTCAAGCCCGCGCACCGTTACGTCAGGCGTAACGCATTGCCCATCCTGTATCTTTGTTCGGATCATGCGCTCCTTGATCCAGGAGACACGTTCCATGACAAACATGCACGCCAGGCGCCGTAGCTTCCTTGCTTCGGCGGCGGCAATCGCCGCGTTCGGCGCCCGGGCGCAGGGCGCCTCTTCGGTTTCGACCCGGATGGTGATTCCATTCGCCGCCGGTGGCGCGACGGACGTCCTCGGTCGCGATCTGGCCCAGGCCATGAGCACGGCCCTGGGACAGCCTTTCATCATCGAGAACGCCGGCGGCGGCGCCGGCGTGCCTGCCATGCAGAAGGTGACAGGCTCGAAGGCCGATGGCCATACGCTGCTCTTCGCCGCCTCCGGCAACATCACGGCACAACCCCTGCTGCAGAAGCCGCGCGTGGACATCCTGACCCAGCTCACGCCGGTGGGGATGATCGCGACGGCACCACACGTGCTGGTGGTGACGGCGAAGATGCCGTTCAAGACGATCGCGGAGCTGGTTGCGTATGCCAGGGCACATCCGGGCCAACTGAACTTCGGCTCTGCGGGCGTCGGGGGATTGGCTCACCTCGGCACGGAACTGTTCGCGCGCGCCGCGCAGATCGACATCAAGCACGTGCCGTACCGCGGGGCTTCGGCGGCGACCACGGACCTTGTCTCCGGCCAGATTCACGCGATGTTCGGAACCATGCCTTCGTTCACCGGCATGGCCCAGAACGGCTCGCTGCGCGTCATCGGCCTCACCGCCCCCAGCGCCGCAGCGCCTCTGAAGGGGATCCCCTTGATTTCGAACACCGTTCGCGGCTTTGGTTACAAGAGCTGGAATGCCATCTTCGCGCCCAACGGAACGCCGGAACCCGTCGTCGCGCGCCTCTACGCGGCGATGAAGAAAGCGTCGCTCGACCCTGGGGTGGCCAGGCGTTTCGAAGAACAGGGGGTCGACATCGAGCTTGCGGATGCGGCCGAGCTCACCGACATGATCCGCAAGGAAACCGGACTTTGGGACAAGGTGATCCGCGAAGCAAACATCCAGGTGAACTGATCTCTGTATGTCGCAACTCGCCTCTTCCGGGGCCGTGCCGAGGGTGACGCGCCTGTCGCCGGGAGCACGTCCCGCCGCGCCGCCGGGCTTGCGGAAATTCCTGTCGTTGCGGGATTTCGAGACAGGCGCCCGGCGCCACCTGCCGCGCCCGCTCTTTGAATACATCGCCGGCGGAGCGGAAGACTCGGCCTCGCTGCACGATAACCGCGCGGCATTCCTGGAGTTCGGTTTCGTCACGCGAGTACTGCGCAACGTGTCCGGCCGCAGCCAGGCGGTCGACCTTCTCGGTAGGCGCTACACATCACCGTTCGGTATCGCGCCTATGGGCATCAGTGCGCTCAGTGCGTATCGCGGCGACCTCGTGCAGGCCCGCGCAGCGGCGGCCGAGGGCGTGCCGATGATCATGAGCGGCTCCTCACTCATCCCGCTGGAAGAGGTGATGGCCGCCGCCCCGGAGACCTGGTTCCAGGCTTACCTGCCGGGCGAGACCGCCAAGATCGAGGCGTTGATCGACCGCGTCGACCGTGCGGGCGTCGAGACGCTCGTGCTGACGGTCGACACCGCCGTGCTCGCCAACCGCGAGAACAACATCCGTGCAGGCTTTTCCACGCCCCTGCGACCGGGCTTTCGCCTGGCGTGGGAGGGGCTCACCCACCCGCGCTGGACGATCGGCACCTTCCTGCGGACGCTCGTTATCCACGGCATGCCGCACTTCGAGAACTCGTACGCGACCCGTGGCGCTCCGATCCTCTCGTCGCAAGTGGCTCGTGACTTCGGCGCCAAGGACCACCTGGACTGGGAGCACCTGGCCCTCATTCGCCGCAAATGGAAGCGCACCCTGGTGGTCAAGGGCATCATGAACCACGAGGACGCACGCAAGGTGCGGGACATGGGCGCCGACGGCCTGATCGTGTCGAACCACGGCGGCCGCCAGCTCGATGGCACGGTCTCGCCGCTGCGCGTGCTGCCCGAGGTCGTCCGGGCGGTTGGCGCCGACTTCCCGGTCATGATGGATAGCGGCATCCGGCGCGGGACGGACGTCCTGAAGGCGCTCGCACTCGGCGCCAGGTTCGTGTTCGTGGGCCGCCCGTTCAACTATGCGGCCGCCGTCGCCGGCGAAGAGGGTGTGCGCCATGCAATCCGCATCCTGGCCGACGAAGTCCAGCGTGATCTGGGCCTGCTCGGGCTGACCTCCATTTCGGAAGTGCGCAGCGCACAGTTGCGCGACCTGGCACTCGCGAGGGGGGGTGACCATGGGCTGCAAATGCAGTCTGGTTCAGGCCGCTGAAGGCCCGGCACCGATAATGGGGGATGAGCTCCTCTCCTTCCCCTTCTTTCTCTTCTTCCGCCGGCAACACCGACTTCGCCAGCTTGCCGCTAAACGCGGCCGTTTTGGCCAACCTGCAGCAGCTCGGCTACCTCAGCATGACGCCCATCCAGGCCGCCAGCCTGCCGGTGGCGCTGCTGGGCAAAGACCTGATTGCCCAGGCCAAAACCGGCAGCGGCAAGACCGCCGCCTTTGCCATTCCCTTGCTGGCCAACCTCAATGCGCGGCGCTTTGCGGTGCAGGCCATGGTGCTTTGCCCCACGCGTGAGCTGGCCGACCAGGTGGCGACCGAGATCCGCCGTCTGGCGCGGGCCGAGGAAAACACCAAGGTGGTGGTGCTGTGTGGCGGTGTGCCGCTGCGCAACCAGACCGCCAGCCTGGAAAACGGCGCGCACATTGTGGTGGGTACGCCGGGCCGCATCATGGACCATCTGGCGCGCGGCAATTTGACCCTGGAAGCGCTGAACACCCTGGTGCTCGATGAGGCCGACCGCATGCTGGACATGGGATTCTTCGAGGACATCGTCACCGTCGCCAAGCAGTGCCCCAAAGAGCGGCAGACCCTGCTGTTCTCGGCAACCTATCCTGAAGGCATTGCCAAACTAAGCCAGCAGTTCATGAAGACGCCCCAAACCATCACCGTCCAGGCCCAGCATGAGAAGACCAAGATCCAGCAGCGCTGGTACCAGGTGCCCGACAGCGACCATGACGAAGCCCGCCTGGGCGCCGTTGCGCAGGTACTGCGGCATTTCCGCCCGGCCAGCACGCTGGCGTTCTGCAACACCAAGTCGCAGTGCCGCGCACTGGTGGCCTATTTGAAAGAGCAGGGTTTTAGCGCGCTGGCGCTGTTCGGCGAACTGGAGCAGCGCGAGCGCGACCAGGTGCTGGTGCAATTTGCCAACCGCAGTTGCTCGGTGCTGGTGGCCACCGATGTGGCCGCCCGCGGCCTGGACATTGCGCAGCTCGTGATGGTCATCAACGTCGACGTGACGCCGGACGCCGAAGTGCACATTCACCGCATCGGCCGCACTGGCCGCGCTGATGAAGAGGGCTGGGCCATCAGCCTGGCGAGCATGGACGAGATGGGTTATGTCGGGAAAATCGAGGTGCTGCAAAAGGCTGAATCCGAATGGCACAAACTGACCGAGCTGACGCCGGCCAGCAATGAACCGTTGCTACCGCCCATGGTGACGCTGCAGATTGTGGGGGGCCGCAAGGAAAAAATCCGCGCCGGCGACGTGCTGGGCGCGCTGACCGGCGAGGCCGGCTTCACGCGCGAGCAGGTCGGCAAGATCAACGTGAATGAGTTCTCCACCTATGTGGCGGTGGACCGCTCGATTGCCGCCGAAGCCCTGCACAAGCTGTCCACCGGGCGGGTCAAGGGCAAAAGCGTGAAGGTGCGGCTGCTGGATGACGAACCTGAAGGCCGTTGACCCGAATTTGCAAGAAAAATCTGCCTCCAGCCCATATCTGACGGGCGCAAGCAGCTATTGAATTAATAGCAAATGAAGAGCTGGGTCATGCCGGCAGCCCTGACATGTAGGCGCCCATGCCACCCGCAAGCCGGACACCACGTATTCATGGCGGGCGCCAAAGCCGCAAACCGCCGCAAATCGCCGGTATCCGCCTCGAAGAGGTCCACAATGACCGGTACACCAGATCAGCGCGCTTTTGCGCAGGTGCCCGCCTGCGGCGAGCGCCACGCTGAGAGGCTCCCTTTATTGATTGACGATTTGCGCGGCGGCAGGCTTGCTCCAGGCCTGCTCCTTGCGCAACGGCAAGGAAAGAATCCATGGTCAGGCTCCAGTTTTCCGTCGAACTCAACTACGACGTCGCGCCTCCGGGCGGCGACTTCATCTTCAACGTCCACGCGGCGCACACGCAGCAGCAAATCGTGCAGGCCGAAAACCTGCAGGTCAGCCAGCCGGTGCCCTTCACCATCGACACCGACCCGGCGAGCCGCAACCGCTACCTGCGCCTGCAGGCCCAGCCCGGCCCACTGAGCGTGCGCTATGAAGCCACCGTAGACATTTACCACTACACAGCGGCTCCCGGTGAGCTGGGCGAGGTGCCGGTCTGCCAGCTTCCCGGTGCCGTGCTGCCCTACATCTACCCGAGCCGCTACTGCCAGTCCGACCGGCTGCAGAAGCTGGCCTCCAACGAGTTTGGCCATTTGCAGCAAGGCTACAGCCGGGCAGAGGCCATCTGCCAGTGGGTGCAGCAGCGCGTGAGTTTCGAGTCCAACAGCTCGCACGGCAGCACTTCCGCCATTGACACGGTGGTGGAGCGCGTCGGGGTTTGCCGCGACTTCGCGCATTTGATGATCGCGCTGTGCCGCGCTCTCAACCTGCCGGCGCGTTTTGCCACCGGCATTGACTACGGCGCCGACCCCGCGCTCGGCCCCACCGACTTCCATGCCTATGTCGAGGTCTACCTGGGTCACCGCTGGTACCTGTTCGATCCGTCAGGCACCGCCATTCCCATGGGCTTTGTGCGGTTCGCTACCGGCCGTGATGCGGCCGATGCCGCCTTTGCCATGTTGTTCGGCAGCGTCACGTCCAGCGCGCCCATCATCCACATCCAGGCTGTGCCGGATGGGTATGGGCAACTGGTCGTGCCGCAGCGCGTGAACCATGCGCTCTCGACTGACGGCCTCTGAGGGCCGACGCAAAGTTGCCTGTTACCGGCCGGCAATGGCCGCGCGGTTTGACGCGAGGACGTTGTTCTTCTCCAGCCGCCCGCCGGCCTGCACAGCGGCGATCCAGGCGTCGGTGGAGCCTGTGGCGGCAAAGCGCGAGTGAAACACCACGCTGAACACGCGGTGGATTTCTTCGGCGCTGGCCCGGCCGGCCTCGTTGGCATACGGCAGTGCGCCACTGGCATCCTGCAAAAACTCCACATGCAGGCCGCGGTGCGTGGCCTCAAAAATCGTGGAGGCGTCGCAGTTGTGCGTCATGTAGCCGACCACCGTCAGGGTGTCGATGCCGTGCGCTTCCAGCCAGGCCGCGAAGTCGGTGCCGGTGTAGACACTGGGCCAGGCTTTCTCGATGTAGTGGTCACGCGGACGGCTTGCCACAGTCTCGTGCAGCTCCCATGTGGGTGAATCTTTGGCGAACACGGGCGCTGCGGTCGACTCGCTGTGTTGCACCACGACGACCGGAATGCCCGCGGCGCGCGCCGCATCCATGGCGCGGCCGATGTTTGGCAAGGTCTTTTCCACCGGCGGGTATTCGATAAGCAGGCCGCCGCCGCTGAAATATTCCTTTTGCACGTCGATGACGACGAGGGCGCGGCGTGGTACTGCGGGCTTTGAGTTCTGGATGGCCATGTGTTTGCTCCTGCGGGTTGTTGCTGAATCAAGTGATCAACGGATGCTGATGGTGTGATTGTTGGGCGCGGCACGTTTTCCGGGAAGTGGCCCAATTGAAAATATTCGATAGAATCGGGCCATGTCGAAAAAAGCACTTCCACAGATGCCGGTCGTCGGCAAGTCACGCATCAAGTCACGCACCGCAAGCCAGCTCAGCACGGTCGCCGTGGTGGCGTTTGACGGCATCAGCCCATTTCACCTCTCCGTGCCGTGCATGGTGTTCGGCAATGATTTTTCAGGGCCCGATCTGCCGCGTTTCAGGTTGCTGGTGTGCGCCGAAACGCCGGGCAGTTTGCATACGACAGCGGGCTTCACCATTGCGGTAGAGCACAGCTTGAGCGTGCTGGCCAAGGCGCAGACCGTGGTGGTGCCGTCGTGGCGGGACCCGATGGAGCGGCCGTCCGAAGCCCTGCTCAAGGCTTTGCGTGCGGCGCACAGGCGCGGCGCGCGCATCGTCGGGCTGTGCCTGGGGGCTTTTGTGCTGGCCGAGGCCGGCTTGCTCGACGGCCGGCCCGCCGCCACGCACTGGGCGCTGGCGCCGGCTTTTGCCGAGCGCTATCCGCAGGTCATGTTGCAGCCCGATGTGCTGTATGTGGACGACGGTGATGTGCTGACCTCAGCGGGCACGGCTGCTGGCATTGACTGCTGCCTGCATCTGCTGCGCCGGGACTTCGGCGCCGAAGCTGCCAACCGTGTGGCGCGCCGCATGGTGGTGGCGCCGCAGCGGCAGGGCGGGCAAGCACAGTACGTGGAACAACCTCTCCCGGCCACAGGCTCCGACCACCGGCTGTCGGCCATCCTGGCGTGGGTGCAGGAAAACCTGCGCCAGCCCCACAGCCTCGACACGCTGGCGGCACGTGCCCTGATGAGCCGGCGCACCTTCACCCGGCACTTCCGGCAGATCACCGGCACCACCGTGGGCCAGTGGCTGACCAGCCTGCGCCTGGCGCTGGCGCAGCGGCAACTCGAATCAACCGACCGCTCAATGGAGCAGATTGCCCAGGACGCAGGGTTCGGCTCGGCGGTATCCCTGCGGCAGCACTTTGCGGCGACGCTTGGAACCTCGCCGTCGATGTACCGGCGCGAGTTCCGTGGCAACTGATTTTGAGGAAATGAGGCTGCTAGCCAATGGTGACGAGCGCAAGCGGCTATTAAAACAATAGCAACTGAAGGGCTTTAAAAGCAGCCGGACGGGACGGCCGCCTGGCCCTGCCGGTCAGGGTTTTGCCGAGGCAGCCTTGGCCGCGGCGCGGCGGCGTTCGAGGAAGGCCTGCAACTCACCGATCACACCCTTGCGGAAGGCCAGCACGCACAGCACAAAGATCGCGCCGATGATGACGGTGACCCAGGAGCCGACCTTGTCGGCCAGCAGGTTCTGCAGCGCGATCACGATGCCTGAACCCATGACCGGGCCGAAGAAAGTGCCGACGCCGCCCAGCAGGGTCATCAGGATGACTTCGCCCGACATGGACCAGTGCACGTCCGACAGCGTGGCAAAACCCATGACCAGGGTCTTCATCGAACCGGCCAGGCCGGCCAGCGCGGCCGATAGCACAAAGGCCAGCAGCTTGTAGCGGTCGACGTTGTAGCCCAGCGAGATGGCGCGGGGCTCGTTCTCGCGGATCATCTTGAGCACCTGGCCGAAGGGCGAGTGCACGATGCGCGAGATGAACAGGAAGCAGGCCACAAAAATCGCCACCACCACGTAATACAGCGAGATGTCGGATTCGAGCGGCAGCAGGCCGAACAGCTTGCCGCGTGGCACGCCCTGCAGGCCGTCTTCGCCGCCGGTAAAGCTCGCCTGCAGGCAGACGAAGTAGACCATCTGCGCAATCGCCAGCGTGATCATGGCGAAATAAATGCCCTGGCGGCGGATGGCCACCAGGCCGACCAGCAGGCCGATCAGCCCGGCCGCCACCGCGCCGGCCAGCAGAGCCAGTTCGGGTGTCCAGTTCTGCGACTTGATGAACCAGCCGGTGACATAAGCGGCAGAGCCGAAGAATGCGGCATGGCCGAACGAGAGCAGGCCGGTAAAACCCAGCAACAGATTGAAGGCGCAGGCGAAGAGCGCAAAGCAAAGCAGCTTCATCACAAACACCGGGTAGAGACCCAGGAAGGGCGCGGCCAGCGCAAAAGCCAGCAGGACGAGGTAAGTGATGCGCAGCATGTTGGCGGCTTTGGTGGAGAGGGCGCTCATGGTCAGGCTTCCTTTCCGAAGAGGCCGGCGGGCCGGAACATCAACACGATGACCATGATGACGAATACCACGATGTTGGACGCTTCAGGATAAAACACCCGGGTCAGGCCTTCGACGATGCCCAGGCCCAGGCCGGTGATGACCGAGCCGAGGATGGAGCCCATGCCGCCGATCACGACGACGGCAAAGACCACGATGATCAGGTTGGAGCCCATCAGCGGGTTGACCTGGATGATGGGTGCGGCCAGCACGCCGGCCAGGGCTGCCAGGGCGGCGCCCGCGCCGTAGGTCAGCATCACCATCATGGGGACGTTGATGCCAAAGGCCTGCACCAGCGGCGCGTTTTCGGTGCCGGCGCGCAGGTAGGCGCCCAGCCGGGTGCGTTCGATCAGGAACCAGGTGCCCAGGCAGACCACCAGCGACACCACCACCACCCAGGCGCGGTAAATCGGCAGGCGCATGAAGCCGAGGTCCATGGAGCCGGCCAGCAGGTCGGGCACGTTGTAGTTCTGGCCCGAGACACCGTAAATTTCACGGAAGACGCCCTCGAGCACCAGCGCCAGGCCGAAGGTCAGCAGCAGGCCGTAGAGCGGATCAAGCTTGTACAAGTGCTTGAGGAAGAGCCGTTCGATGATGACGCCGAGAATACCGACCGTCAGCGGCGCCAGCACCAGCGCGAACCAGTAATTCATGCCGAACTGGTCGAGCATGATCCAGGCGGCAAAAGCGCCCAGCATGTAGAGCGCACCGTGCGCAAAGTTGACGATGCCCAGCAGACCGAAAATCACCGCGAGCCCCAGGCTCAGCATGGCGTAGAAGGCGCCATTGACCAGGCCCAGCATCAGCTGGCCCATAAACGCTTGCAGGGGAATACCGAAAATTTCCATGGGAACCTGTCAGGACACCGATACCGTTACTTGTGGCGGGAGTGCAAGGGTTTTTCAAAGAAGCAGCCGGTCATTCTGCATTTCTGCGAAATGACCGGCTGGATCGAACCCTCGTTCTACCCCGCTTTTTGTTTTTTCGTCAGTTCAACGTTTGCGCAGTTGCAGTGATGCTTTACTTCTTGAGAGCCGAGCACTTGGATTCGGCCACCGTGGTGAAAGCCTGCTCGCCCGGCACCTTGGCGATGGTCTTGTAGTAGTCCCATGGCGTGCCCGAATCCTTGGAGCTCTTGACTTCGTACAGGTACATGTCGTGGATCATGCGGCCGTCGGCGCGGATCTGGCCCTTGTTGTAGAAGTCTTCGATCTTCATGCCCTTGAGCGTGCTCATGACCTTGTCGGAATCGGTCGTGCCGGCGGTCTGCACGGCCTTGAGGTAGCTCAGGGTGGCGGAGTAGTCGGCCGCCTGCAGGCTGGAAGGCATGCGCTTGTATTTATCGAAGAAGCGCTTGGCGAACTTGCGCGAGGCGTCGTCCTGGTTCCAGTACCAGCTGTCGGCCAGTTGCAGGCCTTCGGTGTTGGCCAGGCCCAGGGAGTGCACGTCGTTGATGAATACCAGCAGGCCGGCAACCTTCATGGTCTTGCCGATGCCGAATTCCTTTGCGGCCTTCATGGCGTTGGTGAAGTCGCCGCCAGCATTGGCCAGTGCCAGGATTTGCGCCTTGGAAGACTGCGCCTGCAGCAGGAAGGACGAGAAGTCCGAGGCGTTCAGCGGATGGCGGACGGTGCCGGCGACGGTGCCGCCGTTGGCCTTGACCACGGTGGAGGCATCCCCCTCGAGCGAGTAGCCGAAGGCGTAGTCGGCGGTCAGGAAGTACCAGCTCTTGTTGCCGGCCTTGACCAGCGCGGAACCGGCGACCTTGGCCAGCGAGACCGTGTCGTAGGCGTAGTGGACGGTGTAGGGCGAGCAGTCTTCATTGGTCAGGCGGGCCGAACCGGCGCCGATGACGAGGAAGGGTTTCTTCTTTTCGGTGGTGACCTTGGACATGGCCAGTGCCGTGCCGGAGTTGGTACCGCCAATCAGCATCTGCAGGCCGTCCTTGTCGATCCATTCACGTGCCTTGGACGACGCGACGTCGGCCTTGTTCTGGTGGTCGGCGCTCAGCACCTCGATGGGGCGGTTCAGGACCTTGCCGCCGAAATCCTGCACGGCCCACCTCAGCATTTCAGCGCCGGCGGGGCCGTCGATGTCGGCGTAAAGGCTGGACATGTCGGTGATGATGCCGATCTTGATCGGGCCAGTGTTCTGTGCGAAGGCTGCGCCTGTGAGGCCAAGGGCGAGTGCGGCAACAAGTGCTTTGAGTTTCATGATGTCTCCTGTTATGGAAGGGGTGAACTTGGGGGGAATCGAGGGGACTAAAAAAGGGTTCGGCATGCCCGGCGTCAGACGCCCAGGTATTCCTGCAGCATGCCCATGTTGCCGGCCAGCTCGTTTTGCGCAAACTGCTTGACGATGCGGCCGTGTTCCATGACGTAGAAGCGATCAGCCAGCGGCGCGGCGAAGCGGAAGTTCTGTTCCACCAGCACGATGGTGTAACCCTTGGCCTTGAGCGTGAGGATCATCTCTGCGAGTTTTTGCACGATGACGGGCGCCAGGCCTTCGGAAATTTCATCGAGCAGCAGGAGGCGCGCGCCGGTGCGCAAAATGCGCGCCACGGCCAGCATCTGCTGTTCGCCGCCAGACAGTCGCGTGCCGGGGCTGCTGGCGCGTTCCTTGAGGTTGGGAAACATTGCGTAGATTTCGTCCAGGCTCATCCCGCCGGGGGCTATGGTGGGCGGCAGCATCAGGTTTTCTTCGGCTGTCAGGCTGGCGAAAATGCCGCGCTCTTCGGGGCAGTAGCCCACGCCCAGACGCGCCACCTTGTGCGGCGCGAGCTTGATGGCTTCTTCGCCGTTGATCTTGATGGAGCCCTTGCGCGCACCCGTCATGCCGACGATGGCGCGCATGGTGGTGGTGCGCCCCGCGCCGTTGCGGCCCAGCAGTGTTACCACCTCGCCTTCGTTGACGGTGAGGTTCACGCCATGCAGGATGTGCGACTCGCCGTACCAGGCGTGCAGGTCTTCTATCTTGAGGAGCTCTTTGGTCATCTAGTGCGCCCCTTGAAGCTCGGTGTTCGCTGTGCCCATATAAGCTTCGATCACCAACGGATTCGCTGACACTTCGGCATATGGCCCGTCGGCAATGATGGCGCCGCGCTGCAGCACCGTGATGCGGTCGGCGATCGACGACACCACGTTCATGTTGTGCTCGACCATCAGGATGGTCCGGCCAGCCGAGACTTTTTTGATCAGCTGCGTCACGCGGTCCACGTCTTCGTGGCCCATGCCCTGCGTGGGTTCGTCCAGCAGCATCAGTTCGGGTTCCAGCGCCAGCGTGGTGGCGAGTTCGAGCGCACGCTTGCGGCCATAGGGCAGGTTCACGGTGAGCTCATCGGCGAAGTCGCTCAGGTCGACTTCGGCCAGCAGCTCGCGGGCACGGTCGTGGAGATGAAACAGCGTTTCTTCCGCTTTCCAGAAATGGAACGAGGTGCCGAGGTTGCGCTGCAAGGCGGCGCGCACGTTTTCCAGGACTGTCATGTGCGGGAAGACCGCAGAGATCTGGAATGACCGCACGATGCCGCGCCGCGCGGTCTGCGCGGGTTGCTCAAACGTAATGTCGTTGCCGTTGTAGACAATGCTTCCGCGCGTGGGGATGAGGAACTTCGTCAGCAGGTTGAAGAAAGTCGTCTTGCCGGCGCCGTTGGGCCCGATCAGCGCATGGATATGCCCGCGCTGGACTTTCAGGTCCACGTTGTTGACTGCCACGAACCCCTTGAATTCCTTGGTCAGCCCTCGTGTTTCGAGAATGAACTCCACTGACAAATTGGTTCTCCGGAAGATGGGTTGGATATCACGGGCGCAAGGTGCCGCGGCGGCTGATGCGGCAGCAGGCGCGAACCCGTGAAACACAGGTGGTCATCCTAGCCACCCACCCTCCGACGCGGTACCGGGTCAGACCCTTAAGTAGTTTTGCGTGATCTAAAGCCCCCACGCTCCCCACTTCGAGCCTACGGCGCGCTGCCCCTTTCCCTACGTATAGGGGCGCTGCGCCTGCGGCCCGGCAAAGCCGGTTCCGCGGCCCCTGCTTGATGAGGAGTGCCCCCTCCGGTAGGAAACCGGCGCCCGTATTGGCTTTTTTATTGCTCGCGGTTGCGGCCTGGGCCGCCTTCGCCGCGCTGGCCGCGCGGATTGGTTGCGTCGGCCTGGCGGGACGGTTTGTCTGGGGTGGCGTCGCGTTGTGACTGCTGTTGCTGCAATTGGTGTTGCCGCCGCTGTTGTTGTTCCTGGGCCTGGGCCTGGCGCTGCTGCTCCTGCTGCGCACGTTGTTGCTGTTGTTGCAAATGCTGCTGTTGTTGCAAATGTTGTTGTTGCTGCAGTTGCAGTTGCAGTTGCTGTTGCTGTTGCTGTTGCTGTTGCTGTTGCTGTTGCTGCTGCTGTTGCTGCTGCTGCTGCTGCTGTCTTTGCGCGGCCTGTTGCTGGCGGGTGTTTTCCTGGTCGCGCTGGGCCTGTTCGCGCAGGGCGCGCTGGCCTATGGATTCTTCACCGGAACGGCGCTGCTGTTCCAGCTGGGGACCCTGAAGCTTTTCCCGCTGTTCCTGTTGCTGGCTGCGACGAGCCTGTTCGGCGGCATGGCGGTCGGCGTTGGCGCGTGCATCGGCATTGGCATTGGCATTCGCAGCCTGGGCGCGTTCCTGCGCTTCCTGGCGGGCCCGCGTATCGCGCTGGGCTTGCTCGCGGAGGGCGCGCTGGCCTATGGCCTCTTCGCCCTGGCGGCGTTGCTGTTCCAGCTGGGGGCCTTGCAGGCGTTCTTTTTGCTCCTGCTGCTGGCGCTGCTGCTCGCGTTGAGCGCGCTGGCTGGCCTCGAGGGCGCTGCGGTCCGGTGCGGGCGAGGGCCGTGCGGCTGGCGCTGCGCCGACCGGCGCGGCGGGGGAAGCGGGAGCGGCGGCTTGTGGCCGGGCGTCGTGGTCCCTGCCGGCAGCGGGACCGGCGCGGTGCTCGTCCCGGTTGTTGTCATCGCGCCTGCCGTCCCGGCGATCATCCCTGCGGTCGCTGCGGCTGCTGACCACCGGCCGCGTGGCCACGGCGGGCGGCGGCAATGCGGCGGCGGCCACGGGGCGCTGCTGCGCGTGCAGCTCCGACGGATTCGGGCGCTGCGGCAGGGCGCCGCGGTCGGCCACGAGTTGTGCGCGGCCCAGGTCGGCGCTGCTCAGCCGGTGGGGATTGCCGTGCACAGGCCGGCCGCGCTCGAAGTCCTCGCGGCTGACAGCCGTCACCGCTGCAGGCTGGCGCTGGTAGCGGTAAATATTGGTCACGTTGACGGTGTTGTTGACCACGATGTTGTGGTTCACCTGCGTGACGTAGCGCGGGCTCACGCGGTAGGCGGGGCGAAAGGCTTCGCCGGGTGCCAGCGGGAACCAGCCCACACCGGGCCGCGGTGCGCCGCCGATGGAAATGTTCCAGTTCACACCGCCGCTGCTGCCGCCCACAAAAGCGACGAGGGCGGGCGCATAGACAGGGCGCGGTGCCAGCCGGCCCGGCACCCAGGCCCAGCGCGGGCCGATTTGTGCCCAGCGGCCATAGTGAAACGGTGCAAACCCCCAGGGCGCGTCGTCCACCCAGGTCCAGCCCCAGGGCGAGACCCAGGCCCAGTGGCCGACGCGGTAGGGCGCCCAGTTGGCGGGCACGGCGCGCGGTATCCAGACGGCACCGTAGGCCGGGTCCTGACTCCAGTTACCGTAGCTGTCGAGCTGCTGGTAGCCCACGGTTTCGCGCGGTATGTAACGCGCCGAAACCGACTGGTCTTCACGCCGGTCGCGGTTAGCGGCCCACAGGTCAAAACTGTCCTGCTGTGCGGCGCCCGGTCCTGCCGGGGTGAGCTGCGTGCCGCTGAAGTTGGCCTGCTGGCGGCTTTGCAGCGTGACGGGGGCGACGCCGTCGCCATAAATCACGCCGCTGCCCGACTGGGCCACCACGCGCGTCGTGTTGCTGGCAGGGTCGACGTCCAGCCGGTAGTCACCGGGCTGCGACACCACAAACGCGAGGTTGGGCGTATCCACTTCCAGGCGCTGGCCTTCGTAGAGGGCCCGCACGCGCAGCTTGAGCGTGCCTTGGGCGAGGCGCAGCTGGGTGGTGTTGTCGTCCAGTGCCTGGAAATCCAGGCTGGTCTGGCTGTTCATGCGCAGCGCGGTCGAGCCCACGTACAGTTCCGAGCGGGCGCCGGGGCCCGTCCACAGCCTGTCGCCGGCTGTCAGCGGCCGGTTCAGCATGGCGGGTGTCCAGGCCGGGGCTTCTGCCGGGTTGTTGCTGTCGCCCGGTGCGAAGCTTACGGCGCCTTCGGCCAGGTTAAGTCTGGCGACCCGGCCGGGTGGGTCCAGCTGGGCGCCCTGAGGCGCAGGTTCCTGCGCCCAGGCAACGGGCTGCAGCAATGCCAGCAGGACTGCAAAGGCCAGCAGCACGAAGTACCCGTAAAGGTGCGAAGGCCGGAAGGCCGTGTGGTCGGTATGGGACGAATTTGTGTCGCCGGTGTCGATTGCTGTCATGTTGAACGCTCTCTTCCTGTCTTGCGGGACATGGATGGACTGGAAGGCGGGCTGACACGTAACGGTCGTGATCGCATCGTGATCGCCAGCCTGATGAGGAGACCTTACCCAGTACAACGTGCGTGACGATGGATGGAGTGCTAACAGGCAGTAAAGATTGCGAAACAGAAGGCAGGAATGAAACGGGATGTAATGTCCGCAGCGGCTGATCTTTCTGTTGATGACATTTTTATTAGAGAAAAATGCCTGCAAGTCAATGCAGACGAGCGCGAGCAGCTATCAAAAAAGGAGCGACTGGGTTGCGGCGAAAAAATGGCGCGTGCAATATGAGACGATTGCCCCATGCAAGATTTCTGGCCTTCCAGTGGCTTTTCCCGGCTCCAGCGCAACGCACGCGGCTGGCTCGCCCTTTCCGACGACTATCTGCGGCTCTTCCTCGCGCGGCCCGAACTCGCGCCGGTGGCGGAGTCATGCGATGCCGAACGTGCCTTGCACGCCGCACTGGTGGCCGCGCCGTCCCGGCCGGTCTCGCCTGCCGAATTGACGGCCCTGCAAGATGCGGATGCGCGTGACAACTACAAGCTGTTTTTGCGCTTTCGCGATGGCTTGCTCGCCGCCGGCACGCTGGAGGCGTATTACCTGAGCCTGTTCCCGCGGGACGGAACGGGCCGCATCGACATACCGCCGTTGTTCATCGACCTGGTTGCCCAGGCCGTTGTCCACAATGTGCTGCAGGGTTCCACCGACGCATATGAAGTGCGCGCCGCTGAAATGCTGTTTCGCCCGCAGCGCATCAGTACACAGGACGGCCAGGTGCTAAGCGGCGACCAGGAGGTGATCGACATGTTCAATGAGACCGGCGGTGTGGGCGACTTCGGCCGCTTCCTTGCGGAGGCCAAGGCGCCGGTGCCTGTTGTGGAGCTGCAGGTGCTCAATGACGACAACGCTTTCACGTATTGGCAGCAGCCGGGCCGCCACCGTTTTTTGCTGGACCTGACGCATGAAGTCAGCAACGACCTGAGCCACGGCCTGGTCTTCACCATGGTGCGTGCCCGCTCAGGTCTCAAGGCGCTGGCAAGTGTGTTGCAGAAGTGGGTGAAGCATTTTCTGGGCGTTGAAGTCACCATCCGGCCCGTGCAGAAAGTGGACGATGAAGCCTGGCGCTGGCATGTAGGGCTGGACCTGGACTCCACAGCCTTGCTCAATGACCTGTATGAGGGAAGGGACGTTGCGCCCGACCGGCTGCAGCGCCTGGTCAGCCTGTTCCGGCTGGAGTTTGTGGACACGCGGGAAATGCGCGGCGACGTGGCTGGCAAGCCGGTGTACCTGGGGTTGATGATGAACGCCGACGGGGTGGTAAAGCTCAAGCCGCAAAACCTGCTGGTGAACCTGCCGCTGCTGCCTGCAGCTTCCTAGGGGTGTGCGCGGATCAAGCCGGATCGTTTCAGTCGCTGCCCTCCACTTCCACCACCAGCACGCGGGCCTCGCCCACCGGCGAGGCCACATGCTCGGTGCCCACGCTCGCGAAAAAGATGTCACCGGTTTCCAGCATCACGGAGCATTGTCCGCAGTTGTCGCGGTAGCGCATTTCCACACGGCCATCGAGCACCGCAAACACTTCTTCGCCTTCGTTGATATGCCATTTGTAGGGTTTGTCGGTCCAGTGCAGTCGGGTGGTGATGCCCTGCATATTGGCTACTGTCAGCGCGCCCCAGGCGCGTGCTGCGGTGAAATCCTTGCTTCGGATGATCTTCATGTCGGTCTCCATCAGGTGCATTGAAAGCTTCGCCATGCTACGTCGCGGGGCCGACGGAACCATGAATTCTTCGGCGCCCATTGATTCTGTATCCGCATCACTGAAATGCGCCGTTCAGGACTGCGCGGCGCTAAGATGGTTTGCATGAAAAGCGTATTGCTGCCCTGCGGCGAAGCCGTTCCCGCCCTGGGCATGGGAACCTGGAATATGGGCGATGCGCCGGCGCGGCGCGCCGACGAACTCGCGACCCTGCAGCTCGGCCTGGACCTGGGCTGTACGCTGGTCGATACCGCGGAAATGTATGGCGAGGGGCTGGCCGAAGAGCTTGTTGGCGAGGCGCTGCAGGGACGGCGTGATGAGGCCTTTATCGTGAGCAAGGTGTATCCGCACAATGCCTCGAAGGCGGGCACGGTGGCCGCCTGCGAGCGCAGCCTGCGGCGGCTGCGCACTGACCGTATCGATCTTTATCTGTTGCACTGGCGGGGTTCGGTTCCGCTGGCCGAAACCATGCAGGCTTTGATGGCGCTGCAAAAGGCCGGCAAGATCCGTCACTACGGCGTGAGCAACCTTGACCTCTCCGACATGCAGGAGCTGTGGCAAGTGCCCGGCGGTCAGGGCGTGCAAATCAACCAGCTGCTGTACAACCTCACGCGCCGCGGCATTGAGTGGGACTTGCTGCCATGGCTGCATGAACGCAAGGTACCGGTCATGGCCTATTCACCGATCGAGCAGGCGCGGCTGCTGCGCCATGCGGGCCTGACCCGCTTCGCCGCGCGCCACGGCATGCAACCCGCCCAGGCGGCACTGGCCTGGGTGCTGGCGCAGGGCGGCGTCATCGCGATTCCCAAAACCAGCCATCCGGAACGGCTGCGCGAGAACGCCGCGGCAGCGCAGATCCGGCTCAGCGATGAACAACTGGCTGAACTGGATGTGTTGTTCAAGCCGCCTTCCCGCGCCACCTCGCTGGAGATGATCTAGACCTTTCCAGGGGTCAACGCATCAGCCACATCCCTACTGCCAGCAAGGCCGCCTGGACGGCCATGGCGATGTAGAGCGGCTTGCGGGAAGGCGTGGCGGCATCCTGAAGCGTCTGGCTAATACGCTGCGCGAGCAGAGTGCGCAACACGGGGTCAGGCGAACCTGGTGCTGGCGCAGGTGCGGCCTCGGCGGCGCGGGCCTGCTGCCATTGCGCCAATACATCAGCCAGCGGCAGGCGGTTCACCACGAAATTGATCATGCCGCGCACGGCGCGTCCCTGGCCCAGCACGGGCGCCAATTGCTGACCGATGGCATCGGCCGACAGCATCTCTGACACCCGTTCGAGTGCACCCTTGGTTCGCGGCATGGCCTCGATGCGTGCGGCAATCGCGTCCGTCAAGCGCTGCGACATGGCCTCTCCATGACCCGTCACGACTTGCTGTATGGCCCGGCTGCGGCCACGCGCCACGCCCAGCATCAGGTAAATCGGAACAAAGGCCAGCAGCAGCATGCTGACCAGCAAGGGCGGTGAAAACAGCAAGGCGAGGATGGCGCCGGCGCCGCCGGCGTGCGCTGCGGCAGGCATGCCAGGGCCGGACAGCCGGCTCAGGTAGAAGAAGAACACGCCACCGCCCAGCAGGAAAGCCAGCAAACCACCCATGGCGACGGAACTGGCAAACGCCATGCCGGCTTTGGCGCCGGTGCGCACCATGGATGGCGCGGCAGAAGAGTTTGATGACATGCAAGGCCCCCCTATTTTTTAAAGGGCTGATCATAAGCGGCGCTTGCGGGGGCGCTGGTGGTGCATGGCAGACGCTGCAGCCCGTCCGCGCCATCGCCGATCGAGACGCCGGACCCCGCGGATCACGGCCGGGCCGCGCGGCACCGCCATGTTGTATAGACAGGCCGCCGAATAAAATCTGAGGTCAAACCGGCTGCAAGCGGGTGCGTCTTTTCCATTCGCCTTATGCTTGCCAAGCCCCATAAGGAGACCTTTCCCCATGCTTCGCAAGTTTTTGTCGTTCATCGCTCTCGCGCTCATGCTCTGTGCCGCGCAGGCCCAAACATACCCGGCCAAGCCGATACGCCTGATCGTTCCGTTTCCGCCCGGCGGCGGCACCGACATCCTGTCGCGCCTGGTGGCCACCAAATTGACGGAGGTCAGCAAGTGGACCGTGGTGCCCGATAACCGCGGCGGCGCCGGCGGCACCATCGGCATTGCCGAAGCCGTACGCGCAGCGCCTACGGGCTATGACATGGTCATGGGCCAGAAGGACAACCTGGTTGTTGCCCCCTGGCTCTACAAGAACCTCAGCTACGACCCGACCAAAGACCTGGTGGCGGTGGCCCATGTGGCTTACACGCCGGTGGTGATCGTCACGGGCGTGCAGTCGCGCTTCAAGACGCTGGCCGACGTGGTGGCGGCAGCCAAAGCAGCGCCCGACTCCATCACCTACGGCTCGCCCGGCAATGGCACGACCATCCACCTGGCCGGCGAGATCTTCAACAGCGCCGCCAACATCAAGCTGCGCCACGTGCCCTACAAGGGTTCCAACCCGGCCATGATGGACGTGCTGGCCGGCAACGTGGACCTCATGGTGTCCTCGCTGCCCTCGGCCATTGCCCAGATCAAGTCGGGCAAGCTGCGCCCGCTGGCCGTCACCTCGGCCCGCCGCAGCACCTCGCTGCCGGACGTGCCCACGGTGGCCGAACTGGGCTACAAGGACTTTGACGTCAGCACCTGGTACGGCCTCTTCATGCCGGCCGGCACTTCCAAGGACATCGTCGCCACCGTCAATGCCGAGGTCAACAAGCTGCTGGCCACGCCCGAGATGAAGGCCGCCATCCACGCCCAGGGCGCCGAAGTGCAGAACATGACGCCCGAGCAGTTCTCCAGCCTGCTTAAGACCGACTATGTGAAGTGGAAGGGCATCGTGCAGACTTCCGGCGCGACCATCGAATAAACGGTTCACGCTTTTCCGCGCAAGGCGGCGCCCGATGGGTGCCGCCTTTTTTATGGGCCGCAGCGCTCCGTGTAAACCCTAGGAAACAAAAGTCTGGATGCATGACATGATCTAGTCATCTATAGGACTAGATCAATTATGGCCATTCCAGCAAGCCCTTCATTGACCGTGGTGCCCGCCGAACCGGGCCAAAGCCGTTACGCCGCCCTGGCCGCCGCCTTGCGCGCACGCGTGGTGGCGGGCGAATGGCCGCCGGGCAGCGCTTTGCCGGCCGAGCAGACCCTGGCCGCCGAACACGGCGTGGCCTTGGGCACGCTGCGCCGCGCGCTGGAACTGCTGGCCGACCAGGGGCTGATAGAGCGCATCCATGGCCGCGGCACCTTTGTGCGCGCAGGCATGACGGGCGGCACCATGATGCGGTTTTTCCGCTTCGGCGAGGGCACGGGTGAAGTGCCGGCCTCGCACATCGTTTCGCGCCGGCTGCTGGTCGCGCCCGCCGAGGTGGCACGGCGCCTGGGCCTGGCACGCGGCGATATGGCGCTGCGGCTGCAACGCGTGCGGTCGCTCTCGGGCCAGCCCTGTGTTTATGAGGAAATCTGGCTGCCCCCGGCCCTGTTTGCCGAGCTCGTCGAGAGCGATACCGGCAGCTGGGGCGACCTGCTCTACCCGATGTTTGCCGAACGCTGCGGCGTGCACGTGGCCCGCGCGGTCGATGAAATCGGCTTCGGCGCGCTGACGGCGGCGCAGGCCGGCCACCTGGCCCTGTCGGCCGGCCATCCCTGTGCGCTGGTCACGCGCTGCGCCTACGACCTGGCCGGCCATTGCGTCGAAGTGCGCTACACGCGGGGCGACGCCCACGCTTTTCACTACACCGTCACCATCACCTGAACGTCCCTTGAACACCCCCCGAAATCGGAGAAAACCATGTCACACCCAAGCAACCACCCTGCAAGCAAAGCGCAACCCCTGAACCGCTCGCGCCGCCTCGTGCTGCAGGCCGCGGGCGCGGCCGTCGCCGCACCTTGGGCCTTTGCCGCCCATGCCGCGGGCCAGATCGCCGGCGGCAAGCCGATCACGCTGGTCGTGTCCTATGCCGCGGGCGGCGGCGCCGACCTGATGGCGCGGCTGATCGCGCCGCGCATGGCCGAGTTCCTGGGCCAGACCGTGCTGGTCGACAACAAACCCGGCGCCGGCGGCCAGATCGCCGCGACACAGGTGGCGCGCGCCGCGCCCGACGGCACGCAGTTGCTGGTCGATGCCTCGTCCTTCGCCGTCAATCCCGCGCTTTATCCCAAGCTGCCCTACGACACCGACACGGCGTTCGCGCCACTGGCCGTGCTGGCGCAGTTCCCCAACGTGCTGGTGTGCACGCCCGGTTTTGAGGCCAAAAGCGTCAAGGACCTGATACGCCTGGCCAAGGCCAAACCCGGGCAGATCGCCTATGCCTCCTCCGGCAACGGTTCGGCCCAGCACCTTGCCGGTGCGCTGTTTGAAGACCTGGCCGGCGTGAAGCTGGTGCACGTGCCTTACCGCGGCGGCGGCCCGGCCATGAACGACGTGATGGCTGGCCAGGTGCCGCTGTTCTTCGCCAACGTGGCCTCCTCGTTGGGGCAGATCCAGTCGGGCCGGCTGCGCCCGCTGGCGGTGACCAGCCGGCGCCGCACGCGCTCGCTGCCCGACATGCCGACCATGGAAGAAGCCGGCGTGCCGGCTTATGAGGTGCTCGAGTGGAACCCGGTGCTGGCCCCAGCTGGTATAGACGCCAAGTCCAAAGCTGCGCTGATCGCCGCTATCCGCAAGACCATGGCCGACCCCGAAGTGCTGGGCCGTATCCGCAGCCTGAGCGGCGAAGCCTTCCCCGAGGGCCCTGAAGCGCTGACGCAGGCTTTCCTCAAGGCCCAGCAGCTCAAATGGGGCCGCATCATCAAAGACCGCAAGATCACCACGGGTTAAGCGGTGCAGAGTTCCACGCCTGACCCGGTGGCGCCCGGCTGGGACAGCCACGTCCACGTCTTTGACGCCGCTGCGGCTGTCGCGCCGGGCCATTACCAGCCCGCGCACCGGCCGCTGGCGGACATCGAGCAACTGGCCCAAAGCCATGGCTTCGGCCACCTGGTGCTGGTGCAGCCCAGCGTCTACGGCACCGACAACACGGTGTTGCTGGACGCCTTGCGTGCCGGTGGCGGGCGGCATCGCGGTGTGGTGGTGCTGCCGCCTTCCATCGACGATGCGGCGCTGCAGGCCATGCATGCGCTCGGCGTGCGCGGTGTGCGCTTTAACCTAGTGTCTCCCGTCGGGGACAGCCTCAAGGCCGGGGAGGGTGACGGCGCCCGGGACAGCTTCCAGGCCCTG
The DNA here is from genome assembly GCF_056403595.1 of Polaromonas sp. P2_G11. Lineage (NCBI taxonomy): Bacteria > Pseudomonadati > Pseudomonadota > Betaproteobacteria > Burkholderiales > Comamonadaceae > Polaromonas > Polaromonas sp. P2_G11. The sequence goes on along the minus strand of NZ_JBFUFE010000001.1, from coordinate 962,621 downwards.
GCGCCGCGCCTGCGCGCGCTGGGCTGGCATGTGCAGTGGTATGCGGCACCGCAAGACCTGCCCGTGATCGCGGCCCTGCATGCGGCCAGCCCGGTGCCGGCGGTGCTGGATCACCTCGCCGGCATGCACGCCGGCATTCCTCCGGATCACCCGGCCTGGCGGGCACTGGAGCAACTCGCCGCCCAGGGCGCCTGGGTCAAGCTTTCGGGCTGGTACCGCCTGGGCGTGCAAGCGCCGTATGAGGCGCTGGACGAGGTCATCCGCAAGGTTGCGGGGCTGTTCGGCCGGCGCCTGGTCTGGGGCTCCGACTGGCCGCATACCGCCTTTGCGCCCGACGCGCTGCCCGCCTACGCCAGCACCTGGGAGCCCGTGGCGCGCACGCTGGCGGCGGCCCAAACACAGTGCGTCCGGGAGCAGGCGCCGGTCGCCTTGTACGCCTGATAAGCCCGGCGGAGGCCTGCAGCCCCGGAGTGGCTTAAAATCACGGGCTACGCCATTTTTAACCCGGAGTCTTCCATGCCCAAGAAAATCAGAGTCGAAGCCGACATCTGCGCCCCCAAGCCAGTCCCTCCCAAGGGCTACACCATCACGACCGGCCGCGGCCAGAAGATCAGCCTGGAGCGCGGTTCGCACACCCGCAGCAAAAAGAACCCAGGCAAGCGCCCCCACCAGGGTTGAGCTGGTTTTGCTGATGCGGCTCCCGGCCGCATCCATAAAAAAGCGCCTCTTCAGGCGCTTTTTTCATGGCCAAAATTGCTGGCGTTCGGTGAATTGGATTCAATGTGGCATCCAATCGAGATAAAACTCCTCTTGATGGAAGACGGCCATGATGTTTAATCCATGGATAACGCCAACGGGGGAGTACTGAAAATGTTGTCCAGAATTGCAGTTTTTTTGGCATTGATCCTGGGACTTGGATGTTTTTCCATTTCAAGCAGCCAGCCAGTTGCAAAACCCGTCGTAACAATAGATCCTTGGGTGCCGCACGCATTTCCCGTGGCGATCTACCGCAATATCAGGGCGGATCATTTGAATCAAATGCTGGTTGATTCATTTTCGGAATTCAATTTTTCCCTGCTTGCTAAAAGAAAAGATGCGGATGACAGCACGGTCTTTCAGTTCTCTTATCCCATGGATAAGAACGGCAAATCCGGAACCATGATTTTTGAATTCAAGGTTGACGGCACCATTGTCAAGAACAAATGCATGAATTGCTTCTTGCGAAGGGGGCGAATACTGAACGAGAGGGACATGGGGAAACTGCCATGGATGGCTCAATACGATCTCAGCAGCCGGCTCTATTCTGATATCGACCAAGCGTATGCGTCAATCAAAAGCAAATCCCGGGATTACCTGGATCCCCAGCACGGGTTTGATTACAAAAACATGTGGAGCGGGGAGCGTAACCGTCCGGGTTACGACAACTCTTACGCCAAGGTCAAATTGCCGGATCTGAAGCGGGAGGTGGTCCGTGCCTTCACGGATTCCGGGTTCATTCTGTTGCGCGACAGCAATCCTGCCGCCGATGCGGCTGATTCCGTTCTGGCATTTTCTTTTCCGGTTGACGGCGATAAACCCGCCGGTGTGGTTTATTCGATTCAAATCGCGAGCCAGTTTGACAGCGACGGCTTTTGTTACCCGTGCGAGACAAGGTCGGTGTATGACCCCTATCAGGCATTGCCGCCCGCGGGTTTGTCCGCCGTGTCCGGCAGGTTGACACTGGCTGCGCGGTTTGAAGCCGGCCTCAACAGCGCCTACGATCAAACGAAGGCGGCCACGGAACGGTATCTTCGGCCAAGAACCCAGTTCATCCGGCCGCCAAAATCCGCCCCATTGGGCTCACCCCGCCCGCCTCCGCTTCCTATGGTTGTGACATGAGCCTGCGCCTGTCTGTTGGCGCAGGTACTCATGGCCCGTTTCTCCATGGGCCGTGGTTTGACAGGCTGTTTCTCTTTGGCACAGTGGGTATCGCGTTTGCTCTGGGCGCTTTGGCGACGATCTCGCCGGCGATGTTTGTGGCGGTGGTGCTGGTGGATATCTGGTTGTTTGCCAACCCCCATGTCATTGCAACCTACACCCGGGTCGGGTTTGATAAAGCCCGCGTTAAAAAGCACTGGTTCCTGATTTTTGGTTTGCCGCTCATCGTGCTTGCCGGGGTCACGATGGTGGCACTAGCCTATGAGCTGGGTGGCCTGTTCACCTTGTACTTCATAGCCCAGACCTACCATGTCACCCGGCAGTCCTTCGGCATTTCAAGGGCGTACAGAAGGGCCGACCCGCAAGCAGCGGGCCCGGATCGTTTGTCGGAAAGCCTGATCTACCTCTTTCCGCTTTGGGGCCTGATGCACCGGTGTACAACGGCACCCGACTCTTTTTATGGTTATCCCATCTACCTGCCGCCTGTCGACGCCGCGTTGACTGGCGCAACAGGCATCGCCGCTGTGCTGGTATGCGCATGGTGGGCGTACCGGCAGGTGCGCCTTGCGCTGGCCGGGCGGCTCAACGCGGGGCACAGCCTGTTTGTAGCGTCGCACCTGCTTGTCACCGCAGTCGCCTACCTGTGGGTCACGGACATCACGTCGGGTTGGCTGGTCGTCAATATCTGGCACAACCTGCAATACCTGCAGTTTGTATGGCTGCAGAATGTGCGCCGTGATGCGCAGTTGCCGGGCGCGGACGGCCAACGATCCATCGGCAGCCAGGACATTCAGCGCCCGGTGAAGCCGTTCAAAAATGCGGCCAAATACCTCGCCGTATGCCTGGTGCTGGGCGCGGTGATGTACGAAGCGCTGTCGGTGGCCGGCCGGCAACTGATCTGGCTGGGCCTGCCCACCGTATTCATTTTGCATTTCACCGTGAATTTCCATCACTACCTGGTGGACGGCGTGATCTGGAAAAGACCTAAACCCGGCGCGTGACGCATCCGGCGCAGGCCTGGCCGGTTTCAGGTCTCGAGCGCAGCCGCCATGCGGTGCGGCATGAGGCGTTCGCGTGGTGCTTCGCCGCCCCACAGGCTCAGCATCAGGTCCACGATGACCGGTCCGAAATCCTGATGCGGAATTTCGACCGAGGTGAGCCACGGGGCAAGCCAGGCATTGATCGGGTTGCCGTCGATGCCGACCAGCTCGCAGTCGCCGGGCACCCGGATCCCGCTCTCGCGGGCCATGCGGTGCAGGCCATAGGCGACCTGGTCGCTGATGCACATCGCGCCACGCGGCCAGGCGCCGGGCGCCGCGAACTGGGCCCCGGCGGCGTAGCCGATTTCCAGGTGCGAGATGCCCGGGGCCTCTACCCGTCGGATCCGGTCGGTTGACAAGCCTCTGGTGCCGGCCCGCTCGCAGAAGCCCTGCACGCGTTCCCTGGTCGTGGACGATCCGCGCGACGGAAATACCACGGCCGGCGCGTCGACGCCGCGGTCGAGCAGGTAGTCTGCGGCGGCGGCGCCGGCCGCCAGGTTGTCCGGCCCCACGAAGGAACATGTGCCGAACGGGCTGCGCCGGCTCACGAAGACCATAGGCGCACCGCGCTCCACGAAGTCGCGCAGGCCGGCACTGGGCTGAGCCGCGACCATCACGTAGCCTTGCACGACCTGCGAACGCATGGCGTTGAGATAGTCGTCCTGCAGCTCCGGCCGGTCGTGCGTGTCACACAGGATCATCGTGTAGCCGGCCTCGCGCAGCGCGGCCTCGGTGGAGGCGGCCAGCGTGGCCATCACCGGGTTGTCGAGGTTGGCGGCCAGCATCGCGACCAGGCGGCTCTCACGGTTGCGTAGCGCGCGTCCAAGCTGGTTGGGGTGGTAGCCCACGGTCTTGATCGCCTCGCGCACGCGCGCCAGCGTTTCCGGCGAAGCCCGCCGGGTCTCGCCGTTCACGATGCGCGAGACGGTGGAGATTGAGACGCCGGCCTGCACGGCGACTTCGCTCAGCGAAACCGGGCCGACGCCCTTGCGCCTGCGCGGGGTGTCGTCGGTCATCGGTGCGGGCGGCAGGCCTGCCGGGTCTGGACGCCGCAGCGAATGTTGGGTTGGCGCGAAGGCGGGACACGCGAATGGCGAGGCGGGAGTCCGGCGAGTGGAAAGCGAAGCATCGATGGGTCGTATTTTGGGAAAACAAGGGGCCAAGAGGCGAGGGCAGGTGGCCGACCGGCGGCGCGATCAGTGCGTGCCAAGACAAAACATATAACCGAGAAAGCCGCGACTGACAAGTATGGCAAACGATTGCCAATGGTTGGCAAACGTTTGCCATAATAGCCAAAACCGCCAACGATCGCAACACAACGGCACAGGACGACATGGTTTTCACCTCCAGCAGCACGCACAGCCGCGGCAAGCCCCTGCCGACGCTGCTCGCTCGAGTTGATCGCGGCGATCCCAGCGCCGCGGTCACCCATCCCAGCCATGCGGCCTGGGCGTTCCCTGCGCCGGCGGCCGGCGCGCATTCCTGAAGCCGACGACCGATCGGCCCCATCCTTCCTTTTTCCAGAAAGAGACAACCATGAACTTCCAGCTTCGTTTTCTCGCCAGGCGTGCCACGCGCGCCGGCCTCCTGGGTGCCGCCGTCGCCACGCTGGCCACCAGCGCCTTCGCCGACATTCGCGTCATGTGCTACCAGGACGGCAATGAATGCGATGTCACGGCCGACCTCATCAAGCGTTATGAAGCCCAGAACGCTGGCGCCAAGGTGATCCTTGACGTGGTGCCCTACAAGACGGTGGTAGAGCAGCTGCCCGTGCAGCTCGCGGCGGGGCAGGGACCCGACATCGCGCGTGTCGCCGAAATTGGCGGCCTGTCGAAGAACTACATCGACATCAGCGCCCATGTGAAGGACCGCAAGTACTGGGAAGACAACTTCGGCAGCACCTTGCCCTGGATGCGCAACAAGGCGGGCGACAAGGGCATTTATGGTTTCCTGTCGCAGATGACCATGACCGGCCCCTTCGTCAACAAGACCTTGTTCGAGCAGGCCAAGGTGCCCATGCCCGGCCCCAAGGCCACCTGGGAAGAGTGGGCCGACGCGGCGCGCAAGGTGGCCAAGGCCACGCAGACCCCGGCCGCCATGGCCTGGGACCGTTCGGGCCACCGCTTCGCCGGCCCCGCCGTCAGCTATGGCGCGAAGATTTTCGACGTCAAGGGAAACCTCACGGTGGATGCCGGCTACAAGACCGCCGTGGGCAAGTTCGTTGCCTGGCACAAGGACGGCACCATGCTCAAAGACGTCTGGGGCGGCTCGGGCGGCTCCAGCTATGCCGACGCGGTGGGCGAGTTCAAGAACGGCCGCGTGGTGATGATCCTGTCGGGTTCATGGCAGATCAACCGCATGCAAAAAGAAATCGGCAACGCCTTCGACTGGGTCGCCGTGCCCAACCCCTGCGGTCCCGCCGCCTGCTCGGGCATGCCCGGCGGCGCGGCCTGGGTGGCGCTGAAGACCACCAAGTCCCCGAAGGAAGTGGGCCGCTTCCTGGATTTCATGGCGCAGGAAGCCAACGTCGCTGAATTCGCCTCACGCACCAACAACATCCCGGCCCATGCCGGCGTGGCCAAAAAAGGCGTGAGCTATCCGACTGCCGGCCCTGCGGCACAGGCCGCGCTGGGTGTGTTCAGCAGCGGCACCGCCACCATCGCGCCGCCGGCCTACGCGCTGCAAGGCTACAAGTACAACCGCGCCCTGATGCTGCCGACCGTGACCCGGGTCACTCAGGCCATCGTGGGAGAAATCAGCGTGGACGAGGCCGTGACCAAGATCGGCACCGACATGGCCGAAGCGGTAAAACAAGCCGAAAAATAGGCACACCCCCGTGGCGCGCACTTCGTGCGCGCCTCCCCCCTTGCAGGGGGCGACACCTGCGGCCTGGCGGAGCCAGTTCCGCGGTGTACCTGGCGTAAGGCAATGTGCTGGTGGCGTCATACATAGATCGGAGTCGGTATGTCGGTTTTCTCAGCTTTCCTGGGCTTTTTGTTCAACCTGTTCGAGCCGGTTTTCCGGCTGGGCCAGAGATGGCTGGGTGCTTCGCGCATAGGCTGGCTCTTTGTCGGGCCCAACCTGGTGGTGATCAGCCTCTTCACCTTTTTGCCCATCGTGGTGAACCTGGTGTATGCGGTGACCGGCGGGGTGAACCTTCTGCCCACGCAACGGCCTTTCACCGGGCTGGAGAACTTCGCCATCCTGCTTGAATGCCGCGACTACACCGACCTGCAGACCTGCCGCACCGACATCTTCTGGCGCTCCATCGCCAACACGGTGAAGTTCAGCCTGATCCAGGTGGCCTTGATGGTGTTCTTCTCGCTGGTCACGGCCCTGGTGCTGAACCGGAAAATCATAGGCCGCGGCTTTTGGCGTGGCGTGTTTTTCTACCCGGTGCTGCTGTCGCCGGTGGTGGTGGCGCTGATCTGGAAATGGCTGCTGCAAAGCCAGGGCGTGTTCAATGCCGGCCTAGTGGCCATGGGCGCCTCACCGATGGACTGGTTGCTGGACCGGCACTGGGCATTTTTCTGGGTGGTGGTGGTATCCATCTGGGCCCACATGGGCTTTTACACACTCATTCTGCTGGCCGGCCTGCAGGCCATCCCGAAAGACGTTTACGAAGCCGCCGAGATGGACGCCGCGCCGCCGTGGCGTGTGCTCAGGCGCATCACGCTGCCGCTGCTCATGCCCAACCTGATCGTGGTGCTGGTGCTGGTGATGATCCGCGCGGTGCAGAGCTTTGACGAGGTGTTTGTGCTCACCGGCGGCGGCCCGGGCTCGGCCACCACCTTCATCGTGCAGTACATCTACCAGACCGGTTTTGCCGAACAGATCCACCTGTATGGCCTGGCTGCCGCGGCCTCGCTGATCCTGGCCGCCGGCCTGATGGCCCTGACGCTCGCGCAGCTGCGGCTGTCCAAAGCCGGCGAGGCCGGAAAAATCAGGAAGTAAGGAAAAAGCGATGGCCAATTTCTTTACCCGTACCCAGGGTCACAAGCACGGCGGCACCCGCCTGCATTGGACCGACTGGGTCTCCTACGCCTACCTGCTGGCAGGCCTCATCGTGATGTTCGGCCCTGTGCTGTGGCTCGTGATGTCGTCGTTCAAGACCGAAAGCGCGCTGAGCCAGTTCCCGCCGACCTTTCTGCCCTACAGCCAGAAAGAAGCCGTGGTGACCGGTTACGACAAGCCCCTGCCGCTGTTCCGCGCCAAGGATGAGCAGGGCAACATCCGCGAACTGGCCCAGGTGCGCCGCATCGGCCTGGTCGCCACCATGGTCGACCCCGCGGCGCCGCAGACCGAACTGCGCGTGAACATCAACGACCGCAAACCGGTGAATGAACTCAAGTTTGCCGGCGGCAACTACACCGAGCTGTTCGGCAAGTTCGCCTTCGGCACTTACCTTTGGAACAGCGTGTTCATCACCGTGGTAGCGACCATCCTCACGCTGCTGTTCAATTCGATGGCGGCCTTCGCGCTGTCCAAGTACCAGTTCACCGGGCAAAAGACGGTGTTTGTGCTGATCATCGCCACGCTGATGATTCCGCCCACCATCATTTTGGTGCCGGCTTTTCTGGTGATCTCGGAACTGAACCTCTTGAACAACCTCTGGGGCGTGATCCTGCCCGCGGTGGCCACGCCCACGGGCGTGTTCCTGCTGCGCCAATACATGCTGACCATTCCTGACGAGCTGCTCGAGGCCGCCCGCATGGACAACGCCAGCGAGTGGCGTATCTACTGGAAGATCATCCTGCCCCTGGCTGCGCCGGCCATGGCGGTGCTGGCCATTTTCTCGTTCATGTGGCGCTGGAACGATTTTCTCTGGCCGCTGATCGTGTTGTCCAAGTCGGAGCACTTCACCTTGCAGCTCGCGCTCAACGCCTTCCAGGGCGAACTCAACACGCAGTGGCACTACCTGCTGGCGATGACCGTGATCACCCTGATTCCGATCACCCTGGTCTTTGCCTTTCTGCAGAAATACATCGCCACCGGCATTGCCAGCGCCGGCGTCAAATAAACCGAGGACTCTCCGTGGCCACTCTTGAACTTGCCAGTGTCGTCAAAACCTTTGACAAAATCACCATCATCCATGGCGTAGACCTGACCGTTTCCGACGGTGAATTTGTGGTCTTCGTCGGCCCCTCGGGCTGCGGAAAATCCACGTTGCTGCGAATCATCTCGGGGCTGGAGCCCGCCAGCAGCGGCGACATCTGCATCGACGGCAAGCGTGTCAATGACGTGAGCGCTGCGCACCGCGGCTGCTCCATGGTGTTCCAGTCGTATGCGCTGTACCCGCACATGAGCGTCTACGACAACATGGCCTTCGGCCTGGAGAACCTGGGTGTGGCCAGGCCGGTCATCGAAAGCAAGGTCAACGCCGCCGCCGCCATGCTGCAGCTCACGCCGCTGCTGCAGCGCAAACCCACCCAGCTCTCCGGCGGCCAGCGCCAGCGCGTAGCCATAGGTCGCTCCATCGTGCGCGAACCCAAGCTTTTCCTGTTCGACGAGCCGCTGTCCAACCTCGATGCTGAACTGCGCGTTTCCATGCGCGCCGAGATCCGTGACCTGCACGCCCGCTTGGGCGCGACCATGATTTACGTCACCCACGACCAGGTCGAGGCCATGACCATGGCCGACAAGATCGTGGTGCTGCGCGCCGGCCGCATCGAGCAGGTTGGCTCGCCGCTGGAGCTGTATAACCAGCCCTGCAACCAGTTCGTGGCCGGCTTCATCGGCAGCCCGCGCATGAATTTCGTGCCGGTGGCGCAGATGCCTGGCGCCAGGCCCGGAGCCCACACCGTGGGCATCCGGCCCGAACATGCGCAACTGTCCAACGACGGCCCGCTGCAGATGAAGGTGTCGCAGGTCGAGCAACTGGGAAGTACCAGCATTCTGCATGGCCACGTGGTGCCTGACGCGCCTTTTGAAATCATCCTGAGCGGGCAGACCAACATCCAGCGCGGCGACACCGTCAAGGTGACCGCACCTTCGGAGCACCTGCATTTCTTCGACCAGAACGGCTTGCGTCTTTGAACCTGCGCCACACGAAACATTGACCAGCCGACCATGCGCCTTGACCAAGCTCCCACTTTCGCCCTGCAATCGCGCAGCGGCAACCACCTCGTCCTGAACAGCACCAGTGGCGCCACGGCCCACATCTGGGTGCTCGAAGAAGACATCGTTCGTGTGCTGGTGCTGCCGCAAGGACGGCTGCAGATGCCGCGCAGCTGGACCGTGGCGCCTGGACTTGAAAACTTGCCCGTTGAAGGCCGCGACCGCTTCGACGTGAGCGGCTTTTCGCTGCCCGCATTCGAACTCAAGGAAGAGGGCTCACAACTACAGATCACCACAGGCGCCGTGCGCCTGACCATCGCGCTCGAAGGCTTCTTTTGCCGCTGGGAAAGCCGGCAACAGGGCCGCTGGCAGGCCACCGCCGCCGACCGTTCCACGCAGAGCTACAACTTCGGCTGGTGGGACGAAAAGGTCTACCACTACCTGCAGCGCGAACGCGGCGAAGCCTACTTCGGCCTGGGCGAGCGCGCCGGCGACGCCAACCGTGCCGGCCAGCGCTACCGCATGTGCAACCTCGACCCCATGGGCTACAGCGCACGCAGCACCGACCCGCTGTACAAGCACATCCCGTTCTACATCACGCGCAAAGGTGGTGAAAAAGACGCCGGCCTGTGTTTCGGTTTGTTCTACGACACCTTGTCCGATTGCAGCTTCGACATGGGCCGCGAGATGGACAACTACCACGGCCACTACCGTTACTTTGTGGCCGACCACGGTGACCTGGATCTGTATTACATCGCCGGTGACGACCCGGCCGCCATCACGCGCCGCTACACCTGGCTCACCGGCCGGCCCATCTTCCCGCCGCGCTACGCGCTGGGTTATTCAGGCTCGACCATGAGCTACACCGACGCGCCCAATGCCCAGGAGCGCATGGGCGAGTTCCTTGAACGCTGTGAAGAGCACGACATTCCCTGCGACTCGTTCCACCTGTCGTCGGGCTACACCTCCATTGGCCCGGGCCGCTACGTCTTCAACTGGAACCGCGAGAAGTTTCCCGACCCTGCGGTCTTCGTGCAGAGCTACCTCGACCGCGGCGTGCGCCTGGTGCCGAACATCAAGCCCGCGCTGTTGCGCGACCATCCGCGTTTCGAGGAAGCCCGCCAGGCTGGCCTTCTTGTCAACGACCCGGATGGCCAGCCCACCGCCATACAGTTCTGGGACGGCACAGGCGCCTACCTTGACTTCACCAACCCCAAGACCATCGCTTGGTGGAAGAAGCAGGTGACTGAGCAGCTGCTCGAATACGGCATCCCCGCCACCTGGAATGACAACAACGAATACGAGATCTGGAGCGACAAGGCGCTGGCCCACGGTTTCGGCGCGCCGCGTCCCGCGCGCGAGGTGCGCCCGCTGCAGACCCTGCTGATGATGCAGGCATCGCACGCCGCGCAGTCCGAGTTCGCGCCCGCGGAGCGGCCCTACCTGGTGTCGCGCTCAGGCGCCGCCGGCATGCAGCGCTATGTGCAGACCTGGTCGGGCGACAACTACACGGCCTGGGAAACGCTGCGCTACAACATCCGCATGGGCCTGGGCCTGGCGATGTCGGGCGTGTCCAACACCGGGCACGACATAGGCGGTTTTTCCGGTCCTGCGCCGGGGCCCGAGTTGCTGCTGCGCTGGGTGCAGCACGGCATCTTCCTGCCGCGCTTCAGCATCCACTCATGGAACGACGACGGAACCGTCAATGAGCCCTGGATGTACCCCGAGGTCACGCCCCAGGTGCGCGAGTTGATCCGCCTGCGCTACCGGCTCATGCCTTACCTGTATGACCTGGTGTGGCGTTACCACCGCGCCTACGAACCCATCATCCGGCCGACGTACCACGACTTCCCGGAAGACACGCACTGCCTGGAAGAAAACGACGACATGCTGCTGGGCGCACATTTGCTGGTGGCCTCGGTGGTCGAGCCCGGCCAGACCGAGCGCCGCGTGTGGCTGCCCGGCACCGGCGGTTGGTACGAGGCGCACACCGCGCGGTACGTGAAAGCCGGCCAGCGGATCACGCTGAATGCGCCGCTGGATGGTCCGCCCCCATTGCTGGCACGCGAAGGCTGCGCCATACCGCTGAATCTGGGAGAAATCCATTTCGCAGCGGTCGAAGATCTGCGCGGCTTCCAGGTCTTTCCCCATCAGGGTGCGGGAAGTTTCGAAGCAAGCTGTTTTGAAGACGACGGCCATAGCCAGGCCTGGCGTAGCGGTGCTTATGGGCAGTGGCGCCTGCGTGTTGATTGCACCGAGCAAGGCCTGCGCATCGCGGTGTTCCGTGAGGGCGCACAGCCGCCTGTGCAAGACAACCTGGTCTTGCTGTTGCCGGCAACAGAGCAACGCCCGCTTAGCTTTGACGGCGGGGCGCTGGTGCAGGATCAGCTCGAAGGCGCCTGGAGGCGGCTGACGCTGAAGCTTTGACCCTATACGAGGGAAATGTGTCCTGGGCCGCTGCGATCCCGGGCAGCGGATCACCAGCCTTGGCGGTATGCCGTGACGGTGAAACACGATGGCCGGAGTTCTGGCACGTCCTTTGCATGCTGTCCTGCAGTGACGACAATTCACTACGGAAGGCTTCAAATGTTGGCCCTTATCATGCGACCCCTTGCATCTGTCGGCTTGGCGGCCGCTTTCACCACAACCGGCCTACATGCCTCAGACGCTGCCGCCGACCGCCCGGTCAGTCCAGTCAGCCAAACGCAAACCCTGCGTGTGCCGGACCACAATGTCAAACCGGTTAACGCGGCCAAAACCAGGGCCGAGGCAAAACGCACGCTGGGTACGAACCCGGCGATGCCACTTTGGGAAGGCCCCTGGGGTCCTCACCATTGAGGTGGACTTCGACGGAATTTGTAACTTGGCCCATCGCACTCTCCGGCGTCTCTGGTGTGATTGGCCTGGAGCGGCAACTTTGCGCGTTGATCAGTCTCCTGGCCCACGCCGCCTCCGCCTCATTCAGCTGGCCACCGCCGGAGCCTCAAGGGGCAGGCGGCGACTGGCTCGTCAACCACTGGCGCAGTGATTGGATTACGGGCGCCTTGGCGCGCTCGTTCGTCGTCACCAGAAAGTAACTGCGCGGCGAAATAAAGGGCTTGTCATTCAGCTTGACCAGGCGCCCGGTCTGCAGCGCCGATGCGCTCACATAGTCCGGCGCCAATGCGACACCCAGACCGGCCTCCGCTGCCGTCAATGCAAGCGACAGCAGACCGTAGTGGGCACCCGGCATCGGGACTTCTACAGACGCGCCCAGCTGCCGCAGGTAGGCCGGCCATGAGTTGGGCACCATGCTCTGGTGCAGCAAGGGCAGCGCTGCCATTTGTGTGCCCGTCAGCGGCGCCGCCAGCCGGCTCAGCGTGGGCGCCGCAAGAGGAAAGGAGTGCAGGGGGTGTAGCAGGTCGGCCACGCAGCCGGGCTCCGGCCCTTCGCAGTAGACGATGGCCGCGTCCAGCCCCGAGTCGCGCATGCTGATGGGCCCGGTATGCGTGGCCACGTCCAGCTGGATCTGCCGGTGCGCGATGGCGAAGGCGCACAGCCGTGGCATGGCCCACAGCGTGCCAAAGGTGGTGGGCACGGACAGCCGCAGTATCTTGCCTGGCATGGAGCCCATGGACGCGGCGATGGTCGCTGACTCCAGCTCGTCCAGCAGAGTTCGCACCCGCCGCAGGTAGCTGGCACCGTCAACCGTCAGCTCCATCCCGCTAGTTGTGCGCCGGCACAGTGCAACGCCGACAAAGCCCTCCAGGTCCGATAGCTGGCGGCTCACCGCGCTTTGCGTCAGACCCAGTTCATCGGCTGCGGCAGTGATGCTCAAGCGCCGTGCAATCACCTCGAAGGTGTTGAGGTTGACGATGGAGGGCAGGTGGCGCTGCGTTGGATATTTCATGGCGGTTACGGCCATTATTGGCATGGCATCCGTTCGCCCGCAATGAAAAAGGCTATGCAGGCATGAAATAAATGCAGGGGGGTATGCGTTTATTCCGTTGGACAGGCCGGCGCGCATGTCAGATATTCAGGGCGCCGCAGTGGGCGGCCCCTCAAGAACAGAAGTTGGAGTCACAGATGTCGAAATTTCAAGCGCGCCTTGTACTGCTGCTGGCGGCGGCCACGCTGGCTGGCACCGCCCTGGCGGCGGATTGGCCCGCCACCCAGCCTATCAAACTGATCGTGCCCTCGGCCGCCGGCGGCACGCCCGACCAGACCAGCCGAAAACTGGCCTACTACCTTCAGGACAAACTCAAACAAGCGGTGATCGTCGAGAACCGCCCCGGCGCGGCAGGCACCATTGCCATGCAGGCGGTGGCCACCGCCAAGCCCGACGGCTATACGCTGGGCTTCGGCAATATCGTGACCATGGCCATCAACCGCAGCCTGATTTCCAAGATGCCCTACAACCCCGATAAAGACCTGGCGCCGGTGGCCGTGCTCTCGCAGGTGCCCAATGTGCTGGTGGTCCGCCATGGCCTGCCCATCGCCTCGGTGCGTGAACTGGTCATCTATGCCAAGAGCCACCCGGGCAATCTGACCATGGGTTCCGGCGGCAACGGCACCACCAGTCACCTCAGCGGCGAAATCCTCAAGGAAAAAGCCGGCATCAGCTTCAGCCACATTCCCTACCGCGGGGCCCCGCAGGCGCAGACCGACCTGATCGGCGGGCAGATCGACTTCATGTTTGACAACCTGCCGTCCATGGTGGGCGCGATCCAGTCGGGCAAGGTGCGTCCGCTCGCGGTTACCAGTAAACGTCGCTCGGCGCTGCTGCCCAATGTGCCGACCATGGAAGAGGCGGGCATTGCAGGCTTCGAGGTGGTGGCATGGGGCGGCATTGTGGCACCGACGGGCACGCCTCGGCCCGTGATCCTGCGCCTGAACCGTGAGATCAACAACTGGTTGCAGGCACCTGCGACCAAAGCCGAATTCGCGCAAGTGGGGCAGGTCGCGCTCGGGGGAACCCCCGAGTTTTTCAAGACGCATATCGACAGCGAAGCCAAAAAATGGGGTGACGTAATCCGCAACGCCGGAGTAAAGCTCGACTGAGCTTGCCTTCTCGCGTAGACCTGCTGCTGCGTGTCTGCCGTTCGTTCCATACCCGGCTGCGCTGATAGGCGCAACCACATACCAAAACAGACCCCAAGGACAAGCATGCTCAGTTCCCCCGTCCCCGCTACCCAGGTTCTCGCGCACTGGGCTGCCACGGTTCCCAATCAATGGGGTGAATCCACCCTGCGCACGGCGGAGCACTCCCTGGAGGACACCATTGCTGCCATGGTGGCAGGTGCTGGGGACCCGGTTTGCGCCTCGGTACGGGCGGGATTGCCTGCCACGGGCCCAGTCCCGGTGGTGGGCAGCAGCACCGGAACTTGTGCCGCCTTCAGTGCGCTGGCCAACGGCACGGCCGCCCATGCGCGGGAGCTGGATGAGATGTTTCTCGTCGCTGGCGGTCATTTTGGCTGCGCCGTGATCCCAGCCATCCTGGCGCAAGCCCACGAGATTGATGCCACGCTCGATGCGGTTCTGGATGCACTGATCGTCGGAAGTGAGGTGATGGCCCGCGTCGGGATGGCGATGGACCGGTCCCATGCCGAAAAAGGCTGGCATGGCACCCAAACCATTGGTGTAATTGCTGCCGCAGCCGCTTGCGCCAGACTGCTTGGGCTGGGAGTCGGCGGGATGACACACGCCCTCAGCTTGGCCGTTTCCATGGCAGCTGGACCCAAGGTCCAGTTCGGCACCGACACGAAACCCGTGCATGCCGGACTGGCGGCGCAAGGTGGTGTGTTGGCCGCATCGCTGGCGGCATCGGGCGTCACCGGTAGCGATACAGCCCTGGAAGGCCCGCACGGGTTTGGCGCACTCTACGCCGGTGGCTCTGCGGCCGACTGGCAGTCCGTGGCTGCGGTCAGTGACGGCCCGCTGGCGATCGACAGCCATGGCCTGGCGTTCAAGCTGTATCCCAACTGCGCGTCCACGCACCGCTGCCTGGACGCATTGCATGCCCTCGCAACCGAACATGGTTTTGGCCCGGAAGCGGTGGAGCGTGTTGAAACCCTGGTCGGGCGCGTCAACCTGGTGAACCTCAAATACCCAGAGCCCCAGGGTCCCCGCGAGGCCATGTTCTCCATGCCCTACGCGGTGGCAACGATGCTCCGTTACGGCACGGTCACGTTGGCCGACTTCACGCCGCAAGCGGTGCATGACGATATGACCCGGCGCCTCATGCCACGCGTCGCAATGCACCTGGACTCGACACGCGTAGAAACCGCAACGCAGCTGCTTCCCCACACCACGGCCGTGATCTTGAAGGACGGACGACGCCTGGAGCGTGTGGTTCACCACGCCAAAGGGTCATTCCTGAATCCGTTTTCGCCGTTGGAGCGGCAAATCAAATTCGAGCAATGCACCACGGGCATCCTTCCGGAAGAGCGTTTGGCACCGCTTCGCGACAACCTGGCTCGACCGCAAGGCGTCAAGGTTCGCCAACTGCTGGCGCTGCTGCAGTTCGAAGCCCGGGTCGATGACGGCACGCGTTTCGGCCGTCCACGAGGAGGCGGGTCGAGCCCCCTTCCCTGATCCATGGAATCCAGCCCTGCTCAGGCGGGCCCGAACCCGACGGTTCCCCCGTCCGGATCACAGTCGAAGCGGCGCTGGCAACGGAGAGTCCGCGTTTGGAAATGACCGTGTTGCAGCAGGTTGACAACTGATCGATACCCAAGTCCGTCAGATTCGCGGCACAAAAGGAAGCTCTCATCATCATGCACAACCGTTGTTTATCGTCGGCTTTCGCCAAGGCCCTGATGGCACTGGCCGTGGGGGCCCTTGTGACGGGAGCCGGTCCGGTACTCGCCGCAGAGATCATAGTGGGCCAGGTCGGCCCCATGTCAGGGCCGGAGGCCGGTCAGGGCCGCGCTTACGCCGCCGGCATGCAATTGCATTTCAACGCCATGAACAAGGCCGGCGGCATCAACGGTCATAAGTTCACACTCTTGCGCAAGGATGATGGCGGGAGGCCCGACGACACGGTCACTTTGACCAAGCAGATGATTGCTGAAGATAAGCCGCTGGTCCTGGCCGGCTACTTTGGCGGCAAGAATGTTGCAGACTTGGTGTCTGCGGGAATTTTGGCAAAAGAAAAGATCGCTCTGGTGGGCTACCGTACTTCGGAGATTCAGCCGGACACCCCCTACCTGTATAGCGTGCGGGCAGGCCTGCGCGACGAGATTTCCAAACTCATCGAGCATTTGGCCACCATCGGGATTAAGCGCCTGGGGCTTTTCCATGAGGCTGGGCCGGGCTCAACTGCGGTAATCGCCGCGGCCGAGGAGTCAGCTAGGAAAGTCAGAGCGACGATCGAAGGACGCGCCTCCTACGTCGCCAACACGGTCAACGTCACCGACGCCGTGAACACTTTCATGAACATGCAGCCGCAAGCGATCATCATGGTTTCCAGCGGGTCTGCTGCGGCTGGCTTCATTGAGAAGTACCGTATTGCAGGTGGCGCGGCTCAACTGCTTTCGCATTCGGGCGCCGACATCGAGCAACTCTCGAAACGACTGTCTCCGGAGCAGATGCAAGGTGTGGCTATCGCCCAAGTGACGCCAAGTCCGTACAAGGTCTCCAGTCAGCTAGTCAAGGAATTTACTGAGACCGCTGCCAAGACACCCAACCTGGAAGTGCCTGTGAGCTACGCCATGATGGAGGGCTATATTGCCGCTCGCGTCATTTCTGAAGCGATACGCCGCCAAGGCAGCAGGCCCAGCCGCGAGGGGAGCGTTCTAGCCTTGGACAGCATGAGTAATTTTGACTTTGGTGGTTACTTGATCAGCTTTAAACCTGGACAGCACTCTGGCTCCAGCTTCGTCGAGTTATCCATCGTCACCAGCGCTGGCAGGATTCGTCAATAGCTCAAATAATTTGCCATTGATCAGTTGGGTAATAGCAGCCCCCGGCGATTTACATATTCCGCCGGTACTGCCCACCCACCTCAAACAGCGCATTGGTGATCTGCCCCAGCGAGCATACGCGCACAGCCTCCATCAGCACTTCGAACACATTGAGGTTTTCGATCACGGCCTGCTGCAGGCGTTTGAGCATGGCCGGTGACTCGGCGGCGTGGAGGCGGTGGAAGTCGTCCAGGCGCTTGAGTTGGCTTTGCTTTTCTTCCTCGGTGGAGCGGGCCAGTTCAAGCTTGTCTTGTACCGCATCGCCGTGCGGGTTGCGGAAGGTGTTGACGCCGATGATGGGCAGCTCGCCGGTGTGCTTGAGCATCTCGTAGTGCATGGACTCGTCCTGGATGCGGCCACGCTGGTAGCCAGTTTCCATGGCGCCCAGCACGCCGCCGCGCTCAGCGATGCGTTCAAACTCCAGCAGCACGGCTTCTTCTAGCAGCTCGGTGAGCTCCTCGATGATGAAGGCGCCCTGTGAGGGGTTCTCGTTCTTGGCCAGGCCCCATTCGCGGTTGATGATGAGCTGGATTGCCATGGCGCGGCGCACCGATTCTTCGGTGGGCGTGGTGATGGCCTCGTCAAACGCGTTGGTGTGCAGCGAGTTGCAGTTGTCGTAAATCGCGATCAGCGCCTGCAGCGTGGTGCGGATGTCGTTGAACTGGATTTCCTGCGCATGCAGGCTGCGGCCCGAGGTCTGGATGTGGTATTTCAGCTTCTGGCTGCGCTCGTTGGCGCCGTATTTCTCTTTCATGGCCACGGCCCAGATGCGGCGCGCCACGCGGCCCATCACCGTGTATTCCGGGTCCATGCCGTTAGAGAAGAAGAAACTCAGATTGGGCGCGAAGTCGTCGATGTGCATGCCGCGCGCGAGATACGCTTCGACAAAGGTAAAACCGTTTGACAGCGTGAAGGCCAGCTGGCTGATCGGGTTGGCACCAGCTTCGGCGATGTGGTAACCGCTGATGGAGACGCTGTAAAAGTTGCGCACCCGGTTGTGCACAAAGTACTGGGCGATGTCGCCCATGACTTTGAGGCTGAACTCGGTCGAGAAGATGCAGGTGTTCTGTCCCTGGTCTTCTTTCAGGATGTCGGCCTGCACGGTGCCGCGAACGTTTTCCAGCACCCACTCGCGAATCTTCGCGGCTTCGGTTGCCGTGGGGTTGCGGCCATTGTCCTTTTTGAATTTTTCCAGATTCTGGTCGATCGCCGTGTTCATGAACATCGCGAGGATGGTCGGCGCCGGGCCGTTGATGGTCATGGAAACAGACGTCGATGGGTTGCACAGGTCAAAGCCGTCGTACAGCACCTTCATGTCGTCCAGCGTGGCGATGGAAACGCCCGAGTTTCCGACCTTGCCATAGATGTCAGGGCGCAGTGCCGGGTCGTTGCCATAGAGCGTGACAGAGTCAAACGCGGTGGACAGCCGCTTGGCCGCCATGCCTTCGCTGAGCAGCTTGAAGCGGGTGTTGGTGCGGAAGGGGTCGCCTTCGCCGGCGAACATGCGGGTCGGGTCTTCACCCTCGCGCTTGAAGGCAAAGGTGCCGGCAGTGTAAGGGTAGCTGCCGGGCACGTTGTCAAGCATCAGCCATTTGAGAATTTCGCCGTGGTCTTCGTACTGCGGCAGCGCCACCTTGCGGATGGTGGTGCCCGAGAGCGATTTGGTGGTCAGCGCCGTGCGGATTTCCTTGTCGCGGATTTTGACCACGTATTCGTCACCGGCGTAGGCGGCCTGCATGTCGGGCCACTGGGCGAGCAGGGCGCGGGCATCGGCGTCCATGCGCGTCTTGCGGTGACCGGCCAGGTCCAGCGCGGCTTCGGCGGCTGGCGCGCGGTCGGGCTTGTCGATCTTGAGCATGGAGGCCGCGGCCTTGAGCTGCTGCACCTCGCGCGCCAGTTGGGCTTGCGCGCGGGCACGTTTTTTGTAGCCGCGCACCGTGTCGCTGATTTCGGCCAGGTAGCGCGTTCGCGCGGCCGGCACCACCGGCGTCTGGTTGGTACTGTGGCGCACTTCGGCCGCGGGTAGCACACCGCCCTCAAGCGCCAGGCCCAACGCGGCCAGGCGCGGCTTGAGCGCCTGGTAGAGGGCCGTCACGCCGTCGTCGTTAAAGCGCGCAGCCATGGTGCCGAAGACCGGCATCTTGTCGGCCGGCGTGCCCCAGGCTTCCTTGTTGCGTTGCACTTGCTTTGAGACATCGCGCAGGGCGTCGAGCGAACCCTTTCGGTCGAACTTGTTGATGGCGATGAACTCGGCGAAGTCCAGCATGTCGATTTTCTCGAGCTGGCTGGCGGCGCCGAATTCGGGCGTCATCACGTACATGGGCACGTCCACATGCGGCACGATGGCGGCATCGCCCTGGCCTATGCCGGAGGTCTCGACCACGATCAGGTCAAACCCTGCGCATTTGCAGGCGGCGATCACGTCGGGCAGGGCCTGACTGATTTCGGAGCCGAAGTCGCGCGTGGCCAGTGAGCGCATGAAGACGCGTTGACCGCTGTCGGCGTCCTTCTGTCCTGCCAGGGGGACAGTCCAGGGGTTGATCGCGTTCATGCGGATGCGGTCGCCGAGCAGCGCGCCACCACTCTTGCGGCGAGACGGGTCGATACTGATGACTGCCACGCGCAATTTGTCGTTCTGGTCCAGGCGCAGGCGGCGTATCAACTCGTCGGTCAATGAAGACTTGCCGGCGCCGCCAGTGCCCGTAATCCCCAGCACAGGGATCTTGCAGGTGGAGGCCTGCGTGCGGACTTTGTCCACCAGCGCCGCGTCGGCCTTGCCATTCTCCAGCGCCGTGATCAACTGCGCCAGCGCCCGCCAGTTCATCTCTCCGTGGCCTTCAATGGCCGTGACGTTCTTGGGCGCGAAACTGGTCAGGTCTTTGTCGCAGCGCATGACCATCTCGCCGATCATGCCGGCCAGGCCCATCTTCTGGCCGTCTTCAGGGCTGTAGATGCGGGTGACGCCGTAAGCATGCAGCTCGCGGATTTCGGGCGGCACGATGACGCCGCCGCCCCCGCCGAACACCTGGATGTGTTCGCCGCCGCGGCTTTTGAGCAGGTCGACCATGTACTTGAAGTACTCGACATGCCCGCCCTGGTAGGAGCTGATAGCGATGCCTTGCGCGTCCTCCTGCAGGGTGGCTGTGACCACTTCGTCCACGCTGCGGTTGTGGCCCAGGTGGATGACCTCCGCGCCCATGCTCTGCAGGATGCGCCGCATGATGTTGATGGCGGCATCATGACCGTCAAACAGGCTAGCCGCCGTGATGAAGCGCACTTTGTGAGTAGGGCGGTAGCTGGCGAGCGCTTTGTATTCAGCGGACATGTCGGTCATGGTTGTCTCCGGGCGGCGGTTGGGCCGTCGATCTGTGATCTGTTTGATTGACGTTTACGTAAACGTCAATCTTAGCCGGTAAGCCGGCGCCGATCAAGTGTGCGCCCTGTAGCGGTGCGAGCAAAAAAAGGGACGCGGAGCGCCCCTCTTTGCCAAAGCCTGGGGCCCAATGGCTTCCGGGCTGTTTACCCGTACAGGTATTTAGGCAGCCAGAGCGTCAACCCGGGCCAGACGTACATGAACACCATGCACAGGATCACGATCAGCATGTAGGGCATCATGCCGGCGAAGATCTGGTTGATGGTCACATGGGGTGGCGACACCCCCTTCAGGTAGAAAGCCGACATCGCCACGGGCGGCGACAGGAAGGCCGCTTGCAGGTTCACGAAAACCAGCACGCCCCAAAGAATCGGATCGATCTGGAAATGCTGCAGCAGTGGCAGGAAGATGGGCACGAAGATCACGATGATCTCGGTCCACTCCAGTGGCCATCCCAGGACGAAGATGATGGCCTGCGACAGCAGCAGGAACTGCAGTGGTGTCAGATTCATCGACATTACCCATTCCTCGACGACGCGCTGGCCGCCCAGCAGAGCGAAAACCGCGGAGAAGAGTGCTGAACCCACAAACAGCCAGCACACCATGGAGGTCGTCTTGCAGGTCAGGAACACCGCCTCCTTGATTTTCTGAAAGTCCAGCGTGCCGGCATGCCAAGCCATGAGAAAGGCGCCGGCCGCGCCGACGGCCGCCGATTCGGTGGCGGTTGTGATGCCGAACAGGATGACCCCCAGCACGACGATGGTTAGCAGCGCGAGCGGCATGACCGAGCTCACCAGCATCCGCAGGATCTCGAACTGCTCGGCGTCGAAGCGTCGGTAGTACCACAGCAGCAGTCCCGCCATCAGCACGCAGGCGATGGCAAAGCCCGTGTAGAAGGACTCGGGCACGGGTGCGGTCTGTGGCCCCGAACCCGAGGGCTCGCCTATTTCCTGCAGTGGTGCGTCGGCGGTGGTTGTCGCTGTCGATGGCTTCGCATCTTCCGATCCCGGCGGCGCCTGCAAGCCGCCGGCTTCGGCCGGCTCCTTGACCGTGTCGCCGGGTTCTTTCAGCCCTTCTTCCGCAGGTGGTTCCTGGAGGCCGCCTTCGGCGGCCGGCGGCTCCTTCACGCCGCTCTCCGCCGGTGGTTCCTGGACTTCGCCGCTGACTGCGGGCCCTTGCAGGCCTCCGCCCGCCGGCGCTGCGGCCTTGGCGGTGCGTGCCGCCGCCACCTGGGCGATGTTGTCGGCCTGCGAATGGATGACCACATACCACCAGGTGCCGCCCAGAGTCGCCAGCGCGAGCACCACCGGCACCAGGGCTGTGCCCAAGCTGCGCAACAGGAAGCCGCGGCTGACTTGGGCGCCCGCCTGCAGCGCCTTGCCCGGAGCCGCGACGGCCATGGCCAACGCCGGCAGCGTCCTGCGCGAATAGGCGGCGGTCACCTGCTGCAGCCAGAGCGGCACCGGCGCGCGGTTCTGCTCCGGCGGCAGCTTGGGCGCGATCTTGGGGTTGAGCATGACCCAGCCGACGATGTAGACCAGGTAGAGCAGGGCCAGGAAGAAGCCGGGGAACATGGCCGCCGCGTAGAGCTTGACCACGGACTGGCCGGCGACGGCGGCGTAGACGATGATCATCACCGAGGGCGGGATCAGGATGCCCAGCGTGCCGCCGGCGGTGATCACGCCGGCCGCCAGCCGCGTGTCGTAGCCGGCGTTGAGCATGGGCCGCATGGCGATCACGCCCATCAGCACCACCACAGCGCCCACCAGGCCACTGGCGATGCCCCAGAACGTGCAGATGATCAGGGTGGTGACCGCCAGCGAGCCGGGCACGCTGCGGAACGCCAGCTGCACGCTATGGAACATCTTGTCCACCAGCGCGCCGCGCTCCATCACATAGCCCATCAGCACAAACAGCGGAATCGATAACAGGGTCTCGTTGGTCATCGCTCCAAAAGCGCGCTGGACCATCAGGTCGAAGATCCTGTTTTCCCAAAAATGGGTGGACGGATCGTAGAAGGCCACGAAGCCGAACGCCATGCCCAGGCCCATCAGTGTGAATGCGGTGGGAAAGCCCATCATGATGACGACCACGATCAGGCCGAGCATGGTCATGCCGAGGACTGCGTTGCTCATTTGGAGACCTCCGCCCTGTGGGCTGCGGTGCCATGAATCTTCGGAACGGCCGGGCGATTCATGTTCAACCTTTCAGGCCGGCGGATTTTTCGATGGCCAGCAGCTTGGCTTCTTCATCGACAAACTCGCTGCCGGCCAGCTGCTGCGCGACCACATCGGATTCCTGGGCGTCCTTGAGCCGCGGTGTCCAGATGCCGGTGCGGATACAAACGACGCAGCGCAGGATCTCGGACAGCCCCTGCATCAGCACAATGGTGCCAGCCACCGGGATGACAAACTTGAACGGATACAGCGGGATAGGGGTGGCGTTGAAGGTTTGTTCGCGCATCGCCAGTGACTCATTGAAGTATGTCCAGCCGGCCCAGGTCAGCGCCATAATCCCGGGCAGGAAGAAGACGATGTACAGGACCAGGTCCAGCCAGGCCTGCGTGCGGGGCTTCAAGTTGCCGTAGAAGAAGTCGCCGCGCACATGGCCGTCATGCGCCAGCGTGTAGGCGCCCCCCAGCATGAACAGCGTGCCATACAGCATGTTATTGACGTCGAAGATCCATGCGGTGGGCGCGTTGAGCGCGTAACGCTTGAAAACTTCAGCGCAAACGACCACCATGAGGATCACGATGAGCCAGGCGGCGGCCTTCCCGACCCAGGTGCTGATGTGATCAGCCGTGTGAAGGATTTTTTGTGTATTCATTTTGAACCGGTGTTCCCATCAAAAAGGCCAGCCATCCAGGGTTGGACGGCTGGCCGGCTTCGCCGGGGCTCGCAGGCTCAGGCCTTCTTCTTGCCGAAGGAATGGTTGTAGGCCATCTTGAAATCGACCATGTAGTCGTTCTGCCAGGGGATGGTGCGCGCGGCGTAGGCCTTCTGCGAGTCGATCACCTTCTTGAACAGCGGATTGGCCTTGGCTTTGTCCTCGATGATCTTGTCCCAGGCTTCCAGCTGTGCCTTGAGCACGGCGTCGGGCGTCTTGTAGAACTTGATGCCCTGTTTTTTCATTTCAGCGTAGTCGGTGGAATTGCGATCTATGGCCTTCCAGCTCATGTCGGCGCTGGCAGCCTGCACGCCGTAGTCGATGATTGCCTTGAGCTCGGCGGGTAGCGCGTTGTACTTGGCTTTGTTAAACAGAATCTCGAACTGCTCTCCGCTCTGGTGAAAGCTCTGAAGCATGCAGTTTTTGACCACATCCGGAAAACCCAGAACACGGTCCGAACTGGCGTTGTTGAACTCGGCTGCGTCGATCAAGCCGCGGTCCAGCGCAGGTACGATCTCACCGCCGGGCAGCGGATTGACGGAGGTGCCCATCGCTGTGAAGATGTCGACCGACAGTCCGACCGTGCGGAACTTCAGGCCCTTCATGTCACCCACTTTGGCGATCGGCTTCTTGAACCAGCCCAGCGGCTGCGTAGGCATGGGGCCGTAGAGGTATGACACCACATCCATGCTGATCGACTTGTAGATTTCTTCCAGCAGTGCTTTGCCGCCGCCGTAGTTGTGCCAGGACAGGACCATGTTCGGGTCCATGCCGAAGGCCGGGCCGGAGCCCCACAGGGCCAGGGCGTTGTTCTTGCCGTAGTGGTAGGCCACCACACCGTGGCCGCCGTCCAGCGTGCCCTTGTTCACAGCTTCGAGCAGCTGGAATGCCGGCACGACCGCGCCGGAGGGGAGCACCTCGATCTTCAGTCGGCCGCCGGCCATGTCATTGACCTTCTTCGCGAAATCGTTGGCGTATTCATGGAAGATGTCCTTGGCCGGCCAGGTGCTCTGGAAGCGAAAGGACGTTGTCTGCGCCATGGCGACCATGGGGGCGGACAGGGCGCCGGCGGCAATCGCGGCGCCTTTCAGCAGGCCGCGCCTGCGGGGGCTTTTGCTCTCGGTCATGACTTGTCTCCTGTTGTTTCGAAAAAGATAAGAGGACTCATCATTCCGTCTTGCCCATTCCTTACAAAGAGGGTTTCCACCAACGCTACAGGTTGTTGCCCCTTCTCAGGGTGAAACTGTTTGTGCGTGACCGACAGGAGCCCGCGAGGAGCTCAGGTGACTTTCAGCCCCCTGAGGGCCGGATCGCCCGGCGGAAAGCGTAGCTTCAGTTCCTGCAACCTGGCCCGGACGAGGGTGGCGATCATCAGGTTGCGATGCGTCTTGGAGTCCGCTGGCACCACGGTCCAGGGTGCCCAAGGAGTGCAAGTGGCCTGGAGCAGCGTTTCGTAAGCCTTCTGGTACTGCTTCCACTGCTTGCGGACCTCCAGGTCGCCCGCGCTGAATTTCCAGTGTTTGGCGGGGTCATCCAGTCGCTCCTGCAGCCGTTGCTTTTGCTCATCGGGACTGATATGCAACATGAACTTGAGGATCACCGTACCGGTTTCCGAGAGCATGCGTTCGAAGTCGTTGATGTGCCGGAACCGCTGTGCTGTTTGTGCCGATGTGATCCATCCGTTGACGGGCGGCACCAACACATCTTCGTAATGGCTGCGGTTGAAAATCACGATCTCCCCCGTGCCCGGCAACTGCTGATGGATTCGCCACAGGTAGTCATGCGCCCGCTCATCTTCCGTCGGAGCCTTCCAGCTGACCGTCCGTACGCCCAGCGGGCTGATGCGCCCAAAGACACCGCGCAATGTCCCGTCCTTGCCTGAGGTGTCCGTTCCCTGCAGGACCACAAGAAGTTTGTAGCGTTTGTCCGCGTAAAACAGGTTTTGCAATCCGTCAATCTCCGTGGCCAGTGCTTCGACGGCAGCTTTATCACGTAGCTTGTCGCCCGTCGAGAACGGCTTGGCTGCCGGGTCAAGGCTGGCGAGGGAAAACCCCTTGGGCTTCGTCGGGGAGGGTTGCCAGGGGGCTACGGTTTTGGCCAGCGCCTTGAAGCTTGCCTTGCCAGGCTGTACCTCTTGTGGAGAAGGTGTGTCGGCGTTGTTGCGGGGCATCCGGGTCTCCTGCAGTTCATCGGTAGGATGATTGTGCATGCCCAGCCCACGTGAGGAGGGCGCGCGGCCAGCCTATGCCCCTCACCGTCTGATGGGTGGTTTCAGGTGGATAAACTTGATCTGCTGGTTTGGGCCGTTGCCATGAGATGCATACACGCCCATATACCTGTTGGTCAACATTTGAACTGAGAGGCCCTGTCATGGAAAAAAACACTTCTGCAAATGCTTCCGCGCGGCCTGGTGTCCAGCCTGCTTCCGGTTATGCCGGCGATATTTCTCCACAGCTGGCTTTTGAGTGGATGCAGTCGGGTGAAGCCGTGCTGGTGGATGTGCGGACCGACGCCGAACGTGAATGGGTGGGCTATGTGCCCGGCGCAGTACCTCTGGCCTGGAAGCAATGGCCGGGCATGGCGATCAATGCTGGTTTTGAGGAAGGACTGAAGGACGCCGTGCCTGCCGGCAAGAAGGCAGTGCTGTTGTGCCGCAGCGGCGTACGTTCGGTCGCAGCGGCCAAACGCGCGACCGAGCTGGGTGTCCAGGCTTACAACATCCTCGAAGGTTTTGAAGGCGATGCTGATGAGCAGGGGCAGCGCGGCCGCAAGGGTGGCTGGCGTTTTTGGGGCTTGCCGTGGAAGCAGGGTTGAGATGACTGCCACCTTCGGTGGCCGGTACATCTACTTTTTGTAACTTGAATATGTAATTAAATGACGGTTGGACTTCCTAAAAATGAGGTGAATAGTTCACACCACGATGTCGCAAATTTGGTGTATCGATGTACCCCCTGTTAATTCTGACAGGGGGTAAGAAGTATCAATTTGTTTGAGCGCTTTCAATGGGGTTCCCCTTTTTAACGGAGCTCCCTCATGCAAGTACTCGAACGCAAACTTTCCCCTGACGCCGCGCAGTTTTCCAACCCTGCCCTTGGTGCCCAGTTATGCCAGCGAATATCCCGTGACTTCACGCCGCGCTGGAATCAGCAGTGGAGCGGAAAGTTCATGCTTCATGGCAAAACACCGGACTCCAATGCCATCCGGCTGGACGGCAACGACTACCTCAGCGTCACTGGCCATCCGCACATCGTTCACGCGCAGGTGGAAGCCTTGCGTAAGGAGCGGGAGTTTGTGGTGCAGTCCGGTGTCTTCCACCTGAACCAGCATCCCACACACACGCTGGAGCTGGCACTGGCATCCTGGGTCGGCAAGGACGACGGCTTCATTTGCCAATCGGGTTATGCGGCCAATGTCGGCGTGCTGCAGGCGATTGCCGATGCGCAGACCCCTGTATACCTTGATACGCTGGCCCATGCATCGTTGTGGGAAGGCGCCCATGCGGCGCGCGCCCCGGCTTTCGCTTTTCGCCACAATGATCCGGTTCATCTCGCCCGGATGATCGCCAGGAACGGCCCTGGCATCGTGGTGGTCGATTCCGTGTACAGCACCACGGGTGCCATCTGTCCCCTGGGGGAAATTGTCGATGTGGCCGAGCAGCACGGCTGCATGATCCTGGTGGATGAATCGCACTCGCTGGGCACACACGGCCCGGAAGGTGCGGGGCTGTGCGCCGAGTTGGGCCTCACCAGCCGCGTGCACTTCATCACCGCCAGCCTTGCCAAGGCTTTTGCCGGCCGGGCCGGCTTTTTTACCGCGCCGGCGCACATGCGCTATTACATTCTCTGTTCAAGCTTTCCCAATATCTTCAGCTCCAGCCTGCTGCCGCACGAGATTGCCGGCCTTGCAGCCACGCTGGAGGTGATCCGCAACAGCGACGATGCGCGTGCAAGGCTTCACGCCCACACGCGCAGGTTGCGGTCTGCCTTGAGCGAGCTGGGCTATCCCATCCATCAGGGCAGCCAGCAGATCATTGCGCTGGAGGTTGGACTGGAATCCGACACCATGGTGTTGCGGGACCGGCTGGAGGAGCGCAACGTGTTTTCGTCGATGTTCTGCGCGCCGGCCACCAGCAGCAAACGCGCGATGATGAGGTTAACTCTGAATGCCGGGCTGATGGATTCCGAACTGGACCATGTGGAAGCGGTCGCACGCGAGATCGCGCCGATCGTGAAACCATGGGACTGGCCGATTGCACGGCGCGCCCGGGCCGGCCAGGAGGCATGATGCCGGCGTCAGTCCTGAAGGTGTCTCTCACCCGAGGTGGCAATAAATCGCTCGTGGCTGCTCATGAAGCCGGGGTTAAAAGGCTCGCCGACGGTAAAAAGCGCCGCATGGAGTACGGTCGGACCGGAAGCGATGGCGAAGGCCTGGCGCGGCTGGGGTTTGTGGCCGGCGCCCAGTGCCAGCTGCAGTTCCAGATCGATGAGTTTCCTGCCCGCTGCCACGTCCTTCACGGTCGAGGCATCCCAGCCTTGCGATGCCGCCATTTCGGCAAGCTCTGGCAGGTTCCCGGCGGGTTCCAGCTGCAACCAGCTGACGCTGCCTTTGCGGTCAAGGGCCAGCACACCGAAGGGTGCACCGATCACCACATGCTCGATCCAGCCTTGCCGCAGCGCCAGGTTTTCCAGCTCCTGCGCGACGGATGTTTCGCACAGCAGCGCATGCTGCGCGCGGGACAGCGTCGCCCGCCAGGTCTGCTGGTGCCGGGGATCGGGCTGTCGCAGCAGCGCCTGCACCGCATCGGTCAGGCGCAGCCGGATCTCCGGAGATTGCTTGGGAATGAATTGTTCGATCAGCCCGCGGTTGAAGGCCGACACGGCAAGTTGCTCGTCGGCCCTGCCTGTCAGCAAAACGCGCGAACCCGACCACCCGGTCAGCTCGCTCAACACCCTCAGCCCGCTCATGGCCGGCATGGAATAGTCCACCACGCAGACCTGCGTGAGCGCAAATCGCGCCGTGCCGTCTTCCCGCCAGTACTGCAGGATTTGCGGGATCAGGGCCGACCCCTCGCGCCATCGATTGATGATTTCCTGCTGGCGCCAGGCATCCGCTTCCCAGCGCACCGGCTCCTGGAGCAGCAGGTCTATACACGCCACCGGGCGCAGGAACAGGCGTACATGCCAGTCCAGCGGCATGACTTCCGCGAGCATTTCGAGATAATCCGGGTCGTCGTCCAGGAAAACCACGCCTCCGGGACGGCGGTAAAGTGCAAAGGACATGTTGTCAGTCTAGCGCGGGTTGTCAAAAGCAAATCATGTGCAAGGTATCAGGCCGTAATCGGCAGCTCGATGGTAAAAGCAGCTCCCACGGCGAACTCTGATTTCACATGAATGGTGCCACCTGCGCTTTGTACCACTTGCTGGCAAAAGGCCAGGCCCAGGCCATGCCCCGTGCCGCGGTTGCTCGAGAAGAACGGCTTGAAAATCTGCGGCAGCAAGGCAGCGTCGATACCCATGCCCTCATCGGCCACCATGATGCGGCCGCGCGCCTGCGTCCTGCCGACTTCAATGCGCAGGGCGCCGTGCGGGTATTTCGAGTCAGCCGCCATCAGGGAATGCAGCGCGTTCTTGATGAGGTTGTCCAGCACCTGGGAAAACTGTGTGGCGGAAGAACGGAAGGTGAAGTCATCGTGAACAAGCACCCGCACGCATTCCCTCTGGCGACTCGACTGGTAGGGATACGCCGCCACGACATCCTGGACCAATTTGCCGGCCGCGACCTGTTGGGTATGCCGTGGCAGCTGCAGCAGCTTGGCATTCGCGATCTGTGTGTCGATTTGGTGGTTCATGTTTCGAACCAGTGCGTGAAGGCGCAGCGCCAGTTTGTCCAGCTGCAGCGCGCGCGGGTTGTCGGGCTGGCGCTGTACCTCCAGCTGGATCGCATCGCCCAGCAGGGCTGCCGTCGACAGCGGCGTGCGCAGCTCGTGCGCCATGATGCCGATGGTAGTGAGCGTGCTGGAAAGCTGTTCCCGCCGCAGGTTGGCCGAGGAAAGGTTCAGCACCAGCGCGATCGACCAGGCAAACGCAAATACCACGGCATGCACGGTGCGCTGGTCTTCCGGCAGGGCGGGAACCGCCGGCCCCACGTACAGGAACATGACCCAGGCCAGCCCCCCCCCAGTGATGGTGCCCAGGGTCGCCAGGCGCCAGTCAGTGACATGGTA
The DNA here is from genome assembly GCF_056403595.1 of Polaromonas sp. P2_G11. NCBI lineage: Bacteria > Pseudomonadati > Pseudomonadota > Betaproteobacteria > Burkholderiales > Comamonadaceae > Polaromonas > Polaromonas sp. P2_G11. The sequence continues at coordinate 933,182 of NZ_JBFUFE010000001.1, read as the reverse complement.
GTAGATCAGCACCATGGCCGCCAGGGTGGCCAGCCACACGGTATTGCTGCCGTTGCACAGGTACATCCAGCTGAACAGGACCGGCAGTTCGAGCCAGAACACCACACCAAATACCCGTTGCGCCAGCCGGCTTCCCGGGTCATGGTTGACGCGTTTGGTCATCAGGCTGTAGCCCAGCACGCTGGCCACGACGCGCAGCGGAAGGTTTTCATAGGGCTGCGGCAGCCAGACCGACCAGATCCAGGCGAACAGGGCGTTGCCCGAAAAAAAAGAAAGACCCAGCCACCACAGCCGCCGCGGGGATGGATGCAAAATGGGCTCCAGGGGCGCAAGGATCAGTTCCTCGCGCAGCCACTGAAGCAGGGGACGCCGCGCAAGCCACGCGTGAAAGCGGGCGCTCCTCACGTTAAGAACTTCTCCAGCACAACCGGGAACCTGACTGATGATGCATTTGACATTTGACTGTATTGTCCCGGTTCTTATCTCGTCAAGCTAATGCTGTTACCTGCCAACTTTGACAGCGTCAGCCTGGACGGCGTCATCAGCGACTGGCTGTGCGCCCTTCGCGAGTTCTCGGTCGAAGCGCTCATGGTACTGGGCCCCGACCCGTTCGGGGGGCAGGAAGACCGGCTGGTGCTGGCCATTCACCCTCCGCGCCTGCTGGATGCCGCCGAGGCCCTGGCCGAGAGCCGGGACTTCGGCGCCCCGTGGCGCGACTCCGACGCACCTCTTGTCGCCTGGCAGGATATTTCCAAAACCGCTTTCGAAAGCCTGGGCCGCTGGCGCCGGCTGTGGCTGGCTCACGGTTACCAAAGCGTGGTGCGCATCGCCTTTCCGTTGACGGTGGGGCGGGCCTTTGAATGCTACCTCTTCAGCCCGCGCCAGTGGCATGACCGCAGCGAGGCGGCCTTGCTGGCCTGGTCGGCCCTCAACATCTGGCCGCTGCTCAAGCGCGCGCTGGCCGAAGCGCGCAGCCCGCTGAGCCCGCGCGAACTCGAATGCCTGAGCCTGGCCTTCCAGGGGATGACGGCACGCGAGACCGGCGAGTTGCTGGCCTGCAGCGAACGCACGGTGAACTTTCACCTCTCCAATGCCATGACCAAACTCAAGGTCGACAACAAGCTGGCCGCCATCCAGCGCGCGTGCTGGTTCGGATTGATCTGAGCGTTCTTTGCCGCGTCTACTGGAAAACCTGTAGGCCTGCGCCTGCAGGTGCGCTTCAAACCTGTTCATAATCCGCCAAATGACCTTCCTAGCGCTTGACGTGGGTAACACCCGCCTGAAATGGGCCCAGTACGAAGCCCCTGTGCCCAAGGCCAAGCTGCTGGCGCAGGGCGCGGTGTTTCTGGAAAACATCGACAAGCTGTCCGAAGAAGAGTGGGGCGGCATGCAACCTCCGTCGCGTATCCTCGGCTGCATCGTTGCCGGCGACGCCATCAAGCGGCGTGTGGTCGAGCAGATGGAACTCTGGGACGTGGCGCCGCACTGGGTCGTTTCCAGCCCGCATGAGGCTGGTGTCACCAATGGCTATGACCATCCGGCCAGGTTGGGCGCTGACCGTTGGGTGGCCATGATCGGTGCGCGCCACCGGCTGCTGGCGCGCGGCATCAACAAGCCTTGCGTGGTTGTCATGGTGGGTACCGCCGTGACGGTCGAGGCGATCGACGCTTCCGGCAAATTCCTGGGCGGCTTCATTCTTCCAGGCCACGGCATCATGCTGCGCGCGCTCGAGTCCGGCACGGCCGGTCTGCACGTTCCTACCGGCGAGGTGCGCGACTTTCCCACCAATACCAGCGATGCGCTGACCAGCGGCGGCACTTTCGCCATTGCCGGTGCGATACACCGCATGGTGGAAAACGTCGCCCGCCACTGCGGCGAAACACCCGAATGCATCATGACCGGCGGCGCTGGCTGGAAGATGGCGCCCAGCATGTCGGTGAAGTTTGAGCTGGTGGACAGCCTCATCTTCGACGGACTGTTGGCCATCGCCTCACAGCGTTTTGCAGCCTGACGCCTTTTCCGCGCGGTGGAGTTGCTGCGGGATGTGCTATCAAAAAAGTAGCTGCTTGCGCCCGTCGTTATTGGGCTAAGGCCATAAAAATCTCAAAAAAATTAACCGGAGCTTCCTGGCAACTGCGACGCACAGCGAGGGCTCACTCTCCCCAAGGCAACATCAGCGTCACGATGGACAGCTTGGCGAACTCCGGCACAAACTCATCGATGATGCGCTGCGGCTCCGGGCACAGGGTGCTGTCGGTGATCACGCCGAACTGCACGCCGCCGCCGTAGCTCAAGATAGACACGCCCAGCCCCACGTCGCCCGACTGCGGTACCCAGAACATGCTCTGCTCCAGTGTCGAGCCGCAGAACTTGAGCTTTTCGCGCGGGCCAGGCACGTTGGTCATCACAGCCGTGGTTTTCTTGGCAAAGAGGTTGAGCATCACGTCCTGCGCCGGCTTGATCAAAAGGCCCGCCACCGCCAGCAGGCTGAAAGCCAGCAACGGCTGGTAGCTGCCCTTGAGCGCAGCCATGCGCCGGCGCACCTCGTAGACGCGCTCGATCGGATTCTCCACCCCGATGGGAAGCACCAGCGGCACCAGGCCGAACCGGTTGCCCAGCTTGTGCGCCTGGTCCAGCGGCCGCAGGTTGACCGGCACCATGGCGCGAATCTCCTGGCCCGCCACATCGTCACCGAAGGTTTTCAAATATTCGCCCAGGGCGCCGGCCACGCAGCTGAGCAGCACGTCGTTGATCGAGCAGTTGAGTGCCTTGCCCACGGCTTTGACCTCGTCCAGCGGAATCGGCTGGCACCAGGCCACTTTTTTTGCGCCGCCGGGCTTGCCTTTGAGCCGGGTCTTGGAGTCGTCGGGCATCAGGGCCAGCGCGGCGCCGTCCTTGAGCACCTGCATCAAGACCTTGGCCATGTCCATGGAGCCGTGCATGCCGTCTTCCATGCCCTTTTTGGGGTCACCCAGCATGCCCAGCGAGCGCGCTGCACCTTCACCGACGGCACCCAGTGCCTTGACGGTGATGTCGGTGAAGGGCTTGAGCAGGGTGTCGGCAATCCAGTCTTCCGTGCCGGTAGCCGCCGCAGCCTTCTTGCGCCGCTCAGGCGGCGGCGTGCCGCCATCGACCAGCGACATGGTCACGGAGATCAGCGCAATACCGTCCGCGATGCAGTGGTGGATGCGCACGATCATCGCGCTGCCCTTGACGCCATCGGGCCCGGTGTAATCCTCGATCAGGTGAATTTGCCACAGCGGGCGTTTCGGGTCCAGGCGCTGGGTGGCAAGCACGGCCACGCGGTCCTGCAGGGCCTGCTCCTGGTTGGCTGATTTGGCCAATTTCTCCTGCACGACATGGTTGGCCAGGTCGAAGTTGCGGTCCATCACCCAGGTGGCGCCGGCGGCGTCTTCCATCACGCGCTGCTTGAAGCGGTCGTACTTCAGCAGGCTGTTTTCGATGCGTTCGCAGACGGCTGCGTACCTGACGCCCGGCGCAAGCTGCCACACGCCCACGATCATCATGAGGTTGGCATCGTTGTCCATGCGCAGCCAGGCCGTGTCGACCTTGCTCATGCGCTCCCCTGAAATGCCCAGGGTTCCCGAGACGGCCCGCTTGACGTTCTTCTGGACGTTTTTTGCCACTTTTCGGCCTGCGGCCTGAGCGGTAACGCGTGTAACCATGAGCACTCCCTAAAACCAACTAAATTACCTGTCGGAAAGAATTTTCCGCCGGGCCGCCCCCAAGGAAAATTAACCCCCTCGGGGGGCAGCGCATTACACGTAGTGAAAAGCGTGGGGGTAATCCTCTATTTTGGCGGTAACGGCCTCGCTAAGATACCGGGCAGTTACCCCAAGCCACCTCATTGGTGACCCACTTCTAAAAACGGAGATTTCTCATGTCAGACCTGAAAGCTGCCTTCGACAAAGCCATGGCCGATTCGAAAAACCTCAGCGAGCGCCCCGACAACGCGACGCTGCTGAAGATTTACGCGCTCTACAAGCAGGGCAGCAGCGGTGACAACGCCGACAAGAAGCCCGGCTTCGGTGACATGGTGGCCCGCGCCAAGTGGGACGCCTGGAACAGCCTCAAGGGCACCTCGCAGGACGATGCAATGCAGCAGTACATCGATTTGATCGCCGATCTGAGCTAAGACTCTCCTCCACAAAAAAAGCGGCACAGTCCCGGCGCGATTTGCACCGGGGCTGTGCCGCTTTTTGCGGGCTGTTAAAGACTTCAGTCGGCTTTAATGTTCGCCAGTTTCACGATCCGGCCCCACATCTTGCGCTCGTTGTCACCCAGGGTAGCCAGCTCGGCGCCGCTCATCACAACCGCTTTCGCGCCTTGCTCTTCGGCGCGCTTCCTGAAGCCTTCCGACTCCACCACCTGCTTGATGGCCAGCGAGAGTCGGCCTTGCAGGTCGGCGGACAGTCCTGTCGGCCCGTAGACCGCGAACCACGACGATGCCACCAGCGGCACGCCGGTCTCGATGGCGGTCGGCACATTGGGTTGCGCGGCCAGGCGCGTGCGGCCGGTCACCATCAGCGCCTTGAGTTTACCTGCGCGGATGTGCGGCAGCAGCGGCGGCGGTGTGGTGATGGTGAAGTCCACCGTGCCGGCCAGCAGGTCGTTCAGCGCCGGGCCCGTACCGCGATAAGGGATGTGCACCATGAAAGTCTTGGTCAGGTCCTTGAGCAGCTCGGTCGTCACATGCTGCAGCGAGCCGTTGCCACTGGATGCATAGTTGACCTTGCCGGGGTTGGCCTTGACGTACTTGATGAAGTCCACAAAGTTGTCGGCGGGAAAGTTGCCGCGTACCACCAGCAGCTGCGGCGCGTCAATCAAATGGCCCAGCGGCTTGAGGTTGGTCGCCGGGTCAAAGCCGGGCACCGGCTGGATCAGCGGCGTGATGCATTGGTAGCCCGAGTACTGCACCAGCAGGCTGGTGCCATCGGCCGGGCCTCGCGCGACCATCTGGCCGGCGATGTTGCCGTTGCCGCCGCCGCGGTTGTCCACGACCACCGAGGTTTGCAGAATCCTGCCCAAGGGCTCGGCCAGCATGCGCGCCGCAATGTCGGTGGTGCCACCGGCCGCCGTGGGAACAATGAGTGTGATGGGTTTGCCGGCGAGCTGTGCACGCACCGGGTTGAGCCAGGCGGCCGTGCTCAGGCTGGCGACGGCCATGAGGGTTCTGCGGGAAATAAGGGTCATGGTTGTCTCCGGATAGTTTTTTTCGGGGAAGGGTGACTCAGGCCGGACAATGCCCGACCAGGTTTTGGCTGAAGGGCGGTGGATCAGTCGATGCGGGCGCCAGAGTCCTTGACGATCTTGTTCCAGCGCGGCAGGTCGCCCTGGATCAACGCAGCAAACTGCGCTGGGCTGGCGGTCATTACGTCGCAGCCTTGTACCGCGAGCTTGTCTGCCACGTCCCTGCTGGCCAGGGTTTTTTCAAGGGCGGCCTGCAGCTTGACGATGACTTCCCTGGGCGTACCGGCGGGCGCCAACAGCCCATACCATGGTGTCGAGCCGAAGCCTGGCAGGGTTTCGCCAATCGTCGGCGCATTTGGCAAGGAGGCCAGACGCTTTTCGTTCACTACGCCAAGCACCTTGATTTTTCCGGACTGCAGGAAGGGCAGCGCCGACGGCAGGCTCTGTACCGACACCGGAATCTGTCCGCCGGCAACATCGGTGGCTGCGGCAGCCGAAGCCTTGTAGGGAACGTGCAGCATGTCCACGCCGGCCGCCCGCTTGAACATTTCGCCGATCAGGTGGTTCAGCGTGCCGTTGCCGGCCGAGGCATAGCTGATCTGACCGGGGCTGGCTTTTGCCTGGGCAATCAGCTCGACCACCGAATTGGCGGGAAAGGCCGAGTTGGCAACCAGCACATAGCCGGCGTTGGCCACCAGGCCGACCGGCTCGAAATCCTTCACGGGGTCGAAACCGGTGCTTTTGTAGATGGCGGGATTGATGACGTGCGCGCTGTTGGTCGTCAGCAGCAGGGTGTAGCCATCGGGCCTGGCTTTGGCCACCTGGGCGGTGCCGACATTACCGCCCGCGCCGGGCCGGTTATCAACCAGAAAGGTCTGGCCCATGATTTCGCCGAGCTTTTGGGACACGATGCGCGCAATGGCATCGTTGGCTCCGCCCGCCGCCTGCGGCACGATGACGGTGACCGGGCGGCCGGGATAGGCCTGCTGCGCCGCGGCAGGCAGCACTGCCAGACCGGTCATCGCCCCTGCCAGGATGGCGAGATGGTGGAAGAAATTACGTTTTCTCATGTCGTTGTCTCCGGTTGTAGTTTTGGGATGCTGTTTCAGGCGGGTTCGCAAATCTCTATCAAATTCCGGTCGGGGTCGCGCACATAGACCGAGCGGATTTTTTGTGTGGCGCCGGTACGCAGCACGGGGCCTTCAATGATTGGACAACGCTCCCGCTCGAGGCGGATGATCACTTCGGCAAGGGGAATGTTGGCCAGAAAGCACAGGTCCAGGGCGCCCGGCACTGGCAGGTGGGCCTTGGGTTCGAACTCATTGCCTTTGACGTGCAGGTTGATTTTTTGCTGGCCGAACTTGAAGGCCTTGCGCTCTACCGGTGGTGTGCCGCCGATAAAAGTTTCCAGCGTCATACCCAGCACGCGGGTGTAGAAATCCACGCAGGCTTTTTCGTCCGCCGTGGTCAGCACCAAATGGTCCAGCTGCCGAATCATGCCGATGCCGCCCTCAGTTCAGCCACATAAGGCGGCGGCGCATGCAAGTCGGTGATGCGGCCCGCCTTGGCCACTTGTCCGGGCACGTCATGGCCGACAATGCCGGGCATTTGCCGCGCCACGGCCAGCAGCTTTTCAAGGTCCATGCCGGTGTCGTAGCCCATGGCATCCAGCATGTGCACCGCATCTTCGCTGCTGATGTTGCCGCTGGCGCCGGGCGCATAAGGGCAGCCACCCAGGCCACCCAGCGAGCCGTCAAAGCGCGTGATGCCGCCCTGCACGGCCGCCAGCACATTGGCCAGGCCCATGCCGCGCGTGTTATGAAAGTGCAGGGTCAGTTGTAGGCCTTCAAAACGTTGCTGCAAAACTTTCACCATGCGGCTGACTTGCGCCGGGTGGGCCATGCCGGTGGTGTCGCAGATCGTGACGCCGCGCACGCGGTCTGCGCCGAAGGCGGCGAAGCGATCGCTCCAGCGCAGCACTTCGTCCTCGATCACTTCGCCTTCCATCGGGCAGCCGAAGCAGCACGACAGCGAAATGTTGATGGGCGTGCGGCCGTCGACATGGCGAATGACATCAGAGAGCGCGGCAAAGCTTTTCTCGCGGGGCATGCGCAGGTTGGCCAGGTTGTGGGTTTCCGACACCGACATCACCAGGTTGAGTTCGTCGGCCCGCGACTCCAGCGCTCGCTCCGCCCCGCGCAGGTTGGGCACCAGCACGGTGTATTCCACGCCGGGCACGCGGCGTATGCGGCCCATCACCTCTTCGGCGTCACGCAGCATGGGAATGGCCTTGGGCGAGGTAAACGATGTCACTTCAATCTTGGCGTAGCCGCATTCGCTGAGGGCATCGACGAGCGCGACCTTGTCATCGGTGGAAATGAAAGCGGGTTCGATCTGGAAGCCGTCGCGCGTAGCGACCTCATTAAAGTAAATCCGTTTTGCGGTGTTCATGCGCTGACGTCCTTCCCGGCCACGATGCCCTTGTCCTTTAGCGCCTGAATCTGTTCGGTTGAAAGTCCGATCTCGCGCAGCACCGCAACGGTGTCCTGCCCCACCTGCGGCGCATTGCGACGGTGCCCGCCCGGTGTGCGCGAGAGTTTGGGCACGATGCCGGGTACTGCCAGCGTGCTTCCGTCGTCCATCTGAACTTCGTCGAGCATGCCGCGCGCCTGGTAGTGCGGGTCGGCCGCGATATCGGCCACGGTGTAAATGCGGCCCGCGGGCACCGAGACCTTGTCGAGCGCCGCCAGCACTTCATCGACCGTGAGGCCCAGGGTCCACTGGCCGATGGCTGCGTCGATTTCTTCCACGCGCGCCACGCGGCCGGCGTTATCAGCCAGCGCCGGGTCGTTGCCGAGATCGCTGCGGCCTATGGTGGCCATCAGCCGTTTAAAGATGCTGTCGCCGTTGCCGGCCACCAGCGCATAGCCGCCGTCCTTGCACAGATAAGCGTTGCTGGGCGCAATGCCGGGCAGGGCGCTGCCGGCCGCGCCGCGAACCGCGCCAAAGGAGCTGTATTCAGGCAGCAGGCTTTCCATGCAGTTGAACACCGCTTCATAAAGCGCCACATCGATCACCTGGCCTTTGCCGGAGCGCTGGCGTTCCTGCATCGCCAGCAGGATGCCAATGACGCCGTGCAGTGCGGCCAGCGTGTCACCGATGCTCACCCCCACACGCACCGGCACACGGCCCGGCTCGGCCGTCAGGTGGCGCAGGCCACTCATGGCCTCGGCCACCACGCCGAAGCCCGGCTTGTCGCGGTAGGGGCCGGTCTGGCCGTAACCGCTGATGCGCAGCATGATGAGTCGAGGGTTCAGCGCCAGTAACTCGTCGGGGCCCAGGCCCCAGCCTTCCATGGCGCCGGGACGGAAGTTCTCGATCAACACATCGGCGTCAAGCGCGAGCTGGCGCACGATGGCCTGTGCCTCGGGGCTCTTCAGATCCAGCGCGACCGAGCGCTTGTTGCGCGACTGCACCTGCCACCACACCGAAGTGCCGTCTTTGAGCAAGCGCCATTTGCGCAGCGGGTCGCCCGCGCCCGGCGTTTCGATCTTGATGATGTCGGCGCCGAAGTCCGCCAGTGTCTTGGCGGCGAAGGGGCCGGCGATCAGCTGGCCGAGCTCCAGCACTTTCAGCCCGGCGAGCGGGCCTTGCGCGGTGGAGACACCGGAAGCTGGAGGGGATTTTTCAGGAGAGGGCATGGCGGGCAGTGTGCCGCCGCCAGCTGGTCCCGTCTATTTGCGCTTTGGGGCCTTGGGTTTCGCGTTTTGCGAAGGCGGGACCTCTTTCGGGCTGAGGAAGTCCGCCAGCGAGGCAATACCCGCATCGGGCTGGCCCGTGATGGTGGCTGTCAGCAGGCGGCGCTGGGCCCAGGCGTCGGCCAGCGGCCGCCAGCTGAGTTTCATGCTTTTGACCATGGGCAGCGTGGCGGCTTTGGGCAAGATGGCCACACCCAAGCCTGAGGCCACCATATGGCATACCGCGTCAAAGCTGCGCACCTGCATGCGTAATTTCAGCGGCCGGTTGGCGGCCAGCGCGGCCTGTTGCTGCTTTTGCAGCATGGCGGCGCCAGCGGTCAGGCTGATCCATTCCTCGTCGAGCGCATCGACAAAGGCCAGCGGTGTCTTGCTGCCTGCCAGCGTGTGGCCGGCGGGCAGGATCAGTACCAGCTCGTCTTCGCGGAACAACCGGGTGTCCAGCCCGGTGGTGTCCGGGCCTTCCACGAACACCGCCACGTCGGCCCGGCCTTCACGCAGGGTAGCCGCCACCGCTTCCGACACCTGCTCTTCCAGGTCGATATGCACCTGCGGGTGCAGCTCACCATAGCGTGCCAGCAGCGGCGGCAAAAACTGGCTGATGGCAGCGCTGCTGGCACACAACCGGATGTGGCGCGCGATGCCGCGCCGCAGGTCGGCCAGTTCGCCGCCCAACTGTTCCATGGTCTGCAGCAGGGTGAGGCCGTGCTTGACGAAGACGCGGCCCGCCGCCGTGGGGAGCAGGCCGCGTGGGTGGCGTTCGAACAGCGCGTCGCCCAGGGCGTCCTCAAGCTCCCGGATGCGCCGGCTGGCGGCAGCCAGCGCCAGGTGCGAGTCGCGTGCCGCGGCCGTCAGGCTGCCTGTCTGGGCGCAGGCCACCGCCAGGCGCACCGACACCAGGTCAAACCGGGCGAGGTTGTAGCTCACGGGGAAATGAGCCTGAAAACTCAGGCCGCCTTCTTTTTGGTGGTGGCTTTTTTGGCCGCAGGCTTTTTCGCGATCAGGGCGTCCAGGTTTTTCACGATCTCGTCCTCGATCCTGTCTTTGAAGGCGCCGAGCAGGAAACCCAGCTTGGCCTGGAGATCGAAGCGGTCCTTGGTGACGGTCAGCGTGCCGCTGACACCCGAGCGGGTAAAGCTGACCAGGTCTTCGTCCTTGCCCTCTTCGTAAGTGCATTCCATGTCGAATTTTTCTTCGGCCTGCTCGGCCCATTTGAAGGCTATCTTGCGCGCCTCCGCAAGGCCCAGGGTGTGTTCGCGCTGGATCTGGATGTCAGCCATTCGTGGTCTCCGTGTTGTTGATTTGAAGCGCCTTGTGCCGTTCGTCTTTGGCAGCCGGGCCAGCCGTTTGACTGCATCATAAAACGCTTACCGGTGCCGACGTTTCGTTCAGGCAGTATTTCAAAGCGGGCTACGCTTTCGGCCCTGTTCAAGACACTGCGTTGTGATGTGATACTGAGCACTGTTGACGCACCCCCATCTACCCGTGCGTTGTCAGACAAATTTGCAACAGCCCCCTCTTTTGAAGAATCCAAATTCCATTCATTTTTGCAAAAGCGCCGATGGAACGGCCATCGCTTTCACTGCAACTGGCTGCGGGCCGCCAGTTGTATGGGTCACCCTGCAGTACACCGACAACGACCTGACATCGCCTGGACCCGCGAGCAGGCACTGGATGGACGCGCTGGCCGCCCGTCACACCGTGATCAGGCTCGATATGCGGGGCTGTGGGCTTTCGGAGCGCAAGCCTGCGCGCATGTCCCTGGATGCCTGGGTGGAAGACATTGAGGCGGTCGTCAATGCAGCGGGTCTGACGCGCTTTGCCATGATGGCGGTGTGTACGGGGTCGTATGCAGCAATCGAGTATGCCGCCCGCCATCCTGCCCGGTTGACGCGCCTGGTTATCTATGGAGGGGCCGTTCGCGGGCGTTTGCGGCGTGAATTGACTCCCGCGCAACGGGACGATGCCATGGCGGCGTTGCAGGTGTACGAATCCGGGCTGGATGGGAGAAGCGAGTTTGCGGTATCTTTTCGGCGCATATTCACGGCGCAATTTCTCCCGGACGCCTCGGCCGGGCAACTTGAGGCCCATGATCGAATCGTCAGCCAGCGCATGAACGGCGCCATCGCTGCACAGAGCGTCCGCGCGTTTTATGACCTGGACCTCAGCGCAAGTGCGCAGCGGATTGACACCGCTTGCCTGGTTCTGCATGCCCGCCAAGACATTTTGTATCCGATAGACGAAGGGCAAAGGCTGGCCACACTCATTCCTGCCGCACGCTTCGTTCCGGTTGACTCGCACAACAACATCCCTTTGGAGGAGGAGCCGGCATGGCCCGGGGTGCGCGATACCGTGCTTGAATTTCTCGCCGGCAACGAGGGCGCTGCGGCACCTGCTTTCCGGCTGACAGTGCGCCAAGCCGAGGTGCTGAGGCAGGTAGCGCAAGGACAGACCGACAAACAGATCGCACGCACACTATCCCTGAGTCCTCGTACGGTTGAAATGCATGTGAGCGCTGCCTTGAAAGCCCTGGGTAGCAAAACGCGGGCTGAAGCTGCGCACCGGGCCGCGCAATACGGGATTTTCTAGCCCGGTCGTGGTCAGAGCCGGCTTGGCTACGGTATTGCCTACCGGGCTGAGATCTCTGGATACCGTAGTTCACACACTGTGCAGAGCTTTGCAGGGGCTGGATACTGCTCTTTCGAGAATCACGTTGCTGGCGTCACATCGCCGATGTATGCCTGCCCGATTCGGGCATCTGGTGCGGGTACTTTGCCGCCGCTCTGGAACGACATGACAACCAGGAAAAAGGATCCATGAAGGATGAAAATCTACCCGTTGCACAGCAGTGAAAAAGAGCGCGACCGGTTGAAAATGCAGGGGCTGGCAATACTGCCGCTTACCGAGAACCTGCTGACAGGGGCCGACGTACAGCCTGGGTCCCAGGTCCTGGAACTGGGCTGCGGAAGCGGTGATATGACCTTGTTGCTGGCAAGCCGTGTGGGGCCCGGCGGCGAAGTGACGGCGGTGGACCGGGACCCGGCCCAGCTTGACGCCGCCGCTTTGCGCATCGCTGATTCGGGTTTCCGGAACGTGAAGTTTGTTTTGGCAGATATGGACGATTTTGAGCCGGCCCGGACGTTTGACGCCATAGTTGGCCGGTACTTCCTGCTGTACGTCGCAAGTCCCGAGGCTGCTGTTGCGCGCGTGGCGAATTGGGTCCGGCCGGGTGGAACGATGGCGTTTCTGGAGATGGATTTTTTCCGCGGCGTACACAGCAGCATCTGGCCGCCTGCATCGCCAGAAACACATGAGGCGATTGTGTTCATAGGCGATGTCATGCTGGACGCAGGCATCAATCCGTACATGGCAGCAAGGCTCCCAAGTATTTTGACGCGCTACGGCAGTGTGCAGGTGCAGACATCAGCACCTCTTCAGTATGGTGCACGTTCAATCGAACTGCCTCTGGAGGCGGTCAGGTCGGTGACACCCATGGCCCGAAAGCTCGGGCGTGCTGATGCGGATCATCACGATGTCGACGCGTTGCTGGCTCGGGAATTGGCGGGCCGCGACGAGCACACTGTGACCGTGCCGCCCATGTCTGTTGCTGCCTGGGTTCAACTGGCATGAGGCACGCAGCATCTCCTGTGTGCATTGGCCATCTTGCCGACCACCCGCAGCACCTTGCGGCGCTGGCCGCGTGGCACCAGGCGCAATTCGGCTATCTCAATACATCGGTTACGGTTGAGCAGCGCACACAAAGGCTGAAGGCATCCGCGCAGAAGGGCGCGTTGCCGATGACCTTTGTGGCGGTTTGCGAAGGCCGGCTTTTGGGGTCGGCGAGCTTGCTGCCACAAACGATTACCCATTCCCACTTGTCTCCCTGGCTGTCCAGTGTTTATGTAGCGCTCGAGCACAGGAACAAGGGGATTGGGTCGGCGCTGGTCCGGCATGTGGTTCGGGAGGCCGCCGGCATGGGCAAAGACAAGGTCTACCTGTTTACACCGAACAGCGAAGCCCTGTATGCCCGGCTCGGCTGGAAAGTCGTCGAACATACGGAATATCAGGGACACAGCCTCACGATCATGTGCGTGTAAGCCTATAGATACGCCCCTCGCCGCATGTGCCGGGACGCTGCCCAGGTTGAACTACTCTTTGGGCTGTCCGGCCTTGCGTTGGTGACTGTGTGCCTGCGCAAGGTTCACCATGTTGTGTTCAAGTGCCTTGCGCCGTTCGTCCTTGGGTAGCCGGGCCAGCTTTTTGACCGCATCATAAAACCGTTGCCAGTCACGGCCCTCGTGTTCGAACAAGGCTTCAAAGCCCGGCACCAGTTCGTCGTACGCGGCCTGTGCGCCAAACGAGGCATTGTTGGCGTTCGCCACCCACAGGTCGTAACCGGCAAAGCCGCCCCATGATGCCTTGAGTTCAGCATAGGCGTCGCGAAAGCGCTGGTACGCTATCATTTTGCTAGCTGCTTGCGCAGGTTCTGATTGGGCTGCGGCATCATTTTGATCATAAATTGCGGTCAGTTCGCGGCGCGTGGCCAGTGCCAGCGCGCGGAACTGCCGGCGCCGGCCATCGAATACCGCGTAGGCCTTGCGTGCGTCATCGCCAGCCTGCGTGGCCAGCCAGCGCTCGATACCCAGGCGTTCGACGGCAGTGGCAAACGATTCATTGAACATCGTGTCACCCGGCGCAAACACCACCTGGTGCGACAGTTCGTGAAAGATCAGCCGGGCCAGTTCCCCCTCAGGGTAGCCGATGAAGGTGTTGAGCAAAGGGTCGCCGCCGGCCCAGTTCATCCAGCCCAGCGTGGAATACGCGGGCACGCCGTAAACGCTGGCTTCCAGGCCTTCGGCCTTGAGCCGCGCCGCTTCGGCGCGCGCGTCGGCCTCATTGAAGTAACCGCGGTAGCCTACACAGCCCGTGACCGGGAAGCACCAGGTTTTGAGCGTGAGCGAAAACGCCGGCGCTGCCACCACGTTCCAGACCACGGCGCTGCGGCGCAGGTCGGCATAGCGCCGGTAGCTGGCGTTGTCGGGCAGTTTCAGCTCGGCCACCGCAAAGCTGCGGATGCGCTGCGACAGTTCCAGCCGGCTTTTCAACGAGGCCGATGTTTGCGCATCACCGAGCCAGTCGTCCACCGGCCGGGCCGCGTTGAGCATCTGCATGTGGCCGCTGACGGACTGCCAGTAGTAACCCAGGTCAGCACACCCCGTGAGGCACAGTGCGGCTGCGGCCAGCGCAGCAGCCAGGCCGGTCAGTGTCTTGGCGCGCGTTCGGCTCACCGTGCCTCAAGCTGTTTCAGCGTCGCGCTGCACCTGCACCAGGCAATCGTAAAAAACGGGGCCGCGGCCCATGTCGGTCAGGTGCTGGCTGGTGAGCTGGTTCACATTGGTGCCGTCCAGGCCCAGCTTGCGCCACCAGATACCCAGGCCGTTGACCACGCCGGGGCGCGCCCGCGCGGAGACTTCGGCCTTGACGCGGTACTCGCCGCGCTGGTTGAACACCTTGACGACCGCGCCCGTGGTGATGCCGCGCGCGGCGGCATCGTCTGCATGAATCTCCAGCACCGGTTCGGTTTCCATGTCGCGCAGGCTTTTCACGTTGACGAAGGTGGAGTTGAGGAAGTTGCGCGCGGGCGGCGAGATCATGGCCAGCGGGAACAGGTCGGACGTGTCGGCTGCTTCGTAATTGGGCACGTGGCCAGGCAAGCCGTCGGCGCCTGTGGCTGCCAGCCGGGCACTGAAGAATTCGCAGCGGCCCGACGACGTGGGGAAGTTGCCTTCGGCAAACGGCGCATCGGGCAGCGTCAGCGTGGCAAAGCCCATGTCCAGCAGCTGCTGGAAGTCCACCTTGTCGCCAAACGTCGCGCGGCACAGCTGCTCGTCGCTGTCGGCAAAGCAGGGCCCGGTAAAGCCCATGTGGGCGGCCAGCTCGCGAAAGATCTGCGTGTTGGGTTTGGCCTGGCCCATGGGCGCGATGGCCGGGCGATTCAGCAGCACGTCGGTGTGGCCGTAGGAGGCATGCACATCCCAGTGCTCCAGCTGCGTGGTGGCCGGCAGGATGTAGTCGGCGTAGTCGGCCGTATCGGTCTGGAAGTGCTCAAGCACCACAGTGAAGAGGTCTTCACGCGCGAAGCCCTGAACCACTTTTCCGGATTCCGGCGCCACTGCCACCGGGTTGCTGTTGTAGGCGATCAGCGCCTCGATCTTCGGGCCGAACTGCACCGACGTGGGTTCCAGCAGGGCGTTGCCGATGGTGCTCATGTTGATGGTGCGCGGCTGGCGGTCCTGCAGCAGGTCGGGCCGCTGCAGGGCAGCTTTGTCGACCGGGAACAGGCCCGAGCTGCTGAGCAGCACGCCGCCGGCCCGGTGCCGCCACGCACCCGTCAGCGCGGGCAGGCAGGCAATGGCGCGCGCCGCATTGCCGCCGCCGCGCACGCGCTGCATGCCGTAGTTCAGGCGGATCGCTGCAGGCTGCCGGTTGACGAAGCATTCGCCATAGTCGCGGGCCAGCGATCGGATCTGTTCCGCCGGCACGCCGCAGACCTGTGCCGCGCGTTCGGGAGGCCACTGCAGCGCACGTTCGCGCAGTCCGCCGTCGGGGTCTTGCCAGCCCAGGGTGTGCTGCGCGATGTAGTCATGGTCGAGCCAGTCGTGGGTGATCAGTTCGTGCATCAGCGCCAGTGCCAGCGCCGCGTCGGTGCCCGGCAGCAGGGCGATGTGCTCATGGCATTTCTCGGCGGTTTCGCTTTTGCGCGGGTCGATGCATACCAGCTTGGCGCCGTCGCGTTTGGCCTGCTGTGCATAACGCCAGAAGTGCAGGTTGCTGCCGATGGAGTTGCTGCCCCAGATGATGATGAGTTTCGATTCGGCGAAAAACTCCACCCGCATGCCGACCTTGCCGCCCAGTGTTTGCGTGAGGGCCTCGCCGCCGGCTGATGAGCAGATGGTGCGGTCCAGGAGTGACGCGCCGAGCTGGTTGAAAAACCGGCCCGCCATGCTTTCACCCTGCACCTGGCCCATGGTGCCGGCATAGCTGTAAGGCACGATGGCCTCGGGGTTGCGCGCTGCGATGGCTTTGAGGCGGGCCGCAATGTCGGCCAGCGCCGCTTCCCAGCTCACGGGTTCAAACTGCCCGCTGCCCTTGGGCCCGCTGCGTTTGAGTGGATGCAAAAGGCGCTCAGGGTGGTAGGTGCGTTCGGTGTAGCGAGAGACTTTGTTGCACAGCACGCCGCCGGTGTGGGGGTGGTCCGGGTTGCCCTGCACACGAATGGCCACGCCATCTTCCACCGTGGTCAGCAGCGAGCAGGTGTCCGGGCAGTCGTGCGGGCAGGCGCCCAGCACCTGCAGGGCCGCAGGCTTCAGCCCGGTGTCAGGTTCGGCCTTGGCCATAGGGGAGATGCTGATGGTATTGCTCATGGTTCAACTTTATATTGGCAGGCATACCGGCCCCCGGGGATGAGGAGACGACATGACAACAAAAACAGGAATGCATTCATTCCGCGTGCTGGCCAGGATCACCATGGTAGCGGCACTGGCCGCCCTGATGGCGCCGGGGGTGTATGCCGAAGATGGCATCAGTAAAACCGCTGTCACGCTGGGGCAATCCCTGGCCATGACCGGGCCCGGCAGCACGCTGGCTGTGCCGTTTGCCCAAGGCGCGCGCCTTTATTTCGACCACGTCAATGCCGGCGGCGGTGTCAACGGCCGCAAGATCGAACTGACCACGCTGGACGATGCGGGCAACCCCGATACCGCCGCGGCCAACACCCGCAAGCTGCTGGACCAGAAGGTGTTTTCGCTCTTCGGTTACTACGGCTCACCACAGGTCACGGCCGTCAATCCGCTGTTGAAAGACACCGACATTTTGCTGTTCGCCCCCATGGCCGGCGCCGACGAGCTGCGCGGCTCGCTCTATCCCAACGTGTATTCGGTCCGGCCCGGTTATTCGGAAGAAGCCGCCATGATCACGCGGCATGCCGAAACCCTGGGCATGCGCAAGCTGGCCATCCTGCACGGCAAGGATGCCGAGTCAATGGCGGCGCTGGATTCGGCCGAGCGCACCATGGGCGGGCTGGGCGCCAACCTGGTGGCCAAGTCGGCCCTCTCGGGCGGCAGTGTGGCCACGAGCGTTGAACAGATTCTGGGCAAGAAGCCTGAATCCGTACTGGTCATCAGCGACGCTTCCGGCGCCGCCAGCGCGATACGCGATTTGCGTGCCAAAGGCTTTCGGGGGCCCATCTACGGCTTTTCCAGCACTGGCGAAAGCCTGCTGGCCGAGCAGCTGGGTGCAGCCGGTGCCGGTGTGGTGGTGGTGCGCGTCACACCCAAGTCGGACAACGCCAAGAGCGTCCTGGTCCGTGAACTGCAGGCCGACGCTACAGCGGCCAAACTGGGCAAACCCAATGTGTACATGCTCGAAGGCTACATCGCCGCCTGGACCTATGTCGAAGCGCTGCGCAAGGCCGGAAAGGACCCGACCCGCGTCAAATTGCGCAAGGCACTGGACACCATGCAGGAGCTGAGCCTGGGCGGCTTTCGGGTTCACTTTGACGGGGACCGCGTGGGCTCCAAACTGGTGGAGCTCAGCCTGATTGATGCCACCGGGCGGGTGCGGGAATAGGAAGGGTGAGATAGCGGAAATTGGCGAGTGTTGTGGGCTGGATGATGCAAAAGGTGACAAATTACCGGCTGTTGCGTTGCTGGCTTCCGCTAAAGTAGTGACCTATCTCACGTATTTGTAACTTAGTTTTTACAAATCAAGCCGTTTGTAAATTTTTGTTGCGAAGATAGCGTCATGAACATTACTCGCAGAACCTTTTCCACCGCTGTCGGCGCTTCCGTGCTGGCGGGTTTCAACATCGCGCATGCCCAGACCGACAAGATCATCCTGGGCCAGTCGGCGCCTTTCACTGGCCCGGCTGCGCAGCTGGGCATCCAGTTCTACCAGGGCGCGAAGGTGTACTTCGACCAGGTCAACGAACAGGGCGGCGTCAACAAGCGCCTGATTGAAATCCGCAACCTGGATGACGGCTATGAGCCCGCCCGCTGCGCCGAAAATACCCGCAAGCTGATCGACGACGAGGTGTTTGCGCTGTTCGGCTACATCGGCACCCCCACCAGCATCGTCGCCCTGCCGCTGGCCACCAAAGACAAAGTCCCGTTCATCGCGCCGTTTACCGGTGCCATGGCCTTGCGTGACCCCTTCAACAAATATGCCTTCCACGTGCGCGCTTCGTATAACGACGAAACCGGCCTTATCGTCAAACAGCTGACCGCCCTGGGGCTGAAGAAAATCGCCGTGTTCTACCAGAACGACGCCTACGGCAAGGCCGGGCTGGACGGCGTCACGCTGGCCCTGGGTGCGCAGAACCTGAAGCCCGTGGCGCAGGCGACTGTTGAACGCAACACGGTGGACGTGGCCAAGGCCGTCACCACGCTGGTGGCCGCGGGCCCCGATGCGGTCGTGCAGATCGGTGCTTACAAGGCCTGCGCCGCCTTCATCCGCGAAGCCCGCAAGGCCGGCTACGGCGGCACGTTCTACAACGTGTCGTTTGTCGGAACGCAGGCGCTGGCCGATGAGCTGGGCAAGGATGGAGCAGGCGTGGTGGTGTCACAGGTCATGCCTTCGCCCTACAACGGAGCGCGGCCGATTGTGCGCGAGTTTACTGAAGCGGTGAAGGCGGCCGGCAAGGACGCGAAGGTCAATTTCTCCAGCATGGAAGGCTATGTGGCCGCCAGGATTCTGGTGGACGGCCTCAAGCGCGGCGGCGCCAAGATGACCCGCGAGTCGCTGATTTCGGGCATGGAAGCCATCGGCACCCAGTCGGTGGGCGGATTTTCCGTGACGTTCTCGCCGACCGACCATGTGGCGTCCCACTTCGTGGAACTGTCGATGCTGACGGGCGACGGCCGAATACGGACGTAACCCCCCGAAGCGGCCTGCGGCCGCCTCCCCCTAAGGGGGCGCCACCTGCGGCCCGGCAAAGCCGGTTCCGCGATGGCCTGCGCGAAAGCCCGCCTCTAGCGAAGCTCGCCGGTGTTCGCCAAGCCTTGCATGAAGTCCTCGCAGCGCGCGAGCTGCTCCAGACTCACAAATTCGTCGGGCTGGTGCGCCTGGTTGATGCTGCCGGGTCCGCACACCACTGTGGGAATGCCGGCGTTTTTGAACAGGCCTGCTTCGGTGCCGAAAGCGACCAGCGTGGTTTCTTTCGTGCCTGCCAGGCGCTGGGCCAGTTGGGTCACCGCGTCGCCGGCGGAGCCGAGGAAGGCCGGTACTTCACAAATCGTCTCAAAGCTGAAGCCGGCGTCGGGCGCTATCTTTTTCATAGCTGGTTGCGCACGTTCCGCATAGGCTACAAGCTCTTTTTGCATTAAAGCCGCATCCGCCGTGGGCAGGTTGCGGAATTCGTAGCGAAACTCCGCGTCGCGCGGCACCACGTTGTCGGCAATGCCGCCGTGGAACTGGCCGACGCTGGCGGTGCTGAAGGGCACGTCGAAGCCTTCATAGCGCGGCTCGTTGGCCTCAAAGCCGTCGGCCATGTCGCGCAGCTTGCCGACGACACGCGCCGCCATCTCGATGGCGTTGACGGATTGCGGCGTGAGCGAGGAGTGCGCCTCCTTGCCGCGCACGCAGCATTTGTAGCGGTACACGCCCTTGTGCGCGGTGGCCGGCACCATGCTCGTCGGTTCGCCCACGATGCAGGCGAGCGGCTTGATGCCCGCGTCCTTCATGTCGGCAATCAGCTCCTTCACGCCCATGCAGCCGACTTCCTCGTCGTAGCTCAGCGCCAGATGCACCGCAAATGGCGCCTGACTGTTCAAAAAATCCCCGGCGTGGGCCAGCGCCAGGCCGATAAAACCCTTCATGTCGCAGCTGCCGCGGCCATACAGCCGGCCGTCACTGACCGTGGCCGACAGCGGGTCCAGCGTCCAGTCCTGGCCATCCCAGGGCACCGTGTCGGTGTGGCCCGACAGGATGATGCCGGCCGGTTTGCCTTCGCCCAGCGTGGCAAAGAGGTTGGCCTTGGTTTTGTCGGAATTGGTGGTGATGCGGCTGGCCACGCCGAGTTTTCGCAGCTCGTCGCGCACGAAATGAATCAGCGCCAGGTTCGAGTTGTGGCTGACCGTGTTCATGCGGACCAGGGTCTGGACCAACTGCAGGGCGTGGGGGGACACCGAAGGAACCGAGGGCGAGGGGGTCAAGGTGGGAGCCGTGAGGATGGGGGAGAAAGGTGCGGAATCCATGGCCTATTTTGGCCGCATTCCCTGATATGTGAAGCCGGTCCCGTCAGGTATGCTTCAACGTCGCTTTCCTCCGGGGCGTTTTTGCCCATCCTGATGTCTTCCTTGCCCCCTTCCTTGTTCTCTTCCCCGCTTGCATTGATACGGCTCATGCGGCCGCACCAGTGGCTCAAAAACGCCTTTGTGTTTGCCGGCCTGGTGTTCAGCCAGAACTGGCAGGACACCGCGCTGGACCTGCGCGTCTTCTACGCCTTTGCGGCGTTCTGCTGCCTCTCCAGCATGGTCTACATCATCAACGACTGGCATGACCGCGCGAGCGACGCCCTGCACCCCACCAAGCGCCACCGGCCGCTGGCCAGTGGCGCAGTGGCTGTGCCGGTGGCGCTGGTGCTGGCGGTCCTGTTGCTGATGGCGGGCCTGCTGCTGGCCGCGGGCAACCGCACGCTGCTGGTGTTGCTGGGCCTGTACACGGTGCTCAACCTGGCGTATTCGTGGCGGCTCAAGCAGGTACCGGTGGTCGACGTGTCCATCATTGCCTCGGGCTTCATGCTGCGCCTGCTGGCCGGCACCGTGGCCGTCGGCATTCCGCCTTCGCGCTGGCTGTTGCTCACCGGCATTTTTGTGGCCCTGTTCCTCGGTTTTTCCAAACGCAAGGCCGAAACTTTTCATGAAGAAGCCAGTCAGCGCGCCGTGCTGGCGCACTACCCGGCGGCCCTGCTCGACACCTTCATGGCCGCGACCATGACGGCCACGCTGACCACCTACAGCCTGTTTGCCACCAGCCCCGAGGCGCAGCTGCAGCACGGCGAGCGCCTGCTCTACACCGTGCCGGTGGTCATTTTCGGCATGCTGCGCTACACCTACCAGGTGCACCGCGGCCGCGGTGAAGACGTGGCGCGCGACATGCTGCGGGACCCGTGGATCCTGGCGGCCGGCACGCTCTGGCTGGCCATCTTCCTGAGCCGCCGCCTGTGATTCCCGAGGGCGCTCCGCCGCCCGCGCGCGGCACCTTGCCGTTCAAGCAGCTGTTGCTGGTGCTCGGCGTGGTGGCCACGGCTTATGCGGCCGTGCTGCTGATCTGGGGTGACAGCCCCAGGGCCTCGCTCGCGCTGCTGTGGTCGTGGACGGGCGCCCAGGCAGCAGGCCTTTGCCTGCTTAACTATCTGCTGCGCGGCCTGCGCTGGCGGCTGTGGATGGCCCACTTTGGGCGCCATTTCGGCTGGCTGCAGGGGCTGCGGCTGTACCTGGCTGGTTATGCCTTCACGCCCACGCCGGGCAATGTGGGTGAAGCGGTGCGCGGCTTGATGCTGGCGCAGCGCCCGCTGGGCACGGCGCAAAGCCTGGCCATCTTCGGCGCCGAACGGCTGGCCGACCTGCTGTGCCTGTTGCTGCTGTGTTTTCCCGCCGTGTGGTGGGGCCTGAACCATGGTGCGATGCCGGCGTCGCCCGGCTGGCTAGCCGGGCTGCTGGCCGCTGCGGCCCTGCTGCTGGCACTGGTGATGGGCCTGCTGTTCAAACATCGCGCGCGGCTGTTCCAGCGCTTTGCCTGGCTGCAGGAGGCCTGGTTGTGCCTGGCGGTGCGGCCGCTGCTCTGGTTTGGCCTGACGCTCACGGCCTGGGCAGCCCAGGGCGTCGCGGTCTGGCTGGTATGCCGCGAGATGAATGTCCCCCTCGGCCTGCTGACGGCCACCGGTTTTTACGCGGTCGCCATGGTGGCCGGTGCGTTGTCTGCCCTGCCGGCCGGCCTGGGCGGCACCGAAGCCGTGCTGACCGGCCTGCTGGTGGCGCAGGGCGCCACACCGGCCGCAGCCCTTTCCATCACGGTGCTGGTGCGGCTGCTGACCCTGTGGCTGGCCGTCGCCATTGGCGTGGTGGCCTTGCTTTATAGTGCGGCCATCCGCAAGGAAATCAGTTTTCGCTAGCCACTGCGGGCCTTCATTCCTGGCTTTTCCCGCACCATGCAAAGCCGCCAGGCCTACCCGTCCTCCCAGTTTCCATGCCCCAGAACCACGACACCGCCGCCTTTCCCGTTTCGCTGAGCCGCTGGCTGCTGGGTGCGGGCCTCCTGTCACTGCTGCTGCGGTTCTGGATCGCCGTCACCTTTCCGGTCACCGGCGACGAGGCCTTTTTCTATTGGTGGGGGGTGTACCCCGCCTGGGGCTATTCAGACCACCCGCCCATGGTGGGCTGGCTGATTGCGCTGATGCGCGCCACGCTGGGCGACAGCCTCTGGTCGATTCGCCTGCCCATCGTGTTGCTGCCGCTGGCGCTGGGTGCGGCGTTGTGGTGGGCGCTCAAGCCCGCGGGCAAGGTGCGCGCCGCCTGGGCTGTGCTGTTCTTCTGGCTGGCGCCGCTGAACTGGCTCAACGTCCTGATCACCACCGACACACCGCTGATTTTCTGGTCGGCGCTGTCCGTTGCCGCGCTGATGCGCGCCGAGCGCCGGGCGGCGCTGGACCGCGCCGCTTACGGCCTCTACGCCCTGTCGGGGCTTTTCCTGGGCTGCGCTTTTCTGTCGAAATACTTCTCGGTAGTACTCGGCTTCAGTTATCTCGTCTACTTCGTGTTGTACCGGCGTGAACGGCTCGCGGGTTTTGCGCTGCTGGTGTTGTGTGCATTGCCCGGCCCGGCCATCAACATCGCCTACAACATGTCGCACGGCTGGTCGAACATCATGTTCAACGTCTACAACCGCAACGAAGACGCGGTGTTCGAATGGCGCAAGCCGCTGACCTACATCGGCATGATGGTCTACCTGATCACGCCCGTGGCGGTATGGATGGCTGTGCGCTACCGTGATGCGCTGATGGCCGCCGCACGGAACCAGCGCCTGCTGGCCTGCCTGGTGGTGGTGCCGCTGCTGTTTTTTGCGCTGCTGTCAGGCAAGAAGGTGATTGGCCTGCATTGGGTGCTGTCGTTTTACCCTTTTGGCTTCGCCTTTTTGGCGGTTGCCTTGCCGGCTGACAGGCTCAAGGCCTGCGCCAAGGGGCTGGCCGTGTTTGCCGGCCTGCATGTGCTGGTGGTGGCCGGGCTGTACATGACGTCGCTGGATACCTGGAAAACTACCAAGCTGTATCCGCAGATCATCCGCAGCTACAAGACGGCCGAAATGCTGCAGCAGGTCACCGTGCCCGGCGTGGTGTTGATGGGCGAGGCCTACACGCCCGCGTCGATTTTCGGTTTTGAGCGCCGCGAATACATGCCGGTGTTCGGCGTCGGCAAGTTCCATGCGCGCCAGGACGACATGCAGGTCGACTTTTCGCTCTACCAGGGCAAAACGGTGCGTGTCATCGTCGCCGACAAGCCGAAGCTGGAAGAGTTTGCGCCTTACTTCGAGTCGGTGCGTGTGCTCAGCTTCGAGCAGGACGGCGTGCCCTTTTACGCGGTCGAAGGCACGGGCTTCAAATACCAGGCCTACCGCGAAGGCGTGCTGGGCACGATTTTCAAACGCTACTTCAACATTCCTTCGTGGCTGCCGATGACGGGCTGCCCCTTCTGCGTGCGCTACTGCGGGCAGGTGCGATGCCCGAGGTGAGCGCCGCCGAGACCGGTCCCGTCGTTGCCGCCTTTGACTTCGACGGCACGCTGACCCGGCGCGACACCTTCATTCCTTTCCTGGCGCGCGGCCTGGGCTGGCCACGGTTCCTGGGGGCCTTGCTCCGCTGCTTCCCGTGGCTGGCCGGCTATGCGCTGCGCCTGGTGCCCAACCACGTCGCCAAAGGCAAGCTGATGCAGGCCACGCTGGCCGGCCGCAGCCTGGCCGAGATGCAGGGCTGGACGGCCCGCTGGCTGGCCCACGATTTTCCCGGCCAGCTGCGCGAGGACGCCATGGCGCGCCTGGCCTGGCACCGCGAGGCCGGGCATTGCTGCGTCATGGTCAGCGCGTCGCCCGACATCTACCTGCAGGTGGTGGCGCGGCAGCTGGGGTTTGACGCGCTGCTCTGCACGGAAATGGAAGTGGTGGGCGAGGGTGAGGACGGGCATCTCACCGGCCGCCTCACTGGTCGCATGAGCACCCCCAACTGCCATGGCGAGCAGAAGGTGCTGCGACTGCAGGCCTGGGCGCTGGAGCGCTATGGGGAAACAGCGCTGGCCGGCGTCACCCTGTATGCCTATGGCGATACCTCCGGCGACAAGCCCATGCTGCGGCTGGCCCGGCATGCGTGGTACCGGGGCAAGCCTTGGGTGGATGCGGCACGGCCGGTGTGAGGGCTTGAGCCGGCCTGGCCCGGCGCCTGACGCAGGCGGGCCCACGTTGCTGATGCTATGGTTTTGATAGCTGCTTGCGCAAGATCCTTATGCCTTTCAGCCCTGTTTGGCACTCAAAAAGTGCCTCAAAACCTGCTTTGCGGCGCTGGAAATCGCCAAAACCGGCCCCAAAACACCAGTTTGAAGGCCATTTCGGCCTGTTTTTGAGCATCAATTTGACCTCCAGGCCAATGCTGAATTGCACAAGCAGCTATCAAAATCATAGCGAAAAACAGGCAGGGCCCGTGCGCCTTGCGACGCGCGGGCCCTGCCGGGAGTGCTGAGTAAGGCTTCGGTACCGCTCAGTCTTCGAGTTCGGCCTTGGCCATCTCCACGTCCAGCCGTTCGGTGGCGTCCAGCGGTTTGCTGGCTGCGGCCTGCTCGTACAGCTTGGTGGCTTCCTTCATTTTTTTGTCGCCTTCCAGCATGACGAGGCCGTTGGCGTATTCGATCATGCCGATGGCCGAGCCCGGGTGCAGCTTCAGCGCGTCCTTGTAGAGCGCCAGGCCGATGTCTTTTTTGGCGCCGTAGGTCATCCCGCCGATCAGCGAGCCCACCTTGTCGATCACCTCGGCATGAAAGGCCGCCAGCGCAATGTGCGCGTCTGCGTGCCTGGGTGAGAGCTTGATGGCCTGCTCCAGCGAATTCTTCACCTTGGTCCCCAGGCCCTGGGCCAGCGCCTTGGCCACGCTGATGCCCTGGCTGTAGCGGCCCAGCGCATAGGCCTGCCAGTACCAGGCGTTGGCGTTCTTCGGGTCGGCTTTTTGCTGGGCTTCGGCGCGTGCGGCCACTTCCATGAACATGTCCAGCTTGGCCTTTTCCTTGGTTTCGAGGTAGGTGGCGTACATGCTGGTGGCCTTGTTGGCCACGGTGATGCCGTCGCCGCCGGCCTTGGCGCCGGCTTCCGCCGCTTTCTGGAAGTCGCCGTTATGAAACAGTACCCAGGCCTGCAGCACATCGGCATCCTTGGGCAGGGGCTCGCAGTCGCCCTGGTGCAGGCGGGTCCAACTCTTTTTCAGGCTGGCGGCATCAAATGTGTAGTCGCCGGCGTGGGGAAAGGCAGTCCATTTGGCCATGTGTGTTGTCTCCTTGGTAAAAATTGTTGGTGTTATGAATGACGGCAGTTTGACGGAATTCAAGCCGGGTTGCTGTAAGCCCCGACCAGCGCCTGCAGGTGGGCGCGCTGGCCTTGCTCAAGATAGGGAATCAGCAGGTTGAGCACGTGGTGCGCGCCGCGCAGCAGGGCGGCCTGTGCGTTGGCAGGTTCCAGCGCGTTGCGCGGGTCGCGCACGTACTCAAAGCTCAGCCAGTAAGTGAGCACCACCACCATGCTGGTGGCCGTGGCCTCGACCTCGCGCGAATCAATCGTCACAGCGCCGGAGCGGCTCATGCCGTCCAGCAGGGCTTTCACTGCGCGGGTCTTGTTTTTGAGCACCCACTGGAAGTGGGTTTCGAGGCGGCGGTTCTTGCTCAGCAGGTCATTGAGGTCGCGGTACAAAAAGCGGTACTGCCAGATCAGCTCGAACAGCGTGTGCATGAAAAACCAGGCATCTTCCACATCGCGCACGCCGTCGCTGGCATTGAGCAGCTCGCTCAGGGATTTTTCGTAGCGGTCAAACAGCGAGTTGATGAGCTCGTCTTTGGCCGGGTAGTGGTAGTACAGGTTGCCGGGGCTGATGCTGAGCTCGGCGGAGATCAGCGTGGTCGACACATTGGGCTCGCCAAAGCGGTTGAACAGGTCCAGGGTGACCTCCAGGATCCGTTCTGCTGTACGGCGCGGCGCTTTTTTCGCCATAAGTTGTCTACCTCGTGTTGTTCTTTACTCTAACCCAGCGTTTCCCCGGGCGACACTAGGGAAGTCCATCAATCCGCACGGCGGTTTGCAACAAGGTGAACGGGATGGCACGCACCTTTGGCAAACCTTTGGGTTAAGCCCGGGCCGACGCGGGCAGCTTGTGCGCGGCGGGCCGCAGCGCGTGGCTCAGATCTTCCATCACGTCTTCGAGCGAAGCAATGGCGCGGCCCACGCGCGTGGCTGCAGGCCTTTCAGTCACCAGGTGGCGCCTGGGGTCTTCCAGAACGTCCAGGTTCAGCGACACACCGTGCCGCGCCAGCGTGGCAGACAGCGTGGTCTTGCGCGAGCGCAGCATCTGACGGGTGTTCTGGTAGGCGTGCTCGGCCAGCTCGCGGCGTTGCCGGTAACTGAAGGTATTGGCCAGGAACATCTCGGTGTCGCGGGCGTCAGGCTCCAGCAGCACGATGTCGGTGCCGGGATAGGCATGCGCGTAGTGCTTCATGCCGAGCTCCAGCCGCGAGTGGATCATCGAGCGGAAGGTCTGGCTCATCACGGCGGGCAGGCCGCCTTGCACGATGCGCGGAATGGCCTGCTTTTCGGCCGGCAGGCCCCGGCGCATGACGCGCTGGTTCATGGCCAGCGCGGGTGCGCGGGTGGCGTTGAAGGGCACCAGCGGGTTCAGGCAAAACATCAGGTCAACGCCATCGTCCAGCGCCACGCCGGCGTGCATGGTCTTTTTCAGCGCGCCGTCCACGTAGTAGTGGCTGTCGATCTCCACCGGCGGAAACAGGCCCGGCAGGGCCGAGCTGGCCTGCACGGCTTTGGAGATGGGCACGTGGTCCCAGCCGGGGCGGCCAAAGGGCGCGGCGTCCCCGCTGTCCAGATTCGTCGCGACCAGTGTCAGCCGTGTGCGAAGCTGGCGAAAGTCGTTGGTGCGGCCGGGTTTGGAAAACAGCGCGGCCAGGCGCTTGTCGATTTCGTCATTGGAGAAAACACCGGTGGGCAAGGCCGGGCCCAGCGCCTCCAGCGCATTGACCAGCGACTTGCGCCCGAAAGTGGCGCGCCAGGCCGCCGACGCCAGCAAGCCGGGCAACATGATGCCGCGCCGCAAAAATTCGCCGTATGCCGGCACCATCAGCCAGGCCGGGTCAAACACCTCCGATGCCTGGTCGCCGTTTTCAATGAAGGCGGCGCACAGCTCGCGCGGCGTCATGCCGTTGGCCAGGCCCGCCGCGATGAAACCGCCGGCGGACACGCCGACATAGTGGTCCAGTTCGGTGAATGAAAGCCCCTGCAGGGATTCGTCGAGCGCGCACAGCGCACCGATTTCGTAGATGGCGCCCAACGGACCGCCGCCTGACAACGCCAAAGCAATGCGCGGCTTGGCAGGGCGTTTATTTTTTGCAGGCTTGGCTTGGGTCATGGCAGGAAAGTGTAGACGGCGCTCCTGGAACTATTTGCTGCTCTGCAGCAAAGTCAGGGTGCTGGGTGAGCTGTGGGGCGATTGGGCGCGGGCGTAAAAAAAGGGACGGCATGTCCCTTTTTTCCAGAGCACCGTGTGCTCAGGCCGATTTGCGTGCAGCTGGGCGTTTGGCCGCGGGGCGTGCCGCCTTTTTGGCGGCGGGTTTTGCCGCTGCGGTTTTGGCTGCTGGCTTGCCGCCCATTTTTTGCACATTGCGGTTGAGCTCGTCAATGCGTGCGATCAGGGCGTCCACGTCTTTGGCGGAAGGCACGCCGAGTTTGTTCAGGGCCTTGGCCACGCGGTCTTCGAAGATGTTTTCCAGCTTGTCCCACTGGTGGCCGGCCTTGGACTGGATGTCGGTGGCCATGCTGGCCATCTTGTTGGTGGCTTCAGAAATTTTGCCTTCGGCCACGGCCTGGGTCTTGCGCTGGATGGACAGGCCTTCCTTGACCAGGGTCTCAAACACTTTGCCGCCTTCTTCCTGCGCCTTGGAGAAGGCGCCCAGGCCGGCCAGCCAGATTTGCTGGGCGGATTCCTTGACGGCACCGGACAGCTGTGGGCCGGACTTCTTGTCGGCGCTCATTTTTTGCAGTTTCTTGACCATGGTTTACTCCAGACAGTTTGTGGTTATGGAACTTCGCGGGCAGTATGCCGCACGCACGGGGAAAATATAAGCCCTCCCTGTGACGGCGTTTAGGTGTTGCGTTCTAGAACCGTGAACAGGTTCTAGGCATGCGGCTCTACGGAAAAGTACGTGCAGTCAGGCTGAGCGCGGGTTTCTGCTGAATAGAGAGTCATGCCGTTTAAGCAAGAATCACTTTTTGACTTGGCCGTTCAGCGGAGGAAACACAAATGCATTATTTCGTTACAGGGGCCACAGGCTTCATTGGCAAGCGCCTGGTAAAAAAACTTCTGGAACGAAAAGGAACGACCGTTCATTTCCTGATCCGCAAGGAAAGCGCCGGCAAAGTGGCGGCGCTGAGGGAATACTGGGGTGTACCCGCCGCCCGCGCCGTTGCCGTGCACGGCGACCTGACCAGCAAAAAGCTCGGTGTCAGCAGTGAAGACATCAAGAAACTCAAGGGGCAGGTCGGGCATTTTTACCACCTCGCTGCGGTGTATGACCTGAGCGCCGACGAGGAAAGCCAGGTGGCCGTCAACATTGACGGCACCCGCAACACGGTGGAATTTGCCAAGGCGATTGACGCCGGCCACTTTCACCATGTGAGCTCCATCGCCGCTGCCGGCCTCTATGAAGGCGTGTTCCGCGAGGACATGTTCGAGGAAGCCGAAAACTACGAGCACCCGTATTTCATGACCAAGCACGAGAGCGAAAAAATCGTGCGCAAGGAATGCAAGGTGCCGTGGACGGTGTTTCGCCCTGCCATGGTGGTCGGCGACAGCACCACCGGCGAAATGGACAAGATCGACGGGCCGTACTACTTCTTCAAGCTGATCCAGCGCATGCGGCAGCTGCTGCCGCCCTGGATGCCGGCAGTGGGGCTGGAGGGCGGGCGGGTCAACATCGTTCCGGTCGACTTTGTCGTCGATGCGCTGGACCACCTCAGCCACAAAACCGGTATTGCCAAAAAATGCTTTCACCTGGTGGACCCGGTGGGCTACCGCGTCGGCGATGTGCTGGACATCTTCAGCCGCGCAGCCCATGCGCCCAAGATGAACCTGTTCGTGAATGCCGCCCTGCTGGGCTTTATCCCGCGCGGCGTCAAAAAGAGCCTGATGGCGCTGGCGCCGGTGCGCCGTGTGCGCAATGCGGTGCTGGCCGACCTGGGCCTGCCGGAAGACATGCTGACGTTTGTCA
The DNA here is from genome assembly GCF_056403595.1 of Polaromonas sp. P2_G11. Lineage (NCBI taxonomy): Bacteria > Pseudomonadati > Pseudomonadota > Betaproteobacteria > Burkholderiales > Comamonadaceae > Polaromonas > Polaromonas sp. P2_G11. The sequence continues at coordinate 903,643 of NZ_JBFUFE010000001.1, read as the reverse complement.
ACTACCCGACCCGCTTTGACTGCCGCGACACCCTGGCCGCGCTCAAGGGCTCGAACATCGATTGCCCCAACCTGAAAGACTACGCCTGGCGCCTCTGGGATCACTGGGAACGCCACCTGGATCCCGATCTGCATATCGACCGGTCGCTGCGCGGCACCGTCAACGGCAAGGTGGTATTGGTCACCGGTGGTTCGTCAGGCATCGGCCTGGCGGCGGCGCACAAGTTTGCCGATGCGGGTGCCATCACCATCATCTGCGGGCGCGACCAGGACAAGCTCGACGAAGCCTGCAAGGAAGCCAAGGCCAAAGGCTATAACTTCGTGGCTTACCCGGCCGACATCGCCGACATGGTGGATTGCGACCGTTTCATCAAGGAGCTGATCGCCAACCATGGCGGCGTCGACTTCCTCATCAACAACGCGGGCCGCTCCATCCGCCGCGCCATTGAGGCCAGCTACGACCGCTTTCACGATTACGAGCGCACCATGCAGCTCAATTACTTTGGCTGCCTGCGCGTGACCATGGGGCTGTTGCCCGGCATGGCTGCCAAGCGCAAGGGCCATGTGGTCAACATCAGCTCCATCGGTGTGCTGACCAATGCACCGCGCTTCTCGGCCTATGTGGCCTCCAAGGCCGCGCTGGACGCCTGGACGCGCTGCGCATCCAGTGAGTTTGCCGACGTCGGCATCAGCTTTACCACCATCAACATGCCGCTGGTGCGCACGCCCATGATCGCGCCGACCAACCTGTACAACAACGTGCCCACGCTGTCCCCTGAAGAGGCCGCCGACATGATTGCGCAGGCCTGCATCTTCAAGCCGGTACGCGTGGCCACCCGCCTGGGCATCACCGGCCAGCTCATGCATGCGCTGGTGCCGCGCATCGCCCAGATCGCCATGAACACCAGCTTTCGCATGTTCCCCGACTCATCGGCCGCCAAGGGCGACAAGAGCGCCAAACCGACGCTGTCGGCCGAAGCGGTGGCGATGCAGCAGATGATGCGCGGGATTCATTTCTGAGCCTGTTTCAGGCTTGATGCCAAACGGGCCTGGTTCTCCAGGCCCGTTTTTCGTTGGCGGCGCCGCGGCTGGGGGATAATCCCGGTCCAGGCGCCGTTGCCGCACGTGTGCCGTCAACAAAGGCTATCCATGATTCTGGTCACTGGCGGAGCCGGTTTTATCGGAGCCAACTTCATTCTGGACTGGCTCGCGTTGCACGATGAGCCGATCCTCAATATCGACAAGCTCACCTACGCGGGCAACCGCGACAACCTTCGTGGGCTTGAGGGTGACAGCCGCCATGTCTTTGCGCACGGCGATATCGCTGACAGCCGGTGGGTGGCCGGCCTGCTCGCGCTGCACCGGCCGCGCGCCATCATCAACTTCGCGGCGGAGTCGCATGTCGACCGCTCCATCGACGCGGCCGAAGAGTTCGTCCAGACCAATATCGTAGGCACTTTCCGCCTGCTGGAGGCCGCGCGCGCCTACTGGTCGGGGCTGGAAGGATCAAGCGGCACGAACTTTCGGTTTTTGCAGGTGTCGACGGATGAAGTCTATGGCTCGCTGACGTCGGCGGCGGCGGCTTTCCGCGAAGTTGACCGCTATGAACCCAACAGCCCTTATGCCGCAAGCAAGGCGGCCGCCGACCACCTGGTGCGTGCCAGCCATCGCACCTATGGCCTGCCGGTGCTTACCACCAACTGCGCCAACAACTATGGGCCCTACCAGTTTCCGGAAAAACTGATCCCCCACATGATTGTTGCAGCGCTCGAAGGGCGGCCCCTGCCGGTCTACGGTGATGGCCTGCAGGTGCGCGACTGGCTGTATGTCAAGGACCATTGCAAGGCGATCCGCATGGTGCTGGAGGCCGGCCGGCCCGGTGAGACCTACAACATCGGTTGCCAGGGAGAAAAAACCAATCTGGATGTCGTGCGCACGATTTGCCGCCTGCTCGATGAATTGCGGCCGGTGCCGGCCGGCTATGCCGGCTTGATCACCCATGTAGCCGATCGCCGCGGCCATGATGCCCGTTACGCCATCGATTCGAGCAAGATCCGCCATGAGCTGGGCTGGCATGCTGACCAGAGCTTCGAAGCCGGCCTGCGCCACACCGTGCGCTGGTACCTGGACAACCCAGGTTGGCTGCAAGCGGTGCGTGAGCGCGGCCATACCGGGTGAGTCCATGCTGAAGATCCTGCTGTTCGGCAAGAGCGGGCAATTGGGCGCGGAGCTCTTGCGCAGCCTGGCCGCGTTGGGCGAGGTGATTGCACCTGATCGGAGCCAGCCTGGCGGCGACCTTGCCGACAGCGTTGGTATCCGGAACGCCGTACTCGGAGCCAGGCCCGATATCGTCGTCAATGCGGCGGCTTTCACCGACGTTGATGCGGCCGAGGGCCAGCCTGATATGGTCAACGCGATCAATGCCGATGCACCGGCCGTGCTGGCCCGGTCGTGTGAAGAGACCGGCGCCTGGTTTGTTCACTATTCGAGCGACTATGTCTTTGATGGCAGCGGAGGAACGCGGCCGTGGACCGAGGACGACACCGCCTTGCCGCTGAACGCCTATGGCCTTGGCAAGCTGCTCGGCGACCAGTTGGTCGCGAAAAATTGCGCACGACACCTGATCTTCCGCACAAGCTGGCTTTATGCGGCGCATGGTGAAAACTTTGCAAAGAAAATCCTGCACAAGTTGCGCAGGGACGGCCGGCTGGCGGTGGTTAACGACCAGTTCGGTGCGCCCACCGCAGCGGCCTGGCTGGCCGACCTGACTGTGTTGGCGTTGACGCGCGTTCTCGCGGATGAGCAATTGGCCGGGCTTTATCACGCGGCTGCCGCCGGTGAAACTTCCTGGCATGGCTATGCGTGTTTTGTCGTTGAGCAGGCACAAAAGACCGGCCTGTTGCCCAGTGTGCCCATAGATGCAGTCCAGCCCGTGGCGTCAACTGCCTACGTGCAGGCAGCCCGCCGTCCATTGAACTCACGACTTGATACTTCGAAGCTGCGGCGGACTTTCGGGGTCGACATTCCCGATTGGCAAACCGGTGTCGCCAAAATGGTTGAGGAGCTCTCATGAAAGTCACCCCGACGGCCCTGCCCGAAGTGCTGCTGATTCAGCCTGAAGTTCATGCCGACGCGCGGGGCCTGTTTCTCGAAAGCTTCAACAGGCGCGATTTTGAGCGGGCAACCGGGCTTGACGGCGGTTTTGTACAGGACAATCATTCGCGCTCGGTTCGCCATGTGCTGCGCGGCCTGCATTACCAGCTCAGGCAACCCCAAGGCAAGCTCGTGAGGGTGGTCAGCGGCAGCATCTGGGATGTGGCGGTCGATGTCCGGCGCTCCTCGCCGAATTTCATGCGTTCGGTCGCGTTCGAGTTGTCGGCCCAGGAGCATCGGCAGCTTTGGGTGCCGCCGGGCTTTGCGCACGGCTTTTTGGTGCTTAGCGAATTTGCCGACGTGCTGTACAAGACCACCGACTACTACGCCGCCGAACATGAACGCTGCATCCGTTGGGACGACCCGGATCTGGCGATTTCCTGGCCCCTGGCTGGCACTGTACCTCTGCTTTCAGCCAGGGATTGTGACGGCGCGACGATGGCGCAAGCCGAGCTGCCGCCATAGCCGCCGCGCGTATTATTTCTTCGACCAGACGACCCGGTTGATGTAGTCGATGTAGCTCGTCACGACACGCACAATTTGCGTCGAGACGAACGGATTTTCGTAGTCGGCAATGGGCAGCACCGGGCGCCGGTTGCGGTCATATTGCGACGTCACGATCTCGATGGCGTCTATCACGCGGTCCTTCTTGAGGCCGCTCATGATGAGGGTGCCGACGTCCATGCCTTCGGGGCGCTCGTGGGCATTGCGCAGGGTGATGGAGCAGAGGTTGAGCAGCGAAGTCTCCTCCGTGATGGTGCCGCTGTCGGACAGCACGCATTTGGCTTCGACCTGCAGTTTCATGTAGTCGAAAAACCCGAGCGGCTTGCCGAACACGATGCGCTTGTCCAGGCCTTCGTAACCAGCCTCCTCCAGCCGTTTTCGCGTGCGTGGATGGGTGGAAACGATCACCGGGAAGCCATACTTTTTGACAAGCTCGGTCAAGGTCTCGAGCAGGTCCTTCAGCGCGTCGGGCGAGTCAACGTTTTCCTCGCGATGCGCGCTGACCAGGAAAAATTCATTGGGCTTGAGGGACAGGCGCGAAATGATGTCGGACTTGTCGATTTGCGGGCGGTAGTGGTCGACGACCTCACGCATGTGCGAGCCGGTCTTGATGATGGTTTCGGGCCGCACGCCTTCGGCGATGAGATAGCGCCGTGCATGTTCCGTCAGGACCATGTTGATGTCCGACAGGTGATCGAGCACCTTCCGGTTGAGTTCTTCGGGAACGCGCTGGTCGAAGCAGCGGTTGCCTGCCTCCATGTGGAATACCGGGATTTTCCGCCGTTTGGCCGCGATCACTGCCAGGCATGAGTTGGTGTCGCCATAGAGCAGGACGGCGTCGGGCTTCTCAGCCTGGAACACTTCATCGGCCTTCATGATGATCTGGCCGATGGTCTGGGCCGCATTTTCGCCGACTGCATTGAGAAAGTGGTCGGGCTTGCGAATCTGCAGGTCTTCGAAAAAAATCTGGTTCAGCTCGTAGTCGAAATTCTGGCCCGTGTGCACAAGAATGTGCTGGGTGTGCTTGTCGAGCGCCGCAATCACGCGGCTCATCTTGATCAATTCGGGCCGGGTCCCGACTACCGTCATCACTTTAAACACGAAGTGCCTCCTCAATAAAATCCAGTTTCCCCAAAAGCGCCTTGACCTGGGCGACATTGAGCCGCTCGGTGTTGTGCGATGTGTAGTCGTCCAGTTGCGAAATCCGCTCTTCGCCATCGCTGAAATACTTGGCGTAATTGAGATCGCGGTTGTCTGCGGGAATGCGGTAGTACGCGCCCATGTCGTCGATCCGGGCCATTTCCTCGCGCGACACCAGCGTTTCGTAGAGCTTTTCGCCATGGCGCGTGCCAATGATCTTGGTGGGTTGGTCGTTGCCGCCAAAGATGTCCTTGAGCGCTTGCGCGAGGTCGGCGACAGTCGAGGCCGGCGCCTTCTGCACAAAGATGTCGCCCTGCTGGCCGTGCTCGAACGCGTGCAGCACCAGGTCGACCGAATCGTCGAGTGACATCAGGAAGCGGGTCATGCTGGCGTCGGTCACGGTCAGCGGCGCGCCGCTCTTGAGCTGCGAGACGAACAACGGGATCACCGAGCCGCGCGACGCCATCACGTTGCCATAACGCGTGGCGCAAAGCACGGTCTCGCCATCGTTTTGCATGCGTGCCTTGGCGACCATGAGTTTTTCCATCATTGCCTTGGACACACCCATGGCATTGATCGGATAGACCGCCTTGTCGGTGCTCAGGACGACGACGCGCTTGACGTTATGGGCGATCGCTGCGTTCATGACGTTCTCCGCGCCCAGTACATTGGTACGCACCGCCTCCATCGGATAGAACTCGCAGGACGGGACCTGCTTGAGTGCTGCCGCGTGAAACACATAGTCAACACCCTTCATCGCCTGGTGAATGCTGTCGTAGTCGCGGATGTCACCGATGTAAAACTTGAGCTTGTCGTTGTTCAGCGCGATCCGCATCTCTTCCTGCTTTTTTTCGTCGCGGCTGAAAATGCGGATTTCGCGCACTTCCGTTGAGAGAAAGCGTTTGAGGACGGCGTTGCCGAACGAACCGGTGCCGCCGGTGATCATCAGTATTTTGTTGTCAAACATGGCTGATTCTTACAGTTTGGAGGAATGCATGGTGTCGATAAGCTCGGGCCAGGCCGGTGCGGTGTAGCCTGTCGCCTCGCGGAAACGGCTGGAATCGAGCGATCGGTCCATCGTAAACGTATTGTCCATCTGAATATCAATGGCCTTGCCGTAGGCTGCGGCGATCAGCTTGAGCAGGTCGTATTTGCCGATCGGGGCAGCGCCAACGTGGTACAGGCCGGACAGCTCAGGCCGTGGAATCACGATGTCGCGGACGATTTCGGCGAACACGACATTCGGCAGACCCGAAAAAATGGCCTTGTTGAAGCCTTTGCAGGAACCCTGTTGTGCAAGGAACCATTCCAGCAACCCGTAAGCGCTTTGCAATTCGTGGCCTATTGTCGAGGTGCGCAAAGTGATCGCGCCCTGGCCCAGCACCTCGCCCAGGAGCTTGGACTTGCCATAGACATCTTTTGCATCGGCCGCGTCGGCTTCGATGTAGTGTCCCTTGGCGCCCGAGAAGACGCAGTCGGTGCTGATATGGATCAAACGTGCCGACGCCGCCAGGCACAGCCCGGCGAGCTGGTGTGGCAGCAACGCATTGATGGGAATCGCGAGCAACGGATCATCAGCTTCGGTATGGTGCTTGGTCAGGCCGATACAGTTAACGACCACGTCAGGCCGGGCGTGGGCAAATGCGCGGATGACGCTGTCGCGGTCGTTGATATCGACAAAGGTCAGCATGCGCTCGGCGATGGCGGGCTCAAAAAAGCGCAGCGCCGCGGCATTTCGCATGCTGCCGAAGACCTGCCAATCCTTTTTCTGGCTCAAGACGCGGATCATGGCGCTGCCGATCATGCCGCTGGCACCCAATACAAGAACTCTCATCGAAAAACCTCAAGAAGATTCCGCCAGTGCGCGGAAATGGTCCATGAGCTGAAGTGTCAGCATGTCATGGTCGAAATGCTCTTTGAAATACCGTTGGCCGTTGGCGCCAAGAGTGGCGCGTTCTGGTGCACTCATCTCAGCCAGCCGAATCACCGCGGCGGCCAGGGCCGGCGCATTCTCGGCCGGAACCGAAAGGCCAGCCCCAGCTTCCTCGACGACGCGGGCACCTTCCCCGTTCAAACAGGCAATTATCGGTCGTCCAGCGGCCATATAGGCCTGGATCTTGTTGGGAATGGTCGCCGCGAAAATCGGTTGATCGGTCAGGGTTACGAGTAACGCTGAGGCCTTTTGCATGAGGCCGGGCATCAATTCGACCGGGAAACGGCCGGGCAGGTGCAGGTTGGTGAGCCCGCGTGCCGCAGCTTCTTCGGCCATCCAGGCCTGGCGGCTGCCCTGGCCGACGACCACAAACTGGACATCCGGACGCTCGCGGAGCAGGGTAGCGGCCTCGACAATGGCCTCGACGGCCTGCCCGGCGCCGATATTGCCGGCGAATACGACGCAAAACGCGCCGCTGTCCATAACCGGTATCGGTGGCGCTGGTGCGTCGCCGGGCGCGGCAAATAGCGGGTCGACCGAATTCGGGTAATAGGCGATCGGTGTGCCGCCGGCCAGTTCGCGAACCTTGGGTACAAATGCCTGTGATTGCACCAGAAGCAGGTCGGTACCTGCGTAAATGCTCTGAACGACGGACCTCACCAATGCCAGTGCACGCCGATTACGCACATAACCCGTGGCCTCCAGACTTTCCGGCCAGAGATCCTGGACCCAGACGGCAACCTTGCAGTTTTTCAGCCAACCGAGGAACAACGCCGGGATCGCCTGGAGGATTGGCGAAGTACCGTAGGCAAAAATGACGTCGTAGCGTTTGCCGCGCAGCTGCCACGCACCAAAAAGAGTGCCTGAGGCGACAAACGACAGATAGTTGAAGACCAGGTTCAACGCGCCCTTTTTCCGGCGCGGCGCAAGGGGTACCCGGTATATCGAGAGGCCGGCCCATGATTCACGCTGGCAGCCCCAGGCCCGGTAGCCGGGAAAAACCGAACCTTCGGGATAATTGGGCTTGCCGGTCAATACATCGACCTCGAAGCCCTTTTCAACGAGCGTTTTCGCGACATCGTTGATGCGAAAGCTTTCTGGCCAGAAATACTGGCTGACGATCAGGATACGCAATTGGGTCACTCTTCGGGGAAAACATGGGCGAGGAATTCGCCGGCGTTCATGAGCGGAAGGGGCTGCTCGCTTTGGCCGAGAAAGCGCTTCACTGCCCTGGCAATGGAGACCGGTGAATGGGGGTCGAATACCTGCTCGGGGTCGACCACGTCGCGTACGTAATCGAGTTCTGACGCCAGGATTGCCAGGCCCGCCTGGCGCGCTTCGATCAGTGGCAGGCCGAACGACTCGAACAGTGACGGATAAACCAGTACCTTCGCCTGGGCGTAGAGGCGCAGGATTTCGTCGTGTGGCCTCGCGCCGAGGTTTTCAACATTCAGACCGTAACGGGCCTTCTTTTCATCGATCCATGCGCAGAGTTCAGGGTGGGCATTGGCGTCGACAGTCAGCCAAAGCCAAGGATGCATGCCGTCATCCGCCAACAAAATCCAGGCTTCCATGAGCCGCTTGTGATTTTTGTGAGGCTCACCTGAAGCTACATAGATGAAGCCGCATGCGCTATCGCATGCCTTCGGGGTGCTGTTTCTCTCATAGCCGGCGCTGGTGCTCACAAAGGGCAGTACCGAAACCGGTTTGCCCTTTGCCAGACCAGAGGCATTCAGCAGGTCGCGCATTGAAGGAGTTTGCACGACGAAGGCTTGCGCGTTTTGGGCCTTGTGGGCGAACCATGCCCTTTCGATCAACAGCCGCAGGCGTGTCCTGAGAGGGAAGCTGGCGAGCGTCACCGGGTCGACGAGATAACGGTTCTGCACGAACACCACGGTGCGCCCTTTCAGCCTGAAGAGCGGTGGCAAATTGCCGAAGCACAGCACGAGGTCAGCCGCCCCCACGGATTTGGAAAGCCACCATTCAGCCCAGAAACGACGCCACACGGTCGGCGCAACAGTAATGACTTTCAGATGCGGAAGATGAGTCTTCGGCACTGGCATGCGGCTATCGAGCAACGCAGTTGTGTCACGACCAGCCGGCAGAGCCTCAAGCAGCGCGCGCAGCAACGACTGCCCTCCGCCGGAGTGCACATTGGTGGCGTGGACAAAAAGGGTTGTTGCCGTTTTAGTTGTCACGTGGTGGCGGGGCTTTTGCCAGTTTCAACTTGTACAGAGCGAACGCAAAACCATGCGTATGGACCGTCCATACCAGCAGGATACCGCAGCCGAGAACCAGAAAATAAGGAATGCTTTGCTGCGGAGCCACGCCGAATTGAACAGCGGTGCTGGCCATCACGACGCCGTAAAGCGAACAGAGAATGGGGTTGCGGGTCAAGGTTCGTATCAAAAGCTCGACAAGCAGCACCAGGAACGTAAAAATAACCATTCCGAGCGCGACAATCCAGAGCGAATTGCTGTAATAGAGGAAGGCCGGCCCGCCAGGCAGGCTTGCAAATCTGAATTTTGTACCGTCGGACTTGAGGTACACAGACTTCGAGATGCTTTGGTAGATATCGGGTTTTCCTATCGCCGGCTTCTCCAGAAAACCGCGACGCAAGAGCGCCGGGTCCTTGCCTGGATAGGCCTGCACGGCCATCAGGCCCTCCAGGCCTATCCATCTGTCAACGCTTAGCTGCAAGAGGCGGGCCGAAAAACCGTCGGTCAGCTGATAACCAAACTCATTGAGTAACAGCCGGGATTGCGCTGAATCCGTGCCCATGGCTTCCGCCCATTTCTTCTTTTCGGCGGCCATGATCGCTTCCAGCTGTATTTTCTCGATATTCAGTTTTCGCATTAATTCAATGATGGGCGGACGTTCCTCTGCCGGCGCAATTTTGAGTTGGGCCTCCAGCGTACCGAGATGGCCGCTGACAATTTCCCAACGGTAGTAGGCCTCGTGATAGGCCGTGCTTGTATACAGACCGGTCTGGTAGAAATAGTTCCGGAATGTCGTGACGGCCGATATGGATATCACCAGCAGCCCGCAAAAGGCAGCGGCAAGCATGATTGTTTTCAGGCGCGACCAGCCCGCCAGCTTGTGCCTGAATTGGTGTAAAACGAAAAGTTGTGGAACGGCGTGAAAGATATAGGCTGCCCGGCTCAGGATCGACGTGCTCGAGAGAAAAGCTTCAATCAAAATGCCATAAGCTGCCAAGGCGGGATTCTTCCCGAGCGTGATGTCCCACCAGGCAAAAAGGGCAACGAAAGTAGCCAGGCCGATGTTGAGCAGCCAGGCTACTACCGAGTTCAGCGGCCACATCAGAGACGCTTTTGGCGCAAGGCCGATTCGATGTATTCCGTATGCCAGATTGACAACCAGCACGCCTGCCGTCGCGAGCGCCAGCGCAAGCCATAGCCATTTCCGATTTGGTTCGTACCATGAGGGCACAATGAGTTTCTTTTCCTCACGCGTGGGGCTGATACGCCTTGCCAGGCCTGCATAGGCTATGCCGCCAGCAATGACACCCAAGCTGGCCACGCTTGCCACCAGCAGTACTTCGTCCCACGCTGCTGGCGCACCCTCGAACAATCCGATGGGCTCGACATATGGGTAATTGAAAATTGTGTGAATCGTCAGTTTGAGCCAGAGCCCGAGCCACAGAAATACCGTCAGGAACAAATAGCCGTAACTGTGTTTCTGACGGCATCCGGTGATCAGCATGGCTCCGGTCGCGGCCGAAAAAAGCAGATAAGACTCCTTCGCGCCGGCGTAGCCAGACAGTCCCAGCGTGAAAAATATGAGCCAGATGCCGACGCCCGCGATCATGATGCTCCTGGCCCACAGGTTTTCCCCCGGTGGCATATCGATGGTTTTCAGGAGTCGCGAAATCATGTTTGTCGTGGTCTGGGGTGTTTGAAGGTCGCAGGTCACAAGTTGTGCTCTGTGGATGTTGGTTTCAAAGAGTTCGTGAGTCGGTGCTGACGCCCGATACCGTTGACTGCAGGAGGTGAAACCATATTGCGTAGAGCCACATATGCCAGAAGCTCAGATCGGGCTGAATTCGCTGAGCGCCCATTACGAGAACCGCGCCGATGCTTAGTGACACCACCACGTTGACGCGTCCGTCGAATGATTTGTTGTCGGCCTTGGCGATGGTTCGCAAGGCGAGCCAGCCCATCGCCGCAAAAAGGCCGATGTAAAAGACCCCACCCACGATGCCGGATTCCAGCGTCGCGACCGCATAACCTACGGCAATCGAGTTCTGCACGGTTTGCATGCCGAGCGCGGCGCCGGTTCCGACCGGATGCGCCTTCAAGTAATCGATGACGATACGCAGCCCCTCTTTTCGGTCATGAAGGGACAATGATTTGCCGGTTGGTGTGGTACTCATCGCATGCGCAGTTCGACGCACGCAGGTCTCACGGTCGGAAGAATGTTCTTTCATGCATCCTTCGACCAGTGTCATGGCGGATTTGTCGCTCAAGTTCTCAAGATACTGTTTGGTGCAGGCGCCGGCCAGGCCGTACATCAGCGCGATGGCGCCTATTGCACCCGCCAGGAAGATCACCAATTTATGATTGCCGACAGACCTTTTGATGACCATCAGAAGCAAAATCAGCACCAGCACCATGCAGAGAAAAAGCCCGGCACCGAGGGACATGCTAAGCATCAATCCGAGCACGATAACGGTGGACCGAAGATAAGCCTTCTCCGCGATGAGGAACCAGAACAGCGCGGGCATCAATGCGAACGCGTAGGTTCCCGGCTCCTCGCTGAGTCCCTGAATGCGGAACACCGGCGTGGGCGGGCATATAGGCGTGTTGGTGATGTAGTAGGCACCGAAGAAAACGTCCGCCGCACGTCCGCCGACTTCCATCGTGCTGAAGGGATGGATGCTGAGCAACACCGCAGCTATGGCGGCAAGCGAAAAAACAACTGTCGCGCCCATCAGGTTCGCATAGATGCGCATGCTTGCGTAGACAAATTTTCGATTGATGTGGAAAAGCAGAAACAGGAAAAACAGGAACTTGGTGAAGAGGATGCACCATTGCACGATGCTGGTCCTCGACGTCGCATGGACAGAAGCAATCAATAGCATGCATAGATAGCCCGCCCCGCAAATCAGCATGAGTTTATGCAGGGGCGTCAGCATCACTTGGTTGCGCTGCGCTGTGAGAGCGACGAACAGACAGATCACGAGCAGGCAGATCGCGAAACCGGCCTGGAACAGCGTGACGTTGAATTGCTTCAGCATCACCGGGAAGAGCGACCACGAAAATACCGTGAGAAAGATCAGCAATACCTGAGAGTCTTTGCTCCATGGAAGCTCAAAAAATGGATTTCTGATCATCTTGGCCGGCCTCGAGCGCGCTGCGAATCGGATTCGACGGAGCGCGGGGTTTTCATGACGCGTCTCCGACTATTTTCAGCAATGAGTCGGTGTATCGCCGGCCCTGCTCGCTGCGAACAAAACGCCGGCCGTGTTCGCGCATCTGCTGGATCGCTTCGGGCGACATCGCCGCGACTGCCTGGTAGGCGGCCTGCCATGATGAAAATTCACGGCAATCGATATAGGCCTCCTCAGGGATCAACTGCTTGATATCGGGAGCGCCCAAATACAGGGGAATCGTTCCCGCATAGAAGCAGTCGAAAATTTTCTCGGTTACGTAGCCCTGCATCGCCATGTTTTCGAGACAGAGGCAGAAGTTGTATTGACTCAGTACCTCGTATTTCGATTCGCACGAGCCTTTGTAAATCGACAGCAGCGTTTTGCGCCGGCTTATATAGGGCCACCAGAGAGACGTACGAGCCTTCAATTTGGCCCAGCCGCGGCCGTAAAGATCGACAACACCGGATTCCGCCAGTTCGGTCATCGCCTCGATGCGGCGGCTGTAGAGCTCGTTCGGTACTTTGCGTGGCACATGATTTCCGTTGATCACCACGATGCGGTTGAGGCGCTCACACCGAGACCAGTACGGCTCCATAACATCTTCGCGAGGCTGCGGCCAATAGAGTTGGCGCAACCGCGAGCTGTCAACACCTGCGAGCGAATAGCCGTCACCGTTCACGTTGTGGACATAGACCCGCTCGAAAGCTGCGGTCAGCTCCGGTAATGCCTTGTAGATGCTCGGGTCGACGACGGGTGGCTCAAGCACCAGAAAGGCTCGAAGGTGTACATCAGGACGTGCAGCCAGCATCTTGAAGTTGTCGAGGACGCCGAGCGAGTAGTAGTCCTTGGGGGCGTTGTTTGCCGGCAAGGACATCAGGTAGTCGGCGGTGCGTACGGCTCTGCCGGCACTGGCGTGCACTTCGCGCACGCGCGCGTAGGGCACCAATGTCCCGTCGCGATTGAGCGCGAGATTCGACAAATCGAACATCCGGTCCTGCCGGTAGGCAGGCGGCGTGTCGATGTAAATTTCGTCGGACACTGGGGCGGGAATCACTTCTTGCTTATCCTCTTGAGATGAACCAGCGAAGTCCTGGCCAGACCATCGAGCCGCAAACTGAGCATGACCTTGAGATACAGGCCCAGCAGAAAAACGCCGAGCCCCCGTCTGGTCTGTAGAGCTGCCTTTAGGGCGTCCGGTGAAAATACATTGGGGAAAAGTTCCCGAGCCTGCTGCGGTTCACCGCGCAACAGGGCGTTGGCGGCGCGCATGACCTGGTCACGACGTTCGAGGCGTCCGTAGTTGACCATATCCTCGGCGGTAACCAGCTTGCGCACGTCGGGTTGTGCGAGATAGTAGTCCATCACTGTGAAAAAAGCCGCACGGCGCGTATCAAGGCGCACATTTGCCGACCACTGGCTGCTGCTGATGCGGTATCGCATGGTCGCTCCCGGCAGTATTCCGACGGGCCCAAGCTGCAGCATCCTGAGCCAGACGTCAAGGTCGCCGCTCGGGCCGAACAGTTCCCCACGCCAGCTCTTGATGTTCTGCTGATAAACGTTGGTGCGCGCCATCACGCTGGGACAGATCAGGAAATTGGAGTGCTTGAGAATCGCCCTGAAGACCTCAGGAAAATGATGCAGCGGGCCAGTGGCCGCCAATTCGGGGGGCTGTTGGATCGCACCGATGAGGCGGTTGTCCTCATCGATCAGCAGTGCTTGTGTAAACGCTGCTCCGGCTTGTGGGTGCGCCTCGAGAAATGCGACCTGTGACGCGACCATATCTGATTCGTAGATATCGTCCGCATGGTAAATCGCGGTGTATTTCCCCGTTGCCAGTTCGATGCAACGATTGAAATTGCCTTCGCCACCGATATTGACCGCGTTGCGGTAGAGCGTGATGCGGCTGTCAGAAAATCCTTCGACAACTGCGATCGTGCTGTCGGTCGAATGATTGTCGACCACGTGAATTTTGAGGTTCCCGTAACTCTGGTTTAGCACCGAATGCAAAGTGGCTGCGACGGTTTTTTCCGCGTTATAAGTCGGGATGCAGATGCAGACCAGTGGCAGTGTATTGTCAGGCATCGATGAGTCCCATCCTGGCGAACGCGTGTCGAAAGCGGTGGCCGAAGGTGTGCTCCGCAAGAGTCCGGGCATAACCGGCATCGGCGATGCTTTCTCGCAGTGCAGTCTCTGCAAGATAAAGCGCAACCTTTTGCTGAAGGTCGTCGGGGTCCAGGTAGATGGCGATCTCTGTGCCTATACCGTAGTGCCGTTCCAGTCCCTCAACGTAGTACGAGAGCTGAAACCCGCCAGTGCCGTTAATCTCGAAATGACGGGCCTTGATCTGTTCGACGGACTTCGGCGAGCGGATGCGATTGACCAGACCGCGCGGGGACGACAGCAGGTAACGCGCGTCCCAGGAGGTCGAGTTCGACATATTCAGGTTGATGCGGCTTTCATTGAACAGCTGGACCATCTCCTCGTGCGACACGATGCCGCCTGGCCAGCGGTACCCGGCAACTTTGACATTGAACCCCGCTCTGCGCAGGCGATTGATGAGCCATTCGCGATAGGGGTGCCAGGCACCTACAAACGACACGTCGTATATTTTTTCGACAGACGCTTTTCGGTAAATGCTGTTGTTGCAGCCGAACGGGAAATAGATCACATTTTCCAGGCCCAATGCTCGGTATTTCCGCTCACCATATACGTCGGGTGTTGTGAAGAAATCGAACTGTGGCGCCCAGTAGCGGGAAAATTCGACGCGCCAGGTGTCGTCGTGAAAAAAGCACAGTGTGCATGTGAGCTGTTTCATCGCCTTGATCGTGTCCGGCTCGAACTGATCGGTGTAAAGCGAGAACATCGCGAAGTCAGGCCTGGACGCCGCCGCGACCTCGAGCAGCTTGCGGTTCATGGCTGGCTTGCCCAGGTGCTGAATCTCGGTCATGTAGTCAAACAACACGACCTCGTGTCCGAGCGCCAGCAGGCTCTGGTAAAAATTGTAGTACTCGTACGAATGACCGCGCGTCGGGTCTCCATAGTCATACGACATGCAAACAAGGAGGATTTTCATGAAACTTTGTCGTGCCTTGGCAAATATGGATAAAGCAGCCAGTAGAACATCGGCAGAAAGGCCAGCCCGGTGACAACGATCAGTACACCCGCCGCAATGATGCCCTGGCTGTTCATGGCCCACCGGCCGGCCGTCGCAAGCAGCATCAGGCCAGCGCCCATTGCGGTGCCTTTGAACAGCATACGCAATGGCAGCCGCATGTCGAGCGCGACGATCATCAGGTAGTGCATGGCGACCAACATGCCGACGCCGGCCAGCGAGCGCGCCAGACCCACGCCATGCGCACCCATGCCAGGCGCCAGAAACTTGATCAGCACGATGCAGATGACCGCGCCGAGCAGGTTCGGCAGCAGCAGCAGACGGGTCTTCATCTTGGCGTGGGCCGACATGCTGTAGACGCCAGCAACAACGCGTGCACCTTCTGCCAGGACGCCCCAGATCACGAACTGCGATGCCGATTGGTATGCCGGGCCCACCATGAATCGCGTCAACTCCGGCGCCAGACTGATCAACAAAAAGGTTACGAGCATCAGCGAGGGCAGGATCGCGCCAGCATATTTATTCCAGGCGGCGGACTGTTCCTCGATCGTGCTGGTGCTGACCCGCTTGTAGAAACGCGGCTGGAAGTAGGTTGTCAGCACCGATTCGAACGCGGCCATCAGCCCTGCGCTGATTCCGTAGCCTGCGACAAACAGGCCGAGTGCGGCCAAGCCCAGCGAGTCGGCGACGAAAAAGCGGTAGCCTTGCGTCTGCAGCCAATTAAACCCGACCGAGATTGCAACCGGCCAGGCGAAGTCGAACAGCAGCTTGAGGTGCGAGCGCGACAGTTTGTCTGCGGGCTGCTCCGGGCTGAGTTTGTCGAAAAACAACTTGACGCCAATGATCGCGAACACCGTCTGGCCGATCAGCAAGCCGAGCAACCAGTATTCAGCTGTCGGTGCGAAGGATTCGACCAGCGCATAGGCGCTCGCCAGGCCCACGCCGATTGTTGCGAGCGTGAGGACGATAAAACGCCCGCGCAACTCCAGCAGGTTCAGCGATGGGATTGCGGTCTGGTTGATCGTGTTGAACAACAGCGAGCCACAGACCAGCACCAGCAGCCACGCGGTATTGAACTGGAAGCCGAAGGCGTGGATTTTGTTGAGCACGCCGAGCGTCAGCGCCGCGAACAGGCAGACACCAAGAAGATAGATCCAGTGCAGCTTGAGGTAGTGTTTGGCGCGGCCGAGTTCATCCCAGGCGTGAAACCTCCGATTGATGAACATACCAATCGGGTTGACGAGGAAAAGCGCAAAAAAGGCTGTGGCGGCGGTGATCAGCGAGAGACGGCCCATTTCGCTAGGTGGCAAATAAGTCGTAGCCACCCGCATGACCAAAAGGAGCAGGATGAATTGGGCGGCACGCCCGAAGATGATTACAAGCACGTTCTATTCCCGGTCATAGAGCAACGACGGAAGTCGCAGATGCATCGCCGGCAGGTGGCCCCGGTTGCTTCTGAAAAACCAGGGCGTGATCGACAATTTGGGAGAATTCTTCTGGAATCGCCTTCTTGCCGTTCTTCCAGTATTTGCCGGAATCGGCGTTACTGTAGTAGTCCGCAATCATCTCATAGCCCTGGCCGCGCATCAGTTGAGCCAGCCGTTCGACGCTGAGCAATACAACCGGGATCCGCCCGCAAAAACCTTTGACGGTCGTGACGTTTTGCATGGTGTAGGCCACAGGCTGATTGCCCCCGGGGGCCGGATGGCGGGATACGATGATGAACCTGGCCTGGCTGCGACACAGCAGTGCCAGCGTTGCTTCGTAATCTAGACAATACTGGAGCGTACTTGAAACGTTAAGTACGTCTATCTTGGCGCTGTGTGTCAACAGCGATTCAAAATCAGTTGAAAAAGACACGCCATCTGCGCCGAACAACCTGGTTCCGAGTGCGCAGTTGGCGGAGCTGTCGACGACCGTGAAATCAAGCTGCCTGCCCCCTTTATTTTGCGTTTTCAGGGCCGGCCAATACATACCCACGCCGCCACCGAAATCGACGATGCGACAAGAGGCTGCGTGATCACCGGCGGGCGCGATCGATGCGATCAGCGAAAGGCACATCTCGTTCATGTCTTGGTGACTGACACCGTCGACGCGGGAGTGAGCCCTTTCGGAAACATAAGAAATCCAGTTCGGGTGCTCGAATGGATTGTCATTTGACGGCTGTAGCTCCGCTGCATCCCGATAGAGGCCGTCATAAATCGGTCGTTCCGGCTTCAGCCGCTGCAAGGCTCCGCGCGCCAATACGAAAAGAATGGGCGGCAGAATTTGTTTGATCAGATGTTTGAGCATGGGTGTCTCATGACTGGCTAAGTCTGCGAAGCCGGCGTTTCCACGTTCGAATTCCAGGTCTGCGGGCCGTCGTAGAGTAACGAGGAAATGTTCACGCCGGACTTGTATCCCGGGTCAATTTCCCGCAGATTCGCGATGTAGCGGTAGCCCAAGCCATCCAAGGTGAAGTTGCAGACGCCGAATTCTCTGACGGATGGCAGCAGATGAAATAGGAAAATCGGCTGACAGCCGAAAAAGAAAGCATCGAACATCGCCGCGCCCATGGTTCCAACGACAACCCCAGGCCTTATTTGCTCCATGGCAGTGTTGCTGGAGATCGCGTTATCGATGAGATGAATATTGGAATGCTGAGCAGCCAGCGCAGTGTAGAAGCTGCACACTTCGTTTTGAGCGGCCCAATCTCCCGGGTGAATTTTCAGGTGAACCTCCGAAAAAGCTGCGGCCAACACGCGCAGGGCTTCTGCGGAGATTGCAAGCTCTTCGGTTTTCAGGCCAAAAGCGTCGAGATTGTTGGCGAAGAAGATCGCAACCTGATCATTCTTTGGCAAAAACGACTGTTCGGACACCAAAAAATGCCGATAACCGCGAATCTCCACGGGCCGATCGATAGGCAGGCGCATTCTCGAATAGATGGCATTGAGGTATTTCTCGCGTATTCGGACATACATCCGGCCTTCGAATCCTTTTTTGGCATAGGCCGGTATACCCAATGCCTTGAAGGCAAAGTTGTAAAGGACCAGGAATAACCGGTCGGTCCACGAAAGATGCCGGTCGTGGAAGCTGCTGTTGTTGAAATAAAACCCAATGCCTTCGTCGTAGAGATAAACCTGTCCACCAGCGTGCCGCATCTGCGTGGCTAGAAATGCGTTGTTGATTTCATATTCCGTTGTGATGACAAGCAAGTCTCCCGACCGGAACTGAAAGCGGTGCTTTAGCCGTATCTGGTGAAAATATGCCTTCAAGTAACTTATTGGATTCTTGAAGCTGAGGCCGGAACATAGCGGATGGACGTCCACCGGCTCAAGAGCGAAGCCTAGCGACCCTGCCAACTGGTTGCGCGGTGACCGGTGTGAAATGAACGTCACGCCGGACTTGGGAAGCCGATTCTCTTCTATGATCGACAACGCCAGGTTGGTGTGATGGTCGTTGTCGATTGAGAAATAAACCATACGTGTGCAAAGCCGGTGAGAGTGGTGATGGGGGTTGGTGGTTGATGCCATCGCAGCGCTGAACGGCCCGTGGGACGCTGCTACCAGACCGACCTTCCTCCGTCCATCACGATATTTTGGCCATTCATATACGAAGAGGCGTCCGAACAGAGGAATTGCACGGCGGCACGGTACTCGTCGCCAGCCGCCATGCGGCCCAACGGGATCAATGCGCTGAGCCGGGTCACGAACTCTTCGCCCTGGCCATTGAACACACCGCCCGGAGAAATTGCATTGGCGCGCACGCCCTGTTCTGGCCAGTAGGTTGCGAGGTAACGCGTCAAGCCGATCAGGCCAGCCTTGATGACGGAGTAAGTAACCGGTTTGACGGGCTGCAGATGCTCGGGCAGTCCCGGTTTGCGATACAGGCGTTGGTCCGGCGAGAACACCGAAAGGTCTGATGCGATGTTCAGGATTACGCCGCCCTTGTCGTCGGCGGCCATCGCAGTGCCGAAGACCTGGCTGCACAGGAACGCGCCGGTCAGCCCGACCGCGACTTGCAGATTCCATTGATCGATCGGAAAGTTCTCGAGACGAGAGCTTTCGACCATGCCGGCGCCGGCCGTAACCTTGGGGTCAATCGCCGCGTTGTTGACCAAAATGTCTATCCGTTGTCCGGCAGCCGCGAGTCGCGCGGATAGCGCGGCGACCGCTTCCGGGTTCGAAACATCGAGGATCGCCGTGTGGATGCGGTCGATTTCCGCTGTGCCCGCGAGAAATTCCCTGGCCGACGCGAGTGCGTCCTCGCCGATGTCGGTAAGCACCACGCTCGCGCCGCTTTCGAGCAGGGCCGCAGCGTGTTGCCGGCCGAGCAAGCCTGCGGCACCCGTGATCAGCGCGGTTTTTCCCGTGAGATCGAACTTTTTGAATGCGGTAGTCATGGGTGTTCCTTCGAGTTGCCGCTATGCGCGGACCTGGCCGCCGTCGAGTGTCCAGACTGCACCGGTTGCAAAACCCGAGCGTGGTGAGGCGAGGTACGCCGCCAGTTGACCGATGTCCTGCGGCGTACCGAGGCGCGCCAGTGCGACGTTGGCGGCCAGCATTGACTGCACGCCATTTGCATCGGCTGCCAGTTTTCTGTCCCACACGGAGCCGTCAAACAGAATGTTGCCGGGTGCTATCGCATTGATGCGCACACCCTGGGCGCCGAGTGGTCGGGCAATGCCGCGCACGTAGGCGTGCAATGCGGCTTTGGCAGCAGAATAGGTAACCGGTGCACCCGGAATGACCTCGAGCCCGCAGATCGACGAGATGCAGATCACAGCGCCGCGCGAAGCGGCGAGCGCGGTACGCGCTGCCTCGACCGTATGGGTGACGCTCCAGAGGTTTAGTGCGAACACGCGTTGCCATTCCTCGGGAGTCTCCAGGCCTGGTGCCACCGAACGGCCGCTACCGACATTGCAAACCAGAATGTCGAGCCTGCCGAGCGCCCGAGTCGCTTCATCGACAACCTGTCGTGCCTGGCCTGCGTCGGAGACATCGCCCGCGACAGCCGCCGCGGATTTCAGGGTCATAGATGCCAACTTCAAGGCATCGGCGTCGCGTCCGTTTATCGCGACCCTACAGCCCTCGGCTTGCAGCGCCTCGGCAATGGCCCGGCCGATTCCGCGTGAGGAACCGGTGACCAGGGCTGTTTTGCCGGTGAGTTCAAGCTCCATGGCGTGCTATCCAGTTGACAGCCATGTCGCGGTAGCGGCAAAGCGCGCCTGCATGGTCGCCGTCATGTGCCCGGGCGGTTTGCAGGATGTAATTGCCTTTGTAGTCAACTTTTGCGAGTGCCGAAAAAACAGTTTCGAAATCAGCGCTGCCTGTGCCAAGTGGCACCGTGGTACCGCCGAGCACGCGATCTTTGATATGCACGTTGACGATGCGATGGCCGTAGGCCGCGATTTCGTCGGCAGGCCGCATGCCGAGCCCAGCGCTGTTGCCAATGTCGTAGTTCACGCCAAACAATGCTGGATCCAGCCGTTCGATGAAACGTGCGAGCTCGGACGGCCCGAAATCCGACTCAAAGACCACCTGCACGCCAAGTTCGGCCAGCAGCGGGGCGTGAGCCTGCAGCACGGAGACCAGTCGGTCTTCCTGAGCGCGTGTCGCCAGGCTGCCGTTGTCGACCAGTGGCAGGACCATCATGACGATGCCGACCGCGGAACAAGCCTTGGCCACGGCCCGAAAGTCTTCTTGCAACTGCTCGGCTTGCGCCGTATCGGCCTTCCAGAACGGACTCTGCATGAAGCAGTCACCGGTCAGCGAACCGATGCGTATTCCATGCGCTGCCCGCAGCGCCGTGATTTCCGCGCGGCCGGCCCCGGTCAGCAGCGGGTTGCTGTAGAGCAGGTCCTGATCGAGCGTCCACTCCATGAGGCCGAAGCCATGAGCCGCGGCCGTGGGAAACTCACCTTGCCAGCAGTCCCATGGAAAAGCCTGGATGCGGCCGTTGACGAGCGGCGACAGCCGTCCCTGCATGAAACCGATACGCTCAGACATTTTTGATCACCATCATCATGTTGGCGGTTGCCTTGTTCTTTACGAGTCGCGCGACGTATTCATCGTTGAGTGCTTTCATCTTCGCGGTGAGCCAGGCCGACATATCGGTGTCCGTGCCGGCCAGGTCGATTTCGCTGAGGCCAACATTGCAGGTCGCCTGGGGTCCGTTGTTCATGATCCAGTTCAGGTGATTCAACAGGTTGTAGTCCTGAGTGAATGAGATATCGATCTGCGCGTTGCCGAAACCCGCGAGCTGCGCGGTTTTCCTTAGTGAGTCTTCGGTGAAGTAGTGCAGATGCGCTGAATGGTAGAAGAACTTCTGGTATGCCTTGACATTCCAGACCGACAGTAACGGGTCGTTGAGGTTGGGCACTTCAATAAACAGCGTCGCACCTTTTTGGGTCGACTGTTGCAGGTCGCGCAGAAACACAACGGGATCCTCGACGTGTTCGAGCACCTGGAATGCACAGACCACATCGTATCGCTGGTCCGCAAAGCGGGACTCGCGCAGAAATTCTGAGTCCGCCTCTATGTCCAGCTCCGATGACATGAAGTCACAGCAGGCCTTGTCGAGCTCAATCGCGTTGACGAGCGCCACGCGATCCTTGACATTGACCAGGAACTGCCCCGATGAGGCGCCGACTTCCAGCAGGCGGGTTTCGGCCGACAGGTATGGCCTGATGGCCTTGAGCCGATCATGCTGGTAATTTTTGTAAACGTCGAAAATCTCGCGCGCGTTGGTCGCCGCGGCTTCGGCATTGTGCGAATACTCCTGGCGGTAATTCTCTGCGTAGTAGGCTTTGGCGTCCGGTGCCTGATTCTCCGAAAGAAAACCGTGTCGGCAGGACTCACAATAAAAAACGATACCTGTGCCTCGTCGCAAAGTAGTAGACAGCACGCTGGCGGTTGCTTGCCTGCAGAGCGGGCAACTGGCTTGGTGAGAGTGTTGGGTGAAGATCATTGTGGGATCATTCCTGCAATATTTCGACCAGTTCCAGCAATACGCCTTCGAGCCCCCGGCAGTAGGTGACCTTGACCTTGCCGTCTGGGGAATGCTGTGGTGGTGCAAAAAAAGTGACGCCCGCACCTGCGAGCTTTTTGCAGAAGGCGTCAATATCTTTCACGGTCATTGCAACATGCGTAAAGCCGGTGGAATAAGGTGTTCCGGTCCAGGCTGGCCTGTCTGGGTGCGAATGGAAATAAAGCAACTCGATCATGCCGCCTTCAGGTGCGGTAAGTTTCGACGTTGTCAGGCGTACGTTTTTCAGGCCCATCATTGCGTCGATGTGCGGCCCGGACTCGTCCATCTGCCGTGCCACGGTGAACCCCAGCAGGTCCCGCCAGAAGCGCAGCGCCGCATCGAGGTCGGCGACGACCAGGCCGGTATGGCGAATCTGCGTGATCATTTGGCCGCGATCTCGGCGATAGCCTCGCCGAGCACATCCACACCTTCGAGCAGGGCTTCGTCGGTAATCGTCAATGGCGGGCCGATCTTGATCGATTCGCGTCCGGTATGCACGACCAGCAACCCCTTCTGCATGCAGAGTTCGGCGACCTGGCTCGTGAACGGGCCGTCGGCCGCACCGGTCTTGGGGTGCTTGAACAGTACCGCCGCGATCAGGCCTCGACCCAACAGGTGTGAGATGCGGTCGGGAAAACGCGCCTGCAGTTTGTGCAGTGCGGCAAACAGCAGCTCGCCCTTGCGCGCGGTTTCGGCGACAAGATTGCGATCTTCCATCTCCTCGATGACGGCTAGGCCAGCGGCGCAGACCAGGGGGTTGGCTGAGTGCGTGCTGCTCATGTTGCCGACATCGGGCAGGTCCATGATCGCGGCGCGGCCGATCACGCCGGACAGCGGTACGCCTCCGCCCATGCCCTTGCCGCAGCAGATCAGGTCGGGTGTCACGCCGTAGTGCTGGAAGCCGAAGGCCTTGCCGGTGCGGCCAAAGCCCGCCTGCATTTCGTCAAAGGTCAGCAGGATGCCATGCTTGCGGCAGACGCGCTCGATGGCCTGTACATATTCTGGCGGGTAGAACACTGCGCCCCATCCCTGGAAGGTTTCGAGCATGAAGCCGCAAACGTCTTGCGCAATGTCGATGCCGGCCTTCTCGAGCCTGGCCAGGCTTTCGTCCAGAAACGCTTCCGGCGTGCGCCCGGCCAGGGCCCATGGATAGGGGAACGGGATGTGGTGAATGTCGACATCCTGGTAGCCTATCCATTCGCGCTGGGCCAGATTACTGCTGAGCATTTGCGCGCCCATCGTGCGGCCGTGCCAGTTGCCTTCGATGCAGATCACGCCGCGGCGGCGTTTGCCTTCCTTCTGGCCGTTCATGCGCATGAGCTTGAGTGCGCCTTCGGTCGCCTCGGTGCCGGCCGAAAGCAGGAAAGCCTTTTCGAACGGCGCACCGGCGAACGCGACCAGTTTTTCGAGATAGCGCGCGCGGTTTTCGTTCGCATAGGCATAACAACCATAGAGCGGGCGGTCCAGCGTTTCTTTCATGGCGGCGGTCACGCGCGGATTTGAATGTCCGACGTTCGCGACAAAAATGGTCGAGGTGAAGTCGATCCACCGATTCCCGGCGGCGTCGTAAATGCTGTAGTCCTCGGCCCGATCCCAGACCAGCGGCAACTGCCCGTGCATGGAACGCGATTCGCAGGCCTCAAGCCGTTCGAGCACTTCGCGCGTGCCCGGCGTCGGGATCGCGGTCTGGATCAGGCGGTTGGCGGTCGAGACCGGTGGAACGGATTGGGGCAGGCGGGAAAAGGAATGTGCGGCCATGATTGTCTTCAGTTGAAAAGTTTTTGTGACACACCCGGCATCCGGGTGATCTGGAATTCCAGGTGTTCGAAATCGTCAAGCGTGTCGACCTCGACCACCGATGGCGTGATGAAGGGCAGCACATGGTTGCCGTGCATCAGACCCGACTTCCGGATGAACGCGCTCGACAGCACATCGACATAGCCATTGGCCTGGTAGGTGTTCGGAAATTGCTGGCGCGCGTTGTTCGCCGCGTCAAGCTCGGTATTGTCCGCACCAAGGCGCTTGAGTTGACCTCCCTCCGCCATCTCGAAGGTCTTGTAGGCCGACTCGGACATCTCGTGTACCGATCGCAGCGCGGTTGCTTGCGGCGCTGCGATGAAAGCTTTCACTGCGTCATCGATTAACTGCGGGTCGCGCAGTGGCGTGGTTGGCCTGATATGCACGATGTATTCGGGCTCGCCGCTTTCGGCTGCCAGCCAGTCGAGCGCGTGGACAATGAAGTCATAGTCGGTCGAACGGTCGCCCGAGATCGCTTCAGGGCGCAGGAACGGCGCTTCGGCGCCGAGTTTCCGTGACAGCGCTGCGTATTCGGCCGAGTCGGTTGAAACGATGACGCGGTCGATGGTTGCCGACCGCAGGCAGGCGGCGATCGACCAGGCCAACAGCGCGTGGCCGCCAAGGGGTTTGATATTTTTGTGGGGAACTCCCTTGGAGCCCGCTCGCGCCGGAATCAGCGCCACGATTTTTGTCATTTCTTTTCGGCTCCCTTTGGAAAATACCAGGCCTCGACCAGGCCGCACAGAATATGCCCGACCAGAATGTGGCACTCCTGGATGCGCGCGGTTTCATTCGACGGAATACGCAGGCATTCGCAAGCTTCATTGAGCTTGCCACCGCTCGCGCCGGTCCAGGCGAATGTGCTCACACCGCGCTCGCGGGCGACCTTGACGGCCATCAGGATATTGGCACTGTTGCCGCTGGTCGAGATTGCGATGAAGACGTCCTCCGGTTTCGCCAGTGCCTCGAGCTCGCGCGCAAACACGAACTCATAGCCGTAGTCGTTGCCGATCGCGCTGATCGCTGAATTGTTGGCTGCCAGTACCACCGACGCGAGCGGCGCGCGGTCGAACAGGAAACGCGAAGTGAACTCCGCTGACAGATGCTGTGCATCGGCAAAGCTGCCGCCGTTGCCTGCAAAAATGATCTTGCCGCCGGCCTTCAGCGAGGCCAGGCAAGCCTGCGCGAGTTTCTCGATCTGCTGCAGCAACGCGCCGTCAGCCAGCAGCGCCTGCTTGACTGCGATGGACGCCTCGACCTGCGTCTTGATCTGCTCCATGCTCACAGGGTACCTTCCAGCTTTTCGAGCGCGATCCAGAAACCCTCGCCGCCGTTCTTGTGGCCCTGCCAGATCTCGGGGATGAACGAAGCGGTCGGGCAGCCTTTTTCCAGGATTCTGCCGAGTCGCGTGAAGTCGATGTCGCCTTCGCCGATCTGCAGGCCCTCGCCGTTAAGACCCTGGGCGTCGCCGAGATGCAGGTGCGCCGAGATCGGCGCGATCTTTTCGGCGAAGTCATAGAAGTCGATGCCGAAATGGTTGCAGGTCAGGCGCGTGTGCGAGATGTCGAAACACATGCGCAAGTTCAGGCGTTGGCACCAGTCGACGATTTCCTCGATGCGGACGAAGATGTTCTGGAAGCGCTGACCGCCGAAATGCCAGGGGAACGGCGCCATGGTCTGCGGGATCAGTTCGACGCCTTCCATGTCGAGTTCGCCGAGGCTTTTTGCGAAGCGTTCGTAATAGGCCGTGATGACGTCGGGCGGCAGCGGCGCGTCCATCGTGAAGCCGCCGATATTCGCGACGATCGGCGGTCGGATGGTCTTCGGAAAGAAGCGTTTGAGGCCGCGCGTGATATCGATGACGCGCTGGGTTTCAGCGATCGACTGGCGGCGGTAGTCTTCGTCGGGCGAGGCCAGATCCATCAGCCGGCTGTTGGCGAACAGCTCGGGCGCATGGACTACAAAATCACAGGAATAGGTGCCACTCAGGAAATCGTCCAGCTTGAGCTCCATGTCCGAATACGACAGGTGAAATTCGAACAGATCGGGTTTGATGCGCGAGTTGTATTCACCGAAGTCGTGATAGCGGACGGGTACTCCCCAGGGACGCTTGAAGCGGTAGGGCCGCGGCTCGATCCGTTCGTCCTTGAGGTCCGACGGATAGAAGAAGTCCTCTGCCGCCATGTCGTGCTGCAAGGTGCGGCCCAGCAGTTTTTCGTAGTGCTGCGGCGACAGGCCCTGGCCAGGGCTGCGCACCTGCACATCCTCAGGCCGGACGATCGAGCCCTTCTTGAGGGCTTTCGCGGCGACCAGGCTTTTTCCGAGGTTCTCACGGTTGATCATCTCGCCTTGCGAGATGCGGCGCTCACGGCCGTCACCGAGCGCCTGCTCAATCTCGCGGATACCCTCGATCAGGCGCTTGAATTCCGCATGCTCGAGGCTGGCCGCGTGGTCGGGGCCTTCCATGCCGCGGTCCAGCGTGAAGTGGCGTTCGATCACGCAGGCACCGAGGCCGGTCGCCGCCAGGGTAACGGCGATACCTCGTTCATGGCCTGAATAACCAACCAGCGGATGGATCAGTTTGAGTTTTTCCATCCAGCGCAGGTGGATGTCATGCAGCGGCGCCGGATAGGTACTGTTGCAGTGCAGCAGCACAAACGAAGCGTTGCGCTTGTTGAGGAAGTCGACGGTAACCTGCACTTCCTCGCGCAGGCTCATGCCGGTAGACAGGATCAGCGGTTTGCCGGTCGCGCAGAGCTTCTCGAGCAGCGGCAGGTTGGTCAGATCGGCCGAGGCGACCTTGTAGGCCGGCACGTGCAACTGCTCGAGCACGTCGACGCTGTGTTGATCCCACGGCGTGCAGAGGTAGAGAATGCCCTTGCTCCCGCAATAGGCTGCGAGTTCGCGGTGCTGTTCAATTGAGAGTTCGAAGCGGCGCAGCAGGTCGAGCACGTATTCGGTGCCGAGGTCCTCGCCGTCCTTGCGCAGGGTGCGCTGGCGATAGACCTCGTCGAGTTTGCGCAACTGGAACTTGGCGCAGTCCGCTCCCATCTCGACGGCCAGGTCGACCATCTGCTTGGCACGCTCAAAGCTGCCGTTGTGGTTGTTCCCGATCTCGGCGATCACAAATGCCCTGCCGGCTCCGATTTCAAAATTGCCAATGCTGATGCTCATGTCTTTTCCGGGTGGGGTTGATTCTTGCCTTCGCGCGCGGACCAGGCGCGCAGCCCTTCCTGCTCGAAACGGAATGGACGCACATTCAGGCCCAGGCTTTCGAGCTTTCCAATGAGCTCGTGTTTACGGAACGGCGTGACATAAAAAAGAAAGAAACCGCCGCCGCCGGCGCCAAGCAGCTTGCCGCCAAGGGCTCCGTGCGCGCGCGCGTCCTCATAGATTTGGTCGAGCCGGTCGTTCGATATCTTGCTGCTGAATTGGCGTTTGAGCAGCCACGACTCATGCAACGCCTGGCCGAACTGCAGCAGCCTGCCGCGCAACAGATGGTTGCGAATGCGGTAGGTGAGCTCGACATTGGTCTGCACTTTCTGCCTGATGTCATCCTGCTGCATCTGCTGGCGCTGGTCCTGGTGGATGTCGCCGGAGTCGTGTGGTGAGCCGGTATCGCAAAGTACCAGGCTTTCCTCGAGTTCGAGCTGAACATCGGCCGGTATCCGCAGCGGATGAACGATGTTCTGGTCCATCCGGAATTCCATGAAATTGAAGCCGCCAAACACCGTCGCGTACTGGTCCTGCCAGCCCCCCGCAATACCCAGATAGAGCCGCTCGGCCTGAAATGCAAGTTCCGCGATTTCGTGCGAGTCCCAGCGGTCCTGGCGGAACTGATTGAAGCAGCCAAGCACGGCTGCCGCGAGTACGGCCGAGCCACCTAGCCCGGAATTCATCGGAAAATCGGAATGCAGGTAGAGCTCAAAACCAAAGTCTGGGTGTACTGCCTTGATCAATGCCAGGATCAGCCCGAAACGGCCCTTTTGTGACAGCGCGTGCTGCAGGTCGTTGGCATGCAGCGATTCACCGAGGTCGCGTGAATGGATCTCGATGCGCGTGTCGTCGCGCTTGCGCAAAGTGGCGTGGCTGTAGAGCGAGATCGTTGTGTTGATCACGGCTCCGCCTTCACCGGCGAAGAAATGCGTGAGGTCTGAACCGCCACCGCCAAAGCTGATCCGCACCGGCGAGCGCGCTCGCGCATAGACAGGCTCTTCGATCTGACGCGGCATGTGGTCGCGGCTTACGATTCCGGCCAGGCGCCGGTTTTCGTCGAGCAGCGGTATGACTTTGATATGGTGGTCGAGCTGTTTGAGCAGCAGTTCGCGCGAACTTGCCTTGTCGGCCCAGACGAAGTCAGGGTTGGCGCAGGACTTGATGGCGTCCTCGAGCTGCGCGCCTTCAAGCAGCTTGCGACGCACGTCCCCGTCGGTCGCCAATCCGGTCGCCATGCCTTCGGCATTGGTCGTCAGCACGATGCCATGGTGGTTGGCTTCGAGTTGCGTCAATGCATCGCGCAACGACGCATTTTCTGAAATCAAGAATAATTCGAAGCTCACAGGGTTCCCGCCTTGTTTGACGCTATCCATCGGCAAAACCGGAAATAGTCTTCCGGCACGCCGATATCGATAAAGTCGGTATTCAGTGAAACAGCTGTCAGCCGGTTGTCGGCCGCCAAATCCGGGAAGACATCCCGCTCCAGGGAAAAGGGCTTGCCATCCCAATGCCTAAACAGGTCCGCATCGAGATGGTACAGACCCGCATTAATCAGGCCCTTACCGCGGCTGCTTTGCTTTTCCTCAAAAAGGGCTATTTTATTGGCCGACGTCCGTACGCTGCCATAGCGTTCCGTATTTTCTACGCAAATTACGGCCATTGAAGGCGATTCGGCCGCAAATACCGCACTGATACCGCTGCCGAGCCAGGTATCGGCGTTGCTGACAAGGAAGGAACCCGCGAGGGCATGTTGCCGTACCGCGTAGGCTACGGCACCACCCGTTCCCAGCGGTTCGGGTTCGACCAGGAAGTCGACTTCGCAGCCGTGAAGCCGACCTGTTTGCGCAAGCCCGCCAACGAATTCTTCGATCAGTTCGGATTGGTGATGCAGCAGAAAGGTCATCGAACGTACCCCCTGGGCGATCCAGTTGTCGACCAGATAGCCGAGGTAGGGCTCGCCTGCGACCGGTGCCAGCGGTTTGGGGACGTCCGAGACGGCACTGCGCAGGCGCGTGCCGAAGCCACCTGCGAGCACCAGCAGGCGAGGTTCAGCCATGATGTTCACTGCTCCAGGCCAACAGCATGTCAACGGCCTCGCCGAAGTTGTCGCATACCTCGAAATGTGCCTCAAGTGAACGAGCCGCGAGCTCTTGGTGCAGGTTGTGCACGCCGGTGTTTACGCCAATGCCGCGGCAGCCGAGGTTGGCAGCCGTCATGAGATCGCTCAGGTTGTCGCCGATATAGCAGATATCGGCGGCCTGTTTCGAATATCTCGAGAGCAGTTCGAGGCCGAACCTGGGTGATGGCTTGCGATACAGTGCGGGCGCCTCGGGCACTTCCGGGCAGATGCAAATCTCTTCGAACGGCGCCGGACCGAGGTCGAGCTGACGCAGCATTTCGTTGTTGCAGCGAACCGCCATCTCCAACGGGAAATAGCCGCGACCGACCCCCGACTGATTGGTGTGCAAAAACAATAGGTGACCGGCGGCCCGTAGCCGCGTCAAGCCCTCGCGCACGCCCGGCAACAAGACCACCTGCGCCGGATCGCAGAGATAAGGCACATGCCTTATCAGGGTGCCGTCCCTGTCGAAAACGATCAGTTGCGAGGTCATCTTTTCAGGCCGCCTTGCTGCCTGTCTCGGGCGTCGCTGTGTAACCGGCCATCTCGCTGTAGATAGCGCCGTGTTCAAGCTGCTCGGTGATCGTGCAGAACAGCGTGTCGTCGCCTTCAATGAAAGCGCGGGTCTCAGCATGCAATCCCGGCTTGAACTCTTTGTCGATTACATCATCGATGACGACGGGTTCGACTTTGACTGATGCCAGGTGGGTGACCTGCAACTGTTCCATTGGTTTGAAGATAAGCCTGCGCTTGCGGGTCAGCACCTCTACGGCCCAGCGGCCAGGAGCTTCCCAGTCAGCGTGATAGCTAAATAGCACACCGCGTTCGGTTACGCCGGCGCCGCAAAACCGCGCGGCAGCCGAATGCCAGTCAAGCGCGCCAGCACGCCAGCTTTTCCAGTCCTTCGGGAAGCCGCAGAGATGGAACGCAAGGTCGGGCACGTGCGACGAGTTGGCGATGACCCAGGACTGCTTGACCGAATCGGGTAGGGGCATCGGTACGATCGTGTGAGCCCATTCGGTAAATTCGAAGCTGCAACTGAGTGCGCCGCCGTCTTCCTCAATCATTTTTCGTGCCTGCCGGGTCGCGGCGTAGAAGCGCCGGCTGTAAGCGATCAGCACATTGGCCTGGTGCTGCTCGGCTGCCGCCGCGACCGCGCCGAGTTCAGCCAGATTCAGGCCACCGGGCTTTTCAAGCAGGATGCGCCGGGTGCCGGCCTCCAGTAAATGGAGTGCAACCGGCGCAAGCTCCTCGAAACTCGCTGCCACGATCGCTCGTGCTGGCGCTCCTGACTCAGCGAGCGCTTGCACCAAGCCGCCACGCCGTACGGCGTGGCCGGTGGCGGCCTCAAAGGCCAGTGCAGATGATTCGCCACGCCCGATCACCTCGAAGTCCAGGCCCAGATGTTGCAAGACTTTGGCGTATTCGCGGGCATGCGGCCCCGCGCCGATCAACCAGATGTTCACGTCTATGTTCCTCGGTTTCAGGTGATGGGGACAGCGCCGGCTTCGGCATTGACGGCGACGCACCAATGATCAAGCAGGGCTCGAATATAAGGACGATGGATCTCGAGCGACTGCTCCAAAGTCGGCAACGCGCAATCGTTGCCGACAAGAATCGACTCGATGAGTGCGCCGCTTACTTCGCTCTGGAAGGGGAGGCGCCCCGGCAAATCGAGTCCGTCGGATCGTTTTGCGGTGCCGGCCGCTTCGTCGATGGCCCAGCGGTGTATGCCGTCATCGAGTTCAAAGCGGTAGAAGACATCTCCGTCGCCGGCTTCCAGGGTCGCAGTTGATCCGCCCGAGAAGTCGACTTTAAGCGTGCCCATGACCTCCCAGTTGCCGGGGCGCTTGGATTCGATCCAGCCAGGTGCGAGTTCACTGGTATCAAATGTTGTGGGCGTTTCACCGGTCCACCAGGCGAACATGTCCAGAAAGTGGATTGAGTTGCAGGCCAGTCCCCATGCACCTCCACTGACCTTCAGATGCATTGGTTTACCGGGCGTTAGCTGCGCTTTGATCTGTTGATGCCAGTCGAGCATTCTTCGCGGCGTGTTCACCCAGGCTCTGGCGTGGCCAACGTGATGCTCAATCTCGTCGAGCCCTGTCTCACTCTGTGCCAGCACCTTTTCGAGGATCCAGGCGCCTACCGTCGTCCGCGCGGCAATTTCTCGCACCACCTCAGGTCGCCAGCGTGCGGTAGTTGCAACAATCGCGACGTCGATGGCTGCCGGCATCGTTGCGAGCGAGGTATGCAACTGGACCTGATGCGGGCTGTTCGCTTTCGCGACCTCGTCCCAGCGTTGTTGCGCTCTCGCGAGCGACACCGGATCGACGTCTTGAACGTGAATGCAAAGCGGGCTGGCACAGTTCACAAGGCCTTGCAGGTAGCGCGAGCCGAGTTGGCCTGCACCGGAGATGAGGACGCTGTGGGTCATGCTACGTGCCCTTTTCTTGCCCGGTAGAAACCGCTGATCAAATTCTCCATGGCCGACAGTTCGGCGATCAACCGGTCATCAATCAGAAATTCAACGGGAGGAGTAAGTTTTTGCAGATCTTGCAATTGGCCATAGTTGCCGGGCGTCGGTGCCGGGACAGCACCGAACATGGCTGACTTGAGGTACTCCAGCCATCTGCGCGGCAGCAGCCGTTTGGCGATAGCAGCGGTGCTCTTGCGGAAGGTATTCAATACCGCGCCTGGACCTGTCAGCGCCTGCCTGGTATCACGGTCGAGATCATCGAGATGCCTGATAAATGTCTCGACCGCCTCGCGCACTACGGCACGCGCGCGCGCGTCGTCAACGGTAATGGCGCTTTTGAGCTCACGGGTGAGTATCGCGAAAAACCGCTCGTGCTCCGTCTCAAATTGAGCAGACGACCACCAGTCGCGAAACGACAGACCGCGATTGAAGTCTGTGCTCGTGATAGACCGGTTTTCGCTGGAGCGCATCCAGTACACCTCGTCGACCGTCGTAAGTTTTCCCCAGATATAGGTAGTGATTCCTTGCTGCATCTCGCTCACATAGGGTGACGACCAGTTTTCAAGCTGCCCCCAGGATTTGCACCAGACTGGCGCGCGCAAGACGGCGTAGCAGGTCGCGGCCGTATAGTCCGACATTGCAGTCTGCAGCCGCTGTTCAATCTCGTCCTGCCGGACCGTGTAACGCCAATGCGGGTAACCGTGGCCGTAACTGCAGGCAGTCCCGTCCTGCATGGTATGAAACGCCAGCGACTGCGCTATGCAGGCGCTCAGTGAAGCGTCGCGTTCAAGTGCAAGAATTGCGCTGCAAAGTCCGCTGAACAGAAAAAATTCGTCGTCCCCGAGCAAGGTCGCGTACGGCGTGCGGATATGTTTGGACGCCATTTTTAGACGGTCAGACATGCTGATTGCAGCATGTAGATAAATTACATCGCTAAGGCCATCCAGCGTCTGCCGCGAGATGCCATCCAGTGGTTGCGGTGAGCCGTCGACGATCACCACGCTCGCACCACTGCCGTGCCAATACACACACTGTCGCAACAGGAAATCCTGTCTTGCATAGCAAGGTATGACCACTGTCAGCAGCGAAAGCGTGGCAAAAGAAGGGTTTTCTTCGTTAGCGCTTTTTCGCAGCGAGTGGGCAAACCAGCTATCGAGAGTGGGATTGGCCATGGTTTTCAAACGTCTGGAAACGAATTTCTCCGAAAAAAGGCATCAGATGCGCTTGAGATAGCCGTCTGGAGCCACCGTCAAAAGCAATTTGTTCTCGATGGCCTTGTCGATTTCAAATACGAGCTTTCCACCATCGACGGCTTGGCGGCCTTGTTCTTTCAGTCGCTTGAGGTATTCCCATACCGCGGTCTTCGGGTTGTTGCCATGTGCCCAGGGGCGATCAGGGAACATATCGTTCGGCAGATCCTCGACAATCGTGTCGAACACGCAGCAATAACTGCCCGCACTTGTCAAAGGTGCGTAGGCTTCGAGTTCTGCCAATACGTGCTCGTGCGTATGGTTTGAATCGAGAAATACCATGACTTTTCGGTGCTTTTTCGCGATCGCGTGCACCTGTTCGATGATTTTTTCATCAGTCGATGAGCCCTCGAGCATCTGGATGCGGTGCGCCATCGGGTGTGCTTCTATTGCATCGCGATTGTGCTTGCGGATATCGATGTCGAGTCCGAGCACGTGGCGCGATGTGGCTTTCGGGTCGAGCGTGGAGCCGCTTTCGACGGCTTCGCAGTAATCAATCAACGCCAGCATTGCGGCGCTCATGAGCAATGAGCCGCCATGCGCGATGCCTGTTTCGATAATCAGATCCGGCTTGACCTGCCAGATCAGTTCTTGCGTCGCGACCATATCGACCGGGGTCTGGATAATGGGTCGGCCCTGCCATGAAAAGTTATACATATAGCGGCCGCGGAAAGCTTCCGCCATCCATTGCGACGACAGTGATTGCCATGATTTGTTGGCGGGATAGCTGGCGATGGTGCTGAATTTCTCAGCTTCGAAAGCCGCGATTGGATCGTTGGGTGTGGCGCTCACAGTGGTACTCCGTGTTGGATGGGATAGGTGGACAACAAGCCTGAGAGCCGATCTTTCAGCTTCATGGGCAGGTAGTGGAACTCGGTAGTTACCGCCGCTATGTCGACGGTCGGGAAAATGCGCTCGGGCGCGCCTGGTGCGAAGGAGATATGTGCGCCCGTCAGCGCCGCCAGCTCGCGTGCCAGTTCGGCGTGACATACGGATTGCCCGCTAGCTACGTTGTAGAGGCGCTGCCGGCCGCTAATCGCGATATTTTCGAGCAACGGTACGACATCGTCGATGTCGACGTAATCTTTGCAGGAGGTCGGACTTTCATGGATCGTGACGCTATTGGTCTCGCGCAGTTCACGGATCACCGACGCCAGGAATGTAGCTTTACCTTGCCCAGGGCCATAGACATTGGATAGCCTTGCCACCCGCACGGCCGGCGAAGCCTGCGTAAGACACAGGGCTTCACCGAGAAGCTTACTGAGGTCATACAGGCTGTCGGCCGACGGTGCGATCG
Organism: Polaromonas sp. P2_G11; assembly: GCF_056403595.1. Classification (NCBI taxonomy): domain Bacteria; kingdom Pseudomonadati; phylum Pseudomonadota; class Betaproteobacteria; order Burkholderiales; family Comamonadaceae; genus Polaromonas; species Polaromonas sp. P2_G11. The sequence goes on along the minus strand of NZ_JBFUFE010000001.1, from coordinate 869,244 downwards.
AGATTTTCGCATCTTCTTTCGCGCTGTCAGTTGGCGCCAAGCTCGCGTAGACCCGAGTGCTTGAGAGGTATAGCCACGAATCGAAGCGGCTCGACTGGAGCAATGTTGAGAGTAAACCAACATGCGCTTCGACGGTGTCATGTGGTCGACTGCGAAAGTTGGCTGTCAGGCCGATCGCATAAATCACGTGGCCGAGGTTCTCCTCGCTATGGACTAGCGCGCCGCGCACCGGCGCGGTTACTTCGTAACCGCGCTCACGCAGATGAGTGACCAAGTGACGGCCGACAAACCCGGCGCCACCAAACACTGTGAATTTCATTCGCCAGGAAACCCATCCAAGGGATGATGTAGTTCAGGTGATTTATGACGGAGTAACTTGGGGCTCACGTTCTTTACCTGCTTGAAAAGGGGGCCAGATATGAGTTGCGTATTTGCTACGGCCAGCATGTTGAAGCCATGCGGTGGGCCCTCGAGGTAAACGGCCTCGGCCGGAATGAGTTCGATACAAAGCTCCCCGACTTCGTGGTTATTGTGGAAATCGCGCACCGCAAAAAGCTGATAGCCCGCTGCGCTCAACAATTTACAAACTGGTGCATTTAGTAAGCCGTTTGACCAGTCCACATAGTCCCGGTGAACTTCAAAAACGATGCTTGGGTGGTTATTCAGGAGTGTTTTTTCAGCTCCTAGCAGCGCACGAAACTCCGCGCCCTCAATATCGAGCATGATGACGCCGAGTCGGCGTTGCATTGCGGCGCAATAGTCGTCAATTCGTACCGTTTCAAAACTATCTTCGGCAGTGTCCGCAACGACCGAATTGGCGAACGAGTCGAAGCCTTCAAGACGAAGCCGCTGGCTGCTGACATCCCACAGTCCCTTGCGATTAATGACCAAGTTGTTCAGATCATTTAGCGCAACATTTCTTGCGAGCATTTCTGATTGCTCGGGACTGGGCTCAAAACAATGAACCTGACGGTCTTCTTTCTGCAGTTGGCGAGCCAATAAAATGGCATGATCGCCAAAATATGCGCCACCTATCAGAACATCGCCGTCGCTGTGGGCGGACAGGTGTTGCAGTAATCTTGTCGTTTGAGGTTCCCAGACATGAGTAGGATTTTCCCGCTCCGAAAGCATGAAATCCCTCGCAATTTTTGTTCGGTAGAGAAACTCAAAGCGTGTTCCATCCTGCAGTGTCTTTTCATATCGGTCATCTTCGGTGTGAAGCGCATCGATAATCGGGCCCGTAATGTCATCGCGAACCGAACCTTGATAGTCGAAGGTTTTTTCTGCTTCCTTCAACCAGTCAATCAGACGTCTGCGCAACAAGGCATCGCGTCCAAGCGTCGAAAGTGCTCGTTGTAATTTTTGACCGTTTAGGTCACGAGGGTCGTTTGACATTGTTTTCTCCAGAGACGAAAGATTTTGGCAAAAGCCGAATCGGTGTTGACGCGCTACGCACGCATTAAGGTACTAATTTTCAGTGTGAATTGCGAACTGGATCGAGTGGTTGAAGCATGCTTAATTCACGCCATGATTTTCAGTTCGGGAACCGCAACCACAAAATTGCCGCCCCAAGTTCGCACGTGGGCTTGCTGTTGCATGACTTCGGCAGCGATATTCCAAGGCAGGATAACCACCACGTCCGGGCGGTGTTCGGCCATTGCCGATGGTGGGAGGATTGGAATGTGATTGCCAGGCAGGTATTTGCCCTGCTTGGATGGAGCGGCGTCGCAAACATATGCCAGCAGGTCTGGCTTGACACCCGCATAGTTCAACAGGGTATTTCCCTTGGCAGCCGCGCCGTAGGCCGCGACCTTTTTGCCGGCGTTCTTTTGCTCGATCAGAAAGGTAAGTAACTTGTTTTTGACCCGATCGGCCTTCGGCTGAAAATTCAGATACGTGTTCAAGTCACGGAGGCCGTGGCGCCGTTCGTCTTCGAGAATACGCGCGACCGCGCCGGTACTCTCGCGTGTGTCCTCGCGGTGGCAACCGTAGACGCGCAGGCTGCCGCCATGGGTGCTGAGTTCTTCGACGTCCCACACACGCAGGCCGGCCTGGTCGAAGATACGGCTGACGCTTTGCAGTGACAAGTAGGAAAAATGTTCGTGGTAGACCGTATCGAACTGGTTGTGCTCGATCAGTTGCATAAGGTGCGGGAATTCGAGCGTGATCACACCAGTCGGCTTGAGCACCGACTTGAGGCCACGTGTGAAGTCGTTGATGTCCGGTACGTGCGCATAGACGTTGTTACCGATGATGAGATCGGCCTGTTTGCCTTCAGCTGCCAGGCGTTTGGCCAACGTATCACCGAAAAACTCGCGTAGTACCGGAATGCCGAGATTCTCTGCGGCCTTGGCTGTACCTTCTGTGGGTTCGATGCCGAGGCAGGGGATTCCCGGCGGCAGAAAGTTGCGAAGCAGATAACCGTCATTGGAGGCAACTTCAATCACGAAACTCTCGGAACCGAGTCCGAAGCGTTTGGTGATCGCTGTGGTGTAGCGTGCGGCGTGATCGAGCCAACTGATCGAGGTCGACGAGTAGTACGCATAGTCATAGCGGAACAGCTCGTTGGCTTGCGTGAAGTCCTCGGTTTGCACCAGCCAGCAGTGGTCACAGACAAACAGTTTCAGCGGGAGGTGAACCTCGGGCTGCGTAAGCTGCGCCTTGGTCAGATATGCATTGGAGGGCGGCGCAAACCCCAAATCGAGGAATACATGCTGCAGGGGAGTGTTGCAATGGCGGCAGTTCATGCGGCAAGTCCTGTGAAATCGTGATTAATGTGCTGGCGGCCACGATCACCTTCCGAGACATCGGTCGCGGGAAGCGGCCAGGTGATAGCCAGTTTAGGGTCGTTATAGGCAAGGCCGCCTTCGGCTTCAGGTTTGTAAAAGGCGGTATGCAGATACAACATCTCGCTGTTTTCCTCGAGCACCTGAAAGCCGTGTGCACAGCCCTCGGGAACGACCAGCATGCGGCCATTTTCAGGTGTGAGTTCCTCGGCATGCCAGTGTAAAAAAGTCGGTGAGCCTTGCCTTAGATCGACCGCGACATCCCACACCTTGCCCCGGATGCAGCGTATGAGCTTCATTTCGGCGTGTGGTGGGCGCTGGTAGTGCAAACCGCGAATCGCACCTTTTGACAGTGTGCGCGAGTGATTGATCTGCAAGATGCGACGCTCTCCGGTTACCTCGGCAAGCTCACGCTCGCAGAAGAGGCGGCTGAAGGCGCCCCGCAGGTCCGAGAATCGTGTGGTTTCAACCACCAGCACATCAGGCAGGGTGGTGTTGTGGATGGTCATCGTGCTCATGGAGAAGCCTGCGCGAGTTGTCGGAAGCTCGCGCTGTGTGTCAGCAGCTCGTCGTAGCTGCCTTGCGAAGCGACCTTTCCGTGTTCGAGTTCAATGATGACGTCACAATTCATGACGGTCGTCAGGCGGTGTGCGATAAGAAGGATCGTGAGGCCGCGATCCAGCCCGTCAATCGCAGTCATGACCGATTGCTCGGTCGCGTTGTCGAGGGCACTTGTCGCTTCGTCGAATATCAGCACGCTGGCCTTTTTGTAGAGGGCTCGCGCGATGCCGATGCGCTGGCGTTGACCGCCTGATAACTGGATGCCGCGTTCACCGACATGCGCGTTGTAGCCGCCGGTACGGCTTTCGATAAATTCGGCAATCTGTGCCTGTTGCGCGGCTTCGCGTACACGCGACATATCGATCAACTGCCTTGGCACGCCAAAGGCGATGTTTTCAGCGAGACTGGTGTCGGCCAGATAGATGCTCTGCGGTACATGGGCGATGGTGCGCTGCCAGGCACGCAGATGGTCGCCACTGACCGGTTTGCCATCCACCAGCAGTTGTCCCTCGGTTGGAAGCAACAAGCCCATCATGAGGTCGAGTGTTGTACTTTTCCCGCTACCCGTGCTACCGACAAAACCGACGCGAGTTCCCTTAGTGATTGTCAGATCGAGACCATCAAGCACCCACGGCGTTGTGTCCGAATAGCGAAAGCGCACCTGGTCAAAATGAATATGGTTTTTGAAATCCAGCGGTGCAGCCGGTGGCTGGAATGCTTCGGGTGGGAGCGGCTGGTCGAGCAGCGCCAGCGTTTCGGCGAGCGAGGCCTGACAGCTCACGATCGTGGCCCAGGCCCCGAAACTTTGTTGCAAGGCCGGGAGCAGGCGCTGCGCGCCGAGTGCGAGTGCGCCGAGCACCGGTAATGCGCCCGCAACGCCGCCGTTTTGCTGACTGAGTGCATAAGCCAGCGCCGCGATCAGCACCATGCCAACCGCTTCCATCGCGTAGCGCGGGCTGATATTGATGAATTGGCTGTCGCTTTGGGCGCGGCGCAGCGGATGATCGGCCTTGCGGTAGATCTCGCAATACAGCGGTTGCGCATTGTCTAACAGCACATCGCGGATGCCACCGAGGCCTTCTTGCAGCGCCTTGACGACCTGCGTCTGCTCGCGTGCCACCAGCTCGCTGTTTTGCCGGAGCCGGCGCCTGGTTATGGCGGCAATGATGGTGTAGCTGGCGCCAAAGCCCAGCGCGGCGACGGTTGCGGCAAATGGGTCGATGACGACAAGAACGGCAACAACGGACGCGAGCAGGACGACCGAGCTCAGCAGCACAAGTACCGGTTGCAGCACCCCGAAAGCTATGCTGTTGACCTTTTGCGTGATGCCGGCGATGACCTCACTGCTGTTGCGCGAGACATGTACCTGATAGGGCTGGTAGAGGGTGCGCCGATAGAGTTCGGTGCTGAGATCGGAACCGCTGGTCAGGCCCAGGCGCATGCCAGCCCAGAGTAGCAACATGCGCAAGGCCCCGGCCAGAAGCGCTGCTGCCGCAAAAATAATCGTCAGCGGCAGGATTAATCCTTGTGCTGAAGCGATACCCCATGCCTGTGCGACCTGGGTGACGAGTGGGTAGGCGAACAGCCGCTCCGGTGCGGTCAGGACCGCGAGAAAAGGCAGTACGGCGCCCAAACTCATCACCTCGGCGAACGCACTGACCAGCGTCAGGGCCAGCAAACCCGCGAACTGGCGCCGACGCCGCAGGCTCAAATGCAGCCAGAGCCGACGCAACAGTTGTGGGAGTTCCTGCTTCAAGGTCATAACTCAGTGTTTGGACGGCTTGCCAGCGAGAAAGGCCTCGACGCTTTGTCGCACGCTCGGAAGGTCGAGCCCATGCTCATGCAGCAGGTAATCCCAGGTGCCGCAGAGCGACGAGAAGCGGTCCTTGATGCCAATGCGGCAGACCGGCAGCGGCCGGTAGGCGGTAACTTCTTCGGTGATGCAGGCACCTAGTCCGCCCATGACCGAATGTTCCTCCAAGGTCACGATGGCGTCGACCCGGTCGATAATCGAATGCAGGCACTCGCGATCCAGCGGTTTGATCGACGGCACGCTCCAGGCTTCTGCGTCGAGGCCCTGCTTGATGAGTTCGAGTGCGGTCTTCACCATGGATCCGGTTGCGAGCAGGGCGATGCGCTTCCCTCTCGGACTCACCGGTAGCATGCCGCCAGCTTGCAGTTTGACTGGACCGTCGTGCACGTCACCGCGATCACTTTTGCCGACGCGCATATAGACCGGTGATTCGAGCCGCAGTGCAAGCTGCATGGTCGCGGTCATTTCAAAGCGGTCAGCTGGAGACAACACGGTCAATGCCGGTACCGCGCGCGTGCAGGCGATGTCCTCGGTGCACTGGTGGCTGCTGCCGAGATGGCTGTAAACGAGCCCGGCGCCGTCACCTATCAGGATCACAGGCAGGTTTTCGTAGCAGACGTCGATCTTGATCTGCTCAAGCACACGCATCGGTACAAATGCCGCGAGGCCATAAACGATGGGTTTGAAACCGGCTTTAGCCAGACCCGCCGCCACCCCCACCATATTTTGCTCAGCAATGCCGCAATTGATGTATTGGTTCGGCCTGGCCTTGCGAAAAGCGTCGAACAGGGCATAGCCATGGTCGCCCGTGAGAAGCAGCACTTTAGGGTCGGCCAGCGCGGCAGCGACCAGCGCGTCGGAGAATGCGTTTCTCATGCTGTGCCTCCGAGCTCGGCGATCGCGGCCGCGTGGGTCTCGGCGGTCAGCCGTGTGTAGTGCCAGACGTTGTTGTGCTCCATGAACGAGACGCCCTTGCCCTTGATGCTGGTCGCGACGATTGCTTTCGGCTTTCCGTTGCGGCCGGCGCGCGCGTCGCGGTAGGCCGCGTCAATAGCGGCTTCATCATGGCCGTCAATGGTGACTGCGTCGAAACCGAAGGCGCGGAATTTCTCCTCGATGTTGCCGAGTGCAATGACCTCGTCGGTGGTGCCCATTGCCTGGAAGCCGTTTTTGTCGACGATCACGACGAGGTTGTCGAGCTTGAAATGCGTGGCGAACAGCGCTGCCTCCCAGATCGCGCCTTCGTTGAGTTCACCATCCCCGACCAGCGCATAGCAGATCTGATCTGTCTGGCTGAGCTTTGCACCCATGGCCAGGCCTGTTGCTACCGAAAGCCCGTGCCCCAAAGAGCCGGCCGTTGCTTCGACGCCGGGAATATGGGCATCGGCCAACCCCTTGAGCCGGCTGCCGTCCTTGAAGTATTGGCTGATGTCGCCGTCGTCAAGCCATCCGATTTCGTGCAGGCAGGCGTACTGCGCCATCACGCCGTGGCCTTTGCTGAGCACCATGTAGTCCCGATCGGGTGATTCGGGATTCGCAGGATCGAACCTGAGATGACTCCGGTAAAGCACGGCGAGCAGTTCGACGATCGAAAATGCGCAGCCGATATGCACGGTCGCGCCGGAATAGGCCATATCCAGGACAGTTCTTCGGATGCGAGTGGCGTTGAATTTGTTCATGATGTGATCGATGAACGACTCCAGTTGAATGTTTTGAGCAGCGCGGCCTCGATCCCCGTGAATTCCGCAAGGCCGAGTTCCTCCCGCGCCTTGCGCGTGTCGGGCAGGTAGCGTGGCGCAGGTTCGGCGGTAGGCAATGCTTCGATCTTCACTTCAAGCCCGGCCCCCGAGGCTCGAACGATATGCTGCGCGAGCTCGGCGATACTTACCGCGCTTTCCGAGCCCACGTTATAGGCTTGGCCCGGCTTGCCGGTGCCGAGAATGCGTAATAGCCAGACGCAGAGGTCCGCCATGTACAAAAATGATCGCAGAGGCCGGCCGTCACCCCTGACTTCAATGGGCCGTCCAGCGAGCGCGTCGCGGATGAAATTCCCGGCTGCGAATGGCCCGTTCAGCGGCAGGCCTGGGCCGATCAGCGCATAAATGCGTGCGATGCAGGCACCAAGCCCGAACTGCGCGGCATAGGTGCATGCGAGCCATTCGGCCGCGCGTTTACCGTTGCCGTACGCAGCAGCCGGTTGCAGCAGATCGGGCGCGCATGCATAGGTCTCCGGCATTCGTTCGATTGAAGCAGGTTGGGCACCATAAATCGCGCCGCTGGACGTCAACAAAAAGCGCGATGCACCGCTTGCGTCGGCGAGGTCGAGCGCGCGCCGCGTTCCCTGCACGATCGAATCAAATACCGCCAGCGGGTCGGCCGCCCGGTGCGGATCGCCGACATCAGCGGCTGCGTGAACCATCAGGTCAAGCTTGCCGGCCGGCACGGTGAAGTCGAGCATATCCCCCGCGACCAGCCGGGTGTCGCGGCGATTGAACATGTGCGGTGACTCTTTCTGTGCACGTTCGGGATCTCGGCTCAGCACAATGAGTTCAAGACGGCTGCCGAGCGTGTCGTTCGCCCGCTGCAGCGACTGCAGCAGCCAGCTGCCGATGAAACCGGTGCCACCTGTCATGAACAGCCTGGCCCCGCCAAAGCGTGACCAGAACTCCGGTGTCAGAGACAACACCAGATCCAGATCATCGGCAGGGAAGGCAGCTTGCATGATGGTTTTTAGAAATTCACGCCGAGATAGGTCTCAATCTTGCGTGCGGCGAATTCAAGCATCGCCGGCGTCAGCGAGGGCTGTACGCCGATCCAGAATGTGTTGTTCATCACGTTGTCGGTGTTGGTCAGATCACCGCTGATGCGGTAGTTGCAGTCGCTCATGTAGGGCTGGCGCGTCAGGTTGCCGGCGAACAGCAGCCGCGTGCCGACCTTGTTCTGGTCGAGGTAGGTCAGCAGATCGAGCCGGGTGACCGGGCAATTTTCTTTCAGCGTGATCGGGAAGCCAAACCATGACGGATCAGAGTGCTCAGTCGGCTCGGGCAGGTTGACGAATTCCTCGCAGGCCTTCAGGCGCTCCTTGAGAAACGCGAAGTTGTCCTTGCGCGCCTGGATGAACTGCGGAGCCTTGTCGAGTTGCGCCAAACCGCAGGCCGCCTGCATATCGGTGATCTTGAGGTTGTAGCCGAGGTGGCTGTAGGTGTATTTATGGTCGTAACCTTCGGGCAGTTCACCGAGCTTCCAGCAGAAACGTTTACCGCAGGTGTTGTCCTTGCCGGGCGGGCAATAGCAGTCGCGGCCCCAATCGCGGAAGCTTTCGGCGATGACTTTGAGTTCGTCATTGTTGGTGAAGACCGCGCCGCCTTCGCCCATTGTGATGTGGTGGGCCGGATAAAAGCTCAACGTGGCAATGTCGCCGAAGGTGCCTACCATCTGGCCCCGGTAGGTGGTACCGAGTGCATCGCAGCAGTCTTCTACCAGCCAGAGCTTGTACTTCTTGCATAGTGCGGTCACAGCGTCGAGGTTGAAGGCGTTACCAAGCGAATGCGCCAGCATGATGGCCTTGGTCTTGGGACCGATAGCGGCCTCTATCTTGCTCGCATCAATGTTGTGTGTGAGGCGGTCAACATCAACAAACACAGGCACCGCGCCGAACTGGATGATGGGGTTGACGGTAGTCGGAAAACCCGCGGCCACGCCAATGACTTCATCGCCACGCTTGATCGCACGCTCGCCGAGCTTCGGCGAGGTCAAGGTGCTGAATGCCACGAGGTTCGCCGACGAGCCCGAGTTGACTGTGATGAGGTGCTTGACGCCAATGAATGCAGCGAGTTTTTTCTCAAATGCGGCGTTGAAGCGTCCGGTCGTGAGCCAGCCGTCGAGAGACGCCTCAACCATGTTCTTGAGTTCAGCGGCATCGAGTAGTTTGCCGGACGGCGGCACCACGCTCACACCGGGCAAGAAGGGTTCGGGAGCCAATGCGACTGCGGCGTACTGTTCTACCAGCGCAGAGATTTGCTCGCGAAGAGCTTGGGTTTTGGCGTTTTGCATAACTTGAAATCTGCCGATTCTGATGTTGTATAAAGCGGGGCTGATCAACGTTCGCGGGTCAATCGAGCCGACGTCAGCGAGCACTTTCTTTGACTTGCGCGAGGTAATCTGCAACCGCTGGTAGCGTGTCGCGGAAATTCAGGCCGTCCAGCGCCGGCGTACGCTCGAACAAAAATTCATAGTTGTCGTTGACTGGTCCGGGCAAGGCGCCGATTTTCAGCAGATCGAGACGATCTTGCGCCTCAAAAATGTAGGTGGCCAGGTTTTTCAGCATGACCGGCATGCCATGGCTTAGCTCGACCGAGCCGCTGGCGTGCGAATCTGCGAGCCGGAAGATTGCCGCAACTTCGTCATCAATATGATGGTACTCCCGTAACTGCATGCCGGGCGTCATCCTGAATTCGGCGTTCCTGTCGATAGCCTGCAGGATTTGACCGAGAAACATGAAGGGGTCCGGCGCCCGCCCCCCAAACAAGGTATGCAGGCGTATGTGCAAGCCGAGCCGGCTCGTCGCGCAAAATTCCTCGACAAAACGACCTAGTTTCGTTTTACTCCAATAGTAGGGATTAAGCCCTTTGTCGTCGACCACTTTTTCCATGACCGTACCGAAGGTAATGACTCGCGCCCCGGTTCGTGTTGCACCCTGAACCACATTTTTCGCCAGTGAAAAATTGATGCGTTCGTGCTCGTCATGTGGGCGACCAGGATCAATGATGCCTGTGGCAACGTAGACCACGCTGTCTTCGGCGGCGTGCCGGCTTTCGAAAAAGCGCGCGACCTCGTCAGCGCCGTCGTCGCGCCACCACTCCGAGTAAATGGAATGATCGGGCGCTTCGACGCGGGCCGGGTCTTGCGAGGCGTGTATAGCGTGGCCAAGGCGACCCCGGGCTCCCAGGATAAAAATCATCGGATTTTCGCTTCCTGACATCGCATGTTGGTTTTGAGATTTCGCATCGTTCGATCAGTGCCGGATCATTGTTTGATAATGGTCGATTTGCGCCAGAGTGGTTTCGCGGATGTCCGCGCCTTCACCGCGCCGCCGGGCCCAGACGACAATCATGTTCAGGGCCGTCTCGAGATTGAGCAATGGACGCCAGCTCAGCCGACCGACTGCTTTGGAAATGTCGAGCTTGAGGTAATTGGCTTCGTGAGGCTGCTCGGTTGCATCAATCTTCCAACGTGCGTTGCCGCCCCAGAGTTCGGCCATGCAGCTTACGATCACGCCGACCGGCCGCGCGTCTTCATCTTTCGGGCCAAAATTCCAGGCCTCGGCGCAGGCGGGACCGTTGTCGTAAAGACGTTCGGCGAGCGTCAGGTAGCCGCGCAGCGGTTCAAGCACGTGCTGCCAGGGACGTATGGCGTTCGGGTTGCGGATATCGACGACCCGGCCCTGTTCGAACGCAGCAAGAATGTCGGGAATCAGGCGATCCTTGGCCCAGTCACCGCCGCCAATGACATTGCCGGCGCGCGCTGTGGCCAGCGCAACGCCATGCTGGGCATGGGTCTGAGCGCTGAAGAACGATGCCCGATAGGACGCGCTGACAAGTTCAGCGCAACCCTTGCTGTTGCTATAGGGGTCATGCCCACCCATCGGCTCGTTCTCACGGTAGCCCCAGAGCCATTCCCTGTTCTCGTAGCATTTGTCGGTCGTTATGTTGACGACGGCCTTGACGCCAGGCGTGTGGCGCACGGCTTCAAGCAGGTTCACGGTTCCCATCACATTGACCGCGTAGGTTTCGACGGGTTCAACGTACGAGTGACGCACCAGCGACTGTGCCGCCATGTGGATCACGATCTGCGGGGCGGCCAGACGCATTGCCTCGCGTAGCGCGACGAGGTCGCGCACGTCACCGTGCAACGATGTCATGCCGTCGGCAACGCGAGCCGCATCAAACAGGCTTGGCTCGGTCGGCGGCGCCAGTGAATAGCCAGTGACTTCGGCGCCCAGGCGCTGTAGCCACAAGGACAGCCAGCTCCCCTTGAAGCCGGTATGACCGGTCAGAAAGACACGCTTGCCGCGCCAGAATTCGGGCGTCATTTCCACACCTTCCAGGGAGCCTTGCCTGAGGCCCAGAGTTCCTCAAGGTAATTCTTGTCTCGAAGAGTGTCCATTGGCTGCCAGAAGCCGCCATGCTGGAACGCTGCGAGTTGCCCTTCGTCAGCAAGCGACTCGAGCGGCTGCCGCTCCCAGGTGCAATTGTCGCCGTCGAGGTAGTCGAGAACGGCTGGCGACAGCACAAAAAAGCCGCCGTTAATCATGCCACCGTCGCCCTTGGGCTTTTCCTTGAAGCTGCGCACCTTGTCGCCCTCGAAGTCAAGCGCGCCGAACCGTCCTGGCGGCAAGGTTGCGGTCAGGGTCGCCTTGACGCCTTGCGCCTTATGAAACGCGAGCAGCGCGGTAATGTCGACATCGCCGACACCGTCGCCGTAGGTGAAGCAGAAGGCTTCTTCGTCCTTGACATACGATGCGACCCGGCCGAGCCGACCACCGGTCATGGTGTCTTCGCCGGTGTCGATCAGGGTAACGCGCCAGGGTTCAGCGCTGCGCTGATGCACTTCCATGCTGTTCTTGCTCATGTCAAATGTCACGTCGGACATGTGCAGGAAGTAATTCGCGAAGTACTCCTTGATCATGTAGCCCTTGTAGCCGCAGCAAATCACGAAATCGTTCACGCCATGGGCGGAATAAATCTTCAGGATGTGCCAGAGGATGGGTTTGCCGCCGATCTCGATCATGGGTTTCGGCCGCGAAGATGTTTCCTCGGAAATGCGCGTTCCCAGACCGCCGGCAAGAATGACTGCTTTCATGTTTTTCCTTGAGTTCGGTTATCCAAAGGCGCTGTCGTGGAAGTGACGTCGTTTGCGAAAAAAACGCTCAAGACAGACGGACCGTGCGAAGGGTCTCCAGCTTGCAGGGACGGCCACTCTGAGTGGCACAAGATTTGAAGATCACGCAAGGTTCAATCCTTTCGGCTCCAGCTTTCCCAGACGAACTCGTAGTTCCAGGCTTCGTCGTGGGTTTGTGCCAGATCGTTGCGAATGAGCTCACGACGGGATACGGCTTTGTCTATGAAATTGTGGAACTGGACTTGCAGGTGGCGAATCCGACTAATGTCTCCAGAGGTGATCAACGCAGGAATCACATCAAACTCGCCGCCCTCGATATTGATCTTCATCAAATCGATTTGCGCAATTTCCAGTTCTTTGATGCAATTGACCACCGACCTGACTTCCACCCGCTGAACGGCGCCGGTCGCATGCGGTGAATCGAAGCTTGATGCGTTGTCGGCCAGGCCAATATTGAAGAATCCGTCGCTGGAAGACAGTCCATAGTTCAAACAGACGATTTTTGGATTACCCAGAAAGCGTGCTACGCACTGCTGATGAAACTCCGCAACGGGCTCAAAAATATAGACGGTGCAGCCGTAGCGTTTGTGGATTTCGGCGGCGAAATCGCCCAGGTATCCTCCAATATCGAAAACGATACTTTGCGCATTCAGTGGGTAGTTCAGGCGCAAGGTCTCATCCCCCCGGTCGCTGAACCAACGTTCAACTTCAATCAAGAATGGCTCCCGTTTGATGTGGCGGCGGTACATCAGCCCCAGGCGGGTTTTGATTTTGGAAACCAATGACATTGGTGTTCTCATGCGTTAGAGGTTTTTGAGCGTTGTGACTGCGTCGGCAATCGAGTAGTGATGGTTGCCAACAAACAAGCCGTTACTGTCGATATGCTCGGCGTTCTTCAGCTCACCGGAGACTTCCGAGTCGAAATATTTGACGACTTCATTCTTGGCAAAATTGCCGGCAACGATAGGTCGTACTTCGAACCCAAGGCCATTGAGTTTGGCGACCAGTGCTTCGCGCGTGAGGTTCACACCAGGCCGGATAACGAGGCTGAAACCGAACCAGCTGCTATTGCCAATCTCCTTTTGGATCAGCACTGTAGGATGATCGCGCATGACCGATTGCAGTAGCGCCGCATTTTTTCGCCGTTCCGCGACGAGCATTGGCAATTTTTTGACCTGCTCGATGCCAAGTGCACCTGACATTTCGAGTGGCCGTACGTTGTAGCCGGGCAGGACGAACCGGAACGACTCTTTGAACGGATCGTCGCTTTTTTCGCCACAGACACGGTTGAACTTCGGAAGGTTCCGGGTCCAGCCGTGCGCGCGCAGCGACAGCAAAATGTGGTGCAACTCCTCGTCGTCGGTGCTGATCAGGCCACCTTCCATCGTCGAGATGTGATGTGAAAAGAACGAGCTGTAGCTGCCCATCAGGCCGAAAGTGCCGGCTTGCTTGCCTTCGAAGGTTGCGCCGAGCGACTCGCAGTTGTCTTCGATCAGCGAGATCTTCTTGTCGCCGATGATGGATTTGATGCGCGCGAAGTTGTTCGGATTGCCGAGCAGGTTGACGGCCATGATCAGGCGGGTGTTGCCGGTGACGGCCTTTTCCAGTGCATCGAGGTCGTAGTTCAAGGTTTCGAGATCGATATCAACGAATTTGATCTTCAGGCCGTACTGGTATAGCGGGTAATAGGTTGTGCTCCAGGACACGGCGGGAACGATCACTTCGTCGCCCGGCTTGAGTGCAATCGCGTCGTTCTTGGAATAAAAAAGCGCCGCGACCATTAACAGGTTGGCCGACGAACCGGAATTCACCATCACGCAATGTTTGACACCGAGGTAGCTTGCGAATTGTTTTTCGAATTCGAACACCTTGGGTCCCATGGTGAACATGCCTGAGGTGATGACCTCTTGCAGTGCAGCGTATTCGGCTTGGTCCCAGGTGGCAGTGGCGAGTGGATATTTATGGTTCATGATTGTCTCAAGTGGCAAATGCGGGTTTGGGGAATCGGTTCAGCAAGGCCTTGCCCATACGCATCCCTGGCTTCTCGACGAAGTGGAAGAGCAGAGCCGCTGTGGTTAAAGACAGGCTCCAGGCGACAACTTGATAAAGACCAAAATTGATGGCGACGCTATCGGTCACGCGCCAGGCTGTGCTGGATCGGCTCAGGCCATACACGATAGGCATATGTACCAGGTACAGCGAAAAACTGATCTTTCCAAGATAGGACAGCGCGAACAGCGGCGGTGGGTTGAGTACCGACAGTAAATAGATTAGGCAGGCGGCCATCAAGCCCCAGGCCACCGGCGCCCAGATCGTCAACAGGACTGAGTCGTACCTCCACGACTCAAGGCAGGCCAGCGCGATGCCTGCAGCGATCAATAGCCCCAATGACCACCCAGCCCACGCTTTGTCAAGGCCCGGCTTGTGTTCGAGTCGCCGCATGAGCGTCCACACCGCGATGCCCGCTGCAAATTCATGCATGTGGGTGAGGATAAAAAAGTAGGTCCATGGGACAAAAATTTCCCGCGGATAAAGGTGAATGCCAAGCAACTGGATCAATGGACCGGCTTTCCAGTACATCATCCACAGCAACGCTAGTGAACCGCCGTACAGCAGCGCCGCCTTGATGCTGAGAGGCAGTCCTGCCTCGGTATTGCGTAACCACAGGAAGATGAAAGGCAGCATCGCATAGAAAGGAAACTCGGCCGCAATTGACCATTCCACGCCCAGGAAATCATTGATGTAGTAGGGGAAGAGTCCATTCACGAAGAGCAGGTGGGCGGCAAGGTCGGGCCATGTCAGGTTCGGTTCACCCGGCGGGGTGTAGCTCTCGAACCCCTTGCCGTATGCGAAAAAAACCAGCAGGAGTACCAGGTAGTAAGCCGGGACAATGCGAAAGAAGCGTCGAACAAAATAGGCGAAAAACATCGGATCGCCGCGGCGGCTGTTCAGCGAGCGGATCAGCGTAAAGGCCGAAACAACAAAGAAAAGGGATACGCCATGCCTGCCGGCCGACAGCAGCCAGTCGATATGAAAGGGAAGCTGAGTTAGGCCTATCGCGGCCATGCCCATCATGGAATGCGCGGCGACCACGCCGAAAATTGCCAAGCCGCGCAACAGGTCGATGTAGTCAAAATGCTGCATCGAAGCGGGCGACGTGCCAGTGGACAAAACAGCAGGATTCATGATGCGCCCGCCGTCTCAAGATAGAAGCTATAGGCAAGCTCAATACCTTCGCGCAGCGTCCTTTGCGGTGCCCAACCCCAGGCGCGCTGCCTGTCGATGTCGACAAGTTTTTGTTTCATGCCGACCGGCTTGCTTGTGTCATGCACAAACTCGCCGCTCCAGCCAACGACTTCGGCGGCAGCACGGTAGTAGTCGTTGATGCTGTGGTCGTGGCCGAGGCCGACATTGAGCAGCCCCGGTAGCTTGTCGAAATCGGACAGCGCATGCAGCACGGCGTCGGCCAGATCACCTGCATACATGAACTCGCGGCGTGCCGTGCCGTCACCCCATATCTCGACGCTCGGCAGGCCGCCAGCCTTGGCCTGATGGACCTTGTGGATGATCGCAGGGATCAGGTGGGAGTGCTTCGGGTCGAATTTGTCGTGCCGGCCGTACAGGTTGCACGGAATCAGCGTCTTGTACTGATTGACCGGTGTTTCGCGGGTGATGTATTCGCACAGCCGGGTTGCGAAGATCTTGGCGATCGCATAGCCCTCGTTGGTCGGCTCTAGTTCGCCGCGCAGAATCAATTCCTCGCCGAGCGGGTTCTGCGCTTCGCGTGGGTACATGCAGGAGCTCGCGAGGTTCAGCAGTCTGGTAACACCGGCCTCGCGCGCTGCCATGATCACATTGCGACCGAGGTCTACGTTCACCACGAGAAAATCGACAGGGTGCGCGATATTCGCCTGAATGCCGCCGACCAGTCCGGCGCAGTGAATTACCGCATCGGGCCGGACATCTGCGACGAAGCGGCGCGTCGCCTCGAAGTCGGCCAGGTTCAGTTCCCGGCTGCTCGGCGCGACAAAATCCCAGTTGCCCGCGAGCGGGTGCTCAAGGATATTGCGGCCGACCATGCCGCCGCCGCCGGTCAGGAAAACACGGGGTTTGGCCACGTTTAGCCCTGGTTGCGCAAGGCCTTGTGGCCGTGCGCCTTGACCTGCAAATCGAACTCGGCCTGTGTCATGTCGACTCTGGCCATTTCGGCGACCAGTTCTGCGAAGCTGATTTTCGGAACCCAGCCGAGTTTTTCGCGTGCCTTGGTCGCATCACCGAGCAGCGTTTCAACCTCGGTCGGACGGAAGTAACGCGGATCGACCGACACGATGCATTTGCCGGTGGCAGCGTCATAGCCCTTCTCGTTCTCGTCGTGGCCTTCCCAGCGGATCTGCATGCCGTATTCCCGGGCAGTCGCCTCGACGAAATCACGCACGCTGTATTGCACACCGGTAGCAATCACGAAGTCTTCGGGTTTGTCCTGCTGAAGCATGAGCCATTGCATTTCGACATAGTCCTTGGCGTGGCCCCAGTCTCGCTTGGCATCCATGTTGCCCAGATAGAGGCAGTCCTGGATGCCCAGCTTGATGCGGGCGAGTGCGCGCGTGATCTTGCGTGTCACAAAGGTTTCGCCGCGGACCGGGCTTTCGTGGTTGAACAGAATGCCGTTGCAGGCATAGATGCCGTAGGCTTCCCGGTAGTTGATCGTGATCCAGTAGGCGTAGAGCTTGGCAACCGCATAAGGGCTGCGGGGGTAGAACGGTGTAGTTTCTTTTTGCGGGATTTCCTGCACCAAGCCATAGAGTTCGGAAGTCGAAGCCTGGTAGAAGCGTGTGGTCTTCTCAAGTCCGAGAATGCGCATTGCTTCAAGGACCCGCAAGGCGCCCAGGCCGTCGCTGTTGGCTGTGTACTCCGGCTCTTCAAAACTCACGGCGACATGGCTTTGCGCAGCCAGGTTGTAGATTTCGTCCGGCTGGGTTTGCTGGATGATGCGGGTCAGGCTCGACGAGTCGGTCATGTCGCCGTGGTGCAGCACAAAGCGCTGGTTGGCTTCGTGCGGGTCCTGGAACAAGTGGTCGATACGATCCGTATTGAAGAGCGACGTGCGGCGCTTGATGCCGTGCACGATATAGCCCTTGTTCAGCAGAAACTCCGCCAGGTAGGAGCCGTCCTGGCCGGTGATGCCGGTGATGAGTGCTGTTTTCATTGTTTATGCCCTGCCATAGTTGTCGGTAAATCGCACGATATCGTCCTCGCCCAGATAGCTGCCGGACTGGACTTCGATCATTTCCAGATCGGTTTTTCCTGGATTTTCCAGGCGGTGAGTTTCGCCGATCGGAATGTAAGTGGACTGGTTTTCTGTGAGGAGAAAGGTGGCCTCGCCTTTGGTGACCAGCGCGGTGCCGGAAACCACGATCCAGTGTTCGGCCCGATGATGGTGTTTTTGCAGGCTCAACGACGCGCCGGGCTTGACCATGATGCGTTTGACCTGGAATCGGGCGCCGCGGTCAATGCTGTCATACCAGCCCCAAGGCCTCGCTACCTTGCGGTGCAGGTTTGCTTCCGGGCTTTGGCGCGTTTCAAGCTGGGAAACCACGCTCTTGACCTGCTCCACGTGGCTGCTCGCGGCGACAAGCAACGCGTCGGGCGTGTCAATCACCAGAAGGTCCTCGGTGCCAAGTGTCACCACGGTGCGATGCGGCGCGTGAATATAGGTGCGTTTGCTGTGCAGCGCCATGCCGTTGCCGTCGATGCGGTTGCCGTCGTCGTCCGGCGCCGTGAGCCCGGCGACGGCATTCCAGCTGCCGACGTCACTCCACGCACCCGCAAATGGCACGACAGCGACGGCATCGTGGCGCTCGAGCACTGCGTAGTCGATACTTTCGGCGCGCACAGCACCGAATGCTGCTGCGTCGGGCCGCACGAACTGCTGGTCCTCTCCGACCGCTGACACAGCCAGCCGGCAGCCTTGCAGAATGTCGGGCGCATGTTGTTCCAGGGCCGCGATCAGTGTGTCGGCGCGCGTCAGGAAGATACCGGCGTTCCAGAGCGTGTCACCCTGCAATATCAGTGCCTGGGCTTTTTCTGCGTCGGGTTTTTCAATAAAACGCGCGACTTTGGCGCTACCGTCGCCGCGCTCCGCGCCTTGCTGGATATAACCGTAGGCCGTTGCCGGAAAAGCCGGCACCACGCCAAAAGTCACGATCTCACCGCTCAGCGCCGCCGCCAGGCCCCGGCCCACCATGGCGGAAAAGGCCCCAACATCGGGGATATGGTGATCCGAAGGGCAAAACAGCAGGACTTGACCGGGTTTGGCGAGCAGCGCCGCGAGCGCCATCGCAGGCGCTGTGTTGCGCCCGGTGGGCTCCAGCACAATCCGGCCCTTGACGCGAGCTGCCTGCATGGCTTCGCTGACGAGGAATCGGTGTTCTTCCGAGGCGACGCAGATCACATCGGGCGCGGTTGCGCTGTCTCCGTTGACGTGTGCCACCCGCTCCAGGGTCAGCTGCAGCAGGCTTTTACCGCCGATCAGCGGGACGAACTGTTTCGGGAAGCTTTTCCGCGACAGCGGCCAAAGCCGTGTGCCTGCGCCGCCGCAGAGGATGACAGGCGTGATGGTGACGGTTTCAGTCATGGTTGTGATCAGTGCTGGTTTTTGCCTGGGTGACTTCGACTTTGAGGTTTTCGATTTCAACCTTGAGGTTTTCGTACTCCGCCAACTTGCGTTCGAGAAAGCGCAAGGTCAGGCCGGCCTTCTCGGAAATGCCGTTCGGCGTCAACAGATAGGCGTAAGCCAGCTTTTTTTCGCTGCGGCTGAAGCTTTGCATCTTGATGAAGCCCTTGTCGAGCAGCGCTTTCAGGCAATAGTTGGTTTTGCCCAAGCTAACGCCCAGCGCATTGGCGAGATCGCGCTGGTTCATATGAGGATTGGCCTCCAGCAGGCGCAGTACCCGCAGGTGGTTTTCTTCCTGAAGTGAAGAATTCAGCAAATGGATGATTCAGCTGTTCAATGAGTGAACAGGATATTACCACTGCTGCCGCATGGGTAGAACACCGGCGTGAGGGATTATTTACACCGTTGCGGCAGGTCCTGGCAGGACTGTGAGGAAACTGCAAGGAGGCGGGCCGGGGTATGCGCTGATAATTGCGGCAAATAAAGCGGGGGCCCCATGGTATTTCTGGTTTGTCTGAGTTTCACGGTGTCGCTAATCGCCTCCATGCTGGTTATCCGCATGGCGCGTGAGCATGCCAGCCGATACGACGTGAGCAAACCGCAGCGGTTCCATGCGGGAAACATACCGCGCGTCGGCGGCATCGGGATACTGCTGGGCTTATTGGCTGGCTTGCTTGCCGGCGTGATAGCTGAAACAACCGCCAGCCGGGTAAATGTGCCCATGAGCTGGCATACCGCCCTGCAATTGGTGGTGGTCCTGCTGCCAGCCGTGCTGGGCGGCGTTTATGAAGATCTCACGCAGCGGCTGACGGTGCGTTACCGCCTGTTGCTGACGGGCCTGTCCGCAGCGCTGGCGTGCAGCCTGTTCGGGCTGGCGTTACCGCGGCTCGGTGTGCCAGGAATCGACATGCTGCTGCTGTCATTTCCCTGGGTCGGCGTTGCCTTGGCTTTTTTCGCGTTCTGCGGCTTGCCGCACGCGTTCAATATCATTGATGGCTACAACGGCCTGGCGGGTACCGTCGCGTCGCTCATCTGCCTGGCAATCGCCTATGTCGCGCTTCAGCTTGGTGACCGTCAGCTGGCTGCCATCGTTGTCTGCCTGGCAGGTGCGACCATGGGTTTTCTCATGTGGAATTACCCCCGTGGCCTGATTTTTGCGGGGGATGGGGGTGCCTATCTCTGGGGTGTTGTGATCGCGCTCGCCTGCATACTGCTGGTGCAGCGCCACCAGATGGTTTCGCCGTGGTTTCCGATGCTGTTGATCATTTATCCGGTCTGGGAGACTGTTTTTTCGATCTACCGAAAGCTGGCGCGCGGCGGATCGCCCGGGGTGGCTGATGCGCTGCATTTCCATCAGCTGATCTACCGCCGCCTGGTGCGTGGTGTGTTCCACGATGACGAGTCGCGGCGCATGTTGATGCGCAACAACCGGACGTCACCTTATCTCTGGAGCTTTACCTTGCTGACTGTGGTGCCGGCAGTGCTGTTCTGGCGTGAGACTTCGATCCTCATGATGTTTTGCGCGCTGTTTGTGTTGACGTATGTCGGTTTTTATATCGCGATCATCCGTTTCAAGGTTCCGCGCTGGCTGCGTCGCTGAGGCCGGCACGCTGGCCGCAGCGATGCGGCACAATTCGGGCAATATTTCCCGGCAATACCTGCTCCCTGTGTTCCTGTTCCCTGTTTCACCCTGACAAGGCCCCGCGAATGACCACCCATACCGCCAACGACCCAGACCTCTCCCATGTAGGCCCACGCGACAAGGCCGAGATCCTGGCCCAGGCGCTGCCCTACATCCGCAAGTTTCACGGCAAGACCTTGGTCATCAAATATGGCGGCAACGCCATGACGGACCCGGCCCTGCAGGCTGATTTTGCGGAGGACGTGGTGCTGCTCAAGCTGGTGGGCATGAATCCGGTGGTGGTGCACGGCGGCGGCCCGCAAATTGAGGCGGCGCTGAACCGCCTGGGCAAAAAGGGGCATTTCATCCAGGGCATGCGCGTCACTGATGAAGAGACCATGGAAGTCGTGGAATGGGTGCTGGCCGGCCAGGTGCAGCAGGACATCGTCGGGCTGATCAACCAGGCCGGCGGCAAGGCCGTAGGCCTGACGGGCCGCGATGGCGGCCTGATCCGTGCGCAAAAGCTCAAGATGGTCGACAAGGATGACCCGACGAAGGAGCACGACATCGGCTTTGTGGGCGACATCGTCAGTATTGACCCGAGCGTGGTCAAGGCGCTGCAGGACGACGCTTTCATTCCGGTGATCAGCCCGATCGGGTTTGGCGAGGAAAACGAGAGCTACAACATCAATGCAGACGTGGTGGCGGGCAAGCTGGCCACCGTGCTGAAGGCCGAGAAACTGGTGCTGCTCACCAATACCCCCGGCGTACTGAACAAGGCCGGGGAGCTGCTGACTGACCTGAGCGCCCGCGAAATCGACGAGCTGTTTGCCGACGGAACGATTTCCGGCGGCATGCTGCCCAAAATCGAAGGCGCGCTGGACGCGGCCAAAAGCGGCGTGAATTCCGTCCACATCATCGATGGGCGGGTGCCGCATGCCATGCTGCTGGAAATCCTGACCGATCAGGCCTACGGGACCATGATCCGCTCGCACTGATCCAGGCGTTCCTGGCTGCCCAAGGCTGTCCGGATGGGCGGCGCCCTGATTTTGATGAAATTGGTCGCCAGGGCATATGGGGTGTGCGTAAGCAGCTATAAAAAATATAGCAAATATGGGTATTTCCTTTGCCGTCAGGGTGGCGACAGTGCCGGTCTGGCAGACTGGCAGCCGATACCGGGCCAAAACAAGACCAAAAACCAAATCAGGCAGCGGCACCGGCTTTTTCCTGAATTGACGCTCCTCAGGCGGGGTCAATTGGCATTGATGACGAAACGGACAATTCGTTATGCGACTCCTGTTGGTTGAAGACGACGTGATGGTGGCCAGCGGCATCAAGCTGGGGCTCAGTGACGCCGGCTACGCCGTTGACTGGGTCGGCAGTGCCGAGCGCGCGGAGGAAGTACTGCAGGGCGAGACCTTTGATGCGGCGATCATCGACATCGGGCTGCCGCGCATTGACGGGCTGGAACTGACGCGCCGCCTGCGCCGCGGCGGAATGGCCATGCCGGTGCTCATCCTGACGGCCCGCGACGCGCTGCAGGACCGTGTCCAGGGGCTGGACCTGGGAGCAGATGACTACATGGTCAAGCCGTTTGAGCTGCCCGAGTTGCTGGCGCGCCTGCGCGCGCTGCTGCGCCGCTCCCAGGCCGCCACCAGCGCCACACTGAGTTTTGGGGCGCTGGAGCTGGACACGGCCAACCGCGAGGCCCGCGCCAACGGCCAGCTGATTGAGCTCGGACCGCGCGAATGGACGGTGATGGAGTATTTGCTGATCCACGCGCCCAAGCCGGCCAGCAAAGACAAGCTGCTGCAGGCCATGACGGGCTGGGACAAGGAAATCACGCCCAATGCCATTGAGGTGTATATCTCGCGTTTGCGCGGCAAGCTGGAGCCGCACGGCATAGCCGTACGCTCCATTCGCGGCTTTGGCTACCGGCTGGAGCTGGTGGAAGTTTCCCCGGGGATGCCGTCCAGCGCTGGCGCTGAATAGGCAGCGCAGGCATGAACCCTTTCGGCCAGTCCTGGGCCGTTCGCCTGAAAAACCGCCTGCGTACGTTGGCTGCGCGCACGGGCGGCAACGCGTTCGTGCCTGCCGCCATGAAGTCCGGCCTGCAGCGCCGGCTGCTGCTGCTGCTGCTTTTCCCGCTGGGGACTTTTGCGCTGGTGAGCATTTACTTTGACTACCAGACGGCCGGCGATGTCGCCCTGCAAAAAGATCAGCAGTTGCTCCGGCTGATTCCCCTGCTGGCCGATTCGGTTGTGGCGCCGGGCGCCACCCCGGAAAGTGCGCCGGTGCTGCTGATGGCCCCCGCCGTGGATGATTTCCTCAAGGGCCGGCCTGGCTTTGCCGGCTTTCGCCTCGCCGATGCCGAAGGCGACTTTCTGGCCGGTGAGCCCTGGATTCCCGAACTGCTGCCGGCCACGCACGAGCCGGAATTCCACAGCATCGAATACAACGGCGTGACCTACCGGATTGCCGCGCAGCGCATGAAGACTGCAGTGGGTGAGCTGATCGTCCAGCTGGCGGATGGATCCGACCCGCGCCAGCAATGGGTGCGCTCCGTGCTGTTCAAGGTGCTGCTGCCGAACCTGATCCTGGTCGTGGCGGCAGGTTTTGCCGTCAACTGGGCCGTCACGCGGGCACTCAAGCCATTGATTGAGCTCAAGGACGCGGTGGAGCGCCGCAACCCGCGCGACTTGAGCGCCATCGACCCGCTGGCTACGCCAGCCGAGGTCCAGCCGCTGGTGAGTGCCTTGAACCGCCTTTTTGGCCTGGTGAACGACCAGGCGGAGGGGCAGCGGCGGTTTGTGGCTGATGCCGCGCACCAGCTGCGCACGCCTCTGGCCGGGCTGCAGGCCCAGGTCGAGGCCTGGGCGCAAGCGGCCAAAGTGGCTGAGGCCGCGGGCTCGGACGGGGCGGTGACCTTGTCGGCCGAAAAAATCATCAAGCTGCGCAATGCCACACGCCGGACGTCGCAGCTGGCCAACCAGCTGCTGGCGCTGTCGCGTGCCGATGCGTCGGCCGCCGGCGCCCAGCCGATGCAGCGGGTAGACCTGAAAGACCTCTGCGAATCCATTCTGCCGCTGCATCTGGATGCCGCCATGCGCAAGGGCATTGACCTGGGGCTGGAAACCCAGCCTGCACAGGTCAGTGGTTACGAGTGGCTGCTGCGCGAGCTGCTGGGTAATCTGGTGGACAACGCCGTCAAATACACGCCGCCCGGCGGCACGGTCACGATCCGCTGTGGCCCGACGGCCGGCTTCGCTGCGCCAGATACGCCAAAACAGCCGGGTCCTGGTGGCGCCGCCGCCGAGCACCGGGGATGGGGCGTCTTCCTGGAAGTGGAAGACGACGGCCCTGGCATAGCCCCGGACGAGCGCAGCATGGCGCTGCAGCGCTTTTACCGGGTGCAGGGGACGGCGGGCGAGGGCAATGGCCTGGGTCTGGCCATTGCCAGCGAAATCGCGCGGGTTCACCATTCGCAGCTGGAGCTGGACCACACCGGGACTGGCCCCGCCGGACCGTACGGATTACGGGTTCGGTTGAGTTTGTAGCTCGCCCACCACAGTAAGCGCTTGCTGTTACGGAACAGAACGTTGCGCCTTCGCCTCATGGGCGAAAACCCGGGCCTGGTGAGAGACGAACTGTCACCTGGCTGTGCGAGAATCAATTGCAACGATTCCCGGTTTTTTGAAACATTTCCTACTTCATCGCCTATGTCCGACTTAGCGTCTGAATCCGAATTGAGCCCGCACGTCACGCCAGCCGAGCCTGCGGTGCGCAAGCGCCCCAAACCGGGTGAGCGCCGGGTCCAGATCCTTCAGGCGCTGGCCACCATGCTGGAGCAGCCGGGCGCTGAGCGCATCACGACGTCCGCCCTGGCAGCCAAGCTGGATGTGAGCGAAGCCGCCCTTTACCGCCATTTCGCCAGCAAGGCGCAGATGTTCGAAGGCCTGATCGAATTCATCGAGCAAAGCGTCTTCACACTGATCAACCAGATTGGGGAACGTGAGCCCGACCATTCAGCCCGCACCCGCAAGCTGGTGGTCATGATTCTGCAGTTTGCCGAAAAGAACCCCGGCATGACGCGCGTGATGGTGGGCGATGCGCTGGTGTTTGAAAACGACCGCCTGCAAGAGCGCATGAACCAGTTCTTCGACAAGCTCGAGTCCAGCCTCAAGCAAAGCCTGCGCGACGCAGCGGCCGCCAGCGGCGCGGCGACCCCCACGGTAGACGCTCAAGTTCGCGCCTCCGTGATCGTTGCCTTCATGGTCGGCCGCCTGCAGCGCTTTGCCCGCTCCGGCTTCAAGCGCCTACCCTCGGAACACCTCGAAGCCAGCCTCGCGACGATCCTGGCCTAACGCCGCCTCAAGAGAGGGGCCTAATTCTTCTTCAAGCGGGGGCCGCGGAACGGGCTTTGCCCGGCCGCAGGTGCCCGTCCCCTGGAAGGGGAAAAGGCGCGACACGAAGTGCGCGTCCGATAGGGGTGAACCAATCTACCAATTCCAGAGGGTCCCGTCGTGCTGCAGGCGGTTCACCGGCAGGTAGGCGCGCTGGTACGGGTATTTCGCGGCGAGCTTCTCGTCGATCTCCACGCCATGCCCCGGCGTTTCACCGCAGTGCATAAAGCCCTTGTCAAAACGATAGCTGTGCGGAAACACCTCATCGGTCTGCTCGGTGTGGCGCATGTATTCCTGCACGCCGAAATTGGGCACCCAGGTGTCGAAGTGCAGCGCTGCGCCCATGCAGACCGGTGACAAATCGGTCGCGCCGTGGCAGCCCGTGCGTACCTGGTACATCGCCGCAAAGTCGGCAATGCGCCGCAGGTGGGTGATGCCGCCGGCATGCACCACCGTCGCGCGGATGTAGTCGATCAGCTGGTTCTGGATCAAGTCCTTGCAGTCCCAGATGGTGTTGAAAATCTCGCCTACGGCCAGCGGTGTAGTCGTGTGCTGGCGGATCAGGCGAAAAGCCTCCTGGTTTTCGGCCGGCGTCGCGTCCTCGATCCAGAACAGGTGATAGGGCTCCAGTGATTTGCCCAGCCGGCCCGCCTCGATCGGTGTCAGGCGGTGATGCACATCGTGCAGCAAATGAATGTCCGGCCCGACGGCGGTACGCACCGCGTCGAACAGCTTCGGGGTGTGCAGCAGGTATTTTTCGCTGCTCCAGTCGTGTTCGCTGGGCAGGTCCGCATCAGCCGGTTCGTAAAACAGCGTGCCCTTGCCGACGCCATACACCTTGTCCAGGCCCGGCACACCGCTCTGCGCGCGTATGGCCTGATAGCCCATCTCCTTGTAGCGCAACACCTCTTCCACGGTCTGCGCAATGTCTTTCCCATTGGCATGCCCGTAGACCATCACGCCGGTGCGGCTCTTTCCGCCCAGCAGCTGGTACAGCGGCATGTTGGCGGCCTTGGCCTTGATGTCCCAGAGGGCGGTGTCGACTGCGGCGATCGCGCTCATGGTGACCGGGCCGCGCCGCCAGTAAGCGCCCTTGTACAGGTACTGCCAGATGTCCTCGATCTGGTGCGCATCGCGTCCGATCAGGCAGGGGATGACATGCTCGGTCAGGTAGCTCACGACAGACAGCTCGCGCCCGTTGAGCGTGGCGTCGCCGATGCCGGTCAGGCCTTCGTCGGTTTCTATTTTCAGGGTGACGAAATTGCGGCCGGGGCTGCAGACGATGACGCGGGCGTTGGTGATTTTCATGGTGTTCGGATGGGGTGGGAGTGAAGCTGGTCCAGGGCGGCCAGCATGCCGCGCTGGTTGATCTGGGCCAGCCAGTGGGTCATGCGGGCCAGCCAGCGCGCTTGCTGCGGCAGGGCCTCGCCCCAGATGGCCGGCAGCGTACCCAGGGCTTGCACTGTCGCTGCAGCGTCACCGCTATGGGCGAGCGCGAGGGCTTTCAGCGTTTCGGCCATCGGGTCGCTCATGGCGTAGGGCTGCCCCTGCTCGTCGCTGCCGCGCAGGTAGCGCATCCAGGCTGCTCCTGCAAAAGCCAGCCGTTCCACGGGCTGGCCCGCATGCAGGGCATCGACCACCGAAGGCACCCAGCGCTGCGGGATCTTCTGCGAACTGTCAGTGGCGATCTGGTGCACCTTGTGCTGCAGCTCGGGGTTGGCAAAACGTGCCAGCAGCGCGTCGCGGTAGGCGGGCCAGTCCGGGCGGTTGAGCTGCGGGCCGATCTCCTGCGTCATCAGGCCGTGGATGAAGCGATGCACTGCAGGCCGCGCGATGCAGTCGCTGACGACAGGCCAGCCCGCTACCGCGCCCATGCAGGCCATGGCCGTGTGGCTGCCGTTGAGCATGCGCAATTTGGCTTCCTCAAACGGCGCCACATCATCCACCACCGTGACGCCGGCAGCCGCCAGCACGTCGCCGTCCGCAGGGGCGGCAAAGCGGCGTTCAATCACCCATTCCCAGAAAGCTTCGGTGCCCAGTGCGGCCTGGTCAGCCACGCCGAGCGCCTGCCCGGCAGCGGCCAGGCGCTCGCCGGTTGCGGCCGGCACGATGCGGTCCACCATGCTGTTCGGGAAGGCGCAGGCGGTGCCGATCCACTGCGCCAGCGCCGGATTTTCCTTTTGTGCGGCATCGACGCACAAAGCCTGCAACTTGCGGCCGTTGTTTGCCAGGTTGTCGCAGGAAGCCAGCGTCAACCCCGGCAGCCCCGCCGTATGGCGGGCTGCCAGGCCCTGCACCAGCAGTTGGGCCAGTTCCGGGGCGTAGCCTTTTTCAGTGACCGTCAACGTGACCCAGCGGGTAGACGGCGCGGCCAGCGCCTGCACCACCTGCGCCGGCTCGCGGGCGGCCACGCAGGTTTGCCAGATGGCGCCGCCGACCTGCCACTGCACGCCGGTGCTGCTGGCAACCTGCACGGCATACAGGCCGTCCTGCGCGGCCATGGCGTCGGCCAGCCCGGTGCTGCGCATGGCGACGCCCAGCACACCCCAGCGCGCATCACCACGCTGCAGCAGGGAATCGAATACCAGTGCCTGGTGCGCACGGTGAAAAGCGCCCAGGCCCAGGTGCACTACGCCCACAGTGCCGCGGCGTGAGTAAGTGGGGACGCCGATGCCTCGCGTGGCGATTTCCGGCAAAGCGCGGGTGTTCAGCATCGCGCGCTCAGTCAAACTGCAGGCCGCCGTTGAGGTCCAGCACCTCGCCGGTGATGAAGCCGCTCATCGGGTGGGCCAGGAACAGCACGCAGTGGGCGAACTCTTCGAGCTCGCAGAAGCGGCCCACCGGTATCTTCTGGCGCAGCTCGGCTTGCCGCTCGGCACTGACCTGCCCGGTCAGCATCTGGGTCTTCACAAAGGTCGGGGCGAGCGCGTTGCAGGTCACGCCGAACGCGGCGTATTCGCGGGCAAAGCTGAAGGTCAGCGAGATTACGCCGCCCTTGCTGGCAGCATAGGCTGGCAGCGGCGACAGCCCCCCGGTTTTGGCGCCATAGGACGATACGTTCACGATGCGGCCAAAACCACGTGCCTTCATCCCGGGCGCCACACGCTGGCTGACGTAGAAGACACCGTCGAGGTTGATGCGCAGGGTCTTGTGCCAGAGCTCCGGCGTGGTCTGTTCGCAGTTGGCGTATTGCAGGAAGCCGGCGTTGTTGACGCAGACGTCGATGCGGCCAAAATGCGCTTCAATGGCGTCGCAGGCGGCGTGCACCTGGGCCTGCTCGCTCACGTCCATGGTGAAGCAGGCCAAACGGTCACCATACGCGGCAAGCTCGGCGGCCACACGTTCGGTGCCGAGGTCAGTGGCCGCTACTTTGTAGCCGGCGGCCAGCAGGGCACGCGCCGTGGCCAGGCCCATGCCGGCGTTGGCGCCAGTGACAAGCGCAACCTGGTCTTGAATCGGTGGCGTCATGGTTTTTCGGTGAAATTGAGGATCATTTTGGCCGCTGGACCTTATAGAGACTGCGCGAGCAGCTACTGATTTGATAGCGTCCAGCGTTCAATCCGGCACATTTACGCCGACCTTCTGGCCGGCTGCGACGATTTCGCGCCAGGTTTCGCCGTCCATTTCAATGCCACCCTGTTCGCGTTCAAGCCGCGCGCGGCGTTCCGGTTCACCGGCAATCTGCACGGCGTCCACACCGTCGGCCGGCGGGCTTTTGCGCAGCCATTCGACGAAAGCCAGCGCTTCCATTTCCAGGGCCGATTGGGTGCCCAGCTTGCCCGGGTCAATCAGGATCGTGAGCATGCTGTTGTAGACCGCACGTGCGCTGCTTGTGGGGTGGTGCCAGGTGCCGCCGCCAGTAAGCGCGCCGCCCAGCAGCTCGCACGCCACCGCCAGGCCGTAGCCCTTGTGCTCGCCGAACGGCATGAGCGCGCCAAAAAAACCGTTCGGCTGCGGCACCACCACCACGCCGGGGTTGGTGGTGGGCTGGCCGTGTTCGTCGATCAGCAGGCCCGGCTGGACGGATTTGCCCTGGTTGTGCGCCACGCGCATCTTGCCTTGGGCCACGCGGCTGGTCGCGAAATCGAGAATGAAGGGCGGCTGGTCCTTCAGCGGTATGCCAATACAGCAGGGATTGGTGCCGTAGCGTCCGTCCGCGCCGCCCCAGGCAGCGACGACCGGCCGCGTCATCACGTTCACGAAGTGCAGCGACACCAGCCCCTGGGCCACGGCCATCTCGGCGAAATGGCCGATGCGCCCCAGATGGTGGGACTCGGCCAGCGCCATGATGCAGCTGCCATGGGTTTTGGCACGTACCATGCCGAGCGCCATCGCCTGCTCGCCGATCGACTGGCCGTAACCGCGCTGGCCGTTCAGGCTGAGCAGCGAGCCGGTATCGAGCAGGGTTTTGACCTGGGCGTTGGGCGTCAGGCCACCTTCGAGTACGGCATCGACGTAGCGCGGAAGCATGCCGATGCCGTGCGAGTCATGGCCGCTCAGGTTGGCCATGACCAGGTTGGCGGCGATTTTTTCCGCTTCGGCGGCCGTGCTGCCGGCTGCTATAAAAATAGTAGCTGCTTGCGCCCGTAGATATTGGGCTTGAAGCACTTTTTGCATGTGAAAAGCCCTTACATCACCGCGCCGACTTGCCAGGGCACAAATTCGTTTTGCCCGTAGCCGTGCTTTTCGCTCTTGCTCGGTTCGCCCGATGCGGTGGCCAGCACCATCTCGAAAATGCGCTGTCCCATCTCCTGCACCGTCACGCCGCTGTCGATAATCTCGCCGCAGTTGATGTCCATGTCCTCTTCCTGCCGATGCCACAGCGCCGAATTGGTGGCGAGCTTGAGCGAAGGCGAGGGCGCGCAGCCGTAAGCCGAACCGCGGCCGGTGGTAAAGCAGATGATGTTGGCGCCGCCAGCCACCTGGCCGGTGGCGCTGACCGGGTCGTAGCCCGGCGTGTCCATGTAGACAAAGCCGTGGTCCTTCACGGGTTCGGCGTATTCATAGACAGCCTCCAGGTTGGAGGTGCCGCCCTTGGCCACCGCACCCAGCGACTTTTCCAGGATGGTGGTCAGGCCGCCGGCCTTGTTGCCGGGCGACGGGTTGTTGTTCATCTCCCCCTCGTTGATCTGGGTGTAGTGCTCCCACCACTTGATGCGCGAGATCAGCTTTTCGGCGATGTCGGGGCGAACGGCGCGCCGCGTGAGCAAATGTTCGGCGCCGTAAATTTCGGGCGTTTCGCTGAGGATGGCTGTGCCGCCATGGGCCACCAGCAAGTCCACCGCCGCGCCGAGCGCCGGGTTGGCGCTGATGCCCGAATAGCCGTCGGAGCCGCCGCACTGCAGGCCGATGGTGATGTGCGCGGCGCTGCACGGTTCGCGCTTGACGGCATTGGCCTGCGGCAGCATTTCCTTGATCATGGCGATGCCCTTGGCCACCGTCTTGGCCGTGCCGCCCGTGTCCTGGATGCTGAAGACGCGCAGGGTTTCACCTTCGCGCAGGCTGCCGTGGGCCAGCCAGGCATTGATCTGGTTTGACTCGCAGCCCAGGCCCACCACCAGCACGCCCGCGAAGTTGGGGTGCGTGGCGTAACCTGTCAGCGTGCGTTGCAGGATCTGCAGGCCCAGGCCGTCGCTGTCCATGCCGCAGCCGGTGCCATGCGTCAACGCCACCACGCCGTCGACGTTGGGAAAGTCTTTCAGCGCTGCAGGGTTGTTCTGCCGCGAGAAATGGTCGGCAATCGCCCGCGCGGCGGTGGCTGAGCAGTTGACGCTCGAGAGAATCCCGATGTAATTGCGGGTGGCGACACGGCCGTCCGGCCGCTTGATGCCCATGAAAGTCGCCTCGCGCCTGGCTGGTGCCGGCTTCACGTCGGCGCCGAATGCGTAGTCGCGCGTAAAGTCGCCCTTGTCGGGGCCCATGTTGAGGTTGTGCGTGTGCACGTGCTCGCCGGGCGCGATGGGTTTGCTGGCAAAACCGATGATCTGGTTGTAGCGCCGCACGGGCTCACCCAGGGCCAGCGCGCGCGTGGCG
Organism: Polaromonas sp. P2_G11; assembly: GCF_056403595.1. NCBI lineage: Bacteria > Pseudomonadati > Pseudomonadota > Betaproteobacteria > Burkholderiales > Comamonadaceae > Polaromonas > Polaromonas sp. P2_G11. The sequence goes on along the minus strand of NZ_JBFUFE010000001.1, from coordinate 838,454 downwards.
ATCTTGTGGCCGGCAGGAATCAGGCCGCGTACGGTGATGTTTTCGACCTCGGTGCCGCCCACCAGCTGGGCTCGGGCAATCAGGACATCATCGGAGGGGTGAAGGCGAATAAACGGTGTCATTGGTTTGAAGTTAGAAGCTGAACGTCACTTGGTTAATTGGAGACCCCCAGTTAGTGAAGGAGGCTATGGCTTCTTTGATAGCCTCAATCACTTTTTCACGGGACATTTGAAGGTCATTCGGGAAATCAACAGGGTGGGCTAATTCCCAAGGGTAAAACTCTTTCCCATCTTTGATGTGGGTTTTACAGCTAAGTTGTAGTGACAACCTGACCCCCTTCACACCGAAGATGAACCACATCAAATGATGAGTATCTTCGCCACCGCGATAAGTCTGCAGAAAAAACATCTCTCGACCGCGATCAATGGTCCACTTATATGGCCGCAGGGGACGCCCAATCGGGTCTCGCATCTGATCGTGCCCAATTAGTTGTTGATCCTCTACAGAAATCAGTTCTGTTACGAAAGCCATTTAATACTTCTGTGTTTATCGGGGGGCCATCGCGGAACCGGCTTCGCCGGGCCGCAGTTGGTGCCCCCTCGAAGGCGTCTCAGGGTGATTGTTTCACTTTCAGTAAAACATCTTCGGCAACCAGAGTACCAATTTGGGGAAATAGGTGATGATGACCAGGCTGCCCAGCAGCGGGAACAGCCAGGGCAGGATGGCGATGGTGGTCCGTTCCACGGAAAGTTTGGCCACGCGGGCCAGCACAAACAGCACCATGCCCATGGGCGGATGCAGCAGGCCGATCATCAAATTGAGCACCATCACCAGCCCGAAGTGGATCGGGTCCACACCCAGCTGCGTGGCAATCGGCACCAGGATTGGCACCAGAATCGTGATGGCTGCGGTCGGCTCCAGGAAGCAGCCCACAAACAGCATCAGCAAATTGGCCAGCAGCAGGAAGACCCAGGCCTCCTTGGTGAAGTCCAGCACCCATTTGGCAATGTCGGTGGTCACGCCGGTGGCGGTGAGCATCCAGCCGAAGATCGATGCCGCGGCCACAATGAACAGCACGGTGGAGGTGGTCTCGACCGTATCAAGGCAGACCTTCACAAAGCTCTTGAAGGTCAGCGTGCGGTACCAGGCAAACCCGAGGATCAGCGCCCAGACGCAGGCGGCAATCGCGCCTTCCGTGGGGGTGAAGATGCCGGTGGTCATGCCACCTATCAGCAGCACGGGCGTCATGATGGGCAACACGGCCTGAAAATTGAAGGCCTTGTCGGCCGCAAACAATGCCGCCAGTGCGACGGCCACCGTGATCTGCGGCGGAAAGTTCAGTTTGCCGATCAGCAGCCACAGCAGCAGCGGCCAGCCGACGACCACGGCGGTCTCCACCAGCGCCTTGTTCAGGCGGCTCCATGCGAAGGGAACATCGGCGCCCCAGCCGTTCTTGTGTGCGAAGTAGGCCACTGTCAGCATCATCAGGATGGCCATCATGACCCCCGGCAGGATGCCCGCCAGGAATAGCGCGCCGACGCTGACATTGGCCATCATGCCGTAGATCACAAAGGGCAGGCTGGGCGGAATGATGGGGCCCAGCGTGGCCGAGGCCGCCGTCACGCCCACGGCAAACTCGGTGCTGTAGCCGTGGTCCTTCATGGCCTTGATCTCGATGGTGCCGAGGCCGGCGGCGTCGGCAATGGCGGTGCCGCTCATGCCGGCAAACACCACTGAGCCGACGACGTTGACGTGGCCCAGCCCGCCCTTCATCCAGCCGACCAGCGCCAGTGCGTAGTTGTAGATGCGGTTGGTGATACCTGCGTTGTTCATCAGGTTGCCGGCCAGGATGAAGAACGGCACGGCCAGCAGCGGAAAGCTGTCGATGCCGCTGACCATGCGGTGAACCACCACAAAGGGCGGCGAGCTGTTGGTGAACAGGATGTAGACCAGCGACGCCCCGGCCATGGCCATGGCCACCGGCAGGCCACCGCTCATCAGGAAGAGAAAAATAACCTTCAACATTCAGCGGTCCTCCATCGTGGATTCAGGGCGTTCCAGCACGCTGTAGCCGCGCTGCAGGTGGATGCGCATGACCCAGATCGAGCGCACGGCCATGGCCGCAAACCCCACCAGGCAGACGCCGTACACAAGGTTCATCGGCAGGTCGATGATGGTCATCTTGTAGTTGCCCATCTTGTCCATCATTTGCCAGGTCAGCACGACCATGGCGCCCAGGAAGGCGATGCGCAGCACATCGGTCAGCAGGGCCATGGCCCGGGCCAGCCAGGTGGGCATGAAGCGGTAGAAGAAGTCGACCTGGATATGGTTGTTCTTGGCCACGCCGATGGCGGCGCCGACGAATACCGTGGCAATCAGCAGGTAGCGTGCGATTTCTTCCGTCCAGGCGGCGGAATCGTTCATTACATAACGCGTGAAGAACTGGTAGAAAACCGTCAGGCCCAGTGCCCAGAAGAAAAACAGCGCCGCCCAGGCTTCAACGGGCGTGCCGGACAGGTCAACTGCTTCATCCGTGGCGTGGAACTCGCCGTCGTCGCCCATGACCTTGGGCAAGGCGTCAATGTCGGGAATGGAAGTCATGATGGTGGAGTAGTGGGTAATGAGGCCCTTCCCTCCGACGGAGGAAAGGGCGGGAAGCCTTGGCCGGATGGGCAAGACTTACTTGATGGCCTGGATGCGGTCCCAATCCTTCTTGTCGTAGCCCATTGACGCCATGTCCACGGCCTTGACGATGTGATCGCGGAACTCGTCCTTGTTGACCGTGATCAGGTTGATGCCTTTTTTCTTGAACTCATCCACCAGCTCGCCTTCCCGCTTCTGGATGTCGGCCGTGGCTTTGGCGGCCGCTTCCTGCATCACATCCGTGAAGACTTTCTTGTCGGCATCGCTGAGCTTGGTCCAGACGTGGGGGCCGATCTGCGTGACCAGCGAATCGAGGATGTGGCCGGTCAGGATGATGTTCTTCTGGACCTCATAGAACTTCTTGGCCTCGATGGTGGGCAGCGGGTTCTCCTGTGCATCGACCGTGCCGTTTTGCAGCGCCAGGTAAACCTCGGCAAAGGCGATCGGCGTCGGGTTGGCGCCGCAGGCGCGAGGCAGGGCCATGTAGGCCGGCACGTCGGGCACCCGCATTTTCAGGCCCTTCATCTCTTCACAGGTCTTGAAGGGCTTGTTGCTGGTGGAGTGGCGCGCGCCGTAGTAGGTGACGGCGACGGTTTGCACGCCGGTCTTCTGTTTGTAGCCTTCGGTCAGTTCCTTGAAGACATCGCTCTTCGCGTATTTCAGCAGGTGCTCCGGGTCGCGGAAGGTGTAGGGGTAGTAGGCCACGCCGATCCGCGGAAAGCTTCGGGCCGCAAACGATGCGCCCGAGATGATGATGTCGACGGTGCCCAGCTGCAGGCCCTGGTTGATGTCGCTTTCCTTGCCCAGCGTGGAAGCCGGGAACACCTGAATCTCGTAGCGGCCGCTGGTGCGTTTCTTGATTTCGTCGGCTGCCCAGACCGACCACTTGTGGTAGGCCTCGGAGGTTTCGTAGACGTGCGCCCATTTCAGCTTGGTCTGCGCCGATGCGATGCCGGAAAAGCCCACAGTGCCTGCCAGTAGGGCGCAAGCAGCTATGGTTTTGATAGCGAATCTTTTTGTATTGAATGCGTTCATGTTGTCTCCTCGAAGGGTGGTTGCTGGCAGAAAGGAAATCGACGATGCGCGCCAGCGCGCACCGTCGTGAAGCCTGGGGTCTAAGAGCCCGTTCAATGTCTAAACGAGGCCGCGTTGGGCAAATGCCTTCTCGGGCGGTCTGCGTCGTTGCGGCGCTAGCCCATAGCCGGGCTATGGGCGTCGCACCGCGCCTTGCATCCCATCCCGAGAAGGTGCTTGCGCGGCCTCGTTTAGACATTGAACAGGCTCATTGCTCAGTTCTTCAGGTTGAGCTTGGTCACGAGTTGTTTGAAGTTGTCGTTGTCGCGCACCATTTGCGCCTTGAAGGCGGGGCCGTCGGCATAGGCGTAGCCCAGGTTCAGCTTGTCCATCACTTCGCGCATGATGGGCTCTTCGGCCGCCTTCTTGCTGAAAGTCCGGATGGTTTCCACGACTTCAGGCGGTGTGCCTTTGGCCACGCCCAGGCCGCGCCAGGTGCCGATGGACAGGTCGATGTTGCGTTCCTTGAGGGTGGGCACGTTCTCAAAACCCTTGACGCGCTGGTCGGCCATCACACCCAAAATCTTCAGCTTGCCGGCCGCCACATGCACGGCAACCTCAGCCGGGCTCACACCTACCGCGTCCACATGACCACCCAGCAGGGCCAGCACGGCGGGGCCGGCGCCCTGGTAGGGGATGTGGTTGAACCTGGCGCCGGTTTTTTCTTCCAGCGAGGCGGCCGCCAGGTGCCAGATCGAGCCATTGCCGGCGTTGCCGACCTTCACGTCGCTGCCGGTCTTTTTGGCGGCGGCGAGGAACTCTTCAATCGTGTTGTAGGGCGAGTCCGCTTTCACGGTGATGGCAGCCGGGTCGGCATTCAGGCGGGCAATCGGGATGAAGTCGTCCTGCGTGATCTTGGTGATGCCCATGTGCGGCAGGATGGTTACCTCCACAAACAGCATGGCAATCTTGTAGCCGTCGGGCTTGGCGTTGACCACGTCGGCCAGGCCAATAGCGCCGCTGGCGCCGGGTTTGTTGTAGACCACCAGCGATTGCGTGGTGTATTTTTTGGCGGCTTCGGCATAGGCGCGCGCCAGCGAGTCCGTGCCGCCGCCAGGCTGGAAGGCCACCATCACTTCAATGGGCTTGTTCGGGTAGGCCTGCGCCCAGCTGTTGCCGCAGAGGCTGGTGAGCGCCAGGAGGGCTGTCGCCAGCAATTTGCGCGGTGTCAGAAACTTCATGCTTGTCTCGCTTTCGTTTTTAGTTGGAAGGGAAATCCGGGGTGAGGTGGGTGCTGAAAGAAATCGTGACGAGTCATTTCTTCTGCACCTCCTGGTTTTTGGTCCGGCTCCAGCTCACGCTGAAACGCTTGTGCGACTGGTCCATGTGTGCATGCATGGCTGCACGCGCGGCATCCGGTTCATGGTTGCGCACCGCATCAAAAATGGCCTGATGCTCGGCAATCGCCGAGCGCCACGATTCAACGGTTTCAAAATGCCCGCCCAGCCGCTCGAACAACGGGCCGCGGCGCGAGTCCCAGAAGCGCTGGATGGTTTCAATCAGCACCACGTTGCCGCAAGACTCGACGACGGCGGTATGAAAAGCGCGGTCGCCTTCCAGCGGCAGCACGCCGCGGTCAGCGTCAAACTGCATGCTGGCGATGGCCTTGTCCATCGCGTCTATGTGTTTGCGCTTGGCCTGGGTCGCGGCCATGGCGGCGACTTCGCCTTCCACCACGCGGCGGGCGCGTATCAATTCAAGAGGACCCCATTCGTCCGGCGAGATCTGCGCGGCCCGGCCACTTCCATTGCCGTCGTGGCTGGCGGGCTTGCTTCGGTCCAGAACATAGACACCCGAGCCGGTGCGTACTTCGACCCAGCCTTCGACCTCCATCGCGATCAGCGCTTCGCGCACCGAAGGCCGGCTCACGCCCAACTGCCGTGCCAGGTCGCGCTCGGCGGGGAGACGTGCGCCCACGGCCCATTCGCCGGCCGAGATCAGCGTGCGCAACTGCTCGGCGATCTGGCGGTAAAGGCGTTGCGGTTCGACAGTTTGCAGGGGCATGGGGGAAAAGGATGAAAAGGTGGGGGCTTTAAGGGTTAGCCAGAATTGGACAAGTGGTAAGACCAATTGATAATCCCATGAAACCCCCGGGACAACATCCGGCAAAACCCTGTAGGAGTGAAGATGAGACTTGAAGGAAAAAAAGCGCTGGTGACCGCAGCCGGCCAGGGAATCGGCCATGCCACTGCGCTGGCGCTGGCGGCCGAAGGCGCGCAGGTCTGGGCCACCGACCTGAAGCCCGAGCTGCTGGAAAGCTACAAAGGGGCGGCCAACATCACGGCGCTGCCCCTGGACGTGCTGGACAAGGCGGCGATCCAGAAACTGGTAGGTGGCCTGCCGCCCATGGACATTCTTTTTAACTGCGCCGGTTTTGTCCACGGGGGCACAGCCCTGCAGGCCACCGATGCCGACCTTGAGTTCGCCTTCAACCTCAACGTGCGGGCCCAGTTCTGGATGATCCAGGCCGTGCTGCCCGGCATGCAGGCAAAAAAGGGCGGCAGCATTGTCAACATGGCCAGCGTCTGCAGCAGCATCAAAGGCCTGCCCAACCGGTTTGTGTATGGCACCACCAAGGCGGCCGTGATTGGCCTCACCAAAAGCGTCGCGGCCGACTTTGTGGCCGATGGCGTGCGCTGCAATGCAATTTGCCCTGGTACGGTAGACACGCCTTCGCTGCAGGACCGTATCAATGCCAACGAGGATCCCGTGGCGGCCCGCAAGGCCTTCATCGCACGCCAGCCGCTCGGGCGCCTGGCCCAGGCACATGAAATTGCGCCGCTGGTGGTCTTTCTGGCCAGCGACGAGGCTGCTTTCGTGACCGGCCAGGCCTACAACGTGGACGGCGGCATCACCATATGAACCAGCTGGACCTGAAAGGGCGCCATGCGGTCATCACCGGTGGTGCGGTCGGCCTGGGTTTTGCCGTGGCTCAGCGCATGCTGGCGTCGGGCGGCACGGTGACGCTGTGGGACATCAACCCCGAGGCACTGGCCGCGGCCAGGGGCGCGCTGGGCGCCGGGGTGCATACCGTGGCCGTCGATGTGGCCAGCCATGCCAGCGTGGTGGACGCGGTCCAGCAAACCGTTGCGCATAACCCGGCCATCGATGCGCTTGTCAACTCGGCCGGCATCACCGGCCCCAACGTCAAGCTGTGGGACTACCCGCCCGAGCAATGGATGCAGGTGCAGCAGGTCAACCTCAACGGCCTGTTCTTCTGCTGCCGTGAACTCGTGCCGCACATGCGTGCGCGCAACTATGGCCGCATCGTCAATATTGCCTCGGTGGCCGGCAAGGAGGGCAACCCGAATGCCAGCGCCTACAGCGCGAGCAAGGCCGCGGTGATCGCCCTGACAAAATCCCTCGGCAAGGAACTCGCCGATACCGGTGTACGCGTCAATTGCATCACACCGGCCGCGGTGAAAACGCCGATTTTTGAGCAGATGACGCCCGAGTTCATACAGTTCATGCTTTCTAAAATCCCCATGGGCCGCTTCGGAACGCCTGATGAGGTAGCCGCCATGGTTGGCTGGCTGTGCACTGAAGATTGCTCGTTCTCAACCGGCGCCGTTTTCGATCTGTCGGGCGGACGTTCTACATACTGAATCATTAACCAGAAGGAAAAACCATGAAACTCGTTCGCTATGGCAACCCCGGCAAGGAAAAGCCCGGCCTTATTGATGCCAATGGCAAGCTGCGCGACCTGAGCGCTGTCATCAAGGACATCGGCCCGGATCAGCTTGGCGATGCGGCGATTGCCAAACTGCGCAAGCTCAAGGCCGACAAGCTGCCGCTGGTCAAAGGCTCGCCGCGCTACGGCAGCCCGGTCAATGGCGTGCCCAAGTTCATCGCCATCGGCCTGAACTACGCCGACCATGCGGCCGAATCGGGCTTGCCGATTCCCGCCGAGCCGGTGGTTTTCATGAAGGCCACCAGCTGCATCCAGGGCCCGAACGATCCCATCATGCTGCCCAAGGGCTCGGTCAAGACCGACTGGGAAGTCGAGCTTGGCGTGATCATCGGCAAGACCGCGCGTTACGTGTCGCAAAAGGAGGCGCTCGACTACGTGGCCGGCTACTGCACCATCAACGACGTGAGCGAGCGCGAGTTCCAGATTGAGCGCGGCGGCACCTGGGACAAGGGCAAAGGTTGCGACACCTTCGGCCCGCTCGGCCCCTGGCTGGTCACGCGTGACGAAGTGCCCAACCCGCAAAAACTGGGCCTGTGGCTGGAGGTGAACGGCAAGCGCGTTCAAAAAGGCAACACCAAGACCATGATCTTCAGCGTCGCCAAGATCGTCAGCTACGTCAGCCAGTTCATGACGCTGGAGCCCGGCGACGTCATCACCACAGGCACACCGCCCGGCGTGGGCCTGGGCATGAAGCCGCCTGTGTACCTGAAGAAGGGCGACAAAATCTCCCTGGGCATCGAAGGCCTGGGTGAGCAGCACCAGGTGGTGGTGGCGTATAAAAAGTAACCCCCGTTCAGGCTCACTTCGTGTAGCCTGCTCCCCCCTTCCAGGGGGCGGTGCCTGGGGCCGGCGAAGCCGGACCCGCGGCCCCCACTGGTGAAATACCTTCATTGGGTTACGTCACTGAAGGGCTAGGTAGTTACCCTCCCTGGCGTTAGAACTGGGTCCCTATAAGCAGGGGCTAAACAACCCCTGCTTGCTGATGGTCATCAAAGTGTTGCAAAATAGAACGACCGTTCGTTTTATTTTGTAGCACCTCATGGCCATCACAGAACTTCCCGCTAAAGCCTCCCGCGCCCCGGCAACGGGCAGCGCCGTGGCCAAAAGCCAGCAAAAAGGCCAGCAGACCAAGGCCGCCATTGTGGACGCCGCCCTGGGCCTGGCCACACAGATCGGGCTGGAAGGCCTGAGCATAGGCGCGCTGGCTGAGGTCATGCGCATGAGCAAGTCGGGCGTGTTCGCCCATTTTGGCTCGCGCGAAGAGCTGCAGATCTCCGTCATCCGTGAATACCACGTGCGCTTTGAAGAAGAGGTTTTCTTCCCTGCCCTGCAGCAGCCGCGCGGCTTGCCTCGTCTGGCGGCGCTGTTTCATAACTGGATGAAACGCACCTCGCTTGAAATCGATTCGGGCTGCCTGTACATCAGCGGCGCCGTTGAATTTGACGACAGGCCCGGACCGGTGCGCGACGCGCTGGCGGGTTCGGTGCGCACCTGGCTGGCGGCCATGTACCGCGCCGTGGTGCAGGCCAAAGAGGCCGGTCACCTGCATGCTGACGCTGACGAGCACCAGATGGCGTTTGAAATCCACGGCCTGATCCTGGCGCTGCATTACGAAGCCCGCTTTCTCAAGACACCGGGTTCCATGGACCGCGCCAATACCGGCTTTGCCAACATTCTGGCGCGCTATGGCAGCGACGCCCCCCTTTCCACCTTGCCGAAGAAAGCTTCCGGCAAGGCTTCCCCTTCCAAACCAGTTTAAGCAAAAGGAATCCACCATGCCCCAGTACAGCCCGCCCCTGCGCGACATGCAATTCGTCATGCACGAGGTGCTCAAGGTCACCGATGAATTCAAGGCCATTCCCAAGCACGCGGACGTCGACGTCGACACCATCAACGCGGTACTCGAAGAAGCCGGCAAATTCGCCGCCGAGGTGACCTTTCCGCTGAACATCAGCGGCGACGAAGAGGGCTGCAAGCTCGACAAGACCACGCACGAAGTCACGCCGCCCAAGGGCTTCAAGGAAGCCTACGCGCAGTACGTCGAAGGCGGCTGGGCCGCGCTGAGCTGCGACCCGGAATATGGCGGCCAAGGCCTGCCGTTTGTGCTGAACCAGTGCCTCTACGAAATGCTCAACTCGGCCAACCAGGCCTGGACCATGTACCCCGGCCTGTCGCACGGCGCGTATGAAGCCCTGCATGCCCACGGCACTGACGAGCAGAAAAAACTCTACCTGCCCAAGCTCACCAGCGGCGAATGGACAGGCACCATGTGCCTGACCGAGCCGCATTGCGGCACCGACCTGGGCCTGTTGCGCACCAAGGCCGAGCCGCAGCCTGACGGCACCTACCGCCTCACCGGCAACAAGATCTTCATCAGTGCCGGTGAACACGACATGGCCGCCAACATCGTGCACCTGGTGCTGGCCCGCCTGCCTGACGCACCCCAGGGCAGCAAAGGCATCAGTCTCTTCGCCGTGCCCAAGTTCAACATCGGCAAAGATGGCGCTCTTGGTTCGCGCAATGGCATTTACTGTGGCGGCCTGGAGCACAAGATGGGCATCCACGGCAACGCCACCGCGCAGATGGTGCTCGAAGACGCTGTCGGCACCATGGTGGGCGCGCCCAACAAGGGCCTGGCCGCGATGTTCGTCATGATGAACGCCGCCCGCCTGGGCGTGGGCAACCAGTCGCTGGGCCTGACCGAAGTAGCCTTCCAGAATGCACTGGCTTACGCCAAAGACCGCATCCAGATGCGTTCACTGTCCGGCGTCAAAGCCAAAGACAAACCGGCCGACCCGATCATCGTGCACCCTGACGTGCGCAAGATGCTGCTGACGGCCAAGGCCTATGCCGAGGGCGGCCGCGCGCTGGCGATTTACTGCACGCTGCTGCTCGACAAGGAACTGCACCACCCCGACGAAAAAGTGCGCAAGGATTCCGGCGAAATCGTCGCACTGCTCACGCCCATCGTCAAGGCCTTCCTGACCGACAACGGCCACATCTCCACCAACGCCTGCATGCAGGTCTTCGGCGGTCACGGCTTCATCAAAGAGTGGGGCATGGAACAGTTTGTGCGCGACAACCGCATCAACATGATTTACGAAGGCACCAACACCGTCCAGTCGCTGGACCTGCTGGGCCGCAAGGTGCTGGGCAACAACGGCGCGACGCTGAAGAAATTCGGCAAGGTGATTGGTGCGCTCATTGCCGAAGAAGGCGTCAACGAGAAGATGGCCGAGTTCATCAACCCGCTGGCTTACCTGGCTGACCAGATGACCAAGTTCACCACCGAGCTGGGCTTCAAGGGCTTCCAGAACCCCGACGAAGTGGGCGCCGCCGCCGTCGACTACCTGCGCGTGGCCGGCCACCTGGTGTTCGGCTACTTCTGGGCCCTGATGGCGCAAACCGCGCTGCGCGAAATCGCCGTCGGCAACACCGACAAGTTCTATGTGGCCAAGCTGCAAACTGCGCGCTTTTACTTCGCCAAGCTCTTCCCCGAAACCGCGACGCTGATGCGCACGGCACGCACGGGCAGCAAGTCGCTGATGGAGACCGACGAAGCGCTGGCCTGAGCTTTTTTCACAGATCAACGGGAGACACCATGAAAAGAAAATTGCTGATGATCGTTCTGGGCCTGGTTGCCATCCCGGCGCTGGCACAGAACACGCCGGTCGGTTTGTGGCGCGGCTTCGACGAAAAAACTGGCGACCCCAAAGTCGAAATCCGCATCGCTGAAGCCGGCGGTGTGCTCAACGGCAAAGTCGAAAAGCGCCTGTCTCCCGGCGTCAAACCTGACGACGTTTGCACCGAATGCTCGGATGACCGCAAGGACAAGCCCCGGCTGGGCCTTGAAATCATTCGTGGCGCCAAAAAATCGCCGGACAGCGACGTCTGGGAAGGCGGCAAGATCCTCGACCCGGACAACGGCAAGAGCTATTCGCTCAAGATGACCCCGATTGAAGGCGGCAAGAAGATGGAAGTCCGCGGCTCTATCGGGCCTTTTGGCCGCACCCAAACCTGGGTTCGGGTGCAATGAGCATGCAGAAAGTCAGGGCAAGCCATGGGTGAAGCGATTTCCCGCTTGCGGTCACTGCCTTTCGGTGCCGGTGGCAGCACTCCGCCGGCCGCGCGCCGCTGGTGGGGGCATCACCTGCTCAAGAAGCCGTTTTTCGGCCGCTTCATGAAACCCTGGCGCTGGCCCGCGGAAGTGCCGCAAGAAGGCTGGGAGCGGATACAGATTGCGAGCCGCAGCACGAGCCGGCTGGAGGCCATCGTCGCGCGCACGCCGTTTCCGGCGCGCGGCGTGGTGGTGTGCGCCCATCCCATGGGTTTTGCCTGCAAGGGTTTTTGGCTGCGCCACGGCCATGCCCAGGCGCTGCTCGATGCGGGCTTTCATGTGGTGGCTTTCGACTTCAACGGCTTTGGTGAAAGCCCGTCGACCAACTTCGATTACCCCGGTGACGTGATATCGGTGGGCTCCTGGGCACGTGGCGCTTTTGCCGGGCTGCCGGTGCATGCGCTGACGGCGTCTTTCGGCGCGATCAACACGCTGAGTGCGATTGACGAAGCGGATTTTCCTTACGACAAGGTGGTGGCTGAAGCTTGCGCGCCCTCGCTGCCCGATTTCTGGAAAGCTTATCCTTTTGCCCATGCCGTGCTCAACATCAGCCGGCGCATTAACCCGCAAGGCGAGTTGCGCCTGCGGCCCGTACACCACCTTGCCAACATGCGCGACGTGGACGTGCTGCTGATCCACAGCCGGGGCGACCGCTGGACGCCGGTGCATTTCGGCGATGCCTTGCAGCAGGCTGCTTCACGGCCTGAACGCATCCAGCGCCTGATCCTCGAACGCGCCGACCACACCCACGGCATGCGCGACGAGCCACAGCGCTACTGGAGCGCCGTGCTTGAATTTTTCAACCAGATTCCCTCAACCAGGTCTTAACCATGTCCCGATTCCAAGTCAAAAAAGTCGCCGTCCTCGGTGCCGGTGTCATGGGCGCGCAGATTGCCGCCCATCTGGTCAACGTCAAGGTGCCGGTGGTACTGTTCGACCTTGCGGCCAAGGACGGCCCGAAGAACGGTATCGTCATCAAGGCGGTCGAAGGCCTCAAGAAGCTCAAGCCAGCGCCGCTGGGTGTGCCCGAAGACGCGGCGCTGATCCAGCAGGCCAACTACGAAGAGAACATGGAGCTGCTCAGGGAGTGCGACCTCATCATCGAGGCGATTGCCGAGCGCATGGACTGGAAGACCGACCTGTACCACAAGATCGCGCCCTTCATTGCCGAAGGCGCCATCGTGGCCAGCAACACCTCGGGCCTGTCGATCACCAAGCTCAGCGAGGCGCTGCCTGAATCCATCAAGCCGCGCTTTTGCGGCATTCACTTCTTCAACCCGCCGCGCTACATGACGCTGGTGGAGCTGATCAACACGCCGACCACCGAACCCAAGGTGCTGGACGACCTGGAAGCGTTTGTCACCAGCGCGCTGGGAAAGGGCGTGATCCGTGCCCACGACACGCCCAACTTCATCGCCAACCGCGTGGGCATTGCCAGCATGCTGGCCACCATCAAGGAAGCCGAGACCTTCAAGCTCAGCTACGACGTGGTCGACGACCTGACCGGCAAGAAGCTGGGCCGCGCGAGCTCCGGCACCTTCCGCACCGCCGACGTGGTGGGCCTGGACACCATGGCCCACGTCATCAAGACGCTGCAAGACAACCTTGGCCCCGGCAAGGTGGAAGATCCGTTCTCCGACGTCTACGGCACGCCGCCTGTGCTGGCCAAGCTGCTCGAGTCGAAAAGCCTGGGCCAGAAGACCGGCGCCGGCTTCTACAAAAAACAGGGCCGCGACATCCTGCGCCTGGACCCCGAGAGCATGGAATACGTGCCCGCCGGCGCCAAGGCCAATGAAGTCGTCGGCCGCATGCTGAAAAAACCTGCGGGCGAGCGCCTCAAACTCTTGCGCGAAGCCGAAGGCGCGGAAGCGCGTTTCCTCTGGGCCATCCTGCGCGACCAGTTCCACTACGCTGCCGTGCACCTTGAAACCATTGCCGAAACCGCGCGCGACATCGACTTCGCCATGCGCTGGGGTTTTGGTTCCAAGCAAGGCCCCTTCGAGTTGTGGCAACAGGCCGGCTGGAAGCAGGTCGCCACCTGGATCCAGGAAGACATTGACGCCGGCAAGGCGCTGTCCAAAGCGCCGCTGCCGGATTGGGTGTTCAAGGGCCCGGTGGCCGACGCCGGTGGCGTGCACACGGCCGAAGGCTCGTGGAGCGCCTCGGCCCAAAAATTCATCCCGCGCCGCAAGCTGCCGGTCTATGAGCGCCAGTTCTTCCCCGAAGACGTGCTCGGCGCCAAGGCGCCTGCTTTTGAGACGGCAGGTACCACGCTGCATGAAGACGACGCGATCCGCCTCTGGACGCTGGACGGCGTCAATGGTGAAGTAGGCGACGTACTGATCGCCAGCATCAAGACCAAGATGCACGCCATCAGCCCGGACGTGGCCGAAGGTCTGGCGATGGGTGTGGACCTGGCCGAGAAAAGCTACAAGGGCATGGTGATCTGGTCCAACGACGAGATGTTCTCGGCCGGCGCCGACCTGCAGGCCATGCTGCCCGCCTTCATGATGGGCGGCGCCAAGGCGATTGAAGGGGCCGAGGCCGAACTGCAGAACGTGATGCTCAAGCTGCGCTACGCGGCGGTTCCCGTGGTGTCGGCGATCCGCGGCCTGGCGCTGGGCGGCGGTTGCGAAATGGCAGTGTATTCGGCCAAACGCGTGGCTGCGATGGAAAGCTATATCGGCCTCGTCGAAGTCGGCGTGGGCCTGGTGCCCGGCGCCGGTGGCCTGGCCTACATTGCCCGCCGTGCCGCCGAGAACGCGAGCACTTCAACCAACAAGGACATCCTGCCCTTCCTCACCGAAGGCTTCACGGCCGCCGCGATGGCCAAGGTGGGCACCAGTGCCATCGAAAGCCGCAAGATCGGGTACCTGCTCGACAGCGACGTGATCGTGCCGAACAAGGACGAGCTGCTGTTCGTGGCGCTCAACGAGGCGCGCGCACTGTTCAATTCGGGCTACCGCGCGCCGCACAAGCGCCAGTTCCCGGTGGTGGGCCGCAGCGGCCTGGCCACCATCAAGGGCCAGCTGGTCAATATGCGCGACGGCGGCTTCATCAGCGCGCATGACTTCCATATCGCCAGCCTGATCGCGGGTGTGGTCTGCGGCGGTGATGTCGATGCCGGCACGCTGGTGACGGAAGAGTATTTGATGACGCTGGAGCGTAAGGCCTTCTGCTCGCTGCTCGAACACCCGAAAACGCAAGAGCGGATCATGGGCATGATGAGTACGGGCAAGCCCGTCAGAAACTGATGAACACCCCCATCGGACACTCACTGCGTGTAGCGCCTTTCCCCCTTGCAGGGGGCAACGCCTGCGGCCCGGCAAAGCCGGTTCCGCGGCGTTTGCTGGCCGGGAGAAGTTCATGAACGACCAACAACCCAACCGCCTGGCGCGGCAACTGCAGCGGCTTGAGGAAGTACCGGCGTTTGCCCGGGGCTGGTTCCGCAGCGTGGTGCTGCGCCGCGCTGTGCCATTCACCGGCACCGCCGGCCTGGACTTCATCGAAATGGGCACGGGCCGGGTCGAGATCGGCATCAGGAACGAGAAGAAGGTGCAGAACCACATAGGCGGCGTGCATGCCTCGGCCATGAACTTGCTGGCCGAAACCGCCACCGGCATGGTGGTGGGCATGAATGTGCGCGACGACTGCATTCCGCTGGCCAAGGAGCTGAAGATGGCGTTCAAGAAGCGCGCCACTGGCGCTCTGCGCGCCGTGGCCACGTTGAGCGACGAGCAGCGCGCGGCCATGCAGGCGAGCGACAAGGGTGAAGTCACCGTGCCGGTCATCGTGACCGATGAAGCCGGTATCAACCCGGTCGAATGCGAATTTGTCTGGGCCTGGATTCCCTCCGGCCCACGGAAAAGTTAACTGAGAAATTGAAGGAAACCATCATGGCCAAACAAGTCCAGGAAGCCTACATCGTCGCCGCCACCCGCACGCCCATCGGGCGCTCGGGCCGCGGCTATTTCCGCAACATGCGGCCCGACGACCTGCTGGTCAAGGCGCTGCAGGCGGCGCTGGCGCAAGTGCCTTCGCTGGATCCGAAGGCGATTGAAGACATCATCTGCGGCTGCGCTATCCCGGAAGGCCCGCAAGGCCTGAACGTGGCACGCATTGGCGCGGTGCTGGCGGGCCTGCCCACCAGCGTGGGCGGCATCACCGTCAACCGTTTTTGCGCCTCCGGCCTGTCGGCCATCCAGATGGCGGCCGACCGCATCCGCGTGGGCGAAGCCGACGTGATGATCGCCGCCGGCACCGAGAGTATGAGCATGGTGCCCATGTCGGGCAACTCGCCCTCGCTCTCGCCCAGTATGTTCATGAACGACGAGAACGTCGGCATCGCCTATGGCATGGGCCTGACGGCCGAGAAGGTCGCCCAGCAATGGAAAGTCTCGCGCGAAGCGCAGGACCAGTTCGCACTCGAGTCGCACCTCAAGGCCATCAAGGCGCAGCAGGCTGGCGAATTCGCCAACGAGATCACGCCCGTCGAAGTGACCGACCGCACCGCCAACCTGGAAACCGGTGAAGTCGTCGCCAAGACCCGCACGGTGAGCCTGGACGAAGGCCCGCGCCCCGACACCTCGCTCGAAGGCCTGGCCAAACTCAAGACGGTGTTTGCCGCGCGCGGCTCGGTCACCGCCGGCAACAGTTCGCAAACGTCGGACGGCGCGGGTGCGCTGGTGCTGGCCAGCGAAAAGGCGGTCAAGGACTTCGGCCTGAAGCCGCTGGCCCGCTTTGTGAGCTACGCCGCCAAGGGTGTGCCGCCCGAGATCATGGGCATAGGCCCCATCGAAGCCATTCCTGCCGCCTTGCGCTACGCCGGCCTCAAGCAGGAAGACATCGACTGGTTCGAACTGAATGAAGCTTTTGCTGCGCAGTCGCTGGCCGTCATCAACACGCTCAAGCTCGATGCCAGCAAGGTCAACCGCATGGGCGGCGCGATCGCGCTGGGCCATCCCCTGGGCGCGACCGGTGCGATCCGCGCCGCGACGGTGATCCATGCGTTGCATCGCCACCAGCTCAAGTACGGCATGGTCACGATGTGCGTGGGGATGGGTCAGGGCGCTGCGGGTATTTTCGAGCGCGTGTAAGGCCGTCGGCGGCGGCCCCACTGTCGCGCTTGCGGCAGCGGTTATGGCAGCTGCGGGGCAGACTGGGCTTTTCCTGACTGGAGACAGAAGATGGAGCGAATCACGGTTCTGACCCAGGACTCCTGGGCGCTGGCAGCGACGGTGTTTGCAGCGGATCTCGCGGGAGGCGAGGCCCGCGGCGGTGTACTGCTGGCCGGTGCAATGGCCACGCCCCAGCAACATTACGAGCCCTTCGCCCGCTGGCTGGCCACGCAAGGCTTTACCGTGCTAACACTCGATTACCGCGGCACTTTTGCCTCCGGCGGTGAGCGCGTGGCGTCCACCGATGCCACCTTCGACACCTGGGGACAGCAGGACGTGAGCGCCGCTGCCCGGTTCCTGCGGCAACGTGTGCCGGACCTTCCGCTTTACTACCTGGGGCACAGCCTGGGCGGGCAATTGTTTGCCAGCTCCGAAACTACGCACTTCTTTCAGCGTGCCGTGCTGGTTGCCAGTGGCAGCGGTTACTGGCCGCGCCTGCGCAAAGCGGTGCCGCGTTGGGGCCTGTTTGCCGCCACGCAGATCTGGGCGCCCTTGCTGGTACCGTTGTTCGGTTATTTCCCGGGCCGGAAACTGCGCAAGGTTGGCAACATTCCCGCAGGTGTGATGCGGCAATGGACGCGCTGGTGCCGCCATCCGGACTACCTGGCGCGTGATGCCCATCAGCGTGAACGTTTTGAACGCGTGCAGACGCCCATCACCTACTTCAACTCAAGCGATGACGAGGTCTTTTCACAGTGGTCGTCAGACCGGTTTGTGGCCTTGTTCGGTGCGCGACGTGAACCGGTGCAATGCATGACCCTTGACCCGGGAAATCTGGGTGTCAGGCATATAGGCCACTTCGGCTACTTTCGCGACAAGCTGCGTGCCAGCTTCTGGCCCCAACTGGTGCAACACCTTCACGCGTGATGCGCGTGCCCGAGTTCAGTTCATCCATTTCCAGGAGCATGTGATGCAGATGCAGATCCTCAGTTCAGGCACGGCGCAACTGTCCACTCGCGTTTATGCGCCTTCTTCGCCTGCGCGTGCCAGCGTGGTCATCGGTGGCGCCATGGGGGTGCGGCAAGACTATTACGCACCGTTTGCGCAGTGGCTTTCTTCCCAGGGCTTTTGCGTCACCACTTTTGACTACCGGGGTTCGGGCGAGTCCTTGCCCAACACCGCCAGCGGCAGCCTGCGTGGTTTCAAGGCCGACCTGCTCGACTGGGCCGCCGACTATGAGGCTGTGGTGGATGCCGCCAAGGCAGCCTTGCCGGATGCACCGCTTTACCTGCTGGGTCACAGCCTAGGCGCGCAGCTGCCGGGTTTCCTGAAGAATCAGGACAAGATCGATGGCCTCGTCAGCATCGCGGCAGGAAGCGGGTACTGGCGCGACAACGCACCGCAGCTCAGGCGCCTGATTTTGTACTTCTGGTATGTGCTGGTGCCATTGGCCACGCGCCTTTGTGGTTATTTCCCCGGGCGCAGGTTAAAGAAAGTTGGCGACCTGCCAGCCGGCGTGATGCTGCAGTGGCGCAAGTGGTGCCTGGATCCGCACTACAGCGTGGGGGCCGAGGGAGAAAGCGCGCGGCTGAGTTATGGGCGGGTCAGTTTTCCGGTGACCGCGCTGTCCATGACAGATGACGAGCTGATGACCTGGCGCGGCACGCAAAACCTCATCAACCTGTACAGCAATGCACCGCGCAGCTTTGAACGCATCGCGCCGGCAGATCTCAAGGTCAGGCGCATCGGGCATTTTGGCTTCTTCCGGGAACAGTTCAACCAGACCTTGTGGCCCCGTGCCCAGCAGATCATCGACGGCATGACCGGTGCCGCCAAAGCCCCGGTTTGAACCGGAAAGCTCCATCACACCTGCCGACATGACAAGCACGCATTCTTTTGACGACGCGCTCAGGCTGGAAGCCGCCGGCAGCGACAGGCCCCACACCTGGCTGGGTCACAGCAGCCCCGCATACTGGAACATGGTGGGGCCGTTCGGCGGAACCACAGCGGCCACAGCCTTGCGTGCCATCCTGTTGCACCCGGCCCTGCTGGGCGAGCCGGTGGCGCTGACTGTGAACTACGCAGCGGCCATGGCAGAAGGCCCGTTCACCGTCACGGCCAGGCCGGCTCGCACCAACCGTTCCACCCAGCATTGGCTGGTGGAGTTGTCGCAGGACGGCGATGCCGGAGGCGCTGTGATGACCGCCACAGCCGTTACGGCTGCGCGCCGCGAGACCTGGAGTGCCAACGACACACCCATGCCCGCGGTCACGCTGGCCGACGCTTCAGGCAGGCTGCGGTTTTCGACCTCCGCATGGACGAATCGCTACGACATGCGGCCGGTGCGCGGCGCCATACCGCAGGTTTGGGACGGCAGCGGCGTAGACAGCCTCACGCAGCTGTGGGTGCGCGACGACCCGCCGCGGCCGCTCGACTTCCCGGCACTGGCGGCCATGTCAGACGTGTTCTATCCGCGGGTCTGGCTGCGCCGTGCCACGCGTGTACCCGCCGGTACGGTGTCGATCACCACGTACTTCCACGCCGACGGCCGGCAATTGGCTGAATGCGGTGAAGGCTATTTGCTGGGGCAAGCCAGGGCCCAGGCCTTTCGCAATGGTTTCTTTGACCAGACCGCGCAGCTGTGGAGCGAAGCGGGCGTACTGCTGGCTACCAGTACGCAGGTTGTTTATTACAAAGAATAGGCCCGCGGGGGCAGCATGCATGGCTGGCCCCTACACTTGCGTCTTAACGGAAAACACATGAACACTCCCACCCCTATTTCCACCGGCAGCATTCCCGAAATCCTGAGCCACGTCGACGCGGGCGTGATGACCATCACGCTCAACCGTGTGGACAAAAAAAATTCCATCACCTCCGCCATGTATGGCGCCATGGCCGACGCACTGGAGTCGGCCCACCACGATGCAGCCGTGCGTGTGGTGGTGATCCAGGGGCATGAAACGATTTTTTCCGCCGGTAACGATATCGGCGATTTCCTGAACAAGCCGCCTTCAACGCCCGATTCGCCGGTCTTCCGTTTCCTGCGCGGCATCAGCAGCTTTCCCAAACCGCTGATAGCCGCTGTGTGCGGACCCGCAGTCGGCATAGGCACCACGCTGCTGCTGCATTGCGACCTGGTCTATGCGGGCGACAACGCCGCATTTTCCATGCCTTTCGTCAACCTGGGCCTGTGTCCTGAAGCTGCGTCGAGCTTTCTGGTGCCGCAGCTCATGGGTTACCCGCGCGCCGCCGAGGCACTGCTGCTAGGCGAACCCTTCATGGCCGAGACCGCACTGGAAATCGGGCTGATCAACCGCATCGTGCCGCCCGCCGAAGCCAATGCGCTGGCCCAGCGGCAGGCGCAAAAGCTGGTCGCCAAACCGCTCAGCGCGCTGATGGAAACCAAGCGCCTCATGAAAAAAGGCAACGCCACCGTGGTGGCCGAGCGGATGGCCGAAGAGGGTGCGAGCTTTGGCCGCATGCTGGGCGAACCCGCTGCGCGCGAAGCCTTCACCGCCTTTATGGAAAAGCGCCGGCCAGACTTCAGCGCAGTCTGAAGTCTGCGTCCGAAGGACGGGGCCGCGTAGCGGGCCGGCAGCTTTCGCTAAAAGCGCCGGCCAGACTTCAGCGCAGTCTGAAGTCTGCGTCCGAAGGACGGGGCCGCGTAGCGGGCCGGCAGCTTTCGCTAAAAGCGCCGCCCGGTTTTTTCCGGGACCGGAAGAAGAGCACTCAGCTCCGGCTTACGCCGCGCTTCACCGCTTGTGTGCCGCGGGTTTGCGGCCCTTGGGTCGCAGAGCAGGCTGCCGGGCGGACTCCGCCGTCAGGCGCAGACAGTCCATCAATTGCTCACTGCTGGGTGTCAGCCGCCGTCCCCGCACGGTGATGAGTCCGACAGGCGGGAGTTCAATCGGAACCTCGATAGGCAGGACATCCAGCAGGCCTTCCCGCTGGAAGTGCAAGCCGACCGAGCGCGCCAGGAAGCCGGCCGCGTCACGCTGTTGCGCAAAGGTGCTAAGCGCCAGGAAAGACGATGTTTCGATGATGTCGGTGGGCGGATTCAGACTATGGCGAAAGAAGGTCTGTTCGATCTTCACGCGCAGCGATGCCCAGGGCGGGGGCAGCACGCAGGGTATGCCGGCCAGATCGCTCCAGCCTGGATTTTTCTTGCGCGCGAGTGCGTGGCCACGCTTGACCACCACCACCATGGGCTCGTCGAACAAGGCCTCCGTCACCAGATCGGGGGCGGCATAACCGGGCTCCAGGCGGCCGACGAACAGGTCCAGTTCGCCCATGCGAAGCCGGGGTAAAAGCCGCGTCAGGTCGCCTTCTTCCACCAGCACCGTCGCAAGGGTCGAGCGCTGCTTGAGCAGTTTGACGGCGCCGGCCAGCAGCACCGGCATCGCCACCACCATCGAACCCACGCGGGTGCGTCCCGCCGCGCCGCTGGCCACGGCGGAGATTTCATCGCGCGTGCGCTCGTACTCGGCCAGCACCGAACGGGCAAACCGGACGATGGCCTCGCCGCTGGAGGTCGGTTCGGTGCCGCGGGTGGAGCGGTCAAAGAGGGCCAGCCCAAGCATGCTTTCGACTTCGGCCAGCATTTTCGACACGGCGGGCTGGCTGACCGACAGGAACTCGGCGGTTCGGCCCAGGTGGCGGAACTGGTCCAGCGCCACTACCAGTTGCAGGTGGCGCAGCTTGATGTTGGAACGCAGGACACGGTCAATCTGGGTCATGAATCATGTTAACCCAAAGGCTATGAAGCAATTCCATTATTCGATTGGATTGTTATGAAGAACATGGCAAGAATCGGGGCAACAAGAAATGCAGTCACGCAGCCGCCACGGTTGCCACCAATGCAGCAGCAACACATTCACCCAGAGGCAGACAAACCCCATGAAGACTTCCCCCCAGGTTTCCCCTTTTTCGTTTAACGCCAGGCGCCGCAGCCTGCTGATCGGCAGCGCCGTGGCCGCTGCTGCAGCGTTGGTAAAACCTTTGTGCGCCTTGGCCCAGGGCTACCCCGAGCGGCCCATTACCTTTATCTGCCCGTGGCCTGCCGGCGGCACTGCCGATCAGTCCATGCGCGCCCTGTGCCAGGTCGCCTCGCGCGTGCTGGGCCAGGCCATTGCGATGGAGAACAAGGTGGGTGCGTCCGGCATGATCGGTACCAAGTCCATGGCCTCCGCCAAGCCCGACGGCTACACCATCGGCCAGATCCCTATTTCCGTCACACGTTTTTCGCAACTGGGCACACTACAGCTGGACCCGCTCAAGGACCTGACCTATCTGGCCCGCACCTCTGGCCAGACTTTCGGTATTGCTGCCCCCGCTGAATCGCGCTTCAAGTCGCTGCAGGAACTGGTGGCTTTTGCCAAGGCCAATCCCGGCAAGGTGACCTATGCCCATGCGGGCGTCGGCGGCGCCACGCATGTGGGCATGGAAGAGTTCGCGCTTGCCGCCGGCATCCAGTTCAATCATGTTCCCTACAAGGGCGGCGCCGAGGCATTACAGGCCGTGCTCGGCGGGCATGTGGACCTGCTGGCTGATTCCAGTTCCTGGGCGCCACATGTCGAGGCGGGCAAGCTCAGGCTGCTGGCCACCTGGGGCGAACGCCGCGCCTCGCGGTTCAAGGACGCGCCTACGCTCAAGGAACTGGGCTACAACGTCGTGGTGGATGCACCCAACGGCATTGGTGCGCCCAAGGGCCTGGAGCCGGCCATCGCGATGAAGCTGCGCGAGGCCTTCCGTGTGGCCGTGGCCAGCCCCGAGTTCAAGCAGGTGGCCGACAGGATCGATGCGCCGGTGCTTTACCTGGACGGGCCTGACTACGAGAAGTACGTCGCTGGCATGTACCAGAAAGAAACAGCCCTGATCGACAAGCTCAAGCTCAGGGAGCTGATGAAGAGCTAGAACCTTGGCCCGAACGCTGAACTGAACCATGACCGTTACCGCCCCTTTCATCACTTCCCTTGCCGTCAGCCCCTTGATCCGCCTGCATGCCAACGACAACGTGCTGGTCGCCAAAACCGTGCTGTCGCTGGGCCAGGAGTTGCCCGAAATCAGCGCACGCGCGCGCGCGCAGGTGCCCGCCGGGCACAAGATCGCGGCCCGCCGCATTGCGGAGGGCGAGCGCATCCTGAAGTACGACACGGTGATCGGCGTGGCTGCGCGCGACATCGAGGCGGGTGACTACGTGCATTCGCACAACATGGCACTGGTGGACTTTGAACGCGACCCGGCTTTCGGCCGGGACGTTCGGCCGGTGGACTATGTGCCGCAAGCCGAGCGCGCCACTTTCATGGGCTTTGTGCGCCCGGACGGCCGCGTGGGCACCCGCAATTTCATTGGCATCCTGTCTTCGGTCAACTGTTCTGCCACTGTCATCAAAAATATTGCCGCCCACTTCACCCCCGAACGGCTGGCAGCTTTTCCCCATGTGGACGGCGTGGCCGCCTTTGCGCAAACCAGCGGTTGCGGCATGTCTTCCCCCAGCGAGCATTTTGATGTGCTGCGCCGCACTCTGGCCGGCTACGCGCGCCATCCCAATCTGGCCGGTGTGTTGATCGTCGGCCTGGGCTGCGAGCGCAACCAGGTCTCGTCGCTGGTGGAGTCGCAAGGCCTGGAGACCAGCAAGCTCATGCGCACGATGGTGATGCAGGAGATCGGCGGCACCCGTGCCACGATAGAGGCTGGTATCGCCGCTATTTATGAAATGCTGCCAGAAGCGGATGCCGCCCGGCGTCAGGCAGTTCCCGCCAGTCATTTGAAGATCGGGCTTGAGTGCGGCGGCTCGGACGGCTTTTCGGGTATCACGGCCAACCCGGCCCTCGGCGCGGCCATGGATGTGCTGGTACGCCACGGCGGTACCGCCATCCTGTCCGAGACGCCTGAAATTCACGGCGTCGAATACATGCTGACCCGCCGCGCCGTCACGCCCGAAGTGGGGCAGAAGCTGCTGGACCGGCTGGCCTGGTGGGAAAAGTACACGGCGGGCCAGAACGCGCAGTTCAACGGCGTGGTCGGGCATGGCAACCAGGCGGGAGGACTTGCCAACATTTTCGAGAAGTCGCTGGGTTCGGCCATGAAAGGCGGTACCACGCCGCTGCAGGCCGTCTACGAATATGCCGAACCGATCACCCAGAACGGCTTTGTCTTCATGGACTCCCCCGGCTATGACCCGGTGGCATCCACCGGCCAGATCGCCAGCGGCGCCAACCTGATCTGCTTCACCACCGGCCGGGGCTCGATGTTCGGCTCCAAGCCCGCGCCCACCATCAAGCTGGCCAGCAACACGCCGATGTTCAAGCGCCTTGAAGAAGACATGGACATCAATTGCGGCGCCATCCTCGACGGCGAACTTGACGTTGCGCAGATGGGGCAACGGATTTTCGAACAGATCCTGCGCCACGCTTCGGGCGAGCCCACCAAAAGCGAGGCGCTGGGCCTGGGCGACCACGAATTCGTGCCCTGGCATCTGGGCATCGTGAGCTAGGGCCTGCCAACTTAACAGGCCGGGGTATGCAACACTGCGCCTTCTCGACCTTCAACTCTTTCAAGGATGAGTTCATGACTCCAGGCAATCCGTTCAAGGCAGCGCTTGCTCGCGGCCAGCAGCAAATCGGTTTGTGGCTTTCCATGGCCGACCCCTACCTTGCTGAGGTCAGCGCCACCGCCGGATTCGACTGGCTGCTGATTGATGGCGAACATGCGCCCAATGATTTGCGCAGCACGCTCGCCGCGCTCCAGGCTGTAGCGCCCTACCGCTCGCAGCCTGTGGTGCGTGCGGTAGCAGGCGATGTGCCGCTGATCAAGCAGTTGCTGGATATCGGCGCACAGAACCTGCTGATCCCCATGGTCGATACCGCTGAACAGGCGCAGGCCATCGTCAGCGCTACACGGTATCCGCCCTTGGGCATTCGCGGTGTCGGCAGTGCTGTAGGGCGCGCCTCACGCTGGAGCGCGCGCACCGACTACCTTGACAAGGCCGACGGCGAGGTCTGCCTGCTGGTGCAGGTGGAAACCGTCACTGCCCTGGGCAACCTGCAGGCCATTTGCGCCGTGGACGGCGTGGACGGCGTTTTCATCGGCCCCGCCGACCTGGCCGCTTCCATGGGTTTTCGCGGCAAGCCCGGCCACCCCGAGGTGCAGGCGGCGATCGAGCAGGCCATGAAAACCATCATCGCTTCGGGCAAGGCAGCCGGTACGCTGACTTCCGACCCGGCGCTCGCCAGGCGTTACCTGGCGCTGGGCTGCACCTTTGTGGCCACCGGCGTTGACGTCCTGGTCTATGCCAACGCCGTCAGGCGCCTGGCGTCAGATCTTGTGCCATCGGGTGGCGCGCAGGCAGCAGCGCCTGGCGCCGCCTACTGATCCCGGCCAGGCGAAACAGGTGATTTTCCAAGCCCGCAGCTTTCATGGCGAAACGGGCTCTTGCGCGCGCTGATCAAGCGCAAGCAGCTATCAAAACCATAGCGCCTGCACGGGTCTTCCAGTTTGCTGGCATCCCTAGATGTCAAAGCGGATGCCCTGCGCCAGCGGCAGGCTGGATCCGTAGTTGACCGTGTTGGTGGCGCGGCGCATATAGGCCTTCCACGAATCCGATCCCGACTCGCGCCCGCCGCCGGTTTCTTTTTCACCGCCAAAGGCGCCGCCGATCTCCGCACCGCTGGTGCCGATGTTGACGTTGGCAATCCCGCAGTCGGAGCCGCGCGCCGAGGTGAACTGCTCGGCTTCGCGCAGGTCTTGCGTGAAGACAGCCGACGACAGGCCGTGCACCACGGCGTTGTTCAGCGCGATGGCTTCGTCAAAGTTGTCGTAGGGCACGACATACAAAATCGGCGCGAAGGTTTCGTGCAGCATGGGGCCGGCTTGCTCCTTCAACTCCACGATGGCGGGGCGCACATAGTGGGCTGATCCATCCCCCGGTTGGCGGTCACCGAAATGCACAGTGGTGCCCAGCTTCTTCGCTTCGCCCAGGGCCGACTGCATGGCCTCAAACGCACGGCCGTCGATCAGCGGGCCGACCAGCGTGCCGTCTTTGAGCGGGTTGCCGATGGGCAGGCGTTCAAACACAGCGACCAGGCGTTTGACCAGTTCCGGGTAGATCGAGCGGTGAACGATCAGGCGGCGCAGGCTGGTGCAGCGCTGGCCGGCAGTGCCGGCAGCTGCGAAAGCCGCACCGCGCACCACCAGTTCCAGGTTGGCCGACGGGCAGACGATAGCGGCGTTGTTGCCGCCCAGCTCCAGCAGCGAGCGCTTGAAGAGGCCGGCGCAGGCAATGGCCACGTTCTTGCCCATGGCGGTGGAGCCGGTGGCGCTTACCAGTTTCACATGCGGGTGCTTGACCAGGGCCTCGCCGGTGGCGCGCTCGCCGATCAGCAGTTCGCTCAGGCCTTCAGTGGCCAGGTCCAGGTCTTTCGCCGTTTGCAGCAGCAGGCCGTTGAGGGCGATGGCCGACAGCGGTGTTTTTTCCGACGGCTTCCAGGCCAGTGTGTTGCCGCACACCAGCGCCAGCGCGGCGTTCCAGGCGAACACCGCCATCGGGAAGTTGAAGGCCGAGATGATGCCGACCACGCCCACGGGGTGCCAGGTTTCCAGCAGCTTATGGTCGGGGCGTTCGCTGGCAATCGTCAGGCCGTAGAGCTGGCGCGACAGGCCGACCGCGAACTCGCAGATGTCGATGACTTCCTGCACCTCGCCCAGGCCTTCCTGCAAGATCTTGCCGGTCTCCAGCGAGATCAGCTGGCCCAGCTCGGCCTTGTGGCGGCGCACGGTTTCACCAAAAGCACGCACCAGTTCGCCGCGTTTGGGGGCGGGCACATTGCGCCAGTCGATAAAGCGCTTGTATGCGCCGTTCAATGCGCTGTCGACGTCGGCGGCGCTGCGAATGGCCACGCGTGCCAGAAGGCTGCCGTCGATGGGGGTGACCACTTCGATGGCCGCGGAAGCCTTGCTGCCGAGGTCGGCGTTGACGCCCAGGGCTTTAAAGAGGGATGAAACGTCGCTGGAGTGACTCATGCGGAAGTCCTTTCGTGGGTTGTCCTGAAATCGGAAGCGGTGTGGATGGCGACGCTTTGCAGCCCGCGGCCCAGGCGCTCTGCGCCTTGCTGCAACGCTGCCGGTGATGGGTTGGCAAAACTCAAACGCAACCAGGGTTGTGCGGCGTTGCTGATGCTGAAGGCGGCGCCTGGTACTACCAGCACTCGATGCCGAAGCCCGAAGTCCACCCAATCTTGTGCCGGCAACAGGGGCAGGTCGCTGCGCAGCCGTGCCCAGACAAACATGCCGCCTTGCGGCGCACCGAATTCGAGCAGCCCGCTGGCATGCGCGCGCAAGGCGTTGGCCAGCGCGGCGCCTTTGGCCGCGTAGGCTGCGCGCAGCGAGGCCAGGTGCGGCGCGAGGCGGTAGGAACCCAGCATGGTCGCCAGCGTGAGTTGCTCCAGCGAACCGCTGTGCACATCGGCCGCCTGCTTGGCCAGCACCACTGCGCGCAGGATGTCCGCAGGCGCGAGCAGCACACCGAGCCGAAGGGCCGGGGCCACCACTTTGGAATAGCTGGTCATGTAGGCGACCTGGGCGGGCGAGCCGGCCTGCTGGTTGAGTTGCGCCAGCGGCGGCGGCGGCGCCTCGCCAAACCACAGCTCACCATATGGGTCGTCTTCGATCAGGATCACGCCGTACTGCGCGGCCAATTCCAGCAGACGAAGCCGCCGCGCCAACGGCAGCACGGCGCCGGTCGGGTTGGCAAAGTTTGGTACGACATACAGCACGCGCGGGCGCTCAGCCAGCAGGATAGATTCGAGCCGGTCGATATCCATGCCCTGTGCGTCTGTTGGAACTTCAATCAGCCGCGCACCTGCAAAACGGAAAGCCTGCAGCGCGGCCGGGTAGTTGAACGACTCCACCGCGATACCTTCGCCCGGCTCGATGAGCACACGCGCCAGCAAATCGATGGCTTGCTGCGAGCCGGTGGTGATGAGCAGCTCGCTCGCCTTGGCCGCCAGGCCGCGTTGTGTGAGCAGGGCGGCGCTGGCTTCACGCAGCTCTGGCAGGCCCTCGGTAGCGCCGTATTGCAAGCTGCGGCCTTGCAGCTTGCCGGTCACGTCCTGCAGCGATTCGCGCAGCCAGTCGGCCGGCAGCAGCGCCGGATCGGGGTGGCCGCCTGCCAGCGAAATCATGCCCTCCTGGCCGGCGAGCGCCAGCATGGCGCGTATGGGTGAACCGCTGGCTTGCGCGTAAAGTGCGCGCACAGCACTCATGCGCGTGCGGCCGTCATGCCGAAAATGCCGGTGGCGTTGCCAGCGTCAAAAGCCAGGTCCAGCCTAGGCACCTGCACGGGGTCATTTGCCGCAATGGGTGTCAGTGCATCGCGCGTGATGAATTCGTAGAAAGAGCCGGGCACATCGCGCGTGACGCGGCCTTGCGGGGTGATGAACTCGCGCTGCACCGTTGCGGCACGAAAGGCGGTCTGGCGCACACGGCCGCTGGCAGAGACTTCAACCTTGTACTTGATGGGCCGGCCCAGCGTGCGCTGGCGTTCGGCGACCGCGTCCACGTCACTCACGCGGTCGGTGGCATGGTTAAAGGCATTGCCTTCGGTGGCAATCCAGGCCATCTCGGCGGATTCGGCCAGCAGCAATTCGTAGTCGTCCATGCCAAACACGCCGTGCTGGCGGTCAAAGCACTGCAGCAGTTGCGGCAGTAAACGCAGCGCCTGCACCAGGGGCAGCACGCCGTCACGCGTGAGTTGCTCGAGGTCCGCCACATCCTGCGGGCCCAGCGGGTCGCGTGAGGTCGACAGCACGCGCGTGACGGCCGACTGGAAGGGCGCGGAGAACTGCTCGGGGTGCAGCTCGGAGACAAAGAACTGCGCAATGTCTTCGGGAAAATCGCGGTGGCTGTAGGCGCGGCCTGTCATCTTCAGGCGCGGCAGCGGGTAGGTGCCCTGCAGTTCAAAACCCAATGGGCGCAGCACGCGAGTGAAGGCGGCTTCGCCCGCTGGCAAGGCGCCGCTGGGCCAGCGCACCGTGCGCAGCGCGCCGTGGTCAAACACCACTTGCCGTTTTTGTGCGACCACGTCGCTGGCGATGTAGTCCTGCCCCGCCGGCACGCGCTGCACCAGGCCGTGGAACAGCGCCATGTTCAGCGCCTGGGCCAGTTCGGCCCGGGTGACGGTGCCCGAGGCCGGCTGCTGCAGCGACGGATGAACGTACATCTGTTCATGGATGTCTTTGACGGCTTCGGCGGGCAGGCAGCAGGCGAGGAGCTTCTGGAGGTGGGTCATTTTCAGGCGTATTGTCGGCAGGTGAAAGCCGGATTTTCGGCAGTTTCAGCGTCATGCACAAAGGATGTATTTCGATGGACGCATGAGATATATTCATGCGATGCGCCGAAAGATCCCCTCCACCCAGGCCCTGCTCGCCTTTGAAGCGGCGGCCCACCGCGGCAGTTTCACACTGGCGGCGCAAGACCTGTCGGTGAGCCAGAGCGCGGTCAGCCACCAGATCCTCGGGCTGGAGCAGGACCTGGATGTGAGTCTTTTCCTGCGCCTGCCGCGCCAGCTGGAACTGACCGACGCCGGCCGCTCGCTGCTGGCGCGGGTCAGCCCGGCGCTGGATTCGCTGGAGGCCGCCATGCTGGACCTGGTGTCGTCCAAAGGCGAGGGCGGCACGCTGGAGCTGGGCGTGGTGCCCACCTTTGCCACCAAGTGGCTGATCCCGCGCATGCCATCGTTTTTGAAAGCGCACCCCCATGTGACGCTGAACTTGGCCACACGCCTGCAGCCCTTTGACTTTTCATTGACGGGGCTGGACGCCGCCATCCACTACGGCCGGCCCGACTGGCCGGGCACCGAGTCGGAATATTTGATGGGTGAAGACAGCGTGGTGGTGTGCAGCCCGGTGCTCATGAAAAAGCGCCAGCTGCGCCGGCCGGCCGATGTCTTGAAGTTCACGCTGATCCATCAGAGCACACGCCCGCACGCCTGGCGCGACTGGTTTCAGCTGGCCGGCATTGATGATGCGCAGGGCGCCGGCACGGGCCCCAAGTACGAACTCTTTTCCATGATCGCGCAGGCCGTCAAGGCCGGGCTGGGTCTTGCAGTATTGCCGCGCTTTCTGGTGGCCGACGATATCGCTGACGGCACACTGGCCGTGCCCTTTGATCTTTCGCTGAGCTCGGACTTCGCTTACTACCTGGTCTGGCCTTCGCAGAAAACCAGCTGGCGGCCGCTGGTGCAGCTGCGCGGCTGGCTACGCGAGCAGGCGAGTTCTTTGGCGTAAATGGGGGCGATGAAGTCGCCGCATGACTTGGCTCTGCTGTCAGTCGACGCGTTTTCCCGAATCCCACAACTGCACAAGGCCGAACGCCAGGAGCAGCGTTCCCAGGGCCAGCCATATGCCGATGAGTCCACGCGGCCCCATCGCCTCGAAGGCCCAAACTTGTGTCCAGGCCCACTTGCCGGTAAAGGGCGGAACGGAAGGCGTGAGCCATTCTGACCAGGCCAGGCAAAAAGCGGCGAATGCGAGTCCTAATTTTGCAATCGCGCGCTCTTTGGCCGAAAAACTCACAAGATGCTTTTTGGCGAGTTCGTTATCCATGAGGTCTTTCCGTTCTTGGGGGCGTGGAGGAGGATTGCAACCTGGAGAGTGTCTCAGGCTTTGTCGGCTGGCGCCAGACTCTGCGCTGGCCGCCTCAGCGTACTGTCAAACGGATTGATCTGCGCACTGATGGCCGTCGCTTCACGCTTGAGCAACTCCACCACCGTAGGCAAGCGGTCAGGGCTCAGGCGTGAAGAGATGGTGCCCACGCTGAGCGCGGCGACGGCGCGGCCTTCGCGGTCCAGCACCGGCACGCCGACACCGGCCATGCCGTCGAGCAGGTTGGTGTTGCGCCCGGCGTAGCCGAGCTCGCGCACACGCTCGATCTCGGTGCGCAGGTAAACCTCGTCGTACACACCAAACTCTCGCACGCGTGGCAGGTTGTAGCGGATCACTTCTTCGCGCTCTGTCTCGGGCAAAAAGGCCAGGATGGCCAGACCGCCCTGGCCCATTCCCAGCGCCACGCGCCCGCCGATGTCGCCGGTGAAGGAGCGGATGGGAAACGGCCCTTCGCTGCGGTCCAGGCAGACAGCGTCAAAGCCGCTGCGCACCAGCAAAAAGATGGTGTCACCCAGGCTGGCGCACAGCCGCAGCATTGAAGGCCGGCACAGGCTGCGCAGGTCCATCGTGTTGCCGGCCTGCGCGGCCAGTGCAAAAAAATCAATGCTCAGCCGATACAGCTTGGAGCCGGTTTCCTGCTCGACCACGCGCTCGGCCACCAGGCTTTGCAGGATGCGGTGGGTGGTCGCCTGCGTGAGGCCTGTGGCCTTGGCGATGTGTGTGATGCGCCCGCCCCTGGCCTGCGTGGCGGCCAGCGCCCGGATGATGGAAAAGGCGCGTTGCACGCTGCTGGAGCTATTGTCTTCGTCTTTCATGGTGTCTCCGTTGGCGGAATCAGTATGGCATCAAGTGTATATAAATTCCATTCAACGGAATAAATCAAATAAAGATATCTCTATACGGAATAACCTATTGACGATTTTTCATGGGATGCCATAGCATGAAGTCATCAAGGTGTCATCGTCTTGCACGTCGTCCGGATGTTGCGGCGCTGGCCACCCCCTTGTTGCAGAGGTGCCCCCCATGTCTTTTTTGACCCTGGCGAATGTGAACAAGTCTTATGGCGCCACCCGCGCCGTGGCCGACATGAACCTGTCGGTGGAAAAGGGCGAATTCGTCTCGCTGCTCGGCCCTTCGGGTTGCGGCAAGACCACCACCTTGCAAATGATTGCGGGCTTTTGTGAGGTGACCTCCGGCCAGGTCACGCTGGACGGCCGCGACATCACCCACGCCAAGCCCAATTCGCGTGGCCTGGGCATCGTGTTCCAGAGCTACGCGCTTTTCCCGCACATGAGCGTGTACGACAACGTCAGTTTCGGCCTGGAGATGCGCCGCGTGCCCAGGGAAGAACGCGCCGAGCGAGTGAAAGCCGCGCTGGCCTTGGTGCACCTGGAAGCGCACGCAACCCGCTACCCGCGTGAATTGTCGGGCGGCCAGCGCCAGCGTGTGGCCCTGGCCCGTGCCCTGGTCATCTCGCCGCCCGTGCTGCTGCTGGATGAGCCACTCTCCAACCTGGACGCCAAACTGCGCGAGGAAATGCAGTTCGAGCTGCGGCAAATCCAGCGCAAGGTTGGCACCACCACCGTGATGGTCACGCACGACCAGACCGAAGCGATGTCTATCAGCGACCGCGTGGTGGTGATGGAAGCCGGCCGCGTCACGCAGATCGACGAACCGCACCGGTTGTACGAACATCCGCAGACCCGTTTCATCTCCAGCTTTGTCGGCAAGGCCAATTTGCTCGAAGGCCGCGTGATGGCCGCCGGCCCGTGGGCCACCGTGCATGTGGGCGGCAATGTACCGCTGGAGGTGCAGGCGCCCGGTGTGTCAGAGGGCGATGCCGTGGTGCTGAGCCTGCGTCCCGAAAAAATCCGCCTGGTGCCTGAAGCCCAGGGTCGCATAGGCGGCACGGTACACGAGCGCTTCTTCCTCGGCAGCCAGTGGCTCTACCAGGTGTCGACCGCCGCCGGGCAGCTCGCGGTGGTCTGCCCCAATGACGGCACGGCGCCCGCCGAAGAAGGCGCCAACGTAGGCCTGGACTGGACCGCCCAGCAAGTGCGCCTGCTGCCCGGCGCACAAGGGGTGCCGGCGTGAACAGTACGACCGTGGCTGCACCGATGACATCGGCCCGGGCCAGTGCATCGCGCACGCCGTGGCTGCTGTCGGCGCCGGCCTTCACGCTGTTTGCCTGCCTGCTGCTGGTGCCGCTGGCGCTCACCGCAGTGCTGTCCTTTCAGGTGTTTGACCACGCCACCGGCGTGAAGAACAGTTTCACCCTGGCGCATTACGCCGCCGTGCTGACGGACGACTACTACCACGGCATCTTCTGGCGCACGCTATGGATTTCGGCACTCACCACGCTGATCTGCATCGTTGTCGGCGCGCCCGAAGCCTATGTGCTCAGCCGCATGCGCAGCCCCTGGCGCTCGATTTTGTTGCTGGTGGTGTTGGCGCCGCTGCTGGTGTCGGTGGTGGTGCGGGCGTTTGGGTGGAGCATGCTGCTCGGCCCCGAAGGCGTGGTCAACCAGGCCATGCGCGCCGTGGGCCTGCCGTCCATGCGCATCCTCTATACCGAAGCGGCCGTGGTCATCGCCCTGGTGCACGTCATGCTGCCCTTCATGGTGATCCCGGTGTGGACTTCGCTGCAAAAATTGGATCCGGGCGTGGAAGACGCTGCGCTGTCGCTGCAGGCCTCGCACTTCACCACCTTGCGCCGCATCATTTTTCCGCAGGTGCTGCCCGGCATCCTCTCGGGCAGCCTGATTGTGTTCGGCCTCTCCGCCAGCGCCTTCGCCATCCCAGGCCTGCTTGGCGGGCGGCGCCTGAAGATGGTCGCCACCGTGGTGTACGACGAGTACCTGCATGAGCTCAACTGGCCGCTGGGCGCGGCGATTGCGCTCACGCTGCTGCTGGCCAACCTGGCCATCATGCTGAGCTACAACCGCGTCCTTGAGCGCTCTTATAAAAAGTCTTTGGGATAAGGAGCGCGCCATGTCCAGGAACGGTCCCCTCGCGCTGCTCTTCAACGCACTCGTCATCACCTTCATGCTGGCGCCTCTGGTCATCGTGTGCGTGGTGGCCTTCACGCCCGGCAACACGCTGGCGATTCCGACCACGGAGTTTTCATTGCGCTGGTTCCGCGCGGTGTTTGCGCATTCGGACTTTGTGCAATCCTTCAAGAACAGCCTCTGGCTGGCGGCCATCTCTGCCACGTTGGCGACTTTGCTGGCGGTACCTGCCGGGCTGGCGATTGCGCGGCACAGTTTTCCGGGCCGTGATTTCCTCAATGGCCTGTTTCTCTCGCCGCTCATCATTCCGCACCTGGTGTTGGGCGTGGCGCTGCTGCGTACCTTCTCGCTGATCGGTGCGACCGGCAGCTTTTTCTGGCTGGCGCTGGCGCATGTGGTCATCATCACGCCCTATGTGCTGCGGCTGGTGCTGGCTTCGGTCGAAGGCAGCGACCGCAGCGCCGAGCAGGCGGCCCTCTCGCTGGGCGCAAGCCAGGCGACGGTGTTTGTGCGCGTGACGCTGCCGATGATCCTGCCCGGCGTCACCGGCGGCTGGCTGCTCGCTTTCATCAACAGCTTTGATGAGGTCACCATGTCGATCTTTGTCACCGCGCCTTCCACCGTGACCTTGCCGGTGCGGATGTACATGTATGCGACCGAGTCGATAGACCCCTTGATGGCGGCCGTCTCGGCCCTCATGGTGGCGCTCACGGCTGTGGCCATGCTGGTGCTGGACCGCATCTACGGCCTCGACAAGATTCTGGTCGGACACAAATGAAATCAACCATTGAAATCGCCGGGGTAAGCCTCAAGCCTGCAGCCCTGCTTCACCGCGTGGCCGAAGGCGGCCGCAAACCCGTGGGCTTTGTGCTCAATGGGCTGGCACTGACGGCACTGGCCGGCGACACCGTGCTGACGGCGGTGCTGACGCACAGCGCGCAGCTGCGCTTCAGCGAATTCAGCGGCGAGCCGCGCGCCGGCTTTTGCCTGATGGGTGCCTGCCAGGACTGCTGGGTCGCCACCGAATCGGGCCGG
The DNA here is from genome assembly GCF_056403595.1 of Polaromonas sp. P2_G11. Classification (NCBI taxonomy): domain Bacteria; kingdom Pseudomonadati; phylum Pseudomonadota; class Betaproteobacteria; order Burkholderiales; family Comamonadaceae; genus Polaromonas; species Polaromonas sp. P2_G11. Next base: position 804,108 of record NZ_JBFUFE010000001.1, on the reverse strand, counting down.
CGACTGCGTGCCTGCAGCACCTTCATTGAAGAAGGCATGCGGCTGGTGACTGGCGCGGAGGGACCGGTATGAGCACGCAGGCGGTGATTGTGGGCGCCGGCCCGGCCGGCGTGCGCGCGGCCGAGGCGCTGGTGGCGCACGGCCTGCGTCCCGTGGTGGTGGACGAAGCGCCGCGCTGGGGCGGGCAGATCTACCGCCAGCCGCCCGCGGGTTTCTCGCGGCCTAAAGAGGCTCTCTATGGTTTTGAGGCCGGGCGCGCCGATGCGGTGCATGAGGCCCTGGCCGGCATCCTGGACAAGGTTGATTACCGCCCCGACACCCTGGTCTGGAGCGCTGAAGGCGGCAAGCTCGACTTGCTTCATCACGGGCTGATGAGCACGCTGCCCTACAGCCATCTCATTGTTGCCACCGGCGCGACAGACCGTGTCCTGCCTTTTCCCGGCTGGACTTTGCCCGGCGTCTATACGCTGGGCGCCGCGCAGGTGGCCCTGAAATTCCAGGGCTGCGCAATTGGCTCGCGCGTGGTGTTTGCCGGCACCGGGCCGCTGCTGTATTTGATTGCTTACCAGTACGCCAGGGCCGGCGCCAAAGTTGTGGCGGTGCTCGATACGGCCAGTTTTGCAGGCAAGGCCGCCGCCGTGCCCGCCATGCTGCGCCAGCCGGCGCTATTGGCCAAGGGCCTTTATTACCTGGGCTGGTTGCGCATGCATGGCGTCGCGGTGCACCAGGGCGTGGAACTGGCAGGCGCCACAGGCGATGAACGCGTGCAGGCGATGCACTGGCGCAAGGGCGGCCGCGCGCACGAGATCGCCTGCGACGGCGTGGGTTTTGGCTACGCGCTGCGGCCCGAAACGCAGCTGGCCGATTTGCTGGGCTGCCGTTTTCGCTATGACAACCTGCAGCGCGGCGCATTGCCCGAGCGCGACGCCATGGGCCGCTCCAGCGTGGCAGGTGTTTACCTGGCTGGCGATGGTGCCGGCATCATGGGCGCTGATGCCGCGGAATGGGCTGGCGAGCGTGCCGCGCTGGCGCTGCTGGCGGACACCGGGCACAGGATCGATGTGGCACGCGCGGCCTCGCTCGAAAACCAGCTTTCGCGTACGGCGGCCTTTCGGGAAGGGTTGGAGCGCGCCTTTCCGTTTCCCGTTGACTGGGCTGCAGCCGCCCCTGATGAACTGGTGGTCTGCCGCTGTGAAGAAATCACCGCGGGCGAGTTGCGCCAGTGCGTGGCCGACACCGGCGCGCGCGAGATGAACCGCCTCAAGGCGCTGACGCGGGTGGGCATGGGGCGCTGCCAGGGGCGTACCTGCGGCGTGGCGGCGGCGGAAATCCTCGCACAGGCCTGCGCTGTATCGCCTGATGCCGTAGGCCGGCTACGCGGCCAGTCACCCATCAAGCCCCTGCCATTTTCGGCCGTGGCCGCCCAGGCAATGAAGCAGGAGGGCGTGTAGTGGAACGCGTCACGGCCGACGTTGCGATTGTGGGCGGCGGCATCATGGGCTCGTCTGCGGCCCTGTTCCTGCGTCGCATGGGCTTTTCGGTGGTGCTGCTGGAGCGCGACCTCTGCGGCTCCCGTTCCAGCGGTGTCAACTACGGCGGCGTGCGTCGCCAGGGCCGGCCGCTCAGCCAGTTGCCGCTGTCGCAGCGCGCGCAAGGCTTGTGGGCGCAATTGCCTGCGCTGATCGGCATCGACGGCGAATACCTCCCTTCGGGTCACCTCAAGATCGCGCGCAGCGAAGCCGACCTGGTCTCGCTCGAAAGCTACCGCGAGCGCACGTTGGGCTTTGGCATGGATTTGCAGATGCTCTCCGTGCGCGCCTTGCGCGAGCGTTGTCCATGGCTGGGAAAAGCTGCGATAGGCGCTTCACTGTGCCCTGGTGACGGGCAGGCCAACCCGCGCCTCGTGTCGCCGGCCTTTGCGCTAGCCGCGCGCAAGCTCGGTGCCGACGTGCGCGAACAGGCTCGCGTGGATGAGGTGGCGCGCGATGGGTCGGTGTTTGTGCTGCGTTCTGGCGATGCGCTGGAGGTTCGCGCCAAACACCTGCTCAATTGCGCGGGCGCATGGGCCGGCGCCCTCGCGGCGCAATTTGGCGAACCTGTGCCGATGGAGGCCGGGCACCCTGAGATGTCGGTGACCGAGCCGTTGCCGGCGTTCATGAACCTCAGCCTTGGCGTGGAAGGCGGTGGCATCTATGCCCGCCAGGTGGCCCGCGGCAACTGCGTCATCGGTGGCGGCCGGGGTTACGCGCTGGACGACCAGCGTGCCCGCGCACAGCGCAGCGGCCTGGCCGGCCTGATGCAGCAAACCGTCGAGCTGCTGCCGGCGCTGAAACACGCGCACATCATCCGCACCTGGAGCGGCACCGAAGGCTACCTGCCCGACCGCCAGCCGGTGATAGGGCCGAGCGCCACCACACCGGGCCTGATTCATGCATTCGGATTCGCCGGGGGCGGCTTCCAGCTGGGGCCGGGCGTGGGTGCGGTGCTGGCCGACCTGGTGTGTGAGGGCCGCAGCGCCACGCCAATTGACGCTTTTTCGATTGAACGCTTTTCCGCAAACCCGCGTGCGACAACCGCCGGGCCCGTTTCTTTCTCCGTTGTCTAGTCCTCTTCACAGTCCTCCTCAATTTCACTGCCTTCACTTCACCAACGCCACCAGGAGCTTTCCATGAACATCTCCCTACGATTCCTGACCGCCCGCGCTACAGCGGTGTCGCTTGCCGTTGCAGCCGCCGGCCTGGCCGGCGGAAACGCCATGGCCCAGACCAAGACGCTGTACATCGGCATGAACGGCGGCACCATGGAAAAAACCTACACCGAGAACGTCTTCGGCGCGTTTGAGAAGGCCAACAACGTCAAGGTCGTGGTCGTGCCCGGCACCTCGTCAGACATCCTGGCCAAGGCGCAGGCCAACAAGGACAACCCGCAGATGCACGTGATGTTCCTGGACGACGGCATCATGTACCGCGCCATCGGTATGGGCCTGTGCGAGAAGATGCAGGCCACCCCTGCGTTGAATGACCTGTTTCCCACGGCGCGCTTCAAGGGCGACATGGCCGCCGGCGTCAACATCGGCATGACCGGCATTGCCTACAACAAGAAGATGTTCGCCGAAAAAGGCTGGACACCGCCGACTTCCTGGATGGACATGGCCAACCCGAAGTACAAGGGCAAGGTGGTGTTCCAGTCGCTGTCGTCGTCGACCTTCGGCCTGCACGGCTTCCTGCTGTTCAACCGCATCCAGGGCGGCAATGACAAAAATGTGGAGCCCGGCTTCAAGGCCTGGCCCACCACCATAGGCCCCAATGTGCTCGAGTACATCCCGAGCTCGGCCAAGATCGCTGAAATGGTGCAGACCGGCGAGGCCGCGATGTTCCCGCTCACGCCCACCGCCGTCGGCGTGCTCAAGGAAAAAGGCCTGCCCGTGGAATACGTGCAGCCCAAGGAAGGTTCGGCCGTGCTGACGGTGGGTGAATGCGTGATCGCGAAGAACAGTGAACCTGCGCTGGCTCACAAGCTGGCCCAGTACCTGCTGTCGCCTGAGGCGCAGGCCGCGGCGCTGGAGTTTGGCGACCAGATACCGTCCAACCCCAAAACCAAGGCCAGCGGCAAGGCCGCCGCGCTTGTGACCCAGATGAACACCTACATGAAGACGGCGACCACGGTGGACTGGGATGCCATCAACGAGAACCGCCCAGCCTGGAATGCGCGCTGGAACAAGACGGTCGAGCGCTGATCATCTATTGCCTGCACCTTTCGCAGGCGCCGCATGCAAAAACCCGAAGCGGGCCTTTCCGGGCCACTTCGGGTTTTATGCATTTTTAGGCCTCCAGCGCAGTAGGGATGAGCGCGAGCAGCTATTAAATCTATAACAATCTAGTTCCGCCGGCCGCGCAGCAAACGCAAGCCATTGCCCACCACCAGCAGGCTGGCGCCCATGTCGGCAAACACCGCCATCCACATCGTTGCCGTGCCGAAGATGGCCAGGAGCAGGAAGATGCCCTTGATGCCCAGGGCCAGGCTGATGTTCTGCCACAGGATGGCATGCGTGCGTTGTGACAGCCGCACCGTTTCGGCCACACGCTCCAGGTTGTCGTTCATGATCACCACGTCGGCCGCTTCCATGGCCGTGTCGGCGCCGGCGCCGCCCATGGCGAAGCCGATGTCGGCCTGCGCCAGCGCGGGCGCGTCGTTGATGCCGTCGCCTGTCATGCCGGTGGCGCCGTAGTGCCGCTGCATTTCCCTGATGGCTTCGAGCTTGGCCTCGGGTAGCAGGTCGCCGCGCGCGTCGCTGATGCCGGCCTGCGAAGCGATGGCTTGCGCGGTGGCAGCATTGTCACCGGTCAGCATCACGGGCGTGACGCCCAGGGCCTGCAGTTCGGCAATCGCCCGCCGGGACGTTGGCTTGATGGTGTCGGCCACTGCGGACAGGGCCAGCACGCGCGTCCCGTCGGCCAGCAGCGTCACAGTGCGGCCTTGCTGTTCATGCCGGGCGAGTTCGGTTTCCAGTTCCACACTGCACAGGCCCAACTCATGGATGAGGCGGTGATTGCCCAACACGAGGCGTTGGCCCTGGGCCGTTCCCTCAACGCCACGGCCCGGCAGGGCCTTGAAGGCTTGTACCTCGGCGGCATCGGTGTTCAGTCCCGCCGCAATCGCTTTGGACACCGGATGATCAGATCGTGAGGCCATGCCGGCGGCCAGCTGCGCGGCCATCGCTGCGTCGGCATTGCCCCAGGTACGCCAATCCACCAACTGGGGCTTGCCCTCCGTGATGGTACCGGTCTTGTCGAGTGCGATGGCTTTGAGCAGGCGCGCCTGCTCGAGGTAGGTGCCGCCCTTGATGAGGATGCCCTGGCGCGCGGCGGCCGAAAGCCCGCTTACCACCGTGACGGGCGTGGAAATCACCAGCGCGCAGGGACAGGCGATGACCAGCAGCACCAGCGCCTTGTATGCCGACTCTTGCCAGCTCAGGCCCGCCAGCAGCGGCATCAGCACGGCGACGGCAACGGCGATGGCGAACACTGCCGGCGTGTAGACGGCGGCAAAGCGGTCGACAAAACGTTGCGTGGGCGCGCGGCTGCCCTGGGCCTGCTCGACGGCATGGATGATGCGTGCCAGCGTGGTGTTGCCGGCCGCCGCCGTGACGCGGATTTCCATCTCACCTGTTTCGTTGATGGTGCCTGCAAAGACGGTGTCGCCCGGCTCCTTGTCGACCGGAATGCTTTCGCCGGTGATGGGCGCCTGGTTGACCGCGCTGCTGCCCAGGGTCACCAGGCCGTCCAGCGGTACGCGCTCGCCGGGGCGTATGCGCACCAGGGCCTGCAGCGGCACGGCGGCCACCGGCGTGTTGGCCCACGCGCCGTCTTCGCCCTGCATCAAGGCCTGCTCTGGTGCCATGTCCAGCAGGCCCTTGATGGCGTTGCGCGCGCGGTCCACGGCTTTGGCTTCGATCAGCTCGGCAATGGCATAGAGCGCCATCACCATCGCGGCTTCCGGCCACTGGCCGATCAGGAAAGCGCCGGTGACGGCGACCGACATCAGCGCGTTGATGTTGAGCTTGCCGCGCAGCAGGGCGGCCATGCCCTTTTTATAGGTGTCCAGGCCGGCCAGGCCAATGGCCAGCGCCGCCACCGCCATGCCGGCGATTTTCCAGGCCAGCAGCTCGGGCGCAAAAAACGACACAGCCTCGGCGCCCACGGCCAGCACCAGCGCCGCGGCCAGGCGGGTGACACCGCTGCCAAAACCGTCAAAACCGCCATCATGGCTGTGGTCGTGCCCATGCCCCTCATGGTCGTGGCCGCCTGTATGCGTGCTGGCACCCTGGGCAGGCTGAGGGTCAAACCCGGCCTTGCGGATCGCGTCCAGGGCAGTCGCACAGGCTTCTTCGCTGGCGTCTATTCGCAGCGTGCGTGCGCCCAGCTGGAAGCCCAGCGACCGGATACCGGCGATCGGCTCCAGCGCGCGCCGGATGTCAGACTCTTCGGCGCTGCAGTCCATGGTGGCGATGCGGAAAATCCGCCCCGCGGTACCCGCGGCATTGGATACAGGTGCGTGTGCGGCGTGGGCGCCGCCACAGCAGTCGCCGGTAGGGGCATCCACGCCGGAAACAAGGGTTTTTTCAGATTTCATGGCCTAATTGGAAACCCTGTAGCGGCCTTAGAGTCAAGCTGGCTGCTGAAGTGACCCTACAGCAATGTGGGGACGATGTTCAAGGAGTCGCCATGAAAATCGGAGAACTGGCCAAAACCGCACAGACCCAGACGGAAACCATCCGTTACTACGAACGTGAGGGTCTGTTGCCCGAAGCGGCGCGCACCGACGCCAATTACCGCATCTATGACGAAAGCCATGTGCAGCGCCTGGCCTTCATACGCCACTGCCGGTCGCTGGACATGACGCTGGCGGAAATTCGCGCACTGCTGAACTTCAAGGATGCGCCGGCCGGCAGCTGTGACGACGTCAACAGCCTGCTGGACGAGCACATCAGCCACGTCGCCACCCGCATCCGCGAACTCAAGGCGCTGGAAAAAGACCTCAAGGCTCTGCGTGAGCAGTGTGCCAGAGGCCAGGCCGGGGGCGACTGCGGCATCCTCAGCGGCCTGGAAAAAGCTGCACTGCGGCAAAGCCAGAACCGTACCCCCGCCGGGCGCGGCCATGCGCATATCCACGGCGCGCACCCGCAGGTCGGTGTGCCCGCCAAAGAAGAGGGCCGCCAAAAGACCGCTACCGGCAAGGCGGCTGCCGAGCGCAAGTGACAAAACGCGGCCCGGTATTTTTACAAAGCACTTGCTTGCTAAAAATATCGGGTTTTGCTAAGGTCCGTCCTTATGGACAAACCTGCCGCGCGTTCGCGACCTGCCGCACGCGCTCATACCCCTTCGAAAACCGCAACCGGCAGCGCTGAAAAGCGTCCGCGCGGCCGGCCGCGCAAAACCCTGGACGAACGCGACGACGGCAACCGGCGGGTCGAACTCGTCAATGCGGCCGCCCGGTTGTTCCGAAAAAAAGGCTTTGACGCCACCAGCACGCGCGACATCGCAGCGGCCGTCGGCATGCACAGCGGTTCGCCCTTCTACCACTTCAAAAGCAAGGCGGCACTCCTCAATGCCGTGATGGAAGAGGGCATGCGCTCGGCGATTCAACGCCAGGCCGCGGCCCTGCAGGCGGCGGGGCTCTCTACCGCTGAGGCGCCAGCGCTGCTGCACGTGCTGATCCGCAATCACTTTGACGTGCTGCTGGGCCCCGGCAGCGACTTCATCCCTGTGATGCTTTACGAGTCGCGTTCGATCACAGCCCGGCAGCGCAACCTGCTGGCCAGACTGCAAAGCAATTACGAAGCTGTCTGGGAGCCTGTGCTGAAGGCGTTGGCCGCGGCAGGGCAACTCAAGGGACCGGTGAAGCTTTCGCGCCTTCTGATCTTTGGGGCACTCAACTGGTCGGTGCAGTGGTTTGATGCAAAAAAAGATGCGTCACTGGACGATCTGGCGGATGCGGCCATGGCGCTGTTCATTGGAGAAAAGACTCCGAAATCTCCGGCAAGAAAGATCCGCGCATGAGTTACCAATCCGTGTTCCAACCCAGTCTTTTTGCCGGTCAGGTCATTGTTGTCACCGGCGGCGGCTCCGGCATTGGCCGCTGCATCGCGCATGAACTCGCTGCGCTGGGCGCGCATATGGTGCTGATAGGCAGGAATATCGAGAAACTTCACAGCGTGGCCGGCGAAATCGTGGCGCAGGGCGGGCGCGTGAGTTTTCACCCCTGTGACATCCGCCTGGAAGAGGCCGTCAAGACCACCATCGCCGCCATCGTGGTGGCGCAGGGCCGTATCGATGGGCTTGTCAACAACGCGGGCGGCCAGTACATCACGCCGCTGGAATCCATCAGCGCCAAGGGCTGGGAGGCCGTCATCAACACCAACCTGACCGGCGGCTTCCTGATGGCGCGCGAATGCTACCTGCAAGCCATGCAGGAAAAGGGCGGCAGCATCGTCAACATAGTGGCCGACATGTGGGGTTCCATGCCCAGCATGGGCCACAGCGGCGCGGCGCGCGCCGGCATGGTGAGCTTCACCGAAACCGCGGCGGCCGAATGGGCCCATAGCGGCGTGCGGGTGAACGCGGTCGCGCCCGGCTACATCGCCTCCAGCGGCATGGACCACTACCCGCCCGAGGCCGGCCCCATGCTGCGCGAGATGCGCCACACGGTGCCACTGGGCCGCTTCGGCACCGAAAGCGAAACCTCGGCGGCCGTCGTCTTCCTGCTCAGCAAGGCCGCCAACTTCATCAGCGGCAGCACCTTGCGCGTCGACGGCGCCAGGCCCCAGATGCGCATGGGCTGGCCCATGCAGCGGCCCGATACTGACGCGCTGCAGCGTGATGCGATCAAACCTTTCGATGGTTTTCACCTGGCTGAGACCCCCAAGGTCTTCCAGTCATGACGCTGTTCCAGTCTGCGTGGAATGCGCAATCGCCACAAGCCATGCAGCGGCGTGAGGCCATGCTGTCGCGCATCGCCGCATTGCGCGCGCTGGAAGAGCGCAGCGCCGCCGCCTCCGCCAAATCACGGCCCGCCTTCGACAAGCGCGGCCAGCTGCTGCCGCGCGAGCGGGTGGCGCTGCTGCTGGATGCGGGTGCGCCCTGGCTGGGCCTGTGTTCCCTCGCGGGTTACCTGCAGGACAACAAGGACGCGGCCCAGTCGGTGCCGGGCGGCGGCGTGGTGGCGGGTATCGGCTTTGTGAGTGGCGTGCGCTGCATGGTGGTGGCCAGTGATTCAGGCATAGAGGCCGGCGCCGTCCAGGCCATGGGACTGGAAAAGATCCTGCGCGTGCAGGAGATTGCGCTGCAAAACAAGCTGCCCTTTATCCACCTGGTGGAAAGTGCGGGCGCCAACCTCATGCGCTACCGGGTCGAAGGCTTTGTGCACGGTGGAAGCCTTTTCCGCAATCTGGCGCGGCTGTCGGCGGCGGGCATTCCCGTCATCACCGTGCAGCACGGTTCGGGCACGGCTGGCGGCGCCTACATGCCGGGCCTGAGCGACGTCGTCATCATGGTGCGCAAGCGTTCCCGCGCTTTCCTTGCCGGCCCGCCACTGCTGATGGCCGCTACCGGCGAGGTGGCGACCGAAGAAGAACTGGGTGGCGCTGAAATGCACACCGGCGTGTCGGGCCTGGGTGAGCATCTGGCTGATGACGATCGCCATGCGCTGGGGCTGGCGCGCCAGGTGGTGGCCCGTACTTCATGGTCAAATCGGGCAGCAAGCAAAGCAGGGCGGGCGCAAGCAGCTACTAATTCAATAGCAAACACCGATCTCCCCTGTGAGCCGATTTACCCGCCTGACGAGCTGCTGGGCCTGGTTCCCGACGACCTGCGCCAGCCGCTGGACATGTACGAGGTCATCGCTCGGCTGGTGGATGGCTCAGACTTTTTGCCGTTCAAGGCGCTTTATGGTGCGGCCACGGTGTGCGTGCAGGCATCGATTGACGGCCATGCGGTCGGCATCATCAGCAACAATGGCCCGATTGACGTGGCCGGCGCCAACAAGGCCACGCACTTCATCCAGCTGATGTGCCAGCTGGGCCACCCCCTCATCTACCTGCAGAACACCACCGGCTATATGGTGGGCAAGGAGAGCGAGCAGGCCGGCATGATCAAGCACGGCTCCAAGATGATCCAGGCGGTGACCAATGCCGCCGTCCCGCAAATCACCATCCAGTGCGGCGCTTCATTTGGCGCGGGCAACTACGGCATGTGCGGCCGCGGCTACGCGCCGCGCTTTCTTTTCACCTGGCCCGGCGCCAAAACGGCGGTGATGGGGGGCGAACAGGCCGCGCGCACCATGCAGATCGTAGGCGAGGCGGCCCTGGCGCGAAAAGGCATCACGCCGGACCCGGCTCAGTCGCAAACCCAGTACGACAAGATCGTCGCCATGTTCGAGGCGCAGGCCGATGTGTTCTACACCTCGGGCCTGGTGCTGGACGACGGCGTCATCGACCCGCGCGACACGCGCGCGGTGCTGGCACAGTGCCTGGCAATGTGCGCCGAGGCCGATGCGCGGCAGCTGAGGCCCATGCAGTTTGGCGTGGCGCGCATGTAGACCGCCTGCAAAAAAGAACCGGAGACAACGAAATGCAATACACGCACGAACACCTTGAAATCCAGAAAACCCTGAAGCGGTTCATTGACGCCGAGATCAATCCGCACGTCGATGAATGGGAAGCCGCTGAAATCTTTCCCGCGCATGAAGTGTTCAAGAAGCTCGGCAACCTGGGCATGCTGGGCCTGACCAAGTCTGAGGAATACGGCGGCGCGGGCCTGGACTACTCCTACGCCATGGCCATGGCCGAAGCGCTGGGCCACATTGATTGCGGCGGCGTGCCCATGGCCATTGGCGTGCAGACCGACATGTGCACGCCGGCACTCGCGCGCTTCGGCAGCGACGAACTCAAGCGCGAATTCCTCGCTCCAGCGATTGCCGGCGATGCCGTCGGCTGCGTCGGTGTGAGCGAGCCGGGTGCGGGCAGCGATGTCGCCTCCATCAAGAGCCATGCCCGCAAGGACGGCGGCGACTACATCGTCAGCGGCCAGAAGATGTGGATCACCAACAGCCTGCAGGCCGACTGGATGTGCATGCTGGTCAACACCGGTGAGGGCCCTGTGCACAAAAACAAGAGCCTGGTCATGGTGCCCATGCGCGACAAGGGCAAGCTGCGCAAAGGCATTGAAGCGGCCAAAAAAATCAAAAAAATCGGCATGAACTCGTCCGACACCGGCCTGATCTACTTTGACGAAGTGCGTGTGCCGCAGCGTTACCTGATCGGCAGCGAAGGCTCGGGCTTTGTCTACCAGATGATGCAGTTCCAGGAAGAGCGCCTGTGGTGCGCAGCCAGCTGCATCCAGTCGCTGTCCAACTGCATTGAATGGACGGTCGAGTGGGCGCATGAGCGCAAGCTTTTCGGCGCCACTCTGGCTGACCAGCAATGGGTGCAGTTCAAGCTTGCCGAGATGAAGACCGAAGTCGAGAGCCTGCGCGCCATGACCTACCGTGCCTGCGAGCTCTATGTGCAGGGCCAGGACGTGACCGAGCTCGCGTCCATGGCCAAGCTCAAGGCCGGGCGGCTCAACCGCCTGGTGCCCGACACCTGCCTGCAGTTCTGGGGCGGCATGGGCTACACCTGGGAGAACAAGGTGGCGCGCATGTTCCGCGACGGCCGGCTCGCTTCCATAGGCGGTGGGGCCGACGAAGTCATGATGGGGATCATCGCCAAAATGATGGGCGTGGCCAAGTCCGGCAAGAAGGGTGGCTGAGTTCATGACCGTGCCTGGCATACGGAGCGGGGCGTCTGCATGAAAAATATCCGCTGCTTGCTGGTGGCCAATCGTGGGGAGATTGCGCGCCGCATCATGCGCACCGCGCGAACCATGGGCATGCAGACGGTGGCGGTGTATTCAGACGCCGACGCCGGTGCGCTGCATGTGCAGGAGGCGGACATCGCCTGTGTGCTGGGAGGTGCCACTTCTGCCGATTCCTATCTGCGCATCGACAAACTGGTTGCTGCGGCCAAGGCCAGCGGCGCCGATGCGGTGCATCCGGGCTACGGTTTCCTCAGCGAGAACGCCGCCTTTGCCGACGCGGTGATTGCTGCGGGGCTGACCTGGGTGGGGCCACCGCCGGCCGCGATCCGGCAGCTCGGCAGCAAGTCGGCTGCCAAGCAACTCGCCGCGGCGCAAGGCGTACCCTGCCTGCCGGGCTACCAGGGTCATGACCAGTCCGACGCGCGCTTTGAAGCCGAAGCCGCGCGCATCGGTTACCCGCTGATGGTCAAGGCCGTGGCGGGCGGCGGTGGGCGCGGCATGCGGCTGGTGCGGGAGGCCGCGCACCTTTCGGCGGCGCTCCAAAGCGCCCGCTCTGAAGCGCTCTCGGCCTTTGGCAGCGGGGAGCTGCTGATGGAGCGGGCTTTGTTAAATCCACGCCATGTCGAGGTGCAGGTGTTTGCCGACGCCCACGGCCATTGCATTCATCTGGGCGAGCGCGACTGCTCGGTGCAACGCCGCCACCAGAAGATCATTGAAGAAACGCCCTGCCCGGCGGTGGATGCTGCGCTGCGTGCGCGCATGTGTGGGGCGGCGGTAGCGCTGGCGCAAGCCGCGGGTTATGTGGGTGCAGGGACGGTGGAGTTTCTGGTTGATGGTGGCGACGTGAGCGCCGCCGGGCCGCCCCAAGGCGCGAAGGCCCCCTTGGGGGGCAGCGCAGCACACGAAGTGGCAAGCGTGGGGGCTAGTTTCTTCCTTATGGAAATGAACACTCGCTTGCAGGTCGAGCATCCGGTGACTGAAGCTGTCACAGGCCTTGATCTCGTCGAATGGCAGCTGCGCGTAGCGCAAGGCGAGCCACTGCCTCTTGCGCAGGATCAGGTGGCGTTTAGCGGTCATGCGATTGAGGTGCGCCTGTGTGCCGAAGACGAGAATTTCACGCCGCACACAGGCACGGTGCGGCGCTTTCGTGAACCCGGCGAAGTGCGCTTTGACCATGCGCTGTTTGAAGGCCAGGTGGTGTCGCCTCATTACGATTCGATGCTGGGCAAGCTGGTGGTGCATGCTGCCACACGTGAGCAAGCCATAGACCAACTGGTGGCGGCGCTGGGCCGTACCGAAGTACTGGGCCTGCCCACCAACCGGAAGTTTTTGTCGGCTTGCCTGGCCCATCCGGTGTTCCGCGCCGGGCATGCGCTGATTCCTTTTCTGGCGGAGCAGGGCGATGCGATACGCGGAGTGCTACAAAAAGAGGAGCTGCTTGCGCTTGTTCCGTATGGACTGGCGGCCATTTTCTCTCAAGATATTGACTCAAACAGCGCCGCAAACAGCCTGCCGTGCCCGTTTCCCCGACCGGTTCGGCTGCGCCACCGTGGGCAGCTGCTCGATCTGCGCATACGTGAGCTGGGCGGGGGTGTGCTGGAAATCGAAGCGGGCGGCGAGGTGTTGCAGGCGGTGATCACTCGGGGACCCGATGGTGCTCTGACGGTAGGCACAGGCCAGACCGGGCAGCGCATATCGGCGGTTCGCCTGAAGGAATCTTCCGGGCAACCCGGTGCACGCTGGCATGTGCAGACGGGCTCTGTGGACCTGTTCCTGGAAGATTCCACCTTTGCGCCGCCGGCATCCGGCGGTGTTGCAACCGCGCGGGAGTTGCGGGCGCCCTTCAACGGCAAGGTGATTGCTGTCCATGCGGCGCCAGGCCAGGCCGTGAAGCGCGGCGACACGCTGCTGGTGATTGAATCCATGAAGCTGGAGCACGCGGTCAATGCCCCGCACGATGCCGTGCTGGCGGCTGTGATGGCAGAGGTGGGTCAGCAAACAAGTACCGGGCAGGTGTTGCTGAGGTTCGATGAGGCCAAAGCATGAGAACCCGGAAAATCAGGAAAGATTTCGCTGCACGACAATTGACGCCATGACCAAAGCACAGCCCACCCCCGCCGGCGCGATTGAGTTCGAGCCGGAATTTGTCGCCAGCCTCAAAGAGCTGTTCGAGGAAAAAATCGTTTTCAACAAGTTGCTGGGGCTCAAGATCACCTCGGTGACGGCGGAACGGGTCACCGCCCGCATTGACATGCGCAACGAGCTGATAGGCCACTACGCCCACAACCGCATCCACGGCGGCGTGATCAGCGCCGGTCTGGACGCCATGGGCGGGCTCGCCGTGATGGCGGCCATAGGCGCGCGCCACATGGACGAATCGCCGATGCAGCGGCTGCACCGCTTTGCCAAGCTGGGCACCATCGATCTGCGGGTGGATTATTTGCGGCCTGGCATCAGTGAATTTTTTGAGTTGCGGGCTGAGGTGATGCGGCTGGGGTCTCGGGTGGCGAGTACGAGGATGGAGTTTCTGGGGGCTGACGGTAAGTTGTTTTCTACTGGGGCTGGGGCTTATATCGTTTCTTAAGTTTTCTTGGCCGGCTCTTGCTCCGGCCTTAGCTCTCTCTGCTGAGGGTTGCTGGCCGGGGTCGCCCGGCAGCGACTCACTTTTCTTTGCTTCGCCAAAGAAAAGTAAGCAAAAGAAAGGCGACCCTGGCTCCTGCGTCCCTACGCTTCGCTGCGGGCAACCTGTGGTGCTCGGTCCAGCCGGGGTCAAAAACAACTCGCTTCGCTCAAACAAGTTTTTGCCCTGATCCGTCTGGCCCTCTGCTCCTCGGCGCATCCACAAGGGGGTAGAGGCAGGAATACCAGCCGAAGACAGGACCCCGAATACCAGAAGAAACAAGGACACGCTGCGGCGTGTCCTTGTTGGTATTGGAGTTGGGTATTTATCTTTGGTCCCCGCTCCCGATTACCCCTTCTGTCTGCGCCGAGGAGCGCAGGTTCAGGCGGATCAGGGATCGCGATTGTCTGAGCCGAAGGCGAGTTCGAGCGAGACCCCGCCTGAGCCGAGCACCGCAGGTTGCCCCGGAGCGAAGCGCAGGGGTCGCAGACAGCAGGGTCGCCTTTTCTTTGGTGACTTTCTTTTGGCGAAGCAAAAGAAAGTTACTTGCATGCCGGGCAACCCCGGCCAACAACCCTCAGCAGAGAGAGCTAAGGCCGGAGCAAGAACCGGCAACTAAGCCGGTCCCTCGTAGCCGAGGGCGTTAAGAAACTCCCTCCGCCACCAATGCACATCGCGTTCCCGGATGGTCTTGAGCAGCTTCTGATGCCGCGCCTGCCGCTCCTCCAGCGGCATTTGAAGCGCACGCTGTACGGTGTCCGCGGTGCCGTCGGTATCGTAGGGATTGACCAGCAACGCGTCTTCCAGTTGCTCCGCAGCCCCCGCAAAGCGGGACAGCACCAGCACCCCGGGGTCGGCCGGGTCTTGTGCGGCGATGAATTCCTTGGCCACAAGGTTCATGCCGTCGCGCAGCGGCGTGACCAGCGCCACCCGCGCCACGCGGTACAAACCCGGCAGGCGCTTGCGCGCCACGTTGCGGTGGATGTAGCGAACGGGCATCCAGTCGAGCTCGCCGAAATTGCCGTTGATGGCGCCGCACAGGCTTTCCAGTTCCTGCAGCAGATCGGTGTAGGTGCCCATGTCCTCACGGCTGGGCGAGGCGATCTGGATCAGCGTGGCGCTGCGGAGATTTTCCGGGTACTTTTTGAGCAAGGTTTCAAACGTCCGCAGCCGCTGCGGCAAGCCTTTGGAATAGTCGAGCCGCTCGACACCCAGCAGCAGCTTGCGGCGTGAATACTCTTCCTTCATGCGTTCGTACATGTCGCGCGCATCCTGCGCGTGCGTGAGCGCCGCGAACTCGTCCACGTCTATGCCGATGGGAAAAGCGCCCGCCCGCACAGTGCGGTGAAAGGCCCTGAAGCGGTTGTCGCCCAGCGCCACCGCGCCGGCTTCGGCCTGCACATAGCGCGAGAAGTGCAGCAGGTCGTTCTCGCTCTGGAAGCCGACCAGGTCGTAGGCGAACAGCGCACGCATCAGCCATTCGTGCTGGGGAATGGCCGCCAGCACCTGCTGCGGCGGCAGCGGAATGTGCAGGAAAAATCCGATGCGGTTGTTGCAGCCCATGGCGCGCAATTCGGCCGCCATGGGGATCAGGTGGTAGTCGTGGATCCAGATGATGTCGTCGGGCTGCAGCAGGCTCATGAGCTTGTGCGCAAACAGCCGGTTCACGCGGCGGTAGGCCTCGATAAAGCCTGTGTCAAAACGCGCCAGGTCCAGCCGGTAATGAAACACCGGCCAGAGCACGCCGTTGCTGTAACCCAGATAGTAGCCCGCATGGTCTTCGGCCGACAGGTCCACCGTGGCCAGCTTGATGTTGCCCGCCTGCTGCACATGCAGCTCGCCTTCTCCGGCGGCGCCGCCCTCAACGACCGTGCCGCTCCAGCCGAACCACAGCCCACCGGTAGCATTGAGTGCATCGCCCAGCGCTACGGCCAGTCCGCCAGCCGCAGCCTTGCGTGGATCCGCTACGCGGTTGGATACAACAACTAGCCGGCTCATGGCAAACGCCCCTCTTTACCAGCGGGGGCCGCGGAACTGGCTTTGCCGGGCCGCAGGCGCCGGCCCCCTGCGAGGGGGGGAGGTGCTACACGAAGTGAGCATCCGGCGGGGGTGTTCAAGTTCATACTTGAGATTCCCACGGGGTGGACAAGCGGACGGCAGCATTGATGATCCCCACCATCGAATACGTCTGCGGAAAATTCCCCCACATCTCGCCGGTCACGGGATGCGTGTCTTCCGAGAGCAGGCCCACATGGTTGCGCGCGGCCAGCATGGTGTTGAAAATCTCGCGGGCCTGCTCCTTGCGGCCTATGCGTGCCAGCGCGTCGATGCGCCAGAAGGTGCAGATGTTGAAGGCGGTTTCGGGCTTGCCGAAATCGTCCGGCGCCTCATAGCGGCGCATGTAGGGGCCGTCGCACAAATGGGTTTCCAGTGCGTCTACCGTGGCGACAAAGCGCGGGTCTTTGGGATCGATAAAGCCCACTTCAATCATCAGCAGCACGCTGGCGTCGAGGTCGCGCCCGCCAAAGCTTTCGGCAAAGGCCTGGCGTTCTTCACTCCAGGATTCGCGCAGGATGCGTTCCTGCATCACTGCCGCATGGCCGCGCCAGTAGTCGGCCCGATCCTGCAGCTTGAGCACCAGCGCGATCTTGGCCAGCCGGTCGCAGGCGGCCCAGCACATCAGGGCCGACGACGTGTGGATGCGCGCGCGCGTGCGCAGCTCCCACATGCCGGCATCTGGCTTGTCGTAACTGTGCACGGCCTGCTCGCCAACTTCCTCGAGCCGCTTGAACTCGGCAATGCCGGCACGGTGCAGCAGGCGATGGTCGTGAAAAGCCTGGGCCGCGCCCAGCACCACATTGCCGTAGACGTCGTGCTGGAAATGCTCCTGCGCCTGGTTGCCCACGCGCACCGGTCCCATGCCGCGGTAGCCGCCCAGATGCAACATGGTGGATTCGGGCAGCTCGCGCTCCAGGCCTATGCCGTAGAGCGGCTGGATGTGCCCGCCCTTGGACTGCACCACCACGTTGGCGAGCCAGCGCAGGTAGTCTTCCATGGTGCCGACTTCCGAGAGGCTGTTGAGTGCGCGCACCACAAAAAAGGCGTCGCGCAGCCAGCAATAACGGTAGTCCCAGTTGCGCTGGCTGCCGGGTGCCTCGGGAATGCTGGTAGTCATGGCGGCGACGATGGCGCCGGTGTCTTCAAAGAGCGAAAGCTTGAGCGTGATGGCTGCGCGTATCACGGCCTCCTGCCATTCCAGCGGAATGTGCAGGCGCTGGCTCCATTTTTTCCAGTAGGAAATGGTTTCCTGCTCAAACAGGCGCGCCGTGTCGGCAATGCCGTCGGGCAGCGACTCGTCGGCGCCGAGCAGAAAATTATGCTCGCGTGTCAGCACAAAAGGCTGCTTTGACAGCAGGTGTGAAATCGACACGTCGGTGTTCAGGCGCAGCGTCAGCTCGTCGCCCACATAGCGCAGGTGGTTGCTGCCCTGGGTGATCAGCGGCTTGCGCCGGCCCCAGTCGAAGCGGATGTCCAGCGATACGCGGATGCGCGGCGCGCCGTGGATGGGTTTGACGCGGCGCACCAGCGTCATGGGCCTGAAAAAGCGTGATCGGCTGAAAAAGCGCGGCGCGAAATCGGTGATCTCGATGCCCTGGCCGCGTGTGTCGAACAACTGGGTGCGCAGCACCGCCGTATTGGGCTCATACCACTGCTTGGCTTCGGCGAAATCCTCGATCTCGATGGCGAAGGCGCTGGACTGCGAGTCCTGGATGCCCGGGGCGGTCGCGTCGTCCTGCGCGGGCTGCGGCTCGAGAAGCGCATTGAATACAGGGTCGCCGTCAAACCGCGGCAGGCAGCACCAGACGATGCGGCCGCGCACATCAATCAGCGCACTGAAGGCGCAGTTGCCGATGACGCCCATGGCCAGCGAGGGTTGGGCGGGCGGCGCGAAGTTCAGGGAGTCGGCGGCGACGTTCATGGGCGGCTTTCTGGCGCGGCGGCCGGTGTTTCGTCGGTCTCCCGCGCCATGCCGCCGAAGGCCGCATGCAGCCATTGGTGCAGCGCCTCGGGTGACGCGCAGCGATGGCGCGCCTGGGTGGCGCCTTCGCCGACCTTGATGCCTTCACCGCCCAGGGATTGCACGGCCGCAAAGCCGGCTTCGTCGGTGGTGTCGTCGCCGGCAAACAGGGGCAGGCGGCCCGCAAATGGCGGTTCGGCCATAAAAGCCTTGATGGCCGAGCCTTTGCTGACGTTGGCCGGTTTGACTTCAAAAACACACTTGCCATGCAGCAGCTCGACACCGGGCGTGCGGTCGGCCGCCTCCTGCATGACCTGCAGGCACAGTGCTTCCAGCTCGGGTGCGTGGCGATAGTGCAGGGCAACGGCCGCCAGCTTGATTTCCACGCGCAACCCGTCATGATGCGCGGCCAGGTCGGTGGCGCGTCGGGTGAGCTCCCGCAGGTCCGGCTCTGCCAGGCTGACGACGCGGCCCTGCGTATCGCGGCGCTGCGCGCCATGTTCGGTGGCCAGGGGTAGCCGCAAAGGCGCGAGAAAGCCATCGAGGTCGGCCAGCCTGCGGCCCGACACAATCGCCAGCGCGCCGCCCAACTGCGCTGAAAGCCTCGCCAGGGCTGGAATCACGCCTGAAACCAGCTGGACTGCGTCGGGTTCTGGCGCCAGGTCGGCCAATGTTCCGTCAAAGTCCAGAAAAAGGGCGGTCTGCGCGTTGATGACCGGCAATGACCCGAAAGGCCCGGGAGGAAGTGCGTGTGAAGAGGGTCGGGGCGGCGATGAAGAAGGTGATAAATGCATCGCCATTCACCTTAGCAGAGCCCCTGCTGAATCACTGTAGGCCGGTTTCGCCTTTTTCCACATTTCAGCCAATGGCGGCTACTCTGTAGCGGTGCCGGGGAGGCTGTCCTGCACCGCTTTGACGCGTGCTCTGTGGATGGACTCGCCAATCTGTTTGCCGCCGCGTCCCGCCGCCTGGGCCTGCAGCGCCAGCGGCTGCGTTTGCACCGCCTGGGCCGCGGCCAGGGCATCCAGCAGGCGCGGGCGTTGCGGGTAGGGCGAATCCTGCAGGCCCAGGCGCCCGCGGGCGTCGCATTCGCAGGCCAGCAAAATATCGCCGAAACGCTGGGGCTTGCGAAACGCATCGCAGCGCTCCAGCAGCCGCACCAGGGCCGCGGCGCCCAGGCTTTCGCTGCGGTGCACGTTGCCGTGCTCGCGGGCCACCACGTCGGCAATCTCGCGGCAGTCGACCGGCACGCGCAGGCGCTCGCAGACGTCTTTCAGCAGTTGGGCGCTGCGTTCTTCGTGACCGATGTGCCGCGGCAAAACATCGGCCGGTGTCGTGCCCTTGCCGAGGTCGTGGCACAGGCAGGCAAAGCGCACGGCCAGCGAGCCCTCAAGCTGCGCCGACATGTCCAGCACCATCATCAGGTGAACGCCGGTGTCGACCTCGGGGTGGTGGCTGGCGGGCTGGGGTACACCCCAGAGGCGCGCTACCTCGGGCAGCAACTTTTGCAGCGCGCCGCATTCGCGCAGCACCTCGAACATGCGTGAAGGCTTGCCCTCCATCAGCCCGCGTGCGAACTCCTGCCACACCCGTTCGGGTACCAGCGCATCGGCTTCGCCTTCGGCCACCATGTCCCGCATCAGCGCCATGGTTTCGGGCGCCACGGAGAAATCCGGAAAGCGCGCGGCAAAGCGCGCCAGGCGAAGGATGCGGACGGGGTCCTCGCGGAAGGCATCCGTCACGTGGCGCAATACCTTGTCCCGGATGTCCTGCTGCCCGCCGAACGGGTCGATCAGCGCCGAAAAATTGGGGTTAAAACTGGCTGAAGCTGTTTCTGGACGGGCGGGAGCAGCTATTGAATTGATAGTGAGGTCGCGCCGCGCCAGGTCCTGCTCCAGCGTGACGTCGGGCTCGGCGTGCACCACAAACCCGCGGTAGCCCGGCGCGGTTTTGCGTTCGGTGCGGGCCAGGGCGTATTCCTCACGGGTGTCCGGGTGCAGGAACACCGGGAAATCCTTGCCGACCGGCAGGTAGCCTTGTGCCACCAGCGCTTCAGGGGTGGCGCCCACGACGACCCAATCGTGGTCCTGCACGGGCAGGCCCAACAAGGTATCGCGCACCGCGCCACCAACCATGAATATTTCCATCAGGTCAGTTTAGCGGTTCGCGCCAGCCCCAACAGCCCGGTCGGCGCCGGACTTTCGGTTCAGGAAAAAACAGGCCGGAAGAAACTGCGCTCGTAGCTGATGATGCAGCCGGTCGTTTCGGCGTATTTGAAAGCCGCCAGGCATTCCTGGTCGGAAAAGGAGTTCTGGCGGTAAATCTCGTAGGCCGCCAGACTCTCAAAGGTGAACAAGGCCAATGCAATATTGTTGGCGCCTTCGCTGGGCATGAAGTAGCCATGGTGCGTGCCGCCGAATTTCTCGACCAGCGGAATCCACAGCTTGCCGTAGTGCTCGAACTCCTTGAGTTTGGCGGTGTTCAGCACGTAACGCAGATAGATCGTGACCATGATGTCTCCCGTTCAGCGCCTGACGCGGTAGGGCTCTTCGAATTCGCGGAAATCGTTTTCGGCCAGCGCGTCGTCGATCCAGGCTTTGACACCGGGCAGCGCGCTGACGCGCTGAATGTAGGCGCCGATTTCCGCCGGTACCGGCAGGGCGTACCGGCTCAGGCGCATGCACACAGGCGCAAAGAAGGCATCGGCAATGCCGAACTCTCCAAACAAGAAATTGGCCCCCACGGTCGACTGCGTCTCCCTGCCCCCCGAGGGGGCGCTCGCACCTTGGGGCGGCCCGGCGGTACGAGGGTCCTTGTATTGCTGCAGCAACTCGGTCCACATCTCGACAATGCGCTGCACGTCGGCACGCACGGCCGATTTGTCGCGCCAGATCAGCTGGCCCATGTCCGACAGGTCGGCTTCGATGTTCATGGGGCAGGCCGAACGCAGCGCGCCAAAGCCGCTGTGCATTTCAGCGCATACGCTGCGCGCCCGGGCGCGCGCTTTCACATCCTGCGGCCAGAGCTTTTTCTCGGGAAAGCGTTCCGCGAGGTATTCGGCAATCGCCAGCGTGTCCCACACGACAAAACCGCCGTCGTCCAGCGCCGGCACCCGGCCGGTCGGGTTCACGCCGCTGATTTTTTCCTTGAAGGTCGAGTTGGCATCGAACGAGTCAAAGCGCAGTTTGATTTCTTCAAAAGGAATGCCGGCCTGCTTGAGCAGCACCCAGGGGCGCATGGACCAGGACGAGTAGTTTTTATTGCCGATGTAGAGCTTGAGCATGGTGTCCCTGTTCTGCTGATGATGAAGGAAAGAAGTCAAATGGAAAAACGACTTGCGATGCTACCGCCGTGCGAAATCACGATTGATGCAAAAAATCTTTGAAATTAATGCTACATCCACGGCGAGTAAGAAGGGCGGATTTCCTCTTCAGGCCAACCGGGGCCGCGGAACCGGCTTTGCCGGGCCGCAGGCGCAGCGCCCCCTCGGGGGGCAGCGACCCACACGAAGTGGGGAAGCGTGGGGGCCTAAAAACGGCCGGCGGTTTTACGCTTGGCCGTCAGTCCGCTGCGCAAGCCCTGCGCTCCCAGATAAGAAGGCCCCACCGCATCCAGCGCGGCAGGATGAACACCCAGTGCCTGCAGGCCGGGCAGCTTGCCGGTGGCCACGTTGTCGGTGGCCATGGCGTCGAGGTTGTCGCGGCTCAGCAGCGGCTCTCCGGGCGCGAGCTCCATGAGGCGCGCCTGCAGGCGCCCCAGGGAATCCGGCAGGCTGATCACCGGGCGGCCCTTGCCGCCGTTGATACCGGCGTAGCGACCGGCCAGCCTGACCAGCTGGCGCAGCGTGAACACGTCGGGCCCGCAAACTTCATAGATCTGGCCGGCGGTGTCGGGGTCTTGCAGGCAGTGCACGATGGCGTCGGCGACGTCTTCCACCCAGACGGGCTGAAAGCGCGCATCCGCGGCTGCAAGCGGAACCACCGGAAAGATCTGCTGGAGCCGGGCAAAGGTGTTGAGGAATTTGTCTTCAGCGCCAAAAATCACGCTGGGCCGCAGCACGGTCACATCCAGCCCGGTGCTGAGCAGCACGGCTTCACCGCGCGCCTTGCTGCGCTGGTACATCGATGCCGAACCGGGCGAAGCACCCAGGGCGCTGATGTGAACGATGCGCCTGAGGCCGCTGGCTTCACAGGCCCGGGCCAGCTCCAGCGGCAGTTGCACATGCGCCTTGTCGAATGCGGCCTCTGTGCCGTGAAGGATGGCAATCAGGTTGACCACGGCGTCGTGGCCGGCCAGCAGCGGTGCCAGCGAGGAAGCATCGTGGGCGTCGGCCTCAATCACATCCACCAGCGGCAGCATTTGCAGGTGGCGGGCATTGGCCTGCCGGCGAGTGACCACGGTGACGCGGCATTGCAGCCGCGCCAGTTTTTCGCAGACGTGCGCGCCGACAAAGCCGGTGCCGCCAAGAAGAAGGATTTTTTTCATAACCCCTAATTTAGCGCTTTTACCGTGCCTTGCGCCCTGTTGGCCCATTCTTTGGCCATTCAGGCCTCCAGGCCATGCTGGATGGTCGCAAGCAGCTATCAAATTAATAGCGATTTTTGGCCTTGCAGGATCCGCCCTTGGCCTACACGCCAGGGCCTGCGCCGTCCCCATAATGGTTGAATGAACATTTTTGAAGCACTGCGAACAAGCCATGTCACCCAGCGCGCCCTGGCGGACAACCTCATCAAAACGCAGGGCGACAGCAAGGAAAGAGCCACGCTGTTCAAGGAGCTCAAGCTTGAACTGGCGGCGCATGCCGCGGCGGAAGAGCGCTTTTTTTATGTGCCGCTGATTGCGCACGACATGACACAGGAACCCTCACGCCACGGCATTGCCGAGCACCACCAGATGGACAAGCTGGTGGAAACGCTGGAAGAAACCGATTTCAGCTCGCCCGCCTGGCTGGCCACGGCCAAAGAGCTGCACCACAAGATTTATCACCACCTTGAAGACGAGGAGCAGGGTGTGTTCCAGCTGGCGGGAAAGGTGCTGAGCGAAGCCGAAAAGCTGTCGCTGGCCAAGGGCTATGAAGGCGAGTTCGTCTCGCAGCGCACGAAAAATTAAACCACCACGGCGCCCCTGGACGAGCTTATGAACCGTCCCCGCGCTTGTCGCCGTCAGGCTTGAGCAGCGGTTCGGGCTTTTCCAGAAAACGCACCAGGCGCGGCACCAGCGCCAGGATGCCGAGCGCCAGCAGGGTGCTGAGGACCGCAGTGCTTTCACGTCCCATGCCGGCCGCCACGCCAATGGCCGCCGTCAGCCAGATGCCGGCGGCGGTGGTCAGGCCCTTGACCTGCTCTTCGTCGGGGTTGCCCTTGATGTGCCCCTTGAGGATGGTGCCCGCGCCCAGAAAGCCGATGCCGGCAATCACGCCCTGAATCACCCGGCTCAAGTCGGCGGTGATCATGCCGGACTGCTGCGACACCAGCACGAACATCGCGGAACCCATGGCCACCAGCATGTGCGTGCGCACGCCGGCGGCCTTGCCTTTTTGCTCGCGCTCTATGCCCAGCAAGCCGCCCAGCAACGCCGCCAGCGTGAGGCGAACCATGACGCGCGTGGCCTGCTCGGCATCGGGCAAATCTGAAAACTCCGAGCCGATGGTGTCACCGACTTGCTGCCACCAGGTGGACGCCATGCGGACTCCTTTAGATCGTAAACAGGTTCTTACGTGTTCGGTTGAGGGATGGGCTCGCCCGATTGACTGTAGCGCGTCTGCCGTACGGCGTCACCGAAAAGCCCTGTCCACCGTCAGGGATGGATTTTTTCGCCCCGCTTGAGCATGTCGGCGAACTTCACCAGCCGGCGCTCGCGTGTCTCGGCTTTCTTGGCGGTTTGCAGCCTGAACAAAATGGCGAAGCGGTTGCGTGAGTCCAGTGTTTCGAAGAAGGCCTTGGCTTTGGCGCTCTTCGCGAGCAACGCCGCTAGGTCGTCAGGAACCGCCATCTTGCTCTGCGCGTCATAAGCCGCGTCCCAGCGGCCGTCGGCCTTGGCGCGTTCGACCTCGGCCAGGCCCGCCGGCTGCATGGCGCCGGATTCAATCAGTGCCAGGGCCTTGGCGCAGTTGACCTTGGACCAGGTGCTGCGTGCGCGGCGCGGAGTGAATTTTTGCAAAAAATACTGCGCGTCCATGGAATTCCTCTGGCCGTCTATCCAGCCGTGGCAGAGCGCCGCTTCCAGCGCTTCGGCGTGGGTGATGGAGGCTATGCCTGAATCCTTCCTGGCGATTTGCAGCCAGACACCGGCGCTGCTTGCGTGGTGTTTGGCCAGCCATTGGGTAAAGGCCTGGGTGTCTTTGCAGCGCACGGTGGCAAGCGGGGCGGCGGGAGTCTTGGCAGGCGTTTTGGAAGCGGGTTTGGCGGAGGTGGGCATGACGCATTTTGCGTGACACGCGGGGTTCACGGCAAGCCATGGGGGCGATCGGTGGAGGGCGAGTGCTATTAATTCAGGAGCATTCTGCGCAGATATTTAAAAGGCTTCAGTCACTTTCTGCATAAAAAAACCACCCGGAGGTGGTTTTTCGGAGTCGCGGCTGGCAGTCGCGGCTGACTTCACTGCGTGATGTAGTCCGACACCACTTTCCAGCGCGCGTCCTGCAACATCGACAGGCGCGACTGGTTGTTGCCCAAGCGCTTTTGCGGGCCGAACTTGCCTTCGGAGCTGCCGAAGATGTCGGCCGGGATCACCATGGTGTCCATGGCCTTGATGAAGCTCTCGGTCGTCAGGCTGGCGCCGGCTTTCTGCGATGCACGGATAAAGCTGTCGACCACCGTATAGCCGTAGACCGAGAACACCGTCGGGTCTTCATTGAAGGCGGTCTTGTACTTGTTGGCCCAGAAGCGGATGGGCTGCGAGGCTTCGTCCAGGTAGGGGTTTTGCACCGTCATGGTGGCGTAGAGGCCGTCCATGGCTTTGCCGCCCAGCTTGTGGATCAGATCGGTGTAGGCGGCGCTGGAGCCCAGGAAGACCGGGTTGTAGCCCAGCTTGCGCGCGGTGCCGATGCCGCCAATGGTTTCGCGGATGATGGTGCCCAGCACCACCAGGTCGCATTCAGAGGCCTTGAGCTTGGCGATCTGCGACGAGAAATCGGTCGCGCCGCGCTTGAAGGAGGTCTTCTCGACCATGGTCATGCCGATGGCTTTGAGGCCGTCATCGGCGCCGCGCTGCACTTCGAGGCCAAACTCGTCGTCCTGGTACATCGAGCAGACCTTTTTGGCGTTCTTTTCTTTCACCAGCTTGGGTACGGCCGCCTTCATCTGGTCGTAATAGGTGGCGGCAAACGAGTACTTGAGCTTGTGAAAGGGCTCGTACATCTCGCGCGCGGCCGTCACCGGGAAGAAGTTGATGACATTTTTTTCGAACTGCACCGGCATGGCGGCCAGGTTTTGCGCAGTACCCAGGTGGCCCACCATGGCGAAGATCTTGTCCTGGTTCACCAGCTTTTGCGCCGCCAGCACCGCCTTCTTGGGGTCGTAGCCCGAGTCCTCGACGATCAGCTTGACCTTGCGGCCGTTGATGCCGCCTTGTTCATTCAGCTCGTTGACGCGCAGCGTCATGCCGTTGCGGATTTGCTTGCCGAAGCCCGCGAGCGGGCCCGACAAATCCTGGATGGAGCCCAGCGTGATTTCGGTTTTGCTGACGCCCTGGCTTTGCGCCTGTGCAGTAGCGGCCGACAAGGCGGCTACGCAGGCCAGCGCGGAAAGGACGGCGGTTGATTTCAGTTTCATGGTTTTGTCTCCTGTAAAGGTTCTTGGCTCTTGTTCACCCGGTGCACGGAATCAGTACATGGCCTCTATTTGCGGGGCGTATTTTTGTTCTACGAGTTTGCGCTTGAGCTTCATGGTCGGCGTGAGTTCTTCGTCCTCCGCCGTGAGCTGCGTGTCGAGCAGGAAGAATTTCTTGATCTGCTCGACCCGCGCAAACTTCTTGTTGACCCGGTCGATTTCCGACTGAATCAATTCTTGCACTTCAGTTGCCCGCGTCAAGCTGGCGTAATTACTGAAGGGTATGTCCGCATCCTGGGCGAATTTCTCGACGTTTTCCTGGTCGATCATGATGATGACGGTGAGGTAGGCGCGCTTGTCGCCGATGACCACGGCGTCGGTGATGTAGGGGGAGAACTTGAGTTCGTTTTCCAGCTCGCTGGGCGTCACGTTCTTGCCGCCGGCGGTGATGATGATGTCCTTCATCCGGTCGGTGATACGGAAAAACCCTTGCTCGTCCATCACGCCCACGTCGCCGGTGTGCAGCCAGCCCTGGGCATCCAGCGTCTCGGCGGTTTTTTGTGGCTGGTTCAGGTAGCCCATGAAGACATTGGTGCCCCGCACCAGAATCTCGCCGGTGGCTGCATCCAGCCGCATTTCGTTGTAGCCGGCGGCCGGGCCGATGGAGCCGGGCCTCATGCAGCTGGCCGGCACGCCGCTGGCGGCGCCGCAGGTCTCCGTCATGCCCCAGACCTCCAGCATGGGAACGCCCAGCGCCATGTACCACTTCACCAGGTCGGGCGAAATGGGCGCCGCACCCGTGACGCAAAACCGCGCCTTGTGAATGCCAATGAGCTTGCGCGTGTTGTTGAGCGCCAACCAGCGCGCCAGCGTGAAGCGGGCCTTGAGCGATGCGCTGACCGGCTGGCCGGCCAGCACGGTGTCGGCGATGCGCATGCCCACGCCGATGCTCCAGGCATAGGCGGCCTGTTGCAGCCAGCTGGCTTCCTTCAACGCGATCATCACGCCTGAATAAAACTTTTCCCACACACGCGGCACGGCGGTGAACACTGTGGGCGCGATCTCGCGCACGTTCTCGGGAATGGTTTCGGGGTTCTCGACAAAATTGAGCTTGGCGCCCGCATACATCGCGAAATATTCGCCGCCCATGCGCTCGGCGATATGGCACAGCGGCAAAAAGCACATGCGCTCGTCGTCTTCGTTCTGTGCCACCAGCGTGTTGTAGCCGCGCGCGGTAAACACCAGCCCGCGCTGGCTGTGCATGGCGCCCTTGGGTTTGCCGGTGGTGCCCGAGGTGTAGACCAGGATGGCCAGGTCCTCGGGTCTGCAGGCAGCAGCGCTGTCTTTCACCGCGTTGGGGTGATCCGCCAGGTAACTGCGGCCCAGCGCGCGAAGTTCGGCCAGGCCCATGACGCCCGGGTCATCCAGGTCACGCAGGCCTTCGGTGTCAAACACGATGATCTTGCGCAGCAGCGGTAATTGCGGCCGCACTTCCAGTGCCTTGTCGAGCTGCTCGTCGTCTTCGACAAACAGCACGGTGGTGCGCGAGTCATCGCAGAGGTAGTGCACCTGCGATGCGGCATCGGTAGGGTAGATGCCGCTGCACACACCGCCGCAGCTCAGTACCGCCAGGTCGGCCAGCACCCATTCGATCACGGTGTTGGAAAGGATGGAGGCGCATTCGTCGCGCGCAAAGCCCAGGCTGAGCAGGCCGGCGGCGACTTCGCGTACCGCGTCACCGGTTTGTGTCCACGTCCAGCTGCGCCAGATGCCCAGCTTTTTCTGCCGCATCCAGGTCTTGTGGCTGCGCTGCTCCACCGCGTTCCAGAATACGGCGGGAATGGTTTCGCCCGGCATGACGATGGCATGCTCGGGCTGGATATGGCTAAGGTCCCAAAGGTTGCTCATTCAGTCACCGCCACGTCTTCTTTTTCTTCCAGCGCCGCTCGCCCCGCACACCGTCTTCCTTCATGCCGAGGTAGAACTCCTTGATGTCGTCCTTCTCGCGCAGGCGGGCGCAGGTGTCTTCCATCACGATGCGACCGTTCTCCAGCACATAGCCATAGTCCGACGCGTTGAGCGCCATGTTGGCGTTTTGCTCGACCAACAGGATGGTGGTGCCGCGCTCGCGGTTGATGCGCACCACAATCTCAAAAATTTCCTTGGTGAGTTTGGGCGACAGGCCCAGGCTGGGTTCGTCGAGCAAGATGAGGTCGGGCGAGGCCATGAGCGCGCGCGAGATCGCCAGCATTTGCTGCTGCCCGCCCGACAGCAGCCCGGCGTCTTGCAGGGCGCGCTCTTTCAGGATCGGGAAGTAGCCGTACACCGCCTCCATGTCGAGCGCCACACCGTCGCTGTCTTTGCGGGTGTAGGCGCCCATCAGCAGGTTGTCGCGCACGCTCAGCAAAGGGAATACCTCGCGTCCCTCTGGCACATGCGACAAGCCTTGCTGCACGATATGGGCCGGATCCTGTGCCGTGATGTCCTCGCCCTTGAAGTCGATGGAGCCTTTGCGCGGATCGAGGATGCCCGAGATGGTCTTGAGGATGGTGGATTTGCCTGCACCGTTGGAGCCCAGCACCGTGGCAATTTCGCTGCGGCGCACCTGCAGGCTGATGCCGCGTATGGCCTTGATGGGGCCATACGAACTCTCGACGTTGAGGAGTTTCAGGACGGGTTGGTCACTCACCGGTGGGGGAACCGCGCTCATGCCGTTCTCCTTAAAGACGTGACCTCATCCACCGAACCAAGATAAGCCTCAATCACACCGGGATCGCGCTGTACTTCGCGCGGCGTGCCCATGGCCAGGACTTCGCCCTGGTTCATGGCGAGAACCCGGTCAGACACGCGTGAGACCAGCGACATATCGTGCTCGACCATCAGTACCGTGATGCCCAGCTCGTGCTGGATGTCCTGGATCCAGAAGGCCATGTCGCCGGTTTCCTCCACATTGAGGCCGGAAGAGGGCTCGTCAAGCAGCAGCAACTGCGGCTCGGTGCACAGCGCCCGCGCCAGCTCGACCACCTTGCGCACGCCGTAGGGAAGACCTGCGACCATCGAATCGCGGTGATGTTGCAGGTCGAGGAAGTCAATGACCTGCTCGGCTTTTTCGCGTGCCAGCAGTTCGGCATCTCGCGCCCTGGCGGTAAAAAACAGGTCGTGCAGCAAGCCGGTTTGCCGGTGCGTGTGCCGGCCAATCAACAGGTTGTGCAGCACGGTGGCGTGTTCAAACAGTTCGATGTTCTGGAAGGTGCGCGCAATGCCCAGCGAGGCGATCTTGTGTGGTGGCTGATGGGTGAGCTTTTCGCCGCGGTATTCAATCTCGCCCGTGGTGGGCGTGTAGATGCGGCTGATCAGGTTGAACACCGTGGTCTTGCCGGCGCCGTTGGGGCCGATGAGCGTGAAGACTTCGCCCTGCTTGACGTCAAAGCTCACGTTGTTGACGGCCAGCACGCCGCCGAAGCGCACGCTAAGATTTTTGGCGGAAAGGAGTGTTTTGCTCATTTCAGACGGTCCGACTTCTGGAAAGTTTTTTGCCGTTTGAACAGGCCCTTGCGGTAGAACGGAAAGAGCTGCAAATAGGTGCGAACCTTCAGCCAGCGGCCATACAGCCCCATCGGCTCAAACAGCACAAAGGCAATCAGCACAATGCCGTAGACCGCCGCCTGCAGGCCGGGCGCCTGGCCTATAGTGGCGGGCAAATAGTCTTTGGTGAGGCCGATCACCTGCGGCATGGAGATCAAAAAGATGGCGCCCAGAAAAGCACCGTGTACCGACCCCACGCCGCCGATCACGATCATCAGCAACAGGTCGATGGACTGCAGGATGTTGAACTGGTCGGGCGAGATGAACTGCAGCTTGTGCGCATAGAGCGCGCCGGCCACGCCGGCCAGCGCGGCCGACAGCGCAAACGACAGCGTCTTGTAGCGCGCCAGATGGATGCCCATGCTCTGCGCGGAAATCTCTGAGTCGCGAATCGCCACAAAAGCCCGGCCCGTGGGCGAGCGCAGGAGGTTGAGGATGCCCAGTGTGGCGGCAACGGTGATGACGAGGCAGAGGAAATAAAACGACTCGCCGCTGGCCAGCTTCCAGCCGAACATGTCGGGCACCTTGATGTGGATGCCGGCATTGCCGCCGGTGACGCTTTCCCAGCGTGCAAACACTTCTTCAACAATGAAACCAAAAGACAGCGTGGCCATACCGAGGTAAATGCCCTTCACGCGCAGCGCGGGCAGGCCCACGACCAGGCCTACCGCGGCCGACAAGCCGGCGGCGCAAACCAGTGCGATGGGAAAGGGCAGGCCTGCATTGGTCATCACCGCCTGCGTGTAAGCGCCGACGCCCAGAAAGGCCGCGTGCCCCAAAGAGAAGAGGCCGGTGAAACCCGCCAGCAACATCAGGCCCAGCCCGGCGATGGCGTAGATCATCACGAAGGTGAGTTGTGCGAGCCAGTACTCGGGAAACAGCCAGGGCGCGGCGAGCAACAACAGCATCAGCGCGCCATACCAGAACACATGGCCGGTGTGCTTCGCAAGCTTGATGTCTTGCCCGTAATCGGTTTTGAAAATAAAACGCATGACGGGTCAGACCTTTTTTCTCAGCTTTTCGCCGAACAGGCCGCTGGGCTTGACCATCAGCATGATGAGCACCACCACATAGGCAGCAATGTCCTTGAAGCCGTCGGGCAGATAAAAGCCCGAGAACGATTCGACCAGGCCGATGACAAGGCCGCCCACAATTGCGCCTGGCAGGCTGCCGAAACCGCCTACCACCGCGGCCGGGAAAGCCTTGAGCCCGATAAAACCCATGTTGGCGTGCACAAAGGTGATGGGTGCGAGCAAGAGGCCGGCAATCGCGGCGACGGCCGAGGCCAGCGCCCACACGAGGCCGTTAAGGCGTTTCACGGGGATGCCCATGTAGTACGCGGCCAGCTGGTTTTGCGACGACGCCTGCATGGCGATGCCCAGCTTGCTGTACTTGAACATCGCAAACAAGACGAGGCACAGCGCTGCGGTAGTGACGATGATGGCAACCTGCTCGACATTGATGACCAGCGCGCCCAGGCTCCATATCTGGTCTTTGTAGGGCACGGGCAGCACATAGGTTTCGGTGCCTATGCCGGGGATCATGGTGATGAGGCCGCGCGCCGTGTAGCCGACACCTATGGTCAGCATCACGATGGAAAACGCGGGCTGGCCGAGGATGGGGCGTATCACGAGGCGCTCCAGCACCATGCCGAAGAGCGCCATGCCCGCAATCGCGCTGATCACCGCCAACCAGAAGGGAAACCCCAGCAAGGTCATGCAGGCCAGGCCTCCGAAAGCGCCCAGCATCATCAGTTCGCCCTGCGCGAAGCTGACCGTCTCGGTGGCCTTGTAAATCAGTACAAAGCCCAGCGCGATAAGGCCGTAGATACAGCCCTGGGCGACGCCGCTGATGAGCAACTGCAGGAATTGCACGAAGCAGTCTCCCCTTTGATGAACTTTGGTTATAGCTGTCGCTTAAAGGTCTGTCGCTAGGGGTTGTTCCGAATACGTGTCGCATACGCGATCAAGCGTAATCCCTTACATGAGAGGAAATGTTCGTATAGGCGCAGGCTTGGGTTTCTACGGTGACGCATGGGAGCCTGTGGCCGCGAGCATCGAGCGCGGTGGTGTGCACTACATCGCGAGTGACCACCTCGCCGAGCTGACGCTGGCCATCCTGCAAAAAGACCGGCAGCGCGACCCTGCACTGGGCTATGCACGGGATGTGGTCCCCATGCTGATGAAGCTGTGGCCGCTGATGCAGGCGCGCAGCGTAAAGTTCATCTGCAACGCGGGTGGGCTCAATCCTGCGGGCGCGGCTGCTGCATTGCGTGCAGCCTTTGCGGCCAAAGGCTGGAAGGCGCGCATCGCGGTGGTCACGGGTGATGAAGTCCTGCCGCAGCTGGGGGCGATCGCACCGCCGCACATGTTCAACGGCCAGGGCTTTGAGTCCGTGCGCGAGCGCATGGTGTTTGCCAATGCCTATCTGGGCGCGCGGCCCATCGTGTCGGCGTTGCAGCAAAGCGCCGATATTGTGGTGACAGGGCGCGTCGCCGATGCGGCGCTGTTCCTGGCGCCGCTTGTGCATGAATTCAACTGGAAGCTGGAGGACGCAGAGGCGCAAGTGGATCTCGACCGGCTGGCGCAGGGTCTCGCGGTGGGGCACTTGCTCGAATGCTCGGGCCAGGGCAGCGGCGGCAACTTTGGCAGCCAGCAGGCGTGGAAGGCCATTCCCGATCTCGCCCATATCGGCTATCCCATCGCCGAGGTCAGTGAAGACGGCACGGCGCTGATCACCAAGGCACCGGACACGGGCGGCCGCATCAATTTCGATACGGTGCGCCAGCAGCTGCTGTATGAGGTGCATGACCCGGGACACTATGCCTCGCCCGATGTGGTGATGGATTTATCGGTGGTGCGGCTGGAAGACCTGGGCAACGATGCCGTGCGCATGACGGGCGTGCGCGGCCACACGCGGCCCGCGCAGCTCAAGGTGGTGGGCGGGTTTCGCGACGGCTACAAGGCCGAGGTCACCTGGGGCTTTAGCTGGCCTGATGCCTACGACAAGGCAGTGGCAGCCGTGGAGATGGTGAAAGTCCAGCTGAGGGACAAGCGCCTGGCACATGACGAACTCTTTGTCGAATTCCCGGGGCTCAACTCGGCACATGGCCCACTGGCGCCACTGCCTGCGCCTGCAGTGCTGGCGGAGCTCAACGAGGTCTGGGTTCGTATGGCGATCAGGACGCAGGACAAAGCGGTTGCTGAAGGTTTTGGCCGGCTCTTTCCGTGGATGGCTTTGAGCGGGCCGGCCTATACCTGCGGCTTTCACGGCCTGAACAACAGTAGCGAGTTGTTGGGCATCTGGCCTGCGCTGATTGACCGGCAAGCGGTTGAGGCGGCGGTGCGTGTGGAGGTGTTGCAGTCATGAGGGTGCAATTGGTGAAGCTCGCGCATGCGCGCAGCGGCGACAAGGCCGACTGGGTGGACTTTGGCCTCTTTGCCTGGAACGAAACGGGTTACCGGCTCATCGAGCGCGAGGTGACGGCCGAACGCGTGCAGGCGCACTTTGCGCCCTGGCTGCCGGGCGCGGTGCAATGCTGGCGCTTGCCCAATATCCTGGCCCTCAAGCTGGTATTGCAAGGCGCGCTGCAAGGCGGCGGCGCGCGCAACCTGCGCCTGGACAGCCTGGGCAAGGCCATGGCGGCAGCGCTGCTGCGCATGGAGATCGAAGTCAGCGAGACGGAGCTGGAAGAAGCCCAGGCTGCCCCTCGCGTGGGCTGGTGGGGTGCCTGACGGGGATTGCGGGAAAATTTAAGCAAAAAAGGCCTGTAGGCCTTTTGTATCTGGCGCAAGCAGCTATCAAATAAATAGCATCCGGGTGGCAGGTGAAGGCACCTGGAACCCGGGCGTCAGGCTTTGGGAATCTTGCGGGGCTTGCCGAAATCGTCAATGGCCACGTAAGTCAGGCTGGCTTCGGTGACCTTGATGTAGCGGCCCTGGGCGCGAAAGCGCTCGGCATAGACCTCAACCTGGACCGTGATGGACGTGGTGCCGATACGGGTCACGCAGGAGAAAAACGACAGGATGTCGCCGACCCGCACGGGCTGCTTGAAAATGAACTGGTTGACGGCCACGGTCGCCATGCGCCCGTCCACGTGGCGGGCCGGTACCACCGAGCCGGCCAGGTCGACCTGCGCCATGACCCAGCCGCCGAAGATGTCGCCGTTGGCATTGCAGTCGGCCGGCATGGGAATGACCTTGAGCACCAGTTCCTTGTCGGTGGGCAACTGGACGTTCAGGGCGTCCTCGGCGTGAATGTCCGTATGGGTGCTTGATTCGGTAGACATAGGCACAATCTGAAAAAGTTATTACAACAACCTACACGATTGTCCCTCATGCGCTCCCGAGCTTCCGCTGTTGATTCTTCCCTGGCTGTGCCTGCCGCCGCGTCAGCGCCGGGCGCCGGCAAGGCGCTCGCGTTCCAGCGCTCGGACCTTGGCACCCTCAAACGCCTTTTCCCTTACCTGTGGGATTACAAATGGCGCGTGCTGGCGGCCCTGAGCTTCATGGTGGGCGCCAAGATGGCCAACGTGGGCGTGCCGCTCTTGCTGAAGAACCTGGTCGACGCCATGAACTTCAAGCCGGGCGACGCACAGGCGGTGCTGGTGGTGCCGGTGGCGCTGCTGCTGGCCTACGGCTTGCTGCGCCTGTCGACGACGCTTTTTACCGAACTGCGCGAACTGGTGTTTGCCAAAGCCACTGAAGGCGCGGCGCGGCGGATTTCGCTGGAAGTGTTCAGGCACCTGCATGCGCTCAGCCTGCGCTTTCACCTGGAGCGGCAAACCGGCGGCATGACGCGCGACATCGAGCGCGGCACGCGCGGCGTGCATTCGCTGATCTCGTACTCGCTCTACAGCATCATCCCGACGCTGATTGAAGTGACGCTGGTGCTGACGCTGCTGGCCGTCAAGTTCGACGTCTGGTTTGCCGGCATCACGGGCATCGCGCTCGTGTTCTACATTTTCTTCACTGTCACGGTGACAGAGTGGCGCACACAGTTTCGCAAGGCCATGAATGAGCTCGATTCGTCGGCCCACAGCCGCGCCATCGATTCGCTGCTGAACTACGAAACCGTCAAGTACTTCAACAACGAAGAGTTTGAAGCCGCACGCTACGACGAAAACCTGCAGCGCTACCGGCGTGCCGCCATCAAGAGCCAGAACACGCTGAGCCTGCTCAACACCGGGCAGCAGCTCATCATCGCCATCGGGCTGGTGGCCATGCTCTGGCGCGCGACCCAGGGGGTGGTGGACGGTCGCATGACCCTGGGCGACCTGGTGATGGTCAATGCCTTCATGATCCAGCTCTACATTCCGCTGGGTTTCCTGGGTGTGATTTACCGCGAGATCAAGCAAAGCCTGACCGACCTGGACAAGATGTTTGTGCTGATGGAGCGCGAGCGTGAAATCGCCGACGTGCCGGGCGCCCAGCCCATCGTCATAGACGGCACCCCGGCCGTGCGTTTTGAGAATGTGAACTTCGCCTACGACCCGGCGCGGCCCATCCTGCACAACGTGAGCTTTGAAATTCCGCCGGGCAAGACCGTCGCGGTGGTGGGCTCTTCGGGCGCCGGCAAGTCCACGCTGGCGCGCCTGCTCTACCGCTTTTACGATGTCCAGCAGGGCCGCATCACCATTGCCGGGCAGGACATCAAGCAGGTCACGCAGTCCAGCGTGCGCCAGTCCATCGGCATTGTGCCGCAGGACACCGTGCTGTTCAACGACACGGTGGAATACAACATCGCCTACGGCAAGCCGGGCGCCAGCCATGCCGAGGTCGAAGAAGCCGCGCGCGCGGCCCGCATCCATGGTTTTATTGCCTCGACGCCGCTGGGCTACCAGACCATGGTGGGTGAGCGCGGCCTGAAGCTGTCGGGCGGTGAAAAGCAGCGCGTGGCCATTGCCCGCACGCTGCTGAAAAACCCGCCGGTGGTGATTTTTGACGAAGCCACTTCGGCGCTGGATTCGGCCAACGAGCGCGCCATCCAGGCCGAGCTGCGCACCGCCGCGCAAAACAAGACCACGCTGGTGATTGCGCACCGGCTGTCTACCGTGGTGGACGCGCATGAGATCCTGGTGATGGACGCTGGGCGCATTGTGGAGCGCGGCACGCACGCGCAGCTGTTGGCGCTGGAAGGCGCGTATGCGCGGATGTGGGCGTTGCAGCAGAGTTCGGCAGAGGCGTAGGGATTGCGTGCCAAATCGCGCTCCAGCCCTTTATTGGTGAGCGCAAGCAGCTACTAAATAGATAGCAACGGGCGAACGGCTGCCGGCGGGAACGGATCAGCAGCATCATCCCGCGCGTCTTGCGACTCCCCGGCTATGGAATCCCCGTAGGTCAAACTTCTACACAGGCTCGCATAATTGGCCCATGGAAACCAAATGGCTGGAAGATTTTGTGAGCCTGGCTGAAACCCGCAGTTTCAGCCGCTCCGCCCAATTGCGTCATGTCACCCAGCCCGCGTTTTCACGGCGTATCCAGGCGCTGGAAGCCTGGGCCGGTACCGACCTGGTGGACCGCAGCTCCTATCCCACGCGGCTGACGCCGGCCGGAGAAACCCTGTACAGCCAGTCGCTGGAGATGCTGCAGGGCTTGCAGTCGACCCGCGCCATGCTGCGCGGCCACACCTCGGCCGGGCAGGATGTCATCGAGTTTGCGGTGCCGCACACATTGGCTTTCACCTTCTTTCCCGCCTGGGTCAGCAGCCTGCGCGAGAAGTTCGGCCCCATCAAGAGCCGGCTGATTGCCCTGAACGTGCACGATGCGGTACTGCGCCTTGTCGAGGGCAGTTGCGACCTGCTGATCGCCTATCACCACGACTCCCAGCCCTTCCAGCTGGATCCGGACCGCTATGAAATGGTGTCGCTGGGCCAGGAAGTGCTGGCACCTTTTGTCAGGGCCAATTCCGCGGGCGAGCCCGAGTTCAGCCTGCCGGGCCGCGCCGGCCAGCCCTTGCCTTATCTGGGCTATGCGCCGGGCGCCTACCTGGGCCGCATGGTCGACATGATCCTCAAGCAGTCCAGCACGGCCATCCACCTGGACCGGGTGTACGAAACCGACATGGCCGAGGGCCTCAAGGCCATGGCCCTGGAAGGCCACGGCATCGCGTTTTTGCCGCTCAGCGCCGTCAAGAAGGAATTACGGGCCAAAAAACTGGTCAGCGCTGGTGGCAACCTGGAAATGACCATGGACGTGCGCGTGTACCGTGAGCGGCCCACCTCCAAGGAGTCTGCCAAAACCCACGCCCAGGCCTTGTGGACTTACCTGCAGGCACAAACCGGCGGCAAGGAAAAGGTGGGTGGCCGTAGCGCGGGGACACAGGCATCGCGCTAGCCGACCGGCCTTTGCCGAAGCGGGCTGGTGGCCTTGGGGGCAAATGCTGGCATCAGACTGACGACTAGTAGTAACCCTAGGTGGTTATAAGAAAAATGCATGGAAGATCGTCGAAACAGCATTGGTGTTTTGACACCTCCAAATTTACAGTTCGTGACGTTCAAATTTTGGTGCTTGCCCGTGCTTGTTGATTCATTTGCTGTCTGCGTTGCCTTCCTTACCGCCCTTTGTGCGGCATCGGTCTGCGCCAGGCACCGCGCCATTCGGGTGATCGCCCAGCCTGTACGGCCGCGTGTGCAGGCGGCCTGACGGTCTGCTGGCACAAAGACTGCTTACATCTGCCGTATAGTTCCGGACTTTTAATGCGCGCACCATTTTGGAAAACCCCAGAAATTGCTGTCAATGCTGCGGGTTTGCAAAACCATCAACCCTTTCACGCCGTCCGCGTTCCTCCATTTTTAGAGGCCGGGTAAACCTAGGCATGTCCCGGGAACCAACTCTCTAGAATAGTTCGCTAATCGTTTCATTCATTACAGGAGATTCCATGAAACTCAAGCTAGTCGCTCTGTCTGTTGCATTGCTCGCCACCGGCGGTGCGTTTGCCGACACCCTTTCCAAAGTCAAGGCTTCAGGCGTTGTGACCATGGGCGTGCGTGACTCCTCCGGTGCACTGTCCTATACCCTCGGTGACGGCAAATACACCGGCTACCACGTCGAAATCTGCCAGCGCATCCTGGCCGGCCTCGAAAAAGCCGCCGAGCGCAAGCTGGAAGTCAAATACCAGCCCGTGACCTCGCAAAACCGCATTCCCCTCGTGCAAAACGGCACAGTCGACATCGAGTGCGGCTCCACCACCAACAACGCGACCCGTCAAAAAGACGTGGCCTTCGTCGTGACCACCTTCGTCGAAGAAGTCCGCATCGCGGTGAAAGCCACCTCCGGCATCACCTCCGTTGCCCAGCTCAGCGGCAAGACCGTGGCCACCACCACGGGTACCACTTCCGTGCAGACGCTGCGCAAGAACAAGCGCGCCACCGGCGTCGAGTTCAAGGAAATCTTCGGCAAGG
This sequence comes from Polaromonas sp. P2_G11, assembly GCF_056403595.1. Lineage (NCBI taxonomy): Bacteria > Pseudomonadati > Pseudomonadota > Betaproteobacteria > Burkholderiales > Comamonadaceae > Polaromonas > Polaromonas sp. P2_G11. Next base: position 766,361 of record NZ_JBFUFE010000001.1, on the reverse strand, counting down.
ACCACTCCGACAGCTTCCTGCTGCTCGAATCGGGCCGCGCCGATGCGTTCGTCATGGACGGTTCCATCCTGGCCGGCAACATCGCCACCGCCAAGAAGCCTTCGGACTTCAAGATCGTTGGTGAAGTGTTGAGCGTCGAGCCCATCGCCATCATGATCCGCAAGGATGACCCGCTGCTCAAGCGCCTGGCCGACGACACGGTCAAGGGCATGATCAAGTCGGGCGAGATGAACAAGCTGTGGACCAAATGGTTCCTGTCGCCGATTCCTCCGAAGAACACCAAGGTGGGCCTGGCACTGAGCGCCAGCACCAAGGCAGCCTGGGACAATCCGAACGACAAGCCCATGGAAGAGTACGCCCAGAAGTAATTCGGGTCAGGTAAATTGAAGAACCCCGCCTGACATCATGCTCTGGCGGGGTTTCTCGTTTACCGTGGCATGGAAAAACAACACAACAACCCTTTGCTGGAGCCGTGATGACTTGGGATTGGCAGGTATTTCTAAATGACGACGGTAGTGGCCGAACCTACTTGCAATGGATGTTTGACGCATGGGGCTGGACGCTGTCCGTCGCCGGTGCATCCTGGGTGATCGCCATGCTGTTTGGCGCACTGGTCGGCACGCTGCGCACCTTGCCCAACAGCCCGTGGCTTGTCCGCTTTGCCAATGCCTGGGTCGAGCTGTTTCGCAACGTTCCCTTGCTGGTCCAGATTTTCATCTGGTACTTTGTGGTTCCCAAAATTTTCCCCGCCATGAAGGAGCTGCCCAGCTTCATCCTGGTGGTGTTCGCTCTCGGATTTTTCACCTCGGCGCGTATTGCCGAGCAGGTCAGGGCCGGCGTGCAGGCCTTGCCGCGCGGCCAGCGCTATGCCGGCATGGCCATGGGCTTTACCACCGTGCAGACGTACCGCTACGTGATCCTGCCCATGGCCTTTCGCATCATCATTCCGCCGCTCACCAGCGAGTCGATGAACCTCTTGAAAAATTCCTCCGTGGCTTTCGCGGTGTCGATCGCCGAGCTCACCATGTTCGCCATGCAGGCGCAGGAAGAAACTTCGCGCGGCATTGAGATCTACCTGGCGGTGACGGCCCTTTATGCAATCTCTGCCTTCGCGGTCAATCGGGTCATGGCCTTTGTTGAAAAGAAGGTCCAGATCCCCGGCTTCGTTGTAGCCGGCTCAACGGGCGGAGGGCACTGACATGCTTGGACTCGACATGAGCTTCCTGAACTGGGAGATGATTTCCCAGTTCGTCGTCAAGGGTTTTATTTTCAGCATCGAGCTGACCGTCATCGCCACCATAGGCGGCATTATTTTCGGCACCGTGCTTGCGCTGATGCGTCTGTCGGGCAAAAAATTCCTGACGGTTCCCGCGACCATCTACGTCAACGGCATGCGTTCCGTTCCGCTGGTCATGGTGATCCTGTGGTTCTTCCTGCTGGTACCTGCGTCGTTCTACACGACCTTCGGCGCCTGGGGGGCCAACTACCGCGCCGAGATTTCGGCCATCATCACCTTCGTGGCCTTTGAGGCTGCGTACTTCAGCGAAATCATGCGTGCGGGCATCCAGTCCATCTCGCGTGGGCAGGTCAATGCGGGCCGTGCCCTGGGCATGACCTATTCGCAGAACATGAAGCTGATCATCCTGCCGCAGGCTTTCCGCAACATGGTGCCCATCCTGCTGACCCAGACCATCATCCTGTTCCAGGATACTTCGCTGGTTTACGCCATCGGCGCCTACGACCTGCTCAAGGGCTTCAGCACCGCCGGCAAGATCTTCGGCCGTCCTGAAGAGGCCTACCTGCTGGCCGCCGTGGTTTATTTCGTGATCTGCTTCGGGCTGTCCTTCATGGTCAAACGCCTGAACAGCAGAATCGCCATCATTCGCTGAGATCGCTGTTTCTTAAAACACCCCCTATCTCTCAAAGAGCACACTGGAGAAGAAGATGATTGAGTTGAAAGAAGTTTCCAAATGGTACGGTGAAGTGCAGGTTCTCAATAACTGCACCACCAGCATCAAGAAGGGTGAAGTTGTTGTGGTCTGCGGCCCATCGGGCTCGGGCAAATCCACCCTCATCAAGACCATCAACGCGCTGGAGCCTTTCCAGAAGGGCCAGATCTTTGTCGACGGCAAGGCTGTGCATGACCCCAAGACCGACCTGCCCAAGCTGCGCAGCCGCGTCGGCATGGTGTTCCAGAATTTCGAGCTGTTCCCGCACCTGAGCGTGACCGAGAACCTGACGCTGGCGCAGGTCAAGGTACTGGGCCGCAAGCCCGACGAAGCCAAAAAGCACGGCCTCAAATACCTGGATCGCGTGGGCCTGATGGCGCACAAGGATAAATTCCCCGGCCAGCTCTCCGGTGGCCAGCAGCAGCGTGTGGCGATCGCCCGCGCGCTCAGCATGGACCCGATCGCCATGCTGTTTGACGAACCCACTTCCGCGCTGGACCCGGAAATGGTCGGCGAGGTGCTGGACTGCATGATGGGCCTGGCCGTCGAGGGCATGACCATGATGGTGGTGACCCACGAAATGGGCTTTGCCAAAAAAGTGGGCAGCCGCGTGATTTTCATGGATGTCGGCGGCAAGATTCTGGAAGACTGCTCGAAGGACGAGTTTTTCAGCCACCCGGAAAACCGCCAGGCGCGCACCAAGGATTTCCTCAACAAGATCCTGGCGCACTGAAAGCCCTGCGCTCCAAAAAAAGCCCCGAATTCCGGGGCTTTTTTCATGGCGGCTCATGATGGGCGGGTGGTGCGACCAATGCGACAATTCAGGCCATGACTTCAGCCACCCGCACACCCGCCTCCATCCTGACCTCCGCTCTGACCATTACCCGGCCCGACGATTGGCACCTGCATGTGCGCGACGGCGAGGCCCTGCACACCGTGGTGCCGCACACGGCCGCACAGTTTGGCCGCGCCATCATCATGCCCAACCTGCGCCCGCCGGTGACCACGGCCGCCCAGGCGGCGGCGTATCGGGAGCGCATCCAGGCCGCTGTGCCGGCCGGCGTGCAGTTCGAGCCATTGATGACGCTCTACCTCACCGACAACCTGCCACCCGATGAGATCAAGCGCGCGAAAGACGCCGGTGTTGTGGCGCTCAAGCTATACCCGGCCGGCGCCACCACCAACAGCGATGCCGGGGTGACCGACCTGCGCAAGACCTACAAAACGCTGGAGGCCATGCAAAAAGAAGGCGTGCTGCTGCTGGTGCACGGCGAGGTCACGTCATCCGACATTGACTTGTTCGACCGTGAAGCCGTGTTTATCGATACGCAACTCATTCCGCTGCGCCGCGATTTCCCTGAGCTGAAGATCGTGTTTGAGCACATCACCACCCGCGAAGCCGCCCATTACGTGCGTGATGCCGGCCAGTTCACGGGGGCGACCGTCACCGCGCACCACCTGCTCTACAACCGCAATGCCATTTTCACGGGCGGCATTCGGCCGCACTACTACTGCCTGCCGGTGCTCAAGCGCGAGACGCATCGCCTGGCATTGGTAGAAGCCGTCACCAGCGGCAACAACCGCTTTTTCCTGGGTACTGACAGCGCACCGCACCCCGCGCACCTCAAGGAGCACGCAACGGGCTGCGCAGGCTGCTACACCGCCCACGCCGCCATGGAGCTCTACGCCGAAGCCTTTGATGCGGCCGGCGCACTGGACAAGCTTGAGGCATTTGCCAGCTTCAACGGTGCCGATTTTTACGGCCTGCCGCGCAATACCGGCCGCATCACGCTGAAAAAGGAAAGCTGGCACCCGCCCGAGAGCTTTGCTTTCGGCGAGGCTGAGCTCAAGCCTTTGCGCTCAGGTGAAAACCTGCCCTGGAAACTGCACACTTCAGAAAGCCCCTGATGGACCACAAGCCGCGCGTTGCCCTGCTCATTGACGCCGACAACTCGCCGGCGTCCAAGATCGACCTGATCCTCAACGAGTTGTCGACCTTCGGCGAAACGAACATCCGCCGCGCTTACGGCAACTGGAAAAAGAATGAACTCAAGGGCTGGGAAGAGGTGTTGCACGAGCATGCCATCCGCCCCATGCAGCAGTTCGACTACACCAAAGGCAAGAACGCCAGCGACATGGCCATGGTGATCGACGCGCTGGAGCTGCTCTATACCGACCGGCCCGATGCCTTTGGCATCGTTTCGTCGGACGCAGACTTCACGCCGCTGGTCATGCACCTGCGCGCCAAGGGCGCGGCGGTCTACGGCTTTGGCGCGCAGAAAACGCCGGAGCCATTTGTCAATGCGTGTTCGAGATTCCTGTTCCTTGACAAGCTGCGCCCCATCGCCGTCAGTGATGCGGCGGGCAGTGCTCACGGAGACAGCCGTGACGATGGCGAGGCGGTTGCCGCCGCGCCCCTCAGGGCAACACCCGCCCAGCTCAAGCAGGACGCCAAGCTGGTCATGCTGCTGCGCAACGCCGTCCAGGCCGCAGCCGACGACGAGGGTTGGGCGCGCGTGGGTGCTGTAGGGACGCAAATCGCCAACCAGGCCTCGTTTGACCATCGCAACTACGGCTATGCCACGCTGACCAAGCTGCTGGTGGCCACCCAGCTGTTTGACATCGCCGACGAAGGCAAGTCCACCGTCGCAGTGCGCGACAAGCGACTGAACAAGTCGGCCCGGGCCTAGGGGGCCTGCAGGTGCGAGTCGCTGCAGCCCTGCAGCCAGCGCCGGCCCTGCCGATGCCGGCATGGAACCAGCCTTGGCTGCAACCCTGGCAGGAGCCCGGCGAACGTGTGGCCCAGGCCGTAGCGGCGGGCACTGCGCTGCACGAGGCCCTGAATGCCGAGAAGCGTGCCCCGATGCGCTTTGTTCCCCAAAGCGCATTGCCCGCCGGCGAGGCCTACGAGAGCTTTATTTTCAGGACAGGTGAATGCCCGACCCGCGAAGGGCCGCATGATTTTTTCAATGGCCTGTGCTGGATGCAGTTCCCCGAAACCAAAAAGAAGCTCAACCAGTTGCAGGCTGCGGAAATCGCGCAGGCCGGCGTGCAACAGGTGCGCGGCCCAGTCCGCGACGCGCTGACGCTCTTTGACGAGAACGCTGCTTTCCTGTCGGCGCCGCAACCCTTGTGGGACGCGCTGGCGGCGCGGGACTGGCAGCTGCTCTTTGTGGGTTTGCGCCCACTCTGGCAGCAAGCCCGGCTGGTGCTGTTTGGCCATGCGCTGCTGGAGAAACTGATTTATCCACGAAAACCGATCACAGCCCATGTGTACCGGGCGCAAGCAGCTATCAATTCAATAGCAGATCTGGACCACTGGATTGCCGCGGATCTGAGCGCTGACAAGCTGGCCGGCAAGCCTTTTTCCCCTTTGCCGGTGCTGGGCGTGCCCGGCTGGTGGCCCGGGAACGAGAACTTTTCCTTTTATGATGACTCCCTTGTATTCCGACCGCCACGGCTGCAAAACAACAGATAGAAATCAGCCACGGGCTTGCGGCACAGCTTGAACTGCGCTGGCAAGCCCTCATATCCTGCGCAAGGCGGGCTTTTTTTACCGACCCCACGGAGAACCCATGAAACGTATTTTTCTGTTTGTCCTGACCAACCTTGCTGTCGTGGTGGTGCTGGGCATTGTCGCCAGCCTGCTTGGCGTCAACCGCTTCCTCACGGCCAACGGGCTGAACCTGACCGCGCTGCTCGGCTTTGCGCTGATCATGGGCTTCGGCGGTGCCTTTATCTCGCTGCTGATCAGCAAACCCGTCGCCAAATGGAGCGCCGGGGTGCGGGTGATCGAGTCGCCCCAAAATGCCGACGAGGCCTGGATTGTTGAGACCGTGCGCAAGCTGGCCGACAAGGCCCAGATCGGCATGCCCGAAGTCGGCATTTTTGAAGGCGCGCCCAATGCCTTTGCCACCGGCGCATTCAAGAACTCGTCTCTGGTGGCCGTGTCCACCGGCCTGCTGCAAGGCATGACCAAGGAAGAAATCGAAGCCGTGCTGGGCCATGAGATCGCCCACGTGGCCAACGGCGACATGGTCACCATGACGCTGATCCAGGGCGTGATGAACACCTTTGTGGTTTTCCTCTCGCGTGTGATCGGCTACGCCGTCGACAGCTTTTTGCGCCGCGGCAGCGACAGCAATTCCGGCCCCGGTATCGGCTACTACGTCAGCACCATCGTGCTGGACATCGTGCTCGGTTTTGCCGCCGCCATCGTCGTGGCCTGGTTCTCGCGCCAGCGCGAGTTCCGTGCCGACGCCGGCGCCGCGCAGCTGATGGGCCGCCGCCAGCCCATGATGAACGCGCTGGCACGTCTGGGCGGCATGCAGCCCGGCGAACTGCCCAAGGCCGTGGAAGCCATGGGCATTACCGGCAGCATCGGCAAGCTGTTTGCCACGCACCCGCCGATTGAAGAGCGCATCGCGGCCTTGCAGAACGGCCAGGCCTAAGCACCAAAGGGCGCCCCGCACAGGGCGCCTTTTTTTTTCATGAAATTTCAAGGAGCGCGAACATGAAAAGCTGGATCAGGCAGAACCGCAGTTTTCTGGTGTTGCTGTTGTTGTTCGGGCTGTTCCGTACCGCAATCGCGGACTGGAACCCCATTCCCTCGGGCTCCATGCGGCCCAACCTGCTTGAAGGCGACGTCGTCTTCGTCAACCGCCTGGCCTACAACGTCAAGATTCCGCTGACCGATACCGTGCTGGCGCGCACCACCGATCCGCAGCGCGGCGACGTCGTCACTTTTTCCTCGCCGGTGGATGGTGTCCGTCTGATCAAGCGGCTGGTGGCTGTGCCGGGCGACGTCGTGGAAATGCGCGACAAGGTGCTCATCATCAACGGACTGTCAGCCCGCTATGAGGCGCTGGACACGGTACTGGAGCCGGCCGGGCCGGTTGGCGTGCTGGTGGCCACGCACGTGAAGGAAGCCACAGCCCAGGAGCAACATGAAATCCAGTGGCTGGCCGGTGTGAAGGCCAAGGACAGCTGGGGACCGATCACGATTCCCGCTGATCAGTACCTGATGCTGGGTGATAACCGCGACAACAGCGCAGATTCGCGCTACATAGGCCTGGTGCCGCGTAACCTGCTGATCGGGCGTGCTGAGCGGATCCTGGTGTCGGCGGACATCCTGGAGAAGTGGCAACCCCGCTTTGAGCGTTTCGGCCGCTCGCTCTATTGATTTGCTGATTGACTGAGGCTGCAGTGGGAGCCTCAGGCCTGGCGGCTTCGCTGTACCCGCTCTATGGCTTGTGCCACTTCCGCCAGGTCCAGACCGTACATCTCGGCAAATTCCGCCGCCGTTTTCCCACTGGCCTCAAAGGCGCGCATCAGTGCTTCGCGTTTGGCGGTTTGCTCGGCCATCTCCGCAAAAGCCTCCTCCTGCAAGGTGTTCGACACCTCATCCTGCGTGCGGGTGCATTCCGCGTACTCTTCGCGGCTCAAGCCGGATGCTTCAATGGCCTCGATGAGGCGCATACGCACTTTGGGACGCAGGTCTTCCTTTGAACGCGCCTGGCGCCGCCGGAACACCTCCATGATCGCGTGGTGCACATGCTCGGGCGCCACCGGCTCGACGGGCTCGCCCTGCAGGTTGTGGCGCGGGTGGCCGGCCGCCACGCATTCGAGGTAACGCGTGGAACGGGCATGCAGGCCCAGCGCCACTTTCAGTTCGTCGCGCTTGAACGCTTCGGGGTTTTCCGCCAGCAGGTCCTGGAAAGCGCCCAGCTTGAGCGGCAGGAACTGTGCGCCGAACATTTTTGGGTAGAGCTCGAACAGCTTTTCCAGCACGGGGTGGACTTCGCGTGGGCGCTGCTGTTGCTGCTGCGGGTTGGCCGGCCGGGGGCGTTTGGCACGTGGGGAGGGTGTGGTGGTTTCGGTCATGTGTATGGGGTGAAAAGATGGTGTGGCGGGGTGTTCAGAAAGCTCAGCGGGGCCTGAACATGCGAAAGAGGTTGTCGGGGGTGACGGCGAAATAATCGGCCGGGCCACCGCCGCGAAGAATCGGCTCGGCAGCCGCCGTGTCGTAAATGCCGTCTTTGAGCAGATGCCTTGCAATGTACACGCCGACGACTTCACCCAGGACCAGCCAGGTGGGAACCGGCACGCCGTTGGCGCCCTGCAACTGCAGGATTTGGGTTAACTTGCACTCAAAAGAAACCGGGCTTTCCTGTACGCGCGGCACGGCAATGCGTTGCGAGGCCACGGGCGTGAGGCCGGCGAGCTCGAACTCGTTGACCTCGGGCGGCACCATCGCGCAGGAGCGGTTCATGGCCTCGGCCAGCGCCCGCGTTGCCAGGTTCCAGCCGAACTCGCCGGTTTCGCGGATGTTGTGCAGGCTGTCTTTGGCGCCAATGCTGGCGAAACCGATGATGGGCGGCGTGTAGTTGAAGGCATTGAAAAAGCTGTAGGGTGCCAGGTTGAGCTGGCCCCTGGCGTCCTGCGACGAAATCCAGCCAATGGGGCGTGGCCCCACCATGGCATTGAAGGGATCGTGCGGCAGGCCGTGGCCTTTCGAGGGCTCGTAGTAGTGAAAGTCCTGGCCCATCACGCGGCCATCCGTTGTTGTTCGGCATCCTGCAGCACGCTGCGCGCCAGGGCCTCCGCAACCTTGATGCCATCCACGCCGGCCGACAAAATGCCGCCGGCGTAGCTGGCGCCTTCGCCGGCCGGGTAGAGGCCGCGCACGTTGACGCTTTGCAGGTCTTCGCCGCGGCTGATGCGGATCGGCGAGGAAGTGCGCGTTTCCACGCCGGTCAGCACCGCGTCGTGGGTGTCAAAGCCCTTGATTTTTTTGCCGAACACGGGAAAGGCTTCGCGCATGGCCTCGATCGCATACGCAGGCAGGGCAGACGACAGGTCGCCGATGGTCACGCCCGGCTTGTAGGACGGAGTGATGCTGCCCAGCGCGGTCGAGGGGCGGCCCGCCACGAAGTCACCCACCAGCTGCGCCGGCGCCTGGTAGTTGCTGCCGCCCAATACAAACGCGTGTGATTCGAGCTGGCGCTGTAGTGCGATGCCGGCCAGCGCGTCGCCCGCCTCGAAGCCGGGGTAGTCGCGCGGGTCTATGCCCACCACGATGCCGGCATTGGCGTTGCGCTCGTTGCGCGAGTACTGGCTCATGCCGTTGGTCACCACGCGGCCGGGCTCCGAGGTGGCGGCCACCACCGTGCCGCCTGGGCACATGCAAAAACTGTAGACCGAGCGGCCGTTGCTGGCGTGGTGCACCAGCTTGTATTCCGCCGCGCCCAGTGAGGGGTGACCGGCATGGCGGCCCCAGCGCGCGCGGTCGATGATGCCCTGTGGGTGCTCGACCCGAAAGCCGATGGAAAAAGGCTTGGCCTCGATGTATACGCCGCGCTCGTACAGCATGGCGAAGGTGTCGCGCGAGCTGTGGCCCAGCGCCATCACCACCTGGTCGGCGCGCATCTCGTGGCTTTGGCCTGTGGCCTGGTCCAGTACCGTGAGGCCGCGCAGCTGTTTGCCTTGCGGGCCGTCCTCGATCAGCACGTCGGTCACGCGCTGCTCAAAACGGATCTCGCCGCCCAGCGCGACGATCTGTGCGCGCATGTTCTCGACCACCTTCACCAGCTTGAAGGTGCCGATGTGCGGATGCGCCTCGAACAGGATGTCGGCGGGCGCGCCGGCTTTCACGAATTCGTTCATCACCTTGCGGCCCAGGTGGCGCGGGTCCTTGATCTGGCTGTAGAGCTTGCCGTCGGAAAAGGTGCCGGCGCCGCCTTCGCCGAACTGCACGTTCGATTCCGGGTTGAGCACGTTCTTGCGCCACAGGCCCCAGGTGTCGCGGGTGCGCTGGCGCACCGTCTTGCCGCGCTCCAGCACGATGGGCTTGAAGCCCATTTGCGCCAGCAGCAGGGCTGCGAACATGCCGCAGGGGCCGAAGCCGACGACGACCGGTCGCAACGGCAAGCCGGCTGGCGCCTGGCCCACGGTGCGGTAGGCCATGTCGGGCGTGGTAAAGATGTGCGGGTTGCCGGAAAATTTCGCCAGCAGCGCGCCTTCCTGGGCGGCATCGGCGAGCGTGACATCGACGATATAGACCTTGAGCAGGTCTGCCTTGCGGGCATCAAAGCTGCGTTTGTGGATGTGGACGTTCTGCAGGGCGGCTGCGGCAACGCCCAGTGTCTGGGCCACCATGGCGGGCAGGGCGCTTTCCGCGTGGTCCAGCGGAAGTTTGAGTTCGGTCAGGCGAATCATGAAAAGGGGCTCGTGTTGATCAAGCAACCCGCATTTTAAAGGCCTGGCGGATAATGGGCCTCGTGAAGCACGCCAGACCGCCGCTGGTGCAATCTGGGAAACCAGGCACTGGAGGAACGTCCGGACTGCACAGGACAGCGTAGGAGGTAACACCTCTCCACCGTGAGGTGAGGATCAGAGCAACAGAGACGAGTCGGCCTTGGGGCAACCTGGGGCCGGGTGAAACGGGCAATCTCTACGCGCAGCAATACCAAGTAGGCCAACGTTGATGTGGTTCCGCAGAGTTGGCGGGTAGGTAGCATTGAGCCGTGGGGGCGACCCCCGGCCCAGATTAATGGCGGTCACGCCGGGCTTTCTCCAAGGGGGCCCGGTGCACAGAATCCGGCTTATCGGCGGGCTTCACACTAATAAAAAAGCCCCGTTCAGCAATGAACGGGGCTTTGTCTTTGGGCCTTGCCGGCCCTGCCTGCGGCGTCTTATTTGGCGGGAGAGGCGGCGGCAGCTGGTGCCGATGCGGTGCCTGCAGCGGCGGTGGCGGCTGGCGCTTTACCGAAGTACTGAGCGAAAATCTTGTCGTAGGTGCCGTCGGCCTTGATGTCGGCCAGGCCCTTGTTCAGTTTTGCGAGCAGCTCGGCGTTGCCCTTTTTCACGGCCAGGCCGTATTGCTCGGGTGCAAAGCTGGCATCGGCGATGGTCTTGAACTTCGAGCCGGTGTTGTTGTTGACGTAGTGCTCCACCACGCCGTTGTCGGCGACCACGGCGTCCACGCCGCCGGCTTCCAGTTCCTTCAGCGCCAGTGGCGTCGCTTCAAAGCGCTTGATGTTGGCGCTTTCCTTGCCCTGCAGCTTGGTGATGACTTCGTCACCCGTGGTGCCGTTCTGCACGCCGACTTTGAGTTTCTTGAGGTCGTTGAACTTGGCGATCTTCGAATCCTTCTTCACGGCGATCAGTTGCTGCGCGTCAAAGTAAGGCGACGAAAAATCCATGGTCTGCTTGCGCTCGGCCGTGATCGTGATGGCCGAGACCAGCAGGTCGCGGTCGCCCTGGTTCAGGGAGTTGAAGATGCCTTCCCATGGCGTATTCAGGAACTTGACTTCGATGCCGGCTTTCTGCGCCACGGCCTTGACGACTTCGATGTCGAAACCGACGATCTCGCCTTTGTCGTTCTGGGACTCAAAAGGTACATACGCGGCGTCCGTGCCGACGACGTACACCTTGGCCGCAGGTGCGGGTGCCGAGGCGGCAGGAGCGGGTGCACTGGCTGCGGGTGCCGGCGGCTCGGTCTTGCTGCAGGCGGCCAGAACGATACCGGCGACCAGGGTGCCGGCGGTTTGCAGGAAACGTCGCGTTGAAATGGAGTAGGAAGACATGAAGTCCCTCAAAAAAGGTTGAAATGATGGTGATGCCCGTCAAGCCATGCGGTCAGGCGTGGCCTCCGGCATACGAACAAAAAGTATAAACCGCAGCCCTGGGGTCAAACAGCCCCTTTCAGTAGCCTTGGTGACTGTTCAAGGCCTTAACGCCGGTATATACCCTTACGTACGGTGCAAGGTTTAGCAACTTTCACGCCACAGTAGCGCGGGTACTCGGTGGTGGCTTGCAAATCAATAGCGATGCCTGGCGCGTGTGCAGAAATCGTTAATGGACAAGGCCCAGCTCACGCACGCGGTCCACGTGCGCCAGCAGCGAGCGTTTGGCCACCGGCCAGATACGCGGGTCCACGTCGTCGTACGCGCCTGCGACCCAGTCGTCGATCGTGCCTTCCGGGTGGGCCTGCATCACGCGCATGATCTTGGCTTCGCGTTGCAGGCGATGCGCCTTGAGCCGGGCAATCGCATTCTTTGCGTCCGCCAGTACGTAGCCATGCGCCGGGGCAATGAACCCGATCTGGTGTTCGTCGCAGGCCGCGCTCAGCGCATCCAGGGAATCCAGGTAGGCGCTCATGTCGCCGTCGGGCGGGTCAATGACCGTGGTGCTGCCGTTGAGGATGTGGTCGCCGCTGAACAGCAGGCCGTCTTCCACCAGCACCAGGCACACATGGTTGGCGGCATGGCCGGGCGTGTGCAGCACCTTCAGGGTATGGGTGATTTCGCCTTCCGGCCCTTTGCTGGTGAGCGCAAGCAGCTCCTGATTTGATAGCGTTCGATCTGGCGAGAAGGCGCTGGCGGCGCGCGCGGTGGGTGCCGAGGGCAGGCCCAGAATCGGCGGCGCAACGCTGCACATGGTCTGCAGCGGTTTGGCGCCGGGTGAATGGTCGGGGTGCGAGTGGGTGCACACAATCATGCGAATGTCGCCGCCGGCCGCCCGCCAGAGACGCTGCAGGTGCTCATGATCGGCCGGACCGGGGTCGATGGCGATGTAGCCGCTGCCAGGGTCGCCGACCAGGTAGCTGTTGGTGCCCGGCCCGGTCATCACGCCGGGGTTGGGCGCCGTCAGGCGCATCACGTTGTGAAGCAACGCCACGGGCTGTGATGTCTGCCAGTCAAGCGCATGCACGATCTGCCCGTCCGGGCAGGTCAGCGCCAGCTCGCCATAGGGCGCTTCGTGTTCCATATAGCGCGCCTCCTTGCCGGCCAGCAGCCCGGCGCGCGGGCAGGAGGTCCAGAGCGGGACTTCGGACGCGCAGGCCGCCAGCACCGAGGCCACGTCGGGATAGTGCTGCAGCCTTTCCAGTGTGCGTATGGTGGGGAAGATGATGAAAAATCCTCCCGCCGCGTGCCGCGCCAGCGCCTCGGCCGGCCGCACCCAGACCGGCTCAAACTGCTCGGCCTCGTCGGCCACCGGGCTTTGCCCTTCGGGCATGCGCGCAACAAGAAAAGGCACATCAAAGCGGCGCGGCAGGTCGCGGTCGGTGACCCAGTGCGCTAGCACAAACACCTCGTCGCCCGCCAGCGTGAGGCCGCGCTCGCGGCATTGCGCGGCGAAGGGCGCCTTGCGGTCCAGCGAAGCGATGTCGGCCGTCGTCGCATGGCTGCCATCCGCGTGGCGCGCCAGCAGCACGCCGAGTTCTTCAAAGCTTTCGCGGATGGCCGCGATGGCCTGGGTCAGGTGCAGATCGCTTTGCGTGGCCCGCCGGGTGGACTGTGCATGCGCCGCGGCATCCGCCGCGTCGATGCCGCCGCCGGGAAAGACATAGGCCCCCGGGGCGAAACTGGCGCTCGTGGATCGCCGCGTCATCAGGACTTCGACACCGTGCGGGGTGTCGCGCAGCAACAGCACGGTGGCCGCCGGGCGTACAGGCGCGGGTTCGCGCGAAGGATGGAGCAGTTGGGAAGGACGTGGCATCCGCAAATTATGGCTTCGGGGCTGCGCGGGCGTTGACGGCGGGTTTTGGCGTATTTTTCTGCCCTGCAAAACCGTGGCAAACCATGCGTATCGCCCCGAATTCCTTCAAAACAACGGCCGGTGGATGCGAAATGGCCGATTCACCTCTTTAAGTGCCGCCTTCGCACCGCAGATAATTCCCCCATGCGAATCCGATTCACCAAAATGCAGGGCGCGGGCAATGACTTTGTCATGCTCGACGAAACCCGCGCCCCGCTGGGCCTCTCCACCGCGCAATACCGCTTCCTGGCCGATCGCCACTTCGGCGTGGGCGCCGACCAGATTCTCTCGGTGCGGCCGCCGCCCAAGGATGCTGGCGAAGGCATCGACTTCGAGTACGTGATCCACAACGCCGACGGCGGCGAAGTTGAGCAGTGCGGCAACGGCGCGCGCTGCTTTGTGCGCTTTGTGCGCGAGCAGGGGCTGACGACAAAGGACGTCGTGAGGGTCAAGACCCTGAGCGGCATCATCGAGCCGCGCATGCAGGCTGACGGGCGTGTCACGGTCGACATGGGCGCGCCGGTGTTTGATCCGGTGCGAATTCCTTTTGACACGTCGGGCCTCACGCCTGTGACCCAAGGTTCATGGCAAAAATGGCCGCTGGCCCTTGATGGGTCAGCGCAAGCAGCTCCTCTTTTGATAGCGGCGTTGTCGATGGGCAACCCGCATGCGGTGCAACTGGTGGACGACGTGGACGCTGCGCCGGTGTTGCAAACCGGCCCGCTGATTGAAAACCACGTGCGCTTTCCGCGTCGTGTGAACGCTGGCTTCATGCAGGTGGTTTCGCGCAGCCAGATCCGCCTGCGGGTCTTTGAGCGCGGCGCGGGCGAGACGCTGGCCTGCGGCACGGGCGCCTGCGCGGCGGTGGTGGCGGGCATACGCTGGGGCCTGCTGGATGCGCGGGTGGACGTGATGACGCGGGGCGGCCAGCTCACCATCGAATGGCCGGGCCAGCTGGATGCACCCGTCATGATGACCGGGCCGGCTACGACGGTGTTTAAGTCCGAAATCGAAATCCCGGACGGGATCTAAGTTCACCCCCTTCCAGGGGCGGCGCCTGGGGCCGGCAAAGCCGGACCCTCGGCCCCCGCTGGTGGAATGCCTCGTTAGTTACGGCCGTCGGCCTCTTCAAGCCAGGGGTGCCGTGGAACCGGCTTTGCCGGGCCGCAGGCACCGTCCCCTGCAAGGGGAAAAGGGCTACACGCAGTGAGCCCGATAGGGGTGTGCTATTTTTCGGCTTTGCCGGGCCGCAGGCGGGCGGCCCCCTCGGGGGGCAGGAAGTTACACGAAGTGAACGACCGTGGGGGCCCATTTCCGGCTCATTTCCCTACAATGCCCGGATGAATCCAACCGAACACCCCATCACCGAAGACGACATCGCCAACTTCCTGGCCAACACGCCCGACTTCTTCGAGCGCCACGCCGAACTGCTGGCTTCGGTGCAACTGTCCAGCGGACACGGCAACCGTGCCGTCAGCCTGCAGGAACGCCAGGCGCTCATGCTGCGAGAAAAGATCAAGGGTCTGGAAACGCGGATGGTCGACATGATCCGCCACGGGCAGGACAACGTGGCCATTGCCGACAAGATGCAGCGCTGGACACGCAAGCTGCTGCAGGCGACGCAGGCGCGCGACCTGCCGGGCGCCATTGTCGAAGGCATCACCGGCGAATTCCTGATCCCACAGGCCGCCATCAAGGTCTGGGATGTGAACGGGATTTTTTCGGATGAGAGTTTTGCGACCGATGTGAGCGAGGACGCCAAAACCTTTGCCTCTTCATTGAGCGCACCTTACTGCGGCGTCAATTCGGGCTTCGAAGCGGTCAACTGGCTGCCCGAGCCCGCGGTGGCCTTGTCGATCGCGCTGATACCGCTGCGCGCCGCAGCGGGCGCGGAGGTCTCGGGCCTGCTTGTGCTGGCTTCACCCGACCCGGAACGTTTTCACAGCGGTATGGGCACGGATTTCCTGGAGCGCCTGGGCGAACTGGCCGGCGCGGCGCTGACGCGGCTGCGGCCCCAGCCGGTCACTGCCGAATAGGCACCGGGGCCATGCACCACGGCCATGATGCAAACGCCGCCTTCGACCTCTGAATTCGGCGGCGGGCAGCCAGTGTTGCCGCCGTCCGATCCGCTGGTCGAGCGTTACCTGGAACATGTGCGTGTGGAAAAGCGCCTGGCCCAGCGCACCGTGGAGCTCTACGCGCTCGACCTGCAAAAGCTCGAAGCCAATGCACACCAGGCCAGGGTGGCGCTGGTGGCGGTGCAAAACGTGCACATGCGGCGCTGGGTGGCGCAAATGCATGGTGCGGGGCGCAGCGGCCGAGGCATTGCGCTCATCCTTTCAGGCTGGCGCGGCTTTTACACCTGGCTGGGCCGCGAAGGCCTGATCAGCGGCAACCCCGTGCAGGACGTGCGGGCGCCCAAAGCCGCCAAGCCCTTGCCCAAAGCCCTGAGTGTGGACGAAGCCGTGCAGCTCGCGGGCTACCAGGCCGACGCTTCGGATGGCGACCCGCAGCTGGAGCTGCGCGACCAATGCATCACCGAACTGCTGTATGGCTGCGGGCTGCGTATCGGCGAGCTGGTGGGGCTGGATGTGAAGGCCAGTGCGCAGGCGCGCGGCTGGATCGACACGGATGCAGCCGAAGCTTATGTGCTGGGCAAGGGGTCCAAAAGGCGCAGCGTGCCGGTCGGTCGGGCTGCGCTGCAATCACTGCAGCAGTGGCTTGCCGCCCGGGCCAGCTGGGCGCGTGAAGACCATGCGCTTTTTATCAACCAGCGCGGCACCCGACTGACGCCACAGCACATCCGGGTGCGGCTGAAGCAGCGCTCGCTGAAGGCGGGGCTGGCAACGCCGGTGCACCCGCACATGCTGCGTCACTCTTTTGCCAGCCATGTGCTGCAGTCGAGCGGTGATTTGCGTGCGGTCCAGGAGTTACTGGGCCATGCAAACATCACGACCACGCAGGTCTACACCCGGCTGGATTTCCAGCACCTGGCCAAGGTGTATGACGCGGCGCACCCGCGGGCCCTGTCGAAAGCCGGAAAGGCCGGCGCGGGCGCGCCGGCATCACCAGGAAGCCTGGCGAAGGCGGACAAAGACGCTAAAGACAAAGCCTGAGCCTGGCACCAGCACTGGTGCCAGGCGGTGCTCAGGCTGGACTGGGACGGTCGCGCCTTGCCGGCCGTGCCGGCGGCACGTCCCCGAGCATGAACACCGCCCGCTTGCTGTCGGCCGGGGCGGCTGCCAGGCGCTCTTCAAGCTGGGTCAGCAGGGCCTGGGCATTCGAGCCCTGGTAGGGCACCAGGGCGTACGCGACATGCACCTGTGCGACGCAGTCCACGTGCAGGCCTTTGTAGGGCATGAGGCAGCGCGCCACGATGCGCGGCCCGAGCGTGCCGGCGTCCTCGGCATTGAAGGGGCCTTCGACCAGCATGCCGAAGCGCCGCTCCGACAGCCGCGCTGCGCTGTCGATCTCGCGTGCGGTGGACAAAAGGCGTTCGGCCACATGCAGCGGCAATTCTTCGGCGGCCTTGCGCCCGAAATCGCGCTGGATCTGCTCGGAGTTGACCAGGTCGATGATCATCACCGCGCTTTGGTGGCGCAGCCGTTCGGAACGCGCAATCATGCGGATCAGGCGCTCGGCAAACACGTGGCCGTTGATGAGACCCGTGGCCGGATCCACCCGGTCCAGGCCCTGGATGCGGCGGATGTTTTCGCGCCGGTGCTGGCTGCGCAGCATCAATACCAGCATGGCGATGGGCAGATGCAGCGCCACACCCAGCTGCATGCCGTGCTGCGTCAGAAAGCCGATGGGCACCAGCTCGGCATTGCGGGCCATGGTCCATCCGGCGGCGGCCAGAACCGGCACATATGACAGCATCAGCCATGGTGCAAACCGGTCGCCACGGCGCCAGGCCCAACCCATGACCAGCATGCAGCTGAACTCCAGCAGCAGCACGATGGGAATGAACAGGTCCATCCGCGACGCGGAGGGAACCAGCGCCAGCGCCACAGCCGCCAGCACGCCCAGCGCGGCCTGGCCCACCGTCAGCCAGTGCAGGCGCAATGAGCGTTCGGGCAAGGCCACCACCGCGGAAATGAACAGCAGGGTGGCCGACACCGCCAGCATGGGCAGTACGGATGTCGAAATGTCGTTCCACCCCGGCCACGCCGGCCACAGGTGCAGCCCCGCGATGCCGGTGACGGTCGCCTGCGTCAGGCCCATCAGGGTCACGCAGAGGGCGTAGTAACCGTAGGCGGTGTCGCGCAGTGAAATAGCGCCCAGCGCCGAGATCAGTGCCGCCAGCCCCGTCAGCCCGAAGAAGATGCCCAGGATCAGGGAAACACGCTGCTCTGAGTGGCTCAGGTGCCCCTCGCTGATGAACTGCAGCGGCGCGCTGAACGCATGGCCGTTCTCCAGGCGCAAAAGGTAATGGGTGGGTACCTCGGCCGACAGCGCGATGGGCAGCAGGGGATGGCGGTGCGGCACCGGCCATTTGTCTACCGCCACCAGGTCGCCGGCACGCTGCTCGTTCCAGCGGCCGACACCGTCCAGGGTATACAGCGAAGCCCGGTCGATGGACGGGTAGGGAACCTCAAGGTACCAGCGCTCTGCGTCGGGCGCCGGTGGCACGTTAAAGCGCACCCACATGGCCTGGCCGCTGGTCACCGGGTAGATCGCGTTGCCGTGTGTCGGCTTCCAGGGGATGTCGGGGGTCGCGGCAACCTGCTCGGGGGTGAACTGGCCGGTCGTGTCTATCCAGTAGTCGCCCCAGTCCTGCAGTGCGACAGGTTCTGTCTGGGTGTCCAGGTCCAGTATGGTGCGCGATCGTGCATCCAGGCTGGTCAGCGCCAGCAGCGAGCCCATGAACAGGCTGATAACCAGCCCCAGCAACAGAGTGCGGACGGGTGCGGGCGTGCGCATGGCCGGGCTTGCCAGCGGCCCGTGTTTCTTCCATTGCCGCGAAAATGAGGTCAAAAACATTAACCTGCGATTGTCGCAAAACTTTCACGAAAATTACACCGAGCTGTCAAACCGCTGTCGGCCGGCTCATTTGTCAGGGTGGACACTCCGTGCCCAAGAGGGGGTGACGCTATCAGCCGCGACAATAGCGGCATGAAAATAATTCGACTGCGGGACGGCAAGGAGCGCTCATTGCTGCGGCGCCATCCCTGGATTTTTGACGGCGCCATTGCCAAGGGGGGCGGTGACGCGGGCGAGACCGTGCGGGTTGAAAGCCACGCCGGCGTTTTTTTGGGCTGGGCCGCTTTCAGCCCGGCCTCCAGGATCCGGGCCCGGGTCTGGAGCTTTGACGAAGCCCAACGCATCGACGCGGCCTTCTTTTCAGCGCGCATCGCCCAGGCCCTGAAAGCACGGGAGCTGTTTGACATCCAGAGCGACGGGCGGCGGCTCATTCACGGCGAATCCGACGGCCTGCCGGGCCTGGTGGTGGACCGCTATGCGGACACGCTGGTGGCGCAGTTTTCCAGCTGCGGCGCAGAAAAATGGAAAAGTGTGATTGTCGAAGCCCTGCTTGCCCAGACCGGCCTGACGCGCCTGTACGAACGCTCCGACGCCAGTTCACGTGCCCTGGAAGGCCTGCCCGAAGTGACCGGCTGGCTGGCCGGCTCGGGCGAAACCGGCATCACCATCACCGAACACGACTGGAAGCTCAGCCTGGACGTGGCCGAAGGCCATAAGACCGGCTTTTACCTGGACCAGCGCGACAGCCGGCAGAAGTTTGCCGCCTACACGCGTCGTTTACAGTTCGGCCAGGTGCTCAACTGTTATTGCTATACCGGCGGCTTCACTGTGGCCGCGCTGGTCGGCGGCGCCGGGCACGTCACGTCGATTGATTCGTCCGGCCCGGCGATCGAGCGGGCCCGGGCCAATGTGGCGCTGAACGGCTTTGACGCCAGCCGCACCACTTTGCTGGATGCCGACGTCAACGCCTCGCTGCGCCAGTACCAGAAGGAAGGCCGGATGTTCGACGCCATCGTGCTGGACCCGCCCAAATTCGCGCCCACGGTGACGCATGCCGAGCGTGCCGCCCGTGCCTACAAGGACATTAACCGGCTGGCGTTGTCGATTCTGGCGCCCGGCGGCGTGCTGTTTACCTATTCCTGCTCGGGCGGGGTCAGCGCCGACCTGTTCCACAAAATCGTGGCCTCGGCCGGTATCGATGCGGGGGTGGACGCTTTCATCTCCGAGCGCATGGGCGGCGCACCCGACCATCCTATGACAGTAGCCTTCCCGGAAGGCGAATACCTGAAGGGCCTGGTGCTGGTGAAGCGGGTGGGCGGCTGATTTTTATATAAATAGTGGTTGCAGGTTAATAAAGACGGGTGCAAGCAGCTATTAAAAATATAGCGGATACGGGGCGGAAATTACCGCCTTGCGCTGTTTTTGGGGACCCTGCGCTTGACACGACCTGTAAAGTAACTGCTGGTCAAGGTGGTATTCACCGGGGCTGCGCGACGGGCTTGAACCCGCCGCTAAACTCCCCCACCTGTGTGGCTGCGACCTGCTTCGCCCTTCGCGCTACCCCTGCAATTCCTGTTTTTAGGTAACACCATGAGCTTGATTCCCGTCACCATCCTCACCGGCTTCCTGGGCTCCGGCAAAACCACGTTGCTCAAGCGCGTGCTGACCGAGGCGCACGGCCAGAAAATCGCTGTTATCGAGAACGAGTTTGGTGAAGAAAACATCGACAACGAAATCCTGGTCAATGACACCGAAGAAAACATCATCCAGATGAACAACGGCTGCATCTGCTGCTCGATCCGCGAAGACCTGCGCGAAACACTGCAGTTGCTGGCCGCCAAAAAGCGCAAGGGCCTGCTGGACTTTGAGCGCGTGGTCATTGAAACCACCGGGCTGGCCGACCCGGGGCCGGTGGCGCAGACGTTTTTCATGGACGAAGAAATTGCCGAGCAGTACCTGCTCGATTCGATCCTGACCCTGGTCGACGCCAAACATGCCGCGACCCAGCTCAACGACCGCCAGGAGGCGCGCCGCCAGGTCGGGTTTGCCGACCAGATATTCATCAGCAAAACGGACCTGGTGGCCAAGGACGAAGTTGACGCGCTGATGCACCGCCTGAAGCACATGAACCCGCGTGCGCCCCAGAAGGCGGTGCATTTCGGTGAAGTCGCCATCAAGGATGTGTTCGACCTGCGCGGATTCAACCTCAATGCCAAGCTGGACATCGACCCCGATTTCCTCAAGGAAGACGACCATGCCGGGCATGACCGCGATCATGACCATGCGCACGGGGAGCACTGCGATCACCCTTCACATGCGCACGACGCCAAGGACGGGCATGAGGGCCATGGCCACCATCACCACCACGACGATGACGTCAAGAGCTTTGTGTTCCGGTCGGACAAGGCTTTCAGCCCCGCCAAGCTGGAGGATTTCCTGGGCGCGGTCGTCAACATTTACGGCCCGCGCATGCTGCGCTACAAGGGCGTGTTGAATATGGAAGGCACCGACCGCAAGGTGATTTTCCAGGGGGTGCACCAGCTCATGGGCAGCGACCTTGGACCCGCCTGGGCCGAGGGTGAGAAGAAAAACAGCAAGATGGTCTTTATCGGCATCGATTTGCCCAAAGATATTTTTCTGCAGGGCCTGGAGCAATGCCTGGTTTGAGGTAGGCTGTCCGCCTGTGGCCTGTAAAAGGCGGAGGGCTTCATGTTTGTCTCGATTCTCCAACGATTTGTTCCAAGGGTGCTACGGCAGGCTGCGCAGCCGCTACAATCGCGCGCCGACCAAAATACCCGGAAAATCAATTCGGGAGGCCAGCCAGGCACAAAATCGGCTACAAAGCGGATTGAAACCCACCCAGGTGAGGTTTTCGAGGCTGGCAGGCGGCAGACAAACCAGGAAATCTGGCAACAGGTAGGGTTGAACTGCGTTGCAGCGGTTTGGCCAGGAAGCCGCCGCGGGGGGCCATGGGCCATTCCGGGGCTGCTTCCCAGAGGAGACACATTGTGAAAGCCCAAGCAAAAAAGACCAAGACACCTGCCAAACCGGCCGTCAAGCCTGCATCGAAAGCCAAGCCGGCGCCAAAGCCCGCCGCCAAAGCTGTAAAGAAAGCGGTCAAACCTGTTGCCAAAGCCAAGCCGGCACCCAAACCCGTTGCCAAAAAAGCCGCCAAGCCGGCTGTCAAGGCTGCTTCCACGAAAAAGCCTGCCACCGCAGCTGTCAAGAAAACCGCTGCCAAGCCCTTGCCCAAAGCAAAGGCCGTCGCCAAACCCGTCAAGCCCGTGCTCAAATCTCCCCCAAAACCTGCGGCAAAGCCTGTTGCAAAATCAGCTGCCAAGCCCGTTGCAAAACCGGCCGTAAAACCTGCAAGCAGCACCAAGCCGGTCCCCGCCGCCGTGGTGGTACCCGCCCCGGCACCGGTCAGGGCCGGGCTGATGGCCCCGCCTCCACTGAAACCCGGCAGGCGCAGCTCCGCCCGTGTAGCCACCCAGTCACCCCCTCCCGCACCCATGGTGCCAACCCATGCGCCTGACGCAGCCAAAGCCAGTTACTCCACAATGACCGAACGCGTGATCGCGCCGCCACCCCAGGCGGCGGCCAAAAAAGACCCCAAGCTCGCCAACAACTGGAAGACCAAATCCGCCGAGCAGCTGACCGACGACGAAGTCAAGGCGATGCCGGACTCCGAGTACATGAACGAAAAGCAGCTGGCTTTCTTTCGCCACAAGCTGTCGGTGCTCAAGCAGGACATCCACAACAGCGCCGGCGAAACCACCGAGCATCTGCGGGAAGACACCGTTGTGGTGCCCGACCCGGCGGACCGCGCTACGATTGAAGAAGAACATGCCCTTGAATTGCGCACCCGTGACCGGGAACGCAAGCTGCTCAAGAAGATCGAACAGTCGATTGCCCGCATCGACTCCGGCGACTACGGTTATTGCGATGAAACCGGCGAACCCATCGGCGTAGGCCGGCTGATCGCCCGCCCCACGGCCAATTTGTCCCTGGAAGCGCAGCAACGCCGGGAACTCAAACAGAAGATGTTCGGCGATTGACCCCAGATTACCGGTTGAAGTTTATTTAATCGTCCTGCCATGTCCAAAGAAGATACCGCTTCAGGCTTGCTCTCCAAGATGGTGAAGTTCGTCCGGAATCCGGCCACGAACTGGTCCGATCTGGACGGCGCGCAAACAGACCGCGACGAAGCCATGAGCAAGCAATTGCTCAAGGAAATGATTGAGCGCAAGCGGCAAAACGACTTCGTGCGCAAGCGCGAATTCGACATGCTGCGCAAGATGCGCAAGCGTGAAGCCATGGTAGGTGTGGGCCAGGACCCAGGCGGCCGGCCTTCGTTCTTCCAGAGCAGCATGCCGTCCAAGCCCGACGACAGGGCCACCACGCTCAAGAAGATCGACGAGATCGAAGCGCAGATGTCCATGCAGTGGTGGAAAACCAAGAATGGCGGCATGCCGGACAACTCGGTGCACGCGCCCTTGCATAGCCCATCGACGCAGGCGCTCCCCATGCTGGACAATGCCTTGCCCACTGCATACAGGGCCACGGCGCCGGCAGGTTTGCAGCAGCTGAACGCAGCCAGGTTGGCCGCCGAGCAGCAGGCGGCCCGGGAAGCCGCTCACGAGCCCTCCCAGACCCAGCCCGATTCCCTGTCTGTTGCGCTGGCTGCAGCCCGGTCTACGCCGCCTCCCCAGCCTCCTGCCAAACCTCCCGCCATTGGCGGCCTGGCGGGTATCGGCGGCAGTTACGACAGCGGCGGCGGTTCATCCGGTTTTTCTCCTTCCAAGCTCACTGCGGTGGACGTGGAGGAAGTGGTTGCCCATGACGCAGAGCTGGAGGAGGCCGCTATCCGGTTTGCCAATGGCGACGATGCAGGTGCCGAAGCCGGCCTGCTGGAGATTCTTGCCCCCGGTGCCGTACGCGCGGGCCACCCGGATACCTGGCTGACCTTGTTTGACCTGTACCGGGCCACGGCCCAACAGGACAAGTTTGAAACGGCAGCCATCCAGTTTGTCGAGCGGTTTGACCGTTCGGCACCGCAGTGGTTCTCCATGCCTGACATGGTGAAAATGCTCAGCGTGCCGGCGGCGGGCAAGGCTGCCACCAATGCCAATGGTCCCGCTGTTGATTGGGTCTGTCCCTCTGTGCTGGGTATACAGACCGTGGCAGCCCTCAAGGCTGCCACCGCCAAGGCGCCCATGCCATGGCGCCTGAACTGGAACAATCTCAAAACCATCGATCCTGATGCTGTCGAGCCTTTGTACAAGGTCTTCAGCGGGTGGGCGACTCAGCCCGTTCAGCTGCGTTTCATGGGTGATACCCAGTTGCAGAAGGTACTGCAGAACGCCACCCCTTCGGGCAGCCGCGACACCGCCCAGCAATGGTGGCTTTTGCGTATGGAGGCGCTGCGTGTAACGCATCGGCCCGACGACTTCGAATTGGCCGCACTCGACTTCTGCGTTACCTACGAGGTCTCCCCGCCAGCCTGGGACAGTGCACGTTGCGAATACAAGCCGATCGATGCGCAGGGCGATGTCACGAGTGGGCAGGCCATCATTGGCGACGTGTACCGTGATTCCGTGTCCTCCAGTCTCAGCGCTATTGATGGAGACACCCAGATGGATGCACCGAGTTCGCAGATGAGCAATGTGCTGTCGGTCGAACTGTCGGGCCAGATCCAGGGTGATGCGATAGCAGTGCTGGACAAGCTGGAAGTCAAGCTGATGGGTGCGGACATGATGCTGATCTCCTGTGCCAAGCTCATTCGCGTGGATTTTTCGGCTGCGGGAACGCTGCTGAACTGGGTCTCAGCCCGCGAAGAGGAAAACCGCTCAGTGCAATTCACGGAAGTCAACCGCCTCGTTGCAGCGTTCTTCAATGTGATCGGCATCACTGAGCACGCAAGGGTCACAGTCCGCATCGACTAACCTTTGCGGCCTTTCTACTGGCCGATTTGGGTAGTGTTGTCATGCCATTCGCCGTCTAGTCGGGATTGGCCCGCCAGGTCTTCCGGCGCCCTGTGCTTTCTGCACCTTCCCCCTCAAAAAAGCACGCCATTCCTGCGACTGCGCTCATCTTGTTGTGCGGCGGCCGTTATCTGCTATATTTTTCATAGCTATGCCATGCTTGCACTGTCCAAAAACAGGTCGCTGAGCGTTTGAATGGATGGAAATAGTCCCTCTTTTTTCCATTTTGGCGGGCGCCCAGTTGCTGGCGCTTAAAGCAATACTTTCATTGCATCGGCTAAGTGCTTAATTTAGAACACTTTTTAATATAAGCCCTGGATCCGAAGATACTCCTAAGTCCTTGATTTCATTGAAAAAATTTGTTTCAAATCCCTTGTTTGCAAATGGTTTCCTGCTAAAGTGGGGAAAAGTGCAATTTAGTGGTGAAAAGTGTTTTTCAAGGGTTTGTAGCAGTGTTTCAAGGCGCTTCATCGTTAGTTCTCGATACCAAGGGTAGGCTCTCCGTGCCTACCAGGCATCGTGACGTGCTGAGTGCCACCGCTTCCGGCCAACTCACCATCACCAAACATCCGCACGGTTGTCTCATGATTTTTCCCCGCAACGAATGGGAAAAATTCCGTGACCGCATTGCTTCGTTGCCGATGCAGGCGCAGTGGTGGAAGCGCATCTTCCTTGGCAACGCAATGGACGTCGACATGGACGCCACCGGCCGTGTGCTGGTGTCGCCCGAATTGCGCGCGGCTGCCGGCATCAGCAAAGACACGGTGCTGCTGGGCATGGGTGGTTATTTTGAGCTTTGGGACGCCGCCACCTACGCAGCCCAGGAGGCCGAGCAAATGAAGGGCGAGATGCCCGATGTCTTCAAAGACTTCTCGTTCTGAAAGAAGACGGTGAACGGCACATGGACACACCGCACCGTCTTGTTGAACGAAGCCATAGCGGCGCTTCTTGTCAACCCGGACGGCCACTACGTCGACGCGACCTTCGGGCGCGGCGGGCATTCGCGGTTGTTGCTGTCGCAGCTCTCACCCCAAGGACGGCTTACCGCCTTCGACAAGGATCTCGACGCCATTGCCGACGCGCACACCATCACCGACTCGCGATTTTCCATCCGTCACGAGGGCTTCATGCATTTGGGTCAGTTGCCCGTCGCCAGTGCGGCCGGCGTGCTGATGGATCTGGGTGTGAGTTCACCCCAGATCGACAACCCGGTGCGCGGTTTTTCTTTTCGGCAAGAGGGGCCTTTGGACATGCGCATGGACACCACGCGTGGCCAGAGCGTGGCCGAGTGGCTGGTGGATGCATCCATAGAAACCATGGCGGAGGTGATTCGTGAATATGGCGAAGAACGGTTTGCTCAACAGATTGCAAAGGCGATTGATCGTCGCCGACAGGAACGGGGCCCTCTTCGAACCACCGCTGAGCTGGCCGAAGTCGTGGCTGGCGCGGTCAAAACCCGCGAGCCGGGCAAGGACCCTGCAACGCGCACATTTCAGGCTCTTCGGATTTTCATCAACGCCGAGCTTGAAGAGCTGCAACAGGCGCTAGCTGCGTCGCTGAAAGTTCTCCAACCGGGAGGCCGTCTGGTGGTGATCAGTTTTCATTCGCTCGAAGACCGCATCGTCAAGCAGTTCATCGCCGCACATTCGCGCGAGGTTTTCGACCGTCGCGCGCCTTTCGCCGAACCCAAGGCCATGCAGCTCAAGGCGCTTGGCCGCACCAAGCCCAGCGCAGAAGAGGTCGAAGGCAATCCGCGCTCGCGCAGCGCCGTGATGCGCGTCGCCGAACGCACGGGGGTGGCGGCATGAACCCCGTAGTACGCGAAGCGACAAACGTGAGGGGCCTACAAAGGGCGACAGGCATTTCATGCCAGCCGGGGCCGCGGAACCGGCTTTGCCGGGCCGCAGGCGCAGCGGCCCCTTCGAGGGGCAGCGCAGTACGCGAAGCGACAAGCGTGGGGGCTATCTCATGGCCAGGCTGAACCTCGTGTTGCTTCTCGCCGTGTTGACCAGCGCGCTTTACCTCGTGCGCACCCAGTACGAGTCGCGACGTCTCTATGTCGAGCTGGAAAAAGCGACGGCCGAAGCCCGCAAAATCGAAATGGACAACGAGCGTTTGCAGGTGGAAAAGCGCGCCCAGGCGACGCCGCTGAAGGTCGAGAAGCTTGCGAAGGACAAGCTGCAGATGCGCACGGTGACACCTGCCATCACGCAATATGTGAGCTACAAGGACGCTCCGGTAACGGCGGCTTCGGCACCGGAAGGGCCCAGGCCATGAGTCGCAGCGTGCTTTATTCGTCCAGCCCCCTGCTGGCCAGCAAGACTCCCGTCTGGCGCAGCAAATTCATCGTGGCTGGTATCGCGTTGGCTTTTGCCGGGCTAGCGGGCCGTGCGGCCTATATCCAGATTTTTGGCAATGAATTTTTCCAGCGCCAGGGTGAGGTGCGCTTTGCCCGCACACTGGAGTTGCCCGCCAACCGCGGCCGCATCCTGGACCGCAATGGGCTGATCCTCGCATCCAGCGTACCGGCATCCAGCATCTGGGCCATTCCCGAAGACGTCGAAGCCAGCAAGTCGCAACTGGCCGAGCTGGCCGTGCTGCTGGAAATGCCGTTGGTCGAGCTCAACAGGAAGCTGGGCGAAGAGGACAAGACCTTTGTCTGGCTCAAGCGTCAGGTCGACGAGCCGGTGGCAAAAAAAATCCATGCCATGGGCATCAAGGGCATCTACCAGCGCAAGGAATACAAGCGTCAATATCCCGAGGGCGAAACCGTGGCCCACGTGGTGGGCTTCACCAACGTTGAGGATCGCGGCCAGGAGGGCATTGAGCTGGCCTTCAACAAGGACCTGGCCGGCAAGGCCGGTTCGCGCCGCGTGATCAAGGACCGCCTGGGCCGTGTCGTCGAGGATGTCGGCGAACAGATGCCGCCCGTCGAAGGCAAGGACATCCAGCTGAGCATAGACAGCAAGGTGCAGTTCTTCGCCTACCAGAAGCTGCGCGACGCGGTCATTGCGCGCAAAGCCCGGGCCGGCAGCGTCGTGGTGCTGGACTCCACCACCGGCGAGGTACTGGCACTGGCGAACTATCCCAGCTACGTGCCCGACAGGCGGAAAAATCTGACCGGCGAGCAGTTGCGCAATCGGGCCCTCACGGATACCTTCGAGCCGGGTTCCACGATGAAGCCGATCACGGTGGCCATGGCGCTGGAGGCCGGTCGCATCAAGCCGCAAACCGTCATCGAAACCGGACCCGGCCGTTACAGCATCGGCGGCTTCACCATCAGTGACACCCACAACTACGGCACGCTGACAGTGGAAGGCGTCATCCAGAAATCCAGCAACGTCGGCGCGCTGAAGATCGCACAAAAGATGAGTCCGCAGGAAATGTGGGAGACCTACATGGCTCTGGGTTATGGGCAAAAGCCGCAGATCCAGTTCCCAGGCGCGGTCACCGGACGTGTGCGACCCTGGAAGACCTGGCGCCCTGTCGAGCAGGCGACCATGGCCTATGGTTACGGGCTGTCGGCTTCGCTGTTCCAGATGGCGCACTCCTACACTGCGTTCGCACATGACGGCCAGATCATTCCCGTCACCATGCTCAGGAGCAGTGAGCCCGCGGTAGGCGTACAGGTCTTTTCCGCAGCGAACGCGCACGCCGTCCGCCGGATGCTGCAAATGGCCGCCGCACCCGGGGGTACTGGTCCGTTGGCGCAAACGGTGGGTTATTCGGTAGGCGGCAAATCGGGAACGGCGCACAAGCAGGTTGGAAAAGGTTATGCCACCAACAAGTACCGGGCCTGGTTCACCGGCATGGCCCCCATTGAAGCGCCCCGCATCGTCGTCGGTGTGATGATCGACGAGCCCAGCGATGGCAACTACTTCGGCGGCGTGGCCGCCGCGCCTGTGTTCAGTGAGGTGGTGCAGCAGACCCTGCGCATGATGGGCGTGCAGCCCGACATGAGCGTCAAGCCGCAAATCACCACGCAGGCCGTGGAGGAGTCGTTTTGAGCATGCAACTCCACACCCCTGAACAAGCCGCCGGCTGGTTGCGCGAACGCGTGAGCGGCAGCCTGTGCACGGACAGCCGCAGACTGACCCCGGGCGACGGCTTTATCGCATGGCCCGGCACCGCGACCGATGGGCGCAAGTTCGTGGGCAGCGCGTTGAATGCGGGCGCCACTGCCTGTCTGGTCGAACAGGAAGGCGCGGCCGCCTTCGGTTTCCAGGACGAAAAGATCGCCGAATACGCCGGTCTCAAGGCTGCGACCGGGCCTATCGCCGCCGTCTACTTCGACCAACCGAGCCGGCAGTTGCGGGTTTCCGCTGTGACCGGCACCAACGGCAAGACCTCCACCGCCTGGTGGCTGGCGCAGGCTCTGGGCCGGCTGGGTCACAAATGCGGCGTCATTGGCACGCTGGGCATAGGTGAGCCTGGTGCCATGGTTTCCAACGGCCTGACGACGCCCGACCCGGTGCTGCTGCAACAGGAACTTCGGCGCTTCGCCGACCAGGGCTTTGTCGCCTGTGCGCTGGAGGCCTCCTCCATCGGCGTGGTCGAACACCGCCTGGACGCGACCGTCATTGAGGTCGCAATTTTTACCAATTTCACGCAGGACCACCTCGACTACCACACTTCCATGCAAGCCTACTGGGAGGCCAAGGCCGCGCTGTTCGGCTGGCCGGGCCTGAAGGCGGCGGTCATCAATATCGACGATGCCAAGGGTGCAGAACTGAAGGAGTCGCTCGCGGGGAGCGGCCTGGACCTCTGGACGGTGTCCTGTGCGGAGCCGGCGCGTTTGCAGGCGCGCAAGCTCGAGCACGGCACTGATGCCTTGAGCTTTGAGGTGACGGAGGGTGCCGAAAGCCATACGCTGGCTGCCCGACTGGTGGGCCAGTACAACGTGTCCAACCTGCTCGGTGTACTCGCGGCCCTGCGCGCCATGGGTGTGCCGCTGGCCGATGCGGTCAAGGCCTGTGCCGGCCTGCTACCCGTGCCCGGCCGCACCGAGACGTTGGCCATGCCCGGTCGGCCGCTGGTGGTGATCGATTACGCCCACACGCCCGACGCACTTGAAAAGGTATTGCTCGCGCTGCGACCGGCAGCGGCACACCGCAATGGTCAGCTCTGGTGCGTGTTCGGTTGCGGTGGGGACCGCGACACCACCAAGCGACCGCTAATGGCAGCCGTAGCCGAAAAAAATGCCGACCAGGTGGTGGTGACCAGCGACAATCCGCGCAGCGAAAATCCGCTGGCCATCATCTGCCAGGTGCTGCTGGGCCTGAGCCATCGCGATGCCGTGCATGTGCAGGCCGACCGCGCAGCTGCCATCACGCACGCCCTTAGCCTCGCCGGCTCCGACGACGTGGTGCTGCTGGCCGGCAAGGGCCACGAAAGTTTTCAGGAAGTGGGCGGTGTAAAGCTCCCTTTCTCCGACCGCGAGCATGCGCAGGCGGCGCTCGATGCCTTGGCTTCGCCCAAGCAGGAGGGCCGGCCATGATGCGCCTGCAGCAAGCCCTGGGCTGGTTACCCGCCGCTCGCCTCGTGGGTGACGGCGGCGTGCAGGCTTTGCGGGTCAACACCGACACGCGCAGCCTGCAGGAAGGCGACCTCTTTGTGGCGCTCAAGGGCGAGCGGTTCGACGCCCACGATTTCCTCGCACAAGCCAAAGCGCAGGGCGCAGTCGCGGCCATTGCCCATCATGGCCTGGCACAAGCCGGCCTGCCGGGACTGGAGGTGTCCGACACGCGCCTGGCGCTGGGTCAATTGGCCGCCGGTTGGCGCTCGCAGTTCCGCCTCCCGCTGGTGGCGGTGACGGGCAGCAACGGGAAAACCACCGTCACGCAAATGATCGCGACCATCTTGCGCGCCTGGAAGGCCGATAAGGCCTTCGCGACCGAAGGCAATCTCAATAATGACATCGGCGTGCCGCTCACGCTGCTGCGACTGTCGGCCGCGCATGAAGTGGGTGTGGTCGAACTCGGCATGAACCACCCCGGCGAGATCGCCTACCTGGCCGAACTCACCAAGCCCACCGTCGCGTTGGTCAATAACGCACAGCGTGAGCATCTCGAATTCATGGCCACGGTGGAAGCGGTGGCGCGCGAAAACGGCTCGGTGTTCGCGTCGCTGGATGCGGGCGGCACGGCGGTCTTTCCGGCCGACGACGACTACACCTCGCTGTGGCGTGAACTGGTCGGCACGCGCAAGGCACTGACCTTCGCGCTCTCGGGCGCCGCCGACATCACAGGCACCGCGCAATGGGAGGGCGGCTGCTGGAAGGTGGTGGCTACGACCCCGGCGGGCAACACCGATTTCTCTCTGCACATCGCCGGCCGGCACAACGTCAAGAACGCCTTGGCTGCCGCGGCCTGCGCGCTGGCGGCGGGCGTTCCCCTGGCATCCATCTCCGTGGGCCTCACGGCTTTTGTGCCGGTCAAGGGCCGTTCCCGTGCCATCGCCGTCGCCCTGCCAGGCCGGGTGTTGACGCTGGTCGACGACAGCTACAACGCCAATCCCGACTCCATGCGCGCCGCGCTGGAGGTCCTCGCCGAACTGCCCGGCCCGCGCCTGATGGTGATGGGTGACATGGGCGAGGTCGGCAACCAGGGGCCGCAGTTCCACGATGAAGCCGGGCGCCATGCGCGCGCGCTGGGCATTGAAAAATTGTTCACATTGGGCGAGCAGTCAAAGCAGGCCGCGGCCGGTTTTGGCGGTGCGCAGATTTTTGGCGGCATGGACGAACTCGCCGCCGCCGTGCTGGCCGAGCTGCCCCACACCGGCAGCATGCTGGTCAAGGGTTCGCGCTTCATGAAGATGGAACGTGTGGTCCAGGCCATCACGGCCAATGCGCAAGATCAAACACAACATCAACAACATCAGAAGGAAGAGCCCCATGCTGCTTAGTCTGGCCCAGTGGCTCCAGTCAATCTCCCCCGAATTCGGGTCTTTCAGGGTGTTCCAGTACCTGACGTTCCGTGCAGTCATGGCCGCGCTCACAGCACTGCTGATCGGTCTGCTGGCTGGCCCCTTTGTGATCCGGCGGCTGATCTCGCTGAAGATCGGGCAGCCGATCCGGGAATACGCAATGCAGACCCATTTGAGCAAGAGTGGCACGCCCACCATGGGCGGTGTGCTGATTCTGCTGTCCATCGGAATTTCCACATTGCTGTGGTTCGATTTGTCCAACCGTTTCGTCTGGATCGTCCTCATCGTCACGTTGGGCTTTGGCGCCATAGGCTGGGCAGACGACTGGCGCAAGGTCGTACTCAAGGACCCGGAAGGCATGCGTTCACGCGAGAAATATCTGTGGCAATCCATCATCGGCCTCATTGCGGCGCTGTACCTGGTGTTCAGCATCTCCGAGAGCTCCAACATGCGCGTGCTCGAACTGTTCTTCAGCTGGGTGCAGTCGGGCTTTGACGTGAACCTGCCGCCCAAAGCTGGCCTGCTGGTGCCCTTTGTCAAGGAAATCAGCTACCCGCTGGGCGTGTTCGGCTTCGTGATCCTGACTTACCTCGTGATCGTGGGCTCCAGCAATGCCGTCAATCTGACTGACGGGCTGGACGGCCTTGCCATCATGCCGGTCGTCATGGTGGGCTCGGCGCTCGGTGTGTTTGCCTACGTCACCGGCAGCTCGGTCTACTCCAAATACCTGTTCTTCCCGCACATCCCCGGCTCGGGTGAGCTGCTGATTTTCTGCTCGGCCATGGCCGGCGCCGGCCTGGCCTTTCTGTGGTTCAACACGCACCCGGCTCAGGTCTTCATGGGCGACGTGGGCGCGCTGGCGCTGGGCGCCGCGCTGGGCACCATCGCGGTCATCGTGCGCCAGGAAATCGTGCTGGCCATCATGGGCGGCATCTTCGTTGTCGAGGCGCTCTCCGTGATGATGCAGGTGACCTGGTTCAAGTACACGAAGAAGCGCTACGGTGAAGGCCGCCGCATCCTCAAGATGGCGCCGCTGCACCATCACTTCGAGAAAAGCGGCTGGAAAGAAACCCAAGTGGTTGTCCGTTTCTGGATCATCACCATGCTGTTGTGCCTCATCGGTCTTTCCACCTTGAAGCTCAGGTAACAGGCATGCGGCATTTGCAAGACCAAACCGTGTTGATTCTGGGCCTGGGCGCGTCCGGCCTCGCCATGGCGCGCTGGTGCGTGCGCCATGGCGCTTCGGTCACGGTCGCCGATACGCGCGAGGCGCCTTCCTTGCTCGCAACGTTGCGACAGGAATTGCCGGGCGTCACGTTCATCGGCGGTGCTTTTACGCCAGCGCTGGTGCAAGGTACTGCCGTGCGTGCTGTCTACCGTTCGCCGGGGCTGGCGCCTGCAGTGATCGCCCCTGTGGTGGAGGCTGCGCGCGAGATCGGTTTGCCGGTTGGGGGTGAGCTTGATCTGTTCTCCCTGGCTCTTGCCGATCTCCGCGATGTCCCTGCCGCAGAGGCGGTGGAAGACGAGCCTGAAACTGAGGCACCTCCCGCACTCCCGGAGCCGGTGCCTGAGTCGCTGTCATCCGAATCATCAGATGGAACGGACGTGCCCGATGCGATGGCTGTAGCTGATTCGCTCGCGGGCGAAACCTCTGTGCCAGCCGGTGCCTCCGACGACACAGAGGTTCTGCCAGATGCGGCAGACAGCACACCAGAGGGCGGGTCAGTCGCCCTTGAAGAAGCGAGCGAAAGGGTTGCAACCCCTGAATTACTGGGTCTTGTGCCGCCGGAAAAGCCCACCGGCTACCGGCCCGAAGTGTTGGCCATCACGGGAACCAACGGCAAAACCACGGTGACCTCGCTGTTGGGCCAACTGGTGCAGCGCGCCGGGAAAACGGTGGCCGTGGCAGGCAACATCGGCCCGACGCTGCTCGACACGCTGTCGGCCCATATGGATGCGCAAACCCTGCCGCAAGTCTGGGTGCTGGAGCTGTCCAGTTTCCAGCTCGCCGATGTGCACGGCTTTGAGCCAACGGCCGCCGTGGTGCTCAACATCACGCAGGACCATCTGGACTGGCACGGCGACATGGACGCCTACGTCGCGGCGAAAGCCAGGGTCTTCGGTGCCAGCACCTTCATGCTGCTCAATCGCGATGACGCTCGCGTGATGGCCATGCTGCCGCCGCCCGTCAAGGTGCGCCTGAAGCCGCCCCAGGTGCGCCCCCATGCGACCTTCGGCGCCGGCGAGCCGCAGCGCCCCGGCGACTACGGCATCGAAACCGTCAATGGCATGACCTGGTTGGTGCGCGCGGCCGAGGCCGACGAAACCATCAAGCGCCGCAAGGACGAAGAGGTAGAGCTGCACGTGCAGCGCCTGATGCCTATCGAAGCCCTTCGCATACGCGGGCGGCATAACGCCACCAACGCCCTGGCCGCGCTGGGCCTGGCTGTGGCTGCGGGCTGCAACCTCGCCCCCATGCTGCACGGCCTGCGCGAATACCGCGGTGAGCCCCATCGCGTGGAGTCGGTGGCTGTCGTTAATGACGTTGAATACTTCGACGACAGCAAGGGCACCAACGTGGGCGCCACCGTGGCGGCTCTGACAGGGTTGGGACTGGAGCGCAAGCTGGTGCTCATTCTGGGCGGCGAAGGCAAGGGGCAGGACTTCTCACCGTTGGCCGACCCGGTGCAACGCCACGTCCGGGCCGTGGTGCTGATAGGGCGCGATGCGCCTCTCATCAAGGAGGTCTTGCCCCGCAATATTCCAGTGTTCGACGCCGCATCCATGGAGGAAGCGGTCACCCTGGCCGCGCAGCAGGCACAGACCGGTGAAGCCGTCCTGATGTCGCCGGCCTGTGCAAGCTTCGACATGTTCGACAACTACGAGCACCGGGCCAAGGTCTTTTGCGACGCCGTGCAGGCGCTGGCGCAAGAACAGGGGCATGTGCTGTGACGGCTGTCGTGCGCTTTTTCGGCTGGTTCTCCGGTGTCGGCAAGGCCGCGTCGGAAGTCCTTCCCGTGCGGCTTGGCGGACACAGCCGGCCACAGACGCTGGCCGCACCTCCTGTTCGCATGGCCGGTTTTGACCAGGCGCTGCTGTGGGTCACCGTGGCCTTGCTGATGTGGGGCCTTGTGATGGTGTATTCAGCTTCCGTGGCCATGCCCGACAACCCCAAATTCGCGCGCTATGCGCATACCCATTTCCTGCTGCGCCATGTGTTGTCGCTGGTGGTCGCTCTCATCGTCGCCGTCCTGGCATTCCAGGTGCCGCTGGCCACATGGGAAAAACTGGCGCCCTGGCTGTTTGTCCTCTCCCTGTTGCTGCTGATACTGGTCCTGGTGCCGTTTATCGGAAAAGGCGTGAACGGCGCCCGCCGCTGGATTTCGCTGGGCATCATGAACTTTCAGCCTTCAGAGCTCGCGAAATTCGCGGTGCTTCTCTATGCGGCCGATTACATGGTCCGCAAGATGGAAGTGAAAGAGCGCTTCTTCCGCGCGGTGATGCCCATGGCTGTGGCCATAGCAATTGTCGGATTGCTATTGCTGGCCGAACCCGACATGGGCGCGTTCATGGTGATCTCGGTCATTGCGATGGGTATTCTCTTCCTGGGCGGTGTCAATGCCCGCATGTTCTTTGTCATCGCGGCTGTGGTGGTGGTTGCCTTCAGCCTGATGGTGATGCTCAGCGAATGGCGGCGTGAGCGTATCTTTGCCTACCTCGACCCGTGGAGCGATAAATACTCCATGGGCAAGGGCTACCAGCTCTCCCACTCCCTGATTGCCTTCGGCCGCGGCGAGATTTTCGGTGTGGGTCTGGGCGGCAGCATTGAGAAGCTGCATTGGCTGCCCGAAGCGCACACCGACTTCCTGATGGCCGTGATTGGCGAAGAGTTTGGCCTGTTGGGTGTGCTGGCTGTGATCGGCATGTTCATGTGGATGACCCGCCGCATCATGCACATCGGTCGCCAGTCGATTGCCCTGGACCGCCTGTTTGCCGGTCTGGTGGCGCAAGGCGTTGGCATCTGGATAGGTTTCCAGACCTTCATCAACATTGGCGTGAACCTCGGTGCGCTGCCGACCAAGGGCCTCACGCTGCCGTTGATGAGTTACGGTGGTTCGGCGATTCTGATGAACCTGATTTCTTTGGCCGTGGTGCTGAGGATTGACTATGAGAATCGCCTGCTCATGAGAGGAGGCCGCGCATGAGCAAGCAACACTGTGCTTTGGTGATGGCCGGAGGAACGGGCGGGCACATTTTCCCGGGCCTGGCCGTGGCTGAGGCCCTGCGGGAGCGCGGCTGGCGGGTGCACTGGCTGGGCGGGCGTGGCAGCGCAGTTCGCCCCAGCATGGAAAGCCAGCTGGTGCCGCCCCGCGGCTTCCCTTTCGAATCGATTGATTTTTCCGGTGTGCGGGGCAAAGGGCCGGTCACGCTGGCATTCCTGCCCCTGCGCCTGCTCAAGGCGTTTTGGCAAAGCATCCAGGTGGTACGCCGCGTCAAGCCCGATGTGGTGGTCGGCCTGGGCGGCTACATCAGTTTTCCGGCCGGGATGATGAGTGTGCTGTTGGGTAAGCCCCTGGTTCTGCACGAGCAGAATTCGGTGGCGGGTATGGTCAACAAGGTGCTGGCGAGTGTGGCTGACCGCGTCTTCACCGCATTTCCGGGTGTGTTGCCCAAAGCCGAATGGGTGGGCAACCCACTGCGGCCAGCATTTACCCGGCAGCCCGACCCGCAAGAGCGTTTTGCCGGACGCAGCGGTCCCCTGAAACTGCTGGTGATCGGCGGGAGCCTGGGCGCCCGGGGGTTGAACGAGCTGGTACCCAAAGCCCTCGCACTGATCCCTGAAGCAGAACGACCACAGGTCCTCCACCAAAGCGGCGCGCTGCAGATTGAAGAATTGCGCGCCAACTATGCGGCGGCTGGCGTATCGGCCGAGCTCACGCCTTTCATTGAAGACACCGCGAAGGCCTTCGCCGATGCCGACCTGATCATTTGCCGCGCTGGCGCCAGTACGGTCACGGAAATCGCTGCGGTGGGCGCTGCGGCAGTGTTCGTGCCTTTTCCCGCTGCGGTCGACGACCACCAGACAGTCAACGCGAAGTTCCTGGTCGACCAGGGAGGCGGATGGCTGATCCAGCAGCGCGACCTCAGCGCCGGAATGCTGGCAGAAATGCTACAAAAAACAGAGCGGCTTGCGCTTGTCCAGAAAGCCTTACAGGCCAAAACCATGCAAAAAACTGAAGCCACGGCCCGTGTGGTGGCCGCTTGTGAGGAGCTGGCGACATGAAACACGCCATCAAAAACATTCACTTCATCGGTCTGGGCGGCGCCGGCATGTCTGGCATTGCAGAGGTGCTGCACAACCTGGGATACGTCATTTCGGGGTCTGACCTGTCAGACAGCCCAACGCTGCGACGCCTGGGCAAGCTCGGCATCAAGACCTTCGTCGGCCACACCGCCGGCAACCTTGAGATGGTTGACGCCGTGGTGACATCCACCGCCGTACAGGCCGACAACCCCGAGGTGCTGGCGGCGCGTGAAAAACGCATTCCCGTGGTGCCGCGCGCGCTGATGCTGGCCGAACTGATGCGCCTGAAGCAGGGCATCGCGATTGCCGGGACGCACGGCAAAACCACCACCACCAGCCTGGTCGCCAGCGTGCTGGCCGAGGGCGGCCTGGACCCGACCTTTGTGATCGGCGGGCGCCTCAACAGCGCCGGTGCCAACGCCAAGCTCGGCTCGGGCGACTACATCGTGGTCGAAGCTGACGAATCGGATGCTTCGTTCCTGAACCTGCTGCCCGTAATGGCTGTCGTCACCAACATCGACGCTGACCACATGGAGACTTACGGTCACGATTTCGGCAACCTCAAGAAAGCTTTTGTCGACTTCCTGCACCGCATGCCTTTTTACGGAACGGCGATCTTGTGCACCGACGACCCGGCTGTGCGCGACATCCTGCCGCAGGTTTCCTGCCCCATTACCAGCTATGGTTTCGGCGAAGATGCGCAGGTGCGCGCCGTCAATGTGCGGCCGGTGGGCGCACAAATGCATTTCACGGCACAGCGCCGCAATGGCGTGACCTTGCCCGACATGGACGTGGTGCTCAACCTGGCCGGCGAGCACAACGTGCTCAATGCCCTGTCGGCTATTGCCATTGCCGTTGAGCTCAACGTGCCCGACGCGGCAGTACAGAAAGCGCTGGCTGAATTCCGGGGCGTCGGGCGGCGCTTCCAGAGTTACGGGGACATGCCGGCCAAGGGCGGCGGACATTTCACCGTGATCGAAGACTATGGCCATCACCCGGTGGAAATGGCCGCGACGCTGGCTGCCGCGCGCGGCGCCTTCCCCGGCCGGCGGCTGGTGCTGGCTTTCCAGCCGCACCGCTACACCCGCACGCGTGACTGTTTTGAAGATTTCGTCAAGGTCATCGGCAACGCCGATGCGGTGCTGCTGTCCGAGGTGTATGCCGCCGGTGAAGCGCCCATCGTGGCCGCAGACGGACGCTCGCTGGCGCGGGCTTTACGCGTGGCCGGCAAGGTAGAACCTGTCTTTGTGGATGAGATCGATGCCATGCCGCAGGCCATCCTCGACAACACGCTGGATGGCGACGTCGTGATGTGCATGGGGGCCGGATCCATCGGCATGGTGCCCGCAAGGGTTGCAGAAATGCTGGAGCCGGCAGGGCATGGCGGTACCAGGGAGGTCCGGGCATGAAAGCAGGCGCGTTGAATTTTGGAAAAGTCGCCGTCCTGATGGGCGGGCTGTCGGCCGAGCGCGAGGTTTCGCTGATGTCAGGTAACGGGGTACTGAAAGCGCTTCGCTCGCGCGGCGTGGATGCCCTCGCCTTTGATCCTGCCGAGCGCGACCTGAGCGAGCTGAAGAAGGACGGGTTCGAGCGTTGCTTCATCGCATTGCATGGACGCTTTGGGGAAGATGGCACGGTGCAAGGTGCGCTCGAATTGCTGGGCATTCCCTACACCGGCTCCGGCGTCATGGCTTCCAGCATGGCCATCGACAAGGTCATGACCAAGCGCGTGATGATCTCCGAAGGATTGCCAACCCCTCAATACCGTCTGCTGCGCCGTGGCACTTACGGCGCTGCAGACATCGCTGCCTTGCCGGATGCGCTCGGCCTGCCGTTGATCGTCAAGCCGGCACGCGAAGGTTCGTCGATCGGGCTGACCAAGGTGACGGAACGCTCCGCCATGGCCAGCGCTGTGGCACAGGCCGAAAAACTCGATGCCGATGTCCTGTGCGAGCAATTCATCAGCGGTGACGAGGTGACCTGCCCGGTGCTGGGTACCGGTGCGGGGGCACGCGCACTGCCGGTCATCCGCATCGTGGCGCCCGACGGCAACTACGACTACCAGAACAAATACTTCACCGACAGCACCCAGTACCTGGTTCCCTGCGGGCTGCCCGAGGGCGAAGAGGCTGTCATCCAGCAGCTTGTGCTGGACACCTTTCGCATTCTCAATTGCCGTGGCTGGGCCCGCGCCGACGTGATGATAGACAGGGCCACGCGCAAGCCCTACCTGCTGGAGATCAACACGTCGCCGGGCATGACCGGGCATTCGCTGGTGCCCATGTCCGCCCGAGCAGCCGGAATCTCGTATGAAGACCTTTGCATCGAAGTGCTGAAGACTGCTTCGCTCGACCACCAAAAACACGGAGGATCCGCCACTTGAGCAGAACCCTGCCACTGCCGCCTTCCTTGCCGCTGGACGTCAAGCTCATGAATACCTTCTCGGTGGTTCTGGGCCTGGCGTTTGCCGCCATGGTTGCGTCACTGGCTGTGGCGTGGCTCATGCGCCAGTCCCTGTTCAGCCTGAACGCAATCCGTGTGGAGGGCGACCTTGCGCACAACAACGCCGTCACGCTGCGGGCCAATGTGGCGCCCAGGTTGTCCGGCAATTTTTTCACGGTGAACCTGGGTGCCACGCGCGCGGTGTTCGAGTCCGTTCCCTGGGTGCGCAGGGCGCTGGTGCAGCGCGAATTTCCGAACCGGTTGAAGGTGGTGCTGCAGGAACACAAACCGGTGGCGTTCTGGGGGGCCGAGGGCGACGCCCGGCTCGTCAACAGCTTCGGTGAGGTGTTTGAGGCCAACCAGGGCGACGTCGAGGCGGAAGACCTGCCGGTGCTCAATGGGCCGCCGGGTCAGGCGGCGCAGGTACTGCAGGCCTACCAGGCGTTGGCGCCGATGTTCGACGAAACAGATGCCACGCTGGAGCAATTGCAGATGACCGGCCAGGGTGGCTGGCGTGCCCAATTGGACAGCGGCGCCGTGATCGAACTGGGGCACGGGTCGCTGGACGAAATACAGGCACGTACCCGCCGCTTTATTGCCACGGTGACGCAGGTGTCATCCCGGTACGGGCGGGACCTGGAATCCGCCGACCTGCGTTACGGCAATGGTTATGCGATCAGGCTCAGGGGTGTCACCACGGGAAGCCCCGCTGACAAAGACGACGGAAAGAAAAAAAGGTAAATATATGGCCAAGGAATACAAAGATCTGGTGGTCGGGCTGGACATCGGAACCAGCAAGGTCATGGCGGTGGTGGCCGAGGTCATGCCGGGCGGGGAGCTCAAGCTTGCCGGCCTGGGCATCGCGGCGAGCAACGGGCTCAAACGCGGGGTGGTCGTCAATATTGACGCCACGGTGCAAAGCATCCAGCAGGCCCTGAAAGAGGCTGAACTGATGGCCGACTGCAAGATCGCCCGCGTCTACACCGGCATTACCGGCAGCCACATCCGCGGCATCAACTCCAGCGGCATGGTGGCGGTCAAGGACAAGGAAGTCACGCAGGCCGACGTAGCGCGCGTGATCGAGACGGCCAAGGCCATCAACATCTCGACCGACCAGCGCCTGCTGCTGGTGGAGCCGCAGGAGTTCGTGATTGACGGCCAGGACGTGCGCGAACCCATCGGCATGAGCGGCATACGCCTGGAAGCCAAGGTGCACATCGTGACGGGCGCCCAGAGCGCGGCTGAAAACATCATCAAATGTGTGCGGCGCTGTGGGCTTGAAGTCGATCAGCTCATGCTCAACCCGCTGGCTTCGAGTCTGGCGGTATTGACACAGGACGAGCAGGAGCTGGGTGTGGCCATGGTCGATATCGGTGCCGGCACCACCGACGTCGCCATCTTCACCGGTGGCGCCATCCGGCACACCGCGGTGATCCCGATCGCCGGTGACCTGATCACCAGCGACATCGCGATGGCGCTGCGCACGCCCACCAAGGACGCTGAAGACATCAAGGTGGAAAGCGGTTACGCCAAGCAGCTGCTGGCCGACCCCGACACGCAGGTGGAAGTGCCGGGGCTGGGAGACCGGGGACCGCGCATGCTGAGCAAGCAGGCCCTGGCGGGCGTGATCGAGCCGCGCATCGAGGAAATTTTTTCGCTGGTCCAGCAGGTGATCCGCGAGTCGGGCTACGAAGAGGTGTTGTCTTCGGGCATCGTCATTACCGGTGGCAGTGCCGTCATGCCCGGCATGGTGGAACTCGGGGAGGACATCTTCCTCAAACCGGTTCGCCGGGGCATACCGCGCTACAACAGTGCGCTGTCAGACATGGTGGCCCAGGCCCGGGCCGCCACGGTCATGGGCTTGCTCGAAGAAGCCCGGCTGGCGCGCATGCGGGGCTACAAGGTGTCGCAAAAGGCAGGCAGTGTGCACAACGCATTCGGCCGGGTCAAAGACTGGTTTGTGGGGAATTTCTGATGAATACCTATTCCACTTTTATCGGCAGGCCCTCACGTTGTATGCATTCAGGCGGGGCGGATCCCCCTGCGTAAGCCGGTCATGTCAAACATAAATACAACGTTCTGAAAATTTTGGCAACTGCAGTTTATTGATTAGGAGGCTCCCAATGAGCATCGAAATGATTGAAATCGAAGAATTCAACCAGGGCACACAGATCAAGGTGATCGGTGTGGGCGGCGGTGGTGGCAACGCCGTTGGGCACATGATCGAATGCGGCGTGCAAGGCGTCGAATTCATCTGCGCCAATACCGACGCGCAGGCACTCAGCCGCGGCAGTGCGCACAAGACCATCCAGCTGGGTGCCAGCGGCCTGGGTGCGGGCAGCAAGCCCGACAAGGGGCGCGATGCGGCAGAGCTGGCTGTGGACGACATCCGCAGCGCCATTGCCGGCGCGCACATGTTGTTCATCACCGCGGGCATGGGCGGCGGCACCGGTACCGGTGCCGCCCCCGTGATCGCACGCGTGGCCAAGGAGATGGGCATCCTGACCGTCGGCGTGGTGACCAAGCCGTTTGATTTTGAAGGCGGTCGCCGCATGACCAACGCCGACCTCGGCCTGGCAGAACTTGAAGCCAACGTTGACTCACTGATCGTGGTGCTCAATGAAAAGCTGCTCGAAGTGCTGGGCGACGACGTCACGCAGGATGAGGCTTTTGCGCATGCCAACGACGTGCTGAAAAACGCCGTGGGCGGCATTGCCGAAATCATCAACGTGCCCGGCCACGTCAACGTCGACTTTGAAGACGTGCGCACCGTGATGGGTGAACCCGGCAAGGCCATGATGGGAACGGCCAAGGCCAACGGTCCTGATCGTGCGCGCATCGCCGCCGAACAGGCTGTAGCTTGCCCGCTTCTGGAAGGCATTGACCTGTCGGGCGCCAAAGGCGTGCTGGTGCTGATCACCGCGGCAAAGGGCTCGCTCAAGCTGAGCGAATCCAAGCTGGCGATGAACACCATCCGCGCATACGCCTCCCCCGATGCGCATGTGATCTACGGCACGGCCTACGACGATGAACTGGGCGACGATATCCGTGTGACCGTGGTCGCAACGGGCTTGTCCCGCCAGGGCGTGCGCCGCCATGCGCCGCCGCTGCAGGTGCTGCGCACGGGTACTGACAACGTGCCGTTCAACGTCCCGACGCTGAACACAACGGCCAATGGCGCCGGTGCGGCGCAGACGGCCATGGGATCGGCCCAGCCCGACTACGGCAACATGTCGGTGCCCAGCGTGTGGCGTACCAACCGGACCCAGGCGGCCGCAAAAGTCGATGCCCTGGCCTCCGGCGGGATGGACGACTTCGAGATTCCGGCCTTCCTGCGCAAGCAGGCTGACTAAGGTTCCCGCAAAGCAGGGCGAAAGGGGCGGGCTGGTAGTCCGCCCTTTTTTTTGGCCTTGCAACGCAGAGCGTCTCCAGAACAAAGAGGTCGCCATGGATATACGAGGGTTTTGCGCCGCGCTGGTTGTTTTGTCCGCGCAGTCTGCGCCCGCCCAGACCGCCAGGCCCGAGGCGGCCGAAAAAGTGAGTTGGCCCAGCATGGTGTGTGCGGGTACTCCCTTTGTCTGCAACAAGCTCGATGCGCAGGGCTACCTGTTCAGCCAGCCCGGGCAGACGAAGATTGTGCTGATCTCGCACGGATCTCAGGGCATCGACAGCCGGATGTTTGACTATGTGGACAGCCTTCAGAAGGAGGGTTTCGCAGCGCTGGTGATCGATCACTGGAAGCCTCGAGGCATCGACGTGACGCACAACGACTATCCGGCGGCATCGCGCAAAGGCGGTAACGAATTCAATATGGCCATTGACAGCCTCGCAGCTGCCGGCTGGCTGCGCGGCCGCGGTTTCGAGAAGGTCGGCAGCATCGGTGAGTCGCAGGGTGGCGGTGCCGCAGTCATGATGCAGCAGAAATTCGCCCACGCACTGATTGAGCGCAACATGCGGCGCTTGTACGCCGACGACTTCAACCTCAAACCCGTCGATGCGGTGGTGGGTTTGTATGGCTACTGCGGTTACCGCAATGCCCGGCGTGACGCCTACGTGAATTCCCCATTTCTTTTCATCACGGGTGAAGTGGACGACGAAACCCCGAGCCGGTACTGTGAACGCCACGTGGGCTGGATGAACGG
The DNA here is from genome assembly GCF_056403595.1 of Polaromonas sp. P2_G11. NCBI lineage: Bacteria > Pseudomonadati > Pseudomonadota > Betaproteobacteria > Burkholderiales > Comamonadaceae > Polaromonas > Polaromonas sp. P2_G11. Next base: position 723,091 of record NZ_JBFUFE010000001.1, on the reverse strand, counting down.
GCGCGGCGGCAACGCGAAGATCGTGGTACTGGAAGGCGAGGGCCACAGTTTCGACGCGCCTTACAAACGGCAACGCAATGTCTTTGGGCCGCACTATGCCAAATGCGATGTTCTGGTTGACGAATCGGGCGTGACCGAACTTAACAGCGGCATCACCATGCCCGGCGACGACGTCAACGCCATGATGGCCCGATGTGTCAGCAAGGTTTTCCACACGGGCTACTGGAAGAATCGCTTCGTCGCGGTGCCGCACTGGACGGCATTCTTCAGGCAGCACCTGTAACAAGGCAAAACCTGTAGCACTTTGGCTATGGTGGCCATCAAACACTCCAACTGCGGCAATCGGCTGCAACACTTAAAATCACCCATATGCTTCAGCAACGTACCCTTAAATCCCTGACCAGAGCCGTGGGCGTGGGCCTGCACAGCGGCCAGCGGGTGGAACTGACCTTGCGGCCGGCGGCGCCCGATACCGGGATCGTGTTTCGCCGTGTGGATTTGCCGCAGCCGGTGGACATCGCCATCTCTGCGCAGGCCGTGACGGACACACGGCTGGCTTCCACCATTTCCAGCGGCAACGCCAAAGTGCATACGGTAGAGCACCTGATGTCGGCGTGCGCCGGCCTGGGTATTGACAACCTGTATGTCGATATCACGGCGGAAGAGGTCCCCATTCTTGACGGCTCGGCTTCTTCGTTTGTATTTTTGCTGCAATCGGCCGGCATTGCGCTGCAGGCCGCACCCAAGCGCTTTATCCGGGTGATCAAGCCTGTGGAAGTGCGCGAAGGCGAGGGCGCCAACACCAAGTGGGCGCGCCTGAGCCCCTATGAAGGCTACAAGCTCAGTTTTGAAATTGATTTCGACCACCCTGCGGTGGACTCCACCGGCCAGCGCGTTGAGTTCGACATGGGTTCGGGCGCCTACACACGCGACATCGCGCGGGCCCGCACCTTCGGTTTCACCAAGGATGTGGAAATGATGCGCGCCAATGGCCTGGCCTTGGGCGGCGGGCTGGACAACGCCATCGTCATGGACGACTACAAGGTGCTCAACAGCGACGGGCTGCGTTACAACGACGAGTTCGTGAAGCACAAGATCCTCGATGCCATGGGCGACCTCTATTTGCTGGGCAAACCGCTGCTGGCCGCCTACAGCGCGTTCCGCTCCGGCCACGCGATGAACAACAAGCTGCTGCGCGAGCTGCTGTCGCATAAGGATGCCTACGAAGTCGTCACCTTCGAGGACGAGAAAAAAGCACCGCAAGGCTTCGCCACGCTGGCACGTGCCTGGTAGGGCCGGCGGAACACGCCATGCTGCTGTTTCGCTGGCTCATCCTGCTGTTTTTGCTGGCCGCGGTGGTGTCGTTCATGTTTTACGCCGGTACTGGGCAGCCACGGTTCAAGCAGTTCGGGCTCACCATTCTCAAGTGGACGCTGATCGCCGCGTTCGGATTTTTTGCGGTACTGATACTCGAGCGCGTCGCGTAGCGAGTCAACCGGGCTGCCTTGACGCTCCTGCCGCGTTAGCGGCTGCGCCCACCTCGATAGTTCCCCGCCATTGCTGTGTCTATGCCACTGGCCTGAGCCAGCCGCGCCATGGCGCTGCCCACGTGGGCGTGGGTAATCGCCAGCCCCAGCGCATCGGCCGCGTCTTTGCCAGGCAGGGAGGGCAGCTTCAGCAGGCGCATCACCATCTCCTGCACCTCGGCCTTGCCCGCCTTGCCATAGCCCGCAACCGCCTTTTTGAGCTGTAGCGCCGTGTATTCGGCCACTGTCAGCTGGCGCGAGACCAGGGCCGTGATGCAGGCCCCGCGCGCCTGGCCCAGCAGCAGCGTCGCCTGCGGGTTGACGTTGACAAAGATGATTTCGACAGAGGCCGCATCGGGCTGGTAGCGCTCCACCACTTCGCACACGCCCTCAAACAGCACTTTCAGCCGGCCCGGCAAATCGCTGCGTTCCATATGTGTGGTCTTGATGGTGCCGCTGGCCACATAACGCAGGTGCTGGCCGTCCATGTCGATCACGCCAAAACCTGCGACCTGCAGGCCGGGGTCGATGCCGAGGATTCTCATATGCTATGTATTTGATAGCTGATCGCGCGCGTGTTCATTGAGTTAGAGGCCAAAATACCATCTAACTGAATGAAAAAATATGGGTGCGCCAAAGCACAGCGCATCCACGCGGTCCAACAGGCCGCTGGCACCGGTGACGCCCACGCCGCGATTTCCCCAGTTGGGAATGCCGCGATCACGCTTGAGGGCTTTCATCACCAGGTGCCCGAGCGAGCCCGATACGCAGGCAATAAAGGCCATGGCCACCGCCTGCGCCGGCTTGAAGGGTGTGAGGCCCGCCAACAGTCCGCCCAGCAGGCTGGCCCCAACGACGGCGATCAACCAGCTGGTCCAGTTAAAGCTCTTGCTGACATTGGGCGCGCTGCCCGGTCGTTGCAGTTTGCGACCCACCAGGTGCTGGACGATCATGCAGCTTTGCACCACAAACACCAGGAAGAACACCAGAAAGGCGTTTTTTCCCTGGTAGTTGGGAAACTTCAGCAGCAGCAGGGCGGGCACATGGCTGATGCCATAGACGCAGACCATGATGCCCCATTGCAGCTTGGCGTTGCGTTCGAGGAAACGGTGAGGATCGTCGGCCAGCGCGCTGACCACCGGAATCGCCAGGAACACGTAGACCGGAATGAACACGGTCACTAGGTCAAAGTGCCGCGTGATGACCAGGGCAAACTGCACCGGCAGCACCACAAAAAAGGCCAGCACCAGGCTGCGGTGGTCGCCCTGCCGGGTGGGTGAGAGCGTGATGAATTCGCGCAGCGCAAAAAAAGCCACCATGCCGAACAGCACGGTTGCCACGGTTTCGCCCAGCGTCCAGCCGATCCAGAACACCGTGGACATGAACCACGAGGTGCGCAGCAGGCCGCTGAATTCCTTGAGTTTCTGGGTGTGCAGGTCGTCTTCGTGCGTGTCCTTGAGGGCCATCACGAAGGCGGCTACGCTGATCACGGTCAGGATGCCGAACACCAGCACGAACAGCAGGCCGACCTGGTGTGAGGGAGAAAGGTTGCGCAAAAAAGTGTTCATCGGGATTCCGGGACTTGTGTCAGGTTTCCCTGAGATCCATGACGGCCTGGCGTGCACGCGCCAGAAATTCGCCCCGGTCTTCGCCCTCGCCCAGTGCAATCGGTGCGCCGAAGGTGACGGAACAGAGGATAGGCACCGGTACGACTTCCCCCTTGGGCATGACGCGCTGCACATTGTTGATCCAGGCCGGCACCAGCACCACCTGGGGGAATTTGAGCGCCAGGTTGTACAGGCCCGCCTTGAATTTTTGCGGCTCTTCGTGGTTGCCGCGTGTGCCTTCCGGAAAGAGGATGATCGAGTCACCGCTGGTCAGGGCCTCGATCAGCGGCTCCAGCGGGTCCTGGTCGCCGGTCTTGGCACGGTCCACGTAAATCGCGTTGAAGACCGCCGTGGTGATCCATTTCTTGAAAGGAGTTTTGGTCCAGTAGTCTTTCGCGGCAATCGGCCGCGTGATGCTGCGAAGCTCTTCCGGCAGCGCCGCCCACATCAGCACGAGGTCGGCATGGCTCTGGTGGTTGGCAAAATAAATACGCTGTTCCGCCTTGGGCGGGCAGCCTTGCCAGCGGGCCTGTGCACCGGTCAGCGTGCGGATCAGTCCCAGCAGGAAAAGCCCCATCAGCTTGGCCAGGATGGGAGAAAATTTGTCGCTCATGGGATTCGGCCCTTTTTGCTGCTCAGCATTCAGGGCAGTTCCACACCGCCCATACGGGCCGTGATGGTGCTGGCGCGCGAAGCCAGGTAGCCCGAGCCGGGCCGCGTTTCAAAGTATTTGGGGCGCGGCAGCATGACGGCCAGCCGCGCGGATTCATAGGCGCTCAGTTTTGACGCAGGCTTGCGGTAGTAATGCTGCGCTGCGGCCTCGGCGCCAAAAATACCTTCGCCCCACTCCACGCTGTTGAGGTAAATCTCCAGAATGCGCTCCTTGCCGAGCAGGGCTTCGAGCAGCAGCGTCAGCACCAGCTCCTGGCCTTTGCGCAAAAGCGTACGCTCACCCGACAGGAAAAGATTTTTGGCGAGCTGCTGGGTGATGGTGGAGCCGCCAATGATTTTCACCGGTCTGGCGGGTGTTGCCGCTGCCTTGGCGGGAGCCAGGCGGCTGGCGGATTGTGCGGCGCGCTGCTCGGCCTTGGCGTTTTTGTCCCAGGCCTTCTCAAGTGCCTCCATGTCCACGCCGTCATGCTCGGCGAAGCTGGCGTCTTCCGATGCGATTACCGCGCGCTTGAGGTTGTCCGGCAGGTCGTCGTAAGGCACCCATTGCTGCTGCCATTTGAGGGATCCGGTGTTGCGCACTACCAGGTAGGCTTCCGAGCGCTGAAAAGCGGTGGATTCCGGGTCCACCACGGCCATCATGGCGATGCGCGTCACAAAAAACAGTTGCAGCGCCAGGCCTGCCAGCAGCCCGAGGCCGATGAGCCTGAAGAGTGCTTTCATGGCGTGCATGCCTTCATGCCAGCTGCGCCCGCATTTCCCGCAATACCTGGGCAGAGGGCGGACGAACCCCGCGCCACAGGGCGAAGGCCTCGGCGGCTTGCTCCACCAGCATGCCCAGCCCGTCGCGCGGCGTTGCGCCGTTTTCCCGGGCCCAGGCCATGAAGCCCGCCGCGGCGGGGCCGTACATCATGTCGCAGGCCAGCGCGCCGGGCTTGAGCACCCGCGCCGGAACCGGCACCCCCGCGCCAGTCAGGCTGCTTGCGCTGGCATTGACAATTACATCGAAATAGCCCTGCAGACCTTGCAGGTCGTGCGCGAGTAGCTCCGTTTTTTGTAGCAAACCCTGCATGGACGAGTGTGCCCGGTGCCGTGCCACCAGCGCGTCGGCTTTCGCCCGCGTGCGGTTGACCAGCACCAGACGGCGTGGCCCGGCCGCCAGCAGGGTGGCCAGCGCGCCGGCGCCGGCACCGCCTGCGCCGATCAGCAGCACATCGCGCCCGGCCAGCGAAACACCGGCGTTGTTCTGGATGTCGTTCACCAGGCCCACGCCGTCGGTGTTGTCGGCGTGGATGGCGCCGCCTTGCAGCACCAACGTGTTGGCGGCCTGGGCCAATTGCGCCCTGTCGGTCCGTGTGCTTGCGGCTTCAAAAGCTTGCAGCTTGAAAGGCACGGTGACGTTGCAGCCTTTTACGCCGCCCTGTACCAGTTCAGCCAGTGTGGCGCCGAACGCCTCCAGCGGCACCAGCAGGCGTTCGTATTGCAGGGATTGCCCCGTGAGCTCGGCAAATCGTGCGTGAATCAGCGGGGATTTGCTGTGCGCGATCGGATTGCCCAGGACGTAATACTTATCCATGGCGGGGCCGGGTGTTCATGTGCGTGGGGCTGAAAGCAGCAGTCGGGGCTAGCGGCTGGTGAGTTTGGTTTCAAGCGTGTCATCGCGCGTGAACTTGAAGCGCGACACCACCACGATCTGGTCCGCCTTGCTGCGCATCGCATCGCTGAACTTGCCGAAAGGCCCCGTGCCGCGCACGATGCTTTGCGCCCGCCGGTCCAGCGTCAGGTTGCCCGAGGTCTGCACGACTTCCGTGTCGATCACGCTGCCGTCAAAATTCACCGTCACAATCATCGTGAGTTCACCGTACAGTTTTTTGCCGGCCAGCTCGGGGAAGTTCACCGTCCCCTTGTCTTCAATCTTGCGGCGCAGTTCGTCGTAATAAACGGCGTAGACCTCTTCACGTGTGGCCGGGCTGATGTAGCGCTTTTTCGGCCGTGCGTTTTCTTCGTTGATGCGCCGCTCGATTTCCGCCAGGATCTTGACGAGCTGCTTGCGTTTTTCCTCGCGCTCGGCCTGCGCCGGGTTGTTGGCGGGCTGTGTGGGGTCGGGCGGCGGCATCGATGCCAGCTGTTTTTTGATTTGGGCGAGCAACTGGGTTTGCTGCTCCTGCAGGGAATCGACCTTGCGCTGGGCGTCTTCGGTGGCGTCGCCCAGCTCCATCAGGGCCGAAGGCGGCAGGGGAGAAGTGGCGCGGCCTTTTTCCATGTCGCCACCACCGGCCAGCGAGGCCTGCGCGATGGCTTTGGCAAAGTCAGGCTTTTCGTTGGACTTGGCGTTGACCAGGATCACTTCCAGCGGCGTGTCCTGAAAGACGCGGTTGAAGCGGTCCGGATCAACAAAACGCGCCGTCAGCAACACCGCATGAAAGGCGATGGAGGCGCCCAGGGCGATTTGCAGTGTGCTTGGTGACTTCACAGGAAGAGATTATCGGTGTTTATGAGCGTATTGCGGTGTTAACCGGCGACCGGAGCCGCCACAGCGGCATCGGTTTGTGGCTCATTGACATCGACTGCAATCGAGATCGGGCCGGCGGCCATCTCGGACTCGCCATCCTCCTCGCCCAGCGGATCAGGAGACTCATCCATCTCCACGTCCAGCCGCTCGACCACTGTGCCGGAAATATCCAGCGTGATCTCGTCGATCTCGCCCAGCTTTATACGCACTTTCGCGCCACGCGGCAGGCCCTGCGCGCCGGCGGCCGGCAGCACCAGCGGCAACTCGTCGGCGCGCACCAGATTGTCCTTGAAGGCGGTGGCGGTCAGCTCGGTGATGTTGTTCTGCTGCAGGTATTTGAGTGTCCAGTAGCGCTCGATGCCGGCCTGGAACCCGTTGTAGGCGCTGTAGGCGGCATCAAAGCCCGAGATGATGGAAAACAGCTCGGCGTCCTTGGGCTTGAACGGCGCAGCCAGTGCCGCCGTGCGGCCATGGCGTGCGCAGGCAATGATTTGCCACTGGTTGACCAGGTCGGTGTAGCGGCGCAGCGGCGAGGTGCTCCAGGCATAGCTTTTGACGCCGATGCCCGCATGCGGCAGGGCCTTGGTGCCCATGCGCACTTTCACGCCGGGCAAGAGGCTGGCCTGGCTGCGGTAAATGCCGGGCACGCCGTGCTCGGCCAGCCACTCGCCCCAGGTGCTGTTCGCCAGGATCATGGCCTCGGCCACGATCAAGTCCAGCGGTGCGCCGCGCTGGCGCGTACTGATGCTGACCGTCTCGTTGCCCTGGGGCTCGCCGCCTGTGGGGTTGTCCAGCCTGAAGTTGTAGTCTGGCCGGTTGAAGTTTTCTGGCTTGCCGCGCACGATTTCGCGCTGCGCCTTCAGATGTTTGGCCAACCGGTGCAGAAAGGTCAGCTCCACACCCCATTGCACGCCGGTAGGCGGATTGCTTTGCGCGGTTTCAAAAAAAGCCTCGGTGAAGGTGCTGTCCAGCACGTCGTGGCGCAGGTTGCTGACGATGGGCACCAGCTCCAGTCGGGTGGCGCTTTCCTTGATTTCGAGTGTGGCCTCATCCAGCGTGAGGTACAGCGACAGCGCAGGGCAGTTGCGGCCTTCCTGCAGCGTGTAGCTTTTGACGATTTCATCCGGCAGCATGGTCAGCTTGTAGCCGGGCATGTACACGGTGGAAAGCCGCGCGCGGCCCACGGTGTCGATCGGGCTGCCGGGCAATACGGCCAGGCCCGGCGCGGCGATGTGGATGCCAAGCGTGACAGTGCCGCTGCCCAGGCCCTGCACGGACAGCGCATCGTCGATCTCGGTGGTGGCTGAGTCGTCGATGGAGAAAGCCTTCACATCGGCCAGCGGCAGCTCGTCCTTGACTTCAGGCGCTTGCAGCGCCGGAAAGCCCGTGCCCTTGGGGAAGTTCTCAAACAAAAAGCGCTTCCAGTGAAACTGGTAAGGCGAAGCGATGGCGCCGGCCTTTTGCAGCAAATCGAGCGGCGCGGTGTGCGTGGCGCGCGAGGCTTCGACGACTGCCTTGTATTCGGCGCTGTTCTTGTCGGGCTTGAAGAGGATTTTGTAAAGCTGATCGCGCACCGGCGCCGGGCATTCGCCGCGGCCCAGTTCTTCGGCCCAGGCGGTGATTTGCGCTGCGACCTGCTTTTTCTTTTCGATGGCGGCCAACGCCTGCTGCAGGATTTCCGCCGGTGCCTTCTTGAAGCGGCCCTTGCCGGCACGGCGAAAGTAGTGCGGCGCGTCATACAGGCGAAAGAGCGCGGCGGCCTGTTGCTCCAGCGAGGCGGCTTTGCCGTCGGCGCTGAAGTAATCGCGCGCCAGGTCGGCAAAGCCGAATTCGTCTTCGCTGGCGAATTCCCAAGCCAGGTCCAGCTCAATATCGTGGCTCAGCTTTTGGCCGGCGGCCACCATCTCGGCAGGGGATGGCTTTTCAAACTTCAGCAGGGCATTAACGCCCTTGACCTTCACACGCTTGCCCGAGTCGAGCTCGACCTGCAGCGAGGCATCGCTCTCGGACAAAATGCGGCCGGCCAGGAACTTGCCGGCTTCTTCAAACAATACAAACAAAACGGGATCCCTTTGGTGTCTTTGATGACTTGAGACTAGTGTAATCAGGGCTGCTTCAGAGAGATTTCAGGCCAATGCCAGGAAGTCGAGGATGGTCGGCAAATGCCGGTCAAAGTCGCTCAGTGCATGGTCGCCGCCTTCCAGCAGCCGGATGTGAGCGCCCGCATAACGGGCCGTCATTTCACGCCAGTCCAGCACTTCGTCACCCTTGGCAACGATGGCGAGGTAGTTTTGCGGCGATTTCAGCGGCCCGGCGTGCTGTGCTTTCAGCTCATCCACAAAGCGGGGTTCGAAGAAAAAGTGTTCTTCCGGGTTGTGCCAGGCCGTTTGCTCGCCGATGTAGCGGGTGAGGTCGCGCGCCGGCTCCACGGCCGGGTTGAGTAGCACGGCCTTGCAAGCGGCCTGTTCGGCCACCGCAGTGGCGTAAAAGCCGCCCAGCGAAGAGCCGATCACGCCCATGCTTTGGTAGCCCGGCTTGCCGGGCCAGCCGGCAATTTCGTCCTTCACCATCTGCAGCGCGGCGTGCGGCGAAGGTGGCAGCTGCGGGCACCACCAGTGAACGGTGGGATGGCGCTGCTGCACGGCAGCGGCCATTTTTTTTGCTTTCACGGATTGGGGGGAGGAGCGAAATCCGTGGAGATAGAGCAGGTGGGTGGTGCGCATGCCGCATGTTAGACGGGCTGGCCACCACAGGTTTTGCCGGAGCCGATTTCCCGGGTTTCGCGGTGTTTGATGCCGGTTTTAAGTGAAACAGGGTTTCAAGCCAATCAGGGCCAGCGCGAGCAGCTATGTAATTGATAGCGATGCCCGCTTTCGCGGGATGCCCGGCCACGCGTTCCCGGCTTCAAGGCTGACGGATAATCCGCGCATGGCCGCCGTTTTCGACAAACCCTCCCTTTATCAGCGAACCTTGCCTTTGCTCCAGGGCTTTGACGGCCTGCTGGCGTTTGCGGTGTTTTTGCTGGCCTGTGCAGGCCTCCTGATCATGTATTCGTCAGGGTATGACCACGGCACCCGGTTTGTTGACCATGGCCGCAACATGCTGATTGCCGGCGCCATCATGTTTGTGGTGGCCCAGGTGCCGCCCCAGCGCTTGATGGCGTTTGCCGTGCCGCTGTACATCGCCGGCGTGGCCTTGCTGGTGGCGGTGGCGATCTTCGGCGTCACCAAAAAAGGCGCTCGGCGCTGGCTCAATGTGGGCGTGGTGATCCAGCCCAGCGAAATCCTGAAAATTGCCATGCCGCTGATGCTGGCCTGGTGGTTTCAGAAACGCGAAGGCCAGCTACGCCCGCTGGACTTCCTGGCCGCCGGGTTGTTGCTGCTCGTTCCGGTCGGGCTCATCATGAAGCAGCCTGATCTGGGAACCTCCCTGCTGGTGCTGGCCGCGGGGCTCGCGGTGATTTTTTTTGCCGGGCTGAGCTGGAAGCTGATCCTGCCGCCAGTGCTGCTGGGCCTCATCGGCGTGTTCCTCGTGGTGTGGTTCGAGCCGCAAATCTGTGCCGACGGCGTGCGCTGGCCCATCCTGCACGACTACCAGCAGCAGCGCATCTGCACGCTGCTCGACCCCTCGCGCGACCCGCTGGGCAAGGGCTTTCACATCATCCAGGGCATGATCGCCATTGGCTCGGGCGGCATCACGGGCAAGGGCTTTATGGCCGGCACCCAGACGCACCTGGAGTTCATTCCCGAGCGCACCACCGACTTCATCTTCGCGGCGTACTCCGAAGAGTTCGGTCTGTTGGGCAATCTGTTGTTGATTGCGGCGTTCATCTTCCTGATTTTGCGCGGACTGGCCATTGCGCTGGAGGCATCGACCCTGTTTTCGCGCCTGCTGGCCGGTGCGCTGACCATGATTTTTTTCACCTATGCTTTCGTCAACATGGGCATGGTCAGCGGCATCCTGCCCGTGGTGGGCGTGCCGCTGCCTTTCATCAGCTATGGCGGCACGGCCATGGTGACGCTGGGACTGGCCATCGGCATGCTGATGTCGATCGCCAAGGCCAAGCGCTTGGTGCAGAGCTAAACAAGGAGGTTCATATGGGGTTTTTTGACTGGTTTGATACGCGGGCCGCAAGTCAGTGCGGCATTTCGCTGGCGGAACTCGTGATCCGCGAGCTGCCGGCCAAAGAGTCGGTGAAAGAAAAGAAATTTGCGGAAAAAGCAGAAAAAACGCTGATAAAGATGTCGCATGAACTCGCTGCCTTTAAACGGGCCAACAAACTCAATACCTACAAAAAAGCCAAGCTGGGTAATGCCTTTTTGTGGACATTGAAAGACCGCGGCGTTAATGATGCCTATGCCGATGAATTGACGCAGTGGCTTTCTTTGCAGCTGTAGTTCTTACCGTTTTTCTGGAGCAGCATGTTCGGACTTCTAAGAAAAATCCTGCCGGCTTCGTCGAGCGCTGCAGCCAGCGTCGGTGCGCCTGACAAGGATCGTTGCGCTGAACTCAAAAAGAATGGCAATGCCTTGTTGGCAGAAGGCAAGCTTTATGAGGCGGCTTTGTGCTACGGCGAGGCAACGAAGGCCGATCCAGAAGATGTCTTCGCACTGATCAATCTCGGATATGTATTAAGTGAGCAGGGCCACCTTCTGGAAGCCAAGGCGGCACTTGAACAGGCCGCAAGTCTGGATCCCACACAGCATGACGCGCATTTCATGTTGGGAACGCTCGCACAGCGGGAGGCAAACGTATCTCAGGCCATTCACCGATTCAAGAAGGTTGTGCTGCTTGCGCCAGAGTTTGAACCGGCCTATCGTGAATTGGGCTATGAACTCTTTCAACATGAGCAGATGACGGAGGCGGAAGAGATCATGCAGGAAGGCATTCGCCGATTTCCCGAATCAGTCGGGCTTCTCTGCAATCTGGGAAACCTGTACAGCGCCCAGAATTTGCCGCTCAAGGCGATAGCGCCCTACGAAAAAGCCCTTGCGCTGGAGCCGGAGAACGCCCAATTCATGAGCAACCTGGGGGCCGCGTGCGAGGCCGCGGGAGATTTCGCACGGGCGATTCCGTTGATGCGGCGGGCACTGGATCTCAATCCAGGGGACGCAAATACGCTGGTTCACCTCGGTATTTCCTTGGGTGAACAGGGCTTCCATGATGACGCCATCAAAAGTTACCGGACGGCCCTTGAGCTGGACTCCGGGCATTTTGCTGCCCATTTCAATCTCGGGTTTAGCGCCCTGCTGAATGGCGACTATGCAACGGGCTGGACGGAATACGAGTGGCGGCTCAGAAGCGCGAAAGAAAAAGACGTGAAAGAGCGCAAGGTCTTTGCAAAGCCTCTCTGGCTCGGTGGGGAGGCTATCGCCGGTCAAACGATCCTGCTCTCGTGTGAACAGGGATTTGGGGACACCATCCAGTTTTCCAGATACGCCACGGAAGTGGCCGCACTCGGTGCGCGCGTGGTGCTTCAGGTGCAGGCGGGACTTAAAGAGCTGATGGGGACTCTTCCAGGGGTGACCCGCGTTCTGGAGGAGCATGAGCCCTTGCCGCCGTTTGATTGCTATTGTCCCTTGATGAGCCTTCCATTGGCCCTGGGGCATCATCGGACCGGGTTTGTGCCGGCGAGCTTGTCTTATTTGAAAGCCGATCCCGATAAAAAGGCGGCCTGGCAACAGCGGCTCGCTGCCTTGGCTGGATCTGCTACCCCCCGGGTGGGCATTGTTTGGTCCGGCAACGCCAAACAGAAGCGCGACCGGCTACGCTCTCTGCGACTTGCGGAATTTCTGCAAGCCCTGCCCGACGGAATGCCGGCAATATGCCTTCAACCCATGCTTCGTGAAGTGGACATTCCTGTCATGAAGACGCAACCTCACATCCTCTGTCCGGGCGAGGCGCTGAAGACTTTCGCCGATACGGCAGCTGTGATCGACTCACTGGACCTGGTTGTTACGTCGGATACCAGCGTGGCACACCTTGCGGGTGCCATGGGTAAACCGGTTTGGATTCTGGTTCCCTACATTCCCGACTGGCGTTGGTTGCTGGAGAGGAGCGATAGCCCCTGGTATCCGAGCGCAAGGATATTTCGCCAGGCCGAGGCTGGGGACTGGCGTCAACCCCTGGAGCAGGTGCGCGAAGCGCTGTCAATGCGTTACCAGCCGCTAATTGCCTGAGTTCACCGAGGGCCCGCGCAAGGCATCATGACCGCGACTTGCCTTGCGACGGCCGGAACTCGGCGGGCAAAGCCCTGGGCCTCGTACCGGCCTGTGCACAGGCCCTGACGGGGCAGGGCAGACTGCCTACAATGGCCGCATGACCTTCCTTCGCTCCACGCCCGCTTCCACCGCCAACAAATCCACTGTCTCGTCCGCTGCGCGGCCGACCACGGAGTCCACATCCGGACGGCTGGCGATTGCCGAAAAGCTGCTGCTGGCGCCTTTCGGCCTCACGCAGGCGCATCTGAGCCGCGCGCTGGGCGAAATTACCTCCCACGGCGCCGATGATGCCGATCTCTACTTCCAGTACACCCGCAGCGAAGGCTGGAGCCTGGAAGAGGGCATCGTGAAGACCGGCTCTTTCAGCATCGATCAGGGCGTGGGCGTGCGCGCTGTCAGTGGCGAAAAGACCGCCTTTGCCTACTCCGATGACATTTCCGAGGCGTCGCTGCTGGATGCGGCGCGCACGGTGCGCAGCATTTCTGCGGGCGGCAAGGCTGCCCGCGTCAAGACGCCCGCCCGGAAGGTGGCCGGCAGCCGTTCGCTCTACCAGGGCCTGGACCCGATCGCCACGCTGGACAGCACCGCCAAGGTCCAGTTGCTCGAGAAAGTCGAAAAACTCGCCAAAGCCAAGGATCCGCGCATCGTGCAGGTGATGGCGGGCCTGGCCAGTGAATACGACGTGGTGATGGTCGCGCGCGCCGACGGCACGCTCGCCGCCGACGTGCGACCGCTGGTGCGTCTGAGCGTGACGGTCATTGCCGAGCAGAAAGGCCGTCGTGAAGTCGGCTCGGGCGGCGGTGGCGGGCGTTTTGGCCTGGCTTATTTTGACGATGCGCAGATCGCCGAATACGTGAACGACGCGGTGAAAGCCGCACTGACCAATCTCGATGCGCGCCCCGCGCCGGCCGGCGAAATGACAGTGGTGCTGGGCTCGGGTTGGCCCGGCATTTTGCTGCATGAGGCCATCGGCCACGGCCTGGAAGGCGACTTCAACCGCAAGGGCTCCAGCGCGTTTTCCGGCAAGATCGGCCAGCGCGTGGCAGCCAAGGGCGTAACGGTGCTGGACGACGGCACGATTGCCGACCGCCGCGGCTCGCTCAACGTGGACGACGAAGGCAACGCCAGCCAGCGCAACGTGCTGATTGAAGACGGCATCTTGAAGGGCTACATCCAGGACTCGCTCAACGCGCGCCTGATGAAGGTCAAGCCCACCGGCAACGGCCGGCGTGAGAGCTATGCCCATGTGCCCATGCCCCGCATGACCAACACCTACATGCTGGGCGGCGACAAGCAGCCCGAAGAAATCGTGGCCAGCATCAAGAAGGGTCTATACGCCACCAACTTCGGCGGCGGCCAGGTCGACATCACTTCGGGCAAGTTCGTGTTTTCGGCCAGCGAAGCCTTCTGGGTCGAAAACGGCAAGATTCTTTACCCCGTCAAGGGGGCGACGATTGTCGGCAACGGCCCCGACGCCTTGACCCGCGTCACCATGATGGGCAACGACATGCAGCTCGACAGCGGCGTGGGCACCTGCGGCAAGGAAGGCCAGAGCGTGCCAGTGGGCGTGGGCCAGCCGACGCTGCGCATCGACGGCCTGACCGTGGGCGGGACGGCCTGAGTCTGTAGGTGGAAATCGTGGGCAGGTGCGCTTTTTTTTTGGGGGTTTGGGTCGTAGCAACTTATTGCGGCATGCCGTTGGTGCGGGCTGAGCCTGCTTGCGATAGCGGTGGCAGGTTGAAAAAAATCAGCGGCTCCTATGTTGCCAAGCAGCTTTGGGACGAGCTTGTCCTCAAAAAAAATTGGAGCGAGGTGACCAGTAAAAACAGTCCCATGAATGGTTATCCCACGCTATGGATTGATAAAACCGGTGAGCCGACGCTTTCTTCATGGCACGAAGCGGCTTCAAACGCTTGCTTGAACGCTTCGGGGGACAAACTCTGGGCTTATTCCAAAGACGATCCCAAGCGCCAGAGGCTTCAATACATTCGGATTGGCGATATAGGTGAGACTGTTTTAAGTGATGCATTGCTGGGACGGATATTTGGGAAGCAATGTTTTCAGGACGCGAAAGGAGCGCGTTGGTGTTTTGATCGCGGCACTCTTGCGATAGGCGAGCGCAAATATGTAGCACAGCTTGTGATGGATGGCTCAGAGATGCCCGGCTATGGCACGCCATTGAGCGTAGGAGGACAGAAAGACTTCTGGATTTTTGTGCCCTATGCCACCGGCTATAAAGTATTCAGGGATGTGTTGGCCTCCGACCCCAAGAGAAAACCAATTAACCCCAACGTGGATATTCCCTGGCAAATCCTTCAAAAATTGTCGTGAGTTGATAGCTCAACTTGAGCTGTGCTACATTTCAGCTTATGAATTCCGCCAAGTTTTATTTTGGTTACTTTTGGTTCTCAAGCGCTTCCGGCGGTAGAGAGATCAACGCGTGACCCGATAAAACGCACCGATTCTCCAAAAACCGCCGGACCTCCGGCGGTTTTTTTTTGCCCGTTTTAATTGTGTGTACTGCCCCGAATTGACCGACATCTAGAAAAGGAAACCTGCGATGAATGCCAAAGCCACCTCCGCCAGCGACAGCTGGTATGCGAGCGTCGAAAAGACCAGCCAGACCGACGACGAACGCATCAAGGACATCACCGTGTTACCCCCTCCCGAGCATCTCATCCGCTTTTTCCCGATCCGCGGCACCGCCGTCGAGACGCTGATCAGCAAAACCCGCAAAAGCATCCACAACATCATCCAGGGCAAGGATGACCGCCTGCTTGTCGTCGTCGGGCCGTGCTCCATCCACGACCCGATGGCTGCGCTGGACTATGCCCGCAAACTCGTCGAACAGCGCAAGAAGTACGAAGGCACGCTGGAAATCGTGATGCGCGTCTACTTCGAAAAACCGCGTACTACCGTCGGCTGGAAGGGCCTGATCAACGACCCGTACCTGGACGAAACCTTCCGCATCGACGAAGGCCTGCGCATCGCGCGCCAGCTGCTGATCGACATCAACCGCCTGGGCCTTCCTGCCGGCAGCGAGTTCCTCGACGTGATCTCACCGCAGTACATCGGCGACCTGATCTCCTGGGGCGCCATCGGTGCGCGCACCACCGAAAGCCAGGTGCACCGTGAACTGGCTTCGGGCCTCTCGGCGCCCATCGGCTTCAAGAACGGCACTGACGGCAACATCCGCATCGCGACCGACGCCATCCAGGCGGCGGCGCGCGGCCACCATTTCCTGTCGGTGCACAAAAACGGCCAGGTCGCCATTGTGCAGACCAACGGCAACAAAGACTGCCACGTGATTTTGCGCGGCGGCAAGGCGCCCAACTACGACGCGGCCAGCGTCGCGGCGGCCTGCAAGGAGCTCGAAGCCTCCAAGCTGCCGGCCACGCTGATGGTGGATTGCAGCCACGCCAACAGCTCCAAGCAGCATGAAAAGCAGGTCGAAGTGGCGCGCGACATTGCAGGCCAGGTGGCAGGCGGCTCGCGCCATGTGTTCGGCCTGATGGTGGAAAGCCACCTCACTGCCGGCGCGCAAAAATTCACCCCTGGCAAGGACGACTCCAAAGCGCTGGAATACGGCAAAAGCATCACCGACGCCTGCCTGGGCTGGAACGACTCGCTGGACGTGCTGGAAATCCTTTCGACCGCTGTGCAGGCACGCCGGGCCAAGAAGTAAGGTCTGCCACGCGGGTTTGTGCGAATAGCCACCAGGCCCGCAAGTCGCCGACCATGAACCCCCGATCAGGAGCCCATCATGCGCAGCGAAGTCAGTGTGACCTTCAAGGACAGCCCGCCGGTGCGGCTGGACCTCAACGAAGTGCAGCCCATGCCGCACGATGTGGCGCGTTGGTGGCTGGACGACCAGTTCACGCAAATGGGCTGTGAGCCGCTGCGGCCCACGGGCAAATTGCTGACCGCCGACAAGGTGGTGGTGGTGGCCCAGGCGGCTGGGCCGGTGAAGTTTGCCGAAGCCAAGTGGGCTCAGGAATTTGCCCGGGCGTCGAGCGCGGCGCTGGGCAAGCCGGTTGTGCATGTAGATGTCACAACATTAAGCATCAGCTTCTAGGTCCCCACGCCTCGATTTTCTTAAGCAATTCAGGCCTCTAGCCAGTGCCAATCATGCGCTGATTGCTGCTAAATTGATAGCAAGACAGATTTCAGCTCACGGCATTCTCGCCGTCACGCTTTCAGCGCCTGCAGCAGTTTCGCGTGAATCCCGCCAAACCCGCCGTTGCTCATGCACAGCAAGTGGTCGCCCGGCCGCGCTGCGGCCAGCACCTGCTCGATCAGCTGGTCAATGGTGCCGGCCACCTGCGCGCGATCCCCCATGGGCGCGAGCGCGGCGCGCGCATCCCAGTCCAGTCCGCCGGCGTGGCAAAACGCCAGATCGGCCTGCTCCAGGCTCCAGGGCAACTGGGCCGTCATGGCGCCCAGCTTCATGGTGTTGCTGCGCGGCTCGAAGATGGCAAGGATGCGTTCGCTGCCCCGGCCTGCGCTTTGCAGCTGGCGGCGCAGGCCGTCCACCGTGGTATGGATGGCGGTGGGGTGGTGGGCGAAGTCGTCATACACGGTGATGTCGCCGTCTTTGCGCGGGATCACGCCGCGTACTTCCATGCGGCGCTTGACGTTCTGGAACTCCGCCAGCGCCCGGGCCGCGGCTTCGGGCGCCACACCGACGTGCTCAGCCGCCGCGATGGCGGCCAGCGCATTGAGCTGGTTGTGCACGCCGCTGATGCCCCACTGCACATGGGCCACGGCCTCGCCGGCCTTGAGCACATGAAAGTCGTGCGGTTCGCCGTGGGCCATGAAGCCGCTCTTGTTCAGCAGGCCGCTGCCGAAGAGCAGTTGCTCACTCCAGCAGCCCTGGGCCAGCACGCGCTGCAGGCTGGCTTCGGCGGCATTGACGACCACGCGGCCTTGCGAAGGGATGGTGCGCACCAGATGGTGAAACTGCCGTTCGATGGCCGCCAGATCGTCAAAAATGTCGGCGTGGTCGAACTCGAGGTTGTTCAGGATGGCCGTGCGCGGGCGGTAGTGCACGAACTTGCTGCGCTTGTCGAAAAAGGCGGTGTCGTATTCGTCGGCCTCGATGACAAAGGTATTGCCTTCGCCCAGCCGGGCCGACACGCCGAAGTTCAGCGGCACGCCGCCGACCAGGAAACCCGGCTTCAGCCCGGCAGCTTCGAGAATCCAGGCCAGCATGGCCGTGGTGGTGGTTTTGCCATGCGTGCCAGCCACTGCCAGCACATGGCGTGGCCCGGTCGGGTGGTGGGTCGGGTGGTGGAGCACATGGCCCGAGAGCCATTGCGGGCCGCTGGTATAAGGCTTGCCGCTGTTCAGGATGGCTTCCATGAGCGGGTATTTGGCGCTGCCATCGGCAAGCCGGGCACGGGACACCACGTTGCCGACCACGAACACGTCGGGCTCAAAGGCCATCTGGTCGGCGCCGTAGCCCTCGATCAGCTCAATCCCCAAACCGCGCAGCTGGTCGCTCATGGGCGGGTAGACGCCGGTGTCGCAGCCTGTCACTTTGTGCCCTGCTTCCCGCGCCAGGGCGGCCAGGCCTCCCATGAAGGTGCCGCAGATTCCCAGAATATGTATGTGCATGGCCTGTATTCTAGGCAGGGCTATCCGCGGGCCTCACACGCCTGGATCCGGTGGCCAGGCGAAAATTCAAGGAAAAAGTGCCTCCCGGCCAATATGGATAAGCGCAACCAGCTATTGATTTCATAGCGGTCGGGTGTGCCGTGGGCTGGGGTGAACTTTAGCGTCTGGCGGGAACCCAACCCAAGGCACAATCGCTTCGCCCACACCCGCATCATTGATCCGCATCACCCATTGACCTTCGATTTTGGCCTTTCCTGGCCGAAGCCAGCCGATCTTGACACCTCATACCCTTAAATCCGAAATCGCCGCCACGGCCGCAGCGCTGGTGGTGGAAGAAGGGCTGGAATATGGTCCGGCCAAACGCCGCGCCGTCAAACAGATGGCCTTGCCGGCCCGTACCGAGCTGCCGGGCAATGACGAGCTGGAAGACGCCGTCCGCGAATACATCGCACTTTTCTGTGCCGACACCCAGCCCGCCGAGCTGGCGGCCCTGCGTGAACTGGCGCTGGTCTGGATGGAGCGGCTGGTGCAATTTCGGCCCTACCTGGGCGGCGCCGTCTGGCACGGCACGGCCACCCGGCTGTCCGACATTTACATCCAGCTGTTCTGCGATGACCCCAAATCAGCCGAGATTGCCCTGATTGAGCACAATGTGGACTACGAGCCGCGTACCGTGACCGGCTTTACCGGCGACAGCGTGGAAGCGCTCAGCCTGCGAAGTGTGTGCAAACCTTTGAATGAGACGGTGGGCGTGCACCTGATGGTCTATGACCACGACGACCTGCGCGGTGCCCTGCGGCCCGACGTCAAAGGCCGGACCCCGCGGGGCGACCTGGCTGCCGTGCAAAAATTGCTCTCCCCCCAAACCGGAACTTCAAACACGTGAATCGCAGAAACATGCTTTATGGCGGCGCCGCCGCCTTGGCCGGCCTGGCGGGTGCAGGCGTCGCCTGGTGGAAATTCCAGCCCCATGCAGTGGATGAAAAGGTGGTGGCGCCTACTCCCGGCAGCCCATCTGGCAGTGCGACCGACGCATTCTGGAGCCTGAACTTCGACACGCCCGACGGCAAGAACCTGTCCTTGAGCAGCTTTCGCGGGAAGCTGCTGTTGGTGAATTTCTGGGCCACCTGGTGCCCGCCCTGCGTAGAGGAATTGCCTTTATTGGATTACTTCTATCAGGAAAATCGCGATAAAAACCTGCAAGTGCTGGGTTTGGCTGTCGATCAGCCCAGCGCGGTGCGAACCTGGCTGCAAACCAGACCGCTGCATTTCCCGGTCGGCATGGCCGGCCTGGGTGGAACGGAGCTCAGCAAGTCACTGGGCAATATCGCCGGCAGTTTGCCTTTTACCGCGGTGTTCAGCGCCTCGGGTGAACTGCTTCACCGCAAGATCGGCAAGGTCCTGCCGGAAGACCTGGCGCTCTGGGCCAAGCTCAATTAGGCGCAAGGCATTGCTGATGGGCCGTGCTGCATCGAAACCTTCGGTAACAGCCGGGAACAGCCTCTAACGGTATCTTCCGCGGGGTTTTTGAGGCGGAGCAGCCAGCCGCCAGACGGTTGGGAATGGCCTCCGGCTTGATGTACACTCTGCGCTTTCCCGGGGTAAGCCGCCTGGCTCGTCCCCGCAGTAATTAACTGATAAGCGCTTTAAAGCGTAAAAGCAGAAAGTAAGTGAAAAAAGAAGGAAGATCGGTGGCCGCGTCAAGTGCCTGCCGTTTCCAGCCTTTCAGTCAAAAAAGCTGCGCCGAGATCCCGCGCCAGCATCTACCGTCGTTGGAGAGAACCTATGGATTTAAGAAAACTCAAGACCCTGATCGACCTCGTCTCAGAGTCCAACGTCTCCGAGCTGGAGATCACTGAAGCCGAAGGCAAGGTGCGTATTGTCAAATCCAGCGGCGCCCCCCTGGTGATGCAGCAGCCGGTTGCCATGGTAGCAGCTCCCGCAGCGGCGCCTGCGGCCGGCGCGCCTGCCGCACCGATCGCCGAGGCGGCGCCCGCAGCCCCCGCCGGGCATGCCGTCAAGTCGCCCATGGTGGGCACTTTCTACCGCTCTGCCAGCCCCGGCGCCAAGCCTTTTGTCGAAGTGGGCAGCGTCATCAAGGAAGGCGAAACCATCTGCATCATTGAGGCCATGAAGATCCTCAACGAGATCGAAGCCGACAAATCGGGCACTGTCACCAAGATTCTTTCGGAAAACGGCCAGGCTGTCGAATACGGCCAACCCCTCTTCATCATTGAGTAAGCGGGCGCCTTGCCTCCTTTCCAAACCAGGCTTACCGACGCATGTTCAAGAAAATACTGATCGCCAACAGGGGTGAGATTGCCCTGCGCATCCAGCGCGCCTGCCGCGAACTCGGCGTGAAGGCCGTGATGGTCTATTCCGAAGCCGACCGCGAGGCCAAATACATCAAGCTGGCCGACGAGTCGGTCTGCATCGGCCCGGCGCCTTCCAAAGACAGCTACCTCAACATGCCCGCCATCATCTCGGCAGCCGAGGTGACGGATGCTGAAGCCATCCACCCCGGATATGGTTTCCTGAGCGAAAACGCCGACTTCGCCGAGCGCGTGGAAAAAAGCGGCTTCAAGTTCATTGGCCCCACGCCGGAATCAATCCGCATCATGGGCGACAAGGTCTCGGCCAAGCAGACCATGATCAAGGCCGGTGTGCCCTGTGTACCTGGCTCCGAAGGCGCCTTGCCCGATGACCCGGTCGTCATCAAGCGCACTGCCAAGCAGGTCGGCTATCCCGTCATCATCAAGGCGGCCGGCGGTGGCGGCGGGCGCGGCATGCGCGTGGTGCATACCGAGGCAGCCCTGCTGCACGCGGTGCAGACCACCAAGGCCGAAGCCGGCGCGGCTTTCGGCAACCCCGAGGTCTACATGGAGAAATTCCTGCAGAACCCGCGGCACATCGAAATCCAGATTCTGGCGGACCAGCACAAGAATGCGGTCTGGCTGGGTGAACGCGACTGTTCCATGCAGCGCCGCCACCAGAAAGTCATCGAAGAAGCGCCGGCGCCCGGGATTCCGCGCAAGCTGATCGAGCGCATTGGTGAGCGCTGCGTCGCCGCCGTCAAAAAGATCGGCTACCGTGGCGCGGGCACCTTTGAGTTTCTCTACGAAAACGGCGAGTTCTACTTCATCGAGATGAACACGCGTGTCCAGGTCGAGCATCCGGTCACCGAATGGATCACCGGCGTGGACATCGTGCGCACCCAGATCATGGTGGCGGCCGGTGAAAAGCTGCCTTTTGCCCAGCGCGACATCCAGCTCAAAGGCCATTCGATTGAATGCCGCATCAACGCGGAAGATCCCTACAAGTTTGTCCCTTCGCCGGGCCGTATCACGACCTGGCACACGCCGGGCGGACCGGGCGTGCGGGTGGACTCGCATATTTATGCCAACTACTTTGTGCCGCCCAACTATGACTCGATGATCGGCAAGATCATTGTTCACGGTGATACGCGTGAGCAGGCGCTGGCCCGCATGAGCACGGCGCTGGCCGAAACCGTGGTGGAAGGCATCAACACCAACATCCCGTTGCACCGCGAACTGATGGTGGACGCCAAGTTCATGGACGGCGGTACCAATATCCACTACCTTGAAGAGTGGCTCTCCAAACGAGAGAGATAAAGCCCCCACGGTGGATGTGGCCCCCACGATCGCTCACTTCGTGTAGCTTCCTGCCCCCCGAGGGGGCCGCCGCGCCTGCGGTCTGGCAAAGCCAGTCCCGCGGCCCCGGCTTGAATTGAATACCTGTCGCCTCGGCGTACAACTGGTGATGAACGATGTTTGAACTGATCCTGCTGGCTCCTGTCGACGAAGTCGAAACCCTTAGCGAGGCGCTCGACGCGCTCGACGCGCTCAGTGTGTCGGTGGAAGACGCCGATGCGCAGACGCCGGCTGAGCAGGCTTTGTTCGGTGAACCCGATATGCCACCGCCCAGGGCTGGCTGGGAGCGTTCGCGAATCGTCTCGCTGTTTGCCACTGAAACTCTGGCGCGCGATGCGGCGGGCGTGCTGGCTGCCCAGGACTTCTTTGCAGCCTGCAGCGTGGTGGCTGTTCAGCCTGTGCCGGAACAAGACTGGGTGCGGCTCACGCAGTCGCAGTTCGCGCCGGTCGATATCACCCCCGAATTCTGGATCGTGCCGACCTGGCATGAGCCGCCTGCCGAGGCCAAACAGGTGATTCGCCTGGATCCAGGCTTGGCCTTCGGCACCGGCACCCATCCGACCACGCGCATGTGCCTTCGATGGGTGGCTGGTCAGGGCGCTGCAGGCAACAACCTCGGCCGTGTCCTGGATTACGGCTGCGGTTCCGGCATCCTGGCCATTGGTGCGGCGAAGTTCGGCGCGACCGAAATCGATGCCGTCGACATCGACCCGGCTGCCGTGGAGTCGACGCGCGCCAATGCCGAAGCCAACCATGTGGTGCTCAATGCTGGGCTTCCGGAGAAGGCGTCTGGCAAATACCAGATCGTGCTGGCCAACATCCTCGCCACGCCGCTCAAGGTGCTGGCGCCGCTGCTGTGCGCGCATGTCGAAAAGGGCGGCCATCTCGTGTTGGCCGGCATTCTGGATCGCCAGGCGGAGGAACTCAAGGAAGCCTACGCTCCCTATTGCCAGCTCACTGTGCACGATGCGCAAGAAGGCTGGATCTTGATGACCGCCGGCTTCTGAGCCGGCCCAATCCCGCGCATGGCGGTTTTCAGGCCGTCAGCGGGGGTGAGCCCCCTACAATACAGCGCTAAATGAGCCTGATTACGCGCTGCCCCGCATGCGGCACGATGTTCAAAGTCGTGACCGACCAACTCAAAGTCTCACAGGGCTGGGTGCGATGCGGGCATTGCGCTGAAGTCTTTGATGCGTCCGCGCATCTGCTGCCGCGTGACATGGCATCGCCCGTGCCCGCCGTACCGTTTGCGGTCGGGGACACCGAACCCATGCCGCTGCCGGAATTTGTCCCTTCTGCGCCGGCGCCGCCAGTCGTGGCTGTTGCCGCTGCTGCGGAATCACAGGAATGGGCGCCGGCCAGGTCATTTGCCGACCGGGTGCCGCTAAGGCCTTCCGGCACTGGCCCTGCCGATGCGCAGGACAGTGCGGCTGATTTTGACCCTGTACGCTGGAAGCGGGCCCAACAGGAACGCCAGCAGGATCCGCTGGAACTGCCTGATAGCGTGTTGCCGGATGAGCCGCCAGCCCGCCGGCCGGTGATGGTGCGCCCGGCGGTCGACGATGATTCCAGTTTTGCCTTTTCGGACGTGGACTCCGGCATGCCGGATTCGCGCGTGGAGCACGATGTGTCTTTTGTGCGGGAGGCCAGGCGCAAGGCGTTCTGGAAACGGCCGCTGACCCGGTGGACCATGGCCTTGTTATCCCTGCTGCTGCTGGCCGTGCTGGTCTTGCAGTGGGCTGTCCAGCAAAGGGACACGCTGGCCGCCCTGGAGCCCCGGCTCGTGCCGGCGCTTCAGGGTATTTGCGGCCAGTTGCACTGTGACATTCGTGCGCCGCGGCATATCGAGTCGCTGGTCATAGACAGCTCCACCTTCAACCGCATCGGCCCTGATGCCTATCGCCTCAGTTTTACGCTCAAAAACACGGGTGTGACGCTGCTGGAAATGCCGTCCCTGGAAGTGACCCTGACCGATTCGCAGGACCAGGCCGTGGTGCGCCGCATCCTGACGCCGGCACAGTTTGGCGCCAAATCGCCGACCCTGGCCCCCCGCTCCGAAATGCCCGGCCTGGTCATCATGAAAATATCCGGTGATGCGGACACTGCAGCTGCAGCGTCGCCGCCGTCTTCTGCGCCGGCGGCTCCCTTGCGAGTGGCTGGCTATCGTGTCCTGGTTTTTTACCCCTGATTGAAACGAGAGAACTGAATGTCTGCTGTTATTTGTGGCTCCCTGGCGTTTGACACCATCATGACCTTTGAGGGGCGCTTTTCGGAGCAGATACTACCCGACCAGTTGCATATCCTGAATGTGTCGTTTCTGGTGCCGGCGCTGCGCCGCGAGTTCGGTGGCTGCGCCGGCAACATCGCCTACAGCCTGCAGCAGCTTGGCGGCAAGCCGCTGCCCATGGCCACGGTCGGCAGTGACGGCGCCGAGTACGTGGAGCGCATGAAGACGCTGGGCATCAGCACGGAATTTGTGCGGCAGGTGGGCGACACCTATACCGCCCAGGCGATGATCATGACCGACCGGGACAACAACCAGATCACGGCTTTTCATCCGGGTGCCATGATGCAGGCCCATATCACCCGCATTGACGCACGCGATGACATCAAGCTGGGCATTATTTCGCCTGACGGGCGCGATGCCATGCTGCAGCATGCCGAGCAGTTCAAGCTGGCCGGTATCCCCTTCGTTTTTGATCCAGGCCAGGGCCTTCCCATGTTTGACGGCAAGGAGCTTTCCCACTTTGTGGAACTCTCCACCTGGGTGACCGTCAACGATTACGAGGCCAAAATGCTGTGCGACCGCACGGGCCTGTCATGCGCCGAATTGTCCCGCCGGGTGCAGGGCCTGGTGGTGACGCTGGGCGCGGAAGGTTGCGAGGTCTGGATTGGCGGCGAGAAAACCCTGGTGCCACCGGTAAAGGCCGGATCAGTGGTCGACCCGACAGGGTGCGGCGACGCTTTTCGCGGGGCTTTGCTGTTTGGCCTCGAAAAAGGCTGGACGCTGGACCGCTGCGCCGCCTTGGGGAACCGGGTGGGTGCGCTCAAGATCGCCACGCGCGGTGGCCAGAACTACACGTTGAATTCCGAACAAATCAGTGCTTGAGCAAGACAGAATGGGCGCCGCCAGCTATTAAATTAATAGCATGCGATCGTTCCCTTGTCGTAGGCGGCGCGGCTATGGCTCGCGGTGGTCCAATGCTTTTAGCCATTCATTCCATGCAGCCTGGCTTGCCGCTTCAGCGCTGACGCGCAACTGCTTGCGCCTTGAGGCTTCTCCGCGGGCCAGCGTGACCGCCTGCTGCGGAACGCCAAGGCAACCGGCCAGCCATTTCACCAGCGCCTGATTGGCTTTGCCGTCCACGGGCGGTGCCTGCAATCGCAGGCGCAGCGCCTGCTGCCCGGCCTCTCCATGCAGGCCCATCATCTCGGTTTTGGCGGCGTTGGGCACCACATGGATGCCGATCAGAACGTCCCCATTCTTTTCCCGTCGCAGAAAAGGAAGTTCGGGCAGCGCGGGGAACGGTTTCATGGCTGGAGTGGTCCGGCGGCGGTAAACAGGGGTGTCAATTGTGGATGGCCTCAGGAACGGTCCAGCCATGAAAAAAGCCCGACATCTTTCGATATCGGGCTCTAAGCAGAATTACCTTACTGCTTACGGCTTGCTGGCTGTCGGAAACGGCCAGGCAGCTTGCGGGTTCAGAGTAGTCTGAGCCGCAGGGGCAGCCGCTGCAGCGGGTGCTTTCGCAGCTTTGGCAGCAGGTTTTTTCGCGGCTTTCTTCGCAGCGGGCTTTTTCGCTGCTTTCTTGGCGGCAGGCTTTTTCGCAGCGGCTTTCTTCGCCGCTGGTTTCTTCGCTACCTTTTTCGCGGCCTTCTTGGCTGCTGGCTTTTTCGCTGCAGCTTTCTTGGCTGCTGGCTTCTTGGCCGCTACCTTCTTGGCTGCTGGCTTTTTCGCTGGCGATTTTTTCGCAGCTGGCTTTTTGGCCGCTACTTTTTTCGCTGGAGCTTTTTTAGCCGGAGCTTTTTTCGCTGCTGCTTTTTTCGCAGGAGCCTTCTTAGCCGCTACTTTTTTCGCAGGGGCTTTCTTTGGAGCAGCTTTTTTAGCCGCAGTTTTTTTCGCAGTTGCCATAGTTTTCTCCTTGATCACGTTGCAAAGAGCACTTCACGGTTGGAGTACGTAAAGCGATTCACGGCGTTGGGCCCCGGATAAACCGGTCCCAGCGCCGCGAACACAGGAGCAAAGCCCAACGCGCACTCTTCGGTGCTGTCACTGGTCATTGCAATTCTTGAAATCATTGTTCGCTTGTCTCGCGTATTTTTCTGGTCAATCAATCCCAGGAAAGGGCACCACCGGACTGGTACTCGATCACACGGGTTTCAAAGAAGTTACGCTCTTTTTTCAGGTCGATCATTTCGCTCATCCATGGGAACGGATTCTCCTCGTTGGGGAAGAGAGTTTCAAGTCCGATCTGCGTGGCACGGCGATTGGCAATGTAGCGGAGGTAGCCTTTGAACATGGACGCATTGAGGCCGAGCACGCCGCGCGGCATGGTGTCTTCGGCGTAGCGGTACTCCAGTTCGACGGCTTTCATGAACAATGCCTTGATCTCGGCCTTGAACTCTGCGGTCCAGAGATGGGGGTTTTCCAGCTTGAGCTGGTTGATCAGGTCGATGCCGAAGTTGCAGTGCATGGACTCGTCGCGCAGGATGTACTGGTACTGCTCGGCGGCGCCGGTCATCTTGTTCTGGCGACCCAGGGCAAGAATCTGCGTGAAGCCCACGTAGAAGAACAGGCCTTCCATCAGGCAGGCAAACACGATCAGCGACTTGAGCAGGGTCTGGTCAGCTTCGGTAG
Organism: Polaromonas sp. P2_G11; assembly: GCF_056403595.1. NCBI lineage: Bacteria > Pseudomonadati > Pseudomonadota > Betaproteobacteria > Burkholderiales > Comamonadaceae > Polaromonas > Polaromonas sp. P2_G11. Next base: position 696,411 of record NZ_JBFUFE010000001.1, on the reverse strand, counting down.
TGCCGGTCTTGAAGTGAGGGTCGGAAATCACTTCAATGAAAGGAATCAGGAACTGGTCCTTGTCCTTGATCGATTGCACTTCGTTATAGGCGTTGAAGATTTCGGCTTCGTCCAGGCCCAGCGATTCAGTGATGTACTGGTAGGCATGGGTGTGGATGGCCTCTTCAAAAGCCTGGCGCAGCAGGAACTGGCGGCATTCGGGTGCCGTGATATGGCGGTAAGTGCCCAGCACGATGTTGTTGGCAGCCAGCGAGTCGGCGGTCACGAAGAAACCCAGGTTGCGCTTGACCAGACGGCGTTCGTCTTCGGTCAGGCCGTTCGGGTCTTTCCAGAGCGCGATGTCGCGCGTCATATTTACTTCCTGCGGCATCCAGTGGTTGGCGCAGGTGGCGAGATATTTTTCCCAGGCCCACTTGTATTTGAACGGCACCAGCTGGTTGACGTCGGTCTGGCCATTGATGATGCGTTTGTCGGAGGCCTTGACGCGTTGTGCCTTGGCGGGTGCGGCGGCAGACGTAGAAGGTGCTGCAGCTTGCACAGGTGCGAACGCGCCGTCGTTGAGCATGCGCACTTGCGCCTGGGGCTGCTCGGCAGTGTTCAAAGAAAGAGGCGGAAGTTCCATCGAGCGGCCTTCAGGCAAGCCGCTGTTGTGAGATGTTTGCAAAGATGGTTTGACTTCTTCGTCCCAGGTCAACATAGAGGTTTCCAATACTTTGGGATTATGAAAGCAGCGATACAAAATGAAAAGTGTTCATTCACATCGCTACAAAATTGTGTTGCTCAATTACATCGAATCGTGCGATGAAGCTCAGCGCACGATTCGGTTTTTTATTGGCAGGCCTCGCAACCTGGGTCATCGATTGCACAGAATTTGATGTCGGTCGCGGGCGATGCACTCATCTGCGCCTGCGCTGCGGCGGCTGCCGCTTCGAGCGCGCTCATGCCGCCGCCTGCCGTCGCGGTACCCGATGACACCGAGTTCATCTTGCCTGCGGTCACGGTCGACTTCTCGGCGTGCGTCGCGCTTTGCGTGCGCAGGTAGTAAGTCGTCTTGAGGCCGCGCAGCCAGGCCAGCTTGTAGGTGTCGTCGAGTTTTTTGCCCGAGGCGCCTGCCATGTAGATATTGAGCGACTGCGCCTGGTCAATCCATTTCTGGCGGCGCGCTGCGGCTTCCACAATCCAGGAGGTCTCGATCTCAAACGCCGTGGCGTAGAGGGCTTTGACGTCTTGCGGGACGCGGTCGATGGGGCGCAGGGAGCCGTCGAAGTGCTTCAGATCCACCACCATCACGTCATCCCACAGGCCCAAGCGCTTCAGGTCTCGGACCAGGTAATGGTTGATGACGGTGAATTCACCCGACAGGTTGGACTTGACCGACAGGTTGCCAAAGCAGGGTTCGATACAAGCATCCACCCCAATGATGTTGGAGATGGTGGCTGTGGGCGCAATGGCCACGCAGTTGGAATTGCGCATGCCGTCTTTGGCAATCTTCTTGCGCAAAGCGTCCCAGTCAAGGCTGGCGGAGCGGTCGACTTCCACATAGCCGCCGCGCTGCTCGGCCAGCATGTCCAGCGTATCCAGCGGCAGGATGCCCTTGTCCCATAGCGAGCCTTTGTACGTGGCATATTTACCGCGCTCTTTGGCCAGTTCGGTCGATGCCCAGTAAGCGTGGTAGCAGACAGCCTCCATGGATTTGTCGGCGAACTCGACAGCTTCCTGGGAAGCGTAAGGCACGCGCAGCTCGTACAGGCAGTCCTGGAAACCCATGATGCCCAGGCCCACAGGGCGGTGGCGCATATTGGAATCGCGGGCCTTCTTGACGGCGTAATAGTTGATGTCGATCACGTTGTCCAGCATGCGCATGGCCGTGGTGATGGTCTTTTTAAGCTTCTCGTGGTCGACTGCGCCGTCCTTCAGATGCTGGACGAGGTTGACCGAGCCGAGGTTGCAGACAGCGGTTTCGGTGTCGCTGGTGTTGAGTGTAATTTCGGTGCACAGGTTGGACGAGTGAACGACGCCGGTGTGTTGCTGCGGCGAGCGCACATTGCAGGCATCCTTGAACGTGATCCAGGGGTGGCCGGTTTCAAACAGCATCGACAGCATCTTGCGCCACATGTCAGTGGCCTGCAGCTTGCGGGATGGCTTGATTTCGCCGCGCTCGGCCTTGGCTTCGTAGGCGGTGTAGATTTTCTCGAAGTCCTTGCCGAACTTGTCGTGCAGGTCGGGTGTGTCCGACGGTGAGAACAGCGTCCAGGTGCCTTTTTCCATCACGCGGCGCATGAAGAGGTCGGGAATCCAGTTGGCGGTGTTCATGTCGTGCGTACGGCGGCGATCGTCACCGGTGTTCTTGCGCAGTTCCAGGAACTCTTCAATATCCAGGTGCCAGGTTTCCAGGTAGGCGCAGACGGCGCCTTTGCGCTTGCCGCCCTGGTTGACCGCCACGGCGGTGTCGTTGACGACTTTGAGGAAAGGCACGACGCCTTGCGATTCGCCGTTGGTGCCCTTGATATGGGCGCCCAGGGCGCGCACAGGCGTCCAGTCATTGCCCAAGCCGCCGGCAAATTTGGACAGCAGCGCGTTTTCCTTGATGGCGTCGTAGATGCCTCCCAAGTCGTCGGCGACGGTCGTCAGATAGCACGACGACAGCTGCGAGCGCAGCGTGCCGGCATTGAACAGGGTGGGCGTGCTCGACATGAAGTCGAAGGACGACAGGATTTCGTAGAACTCGATCGCGCGTTCTTCGCGGTTGATCTCGTTGAGCGACAGGCCCATGGCCACGCGCATGAAGAAAGCCTGTGGTAGCTCGATGCGCTGTTTGCGCACGTGCAGGAAGTAGCGGTCAAACAGGGTTTGCAGGCCGAGGTAGTCAAATTTCAGGTCGCGTTCGGGCTTGAGCGCGGCGCCCAGGCGGGCCAGGTCGAACTGCTGGAGCTTTTCGTCGAGCAGCTCGTTTTGTACGCCCTTGGCGATGAACTGCGGGAAATACTCGGCGTAGCGAATCGCCATGTCTTCCTGACTGACTTCTTCACCCAGCACCTCGCGGCGGATGGTGTGCATCAGCAGGCGTGCGGTGGCGTAGGTGTAGTCAGGGTCTTTCTCGATCAGGGTGCGCGCTGCCAGGATGGACGCCTTGTAGACTTCATCAATGGGCACACCGTCATAGAGGTTGCGCATGGTCTCGGCAACGATGGGGTCGGGCTTGATATCTGCGCCCAGGTTGGCGCAAGACGCTTCAATCAGAGCCTGCAGGTTGCGGATGTCCAGCGCGACGCGGTTGCCGCGGTCGGTCACATGGATCAGGGGCGCCGCAGGTGCCTGGGTTTGCGGCTGGCGTGCACGCTCTTGCGTGCGCTTCTCGCGGTACAGCACGTAAGCGCGGGCGATTTCATGGTGGCCGCCGCGCATCAGGCCCAGCTCGACCTGATCCTGAACGTCTTCTATATGAAAGGTTCCGCCGCCTGGGCGCGAACGCATCAGGGCGCGGATGACCGCCTGGGTCAGGCCGTCAACGGTTTCGCGGACGCTGGCCGAAGCCGCACCCTGCGTGCCATGCACGGCCAGGAAAGCCTTCATCATGGCCACGGCGATCTTGTTGGGTTCGAACGGCACCACGCCGCCATTGCGGCGGATGATCTGGTAATGGGCGAGCGGGTTGCTTTGCGCGTTGGTATCGCCGGTTGCTGGGTTGCTTGCCAGAACGCTCGACGTGACGGGCACCGCGTGTTGTGCAGTTTGCATGACTTCCTCTTTGCTTTGTTTTATGGGTGGTTTGATGTGCTGTTCGGGGTCTCTGGATATATTGAGGTATTGCACAGGCCTATCAACCTGCTCCTTCATTTCCTGACCCGAATTACATCAAACTGAATTAGGGCTTAGACACTATACCTAGGGTATGGAGGGAATACAAGCCACTACAGGTAGTGTATCGCTGACTAAATGCACCGTTACGTTTTGTGGCTTTTTAGGCCCCATTCCAGACGCCTCGATCAGGGCTTGATGGTGGCTCGTTCAACTTCGCTGAAAGCCTGATGCCATCAGGCTTGCGAAGCTGATGCAGCGTTGTGGCGCGGCTTTTCGCGGGCTTGGATTGAGAGCGCCGGTCACTGCTGGCGCGGTAAAAATAACCGGAAATTTCCACAGCAAGACGCACCGCAATGGTGAGTGCGTGCAGGTGCACCAGTCACATGATTTCGGGAAAACACCTAGCCGGTGACGACAGCGAGTTTTGCAGCAGAGGCCAGTTGAAGCCAAGGCCCGGGTCCTGCTTGCGGCCGGGTGCAATGTGCTCGTGCCCGGCGATGTGCTCAATGGGATAGCGCTGCAGAAGCGAGGCGCACAGCCCGGTCAGGGTTTCATACTGGGATGCTTCAAAGGTATCTCCCTCAAGGCCTTCCAGTTCGATGCCGATGGAATCGTCGTTGCAGTTGGTGCGTCCGCGGTAGCTGGATTCCCCGGCATGCCAGGCGCGGTCGTCACAGCTCACAAACTGCCACAGAGCGCCGGTTCGGGCGATGAAAAAGTGCGATGAAACCTGCAGGCCGCGAATGCCCTGAAAGTAAGCGTGTGCCTCCCAGTCGAGCTGGTTGGTGAAAAGGCGCTGGACGTTGTCATTGCCGAACTCACCTGGCGGCAGGCTGATGGAGTGGATGACGATCAGGTCGATTTGCGCGCCGGGAGGGCGTGGACCAAAGTTGGGCGAAGCCAGTGCGCGTGCGTAGCGGTACCAGCCGTTTTGCCACAAAGGCCGGGGAAGGGCATTGGGGCTTTCAGGCGGGGTCATCAGCAGGGTCAAGTCCATCGGCCAGGTCGTCATTGCCCGGCGTGGCGATATTCAGGCGTGCAATGCGGTAGCGGATCTGCCGCAGGCTCAAACCCAGCCTCGCGGCGGCGGCGGTACGATTGAAGCCGGTCTCCAGCAAAACCTTGGTCAGGATGTTTCGCTCCTGCCCGTCCAGATAATCCTGCAGGTTTTCCGGGACGGCGACGTGCTCTTCGACCGGCGCATCAAAATGCAGCATACTTCCTTCGCCGAGCGCCACGGCCCGGTGCAGGATGTTTTCCAGCTCCCTGACATTGCCGTTAAAGGGCCTGGACTGCAGCTGCTCCATCACGGCATCTGTCAACTCGGGCATCTTGAAGCCGGACTCCTGGCAGATTCTTGACAGCAGGGCAGTGCAGAGTGCCGGCAAATCCTCCCTGCGTTCGCGCAAGGCCGGCACGGCAATTTCAATCACATTGAGCCGGTAATAAAGATCCTGGCGGAATGTCCCTTCCTGGGCTTCCGCCGCCAGGTTTTTGTGCGTTGCGCTGACGATGCGCACGTCAACGGTGTCCTCCTGCGGCGAACCCAGCGGCCTGACGGTGCGCTCCTGGATGGCGCGCAGAAGTTTGGATTGCATGGCCAGCGGCAGGTCGCCAATTTCATCGAGAAACAAGGTGCCGCCCTTGGCTGCCTGGAAGTAGCCTTGCCGGTCCTGCGCTGATCCGGTGTAAGCGCCCTTTCGTGCACCGAAGAACTCCGCTTCGAGGAGGTTTTCGGGTATGGCGCTGCAATTGACGGCTACAAAAGGCCCTGTCGCGCGGTGGCTGCAGCCGTGTACGGCGCGTGCAACCAGTTCCTTGCCGGTGCCCGATTCCCCCTGAATGAGGACCGGCGCCATGCTTCCCGCCACTTTGACGATGCGCGACTTGACGGCGCGCATGACGGCAGACTCACCCACCAGTTTTTGCAGAATCTGGGTGCCGTCCCCGCTTTTTTTCTGGGCGGAGGGGGCGGGGCCGTGTTCCGGTGCGCTTCGATCGCTTTTGGCCTGTAGTGCAGGATGCTTGGCACCCTGCACGGCGGATGCCACGACACTGCGGAATTGTTTGAGGTCGACCGGTTTCGTGAGGTAGTCAAACGCGCCGGCCTTGAGTGCTTCCACCGCATTTTCGGCCGAGCCGTGGGCTGTAATCACCACGCATCGTTCGGGCCTTTGCTGGTCTATCATGTCTCGCAGTAATTCGAGGCCAAGGCCATCTGGCAGGCGCATATCGGTGATCACAGCATCGAAGTGATGCGCCTTGAGCTGCTCCCGGGCCTGCAGCAGGTCACCGGCTGCCTCCACCCGATACCCTTCCCTGAGCAGCGTCAGTTCATACAGGGTGCGCAAATCCGGTTCATCGTCAATGACGAGGATACGTGCCTGCTGGGGAACGGGAATGGGGGTGCTCATGGTTTTCAGGTTGGCATTGTGGCAAAAGAAGCCGCGGGCAAGGTCATAGACGGACTGGAGGGTGCGAATATGACAAAAAATTCGTTTCCTTCAATGCCGCTGCGCTGCACGCGCTGGTAGCCGATCAGGGCACCATAGCGTTCGCATAATTCACGGCAAATGTACAGGCCCAGCCCGCTGGAGCGGCTTTCAGAGGAGAAAAATGGTTCGAACAGGTGTGTCTGCACGGTTTGCTCCATGGGTTGGCCATCGCTCCATACGGACAGACGGGCCTGCCCGGGCGTAACGAGCTGGGTGGAGACTTCAATGGCCTGAGAAGATGTGCTGGCATAGCGCAGGGCGTTGTCCAGCAGATTGACCATGAGGCGGCGCAAATGCTCGGGCTCAAAGCACACAACGGCATTACCCGAATCTGCCGTGATCTTCATGCGTCGGGACGCTTCAGTCTGCCCCGCCCAGTCCGCGGTAATCTTGTGAGCGGTTTCGTCCAGCGCCAGGGTGGTGGTTTGTGGCGAGGGCAGGTGCGCCTGGGCACGTGAAATGTTCAATACCTCATCGACGATTCTGGCGAGACGTTGCGCATTTTGCCGGATCATGCCTGTGAGCTGGCGGTGCGGCTCGTCTTGCAGGTCTTCTTCCAGCAAGGCATTGGCTTGAGAGATCGCCGCCAGCGGATTCCTGATTTCGTGTGCCACTGCGGCCGACATGCGTCCCATGGCTGCCATCTTCTCGGTCCTCACGCGGGCTTCCATTTCACGCAGGTCTTCCAGGAACATTACACAAAGGCTTTCGTGGGTGCCATTTTTCGAGGCGGCAAGACGAGTGCGTACATGAAGCCGCCGGGTATTGCTGCCCGGGTATTCAAGGCTGATGTCCGCTTCCTGGGGGGTCTGCGTGCTGAACGTGCTGTGCATCAGTTCCGCCAGGGGCAACCAGGCCGCCTCCATGACGAGGATGAAAGGCGCGCTGCGAACTGAATCCCGGGCTCCCAGCAGGCGCCTGGATGCCGGATTGGCCGACCGGACGATGCCGTTGATGTCGACCACCAGCACGCCGTCGGCCAAGGTTTCAATGACCAGTTCGTTCACCTGCGTCTGCATGCGCGCGGCGGACTGGCTGCGTTTTGCCAGCTGTTCTTCACGGGCCAGCCGCAAGGCGAGGTGGTTCGCAAGCAGTGCGACCAGGAAAAAACCGGAACCACTCAAGCCCGACTGGAGGAATCGGGCATTGAAGTCGCCCAATACCTGAAGTGAGCTCCACCAGGCGTCGGCCAGAAGCAGCAAGGTCACGCTGGCTGCGGTTCCGAAGGCCAGCAAAATCGGTCCAAGGATGGAGGCAAGGAGCACCGGCAGGGCAAACAGCGGCGTGTAGTTGATGCCGCTCGATTGCAGGAAATTGAGTGTGGAGAACGTGATGACGTCCACGCCGATGGTCAGTAACCACTGTGCGTCAAAGGTGCTTCGTGGTGGCCGCGGTTTGGCCCACAGGCGCACGGCCAGTGTGGCGCACAGATAGGCGATGCATACCGCAATCGACCAGCGGTTGGTGATGTTGCCCAGCGCGTAGATAACCGCCTGAAGGATGACGAGCACCGTGGCGATGGCAACGCGTGCCGTCATGAAGACACGCCACAAACGGCCGAAGGAGCCCAGTTCGGGCACGGTCTCCCACGCGCCTGATGCCTTGCCTCCCGTTTCAAACCAGTGGGATGGCGTGCTCATAGGGGCCTGCTAACACTATGTTTGCAAGATGCGTTGCGCTCAAAAAGGCCTTGAGCAAGGCGCAAAACGCAGGCGGGGTAGACCCCGTCAAGGCTTTGCAACGCCGCGCAAGGCCTTTTTGAGCGCAACCCGGAGGGAATGGGGCGAAAACGGCGCCACTCGGCGTTGCGCTCCTCACCCAGACTCCCGGTCTGGGATTCGTCGCGCGCCTTGATTGGCACCGTTTTCACCCCATTCGCATTTGTAAACATAGTGTTAGCAGGCCCTAGTCTCCTGCCTGGCGGCGATGCGCGTCACTGCAATAAATCCCCTTGCCGCCTGTCAGGGCGTCGGACTTCGGCAAATGCACGTGGCAGACATCGCATGCGATCATCTCCGCAACGGCCGTTTCGCGGCCCGGTGCCTGGCGGGGGCGGGCAGCCGCCGCATCGTTTCTTTCCGCATCGCGGTTGTGGCGCCAGAGCCAGAAAACCACCAGCACGAATCCCATGACCAGAAGGTATTTCATGCCCGCCTCAGAATGACTTCAAGTACAAAGCGCGAACCGGCGTAGCCCAGCAGCAGCAGGCCGGAGCCCAGGTACAGCACACGGACGGCCTTGCGGCCACGCCATCCGAGGCGCGCCCGGCCGATCAGCAGGCCGGCAAACGTCAGCCAGGCCAGGACCGAAAACACGGTTTTATGGTTCCATTTCCAGGCCAGGCCGGGCCCGTAGAGTGTTTCGGCGAACAGCCAGCCTACAAATAGCGTGGCCGACAGCAATACAAAGCCGGCCTCCACGAAGCGGAAGGTGAGCCGCTCCAGCGTCAACAGCGGCACGCCCGCATCGGTTTGTGCGGCCAGCCGGATGGAGCGCTCGGAGCGCGTCATCAGCCAGCCGTGCACCACTGCGGCGGCAAACAGCCCATAAGACGCGATGCCCAGGGCCCAGTGCAACGGCAGCCAGGGGGACGCGATGGCGTGATAGGTGGTACCGGGGAAAATGACCGTCAGGATGACAGCTGCGCTGCCCAGCCCTGCCAACGCCCAGTGGGCCTGGAGTTGTGGAAACAGGCGGCTTTCGATGGCGTAAACGGTCAGCACCAGCCAGACCGTCATGGACAGCGCCGGTGCAAAGCCGAAACGCGGGGGCTCGCCCAGCAGGCCATCGGCCAGCGCCAGCGCGTGCAGCAGCCAGGCCGCCAGCAGCAGGCCGCGGATGGCGGCGGGGCCGAGGCGCGGGGAGGCTAGAGCCAATGCAGCGTAGGCGACGGCAGCACCGGCTGCCGCTGCAAGACCCCACCAGTCGCTCAAAGCTAAAATCATGGCTAGAGTTTAGCCTTTACTGCCTCTTTTCCCCCTTTCTGGCAGCCTTCCGCTGCAGCCTTTCTTTTCCACCTAACTGCGCCGCGTTCGTGGCGCCTTCCCATGGCCTCAGCTCTTACCGACAAGTTATCCCGTCTCGTCAAGGAAATGCGAGGCCAGGCCCGCATCACCGAATCCAACGTGCAGGACATGTTGCGCGAGGTACGCATGGCCTTGCTCGAGGCCGACGTTGCGCTGCCGGTGGTGCGCGACTTCATTGCCCGGGTCAAGGAAAAAGCGCTGGGCCAGGAAGTGATGGGTTCTCTCTCGCCGGGCCAGGCGCTGGTGGGTATTGTCAACAAGGAACTCGCCGCTACCATGGGCGAGGGGGTGAGCGATATCAACCTGGCAGCCCAGCCGCCGGCGGTCATCCTGATGGCCGGCCTGCAGGGCGCGGGTAAAACCACCACTACCGCCAAGCTGGCCAAGCACCTGATCGAAAAGCGCAAGAAAAAGGTGCTGACCGTTTCAGGCGACGTCTATCGCCCTGCCGCCATTGAACAGCTCAAGACGGTCACCAAACAGGCCGGCGCCGAATGGTTTCCCAGCACGCCTGACCAGAAGCCGGCCGACATCGCGCGAGCCGCCATTGACTACGCCCGCAAGCATTTCTTTGACGTGTTGCTGGTCGACACGGCTGGCCGCCTGGCCATCGATGAGGCCCTGATGGCCGAAATCAAGGAGTTGCATGCGATCCTGAACCCGGTTGAAACGCTTTTCGTGGTCGATGCGATGCAGGGCCAGGATGCGGTCAACACTGCCAAGGCCTTCAAGGAAGCCTTGCCGCTCACCGGCATCATCCTGACCAAGACCGACGGCGATTCACGCGGCGGTGCGGCGCTCAGCGTGCGCCAGATCACCGGCGCCCCCATCAAATTCTCCGGTACCAGCGAGAAAATCGACGGCCTGGAGGTGTTCGACGCCGAGCGACACGCCGGCCGCATCCTTGGCATGGGTGACATTCTTGCGCTGGTCGAGCAGGTGGCCGCCGGGGTGGACATGGCCTCTGCCCAGAAGCTCGCCGCCAAGATCAAGTCCGGCGACGGCTTTGACCTCAACGACTTCCTCAGCCAGTTGCAGCAAATGAAGAACATGGGCGGGCTCTCAAGCCTTCTGGAAAAGCTGCCCGCGCAAATGGCGGCCAAGGCCGGCCAGGTCGATATGGACAAAGCCGAGAAAGACATCAAGCGCAAGGAAGGCATCATCCAGAGCATGACGCCGCTGGAGCGCCGCAAGCCCGAACTCATCAAGGCCACCCGCAAGCGCCGCATTGCTGCCGGTTCCGGCGTGCATGTTCAGGAAGTCAACCGCCTGCTCAATGAGTTCGAGCAGATGCAGGGCATGATGAGAAAGATGAAGGGCAGCGGGATGATGAAAATGATGAAACGCATGGGCGGCATGAAAGGCATGCCCAAGTTTTGATCAATTCGCTGTTTAAGGGAAAAATGGCTGCAGCCCAATAAAGACGGGCGCAACCAGCTCCTGAATTAATAGCGTTTACCTGTCATGAAAAAAGCCGCTTCAAGCGGCTTTTTTCATGGGTTGCCCTGAAGTCAGGCTATTTTCAGGCCGCCTTCAGCCGTGGCTTGGCCAGCCGGCTTGCATGCAGCCAGGCGCGTCGCAGTACCGCCGGCGAACGGGTTTCTTCCGGGATCAGCAGGTAGTTCTGCGCACGCAGGGCCGTGCCCACGCCGACCTTGCTGGTGAGCACCGTCATCGGGATCGCCAGCAGCAGCGGCAGGCCGACCGGGATCAGCCAGATCAAAGCCCGTGCATCGATCACTGCAATGCCGACAGCCAGCAGCGCAATCACGCCGGACATAGGCGCCAGCTGCGCCAGCGCATGGCGCCAGGGCACAGCGGCCGCTTCGCGCGGGGGCGATTTCCATTCAAGCTTCAGGCCGGTGAGGGCCACCACCACAAACAGCGAATGCGCGAGCATGCGGATGGGGGCCTGCAACAGCGCGATCAGGGTTTCAAGCAAAGCGCTGCGCAGCAGGGCGACGGTGCCGCCATAGGATTGCTGCTGGCGGTTGACCAGCACGGCCACGATGCCCAGGATGCGCGGCAAAAACAGCATGCACAGCGTCCAGGCCCAAAGCGACATCAGCTCGCCGGGAAGCAGCGTCCAGTCGGCAATCATGGGCGAGCCGGACAGCCACAGCGCTGTACCCAGCGTGAGAAAGCACAGCCATAGCGGCGCCGACAGATACGCCATCGCGCCCGTGCCGAACATGGAGCGGTGTACCGGGTGAATGCCCGGCTCGGCGATCAGGCGCGAGTTTTGCAGGTTGCCCTGGCACCAGCGGCGATCGCGCTGCAGCTCGGCCAGCAAATCCGGCGGCTGCTGCTCGTAGCTGCCCACCAGGTCACCCACCAGCCAGACGTGGTAGCCGGCGCGGCGCATTAGCGCGGCCTCGACAAAATCGTGCGACATGATGCTGCCGGCCATGCCGCCCGTGCCCTTGATGTGCGCCAGCGCGCAATGCTTCATGAAGGGCTTAATACGGATGATGGCGTTGTGGCCCCAGTAGTGGGACTCGCCCATCTGCCAGAACTGCATCCCCAGCGTGAACAGACGCCCGGTCACGCGTGAGGCGAACTGCTGCGCCCGTGCGTGCAGCGTGACGTGGCCGATGGCCTGGGTTGCGGTCTGGATGATGCCGGCCCTGGGATTGGCTTCCATCAGCTTGACCATGGAAACCAGGCAGTCGCCGCTCATCACACTGTCGGCGTCCAGCACCACCATGTAGCGGTAATCCTTGCCCCAGCGGCGGCAGAAGTCGGCCACATTGCCGGCCTTGCGGTCGGTGCGGCGTTTGCGCAGGCGGTAATAGACCTCGATTTGCGGCTGGTCGGGGTGTCCGGCCAGCTGGGTGCGCAGGTCTTCCCAGGCGGCGCGCTCGGCCTGGATGATGGCCGGGTTGCTGCTGTCCGACAGTACGAAGACATCAAAGCTCTGTACATGGCCGGTCATCGCGACCGACTCGCAGGTGGCGCGCAGGCCGGCGAACACGGTGCGTACGTCTTCATTGCAGATCGGCATGATGATCGCGGTGCGTGTGGACGCATCCAGCGGGTAGTGCTGAACCTTTTTCGCGGACAGCGCGTGTTTGTCACCAAAGATCGTGACGTAAAAGCCCATCATCGCCGTCATGAAGCCGGTCACTACCCAGGCTGACAGAAGGGCAAACAGGCTGATCTGGCCGTACTGCAGCCAGGCATTGTCATAGTCGGGCTGCATGTCCGCAAAGATGCTGGTTGCCAGCACGGTGCTGATGACAGTCAGCAGCAGGAATACCGTGCGCCGGCGCCGGGCAGCCTGCTGCCAGCGCTCAAGCCGGGGGGCAGGCAGGCGATGGGATGGTGCCGGTGCGGCAGCCCGGAATATCGACAGCATGGGCAGCAGCAGCGCGGTGGCCATGCTGTTCCAGAAGCCACGCCAGGGCCGGGGCACCATGGAGCCGCGGTTCAGCGGTGGCGCCGTCACCGAATTGGGGTGGCGTTCCTCGCGCAGGGCGCTGCGTGCAGCGGATGGAATCAGAGTGTGATCAGGTTGGTCCATGTTTCGCTCACAGTGTGGTTGTCATGTTTGAGGAAGGCGCGCAGCTCAACAGGCTGGGCCGGGTTCAGCCGCAGCACGCGCAGCGTCATGCGCCATGCGCCGGTGGCGGGATTCTTGTAGGCCATGCTTTCGAGCACACGGCCATTGGCGTTGGCGCTGGAGATGGCTTCGACCCTGGCGTCCTCGGGCAGCGCGTCCAGCGCCGGGCCGGCAAAGTCGATGACGTACTGGACCTGGCCCGTGAGATCGGTTCCGGCCTTCGAGTACCCGGTGCCGCGGCGTGATTGCGTGACCCAGCTGTTGGGCGGTAGTTGCTGGTTCTTGCCCTGCCAGCTGATTTGCCAGGCGATGTCCAGCGACTGGCCAGGTGCTGGCATTTTTTCGGGTACCCAATAGGCCACCACGTTGTCATGGGTCTCGTCCGGCGTGGCAAATTGAAACAGCTCGACCCGGCCGGCGCCCCAGTCGCCCACGGGCGTGACCCAGGCGCTGGGCCGCGTCTCATAGCGGGCTTCGGTGTCTTCGTAGTTGGCAAAGGCGCGGTCGCGTTGCATCAGGCCAAAGCCCTTGAGCGACTTCATGGCGAAAGACGTCACCAGCGGGGAGGACGGATTTTGCAGGGGCCGCCAGAGCCATTCACCGGCACCCGTAGCCATCATCAGGCCATCGGAGTCGTGCACTTCGGGCCGGAAATCGCCGGGGCGGGGCTGGTTTTCGCCAAAGAAAAACATGCTGGTCAGGGGCGCGATGCCCAGCGAGGTCACGGGCGCGCTGTTGCCGGAGGTTGTGGCCGGGCGCATGAAGATGCGCGCCTGTACATTCGTGGTGGTTTGCTCGCCGGCCTGGATGTCGAACCGGTAGGCGCCTGTCATGCGCTCCGAATCCATCACAGCGAAGACGGTCAGCTGCTTGCTGTCGACTGCAGGTTTTTGAAGCCAGAAATCCGTGAAACGGGGAAACTCTTCCTTGGCTCCGCCCGCACCGCCTGCGGTGTCCACCGCCAGGCCGCGTGCCGAAAGGCCATAACGCTGGCCCGATCCCAGCGCCCGGAAGTAGGTGGCGCCGGTGAACACCACCAGCTCATCCTTGTAGGTGGGCGAGTTGAGGTTGCTGAAAAAGCGCGCGCCGCCGTGGCCCAGGTCACCCCAGGTCTCGGGTGACAGTTTGTTTTTTCCGAAATTGAATGTGGCGGGGTCGTAGGACAGGCGCTTCACGCCCGCTGTCGTGATTTCGTGAATGCGAACCGAATCACCGTGCCGGCCGACGTGGAAAAAATTCGCTTCAAAGGGAAGTTTGTCGGCGCGCCACAGCGTGCTGGCGGCGTTGAACCGGATGTCGCGGTAGTCGTCGTACGCCATCCTGGCGAGCTCGGTGGGCACCGCGTGGGACGCTTCGCGCCAGGGCGCTTGCGAGCGCTGGCGTGCGATAGCGGCCACATCGTCCAGATCGAAGGCACGTGCCTGGCCGGCCGCGAGCGTCAGTGCCGCAAGGCTCGCGCAGGCCGCGATACGGGCCTGCAGGGGAAAATTGAAGCGGCGCTTGGGGTCGCCGGAGGATGCCAAAAAAGGCAGGAAAAAAGCTGGCATGCCATGACTAGGGCAAACCCTGTGCCAGCTTCGAAAAATTGTTTTAAATCAACAAGTTGGGCGTGATACTTGATTTAACCAAATGTAATCCAGCTCAAAAGCGCCCAGAATCGCGGGTTTTGTCGCCGGTGAGCGACAACTTCCGCAGATGGCTCGATTAAATCGTTTTAAATCAAAGGCTTAAACCTGTCGCCAACCAGCGACGGCCCACGGCGGCACAGCGACAAACCCAGGTCGAACCGGAGCTCCTGGAGCCTGTTTACGGTCTAAACCTTGAAGTGTCCTGGCGTGAGCCCGTGCTTTTGCATCAGGCGGTAAAACTCCGTGCGGTTCCGGTCGGCCAGTCGGGCCGCATCGGCCACGTTGCCGTCTGTCAATTTGAGCAGCCCGACCAGGTAATCCCGCTCGAAGTGTTGCCTGGCTTCCGCATAGGTGAGCACTTGCACGCTGGGTGAGCGCAAGGCCCGCTGCACCAACGCCAGCGGCACCAGCGGGGTGGTGGACAGGGCACAAACCTGCTCCACCACGTTGTAAAGCTGGCGCACGTTGCCTGGCCAGGCGGCCGTGGTCAGGGCCTTGAGGGCCTCGGGTGCGAAACCGCTCAGGCGCTTGTCGTACTTGGCCGCCAGTTTGAGGAGAAAGTGGTTGGCCAGCAACGGGATGTCTTCGCGGCGCTCCGACAGCGGGGGCAAGGTCAGCGTGACGACATTGAGCCGGTAATAAAGGTCGGCGCGGAACTGGCCCTCAGCCATGGCAGCGTCAAGGTCGCGATGCGTGGCCGAGATGATGCGCACATCCACCGGAATCGACTGGCTGGAGCCCAGCGGCCGCACCACCCGCTCCTGCAACACGCGCAGCAGCTTGACCTGGAGCGCGGGCGGCATGTCACCGATTTCATCGAGCAGCAAAGTGCCGCCGTCTGCAGCCTGGAAAAGGCCTTTGTGATTGGCCACCGCATCGGTGAAGGCGCCCTTGACGTGGCCAAACAGCTCGGATTCCAGCAAGGCCTCGGGGATGGCGCCACAGTTCACGGCAATAAAGGGCTTGCTGGCCCGTGCGCCTGCCTGGTGGATGGCTTGTGCGAGTAGTTCCTTGCCGGTGCCGCTTTCACCGCGCAGCAGCACGCTGGCGTCCGACTGCGCCACCATGCGCGCTTCAGCCAGGGCTTCGGCCATGCGGCTTGAGCGGCTGATGATCTGGTTCTGCCAGGCTTCGGGGCTGCCCTGTTTGGCCGGGTTGGCGGGGGCACTCAGCGCCAGCGCCTGGGCAATCTTGTCGAGCAGGCTTTTGCCGTCAAAGGGCTTGGTGAGATAGGTGAACACGCCGCGTTCGGTGGCTTCCACGGCATCAGGAATGGTGCCATGCGCGGTCAGCAAAATCACCGGCAGCGAAGGATGCTGCTGGCGTATGTCGTCGAACAGCGCCAGGCCGTCCCGGCCGGGAAGCCGCACATCGCTGAGTACCAGCTGCGGCCGTTCAATATGAAGCTGCGTCAGCGCCGCTTCGGCCGACGTGACCGCCGTGACGCGATAGCCCGCTGCGGTCAGCCGCATGGTGAGCAGGCGCAGCATGTCGGCGTCATCATCAACCACGAGCAGGTGGGGTGCTGTCAGGGCTGAGTCGCTCATGGTGCGGTGGGGCGGGCCCGGCTGGCAGGGGGTATGGGCGCCGAGGCTGTTGCCGCCGGCTGCCGGCTGGTGAGGCTGCGCTCAATGGCCTTCAGCGCCTCCAGCCGCTCGTTGGTCTGGTCCAGCCTGCGCTGCGCATCGCGCAGTTGCTGGCCTTGTTTGTCAAGCTGCTCTTCCAGGCGGCGCTGTTCGGCGTAGCGTGACGCCAGCAGCCTTGCCAGCGGATGCAGCGGCTGGGCATCGGCATTGCCCAATACGCGGGCCAGCAGCTCCTGCGCGCGTATCAGTTCGGGCAGCTGCCGCAGTTGGGCCAGCACCAGCGAGAGCTGGAGTTGGGCCTCGGGGCTGGCGGCGTCTCCGAGCCGCCCGGTTTCCTGGGTGAGCTCCGGCGGCTGCATGAGGCGCACGCGCTCGGCGTAAGCCAGCATGCGCAAGGTCATGCCGCTGGCAAAAACGACGGATTCCGGGAGCGGCGCGGGCTGGCTGGTGCTGGCCCGCGCCGCTTCGGCGGCAGAGGCTGCGGCCCGGGCTGCCAGGACGGCTGCGGTGTCAGGGCCGCGCTCGTTGGCGGGGCCGCTGCTGCAGGCTGCCAGCAAGGCCGACGTCACCAGGGCCGGCAACAGGCCGCGCCCGGAGAAGCGGGCCGCAGGCGGAGGAGGGGGAAAATCAGTACTTGGAAACATGAGGAAGCTCTATTCTGAAGTGTGCACCAGGTTGATCGGGCATCAGGACGATGCTTCCACCATGTGCGGCAATGTATTCGTGAACGATGGACAGACCGATACCGCTGCCCCGAACCACGTCGACCGGCTGGCGTTCACCGCGGTAAAAGGGCTCGAAAATCCGCTCGCGGTCGGCCTGCGCCACGCCGACGCCCTGATCGTGGATGTCGATGCGGACGAAACCCCGCAGCGGACTCAGTTCCAGCCGGATCTGCCCTTTGGGTGGTGAATAGCGGATGGCGTTGGACAGCAGGTTGGCCAGCGCAGTGCCGATTTTTTCGGGGTCGATTTCCATCACAACGGGCTCGCCGACGACGCTGACCGTCAGGTCCCGTGCGCGCCACTGCAGGCGCTGCGCGTACACCTGCTCCTCGAGGAGTTGCAACAAGTCGACATTCTGGCGGTTCAACTGGCGCGCCTCGAACGCGGCCGTATTAAAGCGCAGCAGGTCTTCAATCTGGCTTTGCAGCACGCCGGTGTTGTGCCTGAGGATTTGCGCTATTTCGCGCTGGTCATTGCTCAGCGTGCCGGCTACACCGTCTTCCAGCAGCGACACCCCTTCGCGCAGCGATGCCAGCGGTGTTTTGAGTTCGTGCGAAATATGGCGCAGGAAACGCGATTTATCGGCGTCCAGCTCCACCAGCCGCAGGCGCAGCCAATTCAGGCGCTGCCCCACCAGGGCCAGGTCGGCCGGCCCCTGGATGGTGATGACCTGGTCGAGCCGGTTTTCCCCCAGGCCCACGATGGCGTTCTCCAGGCGCCTGAGCGGCAACGTGAACCACACGCCGAATGCCAGCGCCATGGCGATGGCCAGCACGATGGCCCAGGTTACCTGCTGGGTCAGCCGCTGGCGGCTGGCCTCGAGCTTGCCCTCCAGCGACTTGTTGCGTTGCTGAATCGCCTGTTGCACCTGCACGGCGATGGCGGCGTTGACACTTTCCAGTTCGCGGAATTCTTGCGCCAGCTGGCGTTCCCGGTCCAGCGCGGTACCGGTCGGGCCGGTCAGCAGATCGCCGATGCTCTGCATGTGCGCGCGCCATTGCCGGGCTTTGGCCACCGGTACGTCTTCTCGCGCCAGACTGGTCAGGATACTCGCAGCTTCACGGGCCTCGTCACCGAAGCGCTCACGCAATACCCGGTCGTCGAGGACGACCGACTGGCGGGATGTACGCTCCATCGATACGCTGCGCTCGGCCAGGGACTGCGCCGCGCTGCTGAGTTCGAGGGCACGTGCGGCATTGCTGCGGCTTTGCAGCGAAAGGTCTTCCAGGGTAAACAGCGCCCGCAGCGAGGCGGCGCCCAGCAGGGCAGCAATCAGCAGGAAGGCGATCACCAGAAGTTGCCGGAACGAAAATCGTTGCAGCATGCGTGTCGAGTGCTTGAGCAACGCGCGGGCGGTCTCAGGCCGCCACGGCGACGTCCCGCGTCAGGACTTCGCCGCGCAGCGAACGCTGCGTGGCCTGGGTGATGGTGATGTCCAGCATCTGGCCGATGAGGCGCGGCTGGCCCTTGAAGTTGACCACGCGGTTGCACTCCGTGCGGCCCATGAGTTCGGTCGGATCCTTGCGCGAGGCGCCTTCCACCAGAATGCGCTGCACCGTGCCCTGGCGGCTGGCGCTGATGGCGCGCACGCTGTCGTCAATCGCGGCCTGCAAATGTTGCAGACGCTTGAGCTTGACCTCGTGCGGTGTGTCGTCCTGCAGCGCGGCGGCGGGGGTGCCGGGGCGTGGGCTGTAAATGAAGCTGAACGAGGTGTCGTAGCCGATCTCGTCGATCAGCTTCATCATCTTGCCGAAGTCGTCTTCGGTCTCGCCGGGGAAGCCCACGATGAAATCGCTGCTCATGGCCAGATCCGGGCGGATGGCGCGCAGCTTGCGGATGGTGCTCTTGTATTCCATGGCGGTGTAGCCGCGCTTCATCGCCATGAGGATGCGGTCGGAGCCGTGCTGAACCGGCAAATGCAGGTGGTTGACCAGTTTGGGCAGCTTGGCGTAGGCGTCGATCAGGCGCTGCGTGAACTCATTGGGGTGGCTGGTGACGTAGCGGATGCGCTCAATGCCCGGGATGTCGGACACGTATTCGAGCAAGGTTGCGAAGTCGGCGATCTCGGCCGTGCCACCCATGGGGCCACGGTAAGCGTTGACGTTTTGCCCGAGCAGCGTGACTTCCTTGACGCCCTGGTCGGCCAGGCCGGCGACTTCGACCAGCACGTCTTCGAAGGGCCGAGAGACCTCTTCGCCACGGGTGTAGGGCACCACGCAGTAGCTGCAGTACTTGGAGCAGCCTTCCATGATGCTCACGAAGGCGCTGGCGCCCTCGACGCGCGCCGGCGGCAGGTGGTCGAATTTTTCGATCTCGGGAAAGCTGATGTCGACCTGCGGCTTGCCCAGCCGGGTCCGGTTGGCCAGCAGCTGCGGCAGGCGGTGCAGGGTTTGCGGGCCGAAGACCACGTCGACATAAGGTGCGCGCTGGATGATGGCCGCGCCTTCCTGGCTGGCTACACAGCCGCCGACGCCGATCAGCACGCCTTTTTCTTTCAGGTGCTTGACGCGGCCCAGGTCGCTGAAGACTTTCTCCTGGGCTTTTTCGCGCACGGAGCAGGTATTGAACAGGATCAGGTCGGCCTGTTCCATGTCCTGGGTAGGCTCGTAGCCTTCGGCAGCATGGAGCACGTCGGACATCTTGTCCGAGTCGTACTCGTTCATTTGGCAGCCGAAGGTTTTAATGAAGACTTTTTTGCTCATGATGCTGGCTGATTTGCGGTTTGTCCGCGGGCTGATGGCGATTGCTATTAAATTAATAGCTGCTTGCGCCCATGTTTAAAGGGCGTCAGGCTGATTTCGCTTGAGGCTGTGGGCGTTACTGCTTGTAGGCAGGTAACTGGTCGTACGGCGTCTTGCCGTTGTCCACTGTCTTGGCAGGGGTGCCGCTGTTGAAATTGAACACCGTGTCGGTGCCGCCCGCCCGCTTTTCCTTGGCCTCTTCCGCGTTGAGGATCCAGACCTCATGGACCTCGCCGGTGTTGCTGCGCAGGTAGTTCACCACCAGCTTCTGGTTCAGGAGTGCGCCGGACAACACGAAATTGTTGTTGATGTCGCGTATGCGTGCGCCCACAGACAGCCTGTCCTGCTTGCCGTCCATGGAGATCACCGGCGGCGTCACCACCACCATTTCGCCGCGGACGGCCTTGGGAGGGAATTTCCGGATGTTGGGTTTGACAGCCTCGGCGGGATCGGTCTGGGCCAGGGCTGGCAGGCTCATCAGGCCGGCAGAAGCAGCCAGCATCATCAGGAGTGCGGCCAGGCGGGAAGTGCAGCGGTTCATGGTATGTGTCCAGAGGCTGTTAATAAATAGGAGAATAACAAAGAACAAAGCCTCAGGGGGAAGGACCCTCTGAGGCTTTGACGCATTCCTGGTGGTCGTAGGTGGACTTGAACCACCGACATCAGCATTATGAATGCTGCGCTCTAACCAACTGAGCTATACGACCGAACCCAAGATTATAACTATAAAAACACCCCCGTCCAGGCTCACTGCGTGTAGCCTGCTCCCCCCCTCAAGGGGGCGGCGCCTGGGGCCGGCGAAGCCGGACCCGCGGCCCCTACTGGTGGGGCTCACCTGTGTTTAAAAACCGGTTTTCGTTTGTTGACGAAGGCGTCCATGCCTTCTTTTTGGTCTTCGGTGGAAAACAGCGAATGGAACAGGCGCCTTTCGAACATCACGCCGTCGCTGAGGCCGCTTTCAAATGCCCGGTTGAGGGCTTCCTTGGCGGCCATGACGCTGGTCTGGCCGTAGCTGCAGATCATCAGCGCGGCGCCCAGGGCTTCGTCCATGAGCTTTTCCAGCGGCACCACACGGCTGACCAGGCCTGAACGCTCTGCCTCCTGGGCATCCATCATGCGGCCCGTCAGGGTCATGTCCATGGCTTTGGCCTTGCCCACGGCACGGGGCAGGCGCTGCGTGCCGCCAGCACCGGGAATGATGCCCAGCTTGATTTCAGGCTGGCCGAACTTTGCGTTGTCGGCAGCAATGATGAAGTCGCACATCATTGCGAGCTCGCAGCCGCCGCCCAGCGCAAAGCCGCTGACGGCAGCAATCACCGGCTTGCGGATGCTGTGGATTTGCTCCCAGTTGCGGGTGATGTAATCGTTGTTGTAAACGTCGGCAAAACTGTAGGTGGCCATGGCGCCGATGTCGGCGCCTGCGGCAAAGGCCTTTTCGCTGCCGGTCAGGATGATGCAGCCGACGGTGTCATCAGCATCAAACGCCTTGAGCGCCCGGCCCAGTTCGTCCATGAGCTGGTCGTTCAGGGCATTGAGTTGCTTGGGCCGGTTCAGCGTGACGATACCCACCTTGCGGCTGTCCGGGCCTTCGGTGCGGGTTTCAATGGTTTCGTAGGTCGTGGAAGACATGAAATAGGTCCTTTGGCTGAAAATGCGTCCGGCAATGATGCCACGGGCTCATGGCTGCCAATGGCTTGCCGCAATGCTAGATTCGGGAACAGGAGACTGCTGCCATGACTGCTTCCCATACCGGCTCCGCTGCCGATCCCACCGTTCTGTATGCCATCGATGGTGCTGTGGGCATCCTCACGCTCAACCGCCCCCAGGCCCTGAACAGCTTTACCCGGCAGATGCGCGAAGGCGCCACGCGCACGCTGCATCAGCAACTCGATGCGGAACGCGACATGCAGGCGGCCCTGGGACGCAGCCACGATTACATGGAAGGCGTGACGGCTTTTCTTGAAAAGCATCCCGCGGTATTCAAGGGCGAATGACCTTCCGAAGAGGTGAGTCGCGCCAGGCCGGGTCAGGTTTTCTGGCCGAGCCATTGGTCCATCAGCGCGGCATCCCGCACCGCCAGGCGCCAGGTGGTCAGCGCGGGCGGCATGGGCAGCTCCAGCCGCAGCAGGCGTTTGTCGCGTGCGACCAGGGCAATGACTTTTTTGGCCGTGCCTGCGTAGTGCAGCAGGTCATCGAGCCGGTTCATGCGCCAACCGCCCTCCGGCTCCCGTGCGCCTGTGGCAATGGGTTCCACCGCCAGCCATTCATCTCCCGCCGCAAACCCGGCATGCTCGGCAACGCCGCCGCGCAGCACGGTCTTGACCTGCACCACGCCCTGGTTTTCGCTGGCGCGTAATCCCAGCCGCTGAGCCAGTTGCGCAGGTTCTTCGGCGACTGTCACGCCATGCTGTTCCAGCAAGGCCTTGAGCGGAAGTTCTTCGCGTCCGTGCACCCATTGGGCCAGCTCGGTGGCAAACGGGCGGTGTCCTGCGGCTGCAAGCTCCTCTGCAAAATCTGTCTCGCGCAGGGGGCCGGCTTTGCAGCGTTGCCAGAGTGCGCGCATCACGTTGTCCAGTGTCGCGCCCCCGGCAGCTCCGCCTTCTGCCCGAAGCGTCAGATCAAAACACAGCGCCACCAGCGCTCCCTTGGTGTAGTAGCTCACGGTGGCGTTGGGCGTATTTTCATCCTGCCGGTAATACTTCACCCAGGCATCGAAGCTCGCCTGGGCGACGGATTGAACCAGCCGGCCCGGGGTCTGCATGACCTGGTTGATGGTCTTGTTGAGCAGCTTGAGGTAGCCGGCGTTGTCCAGCAGGCCGGCGCGGCGCAGCAACAGGTCGTCGTAGTAACTGGTGAAGCCCTCGAAAAACCACAACAGCCCGGTGTAATTCTCGGCGCCGTAGTCGTAGTGTTCAAACTCCGCGGGACGCAGCCGCTTGACATTCCATGTATGGAAATATTCGTGGCTGATGAGGCCGCGCAGCGTGGTGTAGCCTTCTGCCGTGCGGGATTCACCCAGGCGCGGCAAGTCCTTCCGGTTGCAGATCAGTGCAGTCGAGTTGCGGTGCTCGAGTCCGCCGTAGCCTTCGTCCACCGCGTTCAGCATGAAGAGGTAACTCTTGAAGGGAGGCTTTTTCGCACCATGCCAGAAACGGATCTCCGTTTCGCAAATCTTCTGGGTGTCCGCCAGCAGCCTTGCGCCGTCGAAGCTCGGGGCCGCGCCCGCGACCACCATGCGGTGCGGCACGCCGCGCGCCGTAAAAGTACCGCTCCAGAAAGCGCCCATTTCCACGGGGCAGTCCACCAGTTCGTCGTAATCGGCCGCCAGGTAGGTACCAAACCCATGCTTGTTGACTGCCTGCGGCCTGAGCCCTGTGGCCAGTGACCAGCCCTTGGCGGCTTTCGGTGTGAGGATCTCCAGCACATGCGCGGCTTTTTCCTGGCCCTGCACTTTCAGGCACAGGCTGGTGCCGTTGAAAAAGCCGCGATGGGAATCCAGCCAGGCGCTGCGCACGGAGTTGTCGCAGGCATACACCTCATAGCGCAGCACCAGCGGTTTGGCAGGCGAGCACTGAATCTGCCAGGTGCATTTATCGAGCTGTTCGGCACGAAGCGGTGTTCGTACCGTTTGGCGAGCCTCCAGGTTCTGCAGGTTTTTGGAGAATTCCCGCACCAGGTAACTGCCGGGGATCCACACAGGCAGCGAGACCCTTTGCAAAGCGTCAGGCTGTGCGATCGTGAGGGTCACGCGAAAGAGGTGGGCGTGCAGAACGTCTGTTTCGACGCGGTAGTGAAGGGGGGAGGAAGTGTTTTTAGGGGTGCCTGGCATCTTGCGCAAAGAATACCCCACGTCTGCCGCCAGCTGCATGGGGGCGCCCGACGGATCAAGTCGATCGGGCTGTAAATGCTATCAAAAAAGGAGCTGCTCGCGCAGGTGGTGTGCGGGCTGGAGGTCGATTTTGTATCTAAACAGGGCCTTCTGGCCCATTTTCAGGGAGTTTTTGCACTGAGCAGCATTTTTTCGACTTCCTGGGCGCTGACCGCGCCTGGCGCGCGGGATCCGTCAGCAAAAATCAGGGTGGGCGTGCCGGTGATATTGTATTTTTGGCCAAACTCGCGGTTTCGCTTGATGGCCGAGATGTCGCATTCGGCAGCCGCAGGCACGGTGTTGCGCAGCATCCAGTCGTTCCATGACTTCGCCTTGTCCTTGGCACACCAGATGTGGCGCGACTTGGCGACGGAGTCCGGTCCGAGCACGGGGTACAGGAAGAGATAAACGGTGACGTTGTCGACGGTGGTCAGGTCCCGTTCGAAGTGTTTGCAGTAGCCGCAATTTGGGTCTTCAAACACCGCCAGCCTGCGTTTCCCCTCACCGCGAACAATCTTGAAAGCGTCCTTCAAAGGGAGTTTGTCGAAATCGACTGCACTGAGTTTCCCGATGCGTTCCTCGGTCAGGTTTTTTTTGTTTTTTACATCGAGAAGTTGACCCTGCAACAGGTAGTTACCTTGCTCGTCGGTATAGAAAATTTCGAAGCCAATACGTACCTCATAGAGGCCGCCCATCGGTGTTTTGGTGACTTCATCGATTTTTGCAAAAGCCGGAAATTTCTCTGACAGGTTTTTGCGGATGACGGCTTCCTGCGCAAAAACAGGAACCAGGCTGAACGCCGCCAGACTGAGCAGACCGATCAATTTCACTATTTTCATTTAAGTTCCAGTCTGTTTCTCAGTCATTCATAAACCCGCGGCTTGCCGCGTCAGCCAGGCCTTGAGCAAACCGCTTCGCTCAAACCCCTTCATGCCCCAATTGCGCAGGGCCTGCCAGCGCCCATCGGTTTGCGCAAAAATGCCATGCAAACCGTCGGTGACCGCGCCCATTGCCGCTACGTCGGCCTTGCGGGCCCTTTCGTAGCGCCGCAGCAGTTTTTCATCACCCAATCCGCGCCAATACTCACGCTGTGAAATCACCCCGGCCAGGCAAGCCGCATCGGCCAGGCCCAGGTTCAAGCCTTGACCGGCCAGCGGGTGCACCGTGTGCGCCGCATCGCCCGCCAAAGCCCAGCCGGGGCCGACCCAGTGCCCGGCGCTGGACAGGGAAAGCTGCCAGCTTGCCCGCTCGCTTGTCAGGCGCAGGTTACCGGTCTCTTCGCCGCACACGGCCTTGAGGGTGTTGCAAAATTCTTCCGCGGGCATTTTTTCGAGCAGGGCGGCCCGCTGTACAGGGACAGACCACACCAGCGCCGCCAAGTTCCCGTTGGCACCCGATAAAGGCAAAAGAGCCAGTATGTCGCCGTGGGTAAACCACTGGCGGGCAATGCCGCCATGGGGCTTGTCCAGCTCAAGCCGTGCTGCGACGGCCTTTTGCGGATAGGGCTTGATGGTCCAGTTGACCGGCCGGATCTGGGCGAACTCATCACGGCTGGCGCTTTTCTGGCCTTCGCAGATCACGTTGAGCGCGGCCTTGGCAGGCGCGTCCACCGTCTCGATTTGCGGCTGGTAGCGAACTGCCTGGCTCAATTGCTGCTCCAGCGCCGGGACATCCACAATCCAGGCCAGCGCTTCCTGGCCGACACTGCGCGCCGTGAAATCCAGCTTGCCGCCGTTGTCTCCCCAAACCTGCATTTCGACCACCGGCGTGGCAAAGGCCGTGTCGGGCCAGGCGCGCAGGGTTTCCAGCACGCTGCGAGACGCGCTGTTGAGGGCGTAAGCACGCACGTCGGGCATGGTGTGCATCCCCGGCGGCCTTTCAGGCCTGGTGACCAAAGCTACGCGCAGGCGCTCGCGCGCCAGCAGCAGGGCCAGTGTGCGGCCTACCACACCATCGCCGCGAATACAGACATCAAAGGTCTTGGACATGGCCCATTTTAGGAGGCAGGGCAAAATTGGTGCTTTGGGCAAACAATTACTGCGCGGTTTCTGGCCGTGCATCTGAACCTAAAGGCTTGAAAAGTGAGCGATCCATTGAACGAAACATTACCGGCCGACGCACCTACTGACCTCAGGGCCGTGATTTCGCGCCTTTATGTGTATCCGGTGAAATCCTGTGCCGGCGTGCAGGTGCAGGAAGCCCTGCTGACTGAAACCGGGCTGGAATTTGACCGTGCCTGGATGGTGGTGGACAGCAAGGGCGAATTCCTGACCCAGCGTGAATTGCCGCGCATGGCATTGATCAGGCCCCAGCTGAGGCACCACGACATGGTGCTGCGTGCGCCCGGCATGCTGGCCCTTCACATTGCGCTGGACCAGGTGGAAGAGCCCGTTCGCGTGCAGGTCTGGAAAGACGAAGTCCAGGCGTATGACATGGGTGCCATCGCGGCGCAATGGTTCACCGACTTCCTGGGCCAGGCTGCACGCCTGGTGCGGTTTGACCCCGAACACAAGCGGGTTTGCAGTCCGCAGTGGACCGGCGATGTGGAAGCGCTTAACCAGTTCAGCGACGGTTACCCGTTGCTGGTACTCAGCGAAGCCTCATTGGTGCATTTCAACGAAAAGCTGGTGGCTGCCGGCACCCCTGCGGTGGGCATGGAGCGCTTTCGTCCAAACATCGTGCTGGGCGATGCCGCTGGTGCCGACAGTCTGGCGCCGCACGATGAGGACCGCATTGAGGTGCTGCAGGTTGCCACGGCGCAAGGCGTGGTCCAGCTCAAGCCGGTCAAGCCCTGTCCGCGTTGCCCGATTCCGAATATCGATCCCGCGACGGCTGTCAGCAGCCCGGAAGTGGGCGACATGCTGCAAACCTATCGCCAGGATGCGCGGGTGAACGGCGCGCTGACGTTCGGCATGAATGCCATTGTGCTGGCGGGCATTGACCACCAGCTCAAGGTGGGCCAGCCGGTGGGTGCGAGTTATCAGTTTGAATGACTCTTGACCGCCCGCAGGGGCGGCGGGGCGTGGGCGGCCGTGGACGCAGGGAGCGCCTCTGGCGCCTGCGGACCGCTTGAGAGGCTGTCCAGCGTTGATTCGGCGTCCAGCGGCATGGGGTGTGTCAACTCCGGCTCGAGAAAGCGGATGGGGCGGCGGGTGCGAGCCGCCATGCTGTGCAGCAGGTCGGCCAGGGCCGTGGAAATTTCCTCGTGGCTGCCAAGGCGCTCGCTCAGCAGCACGCCCGCGACATGAAATTGCAGAACGACCTCCGGTTTCAGGCCCTTGAGCGGCATGAGGCCGGCCGCGATCAGGCGTGCCGCCAGGTCGGTGACTGGCGGGCGTGATTCAACGCCTTCAAGAATGAGGCCGAAGCGCGCCTCGTCGATGCGCCCCACGGTGTTGACATCGCGCAGAAGCCGGCGCAACTTGATCACGCTTCGCAGCAGGCTTTGCTCGGCCACCGCTGTGCCCCAGGTTTTCTTGATATACCGGTAGTTGACCAGCTCGATGTACACCACAGCCGCCGGCTCTTTGTGGCGCTGCGCCCGGCTGACCACCTGCTTGAAGCGGTCGTGGAAAAGATGTGCGGCGAGCAGGCCGGTGAGGGCGTCCTGGCTGGACATGGCCTGCTCGCGCGCTTCCACTGCGTGGCGCTCATGTGAGCGCGTGTTCAGCGCCACCAGCAGCAGGGGCACCTCAATGGTCAGCGCTGCCATCAGGCCGTAATGAGACAGCCACGACAGGGAAAACAGGCCCAGGATGCTGGTGACGGTGAGGAGCGTGACCAGCCCCAGCGGGGAAAAAGCCGCCAGTACCCAGAAACCCACGACATCGTGGCGTCGCCACGTCATGTAGGCCCGGCTTGTTCCCAGTGCAACAACGGCAACCAGGTAAGTCCCGAGGAGGCCTATGCCCAAGCCGCGCTCCAGCACGAGATAGGCCAGCGCCAGCGGCGCTCCGGCCATGCCTGTCCAGTAGGCCAGCCGCTCAAACCACTTGTGGCGTGAACCGGTGCCGCACAGGTGATGCACGACCAGCAGCGCCGAGCCGCCGCCCAGGATGGCGAGGAAGCCCTGCGCCATGTTGTTCCAGGTGCTGAAGTTGCCCCAGAGAAAATGGCCTGCCACTCCCGTCCACGCCGCTACGACGAGGGCCATGATGACGGCGTACACGGAATACCACCCATAGGCCCGGTCGCTGTAAACCCAGCTCTGGACAACGCAGGCAATGATCAACAGCACCAGTGCGCCGAATACCACGCCAATCGCGAGGTATTCCAGCTGAAGTCGCTGCGTCAGGTTGCCTCGCGTGCTGACCCGAACCGGAATGCTGACCTCCGTCTGGTGCTGTATGCGCACATACACGTCATGCACGCCGTTGTCCGGCAGGTTCAGGCGGAAATGCCCGTAACGGCCGGGTTCCGGCCAGCTGGAGACAGGCACGGTGTCCCCGGCAGTTTCGGCAATCCACCCTCCCGACGGTGCACGCTGGTACACCGTCGCCAGGTCCAGCAGGGGCAGGGGAAACTCAAGCAACCAGTCCTGGCGCGAGCCGGATGACCTGGCAAAACGGTAATGCAGCCAGAGCGCCGCGTGCGGGCCAAGCGAATGCACCGTATCGGCAACCGAGGAGACGAACAAGGCCCCTGGATGGCCGCCGGCCAATTGGTCGATGCCGGCCTGGCCGTCGCTGTCAATCCATGTCAAACTCGCCGCTGCCACGTCCAGGGTCGGCTTGGCGTCGTTTAAAGCCACGATGGGCTGGGCCTGCGCAGGATGCGCCAGAGCACCCAAAAAACCGGCCACCACAAAGATGGCGAATGCCTGCCACAAAGCGCTCCAACCCCGGCCGGGCGCGCATCGAATACACTTCTCAGCCTGTTTTTGAAGGTTTCTCATGAGTTTGAAGTGCGGCATTGTAGGCTTGCCTAACGTCGGTAAATCCACCCTTTTCAATGCGTTGACCAAAGCGGGGATCGCGGCTGAAAACTACCCCTTTTGCACCATTGAGCCCAATGTTGGCATCGTGGAAGTGCCCGACCCGAGGTTGGCGCAATTGGCTGAAATCGTCAAGCCTGAACGCATTGTTCCGGCGATCGTCGAGTTTGTGGACATTGCAGGCCTGGTGGCGGGCGCCAGTACGGGCGAGGGACTGGGCAACAAGTTCCTGGCCCATATCCGCGAAACCGACGCCACAGTCAATGTGGTGCGTTGCTTTGAAGATGACAACGTGATCCACGTTGCCGGCAAGGTGGACCCGATTTCCGACATCGAAGTCATCCAGACGGAGCTTTGTCTGGCCGACCTGGCAGCAGTTGAAAAAGCCCTGCACCGCGTGACCAAGACGGCCCGCTCGGGCGACAAGGAGTCTGTCAAGCTGGTTGCCATCCTGGAGAAATGCCAGGCCGCGCTCAATGAAGGCAAACCGGTGCGCACTGTGGACTTCAGCAAGGAGGAACTGCCGCTGCTCGGCCAGTTTTTCCTGATCACCGCCAAGCCGGCCATGTTTGTGGCCAACGTGGCCGAGGACGGTTTTGAGAACAACCCCTTCCTGGACCGCCTCAAGGCTTACGCGGCAGAGCAAAAGGCGCCGGTCGTGGCGATCTGCGCCAAGATGGAAGCCGAGATGGCCGACATGGAGGAAGAGGACAAAAAGATGTTCCTCGCGGAGATCGGCCAGGATGAGCCGGGGCTCAACCGCCTCATCCTGGCGGCATACAAGCTGCTGGGCCTGCAGACCTATTTCACCGCGGGCGTGAAGGAAGTGCGCGCCTGGACCATCCACGTGGGCGACACCGGTCCGCAAGCCGCGGGCGTCATTCACACCGATTTTGAAAAGGGCTACATCCGCGCCCAGACGATTGCGTTTGCCGATTTCATCGCCTACAAAGGCGAGCAGGGCGCCAAAGATGCCGGCAAGATGCGCAGTGAAGGCAAGGAATACGTCGTCAAGGATGGCGACGTGATGAACTTCCTGTTCAGCAGCTGAGTTGCCAGGGCCCCCGGGTAACCTGGGGCCGATTTACTGCGAGGCCTGGACATCACGGTGGCGGCATCATGGAAGAAGTCGCGCCACAATACCTCACGAACGATCCGCACCATCGGGTGGCGGCCCCGTTACCGGCTTGCCAGAGCAGGCCATCCCCCCCGAAACCCTCGCTTTGAGAAAGAAAGAGAACACCATGTCCATCCAGCGCATCGAAACCGGCCCACGCATGTCCCAGGCCGTTATCCATAACAAAACCGTTTACCTGGCAGGCCAGGTGGCCGGCAACGACGCCGGCTCCGGCGTATACGAACAGACCCTCAGCATCCTGGCCAATATCGACCGCCTGTTGGCAGCAGCCGGCAGCGACAAGTCGCTTCTGCTCAGCGCCACCATCTGGTTGACCGATATGGACAGCTTCGGTGAAATGAACCGTGCCTGGGAAACCTGGGTGGTGCCCGGCGCCACGCCCGCACGTGCCACGGTCATGAGCCCGCGCCTGGCGGCGCCGCAGTACCACGTGGAAATCGGTGTGGTGGCGGCCCAAGGCTGATTTCTCATCCACGCTTGACCCGCCATGAAGGCCACGCCGCGATGACAGAACCCGTTCGCCTTGCCAAACGCCTGGCTGAAATGCTGTCCTGTTCACGCCGCGAAGCCGAGCAGTACATCGAAGGCGGCTGGGTCACTGTTGACGGGGTGACTGTCGAAGAGCCCCAGTTCCGGGTGTCGGGCCAGGCCATCGTGCTGGACAAGGATGCGAGCCTGCTGGCGATGACACCGGTGACTTTGCTGCTGCACAAGCCGGCTGGCCAGGACGCGAGTTCCGATGGCGGCGCGGCGCAGGTGGCCCGGTTGCTGTCGGCCGCCACACAATCGCCTGACGACCGCTCTGGCATCCGGCCGCTCAAGAAGCATTTCTCCACGGTGGAACTGGTGACGCCGCTGGCAACACCTGCCAGCGGATTGGTCGTGCTGACGCAGGACTGGCGCGTGGTGCGCAAGCTGCGTGAAGATGCCCGCGTGATGGAACACGAAGTGATCGTCGATGTCAGCGGTGACATCAAACCCGGCGGGCTGGACCGGCTGAACCGGGTGGACCACGGGTTTACCTTCAAGGGTGTTTTGTTGCCGCCGGCCAAGGTGAGCTGGCAAAGCGAAAAGCGCTTGCGCTTTGCCCTCAAGGGTGAAGTCCCGGGGCAGATTGCCTACATGTGCGAGAGCGTCGGCCTGCAGGTGCTAGGCATGAAACGGCTGCGTATCGGCCGTGTGGCGATGAGCCAGCTGCAACCCGGTCAGTGGCGCTACCTGCTGCCACACGAACGCTTCTGATCCTTCTTCTGATTCTTCTTCTGGTGCCTATCCGGTCACCACGCCGGGAAAGGCCCAGATCAGGCTGCCGGTCATCAAAAAGTAGCGCAAAAATTTGCCGACCGCCATGTAAGCCAGGCAGGGCCAGAACGGAAACTTGAGCCAACCCGCGACCGCGCACAGCGGGTCTCCGACCACCGGCAACCAGGCCAGCAGGCAGGCCTTGGGGCCGAGTTTCTCCAGCCATCGGACCGCACGGCCGTGATGCGATGAATGCTGGTATTTGTCCACCACCTTGTGGGCGCCGTAACCCATCCACCAGTCGAGCGCACCGCCCAGCGTGTTGCCCGCAGTTGCTACCAGCACAGCGGGCCAGAACATGGCGGGGTTGAGCTTGACCAGGCCGAAGACCACCGGCTCCGAGCCCAGCGGCAACAGCGTGGCCGAGATGAAGGAAACCACAAACACCGTGCTCAAGCCGTATTCGGGCAGGGCCAAAAGTTCTATCAGGCGGTGAATCCAGGCTTCCATATATCTATTTGAGTATAGGCATGACGGGCCAGCCACCCTGTCAGGAAGACGCTTACAACTCCGTGTGCAAATTTCAATTGCTGAAATTTTGGGCAGGTACAATCGTGCCTCCTTTTTCAGCAACCTCGCAGCGCTCACTTCCCATGAACATCGGCCCTTACGCTTTGGCGAACAACCTGTTTGTCGCGCCCATGGCTGGTGTCACGGACAGGCCGTTCCGCCAGCTCAGCAAGAAGCTCGGTGCGGGCTATGCGGTCAGCGAAATGGTGACCTCTCGCCGCGACCTGTGGGATACGCTGAAGACTTCGCGCCGTGCGAACCACGAAGGTGAGGCCGCACCGATCGCCGTGCAGATTGCCGGTACCGACGCGCAGATGATGGCCGAGGCCGCCGCCTACAACATCGACCGCGGCGCGCAGATCATCGACATCAACATGGGCTGCCCGGCCAAGAAGGTCTGCAACAAGTGGGCGGGCTCGGCGCTGATGCAGGACGAACCCCTGGCGCTGCAGATCGTGGATGCGGTGGTGGCCGCCTGCGCACCGCGCAATGTGCCGGTCACGCTCAAGATGCGCACGGGCTGGTGCCAGGCTGAAAAGAACGCCCTGGCGATTGCCCGTGCCGCCGAAAGTGCCGGCGTGCAGATGATCACCGTGCACGGCCGCACGCGCGAGCAGGGCTACAAAGGCCATGCCGAGTACGACACAATTGCCGCCGTGAAAGCCGCGCTGCGCATTCCGGTGGTAGCCAACGGCGATATCACCAGCCCTGAAAAAGCGCGTGATGTGCTGGCGTATACCGGTGTCGATGCCGTGATGATTGGCCGCGCTGCGCAGGGGCGTCCGTGGATTTTTCGCGAGATTTCACATTTCCTTTCAAGCGGCACGCATCTTGCGCCACCGCTGGTGGCGGAAGTTGAACGCCTGCTGCTGGACCATTTGCGTGACCACTACGATTTGTACGGTGAATACACCGGCGTGCGGACGGCGCGCAAACACATCGGCTGGTATGTGAAGACCTTGCCCGGTGGTGAGGCGTTTCGCGCGCAGATGAACCTGCTGGAAGACTGCGAAGCGCAACTGAAGGCGGTGAGTGCTTTTTTTGAAGGGCTGGGGGCGCAGATGGACCGGATTCCGGCTGCTGCCGTCGAGGTTGATGACGAGGGCGTGCCTGTGCAGGCACGGGCGAACAAAGATAAAAATCAGGAAAATCAGGAAGAAGCTGCTGCATGAGCAAAAAACATATCGAAGAGTGCGTACGCACCAGCCTGGAAGGCTATTTCAAGGACCTGCGTGGCACCGAGCCCGACGGCATGTACGAAATGATGGTCAAGGTGGTGGAAAAACCGCTGCTGGAAGTTGTCATGCAGCATGCCGAGCAAAACCAGTCGCGCGCCGCCGAATGGCTGGGCCTGAACCGCAACACCCTGCGCAAGAAGCTGGTTGAGCACAAGCTCATCAAATAAAAAAACACGCTCCCATGGTCCGGCCCTTTCGCCGGCCATCCTCTTTAGAGAAGACAAAAATGAACGCACTGATTTCCGTTTCGGACAAAACCGGCATCCTCGAATTCGCGCAGGCGCTGCATGCCCTGGGCATCAAGCTGCTGTCCACGGGCGGCACGGCCAAGCTGCTGGCTGACGCCGGGCTCCCGGTGACCGAAGTCGCCGATCACACCGGGTTTCCGGAAATGCTCGACGGTCGCGTCAAGACCTTGCACCCGAAGATTCACGGCGGCCTTTTGGCCCGCCGCGATGTGCCGGAGCACATGGCGGCGCTGACAACCCACGGCATTGACACCATCGACTTGCTCGTGGTCAATCTTTATCCGTTTGAGTCGACGGTCGCCAAGCCCGGCTGCACGCTGGAAGACGCGATTGAAAACATCGACATCGGCGGCCCCGCGATGGTGCGGTCGGCGGCCAAGAACTGGAAGGATGTCGGCGTGCTGACCGATGCCTCGCAGTATGAAGGTGTGCTGGCCGAATTGAAAACCGGCGGCAAACTGACCGACAAGACCAAGTTCGCCTTGTCGGTAGCGGCATTCAACCGCATCAGCCAGTACGACGGCGCGATCAGCGACTATCTCTCAGGCATCCAGGCCGACGGCAGTCACGGTATGTTCCCCGGCCAGGCCAACGGGCGTTTCGTGAAAGTGCAGGACCTGCGTTACGGCGAAAACTCGCACCAGCAAGCTGCGCTGTACCGCGATCTGTATCCCGCACCCGGCTCGCTGGTAACGGCCAAACAATTGCAGGGCAAAGAGCTCTCATACAACAACATCGCCGACGCCGACGCCGCCTGGGAATGCGTCAAGAGTTTTGACCTCATCAAGGACGGCGCCGCCTGCGTGATCGTCAAGCACGCCAACCCTTGCGGCGTGGCGGTGGGCAAGGACGGCCTTGAAGCCTACAGCAAGGCCTTCAAGACCGACCCGACTTCGGCCTTCGGCGGCATCATCGCCCTCAATTGCCCGCTCGACGAGCGCGCCGCACAGCAGATTTCCAAGCAGTTTGTCGAAGTGCTGATGGCGCCTGCCTTCACACCCGAAGCGCTGGAAGTGTTCAAGACCAAGGTCAACGTGCGGATTTTGCAGATTGACCTGCCGCCCGGCGGCGACACGGCCTGGAAGCAGGGCCGCAACCTGATGGA
This sequence comes from Polaromonas sp. P2_G11, assembly GCF_056403595.1. NCBI lineage: Bacteria > Pseudomonadati > Pseudomonadota > Betaproteobacteria > Burkholderiales > Comamonadaceae > Polaromonas > Polaromonas sp. P2_G11. Next base: position 662,505 of record NZ_JBFUFE010000001.1, on the reverse strand, counting down.
CGTCAAGCGCGTTGGCTCGGGCCTGTTGATGCAGACCGCAGACAACCACGAATTGGCCATCGGCGACCTGAAAGTCGTCAGCAAGCTGCAGCCGACGCAGGAGCAGCTGCATGACATGCTGTTTGCCTGGAAGGTTGCGAAGTACGTCAAGTCCAACGCCATCATCTTTTGCAAGGACGGCATGACACTGGGCGTCGGCGCCGGCCAGATGAGCCGCATCGATTCGGCTCGCATCGCCTCCATCAAGGCCGCCAACGGCGGGCTGACGCTGCAGGGCTCAGCAGTGGCGAGCGACGCTTTTTTCCCTTTCCGCGACGGCCTCGACGTGGTGGTGGACGCCGGCGCGACCTGCGTGATCCAGCCCGGTGGCAGCATGCGGGACGACGAGGTTATCGCGGCAGCCGACGAGCGCGAAGTGGTGATGGTGCTGACCGGGGTCCGGCACTTCCGGCATTAAGTCACGTTTTAAGGGTTTTTGATCGATAGCCCAATGGGAATGGGCGCGAACAGCTATCAAATTGATAGCATAACGCGTCCCTTTTCCCTTTTGGGTGAACAGGCCAGAGGCGGCGCAAGAACACTTCCGCACCTTGAACCCTGCATCAATGTACGGCCGCTATTGATTTAATAGCTGCTCGCGCCCGCCCTGATTGGGCTGAAGCCCGAATACTGCAATATATGGTCAGGGCGCTGCCTTAGCCGGCGGCGAAGAACCTGGCCGCAGCCGCCACCGTCGCTTCGATGTCCGCGTCCGTATGCGCCGAACTCAAAAAGCCTGCTTCATATAGCGCCGGCGCGTAATACACCCCGCTGTCCAGCATCGCATGAAAGAAGCGATTGAACGCAGGGCTGTCGGTCATCATGACCGTGGCGTAGTTCTGCGGTAATTGGCCGAGCAGGAAAAAGCCGAACATGCCGCCTTCGCTGTCACCGCAAAACGGCACACCGGCCTTGCCGGCAGCCTGCGTGAGGCCGGTGACCAGGCTGCGGGTTCGGGCGCCCAGTGCTTCGTAAAAGCCGGGTTTGGCGATCTCGCGCAAGGTTGCCAGACCACAGGCGGTGGCCACAGGATTGCCTGATAGCGTGCCGGCCTGGTAGACCGGGCCCAGCGGTGCCAGTTGCTCCATCACGGCGCGCGTGCCACCAAAGGCGGCCAGCGGCATGCCGCCGCCTATCACCTTGCCCATGACCGTCATGTCGGGCTTGAAGCCGGGAATGCTGCGGGCGTAAACGCTCTGGGCGCCACCCAGCGCCACGCGAAAGCCGGTCATGACCTCGTCGAACACGAGCAGGGCACCGTGCTGCGTACACAGTTCGCGGCAGCGCTTCATGAAGGGCACGCTGGCACGCACAAAGTTCATGTTGCCGGCGATCGGCTCGATCATCAGGCAGGCGATGTCCTTGCCGTGCAGCGCGAAGGCTTCTTCGAGCTGGGTGAGGTGGTTGTATTCGAGCACCAGGGTGTGCTGCACCACTTCGGGCGGCACGCCGGCGCTGGTCGGGTTGCCGAAAGTGGCCAGGCCTGAACCGGCCTTGACCAGCAGGGCGTCGGCATGACCGTGGTAGCAGCCTTCGAATTTGATGATCTTGCTGCGGCCCGTGGCGCCGCGCGCCAGGCGGATCGCGCTCATGGCTGCCTCGGTGCCTGAGCTGACCAGGCGCACCATCTCGAGCGAAGGCACAAGGCGCACGATTTCCTCGGCGAGCTCCACTTCACGCTCGGTCGGTGCGCCGTAGGAAAAGCCTTCCAGCACGGCTTTTTGCACGGCTTCAACGACCGCCGGATGGCCGTGGCCCAGGATCATGGGACCCCAGGAACCGATGTAGTCGATATAACGCTGGCCGTCCACATCCCAGAAGTAGGCGCCCTGTGCGCGCTGGATAAAACGGGGTGTGCCGCCTACCGCCTTGAAGGCCCGAACCGGGGAGTTGACGCCACCGGGGATCAGCTTTTTGGCACGCTCAAACAGCGCGTTGTTGCGGGAGAGTTCGGCGGAAAGGGGCTTGGCAGGGGGCTTAGTGTTTGGTTGTTCCATTGGGGGGCAGGTCAATTTCAGTCTTCAAAACCAGGGCGGCATCATCGCCAGGCTCGGCATCAGCCGTTTCGTCTTCGGATTCATCGACATCAGCCTGTGCCCAGAACAGGCGGTCCGGCACGATATTGCCCATGCCGGGATGAAAGCCGGCATCCAGGCTGTGGTCCAGGTAAGTCAGTGCCTCGGAGGTGGCCGCCTGCAGGTCATGGCCGTTGGCCAGCAATGCGCAAAGGGCCGCAGACAGCGTATCACCTGCACCGGCAAAGACCGCCTCGAAACGTTCGAATTTCTCGCTGTAAAGCACGGCTTGCGGCGTGGCCAGCACGTTGTCGATGAATTGGTCGGGCATGGGGATTCCGGTGACCAGCGTGTAGGGAACACCCAGGTCGGCGGCGGCCTTGGCAATATCCCGAGCCGAGGGATTGCGCTCCCCGGACCAGTCCGGCAGCAGCCAGCGCCACAGGCTGCTGTGGTTGCCGACCAACACTGTGGTTTGCGGCAGCATCAGCTCGCGAAAGGCGTCCAGATAGCTGTCGATTTCGCTTTCTTCCCACCACGACAGGTTGGGCATATAGGCGATCAGCGGCACATCGGCATAGTCCGAGGCGATCTCGGCAATGGTGCTGATGTTCTCGGGGCTGCCGACAAACCCGACCTTGATGGCGGATACCGCCATGTCTTCCAGCGCCGAGCGGGCCTGGTCGGTTACGGCCTCTTCGTCGAATGAAAAATGGTCGAAAATTTCGGCCGTGTCGCGCACATAAGCGCCTGTTACAACTGCCAGCGCGTGGGCTCCGGCAGAAGTGATCGATGCAATATCAGCAGTCAATCCGCCCGCTCCGCTGGGGTCGTTGGCGTTGAATGTCATGACGCAAGCCGGCGATGCGTCGGTATCCTCGATTTGGAGTTGTCGGCTGTCCAGTTGAGGATTTTTGGGGTTTGCCATAGGCTGCGATTTTGCCTTGTACGCGAATAAGCAACGCCGCCTCGATACAATTGTTGCATTCTATTCGAAGGCAACTTAAGCTGTGACTCAATCAATGACGTGGATGTGTTTAATTTGTGGGTGGATTTACGACGAAGCTGCCGGTGCGCCCGAACACGGGATTGCCGCCGGGACGCCGTGGGCGCAAGTGCCCATGAACTGGACCTGTCCCGAATGCGGAGCCCGCAAGGAAGACTTTGAAATGGTTCAGATTTAAGCGTCTTAGGCACTTGCCTGGACAATCGCAGGCCGGCATTTGCCGAGGGCCTGCAACATGAGGAGCATAGGCAGTGAGTATTCCCAGTTCCGGACTGAAGGTTTTGGTCATCGATGACAGCAATACCATTCGGCGCAGCGCCGAGATATTCCTGAAGCAGGGGGGGCATGAGGTATTGTTGGCCGAAGACGGGTTTGATGCCCTGTCCAAGGTCAACGACTACGAACCCAACCTGATTTTCTGCGACATTTTGATGCCCCGCCTGGATGGCTATCAAACCTGTGCGATTATCAAGCGCAACGCAAAGTTTGCTGGCGTCCCGATCGTCATGCTGTCCTCAAAAGACGGCGTTTTCGACAAGGCGCGGGGTCGTATGGTGGGTTCGCAAGACTACCTGACCAAACCTTTTACAAAAGATCAGCTGCTGCAGACCGTACAGGATCTCGGCAGCGCTAAACAAGGAGTAGTGTGATGGCAATCAAGAAAATACTGGTAGTTGACGACTCCAAAACCGAATTGATGTTCTTGACCGATCTGCTGGTCAAAAATGGTTTCACCGTCAAAACTGCTGAAAATGCAGAGGATGCATTTCGCCGCCTGGCGGAAGACAAGCCCGAACTGATCCTGATGGATGTGGTGATGCCGGGGCAAAACGGGTTCCAGCTGACGCGCGCCATCACGCGCGACCCGTTGTACTCGGATATCCCCATCATGATGTGCACCAGCAAGAACCAGGAAACTGACCGTGTCTGGGGCATGCGGCAGGGCGCCCGCGACTACATCACCAAGCCTGTGGATGCTGATGAGCTGATGGCCAAAATCAAGGCCCTTGGCTGATTTACGGCGTAAAACCAAAGCATGGCGAACAGACAAGCACTTAGAGAGCTACAAACCCGGCTGGCCGACAGGTTGCAGATTGCGCGGACGCAAGGCGTTGCCGCGTCCTGGCTGGCCGTGGAGGCTGGCGGGAAGAAATACCTGTTTCCCCTGAGCCAATCCGGTGAAATTTTCCCGTGGGTCAGTACGCAGCCTGTTCCGTATACGCAAGCCTGGTTCGCCGGTGTTGCCAATTTGCGCGGCGGCCTGTTTGGTGTCGTGGATCTGGCGAGTTACGTCAGCGGCAAAGCACCCCCTCCCAAAAACGAGCTTGCACGCACGGATTCCAGGCTTGTTGCACTCAACAGTGCCCTGGAAGTTAACTGCGCATTGCTGATCGACAAGCTGTCCGGGCTGCGCAATCAGGAGGCGTTCAGTGATTTTTCCGAAAAAGCGCCCGACGCGCCCGATTTCTTTGGCAACCAGTACGTTGACCTTAATGGTGCGACCTGGCAGGAAATCAACCTTCAGTTGCTTGCCCAGCAAGCGCATTTTTTGACGATAGGCGCATAGCGCACACTGTTTCTCTCCCGGAAGGCTCACCATGTCTGTTATTGAAAATATCCAGAAGCTATTTAAAACCAAGCCCGATCAGCCCGAGGACAGCATGGACATGGCTTCCGTCGGTACGCCAGATCCTCTTGCGACCGGAGCCATGGATCAGGCTGCGCTTCAGACCGCAGCGATTCGGCAGCCGGGTGGAAATGACGATGCTTTCGCGCCCAGCCGCATGGCGACCGCCGAGGACGGCGCACCTGCGGTAAATCAAGAGCTGCTGCGTCTGCCTTTATTGGGCCGCAGGACCATCGGTCAGCATCAGCGGGTGCTGGTGTTTTTCCTCGCCGTCGCGGTGGCTGTCCTGGGTACGGTGACTTTCCTGGCGCTGAGCCAGGCGGATAAAGTGGCTCAACAGGTGGCGGCCACCGGGCAGTCTTTGATGCAGTCGCAGCGTCTGGCGAAATCGGTGTCTCAGGCGCTGGTGGGCAGTGCCCAGGCCTTCCCTGACGTGCGTGAGAGTTCTGACGTACTGGCAAAAACCGTGCGCGGACTGAAATCCGGTGAAGAAAGTCTGCGTCTGGCGCCAGTGAGTGATGACCTGCAATCTGACGTGGAAAAGGTCACGCCTTTCATGGAGCGCGCTGAAAAGAACGCGAAAACCGTGATGGGTCAGCAAAATATTCTGACCCAGGTGGGCAACGCCCTGCGCACCATTAACCGCCAGTCTTCGGATTTGCTGGAAATTGCAGAAACTGTTTCGTCACTCAAACTCCAGCAGAATGCGGCGCCGGCTGAAATTTCGGCATCCGGTCAGCTGGTGATGTTGACCCAGCGGATTGGTAAGTCTGCCAATGAGTTCCTGACCATGGAGGGCGTGAGCCCTGAAGCCGTGTTCCTGCTGGGCAAGGATTTGAACTCGTTCAAGGAAATTGCGCAGGGTTTGCAGGAAGGCAGCCCCGAGTTGCGCCTGGCCGGCTCCAAAGATCCGCAAACGCGCGAGCGGCTGGAAGCCCTGATGGCGCTCTATGAGCAAACCCGTGTGCAAGCTGGTGCCATTTTGGGTAACTTGCAGGGCCTGGTGTCTGCCCGTGAAGCGCAATCTTCGATTATTGCGGACAGTGAGCCCCTCCGCCGTGGCCTTGAGGATTTGCAGGGCAAGTTGTCGCTGCAAACCGGTCTGAGCGTTTTGTCGCTGGCCATCCTCGCGGGTGCTGCTACCTTTGCCCTATTGTGCGCAGCTGGCCTGGCCAAGCTGCAGGTGGAAGACAGTAAGCAGCGTCAGGCTGTTGCTGAAACCCAGCGACAGGAAGCGAAAGGGCAAGAGCAGGACGCCAAGCGCGTCAACGACGCCAACCAGGCCGCCATTTTGCGGTTGATGAACGAGTTGCAGACAGTGGCTGAAGGTGACTTGACGCAGGAAGCGACTGTGACCGAGGACATTACCGGCGCTATCGCCGACTCGGTGAACTACACGGTGGAAGAGTTGCGGCAGCTGGTGGGTAACGTACAGAACACGGCGACCCGCGTTGCGCAAACGACGGCCCAGGTGGAAAGTACCTCTACCGAACTGCTGGCAGCGTCCACTGAGCAGCTGCGCGAGATTCGTGAAACCGGCCAGTCAGTGCTTGACATGGCATCCCGAATTAACGAGGTGTCCACACAGGCGCAGGAATCTTCCCAGGTGGCGCGCCAATCGCTGACCGCCGCCGAATCCGGCCTGCAGGCTGTGCAGAACGCCATCGGCGGTATGAACTCCATCCGCGACCAGATTCAGGAAACCTCCAAGCGGATCAAGCGACTTGGTGAGTCCTCGCAGGAGATTGGTGAAATTACCGAACTGATTTCAGACATTACCGAACAGACCAACGTGCTGGCACTGAACGCCGCCATTCAAGCCGCGTCGGCCGGTGAAGCCGGACGAGGCTTCTCCGTGGTTGCGGAAGAGGTGCAGCGACTGGCTGAACGTTCCGCAGATGCTACGCGCCAGATTTCGGCCCTGGTGAAAGCAATTCAGACCGACACGCAGGATGCCGTGGCCGCTATGGAACGCTCCACGCAGGGTGTGGTTGAAGGGGCCAAGCTGTCCGATAACGCGGGTACCGCGCTGACCGAGATTGACCAGGTGTCACGCCGGCTTGCTGACCTGATTGAGCAAATTTCAAACTCCGCCTCCCGCGAAGCCGCATCGGCGAACGTGGTGGCCGGCAATATTCAGCACATTTTCGCGGTGACGGAGCAAACGGGAGAAGGTACCCGTTCCACGGCACAGCAGGTGCGAGACCTTTCCCGCATGGCCGAAGAGCTTCGCCAGTCGGTGTCCCGATTCAAGATCGCCTGATGCCAGCTTGTCGTGCGCTGAACGCAGCTTTCGCCCTTGACACCGATTCCTGAACCGGCCCGTTATCTATGCAATCCAACGTCCCGAACTCAACAGCTGCCGAGCTCGACCTCGCTGTCAATGACCTGGGCCCCCTGGCCTGGGTACTTGACGAACTTCGCAAGTCGCTGGACGGTGCTGCCAAAGCGCTGAAGCGTTTTGTGCGGGACGCAGAAGCCGCGCGTGGGTCCGATCTTGCGGCGCTTGACGCCAGCCAGTTGCGCATCGCACGGCAGCAACTGCATCAGGCCGTGGGCGCGCTTGAAATGGTGGGCCTTGCGGGGCCAGCCTTGGTGTTGCGGGCGATGGAAGCTGCGGTACAGAAATTTGTGCAGCAACCTGAGCAATGCAGCCAGGACGCTGCCGGAAAAATCGAACGCGCCAGTTTTGCGCTGACCGAGTATCTTGAAGGTGTGCTGGCCGACAAGCCCGTGTCACCCGTTTCGCTTTTCCCCCAATACCGTGATGTGCAGGAATTGGTGCGGGCCGACCGCATTCATCCGGCTGACTTGTGGCCGCTTGAGTGGCGCTGGCTGGAGCCGGAACTGGCGACGACAGCGGAGCCCCGCAATTACGATGATGGTGCTCGCGCTGTCATGGATCAATCGGTGCTTCAAATCATGAAGGGTAAGGCACCGCAGGCAGCCAAAAAAATGAAGGAGCTCAGCCTCGGATTTGCGGCCAGACAGGCGGACCGCCAACCCAGGATATTCTGGAAGATCGCGGCGGCCTATTTCGAAGCGGTCGCGCATGAGTTGCTCGGGTCGGACATCTATGTACGGCGAGCTGCATCGCGAATCCTGATGCAGTATGCCTCGCTTGCCAAGGGTGATACGGGGGTATCGGATCGGCTGGCGCAGGATTTGCTCTTCTTCTGTTCACAGGCTGTTTCTCCTCGCGCCAGCGACACGCCTGCACTTTCGGCAATCCGGTCAGCCTACGGTCTCAACCGATTCAAACCGGTGGACTATGAGCTCGTTCAATTCGGGCGTTTTGATCCGGCTCTGCTCGCCCAGGCCCGCAAGCGCATCACGTCTGCGAAAGAAACCTGGTCGTCGCTTTCCGCCGGGGACGCCAATAAATTCAAGTCCGTGACGGACCAGTTCAGCCTCGTCACGGATTCTCTGCTCAAGCTTCATCCGCCCAGCGAACCACTCGCGCAGGCGCTGACTCGCGCCGTGGATACGACGGTCCGGTCTGGTCAGGCCCCTGGAATAGAACTGGCCATGGAAGTGGCCACCTCGGTGCTTTACCTTGAAGCCGCTTTTGATGACCTGGATCCCAACGATCCCCAGCTGGCTGTGAGAACCGCCAATCTTGCTGAACGGCTGGAAGGCGTCCGTGCAGGCGGCGAGCCACAGCCTCTGGAAGGCTGGATGGAAGAGCTGTACCGCCGGGTCAGCGACAAGCAGACCATGGGCAGCGTAGTCGGTGAGTTGCGTGTGTCGCTGGGTGAGCTTGAAAAATCACTTGATGTGTTTTTCCGCAACCCGCAGGACAAAGTCGCGCTTCAATCCGTGCCCGGCCAGCTTTCACAAATGCGTGGCGTGCTGTCGGTACTAGGGCTTGATCAGGCCTCGCACGCCGTGCTGCGCATGCGGGACAGCGTTGAGCAGATGCTGGTCACTGAAATTGATGAACAGCGCGCGCGTGCAGCGGGAACATTCGAGCACCTCGGGAACAACCTTGGCGCCTTGAGTTTCCTCATCGATATGTTGAATTACCAGCCGGCGCTGGCGAAAAAACTGTTTGTGTTTGACGCGGAAAAAGGCGAGCTCAAGCCTTTGATGGGCCGGACCCAGAACGCCGGTAGTGCGGCGACCTCTGTCACGGTCAACAATGATGTGCTGTCACAGGAAGTGATTTCTGTTGTGCAGGATGCGGGTCTTGGCGAAACGGACCACAACCTCACGCTCAAACTTGACACGCTGGCCACGCATGCGGCGCTGGCCGAACAACCTGCGCTTGCGCAAAGTGCGCGCGAAGCCGCCGTCGCAGTTTCCGGAAGCAACGCGAGTGTTGCTGCGGAGGCGCTGACGACCTTGGCATTTGCCGTAACGCCGGTGCAGGCGGCGCCTGAGAGCCCGGCCGCGTCGGATGATTTTGAAGAAGACGACCTCCGTGACATCTTTCTTGAGGAGGCACGCGAAGTTGTCGGCAACGGCCAGCAAGCTTTGGCTGCACTGGTCAATGATCCGGCCGATGTATCTCAACTCACGGTTTTGCGGCGTGCTTTTCATACGCTCAAGGGCAGCTCCCGCATGGTGGGACTCAACGAGTTCGGCGAGGCGGCGTGGTCGCTTGAGCAGATGCTCAATAGCTGGCTGGCCGACCAGAAGGTTGCCACGGATGAGTTCCGGGCTTTATCGCTGGAAGCCATGGGCGGTTTTGCAAAGTGGATTGAAGACATTGCGGGAAATCGCGATGGATCGTGGTCGGCGTCTACCTTCCGAGCCAGTGCCGATGCGATGCGCACGGAGGGCCGTTACAGCCCCCTGGTGACTGCCGTAGTCGATGCTGCCGAGGTTCCTGTGGCCGCCGTGGCGGCAGCAATGCCAACAGCGCTGGCACCTGAGCTGGAGCTGGATTCAGGTGTTCCCGAAACCGTGGGTGCTGAACCTGTTGCCGACCCGGCCGTCGTGACGGATCTGGATTTTGACCTCATGTTTGAGTCGGAAGGTGCAGCTGCGACCGCGAGCCCTGCGGAGCCTGCAGGTCCGTCTGTGGCAGAAATTGAAGGCATTGATTTCGGCAGTTTGTCCGCAGTTTCTGCGACGGCTGATACAACACCAGCGTCAACGCCGCCCGCTTCGGCGGAGCCGTTCGCATCCCTGGAAATAAATGCAACAGAACCGATCGAACTGTCGGACGCGGATTTCGACAAGCACTTTCAAACCGAGGCCGTGGCGGCTGAACAGCCAACGCCTGTGGTCTTTGATTTCACCCCTGAGGGGCACAAACAATTGCCGGCAGCGGCCGAAGGCGCCGGTCTGGCCGGGCAACCGCAACACTTGCAGGCTGCCGAAGTTCTGAAGACGGATGATGCGGTCGATGCAGCTGACAGTGTGCTGCCATTGGATGGCAATGGTGACGAACAGGTCAAGGTCATCGGTGCCTTGCGCATTGGAATTCCGCTTTACAACGTCTACCTGAATGAAGCAGATGAATGGTCACGCCGGCTTGTGACTGAGGTGGCCGAATGGGCGCTCGAGCTGAACCAACCGGTCAGTGACTCTACCGTCGCCCTGGCCCATTCCCTCGCGGGAAGTTCCGCGACTGTCGGGTTCCATGCCCTGTCCGGAATGGCTCGGGCGCTTGAACAGGCTTTGCAGCAATCCAGCGTTCACCACAGCAATGGCGCCGCCAGGTATGGGCAGGTATTTGTTGATGCAGCGGAAGACATCCGCCGGCTTCTGCACCAGTTTGCCGCGGGTTTTCTCAAGGAGGCGGATGCAACCATCCTTGACAGGCTGAAGCAACTCGATTTCTCTGATTCGGTTTTGCCACCGGGTAACGATTTTTCCGACTTCGACTTCTCCCCCGAATCGGTGGAGGTGGAAACGGTCTCTGTAGAGCCGGTGCGCTCACTGGAACCAGAGCCAGAAGTGACGCCGGCTCAGGTAATTGAAATGCCTGTCCCCGCTCAGGTCACGCCGGTGCCTCCACCTGCTGCTGTCGTCTCTCCGCCTGCCCGGCTGGTAGCGACCGTGGCTGCACCAGTGAACTCGAACTTCGAGGAAGACGAGGACGACGAAATCGATGCGGTCGATGCGATTGATCCCGACCTGTTTCCGATTTTTGAAGAAGAAGCTGCAGAACTCATGCCCCAGCTGGGGGGCGCACTGCGGCAGTGGTCTTCACGTCCTGATAACCAGGGCGCACGCATGGAAGTCCTCCGTGCACTTCACACGCTCAAAGGCAGCGCCCGGCTGGCAGGTGCATTGCGGTTAGGCGAAATGGCTCACCGGATTGAGTCCGAAATCGAACATCTCGGCTCTGATGCGGCTTCAACCCAGGAATTCGAACCCCTGATGACGCGTTTTGACGCCATGGAAGCTACATTTGAGGCCTTGCGCCGTGCTGATGCGGCTGCTGCGGCTGCACCCGTCACGCTTGCACCTATTGCACCTATTGCGCCTATCGCGACCGTTGAGCCCATACTGAAGTCGACCACGCAGGACAAGCCCGCTCCAATTGTGGATGCGCAGGAAACTCCAGCCGAGAGCGCCGCTCCGGTTGCCGCCGGTGCGGGCCGCAAGCTCACGGTGCCGGCGCCGCAGACCATGGCCATGCAGCCGTTGCGACAGGCGGCCAACGCCTCGATCCGCGTGCGCTCCCAGTTGCTTGACCGCATGGTGAACCAGGCTGGTGAGGTCATGATCACGCGCTCCCGGCTGGAAGCCGAACTCAGCCAGCTCCGGGGCTCGCTGAACGACATGAGCGGTAACTTGAACCGCTTGCGCCAGCAGCTGCGGGACATTGAGTTGCAGGCTGAAACCCAGATGCAGTCGCGATTGGCTCAGGCCAAGGAAGCCCAGGCTGGGTTTGATCCGCTGGAGTTCGACCGCTTTACCCGCGTACAGGAACTGACGCGAATGATGGCCGAGTCGGTGAATGACGTGGCAACCGTGCAGCGCACCTTGCAGCGCACGGTGGAAGCCACCGAAGACGACTTGATCGCCCAGGCTCGCCAAACCCGAGAGCTGCAACGCGACTTGCTCCGTACCCGCATGGTGGAATTCGAAGGCATCTCCGAGCGCCTGTACCGCGTAGTGCGCCAAGCGTCCAAGGAAACCGGCAAGCAGGTCCGCCTGGACTTGCTGGGCGGTACCATGGAAATGGACCGCGGCATGCTGGACCGTATGACGCCGGCCTTTGAGCACTTGCTGCGTAACTGCGTGGCCCACGGTATTGAAAGTACGCAGGTTCGCACCGATGCCGGCAAGGACCCGGTCGGCCTGATCACCGTTCACTTGCGCCAGGAAGGTAACGACGTTTCTGTTGACTTCAGCGATGACGGCGCCGGCTTGAACCTGGCACGTATCCGCGAAAAGGCCATCAGCCTCGGGATGATCACCGCTGATCAACCGCTGGAAGACGGCGACGCCGCTAACCTGATTTTCATGCCCGGCTTCTCTACGGCCGCGCAGGTGACCGAGCTGGCAGGACGCGGCATCGGTATGGATGTAGTCCGCTCTGAAGTCAACGCGCTCGGTGGCCGGATCGAAACTTCCACCGTCGCCGGTCAGGGAACGCACTTCAAGCTGGTACTCCCGCTGACTACTGCTGTGACGCAGGTGGTGATGATCCGCTCGGGCAATCTCTCAATCGGCGTACCTGCCAACGTTGTGGAAACCGTCAGGCGCGCTTCGGCCAAAGAGCTGCAGCAGGCCTATAACACCGGCACACTGGAGATTGCCGGCGAGTCGATGCCCTTCTTCTGGTCCGGTGCATTGCTGCAGGCCTCGCACCACAGCGCCGAAGCCCAGGGCAAGACCACACCGGTCGTGATTTTCCGAAGCGCCGCACAGCGCATTGCCCTGCACGTCGATGAAGTGTTGGGCAACCAGGAGGTTGTGGTCAAGAACCTGGGCCCGCAGTTGTCCCGTTTGCCCGGCCTGGCCGGTATGTCAGTGCTGGCTTCCGGTGCGGTCGTGCTGATTTACAACCCGGTTGCGCTGGCTTCCGTGTATGGCCAGCAGGCGCGCGCATGGAGTTCAGACCGGGCCGAGCCGCACATGCTTGAAGGCTCCGGCGCTACCGCGGCAACCACCGACGGCGGCAGCGGCAGCGTCGCGAAAAGGACGATGGCGGCACCTGTCGCCCCGCAGATTCCGTTGATTCTTGTGGTCGATGACTCCATTACGGTTCGCCGGGTTACGCAACGTCTGCTTCAGCGTGAAGGCTACCGTGTCTCCATGGCGGCCGACGGTCTGCAAGCGCTTGAACGCCTGCAGGAAGAGCGGCCGGCCGTGGTGCTGTCAGATATCGAAATGCCGCGCATGGATGGCTTTGACCTGGCGCGCAACATCAGGGCTGACGTGCGCCTCAGTAACCTGCCCATCATCATGATCACGTCCCGCATCGCCGAGAAGCACCGTGAACATGCCAAGGAGCTGGGCGTCGACCACTATCTGGGCAAACCGTTCTCTGAAGAAGAGTTGATGAGCCTGGTGCGCCACTATTGCGCTGCCGAGACCACCGCGACCGCCTGAGGTAAAAAAGCAGAAAAAAGCCTGTAGCCTAGGTAGGACGTGCGCAAGCAGCTCCTAAAATAATAGCAAGGCCTGAGAGTTTCTCTCAGGCCTTTTTTACGACCGCATAGCGCTGCAGGGTCAGCGCCCGCGCTTCGTCGTGCTGCACGATGGGCATCGGGTAGTTTTGGCCCAACACCACGCCCGCGGCGGCCAGCTCCAGCGGTTTCGCAAGCCAGGGGCTGTGTAGCGCCTTGTCTGGCAGCTGTGCCAGCACTGGGAGGTATTTGCGGATAAATTTCCCGTCAGAGTCGAACCTCTCGCTCTGGCTGACCGGGTTGAAGATGCGGAAATAAGGCTGCGCGTCACAACCCGTGCTTGCCGCCCACTGCCAGCCCCCGTTGTTGGCTGACAGGTCAAAGTCGTTGAGCTTTTCGGCAAAGTAGCGTTCGCCCCAACGCCAGTCGATGCCGAGGTCTTTCACCAGAAAACTGGCAGTCACCATGCGCAGGCGGTTGTGCATATAGCCCGTCTGATTAATCTGGGCCATTGCCGCGTCCACCAGCGGGTAGCCCGTCCGGCCTTCGCACCAGGCCTGGAAAAGCACTTGGGCTTTGTCCCCGCTCTCCCACTGTATCGCGTCATAGTCCGGCTTGAACGCGCTCCCGACGGCGTGCGGAAAATTGGCAAGGATCTGCGCATAAAAATCACGCCAGATCAATTCGCTGAGCCAGGTGGCGGCACCTTCATTCCCTCGATTTGCAGCGTTCAAAGCCAACGCAGCCATGTGCCGTATCGACACCGTGCCGAACCGAAGGTGCACACCCAGGTAACTCGGGCCCTTGACGGCAGGGAAGTCTCGTACCTCCTTGTATTGCGCCATGCGGCCAACGAAATCCCCCAAAAGCCGGGCACCGCCTTCACTGCCCGTGGGGATTTTCAGTGCCGACAGGTTGCTGGCCTGAAACCCCAGCTCGCCCAGCGATGGGACAGGGCGCCTGCTTGCCGATACCGGTGCCAAGGCCGTACCGTACTTTTCGACGGGATAAGCTTTGAGGTAAAAATCGTCCACCTTCTTCAGCCAGGCATTTTTGTAAGGCGTGAACACGGTGTAAGGCTTGCCCGCCAAGGTCAGCACCTCCTGGCGCTCAAAAATAACGTGGTCCTTGAAGCTGTAAAAGGCCTTGCCCCCGGCCTCGAGCGCCGCCTGTACTGCAGCGTCGCGCGCCAGCGACTGCGGCTCATCATCGTGATTGGCAAAGACGGCATCGGCGCCCAGCTCTGCCGCCAGCCGCACCACCGCGTCCACGGCACCGTGATGGGCCGTCAACAGGCCGGCGCCGAGGCTGCCAGCCGCTGCGCCCAGCCTCTGCAGTTGGCCATCCAGGCTCAGTACCGATTCCTGTATGAATTCCACGCGGCGGTCAGTTCGGGGCAAAACCTCCAGAATGGTTTTGTCAAAAACAAATGCGCAATACACCTGCTTACATGCCTTTAGCGCGTGGTACAGAGCAGCGTTGTCCTGAACCCGCAGGTCGCGCCTGAACCACATCAACCCCGTTTCATACTTCTTGTGCATCCGGCCATCGTAGCGAAAAGCAGCTATCCGGCCGTAGATCCCCCGCGAATTGGCGGGTGGCCGGCAGGGTGGGCTCCCCGCGCCGTCCCGTCCGGCGTAAAATCCCGCCATGGCCACGGATTCTGCATCGATCAACCTCACGCACCACTTCCTCATTGCCATGCCGGGGATGGATGATGAAGCTTTTGCCAAGAGCGTGGTGTACATGTGCGAACACAGCGACCGGGGTGCGCTGGGGCTGGTCATCAACAAGCCCAGCGATATCAATCTCAAGAACCTGTTCGACAAGGTCGAGTTGCCTCTGCGGCGCGACGACCTGACCCAGTCCCCGGTATTCCAGGGCGGCCCGGTCCAGACCGAACGGGGCTTTGTTCTCCACGAATCCATGATGCCGGGCAACGAATCGGTCTATGCCTCGACGATGACGATCCCCGGCGGCCTCGAAATGACCACCTCCAAAGACGTGCTGGAAGCGCTCTCCACGGGCGCCGGCCCGCGCAGGGTGTTTGTCTCCCTTGGATATTCGGCCTGGGGTGAAGGCCAGCTGGAATCGGAAATCTCGGACAACAGCTGGCTCACGGTCGCAGCCGACGTCGGTGTGATTTTCGACACACCGGTAGAGCAACGCTACGACAAGGCGCTCATGCTGCTGGGCCTGCAAAGCTGGATGCTCTCTCCCGAGGCCGGTCACGCATGAGCCTTGCGGCCATGCCTTCCCCTCGGGCCACTGGCCTCCAAACCTTTCTGGCTTTCGACTTCGGTCTCAAGCGCACCGGCGTTGCCACCGGCAACGTGCTGACCCGTACCGCCACCCCCCAGCCCACCATCAACGCTGAAGGCAGCGACGCCCGCCTCAAGGCCGTCGAGACGCGCATCAAGGAGTGGCAGCCCGACGCCCTCGTCGTCGGCGTGCCCTTTCACCCCGACGGTGCCAGCCACGACAATACCGCGCGGGCGCAGAAGTTCGCCCGTCAGCTTCGCGGGCGCTTCGGCCTCCAGGTCTTTGAGGTGGATGAGCGCTACAGCACCACCGAGGCACTCGCCGGCGGCGCAGCGGATGCCGATGCGGCCTCGGCCTGCATCATCCTCGAGCAGTTTTTAAGGAGTTTCCCATGAGCAGCCTGACCCTTGACGCCGAGGCGCTATACAGCGACCTGCTGCGCAGCATGCGCCAGCAACTGGCGTCCTATCCCTTGCCGCCCAAGCTGGTCGGCGTGGCCTCCGGCGGCGCCTGGCTGGCGCAGCGCCTGCAAAAAGACCTGGGCCTGGAGGGCGAGGCCGGTGTGCTGTCTTCCTCCATGCACCGCGACGATTTCTCGCAGCGGGGACTGGCCTCCAGTGGGCAGACTTTGCTGCCCTTTGACGTGAACGGCGCTCACCTCGTCGTGGTCGACGACGTGCTCTACACCGGACGCACCATACGCGCCGTTCTCAACGAATTGTTTGACTACGGCCGGCCCGCCAGCGTCAAGCTGGTCGTACTGGTAGACCGCGGCGGGCGCGAGCTGCCGGTGCAGCCCGACCTGGCGGTGGCGCGCGTGGCCTTGCCCGCCTCGCAGTCGCTTGAGCTGGCCCGCGCAGAGGACGGCAAGTTCAGCTTCCAGGTTCAGGGCTGATCGTCACCATCACTATTACTGCCAGGCCACCCCCAAAAAACCAAGAGACCCCAAGGAGTCCATCACATGCTGTATCGACGAAATCCGCAACTCAACAAAAACGGCGAGCTGATCCACCTGCTGTCGATTGAAGGCCTGCCCAAGGCTACCTTGACGCAGATCCTCGACACCGCCGCCAACTTCGTCAGCGTCAACAACCGCGAAGTCAAAAAAGTCCCGCTGCTGCGCGGCAAGAGTGTCTTCAATCTTTTCTTTGAAAACTCCACCCGCACCCGCACCACCTTCGAAATCGCCGCCACGCGGCTGTCGGCCGATGTCATCAACCTGGACATCGCGCGCTCATCGGCCTCCAAGGGCGAGTCGCTGCTCGACACCATCGCCAACCTGAGCGCCATGGCCGCCGATCTTTTTGTGGTGCGTCACAGCGAATCGGGCGCACCCTACCTGATTGCCCAGCACGTCGCACCGCATGTGCACGTCATTAATGCCGGCGACGGCCGCCACGCGCACCCCACGCAGGGCCTGCTCGACATGTACACCATCCGGCACTACAAGAAAGATTTCAGCAAGCTCACGGTCGCCATCGTCGGTGACGTGCTGCACTCGCGCGTGGCGCGTTCCGACATCCACGCACTCACTACGCTGGGCTGCCCCGAAGTGCGCGTGGTCGGCCCCAAGACCCTGGTGCCCGCCGACATGGCGCAGATGGGCGTGCGTGTCTGCAATACGCTTGAAGAAGGTATCAAGGATGCCGACGTAATCATCATGCTCCGGCTGCAGAACGAACGCATGTCCGGCGCGTTATTGCCCAGCAGCCAGGAGTTCTTCAAGAGCTTCGGCCTCACCACCGAAAAATTAAAACTGGCCAAGCCCGACGCCATCGTCATGCACCCGGGGCCCATCAACCGCGGTGTGGAAATTGATTCCGCCGTTGTCGACGGCACGCAGAGTGTGATCCTGCCGCAAGTGACTTTTGGCATCGCAGTCCGAATGGCGGTGATGAGCATCGTTGCTGGGAATGAAGCCTGAACGCGGAGAAAAAAGAATGAAAATACTCATCAAGAACGGCCGCGTCATCGACCCGGCTTCCAAGTTCGACGAAATCTGCGACGTGGCAATTGCCGCGGGCCGCATTGTTTCGCTCAAAAGCAACCCCGCCGATTTCGCACCCAACAAAACCATTGACGCCACTGGCTGCGTCGTGGCTCCTGGCCTGATCGACCTGTCGGCCCGTCTGCGTGAGCCCGGCCACGAGCACGAAGGCATGCTCGAAAGCGAACTCGCCGCGGCTGTGGCCGGCGGCGTCACAAGCCTGGTCTGCCCGCCCGACACCGACCCGGTACTCGACGAGCCCGGCCTCGTTGAAATGCTCAAGTTCCGCGCCGAGAAGCTGCACCAGTCGCGCGTGTTCCCGCTGGGTGCGCTCACGCGTGCGCTCAAGGGTGAGACGCTGACCGAGATGGTCGAGCTGACGGAGTCGGGCTGCGTAGGCTTCAGCCAGGCAGAGGTGCCGCTGGCCAACACGCAAGTCATGATGCGCGCCCTGCAATACGCCTCGACCTTCGGCTACACCGTCTGGCTGCGCCCGCAAGAGATGTACCTGGGCAGCGGCGTCGCTGCCAGCGGCCCGCTGGCTACACGCCTGGGGTTGAGCGGCGTGTCCGTCGCCGCCGAAACCATCGCGCTTCACACCATCTTCGAGCTGGTGCGTGCCACCGGCGCGCGCGTGCACCTGTGCCGCATCAGCAGCGCCGCAGGCGTGGCACTCGTGGCCAAGGCCAAGGCAGAAGGCCTGGCCGTGACTTGCGATGTCAGCATCAACAGCCTGCACCTGACCGATGTGGACATCGGTTACTTCGACAGCCGAATGCGGCTGGACCCGCCACTGCGCCAGCAGCGCGACCGCGACGCCATCCGCCAGGGCCTGGCCGACGGCACCATCGACGCGCTGGTGTCTGACCACACGCCTGTTGACGAAGACGCCAAGACTTTGCCCTTTGCCGAAGCCGAGCCGGGCGCCACAGGGCTTGAGTTGCTGCTGGGCCTGGCCTGCAAATGGGGTACTGACAGCGATGCTGGTCTGCAGCGCGCACTGGCGGTGCTTACGAGTGAACCCGCGCGGGTGCTGGGCAATGCGCTTGGCACGCTGCAGGCCAGCGCGGGGCAGCTCGTTAAAGGCGGCGTGGCCGATATCTGCATATTTGACCCCGCCGGTGAATGGACAGTCGAGCCCGCCGCCTTGCGCAGCCAGGGCAAGCACACACCGTTCTCGGGCCACCAGATGCCTGCGCGCGTGCGCTGGACGATCGTGGGCGGACAGCTCGCTTATGAAGCTCCTGACGCTTCACACTGAGGCGCTGCTTCCGTATGAAATGGCTTCACTTTTGTGGGACCTTGTTGCGCGCCATCGTGCATGCCGTCCAGGGTTTCTGGACGATCAAGACTGCTTTCCCCAAACTTCCCCAGGCTGAGCAGGAGGCCCGCGTACAGGCATGGGCCGGGGCCATGCTGTGCATCGTGGGCATTGAACTGGTGGTCAATGGCACGCCGCCGGCCACCGGCCCGGTGTTGCTGGTGGCCAACCATATTTCGTGGCTGGACATCCTGGTGATGCATGCCTCGCGCCATTGCCGCTTTGTCTCCAAGGCGGATGTGCGGGACTGGCCCTTTGTGCGCACGCTGTCAGACGGCGCGGGTTCCCTCTACATCGAGCGCGAGTCGCGGCGCGATGCTCACCGCGTCGTCACGCAAATGGCGGACCGCCTCCGCGCGGGCGACATCCTGGCGGTGTTCCCTGAAGGCACGACGGGCGACGGCATCACCCTCAAGCACTTTCACGCCAACCTTATCCAGGCGGCCATTGAAGCGTCTGTGCCGGTGCAGCCGGTGGCACTGAAGTTCATCGACGCCGCCAGCGGCGCGACCAGCTTCGCCCCCAGTTATGTGGATGACGAAACCCTGGTCGGATCGATTTGGCGCACCCTGACTGCGCCGCCGCTCAAGGCGGTCGTTACCTTTGGCGAGGTGCAGGCCCCGCAAGGCCAGACCCGCCGGGTGTGGGCGCAGGCGCTGCGGGAAGATATTGAGCGTCTGAGGCAGACGCAAGGGTAAAGTGGCCGGCGGAGCTAAGCGCGGCTAGGGCGCAGCAACGGTTTCACGGGGAAAGGTCACCACATGGTCGACCTCGGCACGTATGCCTATCCACTCGCCCAGCGCATGGTTGTGGTGCGACGGCACATGCGCCATCACCGTCTCGCCCGTCTGCAATTTGAGCGTGTACAAAAACTCCGAGCCGCGAAACGCCTTGCGCACGATCTGCGCTTTCACTGGTGCGTTGTCGTCATG
This sequence comes from Polaromonas sp. P2_G11, assembly GCF_056403595.1. Taxonomy (NCBI): domain Bacteria; kingdom Pseudomonadati; phylum Pseudomonadota; class Betaproteobacteria; order Burkholderiales; family Comamonadaceae; genus Polaromonas; species Polaromonas sp. P2_G11. The sequence goes on along the minus strand of NZ_JBFUFE010000001.1, from coordinate 642,782 downwards.
CACGATGTCGTCGGCACGCAGCAGCACATCGCACAAGCCGCCGGCGTACGCCCCGGGCAGCGGACACTCCAGCATGTCCGTCAGGTCACCCAGCGCGGTGTGCACCACCACGTCGTCGCCGCGCTGCTCGATATGCGCTTGTGCGAATACCCCGTGGCCGATGAAGTCAGCCACAAATCGGGTGGCAGGGCGGTGGTACAGCGCATAAGCCTCATCCCACTGGTGCAGTTTGCCCTGGTGCATCACGCCGATGCGGTCCCCGATGGCAAAAGCTTCGAGCTGATCATGCGTGACGAACAGCGCCGTCGCGCCGGCCGCCTTCAGGATGCCGCGCACCTCGTGCGCCAGGCGCTCGCGCAGGTCCACGTCCAGGTTGGAAAACGGCTCGTCCAGCAACAGCAGGCGCGGCTGCGGCGCCAGCGCGCGGGCCAGTGCCACACGTTGCTGCTGGCCGCCCGAAAGCTCATGCGGAAAGCGCTTATGCACATTGCCCAGGCCGACCAGCTCCAGCACGTCTCCGACGCGCTGCTTGCGCTGAGCGGGCGTCAGATGAGTGAGCCCGAAGGCGACGTTGTGCGCAGCATCAAGGTGCGGAAACAGCGCGTAGTCCTGAAACACCATGCCGATGCGGCGGGATTCGGCCGGCACATGCAAGGCGGCGGTGCTCACCACATCCTTTGCCAGCGTAATGCTGCCAGCATTGGCCCGTTCAAGGCCAGCCACTGCGCGCAGCAAGGTGGTTTTGCCGCAACCTGAAGGCCCGATCAGAACCCCGATTTCCCCGGCCTGAAGGCTGAACGACACGCCGTCCACGGCGGGCTTTGTGCGACCGGCGTAATGCACGCCCAGCTGGGAGATATCCAGAAACATGCAGGTAATTGTAGATGCTTACAATTCTCATTTGCAGTGACTGACTGCAAAAGCGTGGCGAACGCAGGCGGGGGCAGGGCTCCTTCCCGCGAGAGGCCTTTTTGCTGAGGCTTTCCGGGGCTCCATGTTTCGCCGATATTTCCCTTCTGTTGTGCTGTTTTTGCTGGTCGGGCTGCTGACGCTGCCGGTGTTGGCCGTGGCTCTGTCCTGGCTGCAGTTCAACGGCGAAGCGCAATCCATCCTGCTGCAGATGCTGCAGACCGTGCTGCCCGACTACACCCGGACATCGCTGACGCTGTGCCTGTGTGTGGCGTTCGGTGTGGCGGTGGTAGGCATGGCGACCGCCAGCACGGTCACCTTGTTTGACTTCCCGGGGCGCCGGGTGTTTGAGTGGGCCCTGCTGCTGCCGCTGGCCATGCCGGCCTATGTGTTGGCCTATGCGTATACCGACTTTCTCCAATACGCCGGTCCGCTGCAGACCTGGCTGCGCGCCAGCTTCGGCCTGCAGGGCCGGCTGCTGCCCGAGGTGCGCAGCCTGGGTGGTGCCGTACTGGTCTTCACCGTCGCGCTCTACCCCTATGTGTACCTGCTTGCGCGCACGGCGCTGTCTGAGCGCGCCGTGCACCTGATGGAAGCCGCACGCCTGCTGGGCGCACCGCTGTCGCGCCGCATCCGTGGTGTGGCGCTGCCGCTGGCGCGCCCCGCCGTGGCCGCCGGCGTGGCGCTGGCCCTGATGGAAACTTTGGCCGACTTCGGCGTCTCCAGTTATTTCGGCATCCAGACCTTCACCGCCGGCATCTACAAGGCGTGGCTCTCGATGGACAACCGCATCGCCGCGGCGCAGCTGGCGACCGTGCTGCTGTTCTTCGTCGCGCTGCTGCTGTGGATAGAGCACAGCGCGCAAAAGCGCATGCGCTTTGCCACCGGCCGCGGCGCGCGCGCCGGCGCGCAAGACGCGGCCCCCGTGCAGTTGCGCGGCCTGCGCGCCGTTTCGGCCTGGCTCGTGTGCGCCGTGCCCATCGCGCTGGGCTTTGTGTTGCCGGTGCTCTTTATGCTGCGCCCGCTGGTGCTGGGGTGGGACAACCTGCTTTGGGACAAATTCATTGGCTGGACGCTCAGCAGCATTGGCCTTGCAGGCTTGAGCGCACTGTTGGCCACCGCGCTTGCCTTGGGCCTGGCCTTTGCGGTGCGCCGGCAGCCGGGCCTGCTTACCCGCGCTGCCGTGCACCTGGCGGGTCTGGGTTATGCCGTGCCCGGCGCGGTGATTGTGGTGGGCCTCCTGCTGCCCGTGGGCTGGTTGCAGGCCGCTGCGCCGCAGACCAGCGCGGGCTATTGGGTCACCGCCACCATCCTCGGTGTGGTCTGGGCTTACCTGGTGCGCTTCAGCGCCGTGGCACTGCAAAGCCTGCAAAGCGGCTACTCGCGCATCCCGGCCAGCTTTGACGACAGCGCGCGCATGCTGGGCACCAGCGGCCTGGGCATCCTCAGCCGCGTTCATTGGCCGCTGCTCAAGCGCTCGGTGGCGGCAGCGGGCCTGCTGGTGTTTGTCGATGTGATGAAAGAGCTGCCCGCCACGCTGGTGCTGCGGCCCTTCAACAGCGACACCCTGGCCGTGATCACCTACCAGCTCGCGCGCGACGAGCGGCTTGGTGAGGCCGCCTTGCCCGCGCTGGCGCTGGTGCTGGTGGGTTTGCTGCCCGTCGCGCTGCTCAGCCGCACGCTGCGGTCAAAGTAAACGCAACCAGGCACTTCCCGTCAGCCGCACTCAGGCCTTGGCCTTGATGTAGCGGTATTCCTGCATCAGGCCGCCAGAGCCGCAGGCTTCGCCACGGGCTGCGATTTTTCATCTTTGGTGTCGCTGCCGTCCACCACCTTGATGTCGAAATAAAAACAGTTCTTGCCCTGGCCGGCGTGCCATGCAGTTACGTTCCGGCCAGGAAGCCGTTGCGAATTTTGTTGCTTTTCTTCGCGCAATGGCACGTTCTCGCAGCGCGGCGCCGAGCCTGTAAGCATGAGCCTACGCTCATCAAATACGGGGGCCTACGGTGGGAGAAAAAGAACGAGCGTACGGTGTGAACATGCCGCCCGGACGACATGGGACATAAGTGCGACGGGCGAATTTATCAACTGACGTTCAGGAGAACACCATGAACAAGGACCGCGTGGAAGGCAACTGGCTTCAATTCAAAGGCAAAGTCAAAGAACAGTGGGGCAAGCTCACTGACGACGACCTCGATGTAGTCGCCGGCAAACGCGACCAGTTGCTGGGCCGCATCCAGGAGCGCCACGGCCTCAGCAAGGATGAGGCTGAGAAGCAGGTCGCCGCCTGGAAAGACCGCAACCCGACCGATTTTTTTGAGCGCTATTGATCCGCCGTTGAGCGTTCCAGCGTCCATCCATAACCAATCCATAACTCCAACTCATCCAAAGGAAAATCCATGAAAACCAAATTACTGATGCTGACCGCTGTGATGTCCTGTGCTTTTGCCGGCCAGGCCCTGGCTATGACCAAAGAGGAACATAAAGCCGAGAGCAACCGCATCTCGGCCGACTACAAAGCCGGCCGCGACAAGTGCGCCACCTTGAAAGACAATGCCAAAGACATCTGCGTGGCCGAAGCCAAAGGCGCTGAAAAAGTCGCCAAGGCCGAACTGGAAGCCCAGTACAAGCCCAGCCCGCGCAACACCGAAAAGGTGGCCCTGGCCAAAGGCGATGCCGCCTACGACGCCGCCAAGGAAAAGTGCGACGACCTGAAAGGCAATGAGAAGGACGTTTGCGTGAAAGATGCCAAAGCGGCCCACGTCAAAGCCAAGGAAGACGCCAAGGTCGCCAAGACCTCAGCCGACACCAGCAAGAACAAGACTGAAAAAGTGACCGAAGCCAAGAAGGACGCCAGCGCCGAAAAGCGTGAAGCCGACTACAAAGCCGCCAAGGAGCGTTGCGATGCGCTTACCGGCGCCCCGAAGGACACCTGCCAGAACGACGCCAAGGCCAAGTTCGGCATGAAGTAAGCGGCGGAGCCTGCTACCCGAGGGTGGCAGGCCTTCCTCCAGAACGGCGCGTGAAACCGCCGGAATCACCCGGGATGCCGAGGCATCACCGGGTTTTTTCGTTTTGCCCTCCTGTTGCGCCTCTCTTGCTTCACCCCGCTTGTTCGCCCGGTTCCTCATTTGCTATTAATTCAGGAGCTGCTTGCGCAATATACATAAGGGCTTCGGCTACTTTTTTCATAAGAAATCAGCCTGCTGGTGGTGCGGGCGTGACGGCGCTTGTAGAGCCGCAGCCGGCTGCGCCACGGGGATGCGGCTGGCGTCGTCGGTTCCCCAGAATCCAAGGAGCACACTGGGACAGGGCGCCGGCTCCGGCGTGCATCGGGGTCGCGCTCTTAAAATGAGAGCTTCGCGGCGGCCAGAGATTCAGCTGTTTGCCGCCCGCCACAACCAAAGGTCTCAATGCTTGTTCAGGATGGTTTGCCCGCTCGCGAACGCTTGCGTGCGTTGCTGGTCATCGTTCTCGGTATTGTCATGGCGGTGCTTGACGGGACCATCGTTAACCTGGCGCTGCCGGACATCGCCCGTGAACTGAACGCCGCGCCCGCCCAGTCCATCTGGGTCATCAACGCCTACCAGGTCGCCACGCTGGCGCTCTTGCTGCCGCTGGCCACATTAGGCGACATCATCGGTTACCGTCGCGTTTACCTGGCAGGCATGGCCGTGTTCACGCTGGCCTCGCTGCTCTGTGCGCTGGCTGATTCATTGACCACACTGGCGCTGGCCCGCGTGCTGCAGGGCTTGGGCGCGGCTGGCCTCATGAGCGTCAACACCGCGCTGGTTCGGCTCATCTACCCAAAACACCTGCTCGGCCGCGGCATCGCCATCAACTCGCTGGTGGTGGCCACCGCCTCGGTGGCCGGCCCGTCGATTGCGGCCGGCATTCTTTCCGTCGGTTCGTGGCCGTGGCTGTTTGCGCTCAATGTGCCGTTCGGCCTGATGTCGTTGTGGTGGGGTCGAAAGGCGCTGCCCGAGAACACCGCCAAGGCAGAGAGCCTCAAGCTCTCGCCGGTCGATGTGGTGCTCAACGCCCTGATGTTCGGCCTGGTGTTCCTGGGCGTAGACGGCCTGGGTGTACGCGTGGAAGCTGTGCCGGGTGCGGCATCATCCTTGTGGCTGCCGCTGGCCGAGCTGGCCGCCGGAATCGTCATCGGCGTGATCTACGTGCGCCGCCAGCTGGCCATGCCCGTGCCGCTATTTCCGCTTGATTTGCTGCGCATTCCCGTGTTCGCGCTGTCCATGGGCACGTCGATAGGCGCCTTCTGCGCGCAGACGCTGGCCTATATCTGCCTGCCCTTTTTGCTGCTGGGCAGCTACGGCTTCAGTCACCTCGAGGCGGGCTTGCTGCTCACCGCCTGGCCGCTGGCGATTGTGGTGACTTCGCCGCTGGTGGGCCGGCTTATAGGGCGCTATCCAGGCGGCCTGCTGGGCGGCGTTGGCATGGCCATGCTCTGCCTGGGGCTGGTGTTGCTGGCCGTGTTGCCCGCGCATCCGGCGCAGGCCGACATCGTCTGGCGAATGGCGCTGTGCGGCATCGGCTACGGCCTCTTTCAGTCACCCAACAACCACACCATCATCACCTCGGCGCCCGCACACCGCAGCGGCGGCGCCAGCGGCATGCTGGGCACGGCACGTTTGACGGGACAGACATTGGGCGCGGTTTTACTGGCGATGATTTTTGCCGTGTCCAGTCCCGGTGAAGGCGGTCAGGGTCCCTTGATCGCCCTTTGGCTGGCCGCTGCCTTTGCCGCCACGGCCGGTGTTTGCAGCGCCCTGCGCATGACGCAGGCAGCACGACCCAAAACTCAGACGGATTAAACGGCGGGCGCCTGCAGGCCCGCCGCCCGGTGCACTTCGACGCGGATTTCTTCGGTAAGTTTTGCCTTGAGATCCGTGAAAACCGGTGTCGTCTTTACCAAGTAATGCCGTGGATGCTCCAGGGGCACCGCAATGTCGCACTTGATGCGGCCTGGTCTTGCGCTCATGACGACCACGCGGCTGCCCATAAAGATGGCCTCATCGATGTCATGCGTCACGAACAGCACGGTTTTCTGCTCGGCCTCCCAGATACCTTGCAGCAGCTCCTGCATCAGCTCACGCGTCTGATGGTCCAGTGCGCCGAAGGGCTCGTCCATCAGCAGGATGCGCGGGTTGTTGGCAAGGGCACGAGCGAGTGCTGTGCGTTGTTGCATGCCGCCTGAAAGCTGTTTGGGGAAATGGTTCTCAAATCCCTGCAGTCCGACCTTCTTGATGAATTGGTGCGCGATATCGTGCTGCTTTTCCAGTGGCATGCCTTTTTCCCGCAGGCCAAAGCAGACGTTTTGCAAAATCGTGAGCCACGGAAAGAGCGTGTAGCTCTGGAACACCATGCCGCGGTCCGCGCCTGGGCCCGCTATGGGTTTGCCGTCCAGCACGATGGTGCCGCTTGTGGGAATGTCCAGCCCGGCGACCATGCGCAGCAGGGTGGACTTGCCGCAGCCTGAAGGACCGAGGATGGTGATGAAGTCGTTCTCGGCAACCGCGAGGTCGGTGGCTTGCAGCGCGACGGTGCCGGGGCCCTTGTTGGCGGCAAAGGTTTTCGACAACTGGGTGACGGTCAGGATCGGTGTGGAGGAAGAAGAAGTCATCGGCCTAACTGAGCCCACGGGAAAAGTTTTCTATTGAGCGCTTTAAACGCCAGGTCGGTGACCAGGCCGAATACACCAATGACGATGATGCCGAAGATGATCTGGTCTGTCGCCAGCAGTGCCTGGCTGTCGGTGATCATGTGGCCGATGCCGCTGGACGCGCCTATCAGCTCCGCGACGATCACATAGGTCCAGGCCCAGCCCAGTACCATGCGCAAGGTCTCGGCAATCTCGGGCGCTGCACTGGGCAGCAGCACGCGCACCACGATGCCGCGGTCGGCCGCGCCCAACGTGTAGGCCGCCTCGACCAGGTCGCGCCGCGTGTTGCCGACACTCACGGCAATCATCAACACCAGTTGAAAGAAGGAGCCGATAAAAATCACGGCGAGCTTCTGTGCCTCACCAATCCCGGCCCACAAAATCAGTAGCGGAATAAAAGCCGAGGCCGGCAGATAGCGTGCGAAGCTCACAAAGGGTTCAAAGAACGCTTCGACCGGTTTGTAGGCGCCCATCATCACGCCGAGCGGCACTGCCAGCAAGGCCGCAATCGCAAAGCCGCCCAACACCCGCCAGACCGTCATGCCGATGTCCTTGGCGAAACCCTGGTTGGCCAGCAGGTCGTAACCTGATTTCACCATGGTGATGGGGTCCGCCAGGAATGTCTTGGAGACATAGCCCCCCAGCGTGAAGATGGCCCACACGACAAAGAACAGGATGAAGAAGCTCACACCCAGCGCGATGCGCGCGCCGGGAGTGACAGGTTGGAGTGGTCTCATGCGCGTAACCTGGTAGCGGCGCTTGCCTTCGCCAGGGCCAGCGCGGAACCGGCTTTGCCGGGCCGCTGGTGGCGCCCCCTTGAGGGGCTGAGAGCCGCGGCTCCAAGCCTGCCCGCGCAGGCTTGGACGGCTCGGAAGAGCCGCCGCCTCTGGCGGCGGTGCGGAGCGGCCGAAGGCCGCTTCGGGGGGGAGCTCATTTGATGAACCGGGTGTCAGCCAGCTTGGTCATGTCTGGCAGCGACTTGATGATGCCGGCTTCGAGCAGCAGGTCAGCCGCTTCCTTGCTGAAGGCAGCATGCTCACCGGCAAAGAATTTCTGATTCGCCGCGCGGTCTTGCCAGCGCAGGTATTTGGAGGAGGCTTCAAAGGCATCGCCGGTCTGCTTCACGTCAGCGCCCATGATCTCGAAGCTCTTCTTGGGTTCCTTCTGGATCATCTCGACAGCCTCAAAGTAGCTGTCGGCCAGAGCCTTGGCGGCTTTGGGGTTTTCTGCCAGGAATTTGGGCGTGCAGCCAAATGTGTCCATCACCATGGGGTAGTCCAGCGTGGTGGCGAGGATCTTGCCAGCCTCTGGCTTGGCGCGCACCGCACCCAGGTAAGGCTCGTAGGTCATGGCGGCATCCACACCGTCGGTGCCGGCAATCATGGCGTTGGCCGCGGCCTGCGGCTCGAGGTTGACGATCTTCACATCCTTGGTGCTCATGCCGTTTTTCTTCAGCATCCAGGCCAGGGCGAAGTAAGGCGAGGTGCCGGGCGCGCTGGCGGCCACGGTCTTGCCTTTGAGGTCGGTGATCTTGGTGATGGCGGGTTTGACCACCATGCCGTCGGCGCCATAGCTCTTGTCGAGCTGGAAGATCTGCGTGGTAGCCACGCCGTTGGCATTCCACACCACCCAGGTTTCTACCGTGGTGGCGGCGCACTGCACATCACCCGAGGCAATGGCCAGGTGGCGGTCTTTTTGCGGAATCTTTTTGATGGAGACGTCGAGCCCGTTTTTCTTGAAGATGTTGGCTTCCTTGGCCAGTGTCAACGGGGCGAAGCCCGTCCACCCCGAGATGCCGACGGCGACTTTGGTTTCCTGCGCCTGGGCATTCATCGTGGCCAGTGCGGCCGAAGCGGCCAGCAGTGAAAAGGCAAGGTGCTTCTTCATGAAAGATTTCTCCTGTAGGGAACGGGTTGGGATATCGCTACTGTATGCAGGCTTCATGCCAGCCGCAAGGCCGTTAGCTCGGTGATTTGCGCTTCACCGGCCAGACCAATCAGCCCGCCCGCCACCAATTGGTGCACCTTCTCCATGTCGGGCGCAAGGCTGCGGTCATGCATCATGGCCGGCGAGACCTGGCGCACCAGTTGCAGCACACCCTCCAGCACGGTGGAACTCTTGAGCGGTCGCAGAAATTCAATACCTTGTGCGGCAGCCAGCAGTTCGATCGCCACGATGTATTCGGTGTTGCGCAGCATGGGTTGCAACCGGCGCGCCGCGAATGTGGCCATACTCACATGGTCTTCCTGATTGGCCGATGTTGGCAGGCTGTCCACGCTGGCCGGGTGGGCGAGTGATTTGTTCTCTGACGCCAGTGCTGCGGCAGTGACATGCACGATCATGAAGCCGGAATTGAGGCCCGGCTCGGGTGTCAGAAAGGCCGGCAGGCGCGAGGCTACGGTGTCGACCAGCATGGCGATGCGGCGCTCTGTGATGGCTCCGATTTCGGCGATGGCGACTGCCAGCGCGTCGCAAGCCAATGCGACCGGCTCCGCATGGAAATTCCCCCCGGAGAGCAGCGTTGCATCGTCAGCAAACACCAGCGGGTTGTCGGTCACGGCATTGGCTTCGCGCATTAGCACCTGCGTGGCGTAACGCATCTGGTCCAGGCAGGCACCCATCACCTGTGGCTGGCAGCGCAGGCAGTAAGGGTCTTGCACGCGGTCGTCGCCTTCGAGGTGCGAGCGGCGAATCTCGCTGCCCACCATGATGGCGCGGTAGGCCGCAGCGCAGTCGATCTGGCCCGGTTGGCCGCGCACGGCGTGGATGCGTGGGTCAAACGGGCCGTCGCTGCCGCGCGCAGCGTCCAGCGTGACGGCGCCCGAGATCACAGCGGCTTCAAACAGGCGGTCGGTGGCGAGCAGTGCATCCAGCGCCAGCGCGGTCGAGACCTGAGTGCCGTTGATCAGCGCCAGGCCTTCCTTGGCCGACAACTTCACCGGCGTGATGGATACCTGTTTGAGCGCATCACCCGCGGCCATGCGCTCACCTTGGTAGAAGACTTCGCCTTCGCCAATGAGTGGCAGGCACAGGTGGGCCAAGGGGGCCAGGTCGCCCGAAGCGCCTACCGAGCCCTGGCAGGGGATCACCGGCGTCAGGCCTTTGTTGTAGAGCGCTATCAGTGTATCGATCACGACTTCTCGCACACCGGAATAACCGCGTGCCAGGCTCGCGGCCTTGAGCAGCAGCACCAGTCGCACCACGCGCTCGGGCATGGGCTCGCCCACACCCACGGCGTGAGACCGTAGCAGGTTAAGTTGCAGGATTTCGAGGTCGGCCTGCGCTATGCGCTGATTGGCCAGCTTGCCAAAGCCGGTGTTGACGCCGTAGACGGCGGCACCACCCTGTGCCGCCTGCTGTACCAGGGCTGCACTGGCGCGAATGCCCGCTACAGCAGACAGGTCAATGGCGAGTGTTTCACGCCTGGTGTGGATTTGCCGAAGCTGGGACAGCGTGAGATAGCCAGGTTGGATGTTCATGAGGGAGATGTCCGGGTTTCGTCAAAGGGGGCGGCTATGCGCCGCCGGCCATACTGGCGCGTGGTTCGAGCGGAACGCCACGCTTCAGCGTCCCATCATGGGCAGGTTCAGCCCGTTGTCTGTGGCGCTTTGTTTCGCGATGTCATAACCCGCGTCGGCATGGCGCATCACGCCGGTCGCCGGGTCGTTGAATAGCACACGCGCGAGCTTTTCCGACGCCTCGGCAGTGCCGTCGCACACGATGACCACGCCCGAGTGCTGCGAATAGCCCATGCCGACGCCGCCGCCATGGTGCAGGCTGACCCAGGTTGCGCCGCTGGCGGTGTTGAGCAGCGCGTTCAGCAACGGCCAGTCGCTCACGGCATCGCTGCCGTCTTTCATGGCCTCGGTCTCGCGGTTGGGCGAGGCGACGGAGCCGCTGTCCAAGTGGTCGCGGCCGATCACGATGGGGCCTTTGAGCTCACCGTTTTTCACCATCTCGTTAAAGGCCAGGCCTGCCAGGTGACGCTCGCCCAGTCCTATCCAGCAGATGCGCGCCGGCAGGCCCTGGAAGGCGATGCGCTCTTCGGCCATGTCCAGCCAGCGGTGCAGGTGCTTGTTGTTGGGAAAGAGTTCTTTCATCTTCGCGTCGGTTTTTTGGATGTCTTCCGGGTCGCCTGAGAGTGCCACCCAGCGGAAGGGGCCGACGCCGCGGCAAAAGAGCGGGCGAATGTAGGCGGGCACAAAGCCGGGGTAGTCAAAGGCGTTTTCGACGCCGAAATCCTTGGCGACCTGACGCAGGTTGTTGCCATAGTCCACCGTGGGAATGCCCATTTCGTGGAAGGCCAGCATGGCTTTGACGTGCGCCACGCAGGATTCGCCAGCGGCTTTTGTCAGTGCGGCGTGCTGGGCAGGGTCTTTTTGCGCGGCGCGCCATTGCGCGACCGACCAGCCTGCGGGCAGGTAGCCATTGATGATGTCGTGGGCAGAGGTCTGGTCAGTGACGATGTCGGGGCGTATGCCGCCGGCTTTGGCGCGCTTGACCAGCTCCGGAACGATCTCCGCCGCGTTGCCGCACAGGGCGATGGAGACGGCTTCTTTGCGCGAGGTGTGGTGCTTGATCATCTCCAGCGCTTCGTCAAGGTCTTTGGCCTGCTTGTCGACATAGCGCGTGCGCAGCCGGAAGTCGATGCTGGACTGCTGGCACTCGATGTTGAGCGAGCAGGCGCCGGCAAAGGTAGCGGCCAGCGGCTGCGCGCCGCCCATGCCGCCCAGGCCGGCGGTCAGCACCCAGCGGCCTGCGAGATCGCCGTTGAAATGCTGGCGGCCGGCTTCCACAAAAGTTTCATACGTGCCCTGAACGATGCCCTGGGTGCCGATGTAGATCCAGCTGCCGGCCGTCATCTGGCCGTACATCATCAGGCCCGCGCGGTCCAGTTCGTTGAAATGCTCCCAGGTCGCCCACTTGGGTACCAGGTTGGAATTGGCGATCAGCACGCGCGGCGCGCCCGTGTGGGTGCGGAACACGCCGACCGGCTTGCCCGACTGCACCAGCAGGGTTTCGTCGGCTTTGAGTTTGCGCAGGGAATCAAGGATGGCGTCAAAGGCCGGCCAGTTGCGGGCTGCCTTGCCAATGCCGCCGTACACCACGAGCTCGTCAGGGTTTTCGGCGACTTCCGGGTCCAGGTTGTTCTGGATCATGCGGTAGGCCGCCTCGATTTGCCAGTTGGCGCAGGTAAGGGTGCTGCCGCGGGGCGCGCGCACGGGGCGGGCCTTGCTATCCAGAAAAGGGGTTTGGGAAAGATCGGACATGAGACTGCTCCGGAGAAGACGGGATAACAGGGGAATTTCACAGCACCAGAAAAAAGGAATCAACCGGCGACAGGATAAATCGTAGTTGTCTATACAACTTGTGTCAACTGCGGTAATCTATGGTTTGTGCGCAAAAGCCGGGCCGGCAACCCTGACCGGCCGATGAAAGGTCGGGACTTTTGCGGTGACAATGATTTTTTACACACGCGAGCACTCCGCTGAACCATGGCCACCACACCACTGCCTGCCTACGGTCAGGTCAAGGCATTCATCAAAAAACGCATCAGTGCCGGCACCTGGAAGCCCGGCGACCCGGTGCCCAGCGAAGCCGTGCTCATGGAGCAGTTCGGCGTGAGCCGCATGACGGTCAACCGGGCGCTGCGCGAGTTGATGGGCGAGGGCATGGTTACGCGCATCCAGGGCTCCGGCACTTTTGTGGCGGAGCTGCACCGCATTTCCTCCACACTGACCATTCGTGACATTCATGAGGAAGTGGTGGAACGGGGGCACGTACACACTTCGCGCGTGCTGCTCGCTGAATCTGAAAAAGCCAGCGCCGACCTGGCGCGCACCCTGGGCTTGCGGCCGGGCGGGCGGGTGTTTCACACGATATTGATTCACCTGGAGAACGGCGTGCCGATTCAGTATGAAGACCGATATGTGAACCCGGCGGCGGCACCTGATTATTTAAAGACCGACTTCACCCAGACCACACCCACCCACCATTTGCTCGAGCAGGCGCCGCTCACCGAGGCCAGCTATTCCATTGAGGCCTGCCTGCCCTCGGCGTTGGAGGCCAAACACCTGGACATCAAGCCCGCAGAGGCGTGCCTCGCCATGATGCGGCGCACCGTGAGCGGCAGCAACATCGCCAGTGTGGCGCGCCTGGTGTACCCAGGCTCTCGTTACAGTTTTGCCGGGAAGTTTCAGGCATGAGCCCGCCGGGCTGTCCCATGGGCTCATACCCCAGCGCTGTGGCGCGGAGGTTTCCTCAATGAGCTGGAACATCGTGCGGCTGGTCGACATCCCCGCGACGCCGTGGCGCAATGGCGGTGGCGTCACGCGTGAGCTGGCCATGTGGCCAGATGCGGGTGACTGGGCGTGGCGCATGTCGGTGGCGGATGTGGACAAGAGCGGACCGTTTTCGAAGTTCGAAGGCATCGAGCGCTGGTTCGCGGTGCTTGAAGGCGCGGGGGTTCACCTGGACGTAGCGGGTGTGCCGCACCGCGTAACAGCCAGCGACGCGCCGCTCTTTTTTGATGGCGCTGCGGAAACCGGTTGCGGCTTGATTGACGGCAAGACGCGCGATTTCAACCTGATGGTGCGCCGGGGCAACGCGCCTTCCCGCATGGTTCGCGTGGCAGGACGTTTTTCAGAAACCCTGCATGCTATGAAAACGATAGCTGTGTACGCATACGGATCAAGCGCTACAGTGTTATTTGATGAAGAAGTTTTGCAGCTGGAACCAGCGGCGCTGGCCTGGCGCACGGTAACGGGTAGCGCTGCGGTTCGCATCGCTGCAGAGCAAGCCCTCTGGATGGAGATACCCGCATGAGCCTGCAACTCTGGACCAACTGCCGCGCGGCCACGCTGCAAGCCGGCGCCGCACAGCCTTATGGGTTGATTGAAGATGCTGCGCTGGTGGTGGAGGGCGAATCCATCGTGTGGGTGGGCCCACGTGCTGATGTGCCTGCAGACCTTTTCGCTCGCTGCACAACGCAGCATGACGCCGGCGGTGCATTGGTCACTCCCGGTCTCATCGATTGCCACACCCATCTTGTCTACGGTGGCGACCGCGCCCACGAATTCGAGTTGCGCTTGAACGGCGCGACCTATGAAGAGATTGCCCTTGCCGGTGGCGGCGTCGCCTCGACCGTGAAGGCGACTCGCTCCGCCAGCACGCAGCAACTTCAAGCGCAGAGTGCGGCCAGGCTTCAACGATTGATTGCCGAAGGCGTGACCACACTCGAGATCAAGTCCGGCTATGGCCTGGCGCTGGAGCATGAACGCAAGACGCTGTCGGTGGCGCGCGCGCTGGGGAAAACCCATGCGGTGGATATTCGCACCACTTTTTTGGGTGCCCATGCGGTGCCGGCTGAATTCGCCGGGCGCACTGACGCCTATGTTGATGCCGTACTGGAAATGCTGCCGGCGCTGCACGCCGAAGGACTGGTTGATGCGGTCGACGCGTTTTGCGAGCGCATTGCTTTCAGCCCCGCGCAGACCGAGCGGGTTTTTGCCGCGGCCAAGGCCCTGGGCGTTCCTGTCAAGCTGCATGCCGAGCAGCTCAGCGACAGTGGTGGCGCGCAGCTCGCGGCGCGCTATGGCGCGCTCAGCTGCGACCACCTGGAGTGGTTGTCGGCTGAGGGCGCGCAGGCGATGGCGGCCGCCGGTTCCGTGGCGGTGCTGTTGCCCGGTGCGTTTTATTTCTTGCGTGAAACGAAGTTGCCGCCTATGGCCTTGCTGCGCGAGCACGGCGTGGCGATGGCGATTTCTACCGACTGCAACCCGGGCAGCTCGCCCTGCACCTCTTTGCTGCTGATGCTCAACATGGCGTGCACGCTGTTCCGCCTGACGCCTGAAGAAGCGCTGGCCGGCGTCACGCGCCATGCCGCCGCTGCGCTAGGTCTGCGCGACCGGGGCGTGCTGGCCGCCGGCATGCGGGCTGATTTTGTGCTGTGGGGTGTTGAGCGGCCGGCGGAGCTGAGCTACGCCTTTGGCGCGAACCCGCGCTTTCAAACAGTTTTCAAGGGCCAGGTCTTATGAACGAACGCTCGAGCGAAGTTTTTACATTGCACCAGGGTACGGTTCCGCTGCTGGTCAGCATGCCGCACATCGGCACCGAGATACCGGCCGAACTCAAGGGCGGCTACACCGATGAAGCCCTCCGGGTCGAGGACACCGACTGGCATTTGCATCTGCTCTACAACTTTTTGCCGGCGCTGGGCGCCAGCGTATTGCGGCCGCACTATTCGCGTTATGTGATTGACCTGAACCGCCCGCCCGACGATGTGCCCATGTACCCCGGTGCATCCAACACCGAGCTGTGCCCCACGCACTTTTTCAGTGGCGCGCCGCTTTACAAAGCAGGCCACGAGCCCGCACCCGAAGAACGCGCGCGCCGTCGCGAGGCCTACTGGCAGCCCTACCATTCGGCACTGGCCGGTGAGCTGGCGCGGCTGAAAGCCCAGCACGGCTTTGCCTTGTTGTGGGATGCGCACAGCATCCGTTCGCAAATTCCCTGGCTCTTTGAAGGCAAGCTGCCCGATCTCAACATCGGCACGGCCAGCGGTGCGAGTGCGAATGAAACCATCACCGCTGCAGTGGTACAGGCCTGCGCCGCCGCGCCCCATATCACCACCGCCGTTAACGGCCGCTTCAAGGGGGGCTACATCACGCGCCACTACGGCCAGCCGGACAGCGATGTGCATGCCGTGCAGCTTGAGATGTGCCAGAGCCTCTATATGCAGGAAGCGCCTCCCTACGCGTACGACGAAATGCTGGCATCGAAAGTTCAGCCTTTGTTAGAGAAAATGGTCTTCAGCGCCCTGCTGGCTTGCGTGTGCTGCTATGAAAAGTGAAGCAAGCCGGTTTTTCACCGAAGCGGCCTGGGTGCAGGGTGCATGGGCCAAAGACGTACTGCTGACGGTCGCCGGCAACGGCACCTGGCAAAGTGTGGAGCCCGGCGCCACGGCGCAGCAGCAAGAAGGCGCCACGCGTCTGCCTGGCCCGATCCTGCCTGGTTTGGTCAATGCGCACAGCCATGCCTTTCAGCGCGCGATGGCGGGCCTGACGGAGCGGCGCAGCGAGGGCGCCCATGCATCCGACGATTTCTGGAGCTGGCGCGACCGCATGTACACCGCGGCCAACCGCATCACGCCCGAACAGCTCGAAGCGATTGCAAGCCAGCTCTATGCCGAGCTGCTGGCCGGCGGCTATACCCAGGTCTGTGACTTCCACTACCTGCATAACGACATCAGCGGCGCGCCCTATGCCAACCCGATAGAAATGTCGCTGGCGCTTGTGCGCGCCGCGCAGCGCACGGGTATTGGCCTCACCTTGCTGCCCACGCTCTACATGCGCTCGGGCTTCAAGGCAACGGGTTTGCGGGAAGACCAGCGCCGTTTTTCATCGACGCCCGAGAGCGTCATGCGCATGGTCGAAGACATCCAGCGCCAGACAAAGGGCGACGCGCGCATCAATACTGGTGTGGCCGTGCATTCATTACGCGCGGCCAGCCCGGCTGCGCTGCATGAGCTCACAGGCGCAGCCAAAGCAGCCGGCCTGCCGGTACACATCCACATCGCTGAGCAGACGCAGGAAGTCGATGACTGCCTGGCGCACACCGGCCAGCGCCCGATTGAATGGCTACTCAACAACGCCGATGTCGATGCCCGCTGGAACCTGGTGCACGCCACTCACTCGACACCGGCCGAGTTGCAAGGCGTGCAGGGCAAAGGCGCCTCCATTGTGATTTGCCCCGCAACTGAAGCAAATCTGGGCGACGGCGTGTTTGATTTGCCGGCCTACGCAGCCGCAGGCGGCAAGTGGTCCATAGGCTCCGACAGCCACGTCACCCGCAGCTGGCCTGAAGAGCTGCGCCTGCTGGAATATTCGCAACGCCTCACGCTGCGTCAGCGCAACATCGCCGCCCGCATCCTGGGCCACGAGAGCAGCGCGGCTGGCTTGTTCGAATCCGCACTGGTGGGCGGTTTCCCCGCAACTGGCCGGATGCAGGGTGGTTTCGCGCCCGGGCATCGGGCGGACTTCATGACGCTGGATCCCGGTTCGCCCGCGTTGCTGGGTGTGCCGGTTCACCATCTGCTGGATGCGCTGGTGTTTTCGAGCCCAGGCGGAGTGGTTGGCGAGGTATTTGTAGCCGGGGAGCGTGTACTGGCCAGCGGGCCAGGTGCAGAGAAAAGGCGGCAGCTCGCAGAAAACTTCAGCCAGGCCATGCGCGAACTATGGCGTTGAAAGGTCAAAGGTCGCCAGTTGCACTTTTATGTGCGAAATAGCGTTCCGGGCCAATAGTGACGGGCGCAAGCAGCTATTAAAACAGGAGTATGTGGTACCACCAACAGGAATCGAACCTGTATCTAGCGCTTAGGAGGCACTCGTTCTATCCATTGAACTATGGCGGCACTTCTCTTGGAGAAGCTGCAATTGTATTCGGTGGCGAAAGCCGGCCTCGCCCTCAGGAATCACCTCAGTCGTAAGGCACGGTGAAGATCAGGTCCACCGCGCTTTGCTGGCCGGCCTGGGCGCGCACGGTGAAGCGTTGCGAGAGGTCGTAAAACACGTAGAGCGTGCCCAGTGCGCCGGTCACGGTGCGCTCATAGGCGGCGTAGAAATTGCGCGAAAAGCGCTTGCCCAGCGTGACGGCGCCTTCTGTCGTGGTGCCGTCCGTGTTGCTGGATGCGCCGCGGTAGGACAGCTCGTCCAGTCCCAGCGAGGCAGCCAGGCCGCCCGACATGCCGCCGCCTTTGCTACCCAGCAGGGCCAGGGCGGCCTGCTGCAGTAGCGCGGCTTCGGCTCCGCCTGAAGCCGACGAGCGGCCCACCACCAGCCACGAGAGTTTTTCGGCGTCGGGCAGCTCGGGTTGCGCGTACAGGCGCACGCGCGGCAGCAGGGCGGTGCCGGTAATTTGCACGCCCACGCGCTGCGTGAGGTTGGGGCGAATCGCCAGGATATCGAGCGAAGGGTTGTCGATGGCGCCGGTAAAGCGCAGCATGCCTTGCTCCACATCCAGGCGCTGGCCGTAGGCGCGGTACTGGCCGCCTGCCGTGTTGATGGTGCCGTTGAGCCGGGGCTCGCGCAGCGTTTCACCGCTCAGGGCCAGCGTGCCGCGCACACGCGTGTCTATGCCCTTGCCCTGGATGCGGAAGTCGCGGCCCAGGTCAAGCTCCACCGCCAGTTTGACGGGGCGCGCGTCGCGGTCGGCGATTTCGTCGCTGGTCTGCGCGGGTGCCTTTTGGCCCGCCGCCGCGCCGCGGGTGGTGCGCACCACCACGTCGTCGCCGAGTTGCGGCGTACCTTCGTCGGGCAGGATGATGCGGGCCTGGTCGATCACCAGCTTGCCGGTGAGTTCAGTTTGTTGTCCCTTGAGGCCGGCCTGCACCTCGCCCGATACCGTCAGTTGCCGGTCGGTACGGATGCTGGCCCGCAAGCTTTCGAGCCTGGCCGTGAGCTGCACCTGCGGCTTGCCCTCCACCCAGCCGGCTTCGCCCTGGGCCGTGAGAACGCCGCCCGTGCCCTTGTCGCCCGCGCCCTGCAGCGTGAACTCGTTGATGCGCATGCGCGTGCCGTCGAGTTTGGCGCGCAGGCGGCCGTTGCCGAATTCGATGCCGTCTACCACCGAGCGCAGGGCGAGGTCGTTGGCCTGCAGGTCGCCGGCCAGTTGCGGCGCGGCGCGGGTGCCGCTGATCGCGACGTCAGCGCCCAGCGAGCCGCGCAGCCGCCAGCCCGGCGGCGCCAGCACTGACCACACGCCGATGCGCGGCAGCTGGGCGCGCAGCTGGCCGGCCAGCGGTGCATCGGCCGGCCAGAGCCAGCCGCCGCCGGCGGTGGCTGGCGCGCGGGCCAAACGGGTCCTGAGCTGGCCGTCTGCCGTGCCCGCGCGTTCGCTGTCCCAGCGCAGCGCCAGCGTGACGGCCTCGCCTTCGCTTTGCAGCGAGAGGCGCGCTTCCTTCACGCCGGCCGCCACGCGCGCCGCCATGCCTTGCACGGTTTCGGCTTGCACGGTGATGTCGCCGCTGCTGCGTGCGAGGCTGACTTTCAGGCGCAGCGTGTCACCCAGCGTGGCGTCCCAGTCGCCATCCAGCAGCAGGGTGCCGCCCAGGCCTGCGCCGGCCATTTGCGGGCCGGCCAGCAGTTCTATCCAGGCCAGCGGCAGGCCGCTGAGCTTGCCGGCGGTGACGAGTTCACGGCCCGGCCGCCAGCGAACCGGTTGCCACGCCAGCGTGGCCTGCGAAGGGGCACTGGTGGATGCGCCCGAAGGCGGCGCGACCAGAAGGGCTTCTCCCGCGCCGCTTTCAAACAGGTCACCATTGCGCGCGGGCGTCCACTTGAGCGGCACGGTGCTGCGGGTCTTGAGCTGCCAGGCCCCCTTGCCCAGCGTGGGGTCTTCCACACTCACACTGAGCTGCTTGACCAGGCCTTGCCACGCGGATTCAGCGAGCGGGGCGTTGCGTGCGGCGCCGTTGTTGAGTCGCCCGCCTTCTGCCGCCAGCTGCAGGGTGTAGCGGCGCTGGCCTGCTTCCATGCGGCCTTGCGTGGCCAGCTGTGCCTGGCTCAGGCGGCCGGAAAGCGTGGCCTGGAAGGCGCGGATTTTCAGGGCCTCTGCGGTAGCGACTGGTGCTGTTCCTGCTGTGCTGGAAGTTGTCGCAGCGGCGGGCGCAGGCGTTGCCATGCGCCAGTCAAGTGAAGGCAGGTCCAGCCGTGCCTGCAAGGCCGGATCTTGCCAGCCACCTTGCCAGCTGGCTTGCAGTTCGGCGCTGCCGCTCGCCGATGCGCTCTTCAATGATGCGGGCAGGCCCGGGAGTTTTTGCAGCCAGCGCAGGGCTTGCGCCATGTCGCGGCCGCGCAGGCTCACGTCGCCTTTGCCGCTGGTTTGCCGCAGTTCCCCTTGCAGTTGAGCGTCCAGTCCGGGGGCTGTCAGTGTGAGTTTTCCCTTGCCGCCTTTTGCGCTGGGTTGGGCCTCAAGCTGACCTGCCAGCTCGGCGTCGTCGGTGCGTACGCGCAGAGCCGACAGCACCAGCGTGCCGCCGGCCTGTTCGGCATTCCAGCTGCCGGTGGCACTGGCATCGCGCAGGCGCAGCTGGCCCAGCGGATTGTTCCTGGCGCTGGCGTCATTGCGTGCTGCCTGCACGTTTGCGTCAAAGCTTATGACCGGGCCCTGGCTGCGGATGTCGGCTTTGCCGTCCAGCGGCAGCGGCGCCAGTTGGCTGTGCAAGAGGGCCGGGTTGACGTGTTGGAGCGTTGCCCGCAGCTTCCACGCGGGTGCTGCAAGGGATGTGGTGGGCGCATCAGCCCACTCGCCGCTGGCCAGCAGCTCGCCGCCGCCCAACTGAGCCTTGAGCGTGCGCACCATGGCCATGCCGCTACGCCACTCGCCTTGGATTTCCAGCCGATCCAGGGGCAGCTTGTGCTGGTCCCAGGGGCCAGGCAGGGAATTGGCCAGTTGCAGTTGCAACTGCCAGGCGGATGTCGATGAAGCGCTTGCCGGTGAACTTGCAGAGGCTGCAGGCCGCACGTTGGCGCTGCCCGTCAGCAAGGTTTGTGGGCCTTCGGGCCAGAAGGCTGCTACATCCAGGTCACGAAAATCCGCATCAGCTTGCGGCAGGGGTTGTGGAGCCCAGGGCATCACGCGTGCTGTTGCAGTTGCCTGTGGTTGCCGCTGGTTTTTGCGGGGTGATGTGGCGGAAGGCTGAGCGCTCACTTGCAGCTCGGCCTTCACCAGCAGTTCGGTGAGGGGGCCGTGGGCCGTGGCTTTGAAAGCCAGCGGCACGGGCGCTTTTGTGCCGGGAATCTGCGTGTCCAGTGCGCCTGCCAGACTGGCATCAAGCTTCAACGGGCTGTGTGACGATAAGGTCGCGCGCCCGTTGTAGCGGCCGTGCGCTACCTGCGCGCTGAGCAATTCCAGCTGGTGGTCTATGCCCTTGAACGCATAGTTTCCAGTGATGGCGGAGGCTGAAAACGCCGCGCCGCCCGTCCATTGAAACTGCCCGATGGAAAACCCGTCAAGCACCACCGGCAGCGGCAAGCCCAGCGCTGAAGGCGGCACCGACGGCGTGGTCGAGGGCGAGCGTTGATCGTTGACCTGCACGCTGGCTGCAGCCAGCCGGTTGACCTCCAGCGTGCCGTGCAGCAGCGACCACGGTTGCCAGGCGAGGGTGACATCTCTCACATCCACACGCAAGCCATCTTGCTGCCACACCAGTTGGTCAACATGCCCGCCCGCGCGTAACGAGCCTGTCACGCGTTCGGCGCTCAGCGGCTGGGTTCGAGCGATCCAGTTCAATGCGGTGGCCAGTGAGCCGTCGGTGCCGGCCCACCACCAGGCGCCTGCAGTGACGCCGATAGCCAGCACCACCACGCTGCCTGCGGTCCAGGCTGTGACGCGCAGCCAGCGCCGTGGTGGGCGTGCAGGCCCCGGTGCGGCTGGAGGAATCGAGGTCTTCGGCGTGTCCATCAGAAAACAAATCCCACGCTGACGTGCAGGCGCAGCTGTTTGACTTTCACACCATAGGCCAGGTCAATCTGCAGCGGCCCGATAGGGCTTTTCCAGCGCACGCCGGTGCCGATGCCGACGGAAGGTTTCATGTCTTTGGGGTTGTCTGCCACGGCGCCTGCATCGATGAAGAAAGTGTTCTCCCATTCGCTGGGCCGGCCGTCGCGCAGCATCGGGCGCTGGTATTCCACGCTGCCCACCGCCATGTAGCGGCCCGGCCCAGTCACACCGTTGTCCAGTTTGATGCCGATGTCACGATAGCCGTAGCCGCGGACGGTGGTGTCGCCGCCCGTTCGGAACAGCAAGGTGCCGGGAATGCGCGCCGAGTCTTTGGCCAGCACGGCGCCGCCCTCGGCGCGCATGGCGATGCGGCCCCGCTCCAGCGGCACAATGCCGAGCCAGCGGCCCACGGCGCGGGTGAGAGGCAGGTGCTGCGACCCCATGGTGCTGCCGGCGCCGAGTTCAAAGCCCAGGCCGTAGCCCTTGCTCGGGAATGGCAGGCTGTCGAAGTAGCGACCCGTCCAGACATAGTTGGCGGTCAGGGCCGAGCCGTCGCCGATATCGGCGGCGGAGCTGTTGATCTGGCCGCTGCCGCTCACGCTCGCCCTGTCGTATTGCAAATAGATGTTGCGGTCTATGCGTTCGCCGGCCTGCGTGCGGCCAAAGCGCAGGCGCCCGGAGCGGGTGACGAGCTCGTTGTCGTCGACACGTTCGGTGCGCGCCAGGGCCACCCAGCGCCAGCTGGCCTCATCGGGAATCGAGGTCCATTCGGTCTGGGCGAAAGGTGATTTCTTTTCGAGTTGCAGTTTGGTGACGGCGCGCCAATTGGTGCCCGGCACGCGCAGGTGTGTGTGCTCAATCGAGGCGCGCGGCCCGCTGTCGGTGGTAACGCCCACGCCCAGAATGACCTTCTGCAGTTTGGCTTCGCGCACCTGTACCTGGACGGGCGCTGCCTGCGGATCGCTTTCGGGATCGACAAAGATATAAGCCGAATCGAAATAACCGCTGGAAGCCAGCCGCTGCTGCGCTTCGGTCAGCTGCTTCTGGTCGTACATGGCGCCGGCATTGAGGCGTGCCAGGCGCGGCACCAGCACCGGGTCGTAGCGCTCGACACCTGTGACCTGCATGGGGCCCAGGCGGTAGAGGGGGCCGGAGTCGAGCTTGAGGCTCAGGGCTGCGCTGTGCTCCGGTGCGTCCACATCGGCCAGGCTGCCTGCCAGCTTGCCGGCCGGGTAGCGGCGGGCAACCAGGTCGCGCAGGGCCTGTGTCTTGGCGCTGTCCCAGGCGTCCTGCGTAAAGCGTTGGCCCGTGGGCAGACGCCAGTCGCGCTGGATTTCCGCGCGCTGGGCCTGCGCATCCGGGTCGGGGGATTCGGCAATATCGCCTGCAAAGTCGATTGCCACCGGCCCGACCGTTGTAGCCTGACCCGGCTCCACCGCGACCACAATGGTCGGCCGCTGGCCTGACCCCGCGGCGGTGCCGCCTTCTCGCGTAATGGCGATGGTCGGGCTGAAATAACCCAGCGTGCCCACCAGGTTGCGCACATTGCGCTCGGCCAGCACGATCAGGCGGGCCAGTTCGGCCTCGTCCAGGTCGGTCACAGCGCGGTAGCGTTGCAACTCAAGGTGTCTTTCGAGCAGCTCCTTGATGGGCTGCGGCGCGCGCACCGCGATGTCAAAGGCCGTAACTTCAGGCTGAGCGCTGGTTGGGCCGGTAGAGCCCTGCGGTGTGGGCTCAGGCGTGACTTTCTGAGGGGGCGGAGGTGGGGCTGGCGCGGTTTGTGTGACGCCGGAAGGCAGTGTCGCTGTGTTGCCGGACTGCGCAGGCGCAGCCGTTTGCGCGGCGGCCAAAGGCGCCAAAAATATCGCAGAGAGGGCGAAAGCAGGGATGAAGCCGGCGCTGGTCGGCAATCCTGCCGGGGTGGCCGTCCGTGCGCAGTGGGTACTGTGGGTACTTGGATGGGTCACGAAGGCAGTTTACTTGAGCGCCCCAGCGCTCAGGCGTAGGAGGCGAACGCTACTTCGAGAGCATTCGCATGGCTTCTTCCAGGCCCTTGATGGTCAGCGGGTACATGCGCTGGTTAACCAGTTGCTGGATCACGCTGATGCTCTGACGGTATTGCCAGACACCCTGCGGTTCGGGGTTGATCCAGGCGAATTTGGGGAAGGCGTTGGTCAGGCGCTGCATCCATTCGGCGCCGGCTTCTTCGTTGTTGTATTCCACGCTGCCACCCGGCTGCAGGATTTCGTAGGGGCTCATGGTCGCATCGCCGACGAAGATGAGTTTGTAATCCTTGTTGTACTTGCGGATGATGTCCCAGGTCGGGAATTTCTCGCTGAAGCGGCGGCGGTTGTTCTTCCACATGAAGTCGTAGACGCAGTTGTGGAAGTAATAAAACTCGAGGTGCTTGAACTCGGCCTTCACGGCAGAGAACATTTCCTCGACGCGATGGATGTGCTCGTCCATGGTGCCGCCCACGTCCATCAGCAGCAGCACCTTCACATTGTTGTGACGCTCGGGCACCATCTTGATGTCCAGCCAGCCGGCATTGGCCGCCGTGGAACGTATGGTGTCGTCCAGGTCCAGTTCTTCGACATTGCCTTGGCGTGCGAACTTGCGCAAGCGGCGCAGCGCGACCTTGATGTTGCGCGTGCCGAGCTCCTGGGTGTCGTCGTAGTCCTTGTAGGCGCGCTGGTCCCAGACTTTCACGGCGCTTTTGTTGCGGCTTTTCTCCTGGCCAATGCGTATGCCTTGCGGGTTGAAGCCGTTCGCGCCAAAGGGCGATGTGCCGCCCGTGCCTATCCATTTGCTGCCGCCTTCGTGGCGCTCTTTCTGCTCTTCAAAACGCTTTTTGAGCGTTTCCATGAGTTCGTCCCAGCCCATCTTCTCAATCTTGGCTTTTTCTTCGGGGCTGAGTTCCAGCTCGAGGTTTTTGCGCAGCCATTCGAGCGGGATGTCTTTGGTGAAGTCGGCCAGCATTTCCACGCCTTTGAAGTAGGCGGCAAAGGCGCGGTCGAATTTGTCGTAGTTTTTTTCGTCTTTCACCAGCACCGTGCGGCTGAGGTAATAGAAGTCATCGATCTTCCAGGCGCCTTCGCCCTCGTGCGCTTCGAGCTTGTCGCTGTTTGGGCCGACGACGCCTGCCTGCAGTGCTTCGAGCAGCATCAGGTATTCCTTGACGGAGACCGGCAGCTTGGCCGAGCGCAGGGTGTAGAAGAAATCGATCAGCATGGAAACTCCTTGGCGGCAAGCGCTTCAGGCTCGTGGCTTATCCAGAAGATAGAGCAACTGTGCTTTCACTTCGGGCCATTCGCCTGCGGCCAGGCTATACATCACGGTGTCGCGGATCGTGCCGTCGCGGCGCAATGCATGGCCGCGCAGCACGCCGTCTTTGCGGGCGCCCAGGCGCTCGATGGCGCGCTGCGAAGCGTGGTTGAAGTTGTCGGTGCGCCAGCCCACGATATTGCAGCCCAGCGTGTCGAAGGCGTGGCTCAGCATCAGCAGCTTGCAGGTGGTGTTGACATGGGTGCGCTGGCAGCGCGCGGCGTACCAGGTGTAACCAATCTCGACGCGTTTGAGGTTGGGCACGATGTCGTGGTAACTGGTGGAGCCCTGTACTTCGCCAGAGGCGGCGTCCGTGACTGCAAAGGCCAGGCGATTGTTGGTGGCCAGCGCGGTTTCAATATAGCCGCGCGTTTCGTGAGGCTCGGGCACCGAGGTGATGCGCAGCTTCCAGAGTTCGCCATCGGCGGCCGCGGCCTTGAGGCCTGCTTCGTGCGCCAGCGTCAGCGGTACGAGGCGCACGCCGCGCGATTCCAGGGTCACGGGTTCGACAAACGCCATGCTTACTTCTCTCCTTCGGGTTTTTGCCGGTTCCTCCAGCGTCGGGCCACTTGCAGCCCCAGGCCGCCGCCCAGGCCCACCAGCACGATGCCCGCGATGGCGCCGTTGCCGTAGCCGGCTTCAAAAATGTCGAAGCCGAGCAGATGGCCGGCCCAAAAGCCGAGAAGCGCGCCGCCGACAAAGCCGACCGCGTCCGACAGGCCTTCGATCAGCAGTGATTTTTGGTTCATATGAGTTAGCTCTAACTGGCGACAATAATTTTGCGGATTGGCTGCAGGGTCTGCGGATCTAGTTCATCAAGGACTGTGAGGGCTAGCCGAAAAGATTGTTGATTTTTCACAGTTACCTGTATGTCACCGTACTGCACCTTGATCAGCTGCAATTCCGCAATAGGTTCTGTGATGTACATGTTGTTCAGCGATTGTTGCGCTGCATGAAAACCAGCTTCTCGAACAGGGTCACGTCCTGCTCGTTCTTGAGCAATGCGCCCACCAGCGGCGGCACGGCGACCTTGTCGTCCTTGCTTTGCAGGGCGTCCAGCGGGATGTCTTCGGCGACCAGCAGTTTGAGCCAGTCCAGCAACTCTGAGGTCGACGGTTTCTTCTTCAGGCCAGGCAGGTTGCGCACGTCGTAGAAGGTCTTCATGGCTGCGGTCAGCAACTCTTTCTTCAGGTCGGGGAAGTGCACGTCCACGATCTGCTTCATGGTGTCGGCGTCGGGGAATTTGATGTAGTGGAAGAAGCAGCGGCGCAAAAACGCGTCGGGCAGCTCTTTTTCGTTGTTGGAGGTGATGAACACCAGCGGCCGGTGCTTGGCCTTGATGAGCTCACGCGTTTCATACACATAGAACTCCATGCGGTCAATTTCACGCAGCAGGTCGTTCGGGAACTCGATGTCGGCCTTGTCGATCTCGTCGATCAGCAGCGCGACCGGCGTTTCCGAGGTAAAGGCCTGCCACAGCACACCCTTGACGATGTAGTTGTGGATGTCCTTGACCTTTTCGCCACCGTCCACGGTCGACAATTGCGAGTCGCGCAGACGCGACACCGCGTCGTATTCATACAGGCCCTGCTGCGCCTTGGTGGTGGACTTGATGTGCCATTGCAACAGCGGCAAGTTGAGCGCTTCGGCCACTTCCTCGGCCAGCATGGTCTTGCCGGTACCCGGCTCGCCCTTGACGAGCAGCGGTTTTTTCAGGGCGGCGGCGGCATTCACGGCCAGCATCAGATCCTGGGTGGCGACGTAGTTCTTGGAACCTAGAAATTTCATGTTCTTGGGGGGAGGAAGTGAAAATTGAAAGGGCGTTTGCGCGGGTTGCCGGCAAGGGGTGCCCGGTCTCGGCAGGCCCAGATATAATCCAAGGTTGTTTTATACGATGAATTCCCACCTGATTGTGCGCGCAAAATGAATAAGCTGTTCACCACGATATTCGCCGTAACTGTCTCTTGCGTGACGGTTGCAAGCCTTGCCCAGGAGATCAAGGGCGATGCCAAAGCCGGCGAAACCAAGAATGCCATGTGCATCGGCTGCCACGGCATCAAGGGCTACCAAGCCTCTTTCCCCGAGGTTTACAAGGTCCCGATGATTTCAGGCCAGGGCGCCAAATACATCGTCGCCGCGCTCAATGAATACAAAAAAGGCGACCGCAAACATCCCACCATGCGCGCCATTGCCGATTCGCTGACCGACCAGGACATCGCCGACCTCGCCGCGCACTACAGTGCTGACGGTGTGGTGGCCGGCGCCGCAGAGCTGCCGGCCAAGCCGGCCAAAGAGCCAAGCGCGGAAGTCCAGGCCCTGTTGAACAAGGCCAACTGCGCGTCTTGCCACGGCGCCAACTTCAGCAAACCGATTGATCCGGCCTATCCCAAGATTGGTGGTCAGCATGCTGACTACCTGTTCGTGGCGCTCAAGGCCTACAAGACAGAAAACAACCCCAAGGTTGGCCGCGGCAATGCCATCATGTCCGGCATGGCCAAGCAGTACACCAATGTTGAGCTGAAGCAATTGGCCAACTACCTGTCGTCGGTAGACGGCGACCTGAAGACCATTCCGCAGAAAAAATTCCGCTGAACCGGAATCTTTCGCTCAACAAAAAAGCCGCTGTATCAGCGGCTTTTTTTATGGGCCCGGTCTGTATGCGTTTTCACCAGCAGGGGCCGCTGCGCATTACACGAAGTGAAAAGCGTGGGGGCTCAATCTCTGGTTGCCCTGCGCTGCACGCAGTCGATGTAGGCCGCGCCATCGGGCGGGCGTCCGGCGCGCTGGCTCTCCCAGACCATCTGCCCCAGGCAGTCCATGGTTTCGTGGTGCGCATCGTGCAGCGAGTTGCGTTTGGCCGTCAGCAGCTCGACGGCCTGGCGAATTCCGCGCGGCTGGTCGATGGAGCATTGCTCGCTGATCGACAAATGCATGGACAGGTGCAAAAAGGGGTTGGTCTTGCCCGCTTCCACGTCGTACATTTTTTCGAGCGCACTGTCGGCGTCGGCAAAGTCCGCATGGTATTCGGGATGCTCTTCAATCCATTGACTTGCTATGGTTTCGATAGCCTCCATCGGTTGTCCGGCGAGGGCTTTGGCATAAACAGAGCAGAAAAACCGGCGTACGTCGGCTTGCGAGGGAGTGAACATGGTGAAAGGTTATCACGCAGAGGTTTTCCAACGCCGGCGTGGTGGTTTGCTTATCAGTGTTCGGGCCACGGGGCTCACCGGCCCTGTCCTACAGACAGTTTTTGCACCTCTGCCTACATTACGAATCACAGTGGCGCAGTTCCGGGGCAAGGCTACTTCATAACGACCCACAAGCCCGGCGAGGAGATTTCACATGAACGCAGCACGCATCACAGGCATTATCCTGATCGTTTTGGGCCTGGCCGGTTTCTTCACCGGCGGCTTCAGCTTCACCAAAGACACGACCGCCGCCAAGCTCGGCCCCATCCAGCTGACCGTGAAAGAAAAAGAGTCCGTCAACATTCCCCAGTGGCTCAGCCTGGGCGCCATCGTGCTGGGCGCAGTAGTCCTGGTCGTTGGCTTTAAAAAGTCATAGTCCCACGCTCTGTCCCACCCCAGCGGGGGCCGCGGGACTGGCTTTGCCAGACCGCAGGCGCCGTCCCCTTGAGGGGAGAACAAGCTACACGAAGTGAGCTTGGACAGGGGTGGGTCTATATAAGCATGCGCGAGATTGCCCGCGCCGCCGCCAGCAGTTGCGGCAGCATCGTTTCCTGCATGGCTTTGGCGCTGGTGCGGTTGGCCTGGCCACTGATGTTGAGCGCTGCCACTGTCTGGCCGGCGCGGTTGGTGATCGGTGCGGCCATCGACACCAGTCCTTCCTCCAGCTCCTGATTCACCAGCGACCACCCCTGCTTGCGGGCCTGCGCGATCCTGGCCATGAGCTCCTTCACATCGGTCACGGTGTACTTGGTGCGTGCCGTCAGCTCTGAGGCCTGCAGGCATTTCATGATTTCGGCCTCAGGCAGGGCCGACAGCAGCATCCGCCCCATCGACGTGCAGTAAGCCGGCAGGCGCGAGCCCACGCCCAGGCTGATGCTCATGATCTTGTGCGTCGGCACACGCAGCACGTAGACGATGTCCGTGCCGTCCAGAGCCGCGGCCGAACACGACTCCTTGACCTCCGCGACCAGCGCTTCCATCACCGGCTCAGCCAGGTTCCAGATCGGCATGGAGGACAGATAGGCAAAGCCCAGATCCAGGATGCGCGGCGTGAGGCTGAACAGCTTGCCGTCGTTGTGCACGTAGCCTAGCGTCTCCAGCGTCAGCAAAATGCGGCGCGCGCCCGCACGGCTCAAGCCACTGCGACCGGCCACTTCAGTCAGTGTTTGCCGCGGTGCTTCAGTGCTGAACGAGCGTATAACCTCCAGCCCGCGCGCAAACGACTGGACGTAGGCGTCTCCGGGCTTCGGGCCGGTACTGGACGTGGATGCAGCGTTTGCCATGGTGATCAAAATCTCCTAGAATTCATTATACGAACTCTTGTTCTTATGTCGAACAATATTTAAGCGGTGGCTCAATGATTTCTGCAAGCCGCCCGCAGCTGGAGACTTTGGAATGATCAACAAAATTGCCGCCTCCGTCGCCGACGCGCTGGCGGATGTGAAAGACGGCTCAACCGTGCTGATTGGCGGCTTCGGCACTGCCGGCATCCCCAATGAGCTGATCGACGGCCTGATAGAGCAGGGCGCCAAAGACCTGACGGTAGTGAACAACAACGCCGGCAATGCCGAAACGGGCCTGGCGGCGCTGCTCAAGGCCGGGCGCGTGCGCAAGATCATCTGCAGCTTTCCGCGCCAGGCTGACAGCCAGGTGTTTGACGGCCTGTACCGCAGCGGCAAGCTCGAGCTCGAACTCGTGCCGCAAGGCAACCTGGCCGAGCGCATACGCGCCGCGGGCGCCGGCATAGGCGCCTTCTTCTGCCCCACGGGTTATGGCACCGAGCTGGCGCGCAACGCCGACGGCAGCGCCAAGGAAACCCGCGAAATCAACGGCAAGCAATACGTGCTTGAGATGCCTATCCGCGGTGACGTGGCCCTTATCAAGGCTGAGCGCGGCGACCGTTGGGGCAACCTCACCTACCGCATGGCCGCACGCAACTTTGGCCCGGTAATGGCGACCGCGTCGGAAAAGACGATTGCCACCGTGCACGAGATCGTCGAGCTCGGCGCGCTGGACCCCGAAGCCGTTGTGACCCCGGGCATCTTTGTCCATCACATCGTGAAGATTCAACGCACCGCCACGCAAGCAGGCGGTTTTAAAAAGGCGGCATGACCATGACCTACCAACGCCGTACCAAAGACCAGCTCGCAGCCCGCGTCGCGCAAGACATTTTTGACGGGGCCGTCGTCAACCTCGGCATCGGACAGCCCACGCTGGTAGCCAACCATTTGCCGGCCGGGCGCGAGGTTATTCTCCAAAGCGAAAACGGCATTCTCGGCATGGGACCTGCGCCTGCCGAAGGCGAGGAAGACTATGACCTGATCAACGCCGGCAAGCAGCCGGTAACGCTGCTCAAGGGTGGCTCCTTCTTCCACCATGCCGA
Organism: Polaromonas sp. P2_G11; assembly: GCF_056403595.1. Lineage (NCBI taxonomy): Bacteria > Pseudomonadati > Pseudomonadota > Betaproteobacteria > Burkholderiales > Comamonadaceae > Polaromonas > Polaromonas sp. P2_G11. Next base: position 612,802 of record NZ_JBFUFE010000001.1, on the reverse strand, counting down.
CAGTTTCGCGATGATGCGCGGGGGCCACCTCGACATCTGCGTACTGGGCGCGTTTCAGGTCTCGGCCACGGGCGACCTGGCCAACTGGAGCACCGGCGAGCCAGGCGCGATTCCCGCAGTGGGTGGCGCCATGGACCTCGCCATAGGCGCGCGGCAAACCTGGGTGATGATGGATTTGCTGACCAAGCAGGGCGCCAGCAAGCTGGTGCAGCAATGCACTTATCCGCTGACCGGCATCGCCTGCGTCAAGCGTGTGTACTCCGACATCGCCACGCTGGAATGCACACCGCAGGGTCTGAAGCTGATCGACACCGTCGAAGGCCTCACACACACCGAACTTGAAAAACTGGTGGGCCTGCCGATTGCGGCCGCCTGATCTCACTTCTCTCAACGCACACACACCATGACCCAAGCTTTCATTTGCGACGCCATCCGCACCCCCTTCGGCCGCTACGGCGGCGCCCTCAGCAGCGTGCGCACCGACGACCTGGGTGCGATCCCGATCAAGGCGCTGATGGCGCGCAACCCGAACGTGGATTGGCAGGCCGTCACAGATGTGCTCTACGGCTGCGCCAACCAGGCCGGGGAAGACAATCGCAATGTGGCGCGCATGGCCGCCTTGCTGGCGGGCCTGCCCATGGACGTGCCGGGCTCCACCATCAACCGCCTGTGCGGCTCGGGCCTGGATGCCTTGGGCAGCGCCGCACGTGCCATCAAGTCGGGCGAGGCCACCCTGATGATCGCCGGCGGTGTCGAGAGCATGAGCCGCGCGCCCTTTGTGATGCCCAAGGCCGAGAGCGCCTTCAGCCGCGCAAACGCGGTGTATGACACCACCATCGGCTGGCGTTTCATCAACAAGCTGATGAAAGAAAAATACGGCGTTGATGCCATGCCCGAGACGGCCGAGAACGTCGCTACCGACTACAAGATCAGCCGCGAAGACCAGGACAAAATGGCGCTGGCCAGCCAGCTCAAAGCCGTGGCCGCACAAAAGGCCGGCTACTTCGACGCTGAGATCACGCCGGTGACGATTGCCCAGAAAAAGGGCGACCCCATCGTGGTGAGCAAAGACGAACACCCACGTGAAACCTCGCTCGAAGCGCTGGCCAGGCTCAAGGGCGTGGTGCGGCCCGACGGCACAGTGACCGCCGGCAACGCCAGCGGCGTGAATGACGGCGCTTGCGCGTTGCTGCTGGCCGACGAAGCCACTGCCGCAAAGAACGGCCTTACACCCAAGGCGCGCGTGGTCGGCATGGCCACTGCCGGTGTGGCGCCGCGCATCATGGGCATCGGCCCTGCCCCGGCCACACAAAAAGTGCTGGCGCTCACCGGTCTCACGATGGCGCAGATGGACGTGATCGAACTCAACGAAGCCTTTGCAGCTCAAGGTCTGGCTGTGCTGCGCATGTTGGGTGTGCGGGACGACGATCCGCGCGTCAACCCCAACGGCGGCGCCATCGCGCTGGGTCACCCGCTGGGCGCCTCGGGCGCGCGCCTGGCCACCACGGCCGTCAACCAGTTGCACAAGGGAGGCGGCCGTTATGCGCTGGCCACCATGTGCATCGGAGTAGGGCAGGGCATCGCGGTGATTCTGGAGCGTGTCTAGCCCAGACCGTGACTGGGCATCCCCTCGCGCACGGGGGCGTCTGAGGCGATCGCCATTGCATGGACGGCCTGTGGTGAAATACATCCTCGGTTCCGGTCTGCTATTGTTTTAATAGCTGCTTGCGCCCGTCCCTTCTGGGTAACTGATGTTTTTCGCTTGAATCCATGGATTTCCCGCTGATCACCGACCCCTTTTTCTATGCGGTGGCGATTCCTGCCGTGCTGATGCTGGGCATCAGCAAAAGTGGTTTTGGGGCCGGCTTCGGTTCTCTTGCGGTTCCCGTCATGGCGCTGGCCGTCACGGTGCCCCAGGCCGCCGCCATCCTGATGCCTGTCCTGCTGCTGATGGACTTGCTGGGGCTGGCGGCTTTTCGCCGGGACTTCGATGTGAAGTTTCTGAAATTCCTGATCCCTTTTGGTTTGGTGGGAACCGTGGTGGGGGCGCTGTTGTTCAAGGTGCTGGACGCCAGGGTCGTGGCTGGGGTGGTGGGAATATTCACCTTGTTGTTTTTGGCGCAGCGACTGTTGTTCCCGCCCCGGCCCGACAGCCCGCCACCACCCAAGTGGCTGGGCGCCATTCTGACGGTGACCTCGGGCTTCACGAGCTTTGTGTCTCACGCAGGCGGGCCGCCCCTGAGCGCCTATGTGATTCCCATGCGCCTGAGCCCTGTGAAGTTCACGGCCACCATGGCCGCCTTCTTTTTTGTCATCAACCTTTCCAAGTGGATTCCGTATGCCTGGCTGGGCCTGCTTGACCTGCGCAACATGGCGACTTCGCTGGTTTTGCTGCCGCTGGCGCCACTGGGCGTGTGGATAGGCGTGCGCATGGCCCGGAGCATCAGCCCGGTGCTTTTCTACCGTCTGCTGTATGTCGGCATGCTGCTGACCGGGTGCAAGCTGCTTTGGGATGCTTTCCGTTAAAAACGCATGAAGCAGGTAGCGCAGGTTTTGATACCGCCCTGCAATTGCTTTACCGGTATTTCCCTTTCCCGTCTACTGCGGCCTGTGAAACCCGGCGCATCCGCTGGGTTGTTGCGGAGAGCCCGGGAATTTCACCGGCCTCTTCACTGCAAATTTCTGTGAGAATCGCTGGCATGAGAACAAGAAGCGCGCACCGCGGCTAACGCCCCTCATGACCACAGTCGTTTTTGCGGATCTTGTGGGCAGCACCAGCATGTTCGAACGGCTGGGCGATGAAACGGCATCGCACTTCGTGACCCAGCTCATCGGCGTGCTGAGCCAGGTTTTCCAGCAACACCAGGGGCGGGTGGTCAAGTTGCTGGGTGACGGCCTCTTTGTGGTGTTTCCCAACGAAGGTGACGCGCTGTCGGCCTGCATCAGCATCCAGAAACGCCTTCAGGAAAAACCGATCAAGCCGGGCGGCAGCGGCACCCCGGTACAGATGCAGATGGGTATCGAGTCGGGTGAAGTGGTTGAAATCGACGGCGACTGTTTCGGTGACACCGTCAATTCCGCCGCCCGGCTCGCAGACCTTGCGGGTGCCGCCCAGATCCTCACGACCGAAAACGTCTGGACCGCCCTGTTGCCCGCCCAGAGGGCATCCCTGCGCAGCATGGGCCCCATGTACCTGCGCGGCAGGGCTGAAGCCAGCCATGTCTACCGGGTCGAATGGCAGGCTGGCCGCGACGAGGATGCCACGATGGCCGGGCGTTCGATGTTCTCTTCACCCAGCCAGGCCTTCCTCGAACTCAGCTTTGCGGAACAAACCGTCAGGCTGGATTCGAAAAGCAGCAAGCTGGCGCTGGGCCGGGCCGCCGATGCGGCGCTGACCTTGAACGACCCCCGTGTTTCGCGCATGCATGCCACCCTCGAATGGCGCGGCGGGCATTTTGTATTGACAGACGCTTCCAGCTACGGCACCTGGGTGTACCTGGGCAACCAGAGTGAGGCGGTGGTGCTGCGGCGCACCGAGTGCTACCTGGTTGGCAGCGGCCAGATCGTGCCGGGCTGCGAGCGTACCGACGAAAATGCCCCGCTTGTCACGTTTTCCATCAGGACCTGATCCGCGGAAGAGGGCGGATTCCGGACCTTTTTCGCTGCATGATGCAGGCTAGAATCGTTTTTTGTTTCAAGACGTAGGCGTCCCCCACAGGCCCGCAGCACGGTTTCCGCCAGTTACGTCCATTTCCATTCCCTCATGAGTCTCAAGAAACTTGGCCGTTACGATCTCATCCGCGTCCTCGGCAAGGGGGCGATGGGGCTGGTGTATGAGGGGCGGGATCCCAATCTTGACCGCCGGGTGGCGATCAAGACCATCAAGGTCGAAAATCTGTCGGAAGAAGCCGCCGCAGAGTACGAAGTGCGTTTTCGCACCGAGGCCCGGTCTGCGGCGCGCCTGCAGCATCCGCATATTGTCAGCGTCTATGACTCCGACCGTGACGGCGACATTGCCTTCCTGGTCATGGAATTCGTCGACGGCGACGACCTCAAGCACCACCTGGACAAGGGCAACCTCTACACCCTGGAGCAGACCCTGGGCATCATGGGTGACCTGCTTTCGGCGCTGGATTACGCGCACAGGCAAAGCATCGTCCACCGCGACATCAAACCGGCCAACCTGCTGATCGAGACGAGCGGGCGTGTCAAGCTCACCGACTTTGGTGTGGCACGCATCCAGGATTCCGGCGAAGCCACCCGTACGCAGGGTTCCATGGTCGGAACGCTGAAATACATGTCGCCCGAGCAGGTGCAGGGCCGGCCGATTGACGCCCGCGCAGACCTGTTTGCCGCTGGCATCGTGCTGTATCAACTGCTCACCGGGAAGCGGCCGTTTGACGGTGACACCGACTTCGCCACCATCCAGCAGATCGTCGGGCATACCCCGGTCATGCCGGGTGCGTTCAATGCCCGATTGCCCGCTGCGCTGGATGCCGTGGTGGCCAAGGCCCTGGCCAAATCGCGCGACCAGCGTTATGCCAGCGCGCAGGAGTTCCTTGCTGCGCTGCAGGCCGCGGCACGCGAGGCGCCCGATATCTCGGTGGTTCCGACCGCCGTGCCGCCCGGGCCCGGCAGCAGTTCAACCTGGACTTCCACCATGCTGTCCGGCGAAGCGCTGGTTGACCAGCCGTCAGGCACCAGCGCCAACATCTCGGTCGTGACGCAGGAGCTCGAGCTCGTCTACTGGAAAGACATCAAGGAGTCCATGGATGTGGAAGACATCCAGGGCTTTCTGGCCAAGTTCCCGTCGGGTATCTATGCCGACCTGGCGCGCCGCCGCCTCAAAAAACTCGGCGTGCCTGGCGCAGACGACTCGGACATCGGCCGGCGCCTGGGTACCGGAACGCTGATTGTTCCGCGTCCCGATACACAACCAGCCCCTCCAGCGCCGGCCAGCGTATCCGCCTCCGGGACCGACACCGATATGGCCTGGAAGGCCCTTGAAGAGGCGGCAGCCAAGGCGCCTTTGCCGCCTCATGTGCCGGTGAAGCCCGCCGCCGATGACCCGGATGCCACGCGCCTGGGGACACCGGTGGTCGCTGCGGCGGCTCAGCCGGACCAGGAAGAGCATGATGCATCCACCGACTGGCCGGAGACCGTGTTCAGCGAGGCACCCGTGAGCCCGGCAGCACCTGAGCCTGCCAGCGGGCGGCCAACGCAAGGTGCAGCCGCAATTCCCGCCATGGGCCCAGCCGCGAATACCAACGACGCCGCACGGCCGCCGATAAAGTCAAAATCGGCACGGCGGCGCAGTCCCCTGGCGTCGCCCGGGGTCGCAACGACACCCGCAAAGGCAGCTTCACCTGCACCCTACCGCTACCTGGTGTGGGGTCTGGCGGGCCTGGTGGCGCTGGCCGTGATTGGCCTTGGATGGAAATCCCTTTCCGGTCGCGCTGCCCCTGCCGCCCCGTCTGCCATACCGGCCAATATAGCGGCCAAGGCAGCGCCCGGCGCGGCGGTGGCCACGCCGGCAGCTTCCACTTCGCCCGTGGTGTCTGCGGCGCCTGCTGCAGCTGCACCCGCAGTGCCAGCTGCGCAGGCCCAGCTTGCGGCCTCGGCTGCTTCCTCTTCTGTGGCGAAGGCACCCCTGTCTGCAGCCTCTAGGGCAGCGCTTGCGGCTGCGGCCGCTACCCGAAAAGCTGCATTGGAAAAAGAACGGCAGGCCAAACAGGTTCAGCCCAAATCCGCTGCTACCCCTTCCCCTTCGGTGACCGACCAAGCTGCCACACCGGCGCCGCAGGCGGCTACCGGCAATCCGCGGCAGGCCTGTGAAGGGCGCATCCTCCTCGGTTTCCAGATCTGCATGTCTGAGCAGTGTGCCAAGCCGGGCTTCGCCCAGCACCCGGTTTGTGTGGAGCGACGTGCCATGGAGCAGCGGCGGCGTGACGCCGAGCAGCAGTCGAACCGGTAATTGCCGTTCAATATCCCTGGACAGGCGGGTGCTATAAAATCAATAGCTGCTCGCGCCCGCTACTAAAGGCCTGGAGCTGTTTTTATTCGGATTCCTGGGCATGCCAGGCAGCAGGCCGGCGCTGCGCCTGTTGCTGGCGTTCCTGGGCCAGCTGCTCTTCCAGTTGTAAACGCCCCTGGGTGGCCACGGCGATGACCTTGGTACGGTCCTTGCGGTGCGGGTACATGCGTTCAAACAGCTCGAGGTTGTGCCGGCGAAAGCGCATCGCCGCCTGGCGCGCTTCGTGCGGCGGCTGGCCCAGCAGTTCCAGCACCGTGCGCGCGCTGCGCAGGCTGGACTCGAACACCTCACGTTCCACCTGCATCACGCCGCGGTCACGCAGCGCGTTCCAGTGCGTCACGTCACGCGCGCGGGCGACGATCTGCATCTGCGGAAAATGCTCGCGCGCCAGGTCGACGATCTTGAGCGATTGCTCCATGTCGTCGACCGACAGCACCAGGATTTTGGCTGTGGCCGCGCCGGCCGTGCGCAACAGGTCCAGCCGCGTCGCATCGCCGTAAAACACCCGGTAGCCGAAAGCCCGCACGGTTTCGACCATTTCCGCGTCGTGGTCCAGCACGGTGGCCGGAATGCCCTGGGCCAGCAGCATGCGGCCGACGATCTGGCCGTAGCGGCCGAAACCGGCAATGATGATGGGCGCCTCCTGCTGCTCGGAGATTTCTTCGAGTTGCGGCGTGTCGCAGCCGGCCCAGCGCGGCAGCAACAACTTGTCGACGGCCACCAGCAGCAGCGGGCTCAGCAGCATGGACAGTGCCACCGCGCCTATCAGCAGTGAGGCGATCTCAGCGGAAAACACATGCGCCCCGGCTGCTGCCTGGAACACGACGAAGGCGAACTCGCCGCCCTGCGCCAGCAGTACCGCGAACACCGGGCGTTCCTGGAAAGGCAGCTTCATGAGGCGCGCCAGGCCGTAAATCACCACCAGTTTCAAACCGAGGAAGCCCACCAGGATGGCGGCCATCAGCCCGGGCGATTTCCAGAGCACGCCAAAGTCGATGCTCATGCCGACGGCAATGAAGAAGAGGCCCAGCAGCAGGCCCTTGAAAGGCTCGATATCGGTTTCGAGTTCGCGGCGGTATTCACTTTCCGCCAGCAGCACACCCGCCAGAAAAGCGCCCAGGGCCATCGACAGGCCGACGAACTGCATCAGCGCCGCAATGCCCACCACCAGCAGCAGCGAGGCTGCGGTAAAAATTTCAGGTGTACCGCTGTTGGCGATCCAGCGCAGCAGGGGCCGCAGCAGCAGGCGGCCGCCCAGGATGATGCCGACGATGGCCGCTACGATTTTGATAGCTTCCAGCGCACGACTGGTATGCGCTACAGCCTCATTTTCTCCACCGATTGCGCCCAGCAGGGGCAACAGCGCGAGAATCGGGATGGCCGCCACGTCCTGGAACAGCAGGATGGAAAACCCGGCCTGGCCGCTCGATGTCGGCATCAGGTGGCGCTCGCCGATGGCCTGCAGCGCGATGGCGGTGGACGACAGCGCCAGCCCGAGGCCGGCCACCAGCGCTATTTGCCAGCTCACGCCAAATGCCATCGCGACGCCTGTGAGCAGGGCGGCGCACCCCAGCACCTGGGCACTGCCCCAGCCGAAGATGGGCCGGCGCAGATTCCACAGGCGTTTGGGCTCCAGCTCCAGCCCCACCAGGAACAGCATCAACACCACGCCAAACTCGGCGAAGTGGAGGATGTCCTGCACATTGGTAACCAGGCCCAGGCCCCAGGGGCCTATGGCGATGCCGGCGGCCAGGTAGCCGATGATGGAACCGAGGCCGAGTTTTTTGGCCAGCGGCACGGCAATGACGGCGGCGGCCAGGTAAATAAAGCTGTTGGTCAGCCAGGCGGGTGCATGCTCCATAGTTATCGAGCCCCCACGCTTTTCACTTCGTGTGCCTTCGGCGTTACGCTGCCCCTTTCACTTTCAATAGGGGCTGCCTGGCCTTGGGGCGGCCCGACGGCCAGCCGCGCAGCGTGTCCGTTCGGCAAGTCGGCCGCAGCTTCTGGCGCAGGCCGATCCTTCATCGGAACCACGCAGGCGGCACATTGCTCCAGGTCTTCCAGTTCAGGCCAGTCGGGGTAGCTTTGCAGGCGCTGGCGGAAGGTTGCGATGTGATCGGTAACGGTTTGCCTGTCAACGCTGTGGGCGCCGTGCAACACCAGAGGCGGCAAAAAACGCATGCCGCACAGCACGGCGCTTTGCTCGTACGGCGGCAGGAAGGCATCAAAAAAGTAGCGGTTGTAGCCTTGTGGGTGATAGGACGTTTCGGGGCCGCCTGTGGTGGCAACCAGCCACAGGTCTTTACCCTGCAGTGCCCGGCCTTTTGCGCCTTCCTCCTCACCTTCGCCGTAGGCCCAGCCGTAGGTGAGCACGTCGTCCAGCCAGAGCTTTTGCAGCGCGGGCATCGAGTACCAATGCATGGGGTGGAGCAGCACCACCAGTTGCGCGCTTTCCAGGGCGGCCTGCTCTTTGGGCACGTCGATGGCGTAGTCGGGATAGCTCGAGTACAGGTCTTGCACCCGGACACGGGGCAGGGCCTTCGCGGCCTCCATCAGCGGGCGGTTGACCCGTGATTCGCGCCAGGCGGGATGGGCTGCAATGACATAAATATCAGGATTTGCCGTGTTGCCCGCCGATTTATCAGTGGTTGTGAGAACTGTGTCCATGCCGTTACCATAGCGGAAAAGCAAGACCAAGAGTTCCCAGGAACGACAAGTTCCAAACCGAGGAGATTCGCATGCCCGTGGTTGTGATCGCCAATCCGAAGGGGGGCGTCGGCAAAACGACGCTGGCCACCAACGTTGCCGGATACTTTGCCAGCCAGGGCCATGCGGTCATGCTGGGAGACGCCGACCGGCAGCAGTCTTCACGGTTGTGGCTGGGGCTGCGGCCGCCCGCCGCCCGGCCGATTGCCACCTGGGATGTGAATGCAGACCTGATCGTCAAACCCCCCAAGGGCACGACGCATGTGGTGCTCGACACGCCCGGCGGGTTGCATGGCTCGCGCTTTAACGATGTCTTGAAGCTGGCCGACAAGGTCATCGTGCCGCTGCAGCCCAGCGTCTTCGACATCTTTGCCACGCGCACCTTCCTGGACCAACTGGCGGAACACAAGCACGCCGGCAAGATGCAGGTGGGCATTGTCGGCATGCGCGTGGATTCACGCACGATTGCCGCCGACAAGCTGCGCAGCTTCGTCGAAGGGCTGGGTTTGCCGGTGCTGGGTTACCTGCGCGACACGCAGAACTACATTCACCTGGCCGCTCGGGGGCTGACGGTGTTTGACGTGGCACCCAGCCGTGTTGAAAAAGACATGGAACAGTGGCAGGGCATCTGCCGGTGGCTTGACCGTTGAACCTCTGAGCATCGCGCCGGTTTGTCGCTGAGCCGACATGCCGTGCCCCTATGTGTCGCTACAGTGGCGGCATGAAAACCTTTGAAACCCTGGCCGACCTGGCCGCCTGCACCGGCCAGGAAGTCGCCGTCAGCGACTGGATCACCATCACGCAGCAACAGGTCAACCTGTTTGCCGAAGCGACGGGCGACCACCAGTGGATTCATGTGGACCCTGAAAAGGCGGCGGCCGGCCCGTTCGGCGGGCCGATTGCCCATGGGTTCCTGACCTTGTCACTGCTGCCGCGGTTTTTCGAGTCGTCGTTTGAGATTGCCGGCTCGCGCATGGGCGTGAATTACGGGCTCAACAAGGTGCGATTTACCGCGCCGGTGCCCGTCGGCAGCCGTCTGCGGGCACGCATGAAACTGCTGGCGGCCGAGGCGATTGACAACGCCGGCATGCAAATGACCTGGGAAGTGACTGTGGAGCGCGAAGGTTCGCCCAAGCCGGTATGCGTGGCGGAATCGCTGGTGCGGCGATACCCCTGAATGTGCCGCTGGCGCTAGATGCGCGTCAGCTGACTGGCCGGCAGCCAGCCCTCAAAAACACCGATCAGGCCGTTGATGCGTTCGGCCGCTTCCGTCTGGGAATGCGCATGTGCGATGCATTGGTGCAGGTCGCTGCGCAGCAGCCACAGGTCGGAAGGGGTTTTGGCCAGGCTGATCTTGTAGATCACCCGTGAGGTGCGCGGATCTTCGCAATCCTGCAAAAGGGTGCGCAGGCTTTCCTGGATCTGCTCGACCGAGAGCCGGTTGGCTGTTTTGGCGGTGCTGGAAAGACGGGACGTGCTGTTGCCGAAAATACGCTGGATGACCATATTCACTGTGTTTTTCCTTCCAGTCTTGTGGACTGGGCGGTGGGAAGGGATAACGCAGGAAGGGCCGGGTAGTGGCAATCCGCACGTTCGGGCCTGCAGCGAGAACTTTAGGCTTGAAGGATTGAAGTTTAGGGTTTTTACCTAGATCCTGGCAAGGGGGCGCCAGTTCAAAGGTTGGCAAAAGCGGACTTATGTCTCATCCGCGCATGCCGGGCGACCCTGAAAACCCGTTTTGCCGCCAGGCCTCAAACACGGTAACGGCCACGGTATTGGAGAGGTTCAGGCTGCGCTGGCCCGGTAGCATGGGCACTTTGAGGCGCTGCGGTGGCGCAAAGGATTCGCGTAACTCTGGCGCCAGGCCGCGGGTTTCGGCGCCGAAAACCAGCCAGTCGCCGGGCAGGAAGCGCGCGTCGTAGACGCTGGCGGAGCCGTGTGTGGTCATGGCAAAGAGTCGGGCTGAGGGTGGTTGCTCACTTTCAAGGAAGGCATGCCAGCTGGCATGCCGCAGCACCTGGGCGTACTCGTGGTAATCGAGCCCCGCCCGGCGCATGTGTTTGTCGTCCATCGAAAACCCCAGCGGTTCCACCAGGTGCAGGCGGCAGCCCGTATTGGCCGCCAGGCGGATGACATTGCCGGTGTTGGGGGGGATCTCAGGCTCGACCAGAACAATATTGAACATGGCTGGATTGTCGTGCGGCGGGCACAGGTGCGTTGGTAAGGGGCTGTTCCCGCCATGTTGCCCCCGCTCGTAGTTATCTTCCAGTGATCGAGAGTTTGATCGGGGGGTTTTGCCAGCAGGGGCCGCGGGACTGGCTTTGCCAGACCGCAGGTGCAGCGCCCCCTCGGGGGGCAGCGTATTACACGAAGTGAAAAGCGTGGGGGCTTTTATTCGGTCCGCGCAAGGACAACGGCGCCAACATGTGCGGCGCCCGCATCCCGCAAGGACTGTGCGGCCGTATACAGCGAGGCGCCGCTGGTCATCACGTCGTCAACCAGCACCACGCGCCGTCCCTGCAGTTCCCCCGTGCGCAGCGGATCCACCTGGAAAGCCCCTTTGACGTTGGCCAGCCGGTCCTTGCGTTTGAGCTGGCTTTGCGGGCGCGTGTGCTTCACCCGCAGCAGCAGGCTGGCATCGGTTTGGCCCTCTGTGCGTGTTTGCCGGGCCAGTGCCACACACAACTCCCAGGCCTGGTTGAAACCGCGCACCTGCAGGCGCTCCGCCGACAGCGGCACCGGAACGATCCAGTCGCCGGGGGTCAGTTCTGCCATGAGCCCGGCTACGCCCGGCGACCGGGCCAGCAGCTTGGCAAAAAAAGCGGCCCAGCCGTGCTGCTCGCCGAATTTGTAGCCCGCAATCAGGGCTGACCAAGGGTAGGCATAGTGCACCGCGGCAAAGGCGCCGTCCAGCGGTGGCGGGTGGCTGACACAGGCGCCGCAGGGCTGCGGCCCAACCCGAAGGCCCATGGAAAGGTCACCGGGCAAGGCGAGAGCGCAGCGTGGGCAGCGCGGGCCGGCCAAGGCAAACCGGGCCACGCAGGCGCCGCACACCTGGCGCGCCGGCCAGCTGCGGCACACAGCGCACTGGCTGGCCAAGCCGGGGAAGGCGCCAAAGCGGCCGGTCGGCCGGGACAGGAATGTGGCGGGAGCAAGCAGGCGTGTGAACACCGTGTCAATATACTCGCGTACCTTCCCCGCTTGCCTCGGCGGGCCCCGCGCTTCCTTTGCCCTTTTTGCTCCCTTTCATGACCCCTACACAGCGCCCACCCACGCTCGACCCGATCGCCGTCAGCCGCTGGGACCGCACCGCTCCACTGGCCTCGCCGTGGCTTCATGAAGAAGTGGCGCGGCGCATGATGGACCGGTTGCAATGGATCAAGCTGCAGCCGCGTGCGTGGGTGCACTGGGGAGCATTGCGTGGAGGGATCCAGGCGCAGGAAAAACTGGCCGGGGCATACCCAAAATCAAGGTGTTTTGTGGTTGAAAGCAGCTCTGGACGTGCGCAAGAAGCTATCAAAAATATAGCAAAACCGTGGTGGAATCCGCGCCGTTGGCTGGCGGCCCCCATACGCTTTGAGGCGCCACCGGCAGGAACTGCCGACATGCTCTGGGCCAACATGGCGCTGCACGAATCGGCCGATCCGCAGGCCCTGCTGGCGCGCTGGCACCAGGCGCTGAAGGTGGACGGTTTTCTGATGTTTTCCTGCCTGGGCCCGGATACCGCGAAGGAGTTGCGCGAGGTATATGCGCAGCTGGGCTGGCCGCCGGCCGGGCATGAACTGACCGACATGCATGACTGGGGCGACATGCTGGTGCAGACGGGGTTTGCGGAGCCGGTGATGGACATGGAGCGCATCACGCTCACCTATGCGACCCCCGCGAGGCTGCTGGAAGACATCAGGGAGCTGGGCCGCAATTTTCACCCGGCGCGGTTTCCTGCCCTGCGGAGCCGGGCCTGGAAGGCGCAGCTTGAAAGCGCGCTGTCCCGCCATCTCGTCAGGGGCGAAGACGGGCGGTTGTCCCTCACCTTTGAAATCATTTATGGCCACGCGCTCAAGGCGCCGCCGCGGATCAAGGTCAGTCCGCTCAGCGCGGTGTCGGTCGCCGATATGCGCAGCATGCTGCAGGGCCAGCGCTCCGGCGGCTAGGTGCCCGGCAGGTGTTGCGCAGCCGCGCCCAATCCCCGGTGTGGATGGGTTTTCAGAAGGGGCGGCAAGGTAAACCCGGCTACAATTCAAAGCTGAATTTTTGGGTATGTTCCCAAGCCTCATGCGGTCAATGCCCAGCGTTAACCGCAGTTTTTTTGAGGGTTGCCACATGCTGCAGCCAACACCAGCGTTTCGTTTTGCCACCTTGCCCGCACAGGGCGCCCACAGCCACGATGCTGTGCTGTGGCTTCTCAAGCGTCACTGTTCACTCACACCGGCCCAATTGGGCTGGCTGTATGTGTCTTTGTGCGGTGTTTCACTGGGTATTGCCGGATTTTTCTGGCTGAAGGGCGCCACCATGGTGATGCCTTTTGCCTGGATCGAGCTGATAGCGGTGGGGGCTGCTTTTGTGGCGTATGCCAGGCATGCGGGCGACGGTGAAAAAATCGTCCTTCAGGGCGAGCGGCTGGTGGTGGAGCTGGAAACGGCAGGGCGCACGGAGCGGGCTGAATTCAACCGCGAATGGGTCCGGATCGAGCCCAAGGATGGGGATGGGTCGCTGATTGAGGTGTCCGGGCAGGGGCGGTCTGTCCAGGTCGGGCGGCATGTACGGCCAGAGCTGCGGCCCGCGCTGGCCCGCGAGATTCGCATGGCGTTGCGGAGTGTTTGACAGTTCCTGAAAGACTTGTGTCAGTTCAGGTGCGGCAGGAGGGCTTGCCGCTAACTTTATAATCAGCCGGTTAATTTGGTCGGTAATTGAAGCAGAAAAAGTGATCACGATGAACGTAAGCAACACCATGAGCAAAATGACACGGCTTGGCATGCAGCATGCAGGCGCAATTCTGGCATCTGCGGTCGCCTGGGTCAGCACCGCCGCTTACGCCGTCAACGACCTGAAGGGCGGCCCGGCCGTCAATCAGCTGAACCTGCATCCGGCTGCCACCAAAATCGCCGCCGAGCAGCAATGGCTGCACTGGTTCATGATGGCCATCTGCCTCGTGATTTTTGTGGCTGTTTTCGGGGTGATGTTTTATTCCATCCTCAAGCACCGCAAGTCGGTCGGCCACAAATCGGCCAATTTCCACGAATCTACTGCTGTTGAAATTGCCTGGACCATCGTCCCCTTCATCATCGTGATCGCCATGGCCCTTCCGGCCACCAAGGTGCTGGTCGCCCAGAAGGACACCACCGCCGCCGACCTCACCATCAAGGCCACCGGCATCCAGTGGAAATGGGGCTACGACTACATCAAGGGCGAAGGCGAAGGCATCGGCTTTGTCTCCACACTCGACAACACGCACCGCGAAATGTCCGACAACGGCGGCCCCAAGGCCGGCGAAGCTCCCGACAACTACCTGCTCAAGGTCGACAACCCGCTGGTTGTTCCCGTCAACAAGAAAATCCGCATCATCACCACCGCCAGCGACGTGATCCACGCCTTCGCGGTGCCGGCCTTCGGCATCAAGCAGGATGCGATCCCCGGTTTTGTGCGTGACACCTGGTTCCGTGCCGAGCAAGTCGGCGACTTCTACGGCCAATGCCAGGAACTCTGCGGCAAGGAACACGCCTACATGCCCATCCATGTGAGGGTTGTGTCTGCAGCCGATTACAGTGCATGGGTCGCGATCAAGGCCAAGGAAGCCGCAGCCAAGGCGGATGATCCTTCCAAAGTCTGGACGCTGGTTGACCTGAAGGCGCGCGGTGAAAAAGTGTACGCTGCCAATTGCGCCGCCTGCCACCAGGCCAACGGCAAGGGCGCTGGCCCGATCAAGCCGCTGGACGGCTCGCCGATTGTTCTCGACGCAGACCACAAGAAGCAGATCCAGACCGTGCTCAATGGGGCCGCCGGTGGCGCCATGCCTTCCTGGAAGGCGCTGAGCGACACCGACCTCGCCGCCGTGATCAGCTACTCCAAGAACAACTGGTCCAACCAGACCGGCCAGATCGTCCAGCCTGCTGAAATCCAGGCGGCTCGCAAGTAAGCCTCAGGCGTTACCCGCAGATTCCATCATTTCGCCGGCGTGACCTTGCCGGCCGCAAAAGACAAGCTACAGGCACAAGCCACCAAAGGAAGCCAAGATGAGTGCAGTTCTAGACCATCACGATCACGCACATGATGACCACGATCACCATGCCCCGACGGGCTGGCGTCGCTGGGTGTTTGCGACCAACCACAAGGATATTGGCACGCTGTACCTGTTGTTCAGCTTCTTCATGCTGATGTTCGGTGGCGTGCTGGCCCTGCTGATCCGCGCGGAGCTGTTCCAGCCCGGCCTGCAACTGGTCAACCCCGAACTGTTCAACCAGCTCACCACCATGCACGGCCTGATCATGGTGTTCGGCGCCATCATGCCGGCCTTCGTGGGTTTCGCCAACTGGATGATCCCGCTGCAGATCGGCGCGGCTGACATGGCTTTTGCCCGTATGAACAACTTCAGCTTCTGGCTGTTGATCCCGGCGGGCATCATGCTGGTGGGGTCGTTCTTCATGCCTGGTGGCGCACCCGCCGCGGGCTGGACGCTCTACGCGCCGCTCACGTTGCAAATGGGCCCGTCCATGGACGCCGGTATTTTTGCGATGCACATCCTGGGTGCTTCGTCCATCATGGGTTCGATCAATATCATCGTCACCATCCTCAACATGCGCGCTCCCGGCATGACGCTGATGAAGATGCCGATGTTCTGCTGGACCTGGCTGATCACCGCCTACCTGCTGATCGCCGTGATGCCGGTGCTCGCAGGCGCCATCACCATGACGCTGACTGACCGCCACTTCGGCACCAGCTTCTTCAACCCCGCCGGCGGTGGCGACCCGGTGATGTACCAGCACATCTTCTGGTTCTTCGGCCACCCCGAGGTTTACATCATGATCTTGCCGGCCTTCGGCATCATCAGCCAGATCATCCCGGCTTTCTCGCGCAAGCGCCTGTTTGGCTACGCCTCCATGGTGTACGCCACTGGCTCCATCGCCATCCTGAGCTTCGTTGTGTGGGCGCACCACATGTTCACCACCGGCATGCCAGTCACGGGCCAGCTGTTCTTCATGTACTCCACCATGCTGATCGCCGTGCCCACGGGCGTGAAGGTGTTCAACTGGATCGCCACGATGTGGCGCGGCTCCATGACCTTTGAAACCCCCATGCTATTTGCAGTGGGCTTCATCTTCGTGTTCACCATCGGCGGTCTGACGGGTGTGATCCTTTCGGTCGCACCGATCGACACGCAATTGCAGGACACTTACTACGTGGTGGCTCACTTCCACTACGTGCTGGTGGCTGGTTCGCTCTACGCCCTGTTTGCCGGCTACTACTACTGGTCGCCCAAATGGACCGGCGTCATGTACAACGAAACCCGCGGCAAGATCCACTTCTGGTGGTCGCTGATTTCCTTCAACGTGACCTTCTTCCCGATGCACTTCCTGGGCCTGGCCGGCATGCCGCGCCGCTATGCCGACTACCCCATGCAGTTCGCGGATTTCAATGCCGTGGCCAGCGTGGGCGCGTTCTTCTTCGGATTTGCCCAGCTGTACTTCTTCCTGTTCATTGTGGTTCCCACGATGCGCGGCAAGGGCGCACCTGCCAGGCAGAATCCCTGGGTGGACGAAGGCGGCAAGGGCGCCGAAGGTCTCGAGTGGGAAGTCCCATCGCCTGCACCTTTCCACACCTATGAAACACCGCCCAAGCTGGATGCCTCGGCAACCCGCGTGATCGGCTGATTGAACTCAACGGTAATCGCCATGACGACACCCGAACAAAAGAAGAGCAACCTGAAGCTGGCGCTGATCCTGGCTTCGGTCGCGCTGGTCTTTTTTGCCGGCTTCATGGCCAAGATGATTTTCCTGAGCCATTGAGCAGCCAGGTCGACCTCAGTCTCAAACCAGTACCGATGTGATGCGGCTCAAGCGCGAAAACTTCAACATGATGGGCAAGCTGGCCGTGATCGTGCTCGGCATGTTCGGCTTCGGTTATGCGCTGGTGCCCATCTACAAGGCGATTTGCGAGATGACCGGCATCAACGTGCTGGCCCTGTCCGAC
The DNA here is from genome assembly GCF_056403595.1 of Polaromonas sp. P2_G11. Taxonomy (NCBI): domain Bacteria; kingdom Pseudomonadati; phylum Pseudomonadota; class Betaproteobacteria; order Burkholderiales; family Comamonadaceae; genus Polaromonas; species Polaromonas sp. P2_G11. The sequence goes on along the minus strand of NZ_JBFUFE010000001.1, from coordinate 595,878 downwards.
CGCCAGATCCCTGGTGCGACGCCCAATTTGCCGGCCAATACGCAGGTAGACCGCACGCGCACCATCACGGTTGAGTTTGATGCGAACACGCGCGGCCCCTGGCATTTCAAGCCCGCGCAGAACACGCTGCAGGTTCACCCGGGCGAGCTGACCACTGTGATGTACGAATTCCAGAATGTGCAGGACCGAACCATGTCCGCCCAGGCCATCCCCAGCTACGCTCCCGCGCAGGCCGGTGCGCATTTCAACAAGCTTGAGTGCTTCTGCTTCAGCCAGTACACCCTGGCGCCCGGTGAGAAAAAGCAGTGGCCTGTGGCCTTCGTGATCGACCCGAAACTGTCGAAAGACGTGAGCACGATCACGCTGTCCTACACCTTCTTTGAAGTGGGCGGCAAGACGCCGGCTGCGCCCGTCACGCCCAAGGCAACGACTGCCGCCGTACCACCTGAAAAACAGGCAGGCGCATGAGCATGGCCGCAACCCCCCGCAAACCCTCTTTTTGGCGCACGGTCAAGGCTGTGGCCTGGTCCTTTGTAGGCCTGCGTGCACGCGGCGACTACGAAGAAGACGTGAGGAATTTGAGCCCTCTCCACATCATTGTGGTCGGGCTGATTGCCGTGGTCGTGTTTGTCGCAGTCCTGGTGCTGCTGGCGAAGTGGATGGTCGCGCGCTAAAGCGCGGCATCCTCACAATGCCCCACGGTACAAGTTAAAAGATTATTTGGAAATTCGAGAGAAAAACAGGAGTCGAGCGATGTCATCAGCAACCCACGGGTCAACCCCCCACTACTTCGTCCCCAGCCCATCGAGCCATCCGGTGATGGCATCTATCGGCCTGTTTTTTGTCATCTTGGGCGCCGGCCAGTGGATCAATGGCGCCGACTGGGGCAAATGGTCGTTGGCCTTCGGTATGGTGTGGTGGTTGGTCACGTTGTTCCGCTGGTTCAGCCAGTCCATCGCCGAAAGCGAAGGCGGCATGTACGGCCGCAAGATCGACATGTCCTTCCGCTGGAGCATGAGCTGGTTTATTTTCTCGGAAGTGATGTTCTTCGGTGCCTTCTTCACCGCGCTGTGGTGGGCCCGCTCGCACTCCTTGCCCGCACTGGGTAGCCTGGAAAACGCGTTGCTCTGGCCTGATTTCAAGGCGGCATGGCCGTCTATCGTGCCCGGCGCCACGACATCGCCCGCCGACATCGTCGAAGCATTCACGGCCATGAAGCCGCTGGCAATTGGCGGCGGCATCTGGGCTAGCATCATGGGCTCCCTGCCAACGGTCAATACGGCACTGCTGCTGAGCTCCGGTGTCACCATCACCATCGCCCACCACGCGCTGATTGAAGGCAAGCGTGCCCGCACCATCGCCTTCATGTGGGCGACGGTTGCGCTCGGCGTGGTCTTCCTGTTCGTGCAGGGCTATGAGTACTTTCATGCGTACCACGAGATGAACCTGAAGCTGTCTTCGGGCGTCTACGGCTCGACCTTCTTCCTGCTCACGGGCTTTCATGGCTTTCACGTGTTTGTCGGCATGCTGATGCTGCTGTTCATCACGCTGCGCCTGCACAAAGGCCATTTCACCCCTGAAAAGCATTTCGGCTTTGAAGGCGCTGCCTGGTACTGGCACTTTGTGGATGTGGTGTGGCTGGGCCTCTACATCCTGGTGTACTGGTTGTAAGGGAACCAACAGCGGCTCAGGCCGCTCAACCAAAGGCCGCTTGATGCGGCCTTTGTTCTTTATTCCGCCACTCAGAGTGGCTGTTATTTACCAGCAGGGATGCCGGTGGGCTGGATATAACCAAGCTTCCACGCAATCAGAATGCAAACAAACAGCAACACAGAAAACCCGATACGGAACGCCAGTGCGCGCGCCATGTTGCTGTTTTTGCGTTTGCTGCTTTCGGCGCCTTCACTGCCCTTGCCGCCCCTGAGCATGAAAAACAGTGCGGAGGCCAGGCTGGCAAAAATGGCGATAAACGCCAGTGCGATCAGGTAAGTCATGAACAGGATTATCGGCTCATGACAAGTGCTTTGCACTCCCCTCGCTTCTGGATTCTCACGGTGGCCGCACTGGTGGTGGCCGGCACAACCTTTTCGCTGGGCCAATGGCAGCTGCGCCGCGCCGCGCAAAAGGAAGCATTGCAGGCAGCTGTCGATTCCAAAGGTGGGCTTCCCGCGCTGGATGTGCGTTCGCTGCTTGCCAGCCAGCGCCTCGCTGATGACATTCACCGGCCAGCCATCCTCAAGGGAAGCTGGCGCGCCGAGCACACGGTGTATCTCGACAACAGGCCCATGAGCGGCAAGACGGGTTTTTTGGTGGTGACGCCGCTGGTGCTGGAGGGCAGCCCGCAGGCCATCCTGGTGCAGCGTGGCTGGGTACCGCGCAACTTTGCCGACCGTACACGCCTTCCGGAGGTCACCACCCCGCCAGGCATCGTGACAGTTGAGGGCCGTATGGCCCCGCCGCCTTCCAGGCTCTATGAGTTCCAGGGTGCCGAGGGTGGGCGCATACGGCAAAATCTCGACTTGCCTGCTTTCCGGGCGCAAACCGGCCTGCCGCTGCTGGATGTCTCACTGCTGCAGACCGGTGCGCCCAGCGAAGGCCTGCTGCGTGAGTGGGCCGCGCCCAACCTGGGCGTGGACAAGCACTACGGTTATGCCTTCCAGTGGTTCGGCCTTTGCGGTCTGGTGGTTCTTTTGTATGGCTGGTTTCAGCTGGTCCTTCCTTTTCGTACCCACATGCGCGGCAAACGCCGCGATCAATTGCCGTGACAAACGATACGCCTGCTACCCCTCATACCCCTGATACTCCTCCCGTCCACGCTGCTGCAGCCGGACTGCAAGACCAGCCCCTGGGTCTGACCGTGCATGCCATGCCTGTGCTGGATCAGTCCAGTACGCGCGCGCCCAGCACCGTGGCAGGCCGCTGGAAAATGCTGGCCGTGCTGTTGGTGTGCGCGGCGCCGGTCATCGCGTCTTACGTCACCTACTACCTGATCCGGCCCGAAGGCCGCCGCAACTTTGGTGAGTTGATTGACCCGCAGCGACCCTTGCCGCCGCTGGCCACTCGCTCGCTGGACGGCCGCGCCGGCACGCTGACGGCACTGAAGGACCAGTGGCTGCTCATCAGTGTGGCCGGCGGCGCCTGCGGTGCGCGGTGCGAGCAGAACCTGTATTTCCAGCGCCAGCTGCGCGAGTCCCTCGGCAAGGAAAAAGAGCGCCTGGACCGCGTCTGGCTGGTGGTGGACGAAGCGCCGGTGCGTGATGCCTTGCTCCCCGCGCTGGCTTCGTCGGCGGTGCTGCGTGTGGCGCCAGCTGAACTCGCGAAGTGGCTGGAGCCCGCTGCGGGCCAGCGGCTGGAGGATCATCTCTATCTGGTCGACCCCATCGGCAACTGGATGATGCGTTTCCCGGCCGACATGGACGTCGCCGCCGCCGCCAAGGCCAAGCGCGATCTGGAACGCCTGCTGCGTGCCTCGAGCAGCTGGGACAAAGAAGGCCGGTGAATATGGCCCCCACGCTTTTCACTTCGTGTAATGCGCTGCCCCCCGAGGGGGCCGCTGCGCCTGCGGTCTGGCAAAGCCAGTCCCGTGGCCCCTGCTTGGTTGGATACCTCCAGGGCGTTGCGGGCTCCAGTTTTCATTAATCAATCATGGCTGCGCAAAATCTTTACGACCTGAGTCCCGCCCTGCGCCTGATGATCATGGGGCTGGTGGTGGCGCTGGGGCCTCTGGCCTGGGTTTGGGTGCACAACAAGAATGCGCCGGTGGCGCAGCGTTTGCGGGTGCTGACGCTGGTGACACTGTTCCTCACGTTTGATCTGGTGATCTTCGGCGCGTTCACGCGGCTCACTGACTCCGGTCTGGGATGCCCCGACTGGCCTGGTTGTTACGGCAGCGCGAGTCCGGTTGGCGCGCAGATGCACATCGAAGCTGCGCGGACTGCGATGCCGACCGGCCCAGTCACGCATTCCAAGGCCTGGATCGAGATGATCCACCGCTATCTGGCGACCGGCGTTGGCGTGCTTATTCTTACGCTCGCGGTGACAAGCTGGCTGGAGCGCAAGCGCACACCTGTCTCATTTTGGTGGCCTGCTGTCACACTGATCTGGGTGTGCCTGCAGGGCGCGTTCGGCGCGCTCACCGTGACCATGAAGTTGTTTCCGGCCATCGTCACGCTGCACTTGCTGGGGGGCTTGGTGTTGTTGGCCTTGTTGCGTGCGCAGGCTGTGCGGTATGCGCAGGTGCACGGCGCCAACGCTACGACGCTTTCTGCCGGCTTGCGCCTTGCCGTGATCGCTGCCTTCGCCTTGTTCTGGGTGCAAATTGCCCTGGGTGGCTGGGTCAGCACCAACTATGCCGTGCTGGCCTGCACAGATTTTCCGGGTTGCCAAGGTTCACTCTGGCCGGCCATGGACTTTCGCCAGGGCTTCACGCTGTGGCGCGAACTCGGTGCGGGCCATGACGGCGCCAATATCAGCTTTGAGGCGCTCACCGCCATTCACTATGTGCACCGCCTGGTGGCCTATCTCGTGTTTGCCGTATTCCTCGTCCTCGCCTTTTGCCTGCACCGCATGTCCGCGTATCGCTTGTCCGCGCGATGGTTGGCCGGGCTCATCCTGCTGCAGGCTGTCACGGGCATCAGCAACGCCGTACTGGGCTGGCCCCTGTTCGCTGCGGTCATGCATACCGGCGGTGCGGCAGCCCTCGTCATTGTGCTCAGCGGCGTGGTCTTTTCCAGCCGCAGCGGGACCTTCGCAGCACATGCGTCAAAATTGAATGCCTAGCGACTTCCCATGAACCCCAGTACTCCCTCCGCCGCTCCGGCTTCTGCCTCGCCCCGCGCCTCTTCCAGGTTCGCGCAGTTCTATGCGCTGACCAAGCCGCGCGTTGTGCAGCTCATTGTGTTTTGCGCATTGATCGGCATGGTGCTGGCCGTTCCCGGTATTCCGTCGTGGCCGGATGTCCGGCTCGCGCTGATCGCCTGCGCCGGCATCTGGCTGGTTGCAGGGGCTGCCGCCGCCTTCAACTGCCTGGTCGAGCAGCAAATCGACTCGCGCATGCGGCGCACCGCCTGGCGGCCCACCGCCAAGGGCGAGCTCAGCAATTCGCTCACGCTGTCTTTTTCGGCCGCATTGTGCGCGCTTGGTTCGTGGATTCTTTATGCATGGGTGAACCCGCTCACCATGTGGCTGACTTTTGCCACCTTCATCGGCTACGCGGTGGTCTACACCGTCATCCTCAAACCGATGACGCCGCAGAACATCGTGATTGGCGGTGCTTCAGGCGCCATGCCGCCGGTGCTGGGCTGGGCTGCCATGACGGGGTCGGTCGGCCCGGAGGCGCTGATTCTTTTTCTCATTATTTTTCTCTGGACACCGCCGCACTTTTGGGCGCTGGCACTCTACCGCGTGGAAGACTACCGCAAGTCCGGCCTGCCCATGCTGCCCGTTACCCACGGCAATGAGTTCACTCGGCTGCAGGTGTTTCTCTACACGCTGGTGTTGTTCCCCGCCTGCCTGATGCCCTTCATTTTCAAGATGAGCGGCTGGCCCTACCTCGTTGTCGCTGTCGCGCTCAGCATCGGCTTCAGCTGGTATGGCTTTCGCCTGTGGCGCAACTACTCCGACGCGCTGGCACGCAAGACATTCCGGTTTTCACTGATTCATCTCTCGGTGCTGTTCGCAGCGCTGCTGCTTGACCACTATCTTTAGGCTCCCACCATGAAGTCCCACCGCACGCCGCAGGCTGCCTCACCCGTTCGACGATCTGCTATTAAAACAATAGCTGCTTGCGCACTTGCAGTGGGCGCTGCAGGCATTTTTACTGCATGCGCACCGGACAAACCGCAGTTCAAGAGCATTGACCTCACCGGCGCCGACTACGCGCAGGGCTTCACGCTGGCCGACCACAATGGCCAAGCGCGCACGCTGAAAGACTTTGCCGGCAAGGTGGTCGTGGTGTTCTTCGGCTTCACGCAATGCCCCGACGTTTGCCCGACCTCCATGGCCGAGTTGGCGCAGGTCAAGAAGCTGCTGGGCGCTGATGGCGACAAGCTGCAGGCAATCTTCATCACGGTCGACCCGGAGCGCGATACGCCCGAACTGCTCAAGGCCTACATGGGCAATTTCGACCCGACCTTTGTGGCGCTGCGGCCCACACTGGACCAGCTGCCCCAGGTCGCCAAGGACTTCAAGGTGTATTACAAAAAGGTCGATGGCAAGACACCCGGCAGCTACACCATGGACCATTCCGCCGGCAGCTATATCTTCGACGGCCAGGGGCGCATCCGCCTGTACAACCGCTACGGTAGCGGCGCTGAGGCGCTGGCGTCCGACATTCGCCTGCTGCTCAAATCCTGAGTCGATCCGTCCCGCAGCGTTGCGACCGGAAAAGAAAGAAGCCCGCACATTGCTGTGCGGGCTTTCTTTTAAAACGCGTACCTGCAGGTATTAAGCGTAGGCGGCCAGCACCTTCTTCATTTTCTTCATGGCTGCCACTTCGATCTGGCGAATCCGTTCGGCGCTTACCTTGTACTCGTCGGCCAGGTCGTGCAGCGTCATGCCGCCTGACCCGTCGTCGTTCACCTTGAGCCAGCGCTCTTCTACAATGCGGCGCGACCGTGGGTCGAGATCTTCCAGCGCTGCGGTGATGCCGTCTGAAGCCAGGTTGTCACGCTGGCGCGACTCCATCAGTGCCGTCGGTTCCTGGGTCGCGTCGGCCAGGTAGGCGATCGGGCCAAAGGCGTCTTCGCCGTCGTCGCTCGGGCTTGGGTCCAGCAGCACGTCGCCGCCCGACATACGCTGCTCCATCTCGATGACTTCCTCACGCTTGACGTTCAGCGTCTTGGCCATCGAATCGATCTGGCCTTCGGTCAGCGTGTCGCGGTGTGTCGCCACGTCGGCGTCGTCCTTGAAACCCTGCTTCATCGAGCGCAGGTTGAAAAACAGCTTGCGCTGGGCCTTGGTCGTCGCGACCTTGACCATGCGCCAGTTTTTCAGGATGTACTCATGGATCTCGGCCTTGATCCAGTGCATGGCATAGCTCACCAGGCGCACGTTCTGGTCCGGGTCGAAGCGTTTGACTGCCTTCATCAGGCCGATGTTGCCTTCCTGGATCAGGTCGCCGTGCGGCAGCCCATAACCCAGGTATTTGCGCGAAATCGAGACCACCAGGCGCAAGTGAGAGAGCACTAACTTACCGGCAGCGTCGAGATCGTTGTTTTCCTTGAGATTTTTGGCAAATTCCTGCTCCTGCTCCAGGGTGAGCATGGGGAGACGGTTTACGGCGGAAATATAAGCGTCCAGGTTGCCCAGCGGGGGCACCAGCGACCAGGGGTTGACGGCTGTGGACGCGCCCGATTTCGGCACGACAGCGGTCAGGGAAGCGGGGGAAAGAGCATAAGACACAGCAAGACTCCTTTCGTCTGGTGCTAAATACTAGCACTCTGTTGGAGAGAGTGCTAAGCAATAGGTTCAATGACTCGGATAGCGCAAGGCTAATAAGTGAAAACCCTTGGTATGAGCCGCATTGTGGGCCATTGGTTCAGGGGGATTGGTTTCTGCCTTGTAAATGCGCGGTATCGATTTGTATGGATGCCGCCGTTATCCCAAAGTGGGTACGGTCGCTATCTATTTGATAGCTCCTTGCGCCCGTGTGTATTGGGCTGAAGCCATATTTGATAATGAATTCAAACGGGGTGCACGTCAGTTTTTTGCCAATTTCGGAGAGTGAATATGGCCTTTCATCCAAGCTGGACGGGCGTAAGCAGCTATGAATTTGGTAGCAAATCCATGGTTTTCAGCCGCCAGCCCGCCCAAATCGGAACTCGCAGGTATTACGGCAGGCGCTTGTCGTCACGCACTTCGCGGACTTCCACGTCCACCACGTCGCCGGCACGGGGGCTGGCCGGGTTGCCCTGGGCGGCCCCGCCCGGCCACATGCCTTGGGGCGAATAGCGCTGGAAGCGGCCAAACACCATCGCCGGCGCCGGCTTGCGGCCGGTGACGAGCGACTTCAGGAGGCTCAGCGCCACGACGATCAGGGCCGCGACCAGCAGGCTGACGGCAAACACCGCGGCGAAGATGCCAAACAGGAGCTTGAGGAAGAAACGCAGAATTTTGCTGATCAAGCGAGGTACCCGTGAAAAGGTTTAAACCTTCAAGATGGAGGCCGCCCGGGTGTTTTCAAGCTGGATGAATCACCAGCGTATACCCAGCTTGCCAAACAGCTTGCTCAGCACAAACAGCGGCCCGACCCAGAGGTACTGGATGTCTTCAAAGAAAGAAGGCTTTTTCCCCTCGATCTTGTGGCCGATGAATTGCAGGATCCAGGCGCCCACAAAAATGCCGACACAGATCGGCAATACCAATGGTCCCATGGCGAACACCAGGCCCAGAAACAGCACCGACCAGACCGCCATGGTCATAAAGAACATCGCCGACAAGCGCGCGTAGTAGACCATGCTGGCCGCGACAAACACATACGCGACATAGGGGTGAAGCGCAAACAGCATGCCGACCAGGCTCAGCATGATGAGCGGGATGGCAATGAAATGGATCAGTTCGTTGCGCGGGTTCTGGTGGCTTTCGCCGTAGTGCACCAGCAGCTGGTCAACCTTGCGTGGCCCGGTAACGGTAACGGGAATATCCGCTATGTCGTTCATGTATGTCTCCAGTGGCGGGGATCGCCTCTGGGCGGATTTTCCGCCAGGCCACCAGAACCGGAGTGGTGTTTTACAAAACGTAACGCAGACCGCGAGCGGCCTGCGGACTTTGTGCTTAACCGGGTGTGCTTGCCGATCAGGTCGGTGTGATTTTCGCGGTCTTGATAATCCGGCTCCAGCGGTCTATTTCGCTTTTCAGGAAGCGGCCGAACTCTTCTGAACCCTTTTGTGAGACACGAAAACCTTGCTGCTTGGCGCGCTCTTCCACGTCAGCGCTGTACATGATCTTGATGATCTCGCGCGAGTATCTGTCGACAATGTCATCCGGCGTCTTGGCCGGGAGCATGGCCCCTGTCCAGTTCTCGACAAAGAGGCCAGTCATACCGGCCTCGAAAGCAGTCGGGACATCAGGCACCCCCGGGTGCCGGCCCAGGCTGCAGATCGCGATCGCGCGCAGTTTTCCACCTTTGACGTGAGCGATCGATTCCGGATAGTTGGAAAAAATCACGTCCAGCTGGCCACCGATCAGGTCGACCATCGAGGGCGCGCCGCCGCGGTAGGGCACATGGATCATCTTCGTTTTGTTCAACTCGCAGAACAAAGCCATGGTCAGGTGTGCCGGAGTACCGTTGCCGCTCGAGCCCGCGCTCAGCTGCTTGGTTTTGGACACGGCCATCAGGTCCTTGAAGTCCTTGATGGGACTGGCGGCGGGAACCACGACCAGCATCGGCGAATTGGCCATCAGGGCGACCGGGCGCAGGTCTTTGGTGAAGCTGTAAGCCGCATTCGGATACAGGGATACGTTTGCGGCATGTGTCAACGTGATGGCCAGCAGCGTATTGCCGTCGGGCGCCGATTTGGCGACCTGCTCGGCGCCGATCTGCGCGTTCCCGCCAGCCTTGTTTTCGACAATCACGGGAGTCTTCCACGCCTCGGACAGCTTTTGGGCGACCGTGCGGGCCATCATGTCGGTCAGGCCGCCGGGCGTGAACGGGACCACATATTTGATGGTGCTGCCTGGTTTGGGAAAGGTCTGCTGGGCCAGCCCCAGACCCGGAATGCCCGTCAGGGCTGCACCTGTTGATGCCAATACGATGTCACGACGTTTCATGCCTACTCCTCTTGATTGAATAACTGTTAACCCACTAACTGATCCAACTGCGATTTGAGTGCGTCGGGAATACTGAGTCCCGCTTGTAGTGCTTTCGTTTCGAGTGCGATGCGCCGCGCACCTGCCAGACGTACACCTTCGTCCAGCAGCATTTCGGCGATCACGGTTTCCATGCGTTCAAAGTAAGTGTCTGTGCCTGCAAGCGCGCCCGGGTCGATCAGGATGAAAGCCTGGCCAATTCGCGGCTGATTTCCTTCATCCACAAAAAACGATGATGCCTCAAAAGCAAACTGCGCGCCAATCACGGCTGTCACCAGCAGCTCAACCATCAATGCCAGCATGGAACCTTTGGGGCTGCTCACGGCACCCAGCGGCAGCATGGAGCCCTCCAGAGCCGCCTGTGCGTCCGTTGTGGGCCGGCCTTGCGTGTCCAGCGCCCAGCCCAGCGGAATGGATTTGCCTTCCTTGGCTGCAACCATCACTTTGCCGCGCGCAACTTCGCTCAAAGACAGGTCAATCAACAGTGGATCGGCGTTTCTGCGGGGAAACGCGGCAGCAATCGGGTTGGTTCCAAAGATCGGGTGCTTGCCGCCTGCCGCGGGCATGGCCGCCGGTGCGTTCGCAAAACCAAGGCCTACCAGGCCCGCATCGGTTGCGGGGCGCAGATGATCCACCAATACCCCGCAATGGTGGCTGTTGATCACGCCGACAAAACACACGCCCAGTTCCCGAGCAGTTGCAATCGCTGTGGAGATCGCCAGGTCGCAGGCGGGGAAGGCCAGGCCCTGTTTTGCATCCACCAGCACTGCCGCACCTTTTTTGTGCGCCACGACGGCGACGGCATGGCCATCGGCCCGGCCGTTGCGAAGATGGGTGGCATATTGCGGCACGCGGCTCAAGCCATGCGAAGCGAGCCCTTGCGCTTCGGCGCGAACCAGTGCTCTCGCGGTGGTGGCCGCCATGGCCTCTGCCGCGCCCGCCTTGCGCAGCGCCTGCGTGGCAAGACGTGTTGCTTCTTCAATAGACAGTTGGATCATTACTTCAGGCTCTCCAGCACCTTGTCAGCGATCATGAACGATACGCGTTCATTTGACTGCATGCTGAGACCTGAAATGTGTGGTGTAAGCAACAGGTTGGGGCAGGCTTGCAACCCCGCGCTCGCCGGCAGGGGCTCCACGTCGAATACATCGATGGCCGCACCGCCCAGTTGCCCCGACCGCAGCGCCGCACTGACTGCCGTGATGTCCACGATGTGGCCCCGCGAGGTATTGATCAGCACGGCGCCTTTTTTCATCTGGCCAATGCGTGCCGCGCTGAACAGCCCGCGCGTCGCATCCACCAGGGGCACATGCAATGTGACGGCATCCGCGCTGCTGATGAGGTCGTCAAGGCCGGCGTACTGCACACCGGTCTGCGCGAAAACCGGGGCATCGGGGGCAAGCGCGGGGTCATAGGCAATCACGTGCATGCCCAGGCCACGTGCCAGGCGCGCGGTGGTCTGGCCTATGGAGCCAAAACCGATGATGCCCAACGTTTGTCCGGCAGCTTCACGGCCGTTGCTCAACGCAGCGCGCGGCCACTGGCCGGCTGCCACGGCTTCGGTGGAAGCAAACGCACCGCGCAGCAGCAGCATGGTGCTGGCCACGACGTATTCCGCCACGCTGAGCGCATTGGCGCCCGAGGCGGGAATGACCTTGATGCCCCGGGCTTCGCAGGCCGGCACGTCAATGTTGTCCAGCCCCACGCCGAGCCGGCCCACCACCTTGCAGCGGGCCATCGCGGCGAGCAGCTCGCCACGCACCTGCGTCAGGTTGCGCACGATCAACGCATCGGCTTTGCCCGCCTCGGCCCGCAGGCGGGTGGCGTCGCCCACCAGCTGCGGGTCATAGAGCACGTCGTGTGCCGCTTCAAGCTGCGCCACTGCGCGCTCGTCCATGAATTCACAGATGACAATGCGCGCCATGCTTGCCTTACCTCAAGCGGATTCGAACAGGCGCGTCAAGACGAACTCGCGGTGGCCCAGCGCTTCTGCGGCGGTCAGGCGGCCGTTGGCGGTGCGCAGCATGTTCTCCAGCAGCTTGTCGCCGGCCTGGTCGAGCGTGATCTCGCGCTGCAGCAGCCCGGAGGTGTCCACGTCGATGTGTTCGCTCATCAGGCGCACGGTGCGCGGGTTCGAGCAGATCTTGATCACGGGGACAATCGCATTGCCGATCACGTTGCCCTGGCCGGTGGGGAAGAAGTGCACGGCGTAACCCGAGGCGGCGCACAGGGTCACCATTTCGGCCGCAGCACTGGACGAGTCCATGAACCACAGGCCCGGGTGCGTGGGCATCTCGGCCTTGTCGATGACGCCGTCGACCGTGCAGACCTTGCCGATCTTCTGGATATTGCCCAGCGCTTTTTCCTCGATGGTCGTGAGGCCGCCGGCGATGTTGCCTTTGGTGGGCTGCGAGTCCGACAGGTCGCTGGTCTTGTGGCGGTTGATCATGTCCTGGTAGCGGTTGAACATGAACATGAACTGGTCGCGCACGGCATCGGTGGCACAACGGTCGGCGACGATTTTTTCACCGCCGGTGATCTCGGAGGTTTCACCGAAGCACAGGTAGTTGCCGAGCGGGTGCAGCTTGTCGAAGGCGTTGCCGACGGTGGGATTGGCGCCGCAGCCGGACGTGGTGTCGGACTCGCCGCACTTGGTGGAGACCCAGAGTTCGGAGATGCCGCAGATCTCGCGCTGTTTTTCACTGGCCCATTGCACATACTCACGCGCCGCTTTGGAGGCCTTCATGATGGTCTCATGGTCGCCGTGGCCTTCAATGCCGAAGCCCACCACCGGTTTGCCGGTTTTGGCGATGCCGTCCACCACTTTTTTGGTCCAGCTGTCTTCAATGCCGATCACCACGACGGCGGCGACATTGGGGTTGCAGCCGGCACCGATCAGGGTGCGAAAGTGCAGCTCCAGGTCGGCACCGAATTGCAGCCGCCCATAGGGGTGCGGAATCGCCATGCAGCCCTTGATGTTGTGTGCCACCGCCTCGGCGGCTGCATTGGAAAGATCGTCCAGCGGCAGGATGATGACGTGGTTGCGCACGCCAACGCGGCCGTTTTCGCGGCGGTAGCCCAGAAATGTGGTGTTTTTATCGATGACTGACATTGCTATGTTCCTAGATGAGTTGTTTGTTCCAGCAATCGACGTGGATCTGGCTTCGCCAGGCCACAGGCGATGCCCCCTCGGGGGGAGGCGGCCGCAGGCTGCTTCGGGGGGTTACCACCTCTTTGTTTTGATGTTATGGACATGGGCGTGCTGGCCGGCCTTGATGTTGGCAACAACCTTGCCCATGTCGATGCCGTACTTCAGCACGGTGTCGCCGACAGCCATGTCCTTGAGGGCCACTTTGTGCCCGATCGGGATGTCCTGCTGGGCCTGCACATTGATCATGCGGTCTTCGTCCATGATCCAGCCGGTCATGGCAGTTCCTGCCTTCACACCTTCCACCACCACAACGGCCACGGTGTCTTTGGCGTCATGCAATACAAAATGAATCATGGGGTCTCCGAATGGCCTGAGTTGAATCGAGTTGCCAGTTTTATGGGCCGGCAACCGCTTGTCAATTTACTCATATATATGACTTGTACGACTCGCCCGTTGGTGTTTCAATGGCGGCCGTGAATGTCAAAAACACATCGGCTCCATTGCGTCCGTTGATGAGCGAAGAGGCCATGCCGCTCTACCGCCAGGTGAAGCGCGAGCTGCAAAAACTCATCGAGGCCGGGCATTACGGCCCGGGTAAACCCTTGCCCAGCGAGGCGAATATTGCCGCGAGCCTGCAGGTGAGCATTGGCACCCTGCGTCATGCCGTTGACGAACTGGTACACGAGCATGTGCTGGTGCGCCGGCAGGGCAAGGGAACTTTTGTGGCGCCGCACAACAATGCCCGCTTCATGTTCCAGTTTTTTCACGTGGAGCCGCACTGGAACTTCGGTGACGACGATGCGGCGCGGGACCGCGACTACCCGGAAATTGACTGCATCGCTTTTGGGCGCGAGCGGGCCACGGAGCAGGAGGCCGCTGCATTGCGCATCAAGATGGGTGAGCCCGTGTTCAGGGCGGAAAACCGCCTCGCCCTGCAGGGCAGGGTGGTCATGCATGACCGGCTGACCATTGCGGCGGCGCTGTTCCGCAACCTCACTGAAAAACGTTTTGTCGAAAGGCCCGGCACGATCTATGCCCTGTACCAGACAGACTTCGGCATCACCGTGCTGCGGGCACAGGAACGTGCACGCGCCGCGGCGGCCGACCGGACCCAGGCGCGCCTGCTGGGGCTGGCGGTGGGCTCTCCGGTGATGGAGGTGCACCGGCTGGCCCTGACGTTCGGCGACAAGCCCGTGGAATACCGGGTCTCCACCATCAATACCCAGGCGCATGACTATGTCAGTGTGCTGTCCAAGAAAGCATGAACATGGACCTTGTTGTGGTGCTGGAGAAAGCCCGGCTCGCGGGCATGGAGGCTGCCGTCCGCATCCGGAAGGCGCATGTAGAACTGCAACCGGTGGATGTCCGCCAGAAGGCCCCCGGTGACTGGGTCACGCGCTTTGACCGCGAAGTGGAAGAGGGCTTGCGCAGCGCGCTGCTGAAGGTCTTGCCGCAGAGCGGCTTTGTCGGTGAAGAAAGCGGCGGCGAATTGACGGAGCAGCCCACCTGGCTGGTTGACCCGATTGATGGCACGGCAAACTTTGCCCGCGGCTACCCCCAGTACGCGGTATCGATTGCACTGTGTTTGGACCGGCAGCCGGTGCTGGGCGTGATCGTGGATCCGTCCCGCCACGAAATTTTTACTGCGGCATCGGGTCTGGGTGCATACCTGAATGGGGAGCGCCTGGCCTGTGCTGCCGCGCGCCCTGCTGCGCAATGCCTGGTTTCGACGGTGTTTCCCAAACCGGGTGCGCCTTTCATGGACGACTACCTGCGTGAATTTGGTGATGTACTGAGAACGTTTGGGCAGGTTCGGCGAAGCGGCTCCATGGCGCTGGAACTGGCTTATGTGGCGGCCGGGCGGGCCGATGCCTTCTGGGAACGCGGCATGGGCGCGTGGGACGCTGCGGCCGGGTTGGTGCTGCTGCGCGAGGCCGGCGCCACGATGCGATCCCTGGACGGCTTGCCCTTGCTGCAAAGCCGGATGCTGGTGGCGGGAAGCCCTACCGGTGCGGCGCTACTGGAAAAAGTTCTCACGCATTACCCCGGTGGTCCAAATCCTCCGTCCCATTCATCCAACAAGTCTGTCTGATATCCCATGATTTTTAAATGGCGCATGGCGCTGGCGTCCCACTTTCCAGGCGTGCTGGTGTGCATGGTGATTGCACTGGCCGCGACTTTCATCTCCGAGCACTATGGCGGCCCCCAACTGCTCTATGCCTTGCTGATCGGCCTGGCGTTCCACTTTCTCAACAGCCACCCCAAGGCGGCCAAGGGCATTGGTTTTTGCGGCCGCGTGGTGCTGCGCGTGGGGGTCGCGCTGCTGGGCGCCCGCATCACGTTTGCGCAAGTGGCCCAACTGGGCGCCGGAACCGCCGTGGTCATCGTGCTGGCGGTTGTATTGACGATTTTGCTGGGCGTGCTGCTGGCGCGCTGGCTGAAGTGTTCGCGTGATGAAGGCCTGCTGTCGGGCAGCGCGGTGGCCATCTGCGGTGCGTCGGCGGCGCTGGCCGTGTCTTCCGTGCTGCCCCAGACGAAAGAAAACGAACGCTTCACACTTCTGGCTGTTGTCGGTGTCACGGTGCTGTCAACGCTGGCGATGGTGGTCTACCCTTTCAGCCTGCAGGCCATCGGGCTCTTGCCGGGGCAGGCCGGTATTGTGCTGGGAGGCTCGATTCACGATGTCGCGCAGGTGGTGGCGGCCGGCATGATGCTCGGCCCGCAGGCGGGTGACACGGCCACCGTGGTCAAGCTGTTTCGCGTCATGATGCTGATGCCCATCGTGCTGTTCATTGCGGTGCTGTACCGCAACCATCCGGCCGTCAAGGTGCCGGAAACAGAGGTGCCGCTGGTGCCGGGCTTCCTGATTGCTTTTGTCGTGCTGGTCATGCTGGCCAGTGCAGGGCTGATCGCAGCACCCGTGGTTCAGCTGGCCAGTGATACATCGCGCTGGATGCTGGTAACGGCCATTGCCGCTGCGGGTGTGAAGACCAGTTTTGAAGACTTGCTCAAGCTGGGCTGGAAGCCTGTGGCCCTGCTGCTGGCTGAGACCGTTTTTATCGTGGCCTTTGTGGTGATCTCGGTGCTGCTGCTGAAGCTCGGGGTGCCCTGAGCGGCAAGCGGCGAATCTGCTGGTTCAGCCCAGCAATGCCTGCGCGAACTCACGCGCATTAAAGGTTTCCAGGTCTTCCAGCTGCTCGCCCACGCCGATGAAATACACCGACACCGGGCGCAGCGCGGGTGAGGCCAGGGCACGTTCACGGGCCCACAGCGCAATCGCAGCCAGAACGCCGCCCTTGGCTGTGCCGTCCAGCTTGGTCACGATGAGACCGGTCAGCTGCAGCGTGTCATCGAAGGCCTTGACCTGGGCGAGGGCGTTTTGCCCGGTGTTGCCGTCGATGACCAACAAAACTTCATGTGGCGCGGTGGCATCCGCTTTCTGCACCACGCGTTTGATCTTGCGTAGCTCTTCCATCAGGTGCAACTGCGTCGGCAGGCGGCCGGCCGTGTCGACCAGTACCACGTCCTTGCCGCGCGCTTTGCCTGCGCTCACGGCGTCAAAACTCACGGCGGCCGGATCGCCGCCTTCCTGGCTGACGATCTCGACGGTGTTGCGGTCGGCCCAGACGCTGAGCTGCTCGCGCGCCGCGGCGCGAAAGGTGTCGGCCGCTGCCAACAGCACCGATGCGCCCTCGGTGGCCAAATGGCGCGTGAGCTTGCCGATGGACGTGGTCTTGCCGGCGCCGTTGACGCCGGTCACCATGATCACGGTGGGCTGGTATTGACCGATCACAAGGGGTTGCTCCAGCGGCTTGAGCAGCTGCGCGATCGAGTCCACCAGTGCGTTCTTGACGGCCACCGGGTGCGTCATGCCGCCTTCCTTGACGCGTCGCTTGACATCGGCCAACAGGTGTTCGGTGGCCTTGCTGCCGGCGTCCGCCATCAGCAGTGCGGTTTCCAAGTCTTCATAGAGCGCATCGTCGATGCGGCTGCCGGTGAACACGGTCGAGATGCTGGAGCCGGTCTTGCGCAGCCCGGCTTGCAGCTTGCTGAGCCAGCGCTCCCGCTCCGGGGCTACGGCGCCGGGAACCGGAATGGTGATCGGGGTGACCAGCGCGCTGCCGATCAGGCCACTGCCCGCAGAGGCCGGCGAGGGTACGGGTGTCGCCGGTTCAGGGGCCGGTCCGGCCGGGACGGCTGCATCGGGCGCAGAAGACGCCGGTGCGGCAGGAGGGGGGGATTTTTTCTTGAAAAAACTGAACATTGGGTATGCTTGCGGAGTCCTAGTGGGCTGTTGCACCGTTGCGGGGCAACGTACAGCGCCACACAGCTATTCTATGAAACACCCCAGGCCAGCCCTTTTGACACCCCCAGTACCCCTATCTTCCATACTTCGCCCGTCGGCCGTGCGGCACCTGCCCGCGCTGGTGCTGGCACTGTGCCTGGGCACGGCCGCCCTTGCGCAGACGCCCGTGCCGGCCCCGGTGGAGCAGTTCACGCTGGCCAACGGCCTCACGGTCATCGTCAAGCCCGACCACCGCGCGCCCACCGTGGCCCACATGCTGTGGGTGCGCGTGGGCTCCATGGACGAGGTTGACGGCACGTCGGGCGTGGCCCATGTGCTGGAGCACATGATGTTCAAGGGAACGGCGAAGGTCAAGCCGGGTGAGTTTTCAAAACGCATAGCCGCCCTGGGCGGACGCGACAACGCGTTTACCGCCCGCGACAACACGGCCTACCACCAGCAAATTCCGGCCGGCAAGCTGGAGGACGTCATGCGCCTGGAGGCCGACCGCTTCACGGGTAACCAGTGGGCAGACGACGAGTTCAAGCGCGAGATCGAGGTCGTCAAGGAAGAGCGGCGCCTGCGCACCGAAGATTCGCCGCGCGCCATGCTGTATGAGCAGATGACTGCCATGACATTTACCGCCTCGCCTTACCGGCGCCCGGTGGTCGGCTGGATGAGCGACATTGCGGCCATGACGCCCGACGATGCGCGCGATTTTTACCGCCGCTGGTATGTGCCTGCCAATGCCGCCGTGGTCATTGCCGGTGATGTGGATGTCGCGCAGGTCAAAAAGCTGACCGAAAAATACTACGGCGGCATCCCCGCGCGCGCCGTCCCGGTGCGCAAGCCACGCGCTGAACCCCTGCAGGCCGGCGTGCGCCGTATGGACTTCAAGGCGCCGGCCAGCCAGGCCTATGTCAGCATGGTTTTCAAGGTGCCCAAGCTGGAGCCGGCAGACCTGGCCGCGCCGGCCGCCGGCGCCAGCCGCGACGCGCTGGCGCTGACGGTGCTGGCCGCCGTGCTGGACGGCTACACCGGCGCCCGGCTCGACCGCGCGCTGGTGCAGCAGTCCCGTGTGGCCGACAGCGCCGGTGCGTCCAATGGCCTGATGGGCCGGGGGCCGCAGGTTTTTTCGCTCGACGGCGTGCCCGCTGCCGGTAAAACCGCCCAGCAGGTGGCTGACGCGCTGCGCGAGCAGGTGGCCAAGGTGGCACGCGAGGGCGTGAGCGAGGCCGAGCTGAACCGCGTCAAGACGCAGTGGGTGGCCAGCGAGACCTACAAGCTCGACTCGGTCTTCAACCAGGCGCGCGAGCTCGGCTCGCACTGGGTGCAAGGCCTGCCGCTGGATGCCAGCGAACGCATCATTGCCGCCCTGCGTAGCATCACGGGCGCCGAGGTGCAGGCCGTGGCCGCGAAATATTTTGGTGACGACCAGATGACGATGGCAACGCTGTTGCCGCAGCCGCTGGACCCGAACCGCAAGCCGCGCCAGGGCACTGCGCCCGCCGGTGACCTGCAGCGTTGAACTGCCCTACTCATCCAGAATTGCTGACAACATGATGATTGCTATAAAAACAATAGCGGCTCGCGCAAGGTGTGTATGGGTTGCAGGTCTTTTTAGCTTGTTTTTTCACTCGCTGGCGCTGGCCGGACTGCCGATCCAGCACTGGACGCAACCCAATGGCGCCAAGGTTTACCTGGTCGAAAGCCCGGCGATTGCGATGCTGGACGTGC
Organism: Polaromonas sp. P2_G11; assembly: GCF_056403595.1. NCBI lineage: Bacteria > Pseudomonadati > Pseudomonadota > Betaproteobacteria > Burkholderiales > Comamonadaceae > Polaromonas > Polaromonas sp. P2_G11. Next base: position 576,898 of record NZ_JBFUFE010000001.1, on the reverse strand, counting down.
AGATCGATCTGGACGCCGGCAACCGGCGTGACCCTGCCGATAAGGCAGGCCTGGCCAGCATGATGGCCGGCCTGCTGGAAAAAGGGGTGCGTGCCAGCAATGGCTTGGGGCCTGAAGTTATTTGTGGAGGGCTGTGCGTTCCCGAGCCGGCGCTTGACGAAAACGCCCTCAGCGAAGCCTGGGCGGACCTGGGCGCGCAGTTCGGCGCCGGCACCACGTCCGACCGCCTGAGCTTTTCACTGCGCACCCTGACCGACCCGGCGCTGCTGGACAAGGCGGCTGCGCTGGCCGCGCGTGAGATCGCCGAGCCGGCTTTTCCCGAAGTTGTGTGGCAACGCGAACGCGCACGCCTGCAGGCCTCGATCCGCGAGTCCTATACCCGCCCGGCCAGTGTTGCCGGCCGCGCCTACACGCCAGCTGTGTACGGCACACATCCCTACGGGTACGAAGTCACGGAAGAAAGCTTGGCGCGCATCAGCGTGAGCGACATGCGCGCCGCGCATGCCGCCGGCGTGACGGCTTGCCGCGCGCGCATCAGCATGGTGGGCGCGGTGACGCGCGCGCAGGCTGATGCCATCGCCGCCAAATTGCTGTCACGTCTGCCGCAGGTGGCTTGCGCCAGCCTGCCGCCGTTGCCGGCCGTTGCCGAGGTCGAGCCGCTGGCTGCGCCGGTTGAAAAACGCATTCCGTTTGCCTCGGCGCAGACGCAGGTGCTGATTGGCCAGCCGGGCTACAAGCGCTCGGACCCGGACTACTTTGCCCTGACGGTGGGCAATTACATCCTGGGCGGCGGCGGTTTTGTGTCGCGCCTGACGAGCGAAGTGCGTGAAAAGCGCGGCTTGACGTATGGCGTATCGAGTTATTTCTCCCCCGCCCTGCACGCGGGCGCCTTCACCATCAGCATGCAGACCCGGCCCGACCAGGCTGCGCAAGCCGTGGACCTGGTGCGCAAAGTGGTGGCTGACTTTGTGGCCAACGGCCCGCTGGAGGCCGAACTGAAGGCGGCGAAAGACAACCTGGTCGGCGGCTTTGCCTTGCGCATTGACAGCAACCGCAAGCTCCTTGACAACGTGTCGAGCATTGCCTGGAACGATCTGCCCCTGAACTACCTCGATACCTGGACGCAGCAGGTCGACAAGGTCACGGTGGCCGATGTCAAGGCGGCTTTTGCACGCAAGCTGCAGCCCGAAAAAATGGTCACTGTTATCCTTGGCGCCGCACCATGAAGTACACGCCCGTTCCTACCCAAACTCCCGCCACCCCCAAGAACCCGCGCGCCAAAAGCGGCAAGGTTGTGGGCCGCAAAACCGTGCCGCCGGGTGAGATCCGCATCATCGGCGGCTTGTACAAACGCACCAAATTGCCGGTGCCCAGCAAGCCGGGCCTGCGTCCCACGCCCGATCGCGTGCGTGAAACCCTTTTCAACTGGCTGGGCCAGGACCTGACGGGCTGGCGCTGTATCGACGTGTTTGCCGGCACCGGCGCGCTGGGCTTTGAGGCCGCGTCGCGCGGCGCGGCCGACGTGCTGCTGTGCGAGCAGGATCCGGCGCTGGCGCAACAGCTCAAGACGGTGCAGGCCAGGCTCAAGGCCGACATGTGCCGCATCGAGCGTGGCGACGGGCTGAGCGCCTTGAAACGCGTTGCGCCGGGCAGCCTGCAACTGGTGCTGCTTGATCCGCCTTTTGAGTCCACCCTGTACGAATCCACGCTCAAGGCCGCAGCGCAGGCCATCGGCCCGACCGGCGTGGTTTATCTGGAGGCGCCCAAACCCTGGACGGATGAGGAACTGCTGCCGCTGGGTTTGCAGGTGCACCGCAGTGGCAAGGCCGGCGCCGTGCATTTCCACCTGCTGGCTGCTCTGGGTACGCCAGCGGGCTGAATCGCCGGCCAGGCCTTGCCTGTCTCGTGGTTACAGGGCGGCAATTGGCGGGTAAAAGGGTGGGGCGGGCATAATTCCTCCTATGGCCACCTCCCGCACCGCTGTTTATTCCGGCACGTTTGACCCGTTTACGCTGGGCCATGACGACGTGGTGCGCCGCGCTGCCGGGCTCTTTGACCAGGTCGTCATCGCGGTGGCGACGGCCCATCACAAGAAAACCCTGTTCACGCTGAACGAGCGCGTGGCGCAGGTGCAGGCCGCCACTCAAGGTATCGCCGGCGTCAAGGTGCTGCCGTTTGACGGCCTGATCATGGATTTTTGCGCAGCGCAAAAGGCTTCAGCCGTGGTGCGCGGAATCCGCAATATCACCGACTTTGACTACGAAGCGCAAATGGCGGCCATGAACCGCAAACTGCGCCCCGAGGTGGAAACCGTGTTTCTGCTGCCCGACGCACCGCTGCAATGCATCAGCAGCACGCTGGTGCGCGAGATCAGCAAGCTGGGCGGCGATGTCGGCCAGATGGTGAGCCCGGCCGTGGCAACTGCCCTGGCGGCGGCGCACCAGGCGGCCAAAGCAGGTAAGGGGAACTGACATGGCCCTGATGATCACTGATGAGTGCATCAACTGCGACGTGTGCGAACCCGAATGCCCCAACCAGGCGATTTACCTGGGCAAGGAGATCTACGAGATCGATCCGCACAAATGCACCGAATGCGTGGGCCATTTCGACGAGCCCCAGTGCGTGCAGGTCTGCCCCGTCGCCTGCATTCCCATCAACCCGCAGCACATTGAAACGCGGGAAACCCTGTTTGAAAAATACCAGCGGCTGCAAACCATTATTCCGGTGGTCACGGCTCGCTAATTGACCTGGTTGGAGGGTTTGTGGCCTGACATGGCCTTGGAAGCGCCGATTTAGCGCACAAATAGCGGTGCAGTCCAACAGGATCCTGCGCGAGCAGCTATAAAAATCATAGCGTCAAACTTGCGCGCGGCAGACCCGGAACGGTAGACTCTTAATCTTCAATATCCACTTTGCGCGGCGGTTTCGGCCGCGGTGGCGTGCTGGTGTGGATCATCATCGTGGCTTTTTCCATCTCGCCCTTGAGCAGTTCAGGCACGGCCTTGATGCAGCGGGCAATGCAGTCTTCAATCGCCACGCGGTGCTCCTGTGAAGGTTTTTTCAGCACCCAGTTGACCACCTCGGCCTTCACGCCCGGATGGCCCACACCGATGCGCAAGCGCCAATAGTCGGCCGTGCCCAGTTGCGCATGGATATCGCGCAGGCCGTTGTGGCCGGCGTGGCTGCCGCTGAACTTGAGCTTGACCTGGCCGGGCACGATGTCCATCTCGTCGTGCGCCACCAACACCTCTTCAGGCGCGACCTTGAAGAAGCGCGCCAGGGCCGCCACGGATTTGCCCGAGACATTCATGAAGGTCAGCGGCTTGAGCAGCCAGACGTTCTGGCCGTTGAGGGTGATGCGCGCCACCTGGCCGTGGTAGCTCTTGTCCAGGCTTAGCGGGGCTTTCAGCTCTTGCGAGAGAGCATCAATAAACCAGAAACCGGCGTTGTGGCGGGTGGCTTCGTATTCGGGGCCGGGGTTTCCCAGGCCGACAAACAATTTGATCATTTGGAGATTTCCATCTGTCCAATTTTAGGGTGCGTGGCCTTGTGTCTTTGCAAGCGGGCGGTTCTGATTGAAGCGCTAACCAAGAAAAACGGCCCTTGTCCTGCAAGAGGACAAGGGCCGTGAGCCTTTTCAGGCCTGTGCGGGAAGCTGAATTACTTCTTGGCGGCAGGCTTGGCAGCGTCGGCCTTGGCGCCGGCTTTGGCTTCCTTGGCGGCAGCAGCTTTAGCGGCTTTCGGATCCACCGGTGCGGCTGCTGCAGCGGCTGCTGCGGCATCGGCCTCGGCTTCTTCGGAAACGGCAGACACCGACACCAGAACCGGGTTGTCCTGGCCCTTGGCCACGAACTTCACGCCCTTTGGCAGGGTGATGTCCTTGATGTGCAGCGGCGAGCCCTTCTTCAGGCCCTTCAGGTCGACGGCGATGAATTCGGGGATGTCTGCAGGGAAGCAGGACACGGTCAACTCGGTGATCACGTGGTTGACCAGGCAGTTCTCCGTCTTGACGGCTGGAGACTCTTCTTCACCGCTGTAGTGCACGGGCACTTTCACGGTCATCTTGGTCTTGGCTTCCACGCGCTGGAAGTCGATGTGCAGGATCTGCTGTTTGTACGGGTGCATTTGCAGGTCACGCAGCAGAACCTTGTGTTCTTTGCCTGCCAGTTCCATCTGGAGGATGGAAGCATGGAACGCTTCTTTCTTGATGGCGTGGAACAACGCGTTGTGATCGAGCTCGATCAGCGTGGGTTCACCGGTGCCACCGTAAACAATACCGGGCGTACGGCCGGTGATGCGGAGACGGCGGCTCGCACCCGTGCCCTGCTTTGCGCGCTCAAAAGCGACGAATTTCATAATCAACTCCAATAAAGAACGGACCGCGACCAGTCTCGTTCTGGTTTAAAAAGCTGCTTTTGCCTCATGACAAACATCATGGAGCGAGGGCAGCTACTTTTTGCTTCAGATCAGAACAGGTTGTCCTGGTCCGAAAACAAACTCATGACCGACTCTCCCTTGGCGATGCGCTGAATGGTTTCAGCGATCAGCGGCGCCACGGAGAGCTGGCGAATCTTTGTGCAACCCACGGCATTGGGGCTCAACGGAATGGTGTTGGTAATCACCACCTCATCAAGTGCGTCGCCCTTGGCGATGCGGTCAATGGCCGGGCCCGAAAAAATCGGGTGCGTGCAATATGCGTAAACCTTCTTGGCGCCGCGCTCTTTCAGCACTTCAGCCGCCTTCACCAGCGTGCCGGCCGTGTCGATCATGTCGTCCATGATCACGCAGTTGCGGCCTTCAATGTCGCCGATCACGTGCATCACTTCGGACACGTTCGCCTTGGGGCGGCGCTTGTCGATGATGGCCATGTCGCAGCCCAGCTGCTTGGCCAGCGCCCGGGCGCGCACCACGCCGCCCACATCGGGCGACACGACCATCAGGTCGGTGTAATTCTTCTGGCGCAGGTCGCCCAGCAACACCGGCGACGCATAAATGTTGTCGACCGGAATATCAAAAAAGCCCTGGATCTGGTCGGCATGCAGATCCATCGTCAAAACACGCGACACGCCCACTGCCTGCAGCATGTTGGCCACCACCTTGGCTGTGATCGGCACCCGCGCCGAACGTGGGCGGCGGTCTTGCCGGGCATAGCCGAAATACGGAATCACCGCGGCGATGCGCTCGGCCGAAGCCCGTTTCAACGCATCAACCATGATCAGCAGTTCCATCAGGTTGTCGTTGGTCGGTGCGCAGGTCGACTGCACCACAAACACATCACGGGCCCGAACGTTCTGCTGGATCTCGACGGTGACTTCGCCATCCGAAAAGCGGCCGACATGGGCTGCACCCAGTGAAATGCCCAGGTGCTGGGCGATATCGGAGGCCATGCTCGGATTGGCATTGCCGGTGAAAACCATGAAGTCGGGATGGTGCGGTTGCATGTGGGGCCCAGCTGCTACAAGGACTTGAACGTGGCTGAAATTTTTATCGGAGCAAAATACGCACGGGGACAACACGCTGCAACGGGGCTTGGCAGTGAGCGCCGCTTGCCTGTTTCCAAAAACACACAGACCCGCTGATACACATCACGCGGGTCTGTCAGGAGTCACACGGGCCCGCTCCGGGCGGGACCGCAACACCGGGGCTACGGCCCACGGCGAATAATTTGGCAGGGGTGGAAGGATTCGAACCTGCGAATGCCGGAATCAAAATCCGGTGCCTTAACCAGCTTGGCGACACCCCTACACAGGACAGTTGTTGTTGCCAACAACAGACCTATAAACTTTTCCATTTAGGTCGCTTGAAAGCGCATTTCAAAGAGCGGTTATTTTACCAACCAGCCAGAGGATGCGCCTCCAAATTGCTGCATGTCCGGACTATCCAGTCATCAGGCAAACCTGAAAGATCCGTCAAATCCGTGCCATGCGGCAGTTGCGCAAATACAGCACTTCCGGAGCCGGTCATGCGTCCTTGAAGATGTTTCGTTTTCAGCCAGTCGATCGACTGGCCAATCTGCGGGCACATCTCCTGCGCTACCGGCTGCAAGTCGTTGCGGCCGAATCCGAAATCAACCGATCTCAAAGGGCCTTCAGCATTTGCAGCAAAGCCTTGGATTGTAGCAGTTTCTGTGTCGCGTTTGAGCCCCGGCGCGCTGAAAATTCGTGGCGTGGAGACGCCGGCAGGAGGCTTGACCACCACAAAACGGGCTGGCGGCAAGGCGAGCGGCGTGATTTTTTCACCAATGCCTTCCACCCAGGCGTGGCCGCCGGACAGGAAAAAGGGGACATCGGCGCCCAGCGACAGGGCGATGGCGTGCAGTTTTGGGATCGGCAGGCGCACACCCCAAAGCCGCTGCAGCGCCAGCAGGCAGCTGGCGGCGTCGGATGAACCCCCACCCATGCCGGCTTGCGAAGGGACGTTTTTTTGCAGACCAATGTGGACGCCCAAAGGCGTGCCGCAAGCCGCCTGCAGCGCCCTGGCCGCCCGTACACACAAGTCCTCGGCGGGCAAGGCCTGGGATTCGCCGGGGTTGCCCTCGTTGAGTTGGCCAAGGTCTTCCCGGGTGATCCGGCCATCGGGGCGCAGCTCAAAGTGAAGGGTGTCGCACCAGTCGATCAGCATGAAGGCGGATTGCAACAGGTGGTAGCCATCGGGCCTGCGTCCGGTGATGTGCAGGAAAAGGTTCAGTTTGGCAGGCGCCGGCACGTCATACAGGGCCTGGAGCGGCTGCGCGGCGTATCGGACGGGGGCGGTATGGGTCGTCATGAACTGGGAGTGCCAAAGCAACAGGAGCCAGGAGGGTGAAGGTACAGGAGGCCTTGCGGAGAAGCCGGGACATCCGTCCCGGAATTATTGGTCAAGGACCACACGCAGGTCGGCTGGGGGTGCCGGCTGCACCCGGCTGGCCGTGATGCGGCCTTCGGCGTAACGGGAAAGGTCTGCAGACCAGCCGCTGACGCTGGCATTGTCGCCCTGCAGCCAGGCAAAGAGCGCGGTCACCGGGACGGCCGCACCTGTCGCCTGGGCCATCAGCTCATCCACCGAGGAAAACCGCTGGATCTTGCCATTGCCTGAGTCGAGTACGGCTTCACCGGGCGACCAGCGGAGCACCCCCAGCACGCTGCCCAAAGGACTGATCAGCGAGAGTTCGCCGCGCTCGGGTTGGCCCTTGAGCTCGAAGCTGGCCGAAAAGGACTGCACGGGTTCGCTTTGGACCTGCAGGCTGATACGGCCTGTCCGAAGCTCATTTTTTGAGACATTTGTGCCGGAAAGCCTTTGCGGTTGAGCGCAACCAGCTATCAAAAAAGGAGCAATAGCGCAGGCGCATACCAGGCCCAGACGGATCAGGTGGACACGCAGTGCAGGCGGCAGGACGCGAATTCCCGTCACAGCTTCACGCGCAGGCGCTTGAGCGTCTCGAGCAGGGTCTCGTTTTCGGGACTCAGCAGCCGGCCTTCTTTCCAGATGGCCACGGCGCGGTCACGCTGGCCTGTGGTCCAGAGTACTTCGCCGAAGTGGGCCGCGATTTCGGCGTCGGGTTTGGCTTTGTAAGCGGCTTCAAAGATCTTGATGGCTTCCGAGGTGTTGCCCATTCGGAATTCGACCCAGCCCAGGCTGTCCTTGATGAATGGATCGGCGGGCGCATATTCGAGCGCTTTGCGAATCAGATCACGCGCTTCCGGCAGGCGCACGCTGCGATCCGCAAATGAATAGCCCAGGGCGTTGTAAGCGTGGTGGTAGTCGGGCTTGAGCTGGATGGCGCGCCGCAGCAGACGTTCCATTTCATCCATCGAACCCAGCTTTTCAGCCATCATGGCCTGGTCGTACAGCAGTTCGGTTTCGTCGGGGTTTTTTGCCAGGGCTTGCGCCAGCACATCATGGGCCAGCTGGTACTGCTTGAACTCACGGAGCAGGCCTACTTCTGCGTTCAATTTCAGCCTTGCGTCCGCAGCGTTGCGTTCGGGGAGCTTGCGGATCAGCTGGCGTCCTTCTTCCAGTTTGCCCTGGCTGGCAAGGATGGAGGCGCGCCGGGTTTGGGCCTGGGTCAGGTCAGCGGAATCTTCAATCCTGGCCAGCCAGCCTTCTGCCGCCGCATAGTCCTTGCGTTTTTCGGCCAGTTGGGACAACGAGAGGTAGGCCTGGGCCAGGCCGCGGTTGCGCTCGCCCTCGGCGGTCTGCTGCTGGGCCAGGGTGACGTAGCGCTCCAGCGAGGTTTGTGCCTGTGCCAGCTGGTTGTCCTGCAATTGCAGGGAGCCCAGCACCAGCCAGCCTTCGGGAAGCTCGGGTTTTTCGCGGGTCACCACTTGCAGCTGGGCGGCGGCTTCGGCGTAGCGCTGGGCATCCAGCAGCGCGCGCGCATAGGCCATCCGCACTTCAGGCAGGGCTTTGGCGTTGCCTTCAAAGTATTTGCGGACCAGATTTTCTGCTTCAGGCTGTTTCGGGTCCATCAGTTCCAGCCCGACCAGGGCCGGGCCTTCGGAGAGCGGGCCTGCAGCCTGCGCGCGCCTGGCTGCCGCAAGCGCGCCGTTGCTGTCGCCGGAGGCCAGCCGCATGCGCCCCACCGTGGTCCAGGCGGCGCTGGCGGTGGCGGGGCTGTTCAGGTAGGTGGCCAACGCTTCTTCGGCCACCGTGCTGGCCAGCTTTTTGTCGGGCACACGCGCGTAAATCCGGGGTACCGCAGTCAATGCCGCAGCGCGTTCCATTTCCGGAGCAAGCCGGATTTCGGTTTGCAGCGGTTCGGTCGTGTCGGCAATTCGGTTCAATGCCACCAGGATCTGCAGGACATAACGGTTTGCCTCGCGCGAGGCGGGCTGCTCTGCCTTCCAGGCCTGGGCTGCCTGCAGTGCGGCATCGCCAGAGCGCGACTGCAGTGCGATGTCCGTAGCGCGCTGGTAGAGCTGCGCATCGCCGGTTTTGCGGGCGGCGTCCAGCATGAGCGCAAATCCTGCGGCGGGCTCGCCTTCCTGCAGGGTCATTTCACCCACCAGCAGCTGGTAAAAAAGGGCACCATCCAGCTGCGATGATGGAGTCGCTTCCTGTGCGGCCTTGGCCTCGACAAGCGTTGAGGGCGCAGCCAGGAGCGGTTCTTCGGTCTGCGCCAGGACCAGGGGAACAGCCAGCCACAGGCCGCTGATGGCAAGGCCAATTTTTTTCTTCATCGAACCATGATAATTGAAGCTTCCCGGCTGCGCTGCCGCTTTACGCCGCGGCCCTGATCTTCGGCTGGCCCACCGCTGTCTTCTTGCGCCATGCAGTAGCGCCCTTATTTACAAAACCATGCCTGAGCTGCCAGAAGTTGAAGTCACCCGGTTGAGCTTTGCGGACCGTATCGCCGGCGCCGTCATTGAGCGCGTCCAGATGGGCAAGCCCCTGCGCTGGCCGCTGGGCTGCGCGCCCCACAAGCTTGCCGGCCAGAAGGTGCTGGCGGTTCGCCGCCGCGGCAAGTACCTTTTGGTGGATCTGAGCAACGGGCTGCTGCTGATCCACCTCGGAATGTCCGGTAGCGTGGCTTTCGGCGACGGTTTCCCCGCCTTGGGCAAGCACGACCACTTTGAAATGGCCACCAGCCGGGGCACTTTGCGTCTGAACGACCCGCGCCGGTTTGGGGCTGTGGTGTATGCCAGCGATGAAGGCGCGCCTGCCGCCCAAAAGCTGCTTGGCCGGCTCGGCGTCGAGCCGCTGACGGACGCTTTTGACTCGGAAAGCTTTCACCGGGCGCTAAAACTGCGGCAAACGGCGATCAAGCAGGTATTGCTGGGCGGGGAGGCCGTGGTTGGTGTCGGCAATATTTATGCGTCGGAAGCCCTGTTCCTGGCCGGAATCCGGCCGACCACCCGGGCAAACCGGATCAGCAAGCCCCGCGCGGCCTTGCTTCACGGGGCGATCCGCCAGGTACTGGCCCAAGCTGTTACAAAGGGGGGGAGCACCCTGAGGGACTTTTCGAATGCACAGGGTGAATCGGGCTATTTCCAGCTGGAAGCCATGGTTTATGACCGCGCCGGCTTGCCCTGCCGGGTGTGCGCAGCACCCGTGAAGACCCTCCGGCAGGGGCAAAGGTCCACTTTTTACTGTGCGAATTGCCAGAAACCTTGAGTCCGTAGACGCGCCAATGGTTCTTTCGGGTTTGCGATGCTATATTGACCGACACACTTTACGGTAGACCGATGTCTTTTAACGAACAATTTGACCAGCACGGCACGTGGCGGCGCGAATTCGCGTTGCGCCTGAAACTGCTTGCAGAGTGGATGAAGGACCATGACCTGCTGGATGCAGCGGTTGAGGAGCGCCTGCAGCGGCTCGAGTCACAGGTACGTTCCGACAAGGTCATGGTCGCCTTTGTGGCCGAATTCTCGCGCGGCAAGTCCGAGCTGATCAATGCGATCTTTTTTGCCGGTTATGGCCGCCGCATCATGCCGGCAAGCGCTGGCCGCACCACCATGTGCCCGACCGAGCTGGGCTACGACGCGGATGTGCCGCCCTGCCTGCGCCTGCTTCCCATCGAGACGCGCCTGCAGAAGCAAGCCCTCATGGAGTGGCGCGCGGTACCTGAAAAATGGACACGGATCGACCTCGACGTGAATGACCCGGCGCAATTGGCGCAGGCGCTCGAAAAAGTGGCCGAAGTCCGCCATGTCACCCAGGACGAAGCCCGCTCTCTTGGTTTCTGGCATGACAGCAGCCCGGAGGACAACCCGCGTGTAGGCGCAGACGGCCTGATAGAGGTGCCCAAGTGGCGCCACGCGCTGATCAATATTGCGCACCCGCTTCTCAAACAGGGCCTGGTCATCCTGGATACGCCGGGTCTCAATGCCATTGGCGCAGAACCCGAACTGACGGTGAGCCTGATCCCCCAGGCCCATGCCGTGGTGTTCATACTGGCCGCCGATACCGGTGTCACCAAGTCCGACCTCGCCATATGGCGCGAGCATTTGATCACCGACGGTGATGGCACCGATGCACGCCTGGTGGTGCTCAACAAGATCGACACCCTTTGGGACGCGTTAAGCACGCCCGAACAAGTACAGGCACAGATCGACAAGCAGCGTGCAACATCTGCCGAAATCCTGGGCCTGCCTGAATCCCAGGTCATTCCCGTATCGGCCCAAAAAGGGCTGGTGGCCAAGGTCACGCGAGACAAGGCCTTGCTGGAGGCCAGCCACCTGCCTGCCCTCGAGCTGGCGCTGGGGCAGGGCGTGATGGGACAGCGCCAAAAAATTCTGCGTACAGCGGTGTCGGGCGGTATCAGCGAACTCCGGACCGAAGCGGGGCGGGCCATGCACATCCGCCGGCGCGATCTGGCCGAACAGATGATTGAGTTGCGTGGCCTGAGAGGAAAGAACGTCTCGGTCATCAAGCACATGCGCAGCCGCATCGAGCAGGAGCAGGCTGAGTTCGACACCAGCGGCTCGAAAATTCACGCGGTACGTTCCGTCCACCTCAAATTGCTCCGTGACGTATTCAATCTGCTCAGCACGCCGACGCTCAAGGCAGAACTGGCCGAGCTGACGCATGCGCTGAAGCAGCCGGGCATCAAGCTGGGCGTCAAGAAGGCTTATGGCCAGACTTTTTCCCGCCTTCGCGAGGGACTGCAGAAGTCACAGATCATGAGCAGTGAAATCCAGTCCATGTTGACTGCATCCTTTCGCCAGCTCAATGCCGAGTTCAGTTTTTCGCTGCAGGCGCCAAAAGAGCCGGAGCTGATCCGCTATGAGCACGACCTGGAGCAAATTGAGCGCAGCCATTTGCAATATCTGGGTGTGGGCAATGTTCTGAAACTTTCCCAGCCGGAATTTTCCGAGCGGCTGGTACGTGCCCTGGCCACGCGCTTGCGGGTGGTCTACGAATCCGCCCTTGGCGAAGTTGAGCTCTGGAACAAGTCAGCGGCATCGCAGCTTGATGCGCAGTTGCGCGAGCGGCGGCGCAATTTCGGCCGCAGGCTTGAAGCTATCGAGCGCATCCAGCAAGCGGCGTCTGGTCTGGATGAGCGGATCGCTGAAATCGACATCCAGGAGCGTGTGCTCGATGAGCTGGACAACAAGCTCACGGAGCTGACTTCCCATCTGATGGGCTCTTCAGCGCAGTCCAGGACGCCGGATGGCGCCGCTGCCGCAGAAAATGCCGCGGTGCCCGAGGCTGCCTGAGCGTTGACGCGGTCGCAATCCACCAAGACACCTGCGGGGCGGAAAGCGGTTGCTGTGAAGCAAACGGCCTCATGCCAGTTGCCCGGATTTGCCGGGGAAATTGTGCGCTGGCAGGCTTCCCACGGACGCAACAGCCTTCCCTGGCAGAACACGCGTGATCCTTACCGCGTTTGGCTGTCTGAAATCATGTTGCAGCAAACCCAGGTCGCAACGGTTCTGGACTATTACGCGCGATTTCTCCTGCGCTTCCCGACGGTCAAGGAGCTGGCTGTGGCTGGCGAAGACGAGGTGCTGGGCTTGTGGAGCGGGCTGGGTTATTACAGTCGCGCGCGCAATCTGCACCGCTGCGCTCAGGACGTCATGGCATTGCATGCCGGGCGATTCCCGGAGACGGCCGAGCAGCTCCAGACTCTGCCAGGCATAGGCCGTTCAACCGCCGCGGCCATCGCCTCGTTTTGTTTTGGCGAACGTGTTGCGATTCTGGATGGCAACGTCAAACGGGTGCTAACGCGGGTGCTGGGTTTTTCTGCTGATCTGGCTCAAAGTGCCAATGAACGGGCGCTTTGGGACACGGCTGCAGAGCTGCTGCCTGAGCAGGACCTGCCCGAAACCATGCCGCGCTATACGCAGGGACTGATGGATCTTGGTGCCACGATTTGCGTGGGCCGCCAGCCCCAGTGCCTGTTATGCCCCGTACAAAACCTGTGCCGCGGTTTTGCCGCCGGCGATCCCGGCAGGTATCCCGTGAAGACACGAAAGCTCAAGCGCAGTGCGCAGGCGCTGAGTTTGCTGTGGGCGCAGAAGCCTGATGGCTCGGTCTGGCTTGAAAAGCGCCCCGGCCGGGGAATCTGGGGTGGGCTTTATTGCCTGCCAGTTTTTGAGAGTGATGAGGCGCTGACTGCGGATTTGCCGTCTTCCTTGCGGGAAAGGCTCGATCCACTGCCAGGTTTTGTCCACGTGCTGACACACAAGGACTTGCACCTGTCGCCATGGATCGCAGGTTTTCGGGCCGGGCAAACCATGCCCAGGTCTTTGGTTTCAGATGAACGGCCCGGTGCGTGGTTCGGCCCCGCCGAATGGCCTGCACTGGGGCTGCCCGCGCCCATACGCAAACTGCTGGAACGGGACGCTTAGGCCTGCCCGCTGTACTGGAAGATGAGGCCGTGCCCAGCCTTATCTGGACTCAAACGGCGTCGAGCTCGCGATGCCGCTTCAGCGTTCGCCACTGCTGGCCAAAAGCTGCGGCCAATTCCTCGACAAGGTAGACGGATCGGTGTTGGCCGCCGGTGCAGCCGATGGCCACGGTCACATAACTCCGGTGGTCACGTACCAGCGCATGCAGCCAATGACCGAGAAACTGCTCGATATGACGGAACATGTCGCCCACTTCCGTGTGGGCCTTGAGATAGCTCGCCACGGCCTCATCAAGCCCGGTCAGGTGGCGCAGGCCCGATTCATAGTGTGGGTTGGGCAGCATGCGAACGTCAAACACGTAATCCGCGTCCAGCGGCACGCCCCGCTTGAAGGCAAAGGACTCGAACACCAGCGTGAGCTGGGTGCTGGGAGCGGAGATCAGCGACTTCACATAGCCTTGCAGCTGTGATGAGCGGATCATGCTGGTGTCGAGCACGTGGGCCTGCTCGCGCATCTCACCCAGCAACTCCCGCTCCAGCTCTATGGCGTCTACCAACGCCCGGTGCTGGTCGGAGGCGTCAATGCGCGACAGAGGGTGAAGCCTGCGCGTTTCGGAAAAGCGGCGCACGAGAGTTTCCGTGTTTGCATCCAGGAAGAGGGATTGCACCGCCACGCCGGAAGCGCGCAACTGCCGCAATTGCTGGGGTACCAGGGGAAGCGAGACTGCGCTTCGCACGTCCATGGCAATGGCAACTTTTTGGGCGCCGTGCTGCTGCTCCAGTGCGACGAAGGGCGTCAGCAATTCCGGTGGAAGGTTGTCCACGCAGTAATAACCGGCGTCTTCCAGTGCATGCAGGGCAACCGATTTTCCGGAACCCGACATGCCGGTGATAAGAACCATTTCCAGTGCTGCCATCACTGTCCCAGCATTTCCTTGGCGTGGGCCAGCGTGGTGCCGGAAAGCCGCTCGCCGCCCAGCATGCGGGCAATCTCAGCTACGCGCTGTTCCCCGTTGACATGGTCTACGGTGCTGAGGGTGGTGCCGTTTTCGGCTCGCTTGGCAACTACAAGGTGCTGATCGGCACAGGCTGCCACCTGCGGCAGATGGGTGACAGCCATGACCTGTCGGTCCTTGCCCAGCTGTTTCATCAGCCGTCCGACGGTTTCGGCCACGGCCCCCCCCACGCCCGAATCAACCTCGTCAAATATGAGTGTTTGCGCCTGCCCCAACTGGCTGGTGGTGACGGCGATGGCCAGCGCGATGCGCGACAACTCGCCGCCGGAGGCGACCTTGCCCACGGGGCGAGGTGTGCTGCCGGCATGGCCCGCTACCAGGAACTCGGCTTGCTCCAGCCCGTGCTGGGCCGGTTGCTCCAGTTTGTTGAGCGCCACGTCGAATTTTCCGCCCTGCATGCCGAGGCCCTGCATGGCCTGGGTAATGGCTTTGGCGAGTTTTGGGGCAGCTTTGCTGCGCGCCTTCGACACCTGGCTGGCTTCATCCAGGTAGGCTGACCGTGCCTGGTTTTCATTTTTTTCCAATTGAACCAGATCGGCGGCTTCGTCGAGTTTGTGCAGCTCAGCCCGCCAGGAGGCCAGCAATTCAGGCAGTTCGACCGGGGTGCGTTTGTAACGCCGTGCCAGGCTGACCCACAGCGAAAGACGTTCGTCGAGTTCGGCCAGCCGTTGGGGTTCCAGCTCGGCGTGCCGTGCGTAGCCGTTGAGCGAATGCACCGCATCTTCCATCTGGGCCAGAGCGCCATTTAACACCTCAAGGATGCCCTTGAACTCGGGTTCGATGTGTTCCTGGCCTTGCAACGATGCAATGGCTCGTCCCAGCAGTGCGGTGGCGTTCTCGTCGGACTCCTGCAATGCGTCGACGGCGGCCTGTACGGCATCGCGCAGTGCCTGCGCATTGGATAACCGCCCATGTTGAGCATTCAGTTCGTCCCATTCGGCGGCCCCGGGCGCCAGCTTGTCGAGTTCACCGATTTGCCACGCCAGCCGCTCGCGTTCGCGCTGCAGGCTGTCTTGCGCTTCGTGCGCGTCGTTCAATGTTTTCTGGGAGAGCCGCCATTGCTGCCAGAGGCGTGACAACTCGCCGGTAGAGACTTCCGCATAGGAGTCGAGCAAGCCGCGTACCGCGTCGGGGCGGGTCAGGCTTTGCCACGCATGCTGGCCGTGGATGTCCACCAGCTGGTCGGCGATGTCCTTGAGCTGGGTGGCTGTTGCCGCGCTGCCATTGATCCAGGCGCGGCTTTTACCTTGCGCGTCTATCGTGCGCCTGAGCAGCAGGGTTTCGCTGCTGTCGAAGCCGGCTTGTTCCAGCCAGGGGGCCAGGCCGGCGGGGCTGTCAAACTCTGCGCTGATTTCGCAGCGTGCGGCGCCTTCGCGAACTACGCCGGCATCGGCTCGGGCGCCCAAAGCAAGCTGCAGTGCGTCAATCAGGATGGATTTGCCCGCACCGGTTTCACCGGTGAGCACCGAAAAGCCGCCGGACAAATCCAGCTCAAGCCTGTGGACGATGACGAAGTCGCGAAGCGATATGGTTTTGAGGCTCATAACTTGAATCCTGGCCGGTCAGGCCACGCCTTCGTTCCAGTGCAGCTTTCTCCGAAGCGTGTCGAAATAGCTCCAGCCTTTGGGGTGCAGGAAACGCATTTGGTGTTCGGAGCGCCTGACGGTGATGCGGTCGCCATGCAACAGACTTGCCAGCGACTGCATGTCGAAGTTGGCGCTGGCGTCGCGGCCAGAGACGATTTCAATGGTAATTTCGCCCGAGTCCGACAGCACAATGGGCCTGTTGGACAAGGTATGCGGTGCAATCGGCGCCAACACCCAGCCGGCAATCGATGGGTGCAGCAAGGGCCCGCCCGCTGAAAGAGCATAGGCCGTGGAGCCGGTCGGCGAGGCGATGATCAGGCCATCTGCGCGCTGGTTTGCCACAAAGCGGCCATCCACCTCCACACGGAGTTCCACCATGCCGGCGGTCGCTCCGCGGTTCACGACAACGTCGTTCATGGCGGTGGCGCTGAAGACGCACCTGCCGTCACGCACGACCTCGGCCTGCATCATCCAGCGTCGATCTTCTTCATACTCGCCACGCAACATGGGAATGAGTGTGTTCTGGTAGTCCTCAAAGGCGATGTCAGTGATGAACCCCAGCCTGCCCTGATTGATGCCCACCAGGGGGATGCCGAATTGGGCCAGCAGCCGGCCTATACCCAGCATGGTGCCGTCCCCCCCCACGACGAGGGCGAGGTCGCATTGGGCGCCGATGCCGGCTGCGTCAAGGGTGGGGAACCGGGTCAGGCCGGTGTTGCTGGCGGTGTCCTGCTCGATCGCCACCTCGCAACCCTGGGTGCCCAGGAAGTGTGCGATCTCCTCCAGTGCTGACCGGGAACCTTGTGCGTGGTACTTGCCGATCAATGCGACATGGCGAAATTGCGACTTCATCGGCAAATTACATCACAACATGGCAACCGAAGCTTCGTAGAATGGCACCATGCTTGATGATCGTGCCCGATTGCTGCTGAAAGCACTCGTTGAACGCTACATTGCCGATGGACAGCCGGTAGGTTCGCGCACGCTCTCGAAAGCTTCCGGCCTTGAACTGTCTCCGGCCACCATACGCAATGTGATGAGCGACCTCGAGGAGCTTGGCCTGATTGTCAGCCCGCACACCTCGGCAGGGCGCATTCCTACCGCGCGGGGTTACCGGCTCTTTGTGGACACGATGTTGACCACCCAGCGCGACCCCTTGTCGTCGTCGGGCCATATCGGTGCGCCGCGACTGGCACCTGATCAACCCCAAAAAGTGCTCAGCAATGCGGCGCACATGCTGTCGAGCCTGTCGCAATTCGTGGGTGTCGTCATGGCGCCACGCCGGACGTCGGTATTTCGCCATATCGAGTTCCTGCGCCTGTCCGAAAAACGCTTTCTTGTGATCATCGTCTCGCCTGACGGCGATGTGCAAAACCGGGTCATCTTCACCGAAGCGGACTACACGCAGTCCCAATTGGTTGAAGCGGCCAATTTCCTCAATTCACATTACGCTGGCATGGCGATTGAAGAGGTAAGAGAGCGCCTGAAGAACGAGGTGGAAGCCCTTCGCGGTGAAATCGCCACGTTGATGCAGGCGGCGGTCAAGGTCAGCTCGGAGGCCATCGAGTCGCGCGACGAGGTGGTTATTTCCGGCGAACGCAATCTGCTGGCCGTCAGCGACTTTTCCGGTGACATGGGTAACCTGCGCAAGCTTTTTGATCTCTTCGAGCAAAAGGCGCAACTTATGCGGCTCCTCGATGTTTCGAGCCGCGCCGAGGGAGTCCGGATTTACATCGGCGGCGAAAGCCAGGTGATTCCGTATCAGGAACTGTCTGTGGTGACAGCCCCTTATGAAGTCGACGGACAGGTCGTGGGAACCCTGGGCGTGATAGGGCCCATGCGTATGCCTTACGAAAAAATGATCCAAATTGTCGACATCACCTCCAAGCTGGTGAGCACCGCGCTTAGCCATAGCAAGTAGGCCCTTACAATCGATCCCTTGAGTGGGGCGTTAGCTCAGTTGGTTAGAGCAGAGGACTCATAATCCTTTGGTCGAGTGTTCAAGTCACTCACGCCCTACCATTTAAATAAGCTATAATTTGAGGCTTAGCGGCTGTAGCTCAGTTGGATAGAGTACTTGGCTACGAACCAAGGGGTCGTGGGTTCAATTCCTGCCAGCCGCACCACTTTCTTAAGTGATTTCAATAGCTTAGAGGCTCATCCCTCTAGGCTATTTTTCTTTCCGGGGGGCCGCTTTTGGGGTCCTTTTTCATACCGTTGCCATCGCGATAGTGGTTTTCCTGGGACTGGGCGGCGCCGGACGGGCTGTACGTCCAACAAGAGCTCCGCTATTCTGGAAGCCTAATTCCGGAGGAGAAACATGGGATCACTGAATGTCGAGGACCACGGCGAGTGGCTCAGTTTTGGCTTGTCGTACGCGGGCAGCACCATTCCCGTCAGGATTTCGCGCGAGGCGATGGAGGAGTTCTTCGGCGCCGTGCCTGGGCCGGACTCCCTGAAAAAAGCGTATGAACAGGATGCTGAAATGATTCACGCCCGGGCCGCTGATCTGGTCGTGGCGGGTGTGAGCTACACGCCTGAAAATCCCCTCGTGCTGAAAATGGAAGATTTTTAGGTGCATTCACGGCCGGCAGCCATGAATGCTATGGTGGCCGGAGCATGAACAAAGCCTTTACCAAAGAAACCGAGCCGGAGGACGACGAGCCGACGCTCGCACCCCTGCCTGCAGGCGGCAAAAACTACATCACACCACAGGGCTATGAACACCTGCGCAGCGAACTTCTGGACCTGATCGACAGCGAACGTCCCAAAATGGTGGAAATCGTTCATTGGGCTGCCAGCAATGGAGACCGCTCCGAGAACGGCGACTACCACTACGGCAAAAAGCGGCTGCGGGAAATCGACCGGCGAATCCGGTTTTTGACGCAGAGACTGGAAATTGCGGAAATCAGCAACCCGTCGGTGCACCACGGTAGCGACCAGGTTTTTTTCGGCGCGACAGTTGCCTACGCCGATGGCGAAGGAGTCGAGCGAGTCGTGACCATTCTCGGCATTGACGAAGCCAACAGCGCCCAAGGACAAATCAGCTGGATATCACCTGTCGCCAGAGCGCTGCTCAAATCGCGTGTTGGCGATGAAGTAAGTCTCATGACTCCGCAGGGTGTACAGGCGCTCGAGGTACTGAAAGTGGACTATCCCGCACCGGACAAATCGACAGCGGATTAGCCGGACGATTTGGCGCGTTGCACCCGCAGTACGGAAGGTGTGCGCTTCACGCTGCGCAAGGCGGAAGCCAGGTGGATGCGGTCGCGCACGGCCACGCCGAAGCGCAGGTCCGTGGCGTCATGCGAAGGCTCCTGGCCCATGTCGACATGGGTAATGTCCGCCTCGGCACTGGCCAATGCAGCCGCCACTCGCGCCAGGACCCCTTTCCCATTGGAGACGGTGACCAAGAGGTTTGTTTCAAACGTCCGCACAGGCTCGTCGGACCAGTCCACGGCGATAAAACGCTCGCTGTCACGGTGCTGCAGTCGCTTGGCGACAGCGCAGTCATCAGTATGTATCACCAGACCTTCACCGCGGCCCAGGTAGCCCACGATGCCGTCGCCAGGAATCGGGCGGCAACAGGGGGCAAACTGCACGGAGGCGCCTTCACTCCCATCGATCACCAGCGCGCCTTGCGACACAGACTCATGGGCGGTGTAGCGCTCACGGCTCATGAGCAGGGCATTGGGTTTTTCACCGGTTTCGGCAAGCAGGGTGACGATGCGCTTGGCCACCATGCTGGCGATCCGTTTGCCCAGCCCGATGTCGGTTAGCAGATCGGCACGTGACCGGTTGCCGGTAAAACGCAGGATCTTTTCCCAGGTGGCGTGGTGGGCTTCATCGTCGTCGGGGAGGCGTTCGCGTTCGATGCCCTCGGCACGCAGCGCCTGCGCGAGCATTTTTTCGCCCAGGTCTTGCGACTCGGACAGCGCCATGGTTTTCAGGTGGTGGCGTATTTTGGAGCGGGCTTTCCCCGTGCGTACAAATCCCAGCCAGCCGGGGTTGGGGCTGGAGACCGACGCCGTGATGATTTCGATCACGTCGCCGTTATGCAGCTCTGAGCGAAGTGGCACCTGCTCGCCGTTGACTTTGGCCGCCACGGCCCGGTGCCCCACGTCACTGTGAATGGCGTAAGCAAAGTCCACGATGGTCGCGCCGCGCGGCATGGCCATGATCTGGCTTTTCGGCGTGAACACATAGACCGCCTCGGGAAACAGGTCAATCTTGACGTGATCCCAGAACTCGGCCGCATCGCGTGTTTCCTGCTGGATGTCGAGCAGCGATTGCAGCCACTGTGTCCCCAGCCGCTGCGAAGCGTCGCCATCCGGGTCGGTGGCCTTGTAGAGCCAGTGCGCCGCGACCCCGGATTCCGCCACCACATGCATGGCTTCGGTGCGCATCTGGAACTCGATGTTGGTACCGAAGGGGCCAACCAGCGTGGTGTGCAGAGACTGGTAACCGTTGATCTTCGGGATTGCGATGTAGTCCTTGAACTTTCCGGGCAGGGGCTTGTAGAGCTGGTGCAACACCCCCATGGCTGTGTAGCAGGCCGTCAGGTCTTTCACGATCACTCGAAACCCATAGAGATCGGTCACCTGGGCAAACGAAAGGTGCTTTTCATCCATCTTGCGGTAGATGGAATACAGCGTCTTTTCTCGTCCCGAGATCATCACCGGCACATGGGCGCCGGTAAAGGCCGATTCGACCTCTCCCTGCACCCGCTTGATCACGTCGCGCCGGCGGCCGCGGGCCTTCTGCAACGCCTTGGTCAAGGTGGCGTAGCGCCAGGGGTGCAGGTGCTGGAAGGAAAGGTCCTGCAATTCCCGGTAGGTCGTGTTCAGGCCCAGGCGGTGGGCGATGGGCGCGTAAATGTCCAGGGTTTCGCGCGAGATTCGGGTCCATTTGGCGCGCGGGACATCGCCCAGCGTGCGCATGTTGTGCGTCCGGTCAGCCAGCTTGATCAGGATGACCCGCACGTCGCGTGCCATGGCCAGCAGCATCTTGCGGAAAGACTCAGCCTGGTTTTCTTCCCGGGTGTTGAATTCCAGCTTTTCGAGTTTGGTCAGCCCGTCCACCAGTTCAGCCACCGGCGCGCCGAAACGCTCGATCAGCTCGGGCTTGGTGACGCCGCAGTCTTCAATGGCGTCATGCAGCAGGGCGGCCATGAGCGCCTGTGCATCCAGCTTCCACTCGGCGCATTGTTGCGCGACGGCGATAGGGTGGGTGATATAGGGTTCGCCGCTGTTGCGCAGCTGGCCCAGATGGGCCTCATCGGCAAAGCGATAGGCGCGGCGGACATTGTCAATGTCGGCAGCGCTCATGTAGTCGAGTTTCGCCGTGAGCGCAGCAAAGCTTGCCGCTGCTGCGTTCGCGGCGGCGGGGGTCGACTTGCTCGAAACAACAGGCGAAAGCATGGCGCTCATGCCTTAAATGTATCGCGGCATGAATAAATCATGAAAAAAATGGACTTTATGAGGCCATAAATGCAAAAAGCACCGCATTGCGGTGCTTTTTTTCGGTGCCGGATTTGACTCAGGAGGGCACTTTTTTCAGCATTTCGAGGCCAATCTTGCCTTCTGCGATCTCGCGCAGGGCGGTGACGCCAGGCTTGTTCTTGCTTTCAATCTTGGCGGCATGCCCCTGGCTGAGCATGCGTGCACGGTAGGTGGCAGCCAGAACCAGCTGGAAGCGGTTCGGGATTTTTTCGAGGCAGTCTTCAACGGTAATGCGGGCCATGGTGATCTCCGGTGTGATCGATAACGGGGAAAGCGGGTGAAATCAGGGAATTTGAAGGGCCTGGAAGGTTTCGGCGCGGGCTCGCCGCTGGGCCGAAAACTTGAGCCGTTGGGCATGCACAATGGTTTTCAGGTCGAAAACTGCCCGCTCAAATAACTCGTTAATTATAACGAAGTCGAATTCCCGGGCCTGGGCCATCTCGGTGGCCGCGTTTTTGAGCCGCAATTCGATGACTTCGGCACTGTCTTCGCCACGCCGCTGCAGGCGCGAGCGCAACTCTTCCCAGCTTGGCGGGAGTATGAAAATCAGCACCGCATTGGCAAAAATCCGTTTGATGTTGATCGCGCCCTGAAAGTCTATTTCCAGAATCACGTCGGCGCCGGTGGCGATTCGCTCCTCAATGGTCTGCCGCGAGGTGCCGTAGCGGTGGCCGTGTACATGTGCCCATTCCAGGAAGGAGTCGCGCAGCACCATGCCGTCAAAGTCCTCGGGCGAGAGAAAAAAGTACTCCCTGCCGTGCTTTTCCTGGCCGCGCGGAGGGCGTGTGGTGTGTGACACTGCGGGCTGGATGCGTGAATCCAGTTCAAGAAGGGCTTTGACCAGGCTGGATTTGCCGGCCCCGCTGGGGGCGGCTACAACAAAGAGGTTTCCGGGGTAGTCCATGCGTCCTGGGCGGTGATTTCGGTGTTTTAGGCTAGGGGCGGGGCTATTCGACGTTCTGGACCTGCTCACGGATCTGCTCTATCAGCACTTTCATGTCGACAGAAATGCGTGTCAGCTCGAGGGACGCCGATTTGGAGCCCAGTGTATTGGCTTCGCGGTGCAGCTCCTGGATCAGGAAATCCAGGCGCTTGCCCAGTTCCCCGCCGTTTGCCAGAAGGCGGTCAATTTCATCCAGGTGCGAGGAGAGGCGGGTGATTTCTTCCGCGACGTCAATGCGGATGGCAAAGGCTGTGGCCTCTGTCAGCGCCCGGTCCTGTGCAACTTCCGGCAGCGTGGCGCCGTCCGACAGCGCCATGGCTTCTTTCCAGCGTTCCAGGAAGCGGGTTTTCTGTTGCTCAACCAGTTTGGGCACCATGGGTACCGCCAGCGCTGCTAGCGCACGCAGCTGTCCCGTGCGGTCAAGCAGCATGTCGGCCAGCCGGGCGCCTTCGCGTTCGCGGGCCGCCATCAGCTCTTTCAAGGCCTTTTTGGCCAGCTTGAGCAGCTCATCGCTGTAGTCATGTGGTTTTTTGTCCTCATTGGTGGCGATCCGCAGAATATCTGCCACGCTGAGTGCGGGTGCCTGCGGCAGCCAGGATTTGATGCTGTCCTCCAGCGATCCGAGCCGTTGCAAGGTTGCCGAAGATGGCGCGCGCAGGGTGCCGGCCGAGGTACTTTCCAGCGAAACCCGCACTTCTACCTTGCCGCGCTTGAGCTTGCCGGTGAGCAATTCGCGCAATGCGGGCTCGGCCTGCCTCAATTCGTCGGGCAGGCGAAACGCCAAATCAAGAAACCGGCTGTTGACGGAGCGTATTTCGACGCCCAGACGGGAGCTGGCATCCGCGCCCGATTCAGTTTCCGGGGCGGATTGCGCCATGCTCGATTGCACGGCTGCATAACCCGTCATGCTGTAAACTGACATTTAAAAATACGCTTTACTAGAGAGAGAACAAGACCCAGACTGACCAAGTCATTCTGGCTCATCCCAAATTATGTCAAAGGTCAAGCCCGCACCATTGCCGCCCGACACCGTGATTGGTGGCTATCGTGTTGTGCGAAAGCTTTCAGCCGGTGGCTTTGGCGTAGTTTACTTGGCCGTCGACAACGAGGGCCAGCAGGTCGCCATCAAGGAGTACCTGCCGTCGTCCCTGGCTGGCCGGGCCCCGGGGGAATTGCTTCCGCAGGTCCAGGCTGAAAAGCTCTCGCTGTATCGTCTGGGACTCAAAAGTTTCTTCGAAGAAGGCCGTTCGCTGGCCCAGATTTCACACGGCTCCGTGGTCAGTGTGCTGAATTTCTTCCGTGAAAACGAGACCGTTTACATGGTCATGAATTACCTGGAGGGCGGAACCCTGCAGGATTTCATCATCACGGCCCGTGAGCTGAAAAAGCAGAAGGTTTTCCGCGAGTCGACCATCCGTTCGCTTTTCGACGAAATCCTTCGGGGATTGCGCATCGTGCACCAGCACAAGATGCTCCACCTGGACATCAAGCCCGCCAACATCTTCATTACCGACGATAACCGTGCCGTCATGATCGACTTCGGCGCAGCCCGAGAGGTGCTGAGCAAGGAAGGCAACTTCATCCGCCCCATGTACACCCCGGGCTTTGCTGCCCCCGAGATGTACCGCAGGGACTCCTCCATGGGTCCCTGGACCGATATCTATGCGATCGGTGCCTGCATTTACGCCACCATGCAGGGCTACCCCCCCAATGACGCGCCGCAGCGCCTTGAAAAAGACCGTTTGTCGCTAGCCCTGTCCCGTTTGCGTGGCGTGTATTCCGACAACCTGATTGAAGTTGTAGAGTGGTGCATGTCCCTTGACCCCTTGTCACGGCCGCAGTCGGTATTTGCATTGCAAAAAGAATTGAGCAGGGAAGGTGAGCGTCGTTACACCAAACTCACCGTCAGCGAAAAGGTTCGCCTTCAGTTTGACAATATGGTGTCTGACACGAAAAAAACAGCGCGCAAGGCCACTGGCTACGCGACTAAATTCAAATGAAATTCTCAGTCTTTCAGGTAAGCCGAAAAGGCGGGCGCGAGAAGAATGAAGACCGGATGGGCTATTGCTACACGCGAGAGTCGGGCCTGTTTGTGCTGGCAGACGGCATGGGCGGCCATCCTGAAGGCGAAGTGGCGGCGCAGCTTGCGCTGCAGACCATTTCCGCGCTGTACCAGAAAGAAGCGCGCCCTGTCATTGAAGACACCACCGAATTTCTTTCCACCGCGCTGATGGCGGCGCACCACCAGATCATTCGCTACGCCAGCGAAAAAGGCATGCTCGACACGCCCCGCACCACGCTGGTCGCGGCGATTTTGCAGGGCACCGGAGCCACTTGGGTCCATTGCGGCGATTCACGCCTGTATGTGGTGCGAGACGGCGAACTGCTGACACGTACCCGCGACCACTCCTACCTGGAGCAGCAGAGCGCCGGCGTCATCAAGCTCGAACGCATCAACCGCAACATCCTGTTCACCTGCCTCGGTTCTCCTACAAAACCTGTTTTTGACGTTGCCGGGCCCGTGACCCTGCAGCAGGGCGACAAGCTGCTGCTCTGCTCCGACGGTCTCTGGGGCAGCCTGAGTGACGAGGAAATTGTCCGCCAGCTGGCCGGCAAAGGGGTTTCGGATGCCGTCCCCGACCTGGTTGAAAATGCCTTGCGTACCGGCGGCGAACACAGCGACAACGTCACCGTGCTGGCCATGGAGTGGGAAACGCCTGACGCCTTCGAATCCACCCGGGGGGTGTCTACCGACAGCATCATGGACGGCGTTTTCGCCTCGACCATCCAGGCCGGCGTGCTGGATACCGTGGTGGACGACCTTGACGAAGCGACCATTGAACGCTCCATCGCTGAAATCAACGAAGCCATTCGCCGCTCAGCCGCAAGAAAAGCCTGATACCCCGGGTTAGCCGTTTCGGTGGCTGCGCCTTCGGCGCCGCTTGCCTCTCCCGTTTCCGCTCCATTCCAATTCCGTTCCCCCTCAATTCCGCCATTCAATCCGGCGCCTTGCCAGAAAGCCATCCACCATGAGTCAGTTTGAACGAAGCGGCGCGCGTGCGGCCGACGCCCTGCGCCCCGTGCGCATCACCCGCCACTACACGGCCTACGCCGAAGGCTCGGTGCTCATCGAGTTCGGCGGCACCAAGGTGCTCTGCACCGCCTCCGTTGAAGAAAAAGTGCCCGGCCACAAAAAGGGCAGCGGCGAAGGCTGGGTCACCGCCGAATACGGCATGCTGCCCCGCGCCACGCACACCCGCGGAGACCGCGAAGCCGCCCGCGGCAAGCAAAGCGGCCGCACCCAGGAAATCCAGCGCCTCATCGGCCGGTCGATGCGGGCGGTGTTTGACTTGAAGAAACTCGGCGAGCGCACCATCCATCTTGATTGCGACGTGATTCAGGCTGACGGCGGCACCCGCACCGCCAGCATCACCGGCGCTTTTGTGGCTGCGCAGGACGCCGTTAATACCCTGCTGGCCAGCGGCAAGCTCCAGCAAACCCCCATCATCGACCACGTCGCGGCAATTTCGGTCGGCATCGTGCGGGGTACGCCCCTGCTGGACCTGGAATACACCGAAGACTCCGCCTGCGACACCGACATGAATGTCGTCATGACCGGCGCCGGCAACTACGTGGAAGTGCAGGGCACCGCCGAAGGTGCGGCGTTCTCGCGCAAGGAAATGGACGCGCTGCTGGTTCTGGCCGAAAAAGGCATCGTCGAACTGGTCGGCATGCAGAAACAGTCGCTATCAAATTAATAGCTGCTCGCGCAGACCCCTATTGGCCTGGAGCCATTTTTTGCTTATGAAAATCGTACTTGCGTCGAACAACCAGGGCAAACTCGCCGAGCTCAAGGCCATGCTCCTTCCCCTGGGCCTGACGCTGGTCAGCCAGGCCGAGCTGGGCCTGCCGGAGGCTGACGAGCCCTTTCGCACCTTTGTGGAAAACGCACTTGCCAAAGCCCGCCAGGCGTCGCGCCTCAGTGGCCTGCCCGCGCTGGCCGACGACGCCGGTTTGTGCGTGGATGCCTTTGGCGGCCTGCCCGGCGTGGACACCGCGTTTTACGCCACGCAGTTTGGCTATGCCAAGGGCGACGACAACAACGTCAAAGCCTTGCTGGAGCAAATGGCCGGCCTGACGCAGCCCGCCCAGCGTCGCGCGGCGCTGGTTAGCACCCTGGTGGCGGTCCGGTCTGCAGAAGACCCGGAGCCACTGATTGCCTCAGGCCGCGTGGCCGGAGAAATCGCACCCGCGCCCGTCGGCAGCAACGGCTTCGGTTTCGACCCCGTGATGTACATCCCCGAGTTCGGCCAAACCTTTGCACAGTTGCCCGTTGAGGTAAAAAACGCCAACAGCCACCGCGGCAAGGCCGCACGGCAAATGATCGAACTCATGCGTGAGCGCTGGCTGTAACCACTCTTCCTTTTATGGCCCAGCAAGACATCCAGCACTACATGCGCAGCGGCACGCTGCAGCTGGCCGCGTTGCCGCCGCTGTCGCTGTACGTGCACCTGCCCTGGTGCCTCAAGAAATGCCCTTATTGCGACTTCAATTCGCACGAGGTCGCGGGCGAAATGCCAGAGCAGCGCTACATCGACGCCGTAGTGGCCGATCTGGAGGCCGCGCTGCCCCTGATCTGGGGCCGCATGGTCCACAGCATTTTTATTGGCGGCGGCACACCCAGCCTGTTTTCGCCGCAGGCCATAGACCGCTTGCTTGCCGACATCCGCGCACGCCTCAGGCTTGAAGCCGACTGCGAAATCACGCTCGAAGCCAACCCCGGCACCTTTGAAAAAGACCGCTTCAAGGCCTTTCGCAGCGCCGGCGTCACACGCCTGTCCGTCGGCGTGCAGAGCTTTGACGACAAACACCTCAAAGCCCTCGGCCGCGTGCACGACCGCGCCCAGGCCATCGCCGCGGTAGAAGAAGCCGCACAAGCCTTCGACACCTTCAACCTCGACATCATGTACGCGCTGCCAGGCCAGACCATGGAAAGCCTGGAGCAGGACATGCGGCAGGCGCTGGCGCTGCAGCCCCCGCACATCTCGATTTACCACCTGACCATCGAGCCCAACACCTACTTCGCCAAATTCCCGCCCGTGGTGCCTGAAGAAGACACCGCCTACGCCATGCTCGACAAAATCACCGAGATCACGCAGGCCGCCGGGTTGCAGCGCTATGAAGTGTCGGCCTACGCCAGGCCCGGCCACCGCTGCTTTCACAACCTCAACTACTGGCAGTTTGGCGACTACCTCGGCATAGGCGCCGGCGCCCACAGCAAGCTCAGCTTTGCGCACCGCGTCGTCCGGCAGGTACGCTTTCGCGAGCCCAAGCTCTATATGGAAAAGGCCCTGACCGGCGAAGCCGTCACGCAAGAAACAGAAGTCAGCCGCGCCGACCTGCCTTTCGAATTCATGCTCAACGCCTTGCGCCTGCGCGACGGCTTCAAGCTGCAAGACTTCACCGAAAAAACCGGCCTGCCCGTCACCGCCATTCAGCGCGGCCTTGAAGAAGCCGAACGCAAGGGCCTGATCGAACGAGACTTCGTACGCGTCAAGCCCACCGAGCGCGGCTTTGATTTTTTGAACGACCTGCAGACATTGTTTCTGGCCGACTAGCGCCCACGTCAACGCCCAACGCCAACGTCAACGTCAACGCAACATCCCGTCTACAAAATCTATGGAAACACCAGCCGTTATTTTTCTGGTTATCAGTTGCGCCGTCAGCTTCGCGCTGGGCCGGCTGTTTGTGCACTTCCGCGACAAAAAGCGCAAAGAAAAATCACAGGCCCGCGAAGCCGAAGCATTGCGCAACCGCCCCCCAGAACCCGAGTCCCTCAACAAGGCCAAGCGCAAGCGCCAGCTTCAGCAGCTGGAAAAAGAAGAAGCCAAAAGCCGCAAGCGCTGACTGGCCTCCACAGCGGTTTGTTTAACCGCAGCTCACGTGCGTCACGCGCCCGGCATCATCCACAGTCAGGCTTAGCCGATCAGCATTGAACTCCATCGTCACAACCTGCCCGGGCTTCAGCACCCGGACGGTTTTGGTGCCGGCGCGTGTGCGGGCTTCTTCTTGAAGCGCTGCGCTCACATTGCGGCCCACGGCGAATTGGGCTGGTGCGGCGTTGCAAGCACCGCTTGGCGGCGCAGATGCTGGCGTTGATGCCGCGGGGCCTCCGCACGCGGAGAGGGCTATCGGCAGCGCTAGTGCAAGAGCGTTGAGAAAATGCGTGCGCATGGCAAGGTCCTTTCGTCGAAGTGTTTGGAGCTTACCTCGCGATACTCTGCTACATGTGGAGGTGAAGCGAAAGTCCGCACCAGAAAACGCAGTTAGGTGCGGGATCAATTGACATTGACCGGTCGCTGTTTGACAAGCCTCGACCCCTTTTTGTATTAATGTTAGACATCTCATACTTTCTGACGCTGTACATGTAGTGCGATGACAACGTACCTGTTAGTTCTGACAGGGGTGCGCGAAGAAATGCATCGTAGGATTGCACGCCTAAGAAAAAATGAGCTCATCAAATCGAGCCAACGCTGGTGAGCGTAAAAAATAAGAGAAATGCAAGGGGGTGAGATGAGGGAGAGCTACAAAAATAGTGGCCGCGTAAAGCCATGTCAAAGCGCAGAAGGATACGCTCAGATCTTTTCTGACCGTCTGCTTGCCGACGGGCCTTGCATTTTCGTGCGCGAACGGTTGGCTCAGGCCGAATGCGCTAGCGCAAGTGACGCCCGCGACAACAGCCTTGTTCCCAACCCGCCACCTCCTGGCTATCGTGCATGGCTTGGCATCGCTATTGCTGCAATCACATTTCATGCGGCAGTCAGCGCGGCCCCTCAGGCCAACGATAGCCCAGTCAACGAGCCGAAAGCGATTATTGAGGCCTTAATTGGACGTGATTTCAAGGGCATGTTTCGCTACACCAGCGGCAGCGATCTCATTGAATACAGGCCTCTCTTCGAGTCCTATCCGCCCTACGGCATTGAACAGTTAAAAGTGCCAGCCGGTAAGACCACCACGCGGGAGGTGACGCCGACCTTCGGCAAGTGCACGCAGGAAATGCTGGTCAAAGACATCAAAGTCACCAAAGTGCAATATGCACAAGACCCGACCCCTCCCGTTAATCAACCCAAGGCCTTGCCTTATGAGGTGTATGTAACTGTTGAGGCTGAAGTGCTGGCTTTGCGGCTTTTCAATTCTGACAAAGTTCCAGCCGACAGGCGTTGTTCATGGTTAGGTCTCGAGGTCAAGAATACGCAAACAGGAAAACGCGAAGCGTATCTGGACAACGCAGATGACGGTGATGCATTGCTGAAGATGATGAAACAGTTTGGCACCGTACAGGGCGAATATGTGGTGATCGATCCACATCGCCGGCAGTGGAGCTATGGCATCAGTCTGTTTCTTCCCAGAAGCGGCAACGGTCAATATCGCCACTATGACCATGAGCAACGTAAGTATGTGGATGCAGTGGAACCGAGATGGTTGATTCAGGATCCGTTTCCACCGCGAGCAGTTTACTTGGGGGCTGCAATTACGCGAATTGTGAAGTCAATTGAAAATCATCAAAGTCTTGCGCGTGGATATTGCACAAACGAAATTGAACGTGCCACTGGGAAGAAACCTCGGCAAGTGGATTTTCAGCATCCCGCCTGTGCCATTCGTTCAATTGGGCAGCGCGACCTCGACATAGCCCGTCGCTTTGACGCGGACTTAGAAGTTCTTCGAAAAATCAAATAAGGTTTGAGTAGATGAGCGACATCATTACCAACGCGAATCGCTATAACACCGGCAATACCTTTCGTAGCGACAGCACAGGAAGTACCCGTGGTAATGTGCGCAACAGCACCGGCACGGCAATAGGTTTTGATTGCTCCGGTCTGGTCTATCACGTCTTACGCGAATCCGGGTACAACGTTCCTTACGCGACCTCCGCGGTGATGACTAATCCAGCAACTTTCGATGGTAGTTGGGCAAGCGTCGTCAATCCCGAGACCGCTACCGTCAAGCCCGGAACCTTAGTCTACTTTAGTGGACACGTTGGCATTGTTCAGTCATATGACCCTGTGACGAAGACCGGAGAATTTCTGTCGATGGCTGGCGGCAACAACATAGGAAAGCTGAAGCCAACTGAGCCGTTCACCACCGATGAAAAGATCAACCCAGGCATCCACTGGGGTGGTTCCACTACCTTTAAAGGTTTCGCTGAAGTTAAACCCGAGCTATACGACCGAACCCTCGATCAGCACCTCAACGGTGCAAATCCCAATGCGCCAGTATTCAATATTCCCGAAGCCGGCAACGCTGGCTTCATCACTTTACCCGGGAACGGTGGTTTTCCAATAGTAAAAGGCGCCGCCGATCTCAGTGCCCGTGTTGACGTCGCAGCGGCCAGCAGTGGTATTACGCCACCACTCCCTATCGATCTGCCCAATGCGAATACGGCATTTGCCACTACCCTAGCTGCGCTCGAATCCAGCGGTCAACCTAACAACGGCTATGGCGGTTGGGCGCAGGACGGCCAAGGCATAGGCGCTATTGGCCGCTACGGATTTCGCGCCACTAGTCTCAAGGCTATCGGCTGGATGGACACTGATGGCAATTGGACCGACAAGGCCCGCTCCAACGGGGTGAGCAACCCAGAGAGTTTTCGTGACAACCCAACAGCGCAGGAGGCCGCGCGAGTCGAATACATGGGCAAGCTCAAAAGCGAGCTAAAGGCCAACGGTTCGTGGGAAATGATTGGGCAAACTGTAGAAGGACACATTGTCACGGAGGCCGGACTGATAGCGGCTGGATGGAAAGAGGGGGCGGGTGCCGTCCTAAAGTTCTTTAGCGGCGATTCCACTAACGCGAATGCCGACATCAATATCATGTTTCGCTTGGATCGATTCGCACAGTCGTCGTTGCCCGGCGACACGGCGGGGCGAGACAGTTCCCCCACGAGTGGAGTGCATCCGTTGGCGCAGCAAGCCGGGGGCGATTGGGAAGACCGTACGGTTTATGACTTGATGACTGGTTTGCCTGTTGGCCCAGAAAGCAATGTCTGGATCACGGATTC
This sequence comes from Polaromonas sp. P2_G11, assembly GCF_056403595.1. Classification (NCBI taxonomy): domain Bacteria; kingdom Pseudomonadati; phylum Pseudomonadota; class Betaproteobacteria; order Burkholderiales; family Comamonadaceae; genus Polaromonas; species Polaromonas sp. P2_G11. The sequence goes on along the minus strand of NZ_JBFUFE010000001.1, from coordinate 545,521 downwards.
AATCAACGCCTCAACGATTGCAGCACCAGCCACCTCGACATCTTCGCCAGTTGCGGCCAATGCGTTAGCCCTGGTCCTAAATCGTGACGTCATACATCACGAAGATGGTTCAATCACACTTGGCTTCATTGCGAAAGCGGACAGCGCCAACGGCAGCATCAAAAAAGGTGACATTGTTAGCGAGGTTTTTGATCCTAAAGGCAAACTCGGCTATTTCAGTGTGAGCCACACCGAACGGGGTGAAACCACGGTGATGGAAAGCGTCCTCAACCCTGCCGATGGTGAAGTTGCGACCACATTTAGTCACTGGGTCGGCAACACTTTGCAATTCCAAGGGCAGTGGGATCTAGCGGGAAATCGTGTGGGTGACCGTTATACGGTGGGTGGCACTACCTACACGCGTAGCATCGGTCCAGAAGGACAGACCCAATGGCCTGACCCAAACGGCTTGAATACAGAGGAGCGTCTCCAGCAAAGCTTTGATCAGGAAGCGCAGCGTCTATTCAATTTGCACCCAGGTGCCAGCGCAGCGGAAATCACCAGTTTTCGTGCTTTGAGCGTCGACGAGCTTAGAGCCATTGAAACCGGCCTGAATCAGGCCGCTACAGCAGAGCCCGGTTCGGTGTACGCTGATGCTGGGACTCACACCGACAACGCTGTGGTTACTGATGGTGGTCACGGTGTAGACGAACCACTCAACGTCGTCGATATTCCGGCCTCCCACTTAGCCAGCCACTTTGCCGGCGGTCACAGTGGCGGAGCATACGGCGAGGGTCAGTTAGCCGGGCTGGACGTGCTGCCCTTCAACGACACTAGCAGCTTCCTCGTCAACGCCGATGGTGACATGGTGGGCGAAGTCACCCGATTGTCGAACGGTTGGGTACAGGTTAAAGACATTGGAGGGGCGAGCGTTTACCTCAACCCCCGGGCGGCATCCGGTGACCCAAATGCCATCGTAAGCGCCCAGCAATACCAAGACGCACAAGAGCAGGCCGAAGTTAGCCAGGCAGCCAGCGCCATCGGCCTGATGAACAGCATCATCGGCTTGCAGCATTGGGACGACATGGGCGACTTGCAGCGGCTTGCCGCGGTAAGCAGCATTTACAACGCACTAGACAAGATGAGCGGCGGCGGTGCCTTGCCCGGCGACTTGGGAACGGCTGCTGGCGTGCTGGGTTTGCTCAGTGCCTTGGACCAAGGCAATGCCGGTGGTGCCTTGTACAGCGGGCTCAGCCTTGTAGAGAGCCTGACGTCCACCGCAGGCATAGCCAACAGCGGGTTGATTAGCCAAAATTTGGGCGGTAACTTCCTGCCTGCTCTGGGCTTTGTGCTTGCGCTGGATTCGGGCGATCGAGTCAGTATCGCTTCCAGCGGACTGAGCCTCATGAGCAGCTTGGGCATGATAGGGCCTTGGGGCGCGGTGGCTGCTGTTGTCCTCACCCTCTTGGGCGGCCTGTTTGCCGACGAACCCGATATCCCCATGCGCGAAGGCCTGGCCCATGCCGAATGGGACGGAGCAGGCAATATCCTCGTCGTCACTGATCAGGACACGGAAGGCGGCGGCGCTACTGCCACAAGCTGGATGCAAAACCTGGTCGATGGCCTGCAAGCTCAATTGGCCAACACCCGTGACCAGGCAGGCAACAGCTGCGCTCTAATTCCCAATCTGCTGCCCGCTATAGGCTATCAGTACGACCCCGATGGCTTCAATCTGGCCAACGGTGCCAAGGGATTTGTGTACCTGAAGTGGACCGATGAGAATGGCCAATCTCAGATTCGTTACTACGATGGCGAAGGTAGCCGGGGCGATGGTACGAGCGAAACCCTGGCCGGGGACTTCATGCAGCATGCTCAGGGCGCGATTGCTCCGACGTGGCAGGTCCAGACCGTGCTGGCACATTACCAGCAAAGTCAGGGCATCCACTTGCCTGCTGCGCAGGCAGGCTTGCCACAAGAGCTGGCCGACGGCGTCCACCAGACACTGCAAGCTCTCACACTCGCGCTGCCGGTTGAGCCCGCCCTTCAAAACGCCCTGATAGATATCGATGGCGACGGCTATCTGGAGCGCAGCCAGTGGTTGGCCACCAACCAAAGCGCGTTGGCGATAGATGTCAACGGAGATGGTGTCATTGGTGCGGGTGAGCTCCTGAATCTGAGCGGCTCGGCCCTGAGCAGCTTGAACTGGCTGGATACGAATAGCGACAAGTTTCTTGATGTGAGAGATCCGGCATTCGCTGCATTGCGCTTATGGATAGACGTTAACGCCGACGCAAGCAGCGAGGGCGAAACACAGACTTTGACGCAAGCAGGTATCGCTGCTATCGACTTCAGCGGCAGTTCACCCCGGATCATCAAGGTTGATGGTAGCCGCGTCGCTCTTACAGCGCAGACCTTGACCGGCGACATTTTGGGCGTGGCATACCAGTCCGTCACGGGTGGCGTATTGCAGCTGGACGAACAGGCGAATGCCCCGGCTATTGCCACATTGCATGCGGTCAACACCCGAACCTTTGATGGCGATGCGGCGCACACGCATGGCGGGGATATAGATACTGATGGCACGAATGACCGCCAAACGGTGCTGGTTGACGCCCAGGACAGCCGTTTGTCTACCACGACGGCTCGTACACTGGCCAACCGAACAGGTAACCCGCTTGGATTCGTACCTTTTGGAGCGGTCACTACGTTGCAAGCCCAGCGGGAAGCCACGGCAGCGATGATTCGCAGTGCAGACGGCAGCATGTTTAGTACGGCGACCGGTATCACGCCTTTGGTCGCCTTGGCACTGGGTGCAAGTGCGGTGCAATGGCCAACGGTGGTTTCTGCGGAGTCGTTGCCAATAGACAGCAGTTTGGCTGGCACGGCCATCGAAGCGGCATTGACTGGCTTGGACCCGAATGTGCCGTCCGCCTCTGTGTCAGGCAACACGCCGTCGGGCTCAGGTCCGACTGTTCCGGCAGACCCGGCGCACGTCGATTTGTCGTCATTGCAGCTCGGTCGCGTCATTTCAGACGTGCACCTCAAAAATAGCGAGGAAGGGCAGTTGACGGGCGATATTTATGCGTTAAATCAGGCTCTAGCCCAAGAAATACAGGCGCAAGCAGCTATCAATTCAATAGCGAGTTCTGCTGAATCGAACTGGACATCCTCAGCTGCACATACTGCGGGATTGATCGCCACTGTGATGGGTGCCGATGTGCTACTGGCCTATCCCGAAGTCAAAGGTGAGCTAATCGCCGGCACCGAAGACATCGGACTGCGCCTCACTGCCGAAACCTTGCTTGCCAACGACAGCACTTTGAACGCGGCAAGTTTCTTGAACAGGCCCATGCTCAGCATTAGCGCTGTGGGTAACCCAAGTCATGGTCAGGTTGCGTTGCGTATCAACGAGACTGGCGGCATCGAAGTGGTCTTTATTCCGGAGACCAACTACTACGGAAGGGCTAGCTTTTCCTACACGGTGACAGACCAGTACGGCTTGAGCACGGTGGCCAACGCTACGCTGGAGATCGTCAGTGTCAATGATGCCCCTACTGCGCGGGATGACACCGCCGTCGGTAACGAAGACAACACACTGATGTTCAACGTTGCAGACCTGCTGGCTAATGACTTTGATGTGGACACAGCTCGGGATGGTGATGTGTTGCACGTCACGCGTGTCGGTTTGGCTGAGCATGGCCAGGCCTTTCTTCAAGCCGATGGCATGGTGCGCTTCGTTCCCGATCTCAATTACAACGGCCCGGCCCAGTTCAGCTACTGGGTGGGTGACCGCAGCGATGCTCTGATCGCTGCAGGTCAGGGCCTTGAATCCCAGGCGACCATGTGTCTGACGGTGTTGCCCGTCAATGATCTGCCCGTGGTCGCGGGTGAGAGCATTGCAAGTGACGAAGACGTGGTTCTCAATATCAACCCTGCCTTGTTGCTAGCCAATGACACTGACGTGGACATGGCCACCAACGGGCAGGTGCTGAACATCAGCGCGGTAAGTGGTGCGCAGCATGGCGCGGTGGCCTTGCTGGCCGATGGAACGATTCAGTTCACGCCAGAACAGGACTATTTTGGCCCGGCCAGTTTTGTGTACGTAGTCGATGACGGCAACGGTGGGCAGGTACAAGGCACAGCGATGGTGAATCTGGCATCGGTCAACGATGTCCCCGTGGTCAACAACGAATTGCTGATGGGCAAGCGCGACGCGACCTACACCCTGAGCCAGGCAGCGCTGCTGGCCAACGACACGGATCGGGAGACTCCGACCGGCTTGAGTATCGTGGCAGTACAAGGGATGATCCATGGCAGTGCGGTTCTCAATGCAAATGGGTCGGTGACCTTTGCGCCGACGCCGGGTTATGCGGGGCGGGGGCAGTTTCAGTACGTAGTGCAGGATGCGGACGGCGGGCAAAGCGTGGGTACAACGGAGATTGACTTTTCGGCAATCAATGTGAATCCTTTGGCGGTAGACGACAGTTTTATCGGATTTGAAGATGTTGTGTTTGTTATCCAGCGCGGCCAACTCGTGGCCAACGACTCAGATCCGGATGCGAGTGGCTTGGCCAACTTGACGGTGGATGCCGTGCGTAACGCCAGCCATGGCACAGTCACTTTGCAGGCAGACGGCAGTGTGCGGTTTCAGTCCAGTTCCAACTTTTTTGGCACAGCCACTTTTGAGTACAGAAGCAATGATGGAGAAGGTGGTCAGACTTGGGCAACTGCTTATCTGAATGTGCAATCGGTTAACGATGCACCCGTCATCGAAGACATATGGTATGGCCGACCAATTTACGGAGCCACGGTGCAAAACGTTTACGGCGTGGATGAAAGCGGCGCCACCGTGGTAATCGGTCAGGCGACGGTGCTGGTTTACTCAGAAAGTCAGGCACGCTCACTGTTGGGCAGTGGCCTGCTTATTGGATCTGGCGGTAGCACCTACCTCAACGGTCACCTGCGCCCAGTCGGTTTTGATAATCAGGATGCAACGTTTACGAGTGGCGAATCGGGCTATCTGGACGATGATCCGTATCGTCAAAACGGCGGTGTGGTGGCTTTTGACCCGGACGGAAATTCAGATCAACTTAGTTTTGGACTGAGTGCATCGGCACAGCATGGCCATGCCTGGGCCAACCTGTACACAGCGGCAAACGCGCCGGACTCGATCGATCACACCCAGGCTGGCTCCTATTGGGTCAGTGAGACGGGCGCGTGGCAGTATTACAGCCAGCGAGGCGATGGCTACAGCGGTGCTGATCCCTTCAGCATCAATGTGACTGACAGCGGCGGTGCCGGTACCACCGTTGCCATCAATACCGTGCATATGGGTTCTAACGCAAGTGGTGGAGGCGGCGGTAAAAAGCCTGTCACGCTGGACCTGAATGGTAATGGCTTGCAATACGTGGGCCTGGACGATTCCAAAGCCTATTTCGATGTTAATAGCGACGGCTGGCGAGAGCACTTGGCGTGGGTGTCGACCGACGACGGTTTGTTGGTGCGTGACATAGGCGCCGACCGGGTGATTGATCGTTTTGATGAAATATCTTTTACAAGCTACCTCGCCGGTTCGCGTACTGACCTGGAAGGCCTTGCCACTTTTGACAGCAATGGCGACGCCTTGCTGAGCCGGTTGGATGCACGTTGGCGGGAATTCGGGGTTTGGCAAGATGCTGATGGCAATGGCGTGAGCTCTCTGGGCGAGTTTCATACCTTGGACGAAATCGGCATCACTCAAATTGGTCTCACAAGCGACCATCAAATCCGGCAGTTGGACGGTGTCACTGAGCTGGGGCAATCTCGCTTTACGTGGTCGGATGGTCGCACGGGTGCTGTGGGTGATGTGGCGTTTGCGGTTGATGAAACCGCTCGCTTGCCAGGTACGTTAGCGGCTATGAATGCTTCTGAGGCTGGTCGCGCTTCGACGGCGGCCGCTATCGCACAGCCCAATGGTGATGCTATTTCGGTTGCGCTGGTCGAACCTGTTGCGACCTCTGTAGTGGCTGTGCCGCTCACGCCAGAGCATATGGCCTTGCTGATGGTGCAAATGATAAACACTGTTACTGGAGCCCAAGACACAACACCGTTGATCAGCATTGAAGCGATTGACGGTCAAGATTCGCATGACGCCCTGCTGGCTGCTCAGGTGCAGTGGGAGCAGGCTGCGCAATCGCCGGTTGTTCAATTGCATGGATCTGCCGCGTGAAAATCGCACCACCTACATTGGGCGACATTCCGCAATTGGTGGAGCTTGGGCGGCTTTGCCATGTGGAAAGCCGGTTTTCGCGCTTGTGTTACGAAGATGAGCGTGTGGCGCAGAGATTTGCCCACATGGTTGAGAAACCGTTGTCCACCACGTTCTTTGTGGGTGCGCGTCATAGCTCTGGCGGGATGCACGGCTTGATGATTGGCAGCATCGACGAGTATTTTTTTTCCCACGAGCGAATCGCTTCGTCAATTTTTTTGTTGGTGCACCCTCAGCATAGAGGGGGCTTGGCTGCCATCAAGATGGTGATGGCCTTCCGCGCCTGGGCACATGCCCGGACTGCTGCGGAAATGTATGTTGGCATAGCCAGCGGTGTAGCAATGCAGAGAACTGGTCGCTTTTTGTCCAAACTTGGGTTAGAGCTCAGCGGCGGTAACTACTCAGCATGGCTGCCTGCGAAATCCAGCGAAACGGGGACGCCTGCAGTCCTCTAAATCCGCTAGGCCCAAGTAGCGTCTTTGAAATTTTCTTTCTATAGCTTTGCCTCGATCGTCTTCCTCCTTTCTCGAAACACTGCGTGACACCCAACACTTACACCATCGTCTCCAACCCGGCAGAGTCGGCCCAGGTGGACTCCGTAGATTTCACAAAATCGCAAGATACGACGAAGGCGTTGCATAACCTGATTGCATCGTTCTTGCACCTTGTAGGTGTTAACGCCGATGTAGCGCGGCTGGCGCAACATCATGCTTGGCCCGTGGACGGTCCGGATAGTGCTGCATTGGTTCAAGCCTTGCAAGGCTTGTCACTGGAGGTCATCCATCACCGAACCTCCATCGGCAAGTTGGTTCGCGGCCCGCTTCCCGCGCTGACGCATGATATTGATGGAGGTTGGCTGCTGATAGGCCATGCCGATGCGCATAACGTGGTGGTTCAAGCCAGCGGTGCTGCGCAGCCACAAAAGTTGACATGGATCGAGTTTGGCCAGCGGATGACTCAACAGGCCGCAAAGGCTGCTCAGATTGAATGGATCACGGCGCGTTCACAGGCAGCGGGAATGGTGCCTGGCAGTCATGGTGCCGGCTTGGGTTTTGGAGTCGGCTGGTTCTGGACATCGCTGAGTCAGTACAAGCAGGTGCTCGGCGAGGTTTTGCTTGCATCTTTCTTTATCCAGATATTCGCACTCCTCACCCCCTTGATATTCCAGGTGGTGATTGATAAGGTGCTTACGCATCGTTCGATGACCACGCTGGATGTAATGGTGGTTGCCCTGTTGGGGGTGGGGCTCTTCGAGGTGGTGCTCAGTGCCATGCGGCATTACCTCTTTACCCATACAACGAACCGAGTTGATGTGGAACTGGGAGCCAAGCTATTTCGTCACCTGCTGCATCTGCCGCTGTCTTATTTCGAGTCACGTCGTAGCGGCGATACAGTGGCAAGGGTGCGGGAACTGGAGAACGCGCGCAATTTCATGACAGGCAGCGCGTTGACCAGTTGGCTGGACCTGTTCTTTGCGATGGTGTTCTTGGGCGTCATGTTTTATTACAGTGTGGCGCTCACTCTGATCGTGATTTGCTCTTTGCCGGTGTTTTTTGTCGCGTCTTGGCTGATCACGCCGCTTATGCGCAAGAAGCTGGAAGACAAGTTCGCGCTGGGTGCCGAAAATCAGACATTTCTTGTGGAAACCGTCACTTCCATGGAAACACTCAAGAGCCATGCCGTGGAAGGTGCATGGCAGCGGGATTGGGAGCGGCGACTGTGTGACTATGTGACGGCCGCTTTTGAAGCGGGCCATTTGGGCAATGCCACCAACCAGTTTATCGGCCTGGCCAGCAAAGTATTGACGGTAGTGCTGTTGTACTTTGGTGCCAGGCTGGTGATTGACGGTGACATGACGGTGGGTGGCCTGATCGCTTTCAATATGTTGTCGGGCCGTGTCAATGCGCCCATCCTGAAGCTCGCTTCATTGTGGCAGGACTTTACCCAAATGAAGGTCAGTATCAAGCGCCTGGCCGACATCATGAATGCCACCCCCGAACCCGTGTTTCAGCCAGGCCGTAGTACTCCGCCAGCATTGGAGGGTAGGGTGACATTCGAAAATGTTTCGTTTCGCTATACCCAAAATGCTCCGGAGGTGCTGGGCGACGTGAGCGTGGATATCCGTCCTGGTGAGATCGTTGGAATTACGGGCATTTCTGGCGCGGGCAAGACCACCTTCATGCGGTTAGTGCAGCGCCTATATCTCCCCGAGAAGGGCCGGGTCTTGCTTGATGGCATGGATCTAAGCGTAGTGGACACCGCCTGGCTACGTCGGCAGATCGGCGTAGTCGGGCAGGATACGGCCTTGTTCAATCGTTCCGTGCGCGAAAACATTGCGCTAGGTAATCCGGCTATTGCCATGGACGCTGTGATGGAAAGCGCCCGACTGGCCGGCGCGCATGAATTCATTCTGCAGCTGCCCGAGGGCTATGACACGGTGATCGGCGAGCGAGGAAGCAAGATCTCGGGTGGTCAGCGCTCGCGTATCGCTATTGCGCGTGCGTTGGTGGGTAACCCGCAAATCCTGTTGTTCGATGAAGCCACTGCGGCTCTGGATTACGAAAGCGAGCGAGTTATTCACGACAACATGGCTCGTATTTGTGAGGGCCGCACGGTATTTATTGTTGCGCACCGCTTGTCCACCTTGCGGATGGCCCACCGGATTCTGGTGCTGGACCGAGGTCGTCTTATGGAGACTGGCAACCATCGCGAGCTCATGAACGTCAATGGTCGCTACGCCTCGCTGTATCAAGCGCATCAGGTGCTGGAGGCTGCATGAAGAACAAAAGCACAGCTGGACATGTCATGTTCAGCACGGCAGCCATTGCGATGCGGCAACAGCCTCCTGCCAAAGTGGCACGTATGATCACTCTGGCCATTTGCACCATGGCGGCTGCGACGCTGGCTTATGCCTGCCTGGTCTCGATGGATATTGTGGTTACGGCACAGGGGCGCATCAGTGCGTCGGGCAAGAGCAAGGTCATACAGCCGTTGGAAGCCGGTGTGGTTAAGGTGATTGCGGTCAAGGATGGACAGCTCGTCAAAGCTGGAGACTTGCTCCTGGAGCTGGACGCCACCGCAACCCTGGCTGACCGTGATCGGTTGCAGCGCGAATTCTGGGAGACCCAGGCGGACGTGGCGCGACTCAATGCCTTGCTGTCGGGCAAGGACACTTGGGCCGAAACACGCGATTTGCCGGCTCCGATGCTTGCCAATCAGCAGGCAGTACTGGCTAATCGGCGCAGTGAGCAGGATTCACGTGTGGCCGCATTGGATGCTGACGTTGCAAGGCGTACGGCGGATCGCGAGGCCATTTCGGCGAATATCGCGCAGTTGCAGAATAGCCTGCCGCTGGTACGGAGAAAGCACGAAATGCGCGAAGAGCTGGCCAGCACGGGTCATATTGCGCAGACGGGCTTGATTGAAACCCGGCTTGAACTCCTCAACATGGAAAAGGATATCTCCGTGATGGGCAAGAGGTTGAATGAATCAGCAGCGAGCCTTAATGCATCTGTCCAACAGCGCAAACAGGCACAGGCCGAGTTTCGTGCCCGGGCCAGCGCTGAATTGGTGGACGCCATTCGCAAGCATGATGCGGCTCGCCAGGAGTTGATCAAGGCCACGCAGCGGCGCGACCTGCAAACGCTGCGCAGCCCGATTGACGGTGTGGTACAGCAGCTGGCAGTCACGACGGTCGGTGGCGTGGTTACTCAAGCGCAGGCGCTCATGACCATCGTGCCCCACGACGCCCTCCTGGAGGTCGAAGCTCAGGTCATGAACCGCGACATCGGTCATGTCAAAGTCGGCCAGCGTGTGATCCATAAGGTAGAGACCTTTGACTTCACCCGCTTTGGATATATAGAAGGCACCGTGCTGTGGGTTGGCACCGATGCGATGGCTGACCCCAAGCTTGGCCCGATATATCCGGTGCGTATCAAGTTGAACACGATGGAGACACCGAGTGTTGTGAATGGTTTGCACGGAGCCGTTACCGCTGGCATGAGCGTGACATCGGATATTCGTACTGGCGAGCGTCGCATGATTGAGTATTTCATCTCACCCATGCTGCGCTATAAGCAGGAGTCTTTGCGTGAAAGGTGATGTGCTCCTGTGCATGCCAACCTGTCTAACGCGTCATTGGTTGAGTATTGCTACTTTTCTTATTAGACCTGTGTTCGCCACATTTTTTCTTCTATCGTCGTTTAATGTTCAGGCCGCCAATTTGTTGGCGGTTTATCGCAAAGCGCAGGAGCGCGACCCGACCTACCGGGGAGCGGCCCATGCCCTGCAAGCGGCGCGTGAGCGCGTACCCCAGGCGCGTGCTGGGCTGCTTCCCGCAGTGAATTTGATCGGCTCCACCAGCAAGCAGTCGGGACAGGCTGCTTTCAGTGAGGCTCCTTATATAGATCGCAATGTGCGCAACCGGAGCTGGAATCTGCAACTGACGCAACCGTTATGGCGCGCAACCAGCTGGATGGCCTTGAGCCAAGCAGAACAGCAGGAGATATTGGCCGAGGCGCAGTTTCGACAAACCGAGCAAGAGCTGATTGTGCGAACGGCTCAAGCTTACCTGGATGTATTGGTTGCGCAGGAGGCCGAGCGCGTGGCGCGTCTGCAAATCAGCGCTGTCGAGCTGCAGCTGGGTTTGGCGCGCCGTAACTTTGAGGTAGGTACGGCAACGGTGACAGACGTGCATGAGGCCAAGTCCCGGTTAGATCTGTCAAGGGCCCAAGCAGTTGCCGCTGCCAGCGATATGGAAAACAGACGTGCTGAACTCGCGCGTATCCTGGGCGACTCTGAAGTCCGTCTGGCGCGCCTGCGTGATGGTGGTCGGTTGCCGGGTATACAACCAGTGACAGTTCAGTCCTGGGTAGACAGTGCCCGTGAACAATCACTGCAAGTCCGAGTCGCTTTGACTACCTTGGAGGTGGCTGACCGTGAGATCGATAAAAGCCGGGCAGCCCATTCACCCACACTCGATCTGACAGCCGGTTATGGCAACAACTACGCTTCGGGGAGCATCTCTTCTCCGGCAGATATTGCAACCCGTACCCACTCAGGTCAGGTTGGTTTGAACTTGACCATCCCGCTCTTTGCCGGTGGCGGAGTGCAGGCACGCGTGCGGGAAGCCATTGCCTTGAAAGAGAAAGCAAGCGAAGACCTGGAGGTGGCCCGTCGGCAGGCAATTACCCAAGCACGGCAGGCGTTTACCGGTGTCGTCAACGGTGCGGCGCAGGTCGACGCATTGGAATCGGCCATTTCTTCCAGTAAAAGCTCGCTTGATGCCAACAAGGTTGGATATCGTATTGGTACGCGTATCAATATCGATGTGTTAAACGCCGAGCAGCAGCTTTATGCCGCCCAACGTGACTGGCACAAGGCGCGTGCGGAAACCTTGATGCAAGGGCTGCGTTTGAAAGCCTCCAACGCTACGCTGGGTGAAACGGATTTGCAAGCTATTAATGATTTGCTGGAGACAGAACCATGACTGAGACCCCTATCGCACCGGAAGAATTGGCTGAGATCGCCCAGCTTGCTAAGAACCAGGCTCATAAGGTGCTTGCGAAGATTCCGCTATTGGGTCCTGTGACATGGCTCATGATGCAGCAGTCTGCCAGCCGACACACGCTGCTCAGTGAGTTGGAGTGGCGTGTTATGCCGGCGCTCATCCTTGATCAGGCCAAGCTCTATATGAAAGATGAAGCGCCCGTGGCGTTTGCGTCCTGGGCACGGCTTAGCGAAGTGGTGGCACAACGTTACATGGGTGCTCCTCATCAACTCGCCTTGACGGACTGGAACTCAGGTGATCAGATCTGGTTGATCGATGTATTTACGCCGTTCGGCGGTGCGCAAGATGTTCTCAAAGATTTACGCGAAAAAGTGTTCGAGGGAAAGGCCGTACGCCAGTTGGTACCGACGGCTCCCACACAAGCCAAGGTGTTGATGTGGGCTGCGATAGGTGCGGCGTCAAGCCACTAGGTTAAGGTTTGCGTAGGTGGAAACTCTCGAAGGACTCGACCTTCACACGCCGAAAGATCTGAAACTATAGACGCGCCTCAGGAGTCTTTTGCCAAGAGGCGAAGCAGCGGCTTCGCTGCGCTTGGTGTCACGTCGCCTGCGAGTGCCGGGTCTGCCCCGGTTTGAGAGGCACTTGTGGGAGGGTTTTCAATACAGCGACAACCGGGTCATCCCGGTTTTCCCTTGTTGATTGACCAGCACTCTTCAGCCCCCGCTCAGAGAAGCGAGGATGCCCGAGCAAGAGGAGGTTTTTAACCTCCCTCGTTCATTACTTCCTTTTGGAGATTCACATGAGTGCCGCTATTGCCGAGGCCGTTGCTGTTGTTGTGGGTGCAGGCGTGTCGCATGTGAAACCGGTGCACGAAAAATGAAGACCGGCCCGATCTGACCTCTTCACCATCAGCAAGGACTTCTTTTCCTCAATGCATTGATCATATACAACCAGGGCAGCAGCCACATTGCAGAATAAACCATGAATGCCCGTGGGATTGGGTCAGACGAAAGAAGACTGGGTCCAAGGTAAGCCGTATAGAAATCGACACTCCAAAGCACGTTCAGCACACCGAGGAGCGGAGCCAGCGCCACCACCCATGCCCCGGACACCTTTGCCCCTTTCATAAATAGGAGTAAAGCGATTGGTACTGCCGCGCCAACAATGGGAGTCCAGAGTAAAAGTGAATCAAGAGCGCGCAGGGGAGAACCCCATCCACCCAGTGCTAATGCTGCCGGCCAACTCACGAGTCCAATACCAATCGCCAACACGATTCCGACAATTCGCATAACGCTCGTCCCCTTCATTTAGGGCATGGTATCGCACGCGATATTCCGGTCGGTATTCAAACGTGAGTCTTCGCCGGGAAAGTGCTGGACTACTTGTCCGTGCTCGTTGCCATGCTAAAGCTCTTTCTCGATTCTTCTCCGAGCCGTTTCGATTCCCTCTCGATCAATATCGTCAGCTATCTGCTCCACGTAGGACAGCCAGGCTTGAAACGCCAGCCATTGCTCGCATGAGTACGGCTGGGCAGGGTCCCAGCGGTGCTCTGAATTCTCCAATGCACCCAACACAGCACTAGCTGCGTCGCATAGCCAGGGTCCACCGTCGTCGAGGCCTCGAATGAGCCAGGCGGGAAAGTAGTAGTGCATGGCTTCCGCTGAAAGAAGCGGCATATCCCACACGTGGCTTTGAAATAACTTCTCCGGCACTTCAGTCGCAGAAAACGGCGCGAGATCATCGGCAAGTTCGGCGCATTCCTGGTAAATGTGAGGCGCAATTTCGTCACGCGCAGGGCGGAGTACCGATGCAAACGCGGCCAGGATTTGTTGTTGTAACTCTAGTGCACTCATGAGCTTGATAGTGAAAATGAATGGGCCACCAACACCCGCGGCGAGACCGCCGTATCCCGTTGTGGATCGGAGTTGAGTGAGCCGTTAGAACGAGCGGGGCCCCACAGGGCGCGAAGCGGCCTTTGGAACGTCCGCTCGATGGAGGGGTTAGGCCGTGCCACCGGACACAACCTTCCTCGCATATGACCACGCCTGCTCGGCTTGCTGCAGCACAACAGGGTCCTTCGCGTCGAGAACATACTCGACGACCGCACCGATCCAACCGACGTTTTCATCACCGATGTGGTAATGGGCGAGATAGCTGGATACCCGGTGGTGCGCCTCGTTCAGCCGGCGTACTAATTCAACGGTTTGCTCGGGAGCTCCCTGACTGTGACAAAGAACTCGAATGGCGATGGTGAGGTTGTGGCTCAGCGAAGAGAGGAATCGAGCTCGCTCAGCCGGGCTTAGCGACTGCAACCAACCTGTCTCGCTTTGGATGGAGGCGTTCACGACCTGTTAGACCTCATGGCGCGCGCGTGTGGATCACCCGGAAGCTCCCAAACTCGGACACGGTGGAGTGGATGGGCGCAGCCGAACTGTAGGCCAGCTCGATTGCGTCCGGTCGTTGCCACCGGACAACCACTTCCGGCTCGCGCACGGAGGCGCCGACCAATGAGCCGTGACGCTCGAAGGAAACCAGCAAGTTTCCGGGCGCGTTCGGCAGCATTTCACTCGCGCCTACAAGGGATACATGAGTCGTTCACGCGACCGTTGCAGAACAACTGCGCTCGAACACCACCAACTTCCACAACTGATCAGGTGACGGGATCTCCCGAAGTCGGGAGTTTTTGCAGGACTCAAGCAATGGCCAGGCGAGGAGAGCGGCGCCAGCAATGACGGGAACGGCGAGCCATCCAAGGAGTACCCGTGGGGTGCGGTGCAATCCGGCAGCGGCTGTGAGCATGAGGTCTAACGTGAAGGTGAGTGACGATCAAGAACAGGTGCGCGCGAAGCGCGTACGCACTCGGACGTCCATCCGGACCGGCGAGTTATGTCTCACTCCGGAGCTCCTTGCAGAAGTGACAGTCCGCGCTCTGCAAGCTTTTCAGCAACCCGGGCAATTACCGCTTCCGCCGGGCCGTCAAAGTCGCCTTCAACCTCACTCAATGAGAACCACTGGCGATTCATGGCAAGCTGGGCCGTTCGACCCTGCTGGCCCCAAGACTTGATTTCAACGTGGCCTTGGATTTGCGGCAGGGTGATCCAGATGCAGTCGTGGTACAGGGCGTGCTCGACACCCGCCGAGCGCAAGGTGGCCGACAACTCTTCCAAACCGTCATTGTGAGACATAACGTAAAAATGACCGGACCACGCCTTTCGACGCGAAGCCACCTTCTGCAGGCGGGGCCGTGTTGGCTGACGGGTTAAGCATCACCACCTCCCGCATCCGGCTTCCACCCAACGCGCAGCCTTTCAGCGACACGTTCTGTGAGCCAAGTGGCCGGACCGTACGCCACGGCTTCAATCATGACGGCCTTGTGCTTAGCCTCAGCCCAAGTCACGGAAGTCTCGATTCGAACAAGCTCTCCATCAACTTCAAGGTCGCTGATCTCTGCCGGTGCTCCGATACGCGCAGCCAACACATGCAGCGGTCGCGCCCCCCCACTCTTCAAGCACGCTAGCAAGAGAAGGATAAATTTGACCAGAGTGCATTGTGAGGCCTAACGTTTTGACTTTGGCGGCGTGCCATAGGCACGTCCGCTTGAAGGAAGGGTTGGCTGTCATCGTGTGAATGTCCCGACGTGACGCCTGAGAAATGACGATTCGCCGCAAGGTAAGTCTCATTGACGGTGGCACGCGTTCACTCGGGCACCACCTTCCTGAAGTAGAAGACCTCGTTCTTGAGGCCTGACAGGAGGGAGAGATCAAAAAAGTCCAATAGAGTCCAGTTGTTCGCGCCGCATTCAAGGTGTAAATCGGAAGACACACGAGATATCTCGATCGTTGGGCTGCCAACCATTTGCTGCATCCGCAGTTCCAACTTCGCTGGTATATCAGCTTGCTCAAGTTGAACGTGCACGGTTTCCTTCTCTCGAATGTACGCGAGGCGCCGGCCGTTGCAAAGGATATCCATCGGTACAAACTTGCCATACCAGCCGGGATTCCGCGTGATTATGACCTTCATGACGGGTAGCGTAGAGGTAACCGGCTACTTGCGCCAGGAGCCCACGAAGCGGGCGGACGCCCAATTAGGGGAGGGTTTGCTTAACATCACAAATTGTTAGAGGGCATGTCGAAAGAACTTGTATGCAATTGGTATGACTATTAGTGGCTGAGCAGCAAAAAACACCAGCAAGTACTTAAAGACTCTCACTTGGGTAGATCTCCCGCGAAGAATCCTGGGGGGTGTCATGCAGCAAACAACGATGGAAGCTGTTGCGACCAGAATGGCCACTTTGGATATTTCGATGGCAAGGCGCGGCGCGTAGATGCTACTGCCTGTAAGCCCAATGACTACAAGGAAAAGTAGACCAATAAAAACTCCGATTGCTGCAATCACGACTCGGAGCAGCACGGATAAAGCGGTCAGCTTGGTGGAGTTGCGATCAGTCATCATATGCGCTCTAACGTAAAAATGACCGGGCCACCAACACTTGCGGCGAAGCTGCCTCCTGCTGTTGTGGGTCCATGTCGATTGACTTGTTAAGGCTCATTGGCGTGGAAGCTCGATGAGCTTTTCGTGGTATTCGCACTCAATGAACGGCATATTGTCTGGGATGGCTACCGGCCGAACACCCGTCTTCTTCATCGCCTCCAAAAAGGCGCCAAAGTCGCATTCAACCCGCACATGAGTTCGACCATAGCCCATGCCGGTAGAAAAGGCTTCTGCAGCCATTCCTTCATAGTCAACCCGAAAACCATAGCCCCAGCCGGGGTCAGCAACCGCATAGCCGGGATTGGCCTTAATCTCCTGACGCGTGGGCGGTGTGACACCTGTGAACTGCTTGAAGGTGAAACGGCCTTCGGCGTCAGTGCGCGTTTCGAAGGGACTCAAACAGGGTCGGCGACCGAAGAAATAGCCGCGGTCGGCGCACCCTGTAATTTGTGCACCCATGAGAGGGCGACCTCCCATTAACAACCTGCCCTCGATCACACCCTCGACAGGTTCCCACGCGGCGAAGGAGGGTGTCGCGACCACCAGCAAGCAAGCGACAAGGAGCTTGGGTCGGATTGAGCGAAGTGCCGGTGAGATGCCTTGATGAGCCTTAACGTTTGAGATGAGAGGCGTGACCCGGCTTGCCGGGGTACGTCCTCTCGATGGAAGGGTTAGACCGCGCGACGTGTGCTCGCCCTTCAACTTTGATGGATTGTGGCGCCATGTCATTGAGCTCGATTTGTGCGGAAGCCGCAGTGACGACAGGACGAGGCGAAAACACTTGCAGAACCTCCCTCAGTGTTTTCAAAATGCCCACAGAAAAGCTTGCTGCACTGAGGACAACGGCTGGTCGCACGCCCCAGGCCTCCAATGGCAATTACACCGAAACCGGTGCAAGCAACAGCGGTAAGAACATTGATGTGTTCGCCCAGTGGCCTGAGCGTGAATATGCCGACGAGGGCTGCAATGAGTACAAGAGAGCCTAGCCAGAAAAGACCTAGGAAGATCTGCATTCGTTTGGCAAACCGCGCCTTTTGTTCGGTGTTCATCGTGAGGCCTAACGAAAAGATGACCAGACCACCAACATGAGGGGCGGAGCCGCCTCCTGCTGTTGTGGGTCCGTGTCGATTGACATGTTAGGTAGCAAGATGCCCTCCCACTCTGAGAAGAGCCAAAACAAAGAGTGCGACTAGAACAGCAACAGCGGGAGCCCATAGCCAAACCGGCATGCGCCAGAAGTTTTTTCGGTCTCTGGAAGCAAAGCGCTGCCACCACGGAATCTCCCGATGCAAGCTTGCATGCTCGAAATTGGCATTGAGATTGCGAGAAAGCTCCTCCAACTCGCGTGCTTTCTCGAGCGCTTCCTGGCGTGATGGATCGTGCTTCATTTCTACTGTTTAACGTAATGTATACCGCAAGGTCTGCGGTATAACCTGGCTACTGAAAATCCAGCCAGGTGCTTGTTGTTCAAAGACTTATTGTTCATTTTGAGCTTCGTTCAGGTCGATAAAAAAAGGCCAAACCCCGCAAACGAATTCTAGGCGGACAGTCTTCTTTTCCTCAATGCAGTGATCACATACAACCAGGGCAGCAGCCACATGGCAAAAAAAACATGAATGCCCGTGGGATTGGGTCATGGTCTTTTCCTTCTGCTACGGAACGCAAAGATTATGAACGGTGGGAAGATAATGCCTCCCAACACGAATGTGGCCAGTTCATTTTCAAGCTTGGCGAGCGCTGGCCCGAGGCAAGAGCGCGCTGGATCTGTGACGAGATATGTAATGGCGACCCTCTGACCGGCACTCGCGCCACAAGCCGATCCAGCCCCGGTGAAGCGTTGGCCTCCGGCAGAAAAGGTGTACTCAGTAAGGCAATGGTTTCGAGGGTCGGTGCGAATGACGATGCCAGTAGCGTACGCGCCACCTCGAACCAGGCGTAAATATCCTAACCAGCCATTGTTATTGAGCATGGCTGCGGTGAATGCGGCAAGAAATGCGACGGTTCCGAGGCTGCCTAAAAACCACATGATAGTAAAACGCTTCAGGCCGACTGAGGCTGCCATGATTTTGCGTTGCCTAACGTCCGCGCTGACCCGGCGCACAACCCGCGCGGCGCAGCCGCAACCTGCAGTTATGTTTCCGTGTCGAGCGACATGTAAGGCCCACGCCCACGGTTTTCATCAACTCTCCTTCCTCGAACGCCAGGTACGCAAGGAAATTGGCTCACCACTCACTGGATCCATGACCATCACCGAGTTGCGCGCCGCATCAACATAGAAGATGTGCCACATCTCAAAACGTTCTGGGCGATTCGCGTACACCGAGACAGACCAATAACACCGACCGCGCAAGAGCACCTGCTTGTCCCACGACATGCCGTAGGTCACTGGAAATTCGTGTGACCGTGACCAAACTTTCAATTCCGGAAGGCTTCCAACCACTTCTGTCGCCCGCAAGTAGCCGGAAGAGTTTTCGGTCTTTGCCTTGCAAGCTGGCGCCGCGGTGGCCGCCCCAGCAAGTGCCAGGTTCAACAGGAGTGCGATGTAAATACGCATCACTACTGAGCTTTAACGTTGGCACTCAGCGGGCGCCGAAGGCGATCCGATGGAACAACCAGTTAAAAAGCCTTTCACTTGTACACCAACCAAAAGGGAAATGCGGCCATACAGAAAACCATGGCAATTGAAAAGACAGTTGGCCTGAAATCGGGGCTGCAGAACGCAACGTAGCCTACAAAAAGCGGCACTGGCCAAATTGCAAAAATAAGGGCGTTGCCTGTTGCGAGCTGTGGCCTAAGCCCGACCAACCCAGGGGCATACCAACTCAAGCCAGCGAACAAAAGCGACAACGACGTGCCGATCAAGACCAACAGTCCTTCCGGCGTACCCACTAGTGGGCCGCGTATGAAAGCTCGAAGGTTGACGCGTGCCCAGTCCATGAAATTTAACCTTTGAAATAAGCGGCGCCGCAAGGCGTCAGTTTGAAGGAGGGGTTAGGCGACATTGGCGATGATGAATCGTTCCGATGTAAATATCTCAGCTCGCAAAGGGAAAGCGCAGAGCGAAGATGATGTAAAGGCCTACAGCGATCTCGCCCAAGCCGATGAGGATTGCCGGAAGCCCTTCAACGACACGCTTCTCATCGCTATCTCCATTCCATGTGAATTTGGCTTCTCGCCGCAGAACGCTCTTCACGCCCGCTGCGATCGATGCGAGGCCAAACAATACGGTGATGATTTTTAAAAGTAGTGCCATGAGACGCCTAATGTTAGAGATGACCGAACCACGATAGTAGCGGTGGAGCGGCCTTTTGCTGTTGTGAGTCTGTGTTGATTGACGGGTTAAGCATTTCTATCGACCTTCAAACCTGACGGTGCCGACGATGCGTCTGGCGGTGGGCACATGCTTGTCGTTCTCGGTCACGGCTACGCCCGCCAGAATTAGGCACCTTTTTGTGCGCACAGTTATTGTTCCGTACCTTGAACGAAAGCACTCAGCGTGGGCATAGTGGTATTCGTACGTTTAGCGGAAAGCATACGATCGCCAGGAAGGAGGTAATACCAATTGAGAACCGGGGCCTCCGCTGGAAATGGTGGAGCAACAAAATCGAACGACCCGTCGATGGTCGTAGCAGCGTCACCAAGCAGGCGAAGTGAAAATGTCACAACTGAAGCAGAGGAACGGGCCACCGTTCCCTCAACCTTCAGCCTGCGCATACCAGGAGGCGAGTAATCGCCCAGGTCGATGGAACCATGAAAGTGTTGCTCGCCTGAAACCTCACACAATCCGGCAAATCCAAATTTTTCCAGAATCATGGTTGGCAGAAAAAATGACTGCCTGGGGTCAAAGCCAACAGGGTGAATGAACGCTTTTTCATCAAGGCCGTGAAACAGGTGTCGCCCGCCAGAAAGCCGGTAAGACTCGGCGACCGCAACACCCTGGATGACGCGCGAAAACATTTGTGCGTTACCCAAGTGGCGTACCTCTACCTCAAAAGATTCTTTCGGGTTTTGTCCATTGGATGAGATTAGGCGCAATGATTTTGCCGCCATCCAACTTTCTTTGTCAGAGCACGCGGCATGGCTGGATGTGACCTGAAATAGTGCAATGACAATTGAGATATAAAAAAGACGCATGGTCAAGACACTCAACGTTGAAAGTGAGCCGCACTCAGAAGCTTGGCGCTATAAGTCGCGCCGAAAATCATGCGCCTCGCGGAGCCGCGGCGTTGTGTGCCGGTCTCGATCGGCCTGTTAGGCAACATGGCCAGGCCGTTCTTTGTTCCGGTGCGCAATCCAATAGGCCAACACCGCGAGGGTAATGACCAGTGCCTGAGCTGGAAAAAGCAGCACCCATGCGATTTCGGTGTCCCTGTAGCCTCTCGCCAAGAGACTGGCCATCCAAAAACAGAATGCAATAAGAGCTGCATTCCCCGCGGCGAGAGTAGCAAGCCATAGCGTAACGCTCGCGCGGGCTCCCATCAAAATCAACGCGGAGCAATACAAGACTGCGGAACACCAAGCGTAGTTCGCTAGAAGGTGTTTCCACTCAAAGCCCGTGTTGCCAATGAATTGTGAGTAGGCCAGGAATATCGGACCAGGCAGAACGAGAAGCGAAACAATCGCAATGACTCGCATGGTGCGGCCTAACGTTGGAGTTGATCGGCGAGCGGGAGGCGTGTGCACGGAGCGCATTGAAGCACTCGGGCGTCAGTGTCGAACGGCTTGTTTGATGCCATTGCCACTAGTGGTTCCTCAGATAGTTCCGGGCAGTATAGATACCAGCCGTCGCGCACAGCCCGCCAACTAACCACGCTAGCGTCAGTCCGAACCACGCAAGCCCTAAGGCCACTCCGATGCAACTGCCGGGGGGACAAAGCTTTTCGTTCGCAAGGTGCAGCAGTGCACCGCAGAGGATGGTCCATCCAATCCACCCGGACCACAGAAACCTACGAAGTCGGTGCGGCGGGAGTTCGTCTGGATGATTCAAGAATGCACCAACCGCGAAGCCAACCCCAAAAAGCGCGAGCACCATAACGAGCAGTGTTTCCATGGTATCTAACGTAGAAGTCACCGGCGCTGCGCGGCTTTGCCGCACGGCGTCAGTGTGGACTGCCGTGTTAGGAACTCTAGGGCGAACATACGTCTTCCTTTTCTTGCCGACTGACACAGACTTTCACGGTACCTAGGTAATTTGCTGCCGCTGAAAGCCAGCTAACCGGGTCCTCTTCCTCTGCAGAGAACACAAACGCCCCGGGTGCACGGATGTCAAATGGCCTTACCCTCTTGATCATTGATATGACATATGTGCGCCGAGCAGAAGAAATGGCTTTGACGAAGGTAAGTTCCCCCACGTTCTTGTCCTGGAATCTAGAGCAGTAGAACTGTGCATAAGCAAGAGTAAAGATGCCTTCACTACGCGGCTTAGGTGGCACAACATTGGAGTTGGGACAGGCCTTGGCCGTCACACCAAGAGTGAGGCGGATGGCGTTCGTTACAGCATCTTCCGGGGGAGACGGCTCCAGAATGGCTAGAGTGATTGATTCTTTCCATGCAGACCCCTCCTGGTCCAGAGGGGCCCAAGCCGTAAATTCGAGTCCGTCCTTCTTTTGTTCCGCTGCCTTCTTCCATCCCGCCCAAGCGGGTGGGGCATGAATTCGTAGGCCTTCTCGTTCCTGCCCAAATGCATTGCATAGAGGAAGAGCTGCGACTAGCAGTAGTACTAGGCGAACACGCATTTGGAGTTCTTAACGCAATGTATACCGCAAGGTCTGCGGTATAACATCGCGCCTGCGGTATAACCAGGCCACTGAAAACCCAGCCAAGTGCTTGTTATTAAAAGACTTATTGCTCATTTTGAGTTTCGTTCAGATCGATAAAAAGAACACCAAACCCCGCAAACCGATTCTAGGCGGGCAGTGTGGCTACCGCCTCCTCAATATGGACGAGCTAAGCCTAAACAGCCGATTCCGTTGTGTTTGGTCATCCTCGCCCATAAACCGGTGAAAAAAACGCGCTGCCCCGGTCGCCGCTGAATCCCCCCAACAAGACCCCGTCCCGGTGTTGGAGTGAACTCCTTGGTCCAGCCCGAGGGGTTCACTCCATAACTAGATCAGATTTCGACGGATTCAACACGCTAGAGCAAGGGTGCGACTGAAGCCTGGTTTTTGTTAGCCATGGAGCAACCTGCGTTTGAATTCAGCCGACCGACCAGCGCAGCTCGCCAGGGTCGGCTGCAATGACGGGTCGGGCGTCTTAGTGACGGCGGGTTTCCGCAAAGAACTTATCCCTATACGCCGAGGCAGACTCTGGCAATTCCATGACCTCTGCAGCCGCTTCGAGCCGCTTCCAGAATGCCGCCTTGCATGTGAAATCTTCCGCAATGCTGGCAATCTCTTGCAGTGCCAGGCCAAGTTCATTGTGGGCAAGGTATTCATCGAACTGAACCAATGAATACTTCTCTGAGTCCGCGTCTGTAGCCGCCTCAACAAGGTAGCGACGAGCATCTTTCAGGTTTGCTTCAGCAATACCCCAGGTCTTCCATAAACGCGGATTGGTCATGACGCCCAACGTTTGAGCTCAACGGATGGCGGCGGCCGAAGCCCCTCAGAATTAGTCCGCTGGAGTGACGGGTTAGATGTGCCCATGCTCTATAGCTGCCCCACATTCGGGACAGAACTTATCGAGTGGTGCGACCTCATGGCCTCGAATGCATTTTCGGTTTTTCAGCAACCTGGAGTTTTTGATTGCGGAGTACAGCGTTGCAAACGCCGCGCCGTAGAAAACCATCCAATGCCCAGAGAAGAGACGCACTTCGGCGCCGGAATTGGCAGCATTGCTCCCGTCTCTATGGCTGGGTACGTTGCTCATACCTAGAACGAAATTGAGCATCGCGTATCCGAAGAGCCCGTAGATCGCATAGCGTGCCCAAGTTGGGCAGCCCGATAGGGCCAGCTTCCAAAAATCAGAGCGTCTTCCGTGGCGTGACATACGATTGGCGACCAAGACCGTCGGAAGCCACACTACGAAGATGCCGGCGTGCAAACCCCAAACCAGATGTCCACCTGGAATTGGCAGGCCAATCAGGGCTGCCAGGTGACTTCCTACGCTGAGAAGCAGACCAACTGCCGATAGCAGCATGAAGGGATACAAGAGGACGTTCATGGTGTCAAAAGAGGTCTAACGGTGGAGGTAAGGGGCGGCTTGTGCGATGCGCAAGACGTCTCATTGACTGAGGGGTTGGGCCACAAGCCGCGTTTATCGAACCACACATCTTCATGGTTGGAGCCATCTATCAGCAAGCGATACCCTGGCGGCAACTCAAGATACTCGACAACCCATGGTAGGTTCTCTGCCAGATTCTCCACATGCAGGAGGGCAAAGAAGTCGCTGGCTTCTGACGGTTCACCTCCGGACCAGAAGTACCAACCGTTAGTACTTGTCGTGGGCTTGTGGCGAAGGCCGTGGATTGGTTCAGTTCCGATCGTCGACAACGCGATGCCTACTTTTGAACCGGCTACAGGTGGCAACGGCGATGCGCCCACCCATTCACAAAGCGGACTTCTCACGGAGCACTCGCATTGTGTTTCCTCGGGGTCTATCGTTTGAGACCACCGGCACGTAGCAAGCGCCGCGCAGCAGGAATCTGCTGCTGTGTGTCCGAGTGGGCCGACCAGCTAGGTTGCAATTGCTGCAACACTTAGCTTTTTCCTGAGTATCAAAAAAGTAATTGCGCCGATCGGAAGAGCAATCGCAACGGTCCATTGCCCGTACAAGGGGGCAAACGCTCCCGCACTAAATAGCTGTAAGGACAAGGGCGCGAAACTCCATTCGCCAGTTGTCCAGTTCACTGCAAACTTTCCAAACCCAAGCATAACGAACAGTACCCACGGCCACTTTCGGCCTTTGAGTTTAGACCTGCCGCAAACAACAAGCGCCCAGAGGGTAAGCAACGGAAAGACTATGGCCAACGCAAAAACAAGGTATTGAATTGGCGTTTTTTTTGTTAACGTGAACCGATTCTGTTGTTTAAGTGAAGCTGGCTGGGGAACGACGCTAAAGCCAACTATGGTGGCCTTACCACCATGATTCCTTACGGCGACGCTCGTCAAAATCCATTTGCCTGAAAAGCCATATTCAAACGTGAGATTGACGGTCGAAGAGTCATCCCTATTCATCCGGTGAGCGCCAACCAGCATAATTGTTGAGGGCTCTCCAGCAGGGATAAATGCCGCCATTTGAACAAGCGCGTCATGAAGTGCCGGCCCAGCTATGCTTGGATCAGCTGCCTTCTCAATATCCTCAAAGCGCTGCTGTCGCAGAAGATCAATGTAACTTTTAGCCAGCGTCTGATCGGCAGGCGAAGCAAATTTTTGAATCATGTCCGCTTGATTGCAGCCCACAAGTGCGAGCAGGAGCAAAGACATAAAGAATTGGCGAAGAGATGAAATAGTCATTGGAAGCTGGGGGCGAGTACTCTGTCGAGATACATGCTGGCTGATGCGACTTAATGTGCCGGAAACGCTGGGAAAGACTCAAAGTAGGCTATTTGGTCGCAGCTTTCCGGCGTATTCTTTGCATTTCTGGAAGTAGTCGCCGGGCCATGCGTCTTTCATGGGCGTGCCATTAAAGCTGCGGGTCATGGCTATAAACGTATCCACATCACCGGCTTGGCATGCGAATTTCGCGTACGCATTCCTATTCCAATCGGCTGGGTATTTTTTGAGCACGTCTTCAAAGCCGGCTTTCATCTGCGACCAAACTGCGCTCCGATGCGACTCTGCAAAGAAAGCTTCCCCTCCCATGCGGCCTGCTGCGACCCAATAGATACGTGCATACATTCCCTGGCCTTCTGTTGAGGTCGTTCGTCTCACGGCATCCGCAGCAAAATCCTGGATTTGCCGCATGCTCCCTCCCCACATTGGGAGAAAACGCTCTGCCGCCACAAAATATGTCTGGTAATGAAGAGGCTCTTTCGACACTGCTTCTTCGTACAACGCCCAATGTTGGTCTCTTGTCCAGTTCTGCGCAAGCGCCACATCCAGCATCACGATATACCACTGCGGATCATCACTGCTGATTTTTTTGTTCACATCGAGGGTGTTGCGAGCAATCGCCATGTAGCTCGCGAAGCCATTCCAGCCTTCAGGGGTGACGGTACTTGCATAGCCAGAACCGCGAAGAGCCCAGGCATGCTGCTTCTGTGCGGTAGCCAGTGCTATTGGCGCCATAGCCGATTGAGGAAAAGCTGCGACCCAACGATTCAGTTTGCTTTCTATGGCCGCCCATTGCGCCTCCGAGTTCTTTTCCTTTTCCCCAACAATAGCGTAGCCTAGGTTGCCATAGAAAACGGTGAGATTCCAAACTCCACTGGGGGTTCGACTTCTTTCTGTACGAAGCTTGGTAGCCAACTTATCAAGCGCAACAAAATCATCTGCCTTATAAGCCTTGGTAACGATTTCGTTTAACTCGTTGGGCCCGTAAAAATTTTCCGCATTGGTGTATGTGTTCGTGAAAATTGCCAACAGAATCACACCAAGAGTTCGAATCCAGGTTCTCATAAATTCCTCCCGTTTTGTTGGATGGAGTTTAAGGTCATTGGTTTCGCATGCGAAACGAAAACAAACCCCAGGGGATACTTTTTACAGTGCTCGCGGCTGGTTCGACGTTGCAGTGTTCTGCAATGCCATCGTGATCTGCAGGCTGTCACACGTCAGCGCTCTAACTTTCTCTTTCCATTGCACTGACGCCGCGCAATCCTTGAGAGCTTTTCACTTATAGCCAACCTCCTACAGCTCCAGACTGGCGACAGTCTTCACCGGCATCCTGGTCTGACTCACCGTGATCACATACACGGTTCTGCCTGCATCGTCATCCGCCCAACCACATGCAGACCCTTGAGCCTTTAAGGCTCCGAGCAGAGGGCCGCCTCGCAAGCGAAACAAGGAGAGGTCCTGAGGGGGCTTTTTATTGCTACGATGCCGCGATGACAAAGCTATACCTGCTCATCGTCGCGCTCGTGCTCTGCATTTTGCAAATGTACTGGCCGATCTCCGCCTGGCGCAAAGACGGCTTCATCGCGGCACTCAGGCTATTCGCTTTTGGCGGCTTAACCGTCAGCATGGTCGCGATGAGCGAACTGATCGAGCAGTTTTAATGGCCGCTCTGGCCTGGGGGAATTAGATGAATATCAGTAATCTTTTTAACATTAGGTGGATTAGCTGGGGACTCTGCCTCGTTATGTTTCGCATATACCGAGAAGATTCATATCCCCTGTCACTGTATTTGGCCTTGAGCTTGCCGGTTCTCTTGACCGCAGCCCATCTTGTATTTTCAGTATTCGAATCGACAAAAGACGAATTTGTGAAAACGTCGATTGAATTCTTGTGGATGATGGGCTTCGCTACTTTACTTGGTGCGGCAGCAATTTATTCCGACGCAGATTTTGTGAACAGAGGCGTGCGTTATGACGTCAATGGTTTTTGGCCACTTGTTCAAGCTAGCGTGCTGCTGGGTGCTGTAACGTTGGTCTGCTTGGTGATTCGCAGGTTTCTAAATAATCGAGTCATTAAGCCCGGACATTCAAGGTTCCGTTAGAGGCCACTATGGCCTCCGAACCCGATCTATAGGCGATCCCATAGGTAGACCGAAGCCAGTATCCGGACAGGTGCGTGAAAGGAAACCTCTCGCGCATGAATGATGTTTAACGTTGGAGGTAAGCGGCAGAACCCGGTGCCACGGGGGGCTGTCCGCTTGACCGAATGGTTAGACCGCATTCTGGCCGAGTATGCGTCGGACTTCTGCGAGAACAAGGCCGCGCCAGCCAGGAAATGGCGCGAGTGCAAGTCCCGGACCAGGAATCAGCGTTTGCCAAATGGCCACAGCTGGTGAATGGCATCCCATGGTCCTTGAGTGAAGCGCAAATGCGGCGCCTCCCCCTTTTTTAGTATGTCCTCCGCTGTAATCAAGTGATTGACCCGATCGATGACCTCCTGCGCTTCGATCGACACACTGTGCAAATTGATTTTCTCGGTACGCAGCTGGGCGCGCAGGCGCTCCAGCGCCTTGCGGAACGCTGGAAGCTGATGCAATTGATCGCGAGTCACGATGGTGCTGGTTATGACCAACAGCTGAAGCACACCTCTCTTGTTCATCAACGGACGCACCCGCGTCTCGCTATCAACAGAAGCCGCCACCTTTGTCACAGCAGCATCTATGAGCTTCATCACGGACTCGAACGGATCGGCCGGAGGCGCCGGAGGAACTACTGGTCCATCGTCATATTGACGGACCGGGTGAGCTGCAGTCGAGGATTTGATAAAGACATGAATGTCGCCCGGCAGGATCATGAAGCGAAACGCCACCGCTGCCTTGCCGAACTCGTCCTCAAGCTGTTGCCATCCGGCGGGGGGCAATGCGAGGAAGGCTAAGGTCAGCCCGATGGAGTCGACGCAACAACGAAGCTCCCCAACATGCGGTTGCCTCGACTGGGTGTGCCAGATCAGGTCGTCTTCATGATTGAGCATGTCATCCCAGCTACAGCTTGCGGGGGGCCTAGCCAGCATGCGTCGGGCCAGTTTCAATTGATTGTCTGGTGTCATGTCGAACCGGATGCTGAGTTTGTATTTTTGGTTTGAAGCAGTGCTACGGAATTCCAAACAACGGTCATTGAAACAGCACTACTTCACGCTCTAACGTAATGTATACCGCAAGGTCTGCGGTATAACATCGCCCCTGCGGTATAACCTAGCCGCCGAAAACTCAGCCAAGTGCTTGTTATTAAAAGACTTATTGCCCATTTTGAGTTTCATTCAGGTCGATAAAAAGGGAGCAAACCTCGCAAACCAATTTTAGGTGGACAGTCTGGCAACCGCCTCCTCAATAAGGACGAGCGCAGCCCAAACAGCCCATTCCGTTATGTTTGATCATCGCTGCCGCAGCCCGGCCCGACTGCACCTTGGGTAGGGACAGTGCTACTGTGCGGCATACCGTGAAGTTAACCATTCACACTCCCGCCAGCGCCCTCAATTTTCTGCAATAGGAATGATTGCGCATCGGGTGCAACGCCGGCAAGCGGAATGGTGACTTGACTGGTGCGTGAAAGGACTAAGAGCCAGAAATCGGGATAACGCCGTACCTGTCTGACGGCGGACCAAGGAAGGGTAAAAGCGCCCAGTTCGGATGAAACGCTGAAACCCGAGGCGTCACCTTGCAAACTAGCCTCCGGAGAATGCATTTTCCGGAACTTGCGGAGAGAGCTTCGCAGGGATACCAGGTAGAAGCCTACTGCGAAAGTTGCGCAGAGGATTAGCAGGGTGCCCATGACTCCAACGAACCAGGAACGGTCTCCATGCCACACTAGATAAGCAAGGCTTGTCGCGACGAGTAGCAGAGCCACGACAAAGCGAAGGCCAAACGCACGATGCCAGCTTGCAAGCGCCGCATCTCGAATAACGGCCTCTGTGTACTGTAGCCTGACACTCACTAGCATGGCGGCTAATGTTTGACGTGAGCGAGCGCCGAAGGCGATCCGCTCTCGATGGAATTGTTAACCCTCATCGTCCATCCCTCGCGCTTGCTCGAAATCCTGCTATCAAATTAGGAGAAAATCCAGAGCACTGGATTGCGGTTGCAGCGCTTGAGGCTGAACCGGAGAGCACACTTTTAGACCAGCTAAAAGCCAGTGCCAACAAGTGGCGGAAGCGGTGGCTTTCGAACAACACTTTTTTGACCGGCCCCAGCCGGTTTTTTTACGTCAAAGCACTTAGTAGCCTGTTAGTTCTAACAGGGAGTGCCCAGCAAGAAATCCATTCCTTCGCTAGAGTTGCTATAAAAAACGTAGCTAATCGAAGAGTGAGGGGGTTGGTTTGATATACGGATACGCTCGGGTCTCAACGACCGAGCAGGACACCACGCTGCAGCTGGATGCGCTGCAGCGGTCAGGAGTTGAAAAGATTTACCAGGAAAAGCGCAGCTCAGTAGGGAGTCGACCGCAGCTCATGACGCTGCTGGAATCACTGAAGGACGGCGACATGGTTAAAGTCTACAAAATAGACCGTTTGGCTCGCTCGCTAATTGACCTGCTGTCCATACTTGATCGAATTCAGAAGGCGGGGGCGGCGTTTCAAAGTCTCACCGAGCCGGTGGACACCAGCACTTCAGCTGGCCGGATGATGACCCACATGCTGGGAGCTTTCGCGGAGTTTGAGCGCGGCATCATTCGAGAGCGATCTATTGCAGGCCAAACGGCTGCCATGATGCGAGGTATCAAATGCGGGCGGCCTCGCTCAATTTCGGAGGACGACGAAAAAGAACTGGTGCGACTGTGGCAATCGAACCGCTACACGATGGATTCGCTCGCCGCGATTTTCAACGCCCATCCTTCGAGTGTGAAGCGGTCAATTTATAGAGTCGTTAAACCAGGGCACTCGAGTTTGCGTTAGGCAATCTAGGCAACTCTGAGCGCCCAACGTTCGACATGAGAGGCGGCACAAGGGCATAGCCCTTGGGACGTCCTCTCAATGGAAGGGTTAGGCCGCAGCATCGCGAAAGGGGTTTGTGCCAAGTGCGCGAAGCTCGTAAAGACTTCTTTTCTCATCTGAGAACGGCTCTCCGGCAAGCAAGTGATCGAATCGCATGTCGAAGTCGTCAACCAGTTCGCTTGTCCATCGCCCGAGACGCGGGCTGTAGAGAAGTGATGCGAACCAGCTTGTTCTTGGAGCTTCTTTATGAAGGGCTTCCACTGGAACCTTCAGGCGCTTCTGCAGGCTGCGAATCTTCTTTATCGGTGGATCAATGCCGTCACCGAACTCACCCTTGTAGTGAACCATCTCGTTTCTGAAAGAGACGAGGAGGTCGTAACTCTGAAACGGATCTTTGTCACTGCGCCAGACCGTGCCGCCGGCGGCAGATGCGATTAGGTCCCACTTTTGAACATGCGAAAGCGACTTCCGCATGTCATGCATGGTTTGCCAAAGTTCTGGGGTAAGCCTACGTGGCTTTGCAAGAGGTCCGGTGCACTGCGCTGTGAGTTCGTTGAGGCGTGCCTCAAGAAACGATGCTGCGCTGAAGACGCAGGCCATATTCGACACGTATACCTCATAAGGAATCTGCGCTGTTTCAGCAATGCGAGCATGGTGCCGGCAGCTCCAGACAAGATCGTCGGAGAAGTGGTGCAGCGCTAGATTCGATTCGAGATGGACGGTGGCGCGTGGCATCTTCTGCGGCCTAACGTGCGTGTAACCGGCGCCTCGCGACAGGAGGCCGTGAGGCGTCCGTGTTGGCCGACCAGTTATACGTTCTCCGCTGTCTACTGCCCATAGTTCCCCTCCTTAAAGCCAGTGAGTGTTATGTATTTTCCGGTAGTCGCGCAAAGAAATTGCTGGTCCTCGATGGGCTCAGGCCCGGCACAATTTTCAAATTTACACCCGCCTCGCGACACACCCACGACCGTTTCTCCAGCATACTCACAACGATGGTCCGCAAGGTACGCACGGAACCGCTCGATCTCGAGGAGATCGGCCTTAGACTGCCACAGGACAACCAAAGCTGGAATGACAAACGCTGCGGAGACCAAAGCAGCACTTAGCACTCCCTTTTTCTCATTTTCGCTACGCATGAAGGCCGCAATAAACAAGCCTCCGGCAAGAGCGAATGCAAAAAGTGCCAACCAGAAATTTCTACCGCCCAGTATCCAGCCGGAAAGATAAACTGTAATGGCCCCCATCTCGAAGAGCCGTGTGCGACTGGGGAAAGAGGCGATCATGCGCTCGTATTATGTTGGACGCCCGGCAATGCCGAAGGACATTGCCTCTGGGCCGACCAGTTATACGTCGACGGTCCACACGTTGCGACTACAGCTTCGGCCATACTGGTGTGACTGCGGCGTGTTTGTGACCAGACTTTTTCTGAAACTGAACTCCAAACCCTTCGGCGCCTCCCGTCAGTTGGTGCCAGCGGTATTTCATGTTCGTTAGCGTAGGCCATTCTTCCGCCTCGACCGAAACCTTGTACTGAGGATTTTCGGCCTGAATTTGCTCCGCCTCGCTAATAGCGAGAGCGAGCGATCTCGTGCCATCCATGAACATGCCACCAGTTTCGGAGGTCTTGACCTTCACGCGATAGATGATCATCTTGCCGCCGTATAACGTTTGCCATGAGGGGCGACGCAAGGGCGTAGCCCTTGTGACGTCCTCTCGATGGAAGGGTTAAGCCACACTCCTGACGCTGCAGGACTGGTGCATTGAGTCATGACGGGCCTCCACTGGGAAAGTCGAGAATGAGTGGATCCTTCGGGGGTGGGCTTAGTGAAGCATTCATGACAGCGTTGAAGTCGAATGGCTTCTGAAGGAGCAACTGCGTTAGGGCCTTGTATCCATCAAGCTTGTTCGCTAATTCCAGGTACTGGGCCGGGCGATTGCATAGCATTTCATACGTCTCTAACAGCACCTGCCTCAGGTAATACTTTCGGAGGCCAGCCTGATCAGTGACTATGCTGGAACACTCGTGACACATCTTGTGCAGGTGTGTACATGCGCTGTCGAGTGCGAAGTCGCCATAGTCCTGGTGATCGAGTTGGTAGCCCATATATCTATCGCCAAGCGGAGACAAATGCACTGCCTGACTGTTCCAGTCATAAGCCGTAGAGGTGTACGAGGCTAGGCGCCCTGCCTTTTCAAATATTTCGCTCAGCGGTATCTTGTGAAGCCAGTTTGAAAGCTTTTCCCACTGATCTGTGCATTTGGTTGGGTCGAGATCGAATTTTTTGCTGAACAACTTTTGCATCGTCTCGATGTTGGCTTCGAGCCATGTTGTCATCAGCGGATCGAGAGGTTGTTTGAGGTTCAGAATCCGGTTCCGGATTGCATGAAGAGTGTGGAAGTTTTCCCATCGCCATGCGAACTCCTCGTACCGCCCTGGCGTTGCCAGAAGGTACTTTGAAACCGTATACAACTCTTCAATGTGACGTACATGCAGCAGCGCAGCGCGGCTCTTCCCTACAGCATCGATGGCTGCACAGTGATCTGCAATATCGCGGAGTACGTATAGCAGGACGTGGTAGAGAGGGTGGATTGTTATTGCCGACCTCCGAATCTCGGCCAAAACTTCATCAGCTTTGACTTTCAGCGGACGCCCTGCTAAGTCAAGAGCGTTGGGGTGATCTATGCCCCAGAACTCCTGCATGAACTCCAACAGCGATGCTTGTATTGCGTTGGCAGGTATGGCGAGCATGCTGTGAGGCCTAACGTTTGACATGAGCGGCGGCTGGAAGCAAGCGAAGCTTGCTGGAAGACGTCCGCTCGATGGAAGGGTTAGGCACCGGTGTATTCACTGCTGCGCCTTGCCTTGCTGCATACGAGCACGTACTTGCTCGCGCATGCGTTCGTTGAGTTGTTGAAACTCTCGAATGAGCTTGTCGCATGGCTCTTTCGTGGCCTGGCAAAGAGCGGCCATTTCAACGTAGACCTCTCCGTTTGGCCGCTGCTGGATGATGCGGCGCACGACGGCCGGATGCGCATAGTGACCTTCTGGAGTGAACGACCACACGGCAAATGCCGGGTTGGGCTCGTTGATGATGACCCAGCCGTCGGGTTTGGTGATGTTGATGCTGACACCAGGCTTCGCCTTGAGGGACTCAAGCGCCTGGGAAACGCTCGCATATCCGAGAGCTTGCGCTGCGCCCCGCGACTCCTCAAGCGGTACTTCGGACTGCGCCAGGCAGATTGCGCAGCTCGTGGCTAGAAGGAGTGTTGCGACGTAGTGTTTCATATGAGGTGCCTAACGTAGAAATGACCGGACCACCAACATGAGCGGCGGAGCCGCCTCCTGCTGTTGTGGGTCCGTGTCGATTGACATGTTAAAGCGCTCGCTCTTTAACAAAAGAATTTCCCGATTGGAACCGTGCCGGTAACCAGTACTAGTATGAGGTCAATCATGCATGATGCAAAGACGCCAACTCCTCGCCACAGGGCATCGAGGCCACTTGCGCAGAGGGCAACCGCACGCAGACTTCGAGCTTTGGGGTTGACGAGGGGCGCGACCAGCGACCAAGCCACCCAGCGCAAGGGGAGATAGAAGGCCAGGTAGGCAACCAAGACAAATGCGGGTTGACTTTCCCAGTGCTGGCTCTGGAGCCACTCGCCTGCCCATAGCAAGGGAACCGCCATCGCAACGCCAATCAACCCACGCGCAACGGCTACAGCAATGGAGCGCCACCACGCCTTCGACACCGATGGCTGAAAGGTCTCGATTCCGAGGCGTGCGACAAACGCGTAGGCCAGCATCTTGATCGGGACGTATGCGATTGCCGCGGCGATTGATAGTGACTCGGACACCAGTGCGCTCTAACGTGCGTGTGACCGGCGACTTGCGCCAGGAGGGAGCGCAGCGACCGTACGCCGCAAGGCGTCCGTGTCGACTAGCTTGTTAGGTTGCAGCGCGCTATTTTCCATATGCGCGCAGACGCTGCAGGAGCTCCGAGGTAACCGGTAGGCGCCCGCAGTAGCTAACGAGACCGTGGTACACAAAGAAGACAGCCTCTTCACCCAACTGGAATCTCGTTCCGCAGATGTTGCTCGGGGCGCTATTCGCCACGAGCTTGACGGGACGGCCTTTGAACGATTCGGCAATTTCGATGCGCGCTTCATAGGGACTGTCGAGTTCGACAATCCGTGCATGAACGATGATCTCCGCCCGAGCGAAGATATCGGCAAGAAACTGCCCCTCGTAGTCCGCACCTGATGCGCACGAGCATGCCATTGCCGTATTGGTACCAGCAACGCCGAGAACGACCAGAAGCAGACGGAGTGCACGAGCGAGCATTCTGCAACCTAACGTAATGTATACCGCAAGGTCTGCGGTATAACATCGCGCCTGCGGTATAACCTGGTCGCTAAAAACCCAACCAAGTGCTTATTATTAAAAGACTTTTCGCCCATTTTGAGTTTTGTTCAGGTCGATAGTAAAAGGACCAAACCCCGCAAATCGATTCTAGCCGGGCAGCGCGGTGATCGCCTCCTCAATATGGACGAGTACAGCTTAAACAGCCGATTCCATTGTGTTTGACCATCGCTCCCCGTAACCGGCCCGGCTGCACCCTTGGGTGCCAGTCGCTGCGCTTTGTGTCACGTCGGCTGCGGGCGCCAGGCCTGCCCCTGTGAAAAAACCGCGCTGCCCCGGTCGCCGCTGAATCCCCCCACAAGACCCCGTCCCGGTGTGAGGGGCACTTGTGGGGGGATTTTTAATACAGCGGCAACCGGGTCATCCCGGTTTTTTCTTGTTGATCGACCAGCACCCCCCTCCGCCCCCTACTCGGGGGAACGAGGAAGCCCGAGCGAGAGGATGTTTTTTTAACTTCCCTCGTTCATCAACTTCCTTTTGGAGATTCCCATGACTGCTGTGATTACCGAAACCGTTTCCGTGGCTGATGCAGGCGTTTCGCATGCGAAACCGGCCCTGGAGTTTGTGTCCCTGAACATGATCGACTTTCAGCCGCAGGTGCGCACGGTATCCGGCCTGGCTGAGGACGATTTGCTGGAGCTGGCCGAATCGCTGAAAGCCCAGGGCATGCTGCAGCCGGTGTTGCTGCGGCCCTGGGGAGAGCGGTTTGTGCTGATTGCGGGGGAGCGTCGTTGCCGGGCGGCGCACCTGGCGGAGTTTAGCCATGTGCCTGCGCTGATTGGGGAGGCGGACGACCTGCGGGCGGCGACCCTGCAGCTGGTGGAAAACGTGCAGCGGGAGGATTTGTCGCTGCTGGAGCTGGCAGCGGGTTTGCGCAGCCTGGCGGATCAGGGCAAGACGCTGACGGAGATTTGCCAGCTGGTGAAGAAGTCCAAGTCCTGGGTGTCCAAGCACCTGGCAGCGTCGGTGCAAAACCTGGGCTGGAACACCCGGCAGTTCCTGGAGAGTGAAACGACGGAGGATCTGGAGCTGGTCCTGGTCATGAACCAGATCGAGAAAACCGGCAAGTGGTATCCGCGGGGCACCCAGCTGGTGGACCGGATCGAGGCCGGCAAGGCGGGTCGGGAGGAAGCGCGGGCGTTGCTGGCGACGCTCAAGGAGGAACTGGCTGCGGAGGTTGCGCAGAAGAAGGCGGACAAGAAGGCCGGGAAGCAAGGGAACCTGGCGCTAGACGGTGAAATCCAGGAGCCGGAGCCGCCGAAGTGGAATGCATGGGATGCCGAGCGGGACTTGAACGACCTGCTGGCCGAAGCCGGACACGCACCGATCGCTGAACTGATACAAGGTTTGACCAAGGCGCAGCAGGCGGAGATCGTGGGCCACTACAAACAAGAACACGCGGCCGGCAAGGCGCTTTCGAAAGCTACGGACACGCTCAAGCTGCGCGGCCTGCACAAGCTGATTGATGAGAACTTCGACGCGGACGACTGGAAGACGGCGGCGTTTATTCTGGGCAGCGCCAGCCTCAAGCTGACGCTGATCAACCTGGCCGATGAAGTGCATGCACTAATGCATGGGGAGGTTTGATCATTGAGACCCTCGAATCACGAAGAGGGTCGGACCTTCATGACCAGCCCGCTCGTCATTCTGGTTTGAGGCCTCCAATGCTCCTACATAACTCACCTGAGCGCTGAACGCAATTCAGCGAGTTTCCGAGGAGCGGCCAGGTTGGTCCGTATTCTGCATCGACAAGCCCTTGCTTATATCCAAAGGAGGTAAAACGACACCTCGGAATCCTGCAGATAAGAATCGCTCTTCAGCTCGTTGCCTCGCTAAGAAGTGAGTAATCGCAAAATATGGAGTGACTGCGGAGGGAGGGATGTTTCCCCAATCCTCAAAGCCCCCTCTTTCCTCTATACCAAACGTCGCAACAAATTTGCAGGCATAGGACGAAAACTCCGAGGTCCCATCTAACGACAAGATCGCCGAGAAACTGAGACTAACCTGAAATGCCTTTACCGGCAGGTCTTCAGCCACGCCCAGTTCAAAGGTTGAGGTCGTCTGTGTTCGGATTTGCCTGCTCATTCCACTTAACCGCACCTCTGAGGGATCCTGGACGGTGAGGCGTTCCTCTATGACTCGCGCCTCTTTAATGATCCCCACAATATAAGCAGCACTCACTGTTTGGCTTTTATTTCGTGCCATAGCTGTGTTTCGTAAGTTGCTTGGTTACAGCGATCCTGTCGACGTACATTGGCTCGTTGATAGGGGACGTATCTTGCAAAGTCATACTTACAGTAAGTGTCCTTTGCGTAAGAAACCCCTGTTCAAGGCTCTCCTTTATGGCGCTCTCATTAGCAAGAGCGTACGAGTCAGAGAAAACCACTTGGAAACTTGGTACATCATGACGATATGTCCAAACCCCATTGGCATGGGACAACAAAACTCTCTCAGAGGGAGTCTTGGCAACGCCATCAACGATAGAAAGAATTTCCCCGACTTGCGTACACGGTTCGTATTGCCCAAGATACCTAGAACGAACAACCAAATCAACAGAGCGGTCTATTGGTGCATCTGATTTCTCCATCCTCGCGACGGTTTGTTCGTTTCGATCAATTAAGGCACCGAAATCATCCTGGGTTAGTCCAAGAGTTCTTCGTAGAAATCGTAATTCAGGACCATTGAGCCTTCGAGGGGCTCGAACGCGAAGTCGCCCAACGCAAGCCTCTAGAGCGCCTTCGTCTTCATAAGAAACAACTTCACCGTATTCCGTCTGCTCTAGTGAATATCCATCCACTAAAAACAAATTCGGAAACGCGAAATGAGGATAAGAGATCATTGGCTATGGTTTGGTCGGATCAAAAACTGTAATAACAACTACTCTTGTGGACGGAATTAAAGCGGCTCCCACCGCTATGCGTACGCCGTCAACGGTGGCTTCCATCCGAAAACGATATTGCAAATCACCTGGTTTATTGGCGATGGTTGGTCGCTCAGTAAAGTAGCCCTGCTTCAAACAATCCTTAATGTCGGCCTTACTCAAAGACCTCTCCACCATGCGCTGACTAACGTGCATCGTCCAGGCAATCCTATTAGCGATCGTCAGGGACTTAACCTCAGCAGCAATCTGAGCGTCTGACAGCGGCGAGGAAGACATTGATTATTTATGAGTGTACAGGAAACCTATCAAAATGATAGGCGGATAGATTTTCCGCGTTTTTCTGGAGCGCCGGGGGAAAAGTTGCCAATACTGTACATGCATACAGCATGAATGCTAAAATTTCCTCCATGGAACCGCTTTTACCAACCCAGTGGATTGTCAAGTGTGCGGAAAGACTTCATGAGCGCTGGACTACCATCGATCAAGCGATGCTTGAAGAAGTGGCAATGGATTTGTGGAGGAACACCGAATACCGTGTTATGGAGCCGGCTGAGGCCGCGAGTTTCTGGCTGACGCCTATTTCATCGCAGTTTTCAGAAAACCCCCTGTGTTGATGTTTCGCATGCGAAATGTCACCGGATTTTCTGTCGAATCGCGCCATTACTCTTTAGCCCCTTTTCTAAATTTTCAAATCGTTCCCACACCCATAATTGTGTAGCAACGAACATGTCATCCGTCTCACGAAGAGTTCCAGCTCTGAACGCCCGTTCGATATTGACGATTTGCTCTGCGAGGGCAATGCACCATTCCTTCGCAAATTCAACCTCGTCTCGCAGCACCGAATGCTTGTGCCCGAAATTCAATGCATTGCAAACCTCATTCCACCAGCGTTGAATTTTCACCAATTCACTTCGCGCGACCTCATTTGATGGGCGCACACCATCGATAACGCCCCAGTGCAGTGAACGGACAGCTTCACCCCGCAACTCTTCTTTAGCTCGACCCTCCTCGTAGTGCTTACTACACAAGCCACCAAGGTGCCAAATCTCATTACAGTGCGGATAGCGGCAAGTGGATTTATTTTTCATAGCCACCTACTATTGTTGAGGGCAACCAAGCCGCTGCTGCTCTGATTGAATTGCGAGCGTCCTCTGCCGATCCGGTCCGACAACTTCAGGTGCCTGGTACTGCCAGTTGGAGTATCGACTCCAAATCTTGTCACGTTCAAGTTTCAAAGCAGCACATCTAGTCGCCTTATCGCTCTGTGTCACATCTTGGGTAGCCTGCGCATTTGCTGCCCCACGCTGCGCCTCCGCAATCTGAACCTGCTGCTCCCAAGGCATACCGGCTGGCACGTTCGCGATGCGGTCAACATGTGCGTTCTGTGTATTGCAATGCTTGTTGCTCCAAAACGTACCGCCGGCAAAGGCCTTGCAGTGATAAATCGTGTCTGCCGAAGCCGCGAATGGGAATGTCAAAATCAGAAATGCCACGAGTTTCATATCGGCAGTCTAGCCGCTGGCAAGGGGCATGAACACCCCTAATTGGTGGAGCCGGGGACATTGCGCGAGTACAGAGCCGACGCGCAATCCAGCAATAACCCGGCCATCAAAACGACTAAACGGTATTCATGGCTCCCCCACTATCTCACTAGCAAAGTGGATGTCATGGAACCAATCATCGAAGTGCCACTCACCTTTTCGATGAAACGCGACGCCTCATAACAACGCGGAAGGAGCCCCTGGATCGGTTTGGATCTTGTTAAGCCGATCGCAAAGAAGCATATTGAGCTGTATTCCGGCCTGAACAAACAGCTTGGTAGTTCGGTCGAATTCGTTCTGCAAAAAACTCTTTGCCATAACCTCTGGATACGCTACCCCATCGTGCTCAAAGCGCTGTATCAGGATCGTGTGACGCTCCGCACGCTGCCCCGTCCAATCCTCGCTGAAGGATGGCAATACAACGCTTCTGTGCTTGGCTCGATTGGCAAGTGCCGATAGATGAGCTCCCCCATCCTTAAAGGAGTTCAATATTCGCCGAAGCTCAACTGCACCAGGTATAAGCTGAAGCTTCTGAGAAACAGAGCCGACGTTGACTTTATGAGCGTCAATGCTGTTGTCTAGATTGAGTCCAATGGCAAAGTAAATGACATGCGCCAATATGTCAGGTATTGAATGTAAGCTTTGAACACAAGCGGTGACTTGAGCACCAACCCGCAAAATAAACTCGTCGAACTCTTCCTGACCCCCGTCGAGACTCGTCCAATATAGAAATGTCTCTGGCAAATGTTCAGCGTTCGACTTTAGATAGTCTTCTAATAGTTTTCGGAAATCTTGATAGTGAACATACGCATACCCTTGTCGGTCAGCCACCGAACGTAAACACGGAGCTATGAGCTGAAGCTGATCCCGCCCATAAATGCGTTCCACAGTTTTTCTCGTCTCCTGAAGATCCCACGTTGTCATAACGATCACTCCCCGGTTTGACGTGCGGTATTTACTCGAGCACTCTACTATTTCATGGCAGGAATACATCCCGCAATTAGAGGATGATTTCGCATGCGAAACCATAACGAAGCCCCCTCCGCCCTCGTTATCGAGTCGAAACTTGATTGGCCGTGGTAGCCGTCCTCTGCAACCCCATCGTGATCTGCGGACTGTCGCAGGTTAGCGCCCGCACCTTGTCCTTCCACTGGATCGAAGCCGCACAGTCCGTCAGAGCCTTCCACTTGTAGCCCACCTCTTCCAGTTCCAGACTGGTCACCGTCGTCACCGGCATCCCGTTCTGACTCACGGTGATCACGTAGACGGTCCTGCCCTGCATCGTCATCCGTCCCACCACATGCAAGCCCTTGAGCCCATAAGGCTCCGGCATCTCGTTGGTCCCTGTCGGCTGGTCCGTCGCATGCTTGCCAATCACCTCCGTCACCGCCTGCACCGGCTGCGCCACCGCTTTCACGACTGAGGGCGCCGCCTGGACCGTCGTCGTCCGTTTGACGGTTGACTTAGGCTTCTCCGCCTCCGGCCAGAAGGCCCAGACGATAGCGACCGCTGACAGCGCCAGTACTCCCCACTTCAACCGGTTGAACTTCACAATGAACGGCGCCACATCCTGCGCCCCCGCCTCGGCCACGCTGTTGCCCTGCGTGTGGCTTTTGTAGAACTTGAAGAACTCCGGCTTGTACTTGCGTTCTTCCGTCGAGACCACCCCACCCCGGTAACCGCCATGCGTCTTGCGGATGTAGTGATCCGCCTTGCCCAGGATGTCCGCCTTGCGGACCTTGATCAGGATCGCCATCAGCCTGGCAATCGGCTGGTTCATGTCCCGGAACGACTGGGTGCCCAGCAACACATCGGCATTGAAGTGCCGGTGCAGCTTGTACCACTCCACCACCTGCGGATCCGTGCCAATGCTGGGCATGGCCACATGACACTCGTCAATGATGAAGAGCGGACCTTGCCCTGTCTGGGGATGCTTCCACTCGCTGTAGTACTCCCAGACTCCGCCGAACACCGACACCGAGGGATCGGGCTTTTCTGAGTGGCCGTCTTCAAAGAGTTTGAAGGCTTCTCCATTGCCCTGGTCGTCCACCGCTTCCGCGTCCCAGGTGCCGCGAATCGGCTGGGTCCGGGTGCGCAGCTGGATCAGGTTTCGATAGTCCGGGTTCACCGCGGCGAACATTTCCACCAGCAGCGGCAGGTTCGTGATGACCAGTCGCCCGCGCTGCAGCGCCGGCAACACGTGATAGACAACAGCTTCATAGCTCTTGCCCGAGCCCGGGATGCCTTCCAGGCCATTGATCATGATGCGCCCCTCATGATCCGAGCCTGACGAAAGGAATCAGCTGCAGTACCAGGCGAATCACAATCGCCGCCGTGATGATGCTGATGGCCGTTCCCACCCCGAGCAGGCCCAGGATGTTGAGGATTTCGCCGGGCAGCGGCCCTACCTGACTGGCGTAGCCATCCACCGCACTGGTGTCGATCTCGCCAATGGCCGAGATGGACACCTTGAGCACCTGCTCAAACAGCCAGGCAAAGACATCCTGACCCATGGCCCAGAGCGCCACGAAGATGGCGACATTGAGCGCCGCAAACCACTGCAGGACCGCCGTGATCTTGGCAAACAGCATCGAGAAGGCCGCACTCATGCTCAACCTCCAAAGATCAAAGCCCGGGCCAGCAGCAAGGCGCTGACCAGGATGATCAGACGGCCCCAGTCCCAGACATAACAAGGCGGCGCCACATCCCGGACTCCGAAGTCCGCCCAGACGGCAAAGCCGAAGTCCAGGTTCCAGGCCGGGCAGCTGCCGCCCGTGCCCACGCTGGGCATGAGCTTGCCCATCAGGTTGGCGACGGGGGTGGCCGTGAGAGCCGCCTTTTGTTCCCGCCAGACGCCGACCAGGCCCTCGGGGTATTTGCGTTCGTAGAGCTTGGGCACCTCGGGCAATGCCGTGTCCACCGGGGGCTCCTCCGGGTCTTTCTCCGGGGTGGTTTCGGTGCTAGTTTCCGTTTCGGTGATGTTGGTGACCGGGTTGTAGTTGGTGATGTTGGTCACGTTGGTGGTCGTGATCTTGTTGCCTTCGTAGGTGTGGTTATGGGTCACGGTTTCCGTCTTCACGTTGCCGTTGGGCAGGTTGGTGACCTTCTGGGTGCCAGGGGTGCTGGCGGGGCCGCTCAGGGAGATCGGTCCGATCTCGATGGCTTTGGGGGATTGGGCAATGGCCTGCTCCAGCAGGGGGCCGATGGTGGAGCTGGTGGGCCAGCCGCTTTTGGAGGCAATGGCGTCCTGCAGCTCCTGCAGGCTGGAGGGGGTGCCGGGGTTGTCAGTCACAGGTGGTGCGGAGACCTGGCCGATGGGCCAGTCCGCATAGCCGGCATAAGACCCATCACTTCGCTCCGTCGCCTCGGCATGGCAGACATTGCCGCTCACGGTGCCCTTGTACAGAAACCGGACGTTGCTGCGGCTTTCGGCGCTGGCCGTGCAAGCCTGCGACTTGCTCGGGTAGAAGGTCGCAAGCACCGAGGTGTTGTACTGGTAGCACGGCGCCACCGTACAGACGTTCGGGTCGAATTTCGTGATGGTGATGGTGCCGGAATTGCCGGCGCGGTTGCAGCCGAAGTCCAGTTCCTTGCAGAAGTTCCAGAGCGCTGAGGCGACGACGATGGGACCGGCGACGCGGCCGAACAGGTTGCCGAGGGCGACGGCGACCTTGGCGGCGGGGATGCGGCCGAAGCCTTTGACGGCTACCGGGTTGCCGGAGGGATTTTTGGCAGTGGTGCCGCCTTCGACCTTGGGCAGGCCGCCGTCGGTTTTGACGGCGTTGTCCCAGATGATCTGGCCGGCGCTGGCCGGGGGAATGGTGGTGACGGGACCGGGGCCGGTGAAGACCACCGTGCCGCCAGTGGTGCGGAAGATGTCGTAAGTGCCGGTCTGGGCGTGGGCTGTGCCCAGGCACATCAGCAGCAGAAATAAACCACTGAGGAGGCGTTGGCTAATCATTTAGCGGCCCCTCCCGAGTGCGAGACACAAACCGATGCCGCTCAGAGCACCGATCAGGGCGATGATGGCCCAGAACAGGGCGATGAGGGCACCGGTGAGCATGGCAACCCCCTTAGACCTTGCGGATCACGCGCTTGGCGATGTCCGGGCCTTTGAAGGCCAGCGCGATGCCGACGATCAGGAGACCAATGGCCACGACCTTGCCGGTGACCGTGCCCAGGCCGATGGCGTCGAGGAATTGGTCCAGCACGCTGGGGTCGGCGGTCTGGGCCATGGCGCGGTTGGCCAGCAGCATCAGGCTGGTGCCTGCGGCGGCGGCTTTGCCGACAGCGGTGCTGCCGTATTTTTTGGCGACGTTGAAGAGCTTCATTTGAATTCCTTTTTCAAATGGTGCTTTCCGGAACATCCGGAACTACACCCGAGAGGCCACGACGTTTCACAACGCTGGCAGCCTCCCGGCTGGAGTCAAACCTTGCGGATCAAGCCGGTCGCGATTCCAATGCCGTAGCCGATGAGCCACATGGCCAGCACGGCGGCAAATCCTCCTGTGTAGGTTTTAAGAACAGCCTGGGGGGTGATGCCCAGGAGGGCGGGGTCCAGCGTCTCGGCCAGGCTGAGAGACGAGACGTTGGCCGGGGGACACGGGTCGATGTCTTGGGTGCAGATCAGAAACCGCATTTCAGTCCTCCGAAACTTTCTCGGAGCCGCATTCGGGGCATTCCAGCTCAGCGTCGTCGGGGTCGGCTTCGGGCTCGACCTTGAACTCCACATAGTGGCCTGCGTAGCCGCAGGCGCTGCAGCTGAATTGCGCCATGGCGTTTCCTTTCAGCGCGCCCGGTGGCGCAGGGTGGCGCGGGCATCACGCACACCGAGGCGCAGGACCTCGATGCAGGTGATGAGCGCCTGGTGGATATAGACCCACGCCGCGCTGAAACGGTTGTGGGTGCGGATGGGGTTTCGCATGCGAAACGTCTCAGTCGTTGGCGTCGAGTGTCATGTCCACCGGTGTGACCATGGAGATCTCGCCGGTGTCCTTGTCGGTCGAACGGAACGCCTTGCGGGTGTAGCCGCCGAGCTTGCAGTCCACCGTGA
The DNA here is from genome assembly GCF_056403595.1 of Polaromonas sp. P2_G11. Lineage (NCBI taxonomy): Bacteria > Pseudomonadati > Pseudomonadota > Betaproteobacteria > Burkholderiales > Comamonadaceae > Polaromonas > Polaromonas sp. P2_G11. The sequence goes on along the minus strand of NZ_JBFUFE010000001.1, from coordinate 501,925 downwards.
TTTCGTCACCCTGCTGGCCCAGGCGCTGGTTGCTGCGCACTTCGACCACCTGGGGGCGGGTGTAGGCGTCGGCCGCTGGGGTGATCAGGCGGGTGTAGTGTTTTTTCTCATGGCGGCGGGCGGCTTCGATCTTGCCTTTGATGGTGACTTCCATGAAGCGCTTGCCTTGCATGGGCTGGATGTTGTTCGGTTGTGCTGACATCAAATACTCCTTACGCGGCAAGCCGCATCAAATCCCGGCTGACGTGGTATTCGGGGCGGTTCCGAGCCGGAGAAAAACAAAACCGCCGGTCCACGCGTTGCGGCGTGAAATCGTGAATGAGGGAGTCGTTGGCTGTGACGACGATGTTGGAAGCGCGCCAGCTCACGCCGGCGTCTTCCAGCAACTTGCGATTGCGAAAGAAGGTGGCGCGGCTGTACTTGGCCCGGACCACGTTCTCGTTGAGCGTGCAGAGCGCGGACCAGAAGCCGTAGAGCTGGCCGCCGCGCGTGTCGCCGTAGGTGTTTTGCAGCCGTGTGATCACGGCTGTGGTGCTGCGTACTGTTTCCATCGCTTGCTTCCCTTCTCTGAGCAGTCGCTCAATCTCTGTGTCGTGAATGCCTTCCAGGTAGTCATCGGTGACTTCGGCCACGGTGGGGTTCTTGCCGAAGTCGTACTGGAATTTGTCGCTGTGAATCTCGACCTCGACGCGCAGCCGGTTGTCGGCCAGGCGTTGCAGGGCTTTCAATTTGCGCTCGACGCGGCCGGGATTTTTCTCGTTGGTGCCGTGGATGTGATCGAAGAGGATGCGGAAAAAACTGCGCAGGCGTGAGTAGTCGTGAAGCTTGAATTCGTCACCCTTGTGATAGAACTTGACGGTGGTGGTTTTGCCGGCGAAGTAGACGGCCATGTCGTACTTGGCCGCTTTCTTCTGGCGGCGGGGGAAGTTGCGCAGCTGAATGCTGTCAAAGAACTCTTTGCAGGCGGGTTTGCTAAGGTTGTAGACGTGTGCCACATCTACCCGGTGCACGGTCCAGCAGTCCGCTGGCGGCATGTCTGTCTCCAGCAGCTTCTCGACCAAAGCCACAAGGTAGCGTGCCGCTTCCTTGAAGTCAGAAGGGCCACCGTAGACGTTGTGGCCCAGCATGACCTTGTGCACGCTGGCTTCGATCAGGAGGTAAGGCTCGCAGGCGTGCAGGCGAGGGCGGCCAAGCTTGTCCAGGACGTAGTCCTCGTATTTGGGCATCACGGAAATGCGGGAGTCCCAAGAGCCGAGCAGCTGGCCGCTGAAGAGTTCGTACAGGACTTCGCCGCTGGAAAGGTCGCACCCAGACCGCAGAATGCACTGTTGCTCGATGCGCCGCATGATGGTGCGGTCGATCGGGGGGGACTTGATTTTGATGGTGTCGTAGGCCATCAGAATTCCGCTGGGCTGGAAACAGGCCGAGTCTCATGCGTGAGACTGTCAGGCGGTGCTACCACGCCCGCCTGACTAAAAGCGGGGTCGGGGAAAGCCTCGCTGCGGCAGCCATCCGGCAGCGCTGGTATCCCCGCAAGCGGGGCCCCTCCAGCGCTGTCGGCTGGTGCGCAGCTGCAGGTGGGTCCGCCACACACCGCGACGTTTCCACAAGGTACGGTGACCCTGGTGCGCTCCGGCCACAGGGTCTCTAGGGTCCAGCAGTCTTTGCCACTCGGTGTGGTCCAGGGCGCACGGATGATGGCGCAGTAAACGATCTTTCCCTTGCGGGCGACGACGTGCTGCACGAGGACCTGGCGATCGCGGGCGGCTTGGCCGCAGCGAGCCGCGTGGGCCTCGTGGGTGTAGGGGTCCATGACTGTGAGCGTCATGCGATCACGCGAACGGTGACGGGGGACATGCCGAGGGCCAAGATGCTGCGGAGGTAGACGGCGGCGTCTGCGGCGCTGTAGCCGGACTCAATGACCACATCCCCCGTGCCGAGGCTGTCGGTGTATTCGAGTTGATACAGAGTCGTGCGGTTTACCGTTTGAGCAGTTGAATCACCCCCAGATTGAAGGAGGCTAGAGCGGGTGCTTTCAGCCAAAATGACCTCCAACACAAGGAGGGAGTTGAATGAAAAGCTTGATCTGGATGGCAGCGCTGTTCGTCATCATCATGGTGGTCATCACCATCTTGAAAGCGAAGCGAGGGGAATCAGAGCCCGCAGGAAGTCGGGATTTACGAAAGAAACGGCCGCTCACTGAGCGTGAGCAAAGTATGTTTCTTCGGCTCTGCACCACTTTTCCGCAGCATGTGGTCCTGTCGCAAGTTGCGTTTTCTGCCTTGCTGGTAAGCAAGCAACAGGCAACGCGCAACGGGTACAACCGGAAAGTTGCGGACTTCGTGCTTTGCACCAAGTCGTTTGATGTCCTGGCTGTCATCGAACTCGACGACAGCAGCCACAAAGGCAGGGAAGAGGCGGATGGAGACCGCGATGCCTGGCTAAAGGATGTCGGGTATCGGGTTGTCCGGTATCCGCAGATACCTGACGCGGCAAAACTTCTAGCCGACTTCGCAACTGCTCCCTGAAAGCCCACTGGATTCCTCCTCATGAAGGTAGCTAGGCAAAGGTGCTAGCTGCTCTTGTAAAAAATAGTGACCGAATGTCAATATTTGAATTACAGTTCAGAGAATGACAATCTGTCAACAAATAAATTGACAGCCAGTCATAAAATATTTGGAACCCAGGAGATCAGCTATGACCAACACCATGGAATTACTCACCAAAGCACTTGAGATGAAGCGCGCTGCGCATTGGTGTGATGAGCTGAATTTGGATCTGTCGACAATCTCTCAAGCAAAGAAGCGTGGCCGGCTAAGCCCTACGCTTGCTGGTAACTTTGCTATCAAATTAGGAGAAAATCCAGAGCACTGGATTGCGGTTGCAGCGCTTGAGGCTGAACCGGAGAGCACACTTTTAGACCAGCTAAAGGCCAGTGCCAACAAGTGGCGGAAGCGGTGAGATTCGAACTCACGGAGGACTTGCATCCTCGGCAGTTTTCAAGACTGCTGCATTCAACCGCTCTGCCACGCTTCCGAGCCGCATAGTTTAACCGCTAGTCGGCGCTCATCTGGCTCGTTGATGAGCCACTGTCGATAAATGCGGTTTCGCAGCCTGGACAACAGGCGCGCCTGGCGCATCGGCTGCCTTCCACACATTGAATTACTCACGAGGGCAGGGTGCTGCCAAAAATAGAGGGCTGAAGTCCACCTCTTTTGGTTCGTCATTGGTCACTTTGTGACTGTCAAGCAAATAGAGCCAAAAAAACGGACTTATTTCCTGGAACTATTTCCTCTCCGCTTCCCAAACGTTTTTGGGAACGGTGACTAAAGGCGCTGGTACAGCCATGATTGAAACATTCAGTTACAGCACTTTAAGAGGACACAAATATGACTGCTCCAGCATTCACCCCCGAGTCGGCAGAGAAGGTTACTACGGCATTTGTGCATGCCACCGGCGCCCGCTGGTCGTTTCCGCGGGTCGAAGTCCAGGACCGCGGAACCTTCATGTTGATTAGCGTGGACTCACTTTCCCCAGAAATCCAGGAAATTGGGTTATCCGTCAAGAAATCCATTGCGCATGCCCTGAACCAGGTCATTCCGGCGCACCCTACGCAACGGTTCGGTAACTGGATGGTCGTTTTCTTCCGGGACGGCAGGATGTTCGAAACTGTTCACCCCAGCGAGTTTGAGGTGTAAGGACGCCAGAGTGGCCTGCTATCTGCCTGCTATATATATATGAGTCAGCCGCCCGTCGTGGCCAGGGCCTGTCGCCGAAACGCTGTCCGCAGGCGGCATTCACGACCTTGTCCTACACACCGCCAGCCAGCCGCTGGCTAAACTTTCCTTGCGGCCCGTCCTGGGTCGCACCTCCCTCCACTGGCGAAGCCAGTTTTACTGCCCGGTCCTCCGGGCTTTTTTTTGCCTGCTCGCCCTACGCGGCTTCGGGCTGGGCCAGCAGCATCCCTTTTGTCTCGATAAACGCAATGACCTCCGCAAGGCCGGCATTGGTCTTGAGATTGGTCATGACAAAAGGCTTCAGGCCCTTGGCCGTGGTGCGCATGCGGATGGTGTCCGCCTCCATCACGCCCAGGTCGGCGCCGACATGGGGCGCCAGGTCGGTTTTGTTGATGACGAACAGATCGCTTTTGGTGATGCCCGGCCCGCCTTTGCGCGGGATCTTCTCGCCGGCGGCCACGTCGATCACATAGATGGTGAGGTCGCTCAGCTCGGGACTGAAGGTGGCGGCCAGGTTGTCGCCGCCGGACTCGACGAACACGATGTCGGCGTTGGGGAAGTCCACCAGCATGCGGTCTATGGCTTCGAGGTTGATCGAGGCGTCTTCGCGTATGGCGGTGTGCGGGCAGCCGCCGGTTTCCACGCCCATGATGCGTTCGGCGTCCAGCGCGCCGCTGACGGTCAGGATGCGCTGGTCTTCCTTGGTGTAAATGTCGTTGGTGATGGCGACCAGGTCGTATTTGGCCTTCATGCCTTTGCACAGCATTTCAAGCAATGTGGTTTTGCCGGAACCGACGGGGCCCCCTATGCCGACGCGCAAGGGGGGGAGCTTTTTGGTGCGGTTGGCGATGTGATGCAGGCTCATGGGGGGCTTTTTTGGAATTGCGGTCAGATTTGCAATGAGGTTTCAGGAGCGGAACAGCCGCGAATACTGGGTTTCATGCTGTGAAGAAAGAATGGCCAGCATGGGTGAAAAGGCCTGGCGTTCGTCATCCGACAGCTGCATGGCGGCCTCGACCGCTGCAGGTATGCCGCCAGCAAGGCGCGCCAGCATGCGCTGGCCGGCGCTTTGCCCTAAAGGCACTGATTTGATGGCGGCTTGTGTCATGTTTTCCGCCCAGCCGAAAGCGTAAGCCAGCAGGCAGTCGCGCACGCCTGCCTCGGTCTGTGAAACGGCCAGCGCAAAGGCGACGGGGAAGGTCGGCTGCATCTGCGCGCAGGCCTCAATATGCGCTGTGTTGGCGTCGTCATGGTTGCGCAGCCAGTCCAGCAGGGATCTGCCCATTTGCTCGGCCTGGGCACGCAGTTCGCTGGTTTCCCGGGTTTGCAGCACCCAGGCATTGAGTTGCTGCACGCGTAGCAGGTCACCCGAGCGCCAGGCAGGAATAGCCTGGGCAATGACCGCCAGGTCACCGCGCGCCAGGCTGATCTGGAGCTGGTCGGTCAGCCAGTCGCTTGCTATCATTTCTGTAGCTGGTTGCGCACGATCCATGGCGGTTTCAAGCCCTTCCGAGTATGAAAATCCGCCTACAGGCAAGGCCGGGGAGGCCAGCCAGATGAGCTGGAGCAGGCTGGCGGCCGGTAGCTGCCCTGCAGGCGCGGCGGACATGTCCATCAACGCGCCTGGTGCGGCTTGTGCCTGTGAATCTGGATGGCGACCGGCAGGGCTTCGTGGGTGTGGTCGTCATGACCATGATTGCAGTCGGGGCCATGCACGTGTGGCGCGGCGGCGGGCTGCGCGTGGTCATGGGAATGGTCATGCCCATGGCTGTGTCCGCCAGCGCTGTAGGCGCCGCCTTCAGGTTCGAACGCTTCTTCAACTTCGTTCACGATCAGGTGCATGGCACGCAGCATGTCGGCCAGCACATGGTCGGGTTCAATTTTCAGGTGGTCCGGCTTGAGTTCAATCGGCACATGCCGGTTGCCCAGGTGGTAAGCGGCGCGCGTCAGGTCGAAAGGGGAGCCATGCGACGGGCAAGCGGTGATGCGGAGCACGGCTTGAGGCGCGGCAATCACCTTGACCATGGAGCCGTCTTCCGCCACCAGCACGTCGCCGCCACGCACCAGCGTGCCGCGCGGCAGGAACACACCAAGGTGGCGGCCGAGCGAGTCGGTCGCGTCAAATCGGCTTTTTTGGCGCACATCCCAGTCGAGCTCGACGATGGCGGCGCGTTTAAGAAGCACGGGCGCGAGGCCCTTGCCTTGCGGGAGGACTTTGGAGCACTGCAACACGGAGGGGGTCATTGTCGGCAAAGCGTTGTTGCGGGATTTATGTTGCTTTGAAGGCACCCGTGAAGCCCGTTTTTTTCGCAGCTCATTGCGCCTTCTTGAACACGACCACCAAATGAGAGGTGATTTGTGTGGAGGGTGAACTGCTTACCTCGAGGGACACCCCCTCGCTTTCCCAAATGGCGCCGCCGAACAGACCGGCGTGGCGCGATTCCAGGGTCATGGACTTGGGCGCGCCGTATTTTTTGCGGAGCTCAGCGGCAATCTTCTCGAAGTTGATCTTGGTCGATGCGTTCTGCACGTATTCGTCTTCCTGCCGGGCCAGCACGTTGACGAGCTTGTCGTCGATGAAGCGGAAGCAGGTGTTGAACTTCACGCCGGCGAGGGCCAGACTCGCTTCTCGTAGGCAGGTGCCCCAGGGCTTGCCGCTCGGTGCCGCCGCAATGGGTTTGGCGGAGGGAAAGCGCTTGGACACATCAGCCGGCGACATGCCCACTTGCGTGCCGGGCCATAGTTCCTGGGCGTGACTTGCGGCGGCGGCGCAGGCCAATGCGGTAGCGATCAAGGCAAGGCGCGCGGCGGACTCGAACGGTGTGGTGGGGTTCATAGCGGAAGGTGAGTGAGCGAGATTCCCGATTGTCGCAGCGCCTCTGCGTCGCCGGTTAGAAAAGAAAATACCGTTGCGTCATCGGCAGGCTGGTGGCTGGCTCGCAGGTCAGCAGCTGACCGTCTGCGCGTACCAGGTAGGTCTGTGCGTCGACTTCCATCCTGGGCAGATAGGCATTGTGGACCATGTGCTGCTTGCGCACGCCGCGCACGTTTTTCACGGCGCTCACGGTCTTGGCCAGGCCGAAGCGTTCCTTGACGCCAGCGTTCAGCCCCGCTTGCGAGACAAAGGTCAGCGAACCCTTGGCAATCGCGCCGCCGAAGCCGCCGAACATGGGGCGGTAATGCACCGGCTGCGGCGTGGGGATGGAGGCGTTCGGGTCGCCCATGGCCGCCATGGCGATAAAGCCGCCTTTGAGGATGACCGAGGGCTTGATGCCGAAGAAAGCCGGTTTCCACACCACCAGGTCGGCCCACTTGCCCAACTCGACTGAGCCAACCTCGTGCGAGATGCCATGGGCAATCGCTGGGTTGATGGTGTATTTGCTGATGTAGCGCTTGGCGCGGAAGTTGTCGTGGCGGTCGCTGTCACCGGGCAGCTTGCCGCGCTGCAGCTTCATCTTGTGCGCGGTCTGCCAGGTGCGGATGATGACCTCGCCGACGCGGCCCATGGCCTGACTGTCACTGCTCATCATGCTAATGGCGCCCAGGTCGTGCAGCACGTCTTCGGCTGCGATGGTTTCCTTGCGGATGCGGCTTTCCGCAAAGGCCAGGTCTTCGGCGATGCCGGCGTCCAGGTGGTGGCACACCATCAGCATGTCGACGTGTTCGTCGAGCGTGTTGACGGTATAGGGCATGGTGGGGTTGGTGGAGGAGGGCAGGAAGTTCTCTTCGCCGACCACGCGCAGGATGTCGGGGGCATGGCCGCCGCCCGCGCCTTCGGTGTGAAAGGCGCAGAGGCTGCGGCCTTTGGTGGCGGCAATCGTGTTTTCGACAAAGCCGGATTCGTTAAGCGTGTCGCTGTGGATAGCGACCTGTGTGTCGGTTTCTTCCGCAACATCCAGGCAGTTGCTGATGGCCGCGGGCGTGGTACCCCAGTCTTCGTGCAGTTTCAGGCCGATGACACCGGCGTTGATCTGCTCGTGCAGCGCGGCGGGCAGGCTGGCATTGCCCTTGCCCAGGAAGCCCAGGTTCATCGGGAAGGCGTCGGCTGCCTGCAGCATGCGCTCGATGTTCCAGGGGCCGGGCGTGCAGGTGGTGGCAAAGGTGCCGGTGGCCGGGCCTGTGCCGCCGCCCAGCATGGTGGTGATGCCGGCAGTCAGCGCTTCCTCGATCTGCTGCGGGCAGATGAAGTGGATGTGCGAGTCGATGCCGCCAGCCGTGACGATCATGCCCTCGCAGCTGATGATCTCGGTGCCGGGGCCGATGATCATGTCGACGCCGGGTTGGGTGTCGGGGTTGCCGGCCTTGCCGATGGCGGCGATGCGCCCGCCCTTCAGGCCGATGTCGGCCTTCACGATGCCCCAGTGGTCGATGATGAGCGCGTTTGTCATCACGCAGTCCATCGCGCCTTCGGCCCGGGTTTTTTGCGACTGGGCCATGCCGTCGCGAATCGTCTTGCCGCCGCCGAATTTGACTTCCTCGCCGTAGCTGCCGGCGCGCAGCGTGTAGTCGGCTTCGACTTCGACCACCAAATCCGTATCGGCCAGCCGCAGCCGGTCACCGACGGTGGGGCCGAACATTTCCGCGTAGGCGCGGCGTCCAATTGTTGCCATCAAAGTGCTCCCTGCACGAGTCCTCGGAATCCGTAAACCTTGCGGTCGCCTGCGAATTCCACCAGTTCCACCGTGCGCTGCTGCCCCGGCTCGAAGCGCACGGCCGTGCCCGACGCGATGTTCAGCCGCATGCCGCGCGCGGCGTCGCGGTCAAAGCCAAGCGCGCCGTTGGTTTCGGCAAAGTGGTAGTGCGAGCCGACCTGTATGGGCCGGTCGGCCGTGTTCTGCACAACGACGGTCAGCGTGCGCCGGCCTGCATTGAGTACGTGGTCGGGGCCGTCGGTGATGAGTTCGCCGGGAATCATGGTGCGCCTCAGGCCAGTTGGGCGAGCAGGGTCACGCCGAAGAGGGCGACGGCGGCGCCAGCCGCGCGCGGCAGCCAGACGCTGGCACTGCGCAGCGCCCAGCCCGCACCCAGGCCCGCCAGGTGCAGCAGCAGCGTCGCGGCCAGCATGCCCGACAGCGTGGCCCAGGCGCTGGGTGCCCCGGCGAGTTCATAACCATGGGCAAGACCGTGGAAGACGGCGAACACACCAACGACGAGCGCCGCCGCAATGCCGGGCACATGCCAGCGCGTCACGACCAGCAGGCCGGTGACCAGCAGCGAAGCCGCGATCATGGGCTCGACGGCGGGAATCTCCAGACCCTGCAGGCCCAGCAGGGCGCCTGCCAGCAGCATGCCGGCAAAGCCCAGCGGACCCCACAGCAATTCGGGGCCGGCGCGTCGAGCGACCAGGGCGCTCCACAGGCCCACGGCCACCATGGCCGCAAGGTGGTCCATGCCTGTCAGCGGGTGGATGAAGCCGCTGAAGAAAGCACTGGCGTGGTCGTGCACCGCAGCGCCGGATTGATGATCAATATGGGCGCTGGCGCCCGCCGATATTGCGCAAGCAGCTATCAAAAAAAGAGCGTTTTTGGTTTTGATTTGCATGGTGGCGATCTCGGGTAATGCTTAAACAATGGGCTGGTGCACGGTGACCAGCTTGGTACCGTCGGGAAAAGTCGCTTCGACCTGGATGTCGGGGATCAGCTCGGGGATGCCGTCCATCACATCGGCGCGGGTCAGCACCGTGCGGCCCTCGCTCATCAGCTGGGCGACGGATTTGCCGTCGCGCGCACCTTCCATGACGGCGGCGCTGATGAGGGCTACGGACTCGGGGTAGTTGAGCTTGAGGCCGCGGGCGCGGCGCCTTTCGGCGAGCAGGGCAGCGGTAAAAATAAGGAGCTTGTCTTTTTCTCGGGGCGTCAATTCCATGGGGCTCTCTCAGGGCAGGCTGCCGGCTTGGGGATGCTTGCCGGGGTGCAAGAATGGTGCCATAAGAAACGTGAGCCACCAAGGCCGCCCCGGGCAGGATGCATGGCACAGAACATGCACCTGAAGACGGTCAATCACTCCGCGCCCGGCGCATCTGCCCACCCTATGGACGCCCCGCTCACGCCCCAGCTGCCGCCACTGCCGCCCGAAGCGGCCGGGGCCGCGCCTTTGGCGGCAGAAGCGCCGCCGCTGCAGCGCATCATCAAGGTCAGGCGCGACTACAACAGCTGGGTGGCCAGCGAAACCATGGAAGACTACGCGCTGCGTTTCACGCCGCAGCGCTTTCGCAAGTGGTCCGAGTGGCGGGTTGCCAACACCGCGTTCGGCGCGGCTTCTTTCCTGATCCTTGAAGCCGTGGGCGCCACGCTGCTGGTGAAGTACGGGTTTACCAACGCCTTCTGGGCGATCATGGCCACCGGGCTCATCATTTTCATGGCGGGCCTGCCCATCAGCATTTACGCGGCGCGCTATGGCGTCGACATGGACCTGCTGACGCGCGGCGCCGGTTTTGGCTATATCGGCTCCACGCTGACCTCGCTGATCTACGCCTCGTTTACCTTTATCTTTTTCGCGCTGGAAGCGGCGGTCATGGCTTACGCGCTGGACCTCGCCCTGGGTATCCCGCCCAGTTGGGGCTACCTGATCTGCGCGCTGGTGGTCATTCCGCTGGTAACCCATGGCGTCTCCGCGATCTCCCGCCTGCAGGTCTGGACGCAGCCTTTATGGCTGGTCATGCTGGTGGTGCCTTTTGTTTATGTCTTCCTGCGCGATCCCGGTGCGTTTTCGGGTGTTCTGCACTACGGAGGGGAAACTGGAACAAACGGTGAATTCAATTTGCACCTGTTTGGTGCTGCTTTAACGGTCGGAATCGCACTGATCACCCAGATGGGCGAGCAAGCCGACTATTTGCGCTTCATGCCGGTGCAGACAGAGGCCAACCGCTGGCGATGGTGGGGGGGCGTGCTGGTGGGGGGACCAGGCTGGGTGCTACTCGGCGTGGTGAAAATGCTGGGCGGCGCTTTGCTAGCCTATCTGGCCATCTCCAACATGGTCCCGCTGGACCGGGCGGTAGACCCCAACCAGATGTACCTTGCGGCCTACGAGTATGTCTTTCCGAATTACGGCATGGCGGTGGCGGCCACGGCGCTGTTCGTGGTGGTGTCTCAGCTCAAGATCAATGTGACCAACGCGTACGCCGGTTCGCTGGCGTGGTCGAATTTTTTCTCGCGCATCACGCACAGCCACCCCGGGCGGGTGGTCTGGGTGGTGTTCAACACGCTCATTGCCTTCATGCTGATGGAGATGAATGTGTTCCAGGCGCTGGGCGACGTGTTGGGGCTGTATTCGAACATCGCCATCGCCTGGGTGATGGCTGTCGTCGCCGACCTGGTCGTCAACAAACCATTGGGCCTTTCTCCCAAAGGCATTGAATTCAAACGGGCCCACCTGTACGACATCAACCCGGTCGGTGTGGGCGCCATGGCGCTGGCTTCGCTGTTGTCGGTTACAGCGCATCTGGGGCTTTACGGCGAAACGGCGCGGGCTTTTTCCGCGGTGATCGCCATGGGCACCGCATTTGTGGCCGCGCCCCTGATCGCCTGGGCGACCCGGGGCCGTTACTACATTGCGCGCAGCTCCGGAGCGACTTCTTCCGACGGTTCCTACAAGCGCTATGCAACGCAGCAGTGTGTGATTTGTGAACGCGCCTACGAAGGCCCGGACATGGCACACTGCCCCGCCTACCAGGGGCCCATCTGCTCGCTGTGCTGCACGCTGGACGCGCGCTGCGGCGACCTGTGCAAGCCGCACGCCAGCCTGTCGGCGCAGTGGTCCGGTGCGCTGCGCTGGCTGCTGCCGCGCCGCATCTGGCCTTACCTGGATACGGGCCTGGGCCATTTCCTGCTGCTCATGCTCATCATCGTGCCGCTGCTGGCCAGCGTGTTCGGCCTGCTTTACCACCAGGAAATCAGCGCGCTGGCGGACATCGAACCCTCTGAGCCGGCTTTGCGTTCAGGTTTCATGAAGGCGTACATGGCCTTGCTGGTCATTGCCGGCCTTGTTGCCTGGTGGCTGGTGCTGGCGCACAAAAGCCGCCAGGTGGCCCAGGAAGAATCGAACCGCCAGACCCATTTGCTGATGCGCGAGATCGAGTCGCACCGGCAAACAGACGAAGCGCTGCAACAGGCCAAGCTGGTGGCCGAAGAGGCCCGCCGCCATGCCGACCAGGCCAACCAGGCGAAAAGCCGCTATATCAGCGCCATCAGCCACGAATTGCGCACGCCGCTCAACAGCATCCTGGGTTACGCGCAGCTGATGGGTGAAGACAACGCCATACCGCCGCACCGCAAACAGGCGGTCAGCGTCATCAAGCGCGGGGGCGAACACCTGCTCTCGCTGATCGAGGGAACGCTCGATATTGCCCGCATCGAGGCGGGCAAGCTCACGCTGAATGTCAAGCCCATGCATTTCGCCGACTGTGTGCACGAGATGGCCGGCATGTTCGAGCTGCAGGCCGCCGCCAAGGGTCTCGGGTTCCGCTTTGAGACCAGCGGTCATCTGCCGGAGCTGGTGCGGGCCGATGAGAAACGCGTTCGGCAGATTCTCATCAATTTGCTGGGCAACGCCATCAAGTTCACGGCGCAGGGCCAGGTAATTTTCAGGTTGCGCCATGCGCGCGAGATGGCCTACATCGACATCGAAGATACCGGCCCGGGCATGGGTGAGGCGGAGTTGGCGCAGATTTTTGAGCCCTTTGCACGCGGGGCTACAGCCGGCCAAAGCGCGGAAGGCACACCGGGCGCCGGTTTGGGTTTGACGATTGCCAAGATGCTGACCGACCTGATGGGTGGCGAGATGACGGTGGTCAGCACCCCGGGCGAAGGCTCGATTTTCCGCATCCGGCTGTTTTTGCCCGAAGTGCACGTGGCTGCAGGAGCCGTCAAGGATGCCGCCACCAAACCAGCCAGGCGCCAGCCGCGCGGCTATGACGGGGTTCGCCGCAAGCTGCTGGTGGTCGACAACGAAGAGCCTGACCGTGAACTGCTGGTACAACTGCTTGAGCCCATGGGATTTGAATTGCGTACCGCCGCCAGCGGTCACGATTGCATGGACCTGCTGGCCAGCGGGTACCGGCCCGACGTGATCTTCATGGACCTGGCCATGCCGGGGATCGATGGCTGGGAAACCCTGCGCCGTGTGCGTGCGTCAGGGCACGAGGACATTCATCTCGCCATTGTTTCCGCCAACGCATTCGACAAGGGCGCCGAGAACGATGCCGGCATCCTTCCCGAGGACTTCATCCTCAAACCGGTGCGCCATACCGAACTGATCGACTGGCTTGAACGGCGGCTGGCCATCAAGTGGCGCTATGACCTTGCTGCGGATGACGGCGACTCTGTTGTCCAGGCCGTGCCACCGCGTGTACTGCCCGATGCGTCCCAACTCGCGGCCCTGCTCGAGGTCGTCAATCTCGGGTTTTACCGGGGCATCATGAACAACCTGGCAGAGATTGAAAGGCAGCGGCCGGAGGCCGCGGCCTTTGTGGACGAAATGCGCGTGCTGGCGCGGCAATTTCAGTTTGAAGCCATGGGCCGCCAGCTAGCCAACAAGGAGACGGGCCATGAGCAGCGTGCTTGACGACGGACCAACGCTGGATCGAAAGCTGGACCGCACACTGGACCGGGCCAACAGCGATATCGTGCTGATTGTGGACGACGTGCCCGACAACCTGTCGGTCCTGCACGATGCGCTCGATGAATCGGGCTATACCGTCCTTGTGGCCACCAGTGGCGAGGCTGCGCTGCAGCGTGCGTTGCAGGCTTTGCCCGACATCGTTTTGCTAGACGCCATGATGCCCGGGATGGATGGCTTTGAGGTTGCCAAGCGCCTGAAGGCCATGGCTGAAACGGCGCACATCCCCATTATTTTCATGACCGGTCTCACGGAAACCGAGTACCTCGTGGCGGCCCTGGAAGCCGGAGGGGTGGACTACGTTACCAAACCGATCAAGCCCAAGGAAGTGATGGCACGCATGGGCGTGCATTTGCAGGGCGCCCGCCGTGCCAGGCAGGAAGCGCGGCAGGCAGGGCAAGCACGCAACGCGCTGGACGCTTTCGGCTACGCCAGCATCACGGTGCGCATGGGCGGCGAGGCCGACGGGAAATTGATCTGGCAAACGCCGCTGGCGCGCGACCTGCTCATGCGCTACTACGGCACGTCCGCGCCGCAAACGCCCGAACCTGTACTCAACTGGCTGCGCCGCCACATGGCGGAGGCAGAGCGCCAGGTTGAGCCGCCGCGCCTGGCGGTGGAGCTTGGTCCGCGGCGCCTGACCTTCCGGCTGCACCAGCAGACCGGCGACGGCGACCGCGGCGGTGACTGGCTGATCGTCATGCGCGAAATTTCCGACGACGCCGTGGTGGAAGCCATGAGCCTGAGCTTCAAGCTCACCGCCCGAGAAGCTGAAGTGCTGTATTGGGTGGTCAAGGGAAAAACCAATCGCGACATTGGAGACATCCTGGGTTCCAGCCCAGCCACGGTCAAAAAGCACCTGGAACGGGTGTATGCCAAGCTGGGCGTCGAAACCCGCACCGCCGCCGCAGGTATGGCCATGAACCGGATCCGGCAACTGCACCCGCAGTTTGAGGGGTGAATATGGCCCCCACGGTCGCTCACTGCGTGTAGCTTCCTGCCCCCCGAGGGGGCCGCTGCGCCTGCGGCCCGGCAAAGCCGGTTCCGCGGCCCTGCTTGCTAAGAAAGAGCGGTTTGTGATGGCCGTATCAGGTAAAAAGCGTGATTTCCGCTGGGCGGTTACAATAAGAGCTTCGGTAAAGCATCAGCTTTTTTCATCGAGGCCTTTTCCCAACAGGTTTCCTTCTCAATTGCGGCGCTTCCCAGAGCCCGAATCCACAGTGTTTTCAGTGCCCATACAGCCCTGAACCCTCTCAACACTGTTCCGTTTTTCCGGCGAGCACTATTCCCGACAGTGCCACGCATGGCTCAACCAGCCCAGCCCCTGACAAGGGCCAGGTGGGTGGACACCGAACACCCGCCGGCTTGCTCGCAAGCCGATTACTCCTTATTTATCAAGCCGGGACACATACCCGGCACGGACTTTTTATGAACGTAGATCACACCAAAATCGCGGTGGGCAAGTACCTTGTCTCACCACTGGCCAAGCAGCAAGGCGAACGCTACGCTGCATCGGTCTCCATCCGCTCAGGCAGCGGCAGCGCCACGCATGACCGTGTGATGCGCTTCAGCGGCCTTTTCGACAGTGCGGCCGCGGCCGTGCATTACGCGACGGAACATGCCCTCGGCTGGATCCACGAGCGTTCGACGCCGGCCTGCGCATAAGCCTTGCCAGCCCTTACAACAGACATCACTGACAATTTTTCCAATTCCCTAGGAGTTACATCATGGCCAAAGAAGAACTGATTGAAATGCATGGGCTGGTAGACGAAGTGTTGCCTGATTCGCGCTTTCGCGTCACGCTCGACAACGGCCATAAACTGGTGGCCTATACCTCCGGCAAGATGCGGAAAAACCATATTCGTATCCTTGCCGGCGACCAGGTGTCGCTGGAGCTCTCGCCCTACGACCTGAGCAAGGGCCGCATCACCTTCCGCCATATCGCTGGCCGCGGCCCCGGCCCGGCACCGCGCCAGGCTCGCTAAACCGGCGGCTCGTCGCGCCCCAAAAAAGCACAAAGCCCGGCAGGCGGAGAATCCTCCGTTTGCCGGGCTTTGTCGTTTTTCCCTGAACTGTGAACAGGCCCTAGCGCCGGCCGGTCGCCATGTGCTCGGTCTTCTTGTTGATCAGCACTTCGGGCTCCTGGGCCTCGACCCAGCTCTCGTTGTTGAGTCCGGCCTTTAGCCGATCCGTGTCCAGATCATTCGTCCATTTGGCGACCACTATCGTGGCCACGCCATTGCCGATCAGGTTGGTCAGCGCCCGCGCTTCCGACATAAAGCGGTCAATCCCCAGAATCAGCGCCAGCCCGGCCACAGGCACGGTACCCACCGCCGACAGCGTGGCGGCCAGCACAATGAATCCGCTGCCGGTGATGCCTGCCGCGCCTTTCGAAGTCAGCAACAGCACCGCCAGCAGCGTGAGTTCCTGCGTGAGGGTCATGGGCGTGTTGGTGGCCTGCGCGATGAACACCGCCGCCATCGTGAGATAGATCGAGGTGCCGTCCAGGTTGAACGAATAACCGGTCGGGATCACCAGGCCGACGGTGGTTTTCTTTGCGCCCAGGTTCTCCATCTTTTCCATCATGCGCGGCAGCACGGACTCGGACGACGAGGTGCCCAGCACGATCAGCAGCTCTTCCTTGATGTACTTGATGAACTTCCAGATGCTGAACCCGTGCAGGCGCGCAATGGTGCCCAACACCACGAAGATGAAGATCAGGCAGGTCGCATAGAAAGCGGCCATCAGCTTGCCGAGCGACACCAGGCTGTCCACGCCATAAGCGCCTATGGTGAAGGCCATTGCGCCGAAAGCGCCTATGGGCGCCACCTTCATGATGAAGCCGACAATGGTGAACAGTACATGCGAGGCTTTCTCGACGAAGTCGAACACCAGCGTGCCGCGCCCGCCGAAACGGTGCAACGCGAAGCCGAACATCACCGCGATCAGCAGCACCTGCAGAATTTCACCCTTGGCGAAGGCATCCACCACGGTGGACGGAATGATGTTCATGATGAAGTCGGTCGTGCCGACCATCTTCCCGGGGCCGGTATAAGCCGCGATGGCTTTGGTGTCCAGCGTGGACACGTCGACATTCATGCCTTCGCCCGGCTTGAATACGTTGACCAGGACCAGCCCGATGATCAGCGCGAAGGTGCTGACGACTTCAAAGTACAGCAGCGCCAGGCCGCCGGTCTTGCCGACCTTCTTCATGTCCTCCATGCCGGCGATGCCGATCACGACGGTGCAGAAGATGATGGGTGCGATCATCATCTTGATGAGCTTGATGAAGCCGTCGCCCAGCGGCTTCATGAGCTTTCCGGCCTCAGGGTAAAAATGCCCCAGCAGCACACCGGCGATCACGGCGCAGATCACCTGGAAGTAAAGCGATTTGTAAAGGGGTGGCTTGCGGCTTGTCTTCGTTGTCGTTGTGCTTGTCATGGCCGGGTCGCATCAGCGAATGCGCGGGTTGTGGGGGACGGGTTCAATATAGCCCCGCCACGCGATTTGTCCATGTGGGAAACCACAGATAACAAATCTTTACGCCGCTCCGGCGCAAGCTCAGCCGGCCGGGCTGCCGCTGCCAGTACCTGAGGCCGGCGGGCGGGCCATCCACGCAATCAGTGACGAGCGCATGGCTTCCTCCACCGACATGTCGATGGGCTGTACCCACTCCGTCGGCACAAACACCGTGTAGCCGCCGATCATGTAGCCCATGGGCAAATAAACCGCAACACGCTCACCCGGAAGGAATCCGGAAGGCAGGTCGGCAAAGCTGCGACGTGTGATCAGGCCCACGATTTCCATCGCGTGCCCAGGCATGCGCAATATCACCACGCTTTGCTCGCCCTGCTTGCCCGAAGGCGAAAAGTAGTCGGCAAAACTCTTGAGCGACGAGTAGATGCTTTTGACCACCGGCAAATTGGTAAACGGCAATTCCGCGAAAGACAGCACTTTGCGCACACTTTGCTGGGATACCAGGAAGCCAATCGCCAGGATGGTCAGGATGCCGAACGCCAGACCCATGCCGGGCAGGTAAAAACTGCCGATAAGAGGGCGCAGGATCCACAGGGCGGCAGTTTCCATCCACGCCAGGAAGATATAAAGAAGGTATACCGTCAGTGCCACCGGCAGGATGGTGATGAGGCCACGAAAGAAATATTTATAGAGGCTTTTCATGGGCTTTTCGTTGGCTTTTTCGTTAAGGCGCGTTGCGCATGGTGCATTTTTCTGGCTAGCCTGCAATATAACCATTTCGCATGACGCGCCTCGCCGAGGGTTGTCGGTCTTCTCCTACATTTTTGCGGTACTAATCACTGCGATATGTCACTGTCTCGTGCTTAAACTACTGTCGCAGTGATGCCACTGCCCATTGCTGCTTCCCAAAGAAATCAATCAACCCCACAGTCTCAAGCCCAGCGCTGACATGAACCCCGACCCAGGTCTTCTTCCCGCTCACATCGTGCTTGCACCTGAGCAAGCGCCGATGCTGAAAGTTACCTTTCATTCCCTTGATATTTTTCGGCTGCGCTATCAACTGCGCAACAACGTCATGCCCGGCCATCACGGCCTTTTTCTAGGATATTTATGAGTCAATCCACGCTGGTCAATGCGCAGCTCAATGCCCCCTTGCGTTCCCTTGCCCTGACAGTCGAAGAGCCCGCCCCGGGCGAATTTTGCTGGCGCATCCTCGAGAGCCACGCAGATCCCCTGGTGTTTGAATCGGTGTCCTGCTCCGAGATCAGTTTTGCCGCATATGACACTGCATTGGCCACCGGTTACGGCGAGTTGCAGCGCCTGATCGGCCCCGACCTGCAATACGGCCCGCGCAGCGACGAGCCGCAGCAGGTCGATCTTTTTGGTGCTGCCAGTTCTGCGAAGAAAAATATGGCGGTCGGTAGCCCGGAAATCCGCCCTGCAAGGGACACCGGCATCAAACCGGGTGCGGTGCCTGCGTGAAACCCGATCTGCAAGCAGAGTACGTGCGGCTCCGCGCACAGCTTGAGGCCCTGGAGGCGGCGCCGGTAAAAGATTTTCGACGCATTGATCAGCTCATCGATGCGCTTGAGAAAATTCAGCTGGCCATCAAGGCCGAGCACGGCCTCAAGGGCAACAATCCCAACGAATAGTCCGCCGGATAAATATGCAGGCACAGCGGCACCGCAGCGTGTCGCAAGTGCGGCCCCACTCAGCGCAGAACGCGCAGGAAACATGGCGATCCTGATCAGGCCCGGGTGTTTATATTGGTTCGGTGCGTAGCATTTTGTGACCTCGCTTGTCCTACATGACAGGCCGTACCGGACCGACGCCGCGTCCCACTCTCCCCTCGTAAATTGGAATTAGCTGGCAATACGGCCAGCCATTTACCAACCCTGATTGCCTGTGATGGGCATGACTTAAGGAGCAAGACATGAAGTTTTCCAAATCCCTGGCCTCTGCCGTAGCCGCCGCCGCTGTTGTGAGCACCATTGGCCTGGCATACGCCCAGACCGAAACCCCGACGGCACCGGCTGCGCCTGCAGAATCGTCCGGCCAGACCATGCAAAATCAGGACACCACCACCCCTAGCAGTGCGGCACCTGCCACCACGACTGAAAGCAACACGGCTGGCTTCCAGACCGAGCGCCCAGCACAAGCTGACCGCAACTAAACCCAGACCGTCATGCGCCTTGGTGTGACGCCGCTCCGGCTTGCCGTGTCTTTTAAGGCGCGGCTTCCGGAGCGTTTTCACATGGCTGCCGGATCGTCATTGTTTTAGCGCAGGCCATGCGTCGTATTTTCATGGACATGTTTGTGTCGCCCGCGCGCGGGTCTTCCCCTTCAACTGGCGGAAGGCCCCCGGCCGGCGATGAGCCCGGCACCAGCCGCGCAGACGTTCTTGACGGCATCAAGCAAGGCATCTTGCTGGGCTCCGCACTGCTTGTCCTCACATTGCCGCTTTTTCATGCCCGTCCGGTTTCCTCTCCGGCCCTGAACCCCGTCCCTTCCAGCGCCTTGCAGTTGGCGCCGTCTTTGCGCTTCGCCGATTTTGGTGAAGAGCCCGCGTCGGATGAGGCGCGGCAGGTCGCCAATTGGGTGGTTGCTTCCGGGGACAACCGCAGGCTTTTCTTTGTCATCCTCGACAAGATAAATACCAAGGTTTTTGTTTTCGAACCCTCCGGCAAGTTGCGCAGCGCCACGCCCGTGCTGATCGGTGCGGCGGTCGGCGATGATTCCGTGACCGGTATCGGCGGGCGGCCCATTGCGCAGGTGCAGCCCCACGAACGCACCACACCGGCGGGCCGGTTTATGGGGGAGCCTGGCCGCAACACCTTGGGCGAAGATGTTGTCTGGGTGGATTACGAGGCGGCTGTTTCCATGCACCGCGTGCGAACACTGGAGCCCAAAGAGCGCCGGCTGGAAAGGCTTGCGTCTCCCGGTACCGAGGACAACCGTATTTCCTACGGGTGCATCAACATGCCGGTGGCATTTTTCGAAGATGTACTCAAGCCCGCGTTCAATGCGAGCTATGGCGTGATTTACGTTTTGCCGGAAATCAAACCACTGGCTGAGGTTTTTCCTGCCGCCCATGCGCTTGCCGCAAAACAGGGGCTTCGCCCCGCCGCCTGACACCGCCTGCTCGCTCTTTCGATCACCTCGCGCGAAGAGCGAGTTGTAACAACCCCTGACGTATTGTTGCGCGCTCGCATCTTCAATGCGGAAAATGCCCACATGTGGTCGCTGTTACCAAATTCCTGAGTAGCTAAATTTGGCTGCAAAAAAAGCATGCATGGCAATGCAGTAAACGATTTGTTGCTATTAAAAGCATAGCAAAAATCCGGAGGATTTCAGGGTTTTTCCGTTGTGAACATTTTCTTGCATCGCTAACATGGTGCAACCACAGCCGGGCTCCTACCCAAAAGGTTCGAGGCCGGCTTTTTCATGTGCTCCGCACAAGGCAATGAATTCAACCCACGGGATCAGGATGTTGTTCAAAGGAAAGGCACTGCGCGCAAAAACCGTCTGCACGGCGGCCATTGCCTTTCTCGCTGCGATTCCCGCATGGGTGTCCGCCACTCCCACAGACCTGCAACCGGTGCGCAGCCCCGATGCCGTGATGCCGGTGCCGGGTGCCGGCAATTCCGCTGACATGACACTGGTGGCGGCATCGGCCGATGCACGCTACGCCCTGCGCTGGATCATGAACGCACGCGATAACCAGGGCCTGCCATTTGTGGTGGTTGATAAAAAGGGCGGGCGCATTTTTGTGTTTGACGCCACGGGGCAATTGCGCGGCGCATCGCCGGCATTGACCGGCCTGACACCCGGCGACCACACGGTACCGGGCATGGAGCAGCGCAACGTCGCCAGCCTGCGCGCAGACGAACGCACCACGCCGGCGGGCCGTTACGTTTCGGAGCCCGGCCACAATCTTCACGGCGAGGCTATTGTGTGGATCGACTACACGGCCAAGCTGGCAATCCACCGCCTTCGTCCTGCAGCTCCGGCAGAACGCCGCGCAGAGCGGCTGGCTTCTGAAACACCTGACGACAACCGCATCTCGCTGGGGTGTGTCGTAGTGCCCGTCAATTTTTACGAAGCCGTCGTGAATCCCGTGCTGGGGAAAAGCCATGGCGTGGTGTACGTCCTGCCTGAAACCCAGCCCGTGCAGCGCATGCTGGGCGCGCTGCAATTCAGCCAGCGCTAACTAAATTCCCATAACAGCTTCGCTAACGCCTCTGCGGCCTCTGCGCGCCTTGACGCTGCCGGCCCCCTGGCCTGTGGTTTATGGCAACTGTCAGAACGGCAAACAGTATTCCTTGCTGATTGAGATGGCAAGATTGCTATCATTTTAGGAGCTGCTGGCGCCTGTGCCGATTGACCTGCAGGTCAATTTTCCTTGAATTCCGGGTGTTTCCCTGCTGGACTGCAAGCGGCCAGGGTCCACAACTACACGCGCGTCAGCGATTCCTTACTTGCAGCAAGCCTTCAGGCTGGCATGGCCGCCCCCGGACGCAATCTACATTGAAGTTGTCTTCAATTTGACAACTTTCAGGAGAATCAAATGCCTCTCATTGCCTGGTTACTGGGTGTTCCCCTTAGTGTGGTTCTTATCCTCATGCTGCTGGGCGTGTTCTAGGCCCCGCATGGTGAGCGGCCTTCACGGTCGTGCAGGCAAAAGCCCGCGGACGCGGGCTTTTGCTTTAGTGATTCAGTGAGTGGGGCGCCGACAACGCCGCGGCCGGTTCCCGCCGCCTGGCGCGCAGCCGCGCCACCTTCCACCATCCCGGCAGCAGGCTTTGTACTTCGGGCCGTGTGAAGCGGTCGTCCATGAGATAGACCACGCCGCGATCCGAGGTGGTGCGTATGACCCGTCCGGCCGCCTGCACGACTTTCTGCAGACCGGGATAAAGGTAGGTGTAGTCGTAGCTCTGGGCCGCGCCGAAGTTGACACCCATGCGCTCGCGGATTTGCTCGTTCACAGCATTGACCTGCGGCAAACCGAGTGTGGCGATGAACGCGCCTATCAGCCGGTCGCCCGGCAGGTCTATGCCTTCGGCGAACGAGCCGCCCAGCACCGCAAAGCCGATGCCTTGCGAGGCCTGCGTGAAGCGCGCCAGGAAGGCGTCGCGCGCGGCTTCTTCCATGCCGCGCGTCTGTTCCCACACGGGAATATGCGGGTAGCGCCGCCGGAACAGCGTGACCAGTTTTTGCAGGTAGTCGTAGCTGCTCAGGAACGCCAGGTAATTACCGGGCCGGCTTTCATACTGCCGGGCCATCAGGTCGACGATGGGCGAAAGCGAATCGTCACGGTGTTGAAAGCGCGTGGAGACGTCGCTCACCACCGAGACCTGCAGCTGCTCAGCCAGGAAGGGCGATTCCACCTCTGTCCAGACCGTGCCGGCCGGCAGGCCGAGCGTGTCGGCGTAGTAGTTTTGCGGGCTTAGCGTGGCAGAGAAGAGTGCCGTCGACTGCGCGGCGGCAAAACGCGGCGCCAGGAAGGGCGCAGGCACCACATTGCGGATGTTGAGCACCGCGAGCTGCTGGCCGAGTACCTGGCCCAGCGCGTCGCGGCCGGCTTCCTGCTGCAGCGTCACGTCAAACAGCGAGTGTTCGCCAAAGTCTTCAGCCATGCGCGAAAAGTGCAGTGCCTCGAAATAAAAATCCTGCAGTTCGCCGTCCATGCGGGTCGGGTTGGCCAGCAGGAAGTCGGTGATCTGGGTCAGCGCCTGCGCCAGAGTTTTCAGAAAAGGTACGGGCAGCTCGGGATGGACCTGGTAGGCCTCGCCCCGCGCCTGCTGCGCCTCCTGCAATTCCAGCAGGCTGCGGTTGAGCCGCTCCAGTGCGCCGCGAACGGCGCGGGGCGCGGTGGCGTGCACCTGTTGGAGCTGCGCCTGGCTCAGCGTGGCTGAGTACATCTTGCGCGCACGTTCCACCAGGTTGTGCGCTTCGTCCACCAGCACGCCTACGCGCCACTGGTTGCCCACGGCCTGGCCGTGCAGCAGCGCGCTGGTGTCGAAGTAATAGTTGTAGTCGCCCACCACCACATCCGACCAGGTGACCAGTTCCTGGCTCAGGTAGTAAGGGCACACATGATGGGCCAGCGCCAGTTCACGCAGCGCTGCTTTATCGAGCGGGCCTTGTGCGGCGGCATGCTGCACTGCAGCGCTGCGCGCCTGGGGCAGCCGGTCGTAAAAGCCCTTGGCCAACGGGCAGGCGTCGCCGTGGCAGGCCTTGTCCGGGTGTTCACAGGCCTTGTCACGCGCCACCAGCTCCAGCACGCGCAGCGGCAGGGCCGCCGTGCTGTCTTTGATGCGGTCCAGCGCGTCGAGCGCCAGCCTGCGGCCCGGCGTTTTGGCCGCCAGAAAAAACAGCTTGTCGAGTTGCTTTTTCGGCACAGCCTTGAGCAGCGGGAACACCGTGCCAATGGTTTTGCCGATGCCTGTGGGCGCCTGTGCCATCAGGCAGGTGCCGGCCTGGGCTGTTTTGTAAACCGCTTCGGCCAGTTCACGCTGACCCGGCCTGAATGCAGGGTGCGGAAATGCCAGCGTGGCGAGCGCAGCATCACGCGCCTGGCGGTGTGCTAGCTCCTGGTTGGCCCAGGCCAGGAAGCGCTCGCACTGCGTTTCAAAGTACTCCTTGAGCGACGCGGCGGAGAAATGTTCGGTCAGCGGTGTTTCCTGTGTGCTGGCCACGTCAAAGTACACCAGTGTCAGGTTGACGTCCTGCAGCTTTTTGGCTTCGCAAAGCAGCCAGCCGTAAATCTTCAGCTGTGCCCAGTGCAGGTGCCGGCGGTTGTCGGCCATGGCGTGCAGGTCGCCCCGGAAAGTTTTGACCTCTTCAAGCTGGTTGCGTTCAGGGTCGTAGCCGTCGGCACGGCCGCGCACCTTCAGGGTCTTGTACTCGCCCTCCAGGCTGACTTCGGCCTGATAGGACTCTGAAGACTCTGCACGGCGCGATGCCACCATGGCGTGCCCGGCCATGCCTTCCGGTGCGGAGGGTGACGGCGTAAAGCGCAGGTCCAGGTCGCCATGCTTGGCCGTGAACTCGCACAGGGCCCGGACAGCCACAAGGTATTTCAATCGGTAGTCGCTCTCTGAGTCACGTGAACAGGGGAAGGGTTCATGGTAGCGCAGGCGCCGGGCGCCGCCTCCCAAAATCAGCCCAAATAACCCGAATTGTCCGAATTGTTCTTCCCATGGAAAAAGAACATTCCCCGGGCCACCATTTACTGCTGCGCTGTAGCCGTCTACATTGCATGAACGGGCAACAAAAGCGGGGCTGAACGGCTTTGCAGCCCGCAACGACCCTCGCAGAAAGTAACGCGACTCCATGGAACAGATCATTGTGTGGCTCGAGCACTACGGGCTCGCCGCCGTTTTCCTGAATGTCGGGCTGGAACAGCTCGGCTTGCCGATCCCGGCCTATCCGGTATTGATCCTCACCGGCGCATTGAGCTTTAACGGCCAATACTCCGCAGCAGGCCTCATTTTCACCGCCGTACTGGCTTGCCTGGCCGCGGACAGCGTCTGGTACTGGGCCGGTCACCGCTACGGCAGCCGCGTGCTCAAAACGCTTTGCCGCATTTCCCTGTCGCCCGACTCCTGCGTGCGGCAAACCGAATCCATCTTCACGCGCTGGGGTGTCAAGTCGCTCATCCTGGCGAAGTTCATTCCCGGGTTTGCTTCGCTCGCCACAGCGCTGGCCGGACGCACCGGCATTCCCTTCGGCCGCTTTCTGGTTTTTGATGCGCTGGGCGCAACGCTTTACGCCGGTGCCGGCGTGGGGATCGGCATGATTTTTCATGACGCGGTGGCCGACGTGCTGGCCATTTTCGAGCAGATGGGACGCATCGGGCTGATGGTGCTGCTGGCTGCATTTGCGCTCTTTCTGTTGCACAAATGGTGGCAGCGGCAGCGCTTTTATCGGCAGCTGCGCATGGCCCGCATTTCACCGCAGGAGCTGCTGCAGCTCACGCAGCAGAACAAGCCTGCCGTTATCCTGGACGTGCGCACGGAGCTGGCGCGTGCCGGTGGCGGCATTATTCCGGGAGCGCTGGTCTGGTCGGACCTGGACCGTACCCGTGCATCGCTTGATATCCCGCACGATGTCGCCGTGGTCGTTTATTGCGCTTGCCCCAACGATGCTTCTGCAGCCCTGGTGGCCAAGCGCCTGATGGCGGCCGGGTTCAGCAATGTCAGGCCGTTGCATGGCGGCATCGACGCCTGGCAAGCGGCCGGGCTGGCACTGGAATACCCCCAGACTGCCTGAATGGAGTGATGGTAATAATTGCCAAATACCGAACGGCAATTCGTGTAATTCCGAGGACCTATTGATTGCTATAAGAGGAGGTCTTAAGTATGCAAAAACCAGGCCAATCTAATGGAAGGCACGGTCAAAAGAAATCAGGGTGTTGTCCTATAGCGCAATTAAATGCAGCATTACACACTTGCAGTGCGGCAGCTACAGAAAGCGGGGCCTCGATGGAGCCGCGCACCTTTGCAAAGAAAGTCACCACCGGCGGATGAACCCCAGTTTGCCAAGCGCATTCACCGCAGTCCACCGTGAGCCTGGCCTGATGGGTGCGCCCATGCCCCTGCCGCATCGGCCCGGCACGGTTACCCGTCAGGTGCCGCGATGAAACGCGACGAGACGGCAGAGCAATCCCAGCAGCGCATGCAGGCTGAAGCGCTTGCGCTGGCAGCCGCCAATGATGCGTTGAAGCTTGAGATCGTTGAGCAGCAGCGACTGGTCGAATCGCTCAGGGACGACATCAGCAGCTTGCGCAGCCTCGCCACCGTCTCGGCAGACTGGTACTGGGAGCAGGACGCGGAGTACCGTTTTACTGACTTCACGGCCGAGTACAGCAGCAAGTCACAAGATAAGGATCTCGACAGTTCCGTCGGCAAATGCCGCTGGGAACTGCCTGGCGCCCTGCCGGTCACCATGTCATGGGAAGACCACCGCGCCGTGCTGGCGGAACGCAAGCCCTTTCGCGATTTCGAATACATACGCGTGCTGGAGGATGGCGTCGCGCATTATTTTTCCATCAGCGGCGTGCCGGTGTTCAACAAGCATCAGGAGTTCATGGGTTATCGGGGTATTACGCGCGATGTCACGGCCAGCAGGCGCGCGGAGGAAAAAGAACGCAAAGTCGCCCGCCTGCTCGACGACATCGTTGAAAACATTCCGATCGCCATGAACCTGAAAGCCGTCACGGACCACCGTTATGTCGCATGGAATCGCGCGGCGGAAGAGCTTTATGGTTTCACTCGGGCGGAAGCGCTGGGCCATACCGTCCATGATCTGTGGCCCAAGGCCCATGCCCACAACATGCATGCCTCGGATCTCGCCCTGATCGCTGCCGGAAAGATGCAGGAATTCCCCGACCGCCTTGTCCAGACCAAGCACAAGGGCGTCATCCGTGTGCACATGCGCAAGGTTCCGCTGAAAGATTCCAGTGGTGTGGTGACACACGTCCTTGTTACGGCGGAGGACATCACCCAGCAGCTGGCGGACGAAGAGCGCTTGCGCAGCAGCGAACAGCAGTTCCGCAGCCTGACCAGTCTTTCGTCCGACTGGTACTGGGAAACCGATGCCAATTTCCGCTTCACCAAGCTGTCCGGCGGCCAGACGGAAGAAGCCAGGCGCGCCATCAGTGAGCACATCGGTAAAACACGCTGGGAGATCGACCACAGCCAGGCCAACCAGGAGATGTGGGCCCGCCATCGCGCTCTGCTGGAGCGCCACGAAGTCTTCCGCAACTTTGAATACGAACGCGTAGAAAAAGACGGCAAGCGCGTGACCTTGTCCATCAGCGGAGAGCCGATGGTGGACGCCAAAGGCCGCTTCACCGGCTATCGGGGCGTGGGCAGCGACATCACCGCGCGGCTGGAGGCCGAGGCCAAACTGCGCCGCAGCGAAGAGCGCTTTCGCAGCCTCACCGGTCTTTCGTCCGACTGGTACTGGGAACAGGACACAAACTTCCGCAACGTTTTTGTCTCCAATGATCCGCAACGCTTCGCCCTGGGAACCCAGGTCATTGGAGAGGGGCAATGCCGATGGGACCTCCCCAACTCCACACCGCTTGTCGGCACATGGGAAGAGCACAAGGCGGTGTTACAGGCGCATTTGCCGTTCCGCAATTTTGAATACCGGCTGACCAAGGAGGATGGGAGCGTCATTTACCGAAGCGTCAGCGGGGAACCGGTGTTTGGCGACGATGGAACCTTTGCGGGTTATCGGGGTGTGGGTGCCGACATCACGTCACGCAAGGAAGTGGAGATCGCGCTGCGGGTCGGCGAGGCCCGCTTCCGGGCGGTTGTGGGTGCGCTGGCCGAAGGCGTGATCCTGCGGGACGCCCAGGGGCATATTGTTGATTGCAATGCCAGTGCAGAGCGCATCCTCGGCCTGGCCCTGGCCCAGCTCAAAGGCCAGACTTCGGTCGAGCCGGAATGGCAAAGATTCCGCGAAGACGGCACGCCAATGCCCAGGGAAGAGTGGCCCAGTGTTGTCGCCGTGCGTACCGGCCAGCCACAGCTGAACCGTGTGGTGTGCCATCGCAGGCCCGACGGCAGTGAGTTCTGGGCACTGATCAACGTGCAGCCCCTGGTGGACGGGAACGGCGCCCCGTCGGGGTATGTCAGCACCATTACCGACATCAGCAAGCGCCGGCAGGCGGAGCAGGAAATCGTCCGGCTGAACGTCAACCTGGAAAAGCGCGTGCTGCGCAGGACCGCCCAGCTGGAAGTCGCCACCCGGGAGATCGAGGCCTTCTCTTATTCCGTGGCGCATGACTTGCGGACACCGTTGAGCACCATCGACGGATTTTGTGCGCTGCTTGAAAAAGCGGTTCCACCTGAATCGGGTGAGCGCGCACATCATTTCATGGGCCGCATACGCAGCAGTGTGCGCCGCATGGGTGAGCTGACCGATGGCTTGCTGTCCCTGGCCCAGTTGTCGCGGACCAGCCTGAACTGGGAGTCTGTCGACATCAGTACCGAGGCGGCCAAGATCATCAAGCAGTGGACGGAAAACGATCCTGACCGCCGGGTGCGGATCACCGTCGAGCCCAACCTGTGGGGCCGGGCGGACGTTGCATTGCTGCGTCAGGTGCTGGAGAACCTGATCGCCAATGCATGGAAGTTCACCTCGAAAAAACCGCACACCGAAATCCTGGTCGGAAAAGAAGCAGGGGCCGAGGACCAGGTGGTGTATTTTGTGCGGGACAACGGTGCCGGCTTCGACATGGCGTATGCCGACAAGCTCTTCGGCACTTTCGAGCGGCTGCATTCACCGGAAGAGTTCGCCGGCAGCGGCATCGGGCTGGCCACGGTCAAACGCATCATCACCCGCCACGGCGGAAAAATCTGGGCCAAGTCGGCAGTGGGTGAGGGCAGTACCTTTTATTTCACGCTCGGAGGCGAGCAGGCCGGTGCCATGCCGGCTGAGGGGGACGTGTTTGACGATTCAGGCGTTGCGCTGACAGACAGCGCAAGTACGTTCGAGGACGCCGGAGAAGTAAGTCCCAAGGGGGCTGGCCCCATCAGCACGGACAACGATGTCTTCACGGTCAGTGACCAGCAGTTCAGCAATGCGTTTGAACATGCGGCCATCGGGATGACGCTGATCGGCATCGACTCGCGCCGGCTGAAGGTCAACGCCGCTTTTTGCCAGATGCTGGGGTATTCAGAGGCGGAAATGCTGTCGCGCACCATCCATGACCTGACCCATCCCGACGATATTGCCTGGGACCTGGAGCAGCGCCGCAGGGCATTGGCTGGCGAAATCGAATCGTTCCACGTCGAAAAGCGCTACATCCACAAGTCCGGCCGTACTGTATGGGGCTACATGAGCTGCTCCCTTGTGCGCGATGCAGACAGAAAGCCGCTTCAATTTATCGCGCAGATCCAGGACATCACCGAGCGCAAGCAGACCGAGCAGGTTCTGCGTGAAAGCGAAGAACGCTTTCGCGCACTCACGGCGCTGGCCTCCGACTGGTTCTGGGAGCAGGACGAAAACTTCCGCTTCGTCGAGGTTCCCGGCGAAGCCCCAAGCGCCTCCGGCATCCCGAAATCGGCCCATGGCAAGACTGCCTGGGAGCTCGACTACATCAACATCGAAGCCGGTGCGTTGGCCGAGTACAAGGCCAAAATAGCCCGGCACGAGGTTTTCCGCGACCTTGAAAGTACACGGCGCGACTCCAAGGGGCGGCCGCGCTACTTCAGCATCAGCGGCGTGCCGAAATTCGACGCCAACGGAAAATTCACCGGCTACCGCGGCACGGGACGCGACACCACCGAAATCCGCCGTGTCACCGAGGCCCTGCGCACCAGCGAAGCGCAGCTGCGCGAAATCACCGATACCGTGCCGGCCTGGATCACTTACGCTGACGCCAACCAGCGTCTGTGCTTTCATAACCGGGCCTACGAGGAAGTCTTCGGCATGACGCAAGCGCAGCTCGAAGGCAAGACCATCCGGGAAATCCTGGGCGACGAGATGTACGCGCTGGTCAAGCCCAGGGTGGAAGAGGTGCTGCAGGGCTACCCGGTGGTCTACGAGCGATCGCAGAAAACCGCCCGCGGCGGCATGCGCGACTACGTGGTCAATTATTTCCCGCGCTACGGCGACGGCGCCGACGAAGGCAAGGTGATCGGCTTCTACACGCTGGCCAATGACGTCACCGAACTCAAGCGCATTGACCGCATGAAGAGTGAATTCGTCTCGACGGTCAGCCATGAGCTGCGC
Source organism: Polaromonas sp. P2_G11 (assembly GCF_056403595.1). Lineage (NCBI taxonomy): Bacteria > Pseudomonadati > Pseudomonadota > Betaproteobacteria > Burkholderiales > Comamonadaceae > Polaromonas > Polaromonas sp. P2_G11. The sequence goes on along the minus strand of NZ_JBFUFE010000001.1, from coordinate 472,346 downwards.
ACGCCGCTCACCTCGATCCGGGGCTCGCTGGGCCTGATCTCCGGCGGTGTTGCCGGCCAGCTGCCCGACGCCGTCAAGACGCTGGTGGGCATCGCGAAAACCAACTGTGAGCGCCTGATCCGGCTGATCAATGACATCCTGGACATCGAGAAGATCGAGTCCGGCAAGATGACCCTGGATTTTCAGGCCATCGAACTCAGGCCTTTGCTGGAGCAGGCGCTGGCCGCCAACGAAGGCTACGGCGCGGCGAAGAATGTGCACCTGCAGCTCGAGTTTCCCGACGAGGACCTGCAGGTCAGGGTCGACAGCGACCGGCTGACGCAGGTGGTGACCAACCTGCTGTCCAATGCGATGAAGTTCTCGCCCGAAGGCGGCACGGTGGATATTCACGTGGCTCGCAGCGAAACGGGCATACGCGTCGAGGTGCGGGACCACGGGCCCGGCATTCCGGAGGAATTCCGCAACCGCATCTTCCAGAAATTCTCCCAGGCCGACTCCTCCGATACACGGCAAAAGGGCGGCACGGGCCTGGGCCTCAATATTTCACGGGCCATCATCGAGCGCCTGGGCGGCAGCATCGGTTTTCATACCGACCCCGGGGTCGGCACCACCTTCTTCTTTGAACTGCCCGAATGGGTGGATTCGCCGGAGCGTACTTCAGGTTTCTCGGCACTGGTCGAACAGCGGCCGCGCGTCCTGGTTTGCGAGGACGACCCGGACATCTCCCGCCTGATCAGCATGATGCTCGACAAGGGTGGTTTTGATACCGAAATGGTGTACACAGCCAGACAGGCCGTCGCGGAGCTGGCAAAAAGGCGGTACGCCGCCGTCACGATAGACCTGAAGCTGCCCGACCAGGACGGCATTGCGCTGATCAGGGCGCTGCGCGCCCAGCTGCATACACGCGACGTGCCCATCGTGGTGGTGTCGGCCTCGGCGGCCGAGGGGCGGATCCAGTTCAACGAACAGTCCCTGACCGTATCGGACTGGCTGGAAAAACCCATCGATGAGAACATGCTCGTGCTGGGCGTGCGGCGCGCCATTGCCGGTTCGGTCGAAGCCCGCGCCGTCATCCTGCATGTTGAAGACGATCCGGACATCCAGCGCATCGCAGCGACCATTGCCCAGGGGTTTGCAACCTTCGTCTTTGCCGACACGGTGCAGGAAGCACGTGACCGGCTGAAGGAACAGCGCTTTGACCTGGTCCTGCTGGACCTCAGCCTGCCGGGCGGTTCGGGCTGGGACTTGCTCAAGGACGTTGAGGCGATGGACGGCCCGCCGCCGGTGGTGATTTTCTCGGCACTGGAGGTGGACAGGCTTCAAGCCACGCGGGCGGCCGCCGTGCTGGTCAAGGCCAAGACTTCCAACACCGAGCTCCTCGAAACCTTGCGGCGCGTGCTCGGGCAAAGCAATTCTGCGGAATCGCCTACGGACGAAGCCTGAACCTGTACCGGGCCCGCGGCAGGCTACGGGGTTTCTAGCGCGCTAGTGAATAAATCCGGGATTTAGCCTTTACTGGCTTGCGCGAGCAGCTATATTTTTCATAGCAAATTCACGCGGAAGGCGTGGTCATCAGCGCGGTATAACGGCGCTGCATTTCCTCCGGCGACACGGTTTCAATGCTGTGCCCCACACTCCACCGGTAGCCTGCCGGGTCGCGAAAGCTGCCTGAGCGCTCACCGTAAAACTGGTCTTGCGCCGCCATTTCCAGCGTGGCGCCGGCTTTCAGCGCACGTGCAATCACCTCATCGCAGTTGTCCACATGCAGGTGCAGCGTGACGGTGGCCGGCGCGCCGGCATCGGGCGCCCGGGTGCCGTACTCCGGGAATTCTTCCGACACCATCAGCGTGGCGCCGTCAAAGTCCAGTTCGGCATGGCCGATGCGGCCATCGGGTTCTGTGAGCCGGAATTTTTCCGTAGCGCCAAAAACCGAGGTGTAAAACGCCATGGCCTTTGCAGCATTTTTGACATGAAGGTAGGCAAACAATTCGTGGGTGGCCATATCGTCTCCGTCGGTGATGTGAAGGAACCAGGCGAGGCCTGAGGTGCTGCCGGCCTGGCCTGAAATTATGAGGCGCATTGGAGCTCAGTGACAACCCGGTATGCAGTGGGCATGCACCGCCCGGCCAGGCGCCTGAAGAACGCGGTCACGGCACTGTCACCGAACCGTCATGCAAAGGCAACACACTGTATGACCGCCACTGTCCGGGGCAGGTCGCCCGATACCGGCTGCCCTGCGCCTGCCGTGTCCGATTCACTCCAATTTTGACTACTTCACGCCACTTCTGAATGGACATCACTTACGGCGCCGACAGAACCGGCCTGCTCTGCGGCTACAGGTTTGAAAACGGCGCACCCGGCATACCGGTAGATCTTTTGGAGGCGGCCGCCTGGCTGCAGGACGAAAGACCCAAGGGAAAATCAGATTTCGTCTGGCTGCACTTCAACCTGAGTGACGCCGCGGCGGAGGCGAGCATCCGCAAGCATTTGCACGCCGTACCCGAGTTTTTCGAGGCCCTGCATGCGGGTTCAAGATCCACCCGCATAGAAGATGCGCACGACACACTGATTGCTGTCGTCAACGACGTGGCGTATGAATTCGCGTTTGACCCGGCTGAGATGTCCAGCCTGTGGCTGAACGTGGCGCCCCATATGGCACTGAGCGCGCGCTCCCATCCCCTGCGTTCCATCGACCGCATGCGTGACGCCATCAAGAACGGCAAGCCGCTGGCGTCATCGGTGTCATTTCTGAACCAGCTGCTGCGCGAACAGGGCGATGTGCTGGTGCGCATCGTGCGTGACGCCACTGTCCAGGTGGATGTGGTGGAAGACAAATTCCTGGTCGGCCGGCTGCATAACCGCCGGGCTGACCTGGGCAAGTTGCGTCGGGTGCTGGTGCGGCTGCAGAGGCTGCTCGCGCCGGAGCCCGGTGCGCTTTTCCGCCTGCTGCGGTTGCCGCCGCCATGGGTCAGCGAGCACGACCTGGAGGAGCTCCGCCAGGCGACGGAAGAATTCTCATTGACCATCAGGGACATGTCCGAACTGAAAGAGCGCATCAAGCTCCTGCAAGAAGAAATTGCAGCACAGGTCAGCGAGGAAACCAACCGCAGCGTCTTCATCCTGACGATGGTCACGGTACTGGCGCTCCCCATCAATATTGTTGCCGGCCTGCTGGGAATGAATGTGGGCGGCATCCCCCTGGCCGAACATCCTCACGGCTTCATGGTGATCGTGGGGATCATTGGCGTTTTCACCGCCTTCGCGGCCTGGTATGTTTACCGGAAGAAATAGCGTTCATGGGTCATCTCGTTGGTGGAATCCGCCGGGCGGGCGCGGCTTTTTATGAGAATGTGCGATATTTGCAACGGTCGCTCATCCACTAAATCCAACCCTTTGCGTGTTACCCATGTTCAAAATTTTTGTTTCTGTCCTTGCCTTGCTGTTGTCGAGCGTGACACACGCCGCGGCCAACCCCGCGTCTTTTCCCTTTGATTCGAACCAGCTCGCGGGCCTTTGGGCCGAGAGCTACAACACCGAGCCCGCGTGCGCGCCCGGCAACCTCAAAATGCGCATGCAGCTCAGCCGGGATGGAACGGTTCTGGACATCACATACGATCGCAAATGGAAGACAGCGCTCGGGGAAACCGAAGGCTCACGCGCCACAGTATTGTCTGCGGGCCCAACTACCCTGGTGATTCAATACGAGGGGGAGAAGCGTCTCAAGGAATCCGGCCGGCCACTCGAGTGGGAACTCACGGTCGTGGCGCCCGGTGTGTACCGCTGGCGCGAGACGGATTGGGAGCCCGGCCGCGTCAATATCGTGGTGGGCGTCCGATGCTCCCTGTGAGGCGGCTGACCCCATGGTGGGCCTCGCCGGTTGCCGGTCTTCATCTTTGTCAAACGCTGCGCTTTAAAAAAAAGGAGCTCCCTTGTTCACACGAATTTCGCTAACCCGTCTGTATGTGGGCTCCGTCTACAAATTGGTCTTCATCGGCCTGGTTTTCTCCTTGTTGCCCCTCTGTGTGGTGTTTGGCGTTCTCGCTGGATTCGGTTTCAACACGGTGCAGTGGAACGGCCGACAGGTATACGGAGTGATGGGCTTCGTGCTTGGGCCCGTCGTAGGCATTCTGATGACGGGGTTTCTCACGGTCGCTCTTGGTACCGCCTGTGTTTTCGGCCTCTGGCTTTTCTCGAAGTTCAGGCCGCTCTCGCTTTGGGCCAGGAACGTCACTCATCATGCCGATGAGTCGGCCTGATCTTCTCCAGGAAGACGGCTCGCTGCCTTTGCATCACACTTCGATGTGCATGTTCAACTGGTTCAACGCGCCTTGCTGCGGTTCATTGCGTTGTCGAATTCCTCACGCGAGAGAAAACCGTCCTTGTTGACGTCGGCCTCGTCAAAATGCCTGGAGACGCCTCGAAAGTTCGATGCCTCGTCGCGGCTGACCTTCCCATCGCCGGTTTTGTCCATGAACTTGAAGGCGCGCTCCAGGTCTTTGGGCTCGTAATAGGTGACTGTTGTCGGCGCCGGCGTGGAAGCGGGCGCGGCGGCGGGAGCGGGCGCTGCCATGGCCGGCTCAGCGGTCTGGGCTTGTGCCTGCGCGGCCAGCAAGGCTGCCGCGGTGGCCAGGGCCAGCAAGGAGACCGGCATCCAGATGCGGTGGTGGTTCAGGCTGGAAGGCGTATTGGTGGGGGTGTTGGTTGTCGCGTGCATGGGCTTCCTAAGGGAGTGTGGTCAGTCACCATTGGATGCTATCCCCGTACCCAATACCAGTGTTCTTGCAGGGTGTTGCGCCGGTTTACCTGCCGGCGGAGCGTGGATACATTTCTTTGCATGCGGAGTCCGGTGCACGTACACAAGGACACATTTTTCCCGCTGGGCCAGGGTTGACATGCCCCGGCGCGGCCACAAACATGGGAGCTGAAAGGAGCCATCATCCAATCATGCTTGCCAACCGAAACGCCATGGCCACCATCGCCGTCAGGGACCTTGCGGCGGCGAAGAAATTTTATGGAAGCACGCTCGGCCTCACGCCGCTGGACACCGCCGAAGAGGGCGTGCTCACCTACCAGAGCGGCACCGCCACCGTGGTGGTGTATGTCTCGTCTTTCGCCGGCACCAACAAGGCCACATCCGCCACGTGGGGCGTGGGCGACGAATTCGACAACATCCTGAAGGCGCTCAAGGCCAAAGGCGTGGTGTTTGAACACTACGACATGCCCGGCATGACGCTGCAAGGCGATGCGCATGTCGCGGGCGACTTCAAAGGCGCCTGGTTCAAGGACCCGGACGGCAACATCCTGCATATTCTCAACCGCTGATCCAGCCGGCGCCTGCTTTCCGCCATGCCGGGGCTATGCCAGGGTGCCGGGAGGGCCACGGTGCTCCCGTTTCCTGACCGCTAAATTAGCCAGCCGGATGCCCGGCTTCTATCCGCCAAATCCGGCTGCGCTTGTAGGACACAGGCACCCCGCACCGCTCCTGCGGCGTGTTCATCATAAAAATGATCTCCAGAGCAATATGAACGCGCGCAACCAGCTATTGATTTGATAGCATCCGGGTTTGCGAACCAGACGAGCCTCATGAATTGATTCCGCTGATGACGCCGATCGACCTTCATTGAACCGGGGAGAAACTGCAGATGACACACAACATGGAAACCCGAAAGCGCTGGTGGGCACTGGTGGTGCTCTGCCTGGGCGTGCTGATGATCGTGCTCGACACCACCATCGTGAATGTGGCGCTGCCATCCATCCGCACAGACCTCGGCTTTACCGAGACCTCGCTCGTCTGGGTGGTGAACGCCTATATGCTGACCTTCGGCGGTTTTTTGCTGCTGGGCGGCCGGCTGGGCGATCTGTATGGCCAGCGCAGGTTGTTCCTGGCGGGGCTCACGCTGTTCACCGTGGCCTCGCTGGCCTGCGGCCTGGCCAATTCGCAGGTGCTGCTGGTGGTGGCCCGTGCGGTGCAGGGCCTGGGCGGCGCGGTGGTGTCGGCGATTTCGCTGTCGCTCATCATGAACCTCTTCACCGAACCGGCCGAGCGCGCCAAAGCCATGGGTGTCTACGGCTTTGTCTGTGCCGGCGGCGGCAGCATCGGTGTGCTGCTGGGCGGCGTGCTGACCGATTCGCTCAACTGGCACTGGATCTTTTTGGTCAACCTGCCCATAGGCGGCGCCGTGTTTGCGCTGTGCCTGTTCCTGCTGCCCGGCGGCAAGGGGCAGGCCACCGGCGCGCGGCTTGACGTGTGGGGCGCCGTCACCGTCACCACCGCGCTGATGCTGGCGGTCTACGGCATCGTCAACGGCAACGAAGCCGGTTGGCTGTCAGGCCAGACACTCGGTTTGCTGGGTGTTGCCGCAGTGCTGATGGCGATCTTCCTGGCCATCGAAGCCAAGGTCACGACACCGCTGGTCCCGCTGGGCCTTTTCCGCCTGCGCAACGTCGCTACCGCCAACGTGGTCGGCGTACTGTGGGCCGCGGCCATGTTTGCCTGGTTCTTTATTTCGGCGTTGTATATGCAACTGGTGCTGGGCTACAGCGCCCTGCAGGTCGGCCTGGGCTTTTTGCCCGCCAACCTGATCATGGCCGCGTTCTCGCTCGGCCTGTCGGCCAAAATCGTCATGCGTTTCGGCATACGCGCACCGCTGTCTGCCGGCCTGCTGCTGGCCGCCCTGGGCCTGGCCTTGTTCGCGCGTGCGCCGGTGGGCGGCGGCTTTGTGCTCGACGTGTTGCCCGGCATGCTGCTGCTGGGGCTGGGGGCCGGCATGGCCTTCAACCCGGTGTTGCTGGCCGCCATGAGCGACGTGGACCCAGCCGAGTCCGGTATTGCCTCGGGCGTGGTCAATACCTCCTTCATGATGGGCGGCGCGTTGGGGTTGGCGGTGCTGGCCAGCCTGGCGGCGGCGCGCACCGGTTCGCTGGCCGGTGCGGGTGCCGATGCCGTGGTGGCGCTCAATGGCGGCTACCAGCTGGCGTTTGTCATCGGTGCGGTGTTTGCGGCATGTGCAGCCTTGCTGGCTGCCGTGCTGCTTCGCACGGGCGCTGCAGTGCCGGGTGCGCACCCGGCGACGGAAGCCGGCGGCTAGCCACGGCTGGTTTATGCATCAAACTGGCCTTCAGCCCAATAGGGATAAGCGCAAGCAGCTATTAATTTGGTAGCAAATTGACAGGGACGGCGGCGTGGGTCTGCCGCCCACAGGGTGGTCAGTAAACCCCGAACAGGGCGCGAATCTCGTCGCCGGCGGTGCGCCCGTGTTTCTGGCTTTTGTACTTGTCGCCGATGTCGGCGCACTTTTCCATGATCAGCAGGGTGAATTCCTGCAGCTCCGGCGTCAGCGCGTCGCCTTCCGTCATGGCACCGGCCAGCTTGGCCAGGTTCACGAGCTGGCGGTCGCTGATGGAGCCGATGGAAAAGTCTGAAGGCTTGAAATCCGGTGGAAGTGACATGGCATGCACCTGGAGATGTCAGCCGGCAGCGGAAGACGGACTGCCTGCGTGACGGGTTTTGTCCTACAGGTTACCCCAGACATTTCGTCCTAGCATTCGTTTTTTCCCTAGGAGATGCGTCATGGCTGACGATACAACTGAAACCGCTGTGGACCGCAGGTTCATCGCCCTGGGGCAGGACTATGAGGTTCGCGACTGGACCAAAACCCTGGGTTGCACCGAGCAGCAACTGCGCGACGCCGTCAAGGCTGTCGGCAATTCAGCCTCCGCCGTGCGCCAGTACCTGGGTAAAAAATAGCGCCATCTCAAGGGGCGGCGGTTGGCGCCTTTCCCATCGTCATTGCGCGTGGTTCGCGCCGGTACAAGCATGAAAGAAGGCACAGCATGGCAAAAAGCAGCATTGCGGGTGGCAGCATTCCGCCCGAACAGTGGATGCGCGGAAAAGACACACAGTCGCTCGGCCCGGGCGACAGTTCAGACACCGGCAGCGACACGCTAGGTGCCTACAGCGACGAAGAGCTGGCCAGCGACAGCGACGCTGCCGGCACCGGCGAGCGTGCCGGTGTCATCGGCGATGAGCGGCCTGATGCCGACATCCTGCCTGACCGGACAATGGACGAGGCCGACTTCCTGGAAGAAGGGGAAGTCGTCGGCGATGAAGACCCGGAAGCAGAAGATGAAGAGGGCGAAGGCATCTTGGCCGCAGGCGGAGCAGAGGAAATTGCCGGCGTCGTGGCCGATGAAGATGAAGAAGATGAAACGGATGAAGAAGACGACGAATACGGGGAAGGTGAAGACGGCGATGCAACAGTCCGAGGAGGTGGCGCATGACGATCACAGGAAGCTGCCATTGCGGCAAAAACGCCTTTCGCATTGACGGCGAAATCCCCGCGCAGCTGACGCGCTGCACCTGCTCGTTTTGCGCCAGGCGCGGTGCGCTGCTGGCGTACTACACACCCGGGCAGTTCCATGTCACCACGCCCACGGATGGCGACGCCATCTACCGCTGGCAGACCAAGCTGGTAGACCACCACTTCTGCGCCGAATGCGGCGTGTCCACCTATTCAGACAGCCCCGCATTCGAGATGGACGGCAGCTGGGACGGCACCACCCGCCGCATCGGCGTCAATGCCCGCCTCTTTGACGGGTTCGACGCGGCCGAAGCACCTGTGACGGTGATCGACGGCAAGAACCTCTGGTAGTTAGGCCCAAGGCAAGCGGTTGACATCCTGTTTTGACTGCCTTAATATAGCCAAACAGCTATATAAACGATTGGCCATGTAATGACCCCAGACACCCTCAACAAGGCGTTCGCCGCCCTCGCGGACCCGACCCGCCGCGCCATCGTCGCCCGGCTTGCTTCCGGCGAAGCGACGGTCAATGAACTCGCAGCCCCCTTCGACATGACGCAGCCTTCCATTTCGAAACACCTGAAGGTGCTCGAACGGGCGGGCCTGATTTCGCGCGGACGTGCGGCGCAAACCAGGCCGTGCCGCCTGGAGGCCGCGCCCCTGAAAGAAGTCGCCAGCTGGATGGCGCTGTACCGCAATGTCTGGGAAGACAGCTTCGACAGGCTCGACGCGTTTTTGCAGCCGGACACATCCACGTCATCAGCCCAGTCAACTCAATCAACCCCCAAAAAAGGAAAGAAACATGCCCGCAAATGACAGCAAGGCAGCCATGGCTTCCCCGTTCCTGATCGACCGCGTGTTCAAGGCCCCGCGTGAGCGCGTATGGAAAGCGTGGAGCGAGGCCGGCAACATCCAGCAGTGGTGGGGGCCCAAGGGCTGCTCCATCGACCTGCTGCGTTTCGAGTTCAGGCCCGGCGGGTTTTTTCACTACGCCATGAAGTTTCCGGGCGCACCCACGATGTGGGGCCGGTTCAATTACCGTGAAATCGCCGAGGGTGAACGCATCGTGTGGCTGAACTCGTTTGCCAACGAACACTGCGGCATTGCGCGCGCGCCATTCAGCGAAGCCTGCCCCCTGGAAATTGAGAACACCGTGACCTTCGCCGAGAAAAACGGAAGCACCGTCGTGTCATTGCGCGCGCGACCCTTTGGTGAGCTTGCGGCTGAACGCCAGTATTTCGAAGAGCTCAAGCCGTCGCTCACGCAAGGCTACGGCGGCACCCTCGACCAGCTCGCCGCGCATCTCGGTGTCTGAGCTGCGGGCAGGCCTAGAAGTGCGGCGGCAGCTCGTCGCGCAGGCTGCGGCCCACTGTCACATCGCCGTCGCGCACCGGGCCGGCTTTCAGTTCTGCCACCTCGCGCACCAACGCATCAATTTGCTGCTGCTGCCGCACGATGACCTTGTCGAGCTGGTCCAGCAGGTCTTCGGTAAAGCTGGCCTTGATCTCCAGCGCCGTCAGGCGCTGGTCGGTTTGGGGTGTGTCGTTCGTCGGTTCCATGCCTGTATTGGACATGAAGCTGCGCGGGGCAGGGGCGCCCACGCATTCCAGCGGCCTCCACAGCAATTATTTACGCATCATTTTGGCCTGCAGCCCTTTATGTTTGGGCGCGATCAGCTATGTTATTGATAGCAGTTCGGGTGATGAAACTGTCAGGTGTCACCGGCTCTACGCCTGCCCGTCTGCCAGATGACGCCGCCGCCTGCGCGTTGCTTCGATACGATTTGTGGGAATAAGGGCCTTGTCTTTCCCGCACCGCCTGCCTAAGCTGGCCTGAGTCTTTGCAGGGCGTCGCGTTTCATGGCAACGCCGGAGCCGTCTTCAAAGCCCATGCGGTAGCTGTGTTGTTTGCCCAAGGAGGCGAGATATGACCGAGCCAGGCACTGGAAACCCACTCACACCGGAGCAGTCGCAGGAACAAGCGCAGGAACAGGCGCAGAAGGGGGCGCAAGAAGAAGAGCGCAAGGCCATTGATTTCCGGCGAGGTTTTATTTACGCCGGCGGCACGGCGCCCCGGGAGTTGTGGGGCCTGGCCCTGTCGGGCGGCGGCATTCGCAGCGCCACCTTTTGCCTTGGCGTGTTGCAGGCGCTGGCAAAAGCCGGGTTCAACCTGCCGGGAGAAAGTGGCCCGGGAAGCGGCCCGGGAAGAGGCGCTAACGACAGGCAAAAGCCCTGGCCGCTGCTGGCCCGGTTTGATTTCCTTTCCACCGTCAGCGGAGGCGGGTACACCGGCAGTTTTTTCTCGGCCCTGTTTCGCGCCCGGGAACCCCTCACGCCTCCCGCTCCCCACTCGCCGCAAACACCTCCTGCGCCGCCCGCACCCGAAGTGCTGGCCACCGAAGCCTACGAAGCACTCGCGACCGACCCACCCGGCAGGCTGAGCAAGGTCCAGACCGCGCTCACCCAGATGCCCGACCGCCCCTTGCGCTGGCTGCGTGAAAACGGGCGTTACCTGGCACCGAACAACACCGGTGACTTTCTCTACGACATCGCCATTGCCATCCGCAACCTGTGCGCGGTGCATTACGTGATCGGCGTGACCTTGCTGACCATCTTCCTTTTGATGTTTGCCCTGCGTTACGGCAGCCTGCAGATTCCCTGGGAGGGGTTTCATGCGCTGGGGCTTACGCTGGAATCCATGATGCAGCCCAGGCCTCCGCTGAAGGGTGGAGACATCTGGTTCAGCCCGTGGTTTGGGGTGCTGGGCATCTGGCTCGTGCTTGCGGTCATACCGTGCGGCGCGGCCTACTGGCTCGACCAGGACACCTCGCCTTCCGGCGCCGGTACAGCCGGCGCAAGGAAAGCGCCGCTGCCGGCCATCCCCGCCCCAGCGCTTGCGGCCGCCGGCTTGCTGGCCGCGGGTGTGCTGGCTGCCTGTGTCTTCTGGAGCCGGGTAGCGCCGCCGGCCGCCGGCGCCGGGTCACTGCTTGAGGCTGTTCCGGTGCCCGTTTTGCTGCTGGTGCTGATCGATGTCATCCTGGCTTTTTCTTTGGGCGTGTTCTTTGTGGCGAAGTACCTTCCGCAGCAATCACCCGGGCTGTTTCGCAACCGCATCACACGGTGGCTTTCGCGGGTATTGACGTACTCATTCATCATTGCCGTGCTGGCGCTGATTGAAACCGCGGGGCAAACGCTGTATCTCTGGCTGGCGACAAGCCAGTCAACACCGCTCACTGTTTTCAGCGTGGCCGGCGTGGTCGCAGCCCTGGTGGCGGCCGTGAAGCAGTTTGCGCCGGTGCTGGCCCAGCCCGGAAAAGACGGCCTGCTCAGCAGGCTTCCGCTCAACACCCTGCTTGGCGCGGTCGGGCTGGCGCTGGCCCTGCTGCTGGCCGTGGCCTGGAACTGCGCGGCCGCGGCCCTGCTGTTTGGCATGCAGCCGCCGCTGCCGGGGCTCGGGCAGCTGATGATCGAATCCATGTTCACCACGGTCCGTTTTGGCGCGGACTCATCATGGGTCTGGCAATACTTCTACCCGGTCATTTCCATTGTTTTTTGCCTCCTGGCTGTGGCGGTGGCTGGCTACTTTCTGGGGTTCATCAATTTGTCGAGCCTGCAGGTGATGTACGGTGCGCGCCTCACGCGTGCCTACCTGGGGGCGTCCAACAAGGCGCGGTTTGAATCGGAACGCCCGAAGATGGACGTGACCGAAGCCGATGCAAGCGATGACTTCACGCGCGAGGCCTACTACCGCAACGACCACCTGGGTCCGGCCCACCTCATCAACGTGACCATCAATGCCACCACGGGCACCGGCGACCAGCTCACCCAGCGGGACAGGCAGGGCCTGCCGCTGGCTGTCACGCCCGCGGGCATCACCGTGGACGGCAGGCTCTGGAATGCAAAGACCGGCAATTTCGCAGGCATTGAGGCCAAAGCCGCCAGGCGGGCGCCGCCCGAGCTGTCCATCGGCCAATGGGTGGGCGTGTCGGGCGCGGCATTTTCGACCGGGCTGGGGCGGGGTACGGCGCTGGGGCAGGCCATGCTGTTCACCATCATCAACATACGCCTGGGCTGGTGGTGGAACTCCGGAAAATCCGACCCCCGAACGCCGTTCCCGCTCTGGCGCAACCAGACTTATCTGCAGCGCGAATTGCGCGCCCGCTTCCTGGGCACGGACGGCTCGCACTGGTACCTGAGCGACGGCGGGCACTTTGAAAACACCGGCGTCTTCGAGCTGTTGCGCAGGCGGGTGGACTTCATCGTCTGCTGCGATTGCGGCGCAGACCCGAACTACAGCTTTGAAGACCTTGCCAATCTCATGCGCCTGGCACGCATCGATTTCGGTGCCGAGTTTGAATGTGTCGGGCCGAGCGCGGTGCCACGGCTTGCACCCAATGCCGCCACACTGGCGCCTTATTTCGCCCGCGACGAATCTGAACTGCGACCGGCAACCGATCCGCTGGCGCCGCTCGACGAAAAGTGTGCGCTGCTCTACCGCGTGCGCTATGCCAGCAGCCAGCCGGGCAAGCCCTCCGAAAGTATTTTGCTGGTGCTCAAGCCGCGTTTGATCAAGGGCGCCCCCCTTGACCTGTTTGAATACCAGACCAAAAAGCCGTCGTTCCCGCAGCAAACCACGTTTGACCAGTTCTTTGACGAAGCGCAGTGGGAAAGCTACCGGAAGCTGGGCGTGCTGATCGGCTCCCGCATATTCAGGTAGTGCGTGTGGTGCCTGGCCGGGCCGATTTGGCATCATTTTGGCCTGCAGCCCTTTATGAACGGGCGCAAGCAGCTACGTTATTGATAGCAATCGAGGGGAAGGCAACAACCGTCATGCTCGCCATGTCGATCACCAGGCGGTACCTCGGCTAATGGGCTTCAGCGTGGGTTGACGCATACCGCTCCAGCAGCGCATACAGCACCAGCCCGCCCGCCAGCGGCAACAGGTAGTAAAGCGCGCGGTAGGCCAGCACCGCGCCCATCAGTGCCCCCTGGCGCACGCTCCCCGACAGCAGCGCCAGGTAGACCGCCTCCAGCACACCCAGCCCGCCGGGGATCGGCATGATCACCCCCACGATGGACGCCGCCATCAGCACGCCCAGCACCGTGGTGTAAGGCACTTGCTGGCCCAGCAGCAAATACATGGCCGCGCCCATCAGTGCCCAGTTGCTGGCCGAAATGCCGAGCTGCACCAGGGCCAGCTGCGCGGAAGGCAGCTTCAGCCGCCGCCCGCGCACCCGCCACACGTGCCCGCGCGCCAACGCGCACGCCACCACGTAGCCCAGTGCAATCAGCACCATCACCACGCCCAGCAGGCGCAGCGCCGCGGCGCCAATGTGTGCCTGGCTGGGCGGTGCAATGGCGCCAGCAGCAAAGAGGCTCCCCGCCACCAACCCATAGCCCAGCCAGTTGGTTGCAAGGCTCAAGCCCACGATCTGCGCAATGGCGGCTTCGTCCAACCCGGCCCGCGCATACAGCCGCGCCCGCAGCGCCACCCCGCCGACCAGCGAGCCCAGGTTCAGGTTAAAGGCATAGCTGGTGACCGCAATGGCCCAGGTCTGCAGGCGCGGCAGCTTGTGGCGCGTGTGCTGCCGACCTATCAGGTCAAAGCACCCATACAGCGCATGGCTGGCCGTGGCCAGGCCCAGCACCGCAAGCAGCAAAAGAGGCGAGTAGCGCCGCAGCGTTTGCCAGGCGCCTTCCCAGTCCACCTTGTGGGCATGGGAAACCAGCAAACCCAGGACGACGATGCCCAGCGCAGGAAACACCCAGCGGCGGATGCGCGGCCACAGCGACGTTGCGGCTGCCGGGGACGTGCTGTCGGGAAGGTGAGCCGCAGTGCTGGGCATGATCAGTGCATTTTCAGCAAGGCACAAAGCGAACTCCAGCGAGGCTGGCGCTGATTTTTGTAGGCGAAAACCGACGGTGGCCCACCACGCTGCAGCGCCGCCCCTTCAGCGCTCCAGCTCAAGGCCTGCGGGATGCAGGCGGTTCCATGGCGTTGCCTTCTCAAACGCAAACGCTGCGCGCAATATCGTGGGCTCGGCGAAGGGCCGCCCGATCACTTGAATCGAAACCGGAAGCCCGCCGTCAGAAAGCCCCGCAGGAACGGCAACCGAACACAAATCAAGCAGGTTCACAAAGCGCCCGAACCTTGACAGCGGCGTGGCCAGTTCGTCGACCTCGCTGACGGGAATGGCGGTAATGGCATTGGTCGGAAATACACAAACGTCGACGCCGTCCATGGCGTCCAGCATCGCGGCTTTCGCAGACTCACGGTCGCGCAGCAGGGTGATGTACTGGGCGGCCCCGATGTCCCGGCCCAGCATGATCCGCCGCTTGATGTTCGGGTCAAACTCCAGCTCATTGCGCTCGAAAAGCGTGCCGAGATTGGCATAGCCTTCGGCGCTCATCAGGCTGCCTGCAATGCGCATGGATTGCGCCAGGCTTTGCGGAAGCGGCTTGTCCACCAGGGTCATGCCAAGCCCGGTGAACACGGAAAGAGACCTGTCATAAGCCTTCAGCACTTCCGGGTCCACGTCTTCGCGTTCAGCTCTGGGCAGGGTCCAGACCCGCATTCCCCTGACATCTTTTTCAATCTCTTTTGAAACCGAACGCGAGGGCGAAAAGCGGGATGCCGCGTCCTGCGGGTCGGGCCCCGCCAGCACGTCCAGCAGCGTTGCGCAATCCTTCACGGTCCGCGTGATGGGCCCCACCGTGTCATGCGTGGGGCACAGGTCAATCAGGCCGTAGCGGCTGATCAGACCATGTGTCGTTTTCAGCCCCACCAGCCCGCAGAGCCCGGCCGGAATGCGAACGGAGCCGCCGGTGTCCGTGCCCAGCGCTGCGCTGGCCATGCCCGCCGAAACCGCCACGGCCGAGCCGCTGCTGGAGCCGCCGGGCACACGGTGGGTTTCAAGGTCCCAGGGGTTCCAGGGTGTGCCCATGGAAGTATTGGTTCCCCAGCCGCCAAAGGCAAATTCCACCGTGTGTGTTTTCCCCAGCACGATGGCGCCGGCTGCCCTCAACCGGTCGACCACCGTCGCTGTGACGGTGGAGGTGCGCGGCGGGAGCGATCTGGAACCCGCGGTGATGGCGTGGCCTTTAATTTCAAAAAGGTCTTTGACGGCAATGGTCACACCATGCAGCGGGCCCACCGTGAAGCCGGCCTGCCTGAGCTTGTCCAGGCCGCGGGCGGCCTGCAAGGCTTCATCTGCATAGAGGTCTACATAGGCGTGCAGCTTGGCGTCAAAGGCGTCTATGCGCGAGAGCTGGTTTTCGACCAGTGTTTCGCTGTTGGTCTCTCCGCTGGCAAGCGCTTCGAGCGTCTGCTCCATGGAGGCGTAGGCAAGCGATGTGTTGAGAGAGGAATTGGCGATGGAGGTCATGCAGCACCCATGACCCGCCGGCCGCGCGAGAGGCGCTTTTCCAGCGCGCGCGAAAGCATTGACAAGGGAAAGGCAATGGCAAAGTAAAAGGCGCCCACCAGCAGGAATATGTGCAGGGGCAGGAAGAACTCGCTGGACATGGCCCGCGCCGTCAGCATCAGCTCGTCCGTGGCGATCAGTGCGCACAGCGAGCTGTCTTTTAACAGCGCCACATAGGTGTTCAGCAAGGGTGGCAGCATGACGCGCAGCGCCTGGGGAAACACCACATGCATAAACACCTGGTGCGGCGCCAGGCCAACGGCCAGGGCTGCTTCGCGCTGCCCGCGGTGAATCGACTGCAGGCCTCCGCGCAAAATCTCGGCAACATACGCCGCGCCGTGCAGGCCCAACCCGATCACCCCGGCCCAGAAGCCCGGCAGCGTAAGCCCGAGCGGCGGCAACGCAAAGTAGAGTGCCAGCAGCAGCGCGAGCAAGGGCACGGTGCGCACGAACTGAATGAAGAAGTTGGCGGCAAAGCGCAGGGCCGGCCGGCCGCTGCGGATCATGGCCGCCAGGGCCGCGCCCAGAAGCAGGGCCATCACAAAGCCCGCAGATGACAGCTTTGCCGTTACTTTGGCCGCCTCTGCAAGGCGGGGAGCCCAGTCGGGCCAGTATTGCAGGAAGACCGCAAAAAAACTGTTCATCGCTTGTTCTCCATGCGGCTTTCGGCCTTGGCAAATCCCCAGCTGACCGGCAGCACCATGGCCGCATACAACAGCATGGCGGCAAGATAGATCAAAGTGGTTTCAAAAGTGGAGGTCACCAGGTTCCTGGCAAAAAACATGATTTCCGGCGCGGCAATCGCAGAAGCGATGGACGTGTCTTTGAGCAGCTGGCTGGTGTAGTTGCCGAGGGATGGCCACGTCACCCGCAGCATTTGTGGAAGAAGGATGTGAATCAGCGCCTGCCGCGGTGTCATTCCGACGGAAAGGGCGGCCTCGCGCTGGCCGGCGTGCAGGCACTTGAGCCCGGCGACAAACACGTCGCACAACACCGCCGCCCCAACCAGCCCCAGGCCCAAAATTGCCGCCACCAGCGGCGAGAGCCGTATGCCGACGGCCGCCAGCCCGAAATAGATTACGAAGAGGTGGGCCAATGCCGGAACGTTGCGCATCCATTCGATGTAGGTGGCAATGGCCAGCTTCAGCAAACGAAAACGTGCGAAAGTGACCGTCACCGCCAGCAGCATTCCGCCCGCCAGCGCAATGACGAAAGCACCCAGGGCCACCACCGCGGCAGTGACCGCGCCACCCACCAGCACGGCGAGGATGCCCCCGAAAATTCCAAGCTGTTCCATCACCTGGCCAGCCCCGGGTTGTCCGCCACCTGGCCGAGAAAGCTGCGGGTGCGTTCCAGCTGCGGGTTGTTGATGACATCGACAGCGGGGCCCTGCTCAACAATGTGGCCGCCGTCCATAAAGATCACGCGGTCTGCCACGTCCCTGGCAAAGCGGATTTCGTGCGTAACCAGAATCATCGAGCGGCCCTCTTCGGCCAGCTCACGAATCACGGTGAGCACCTCGCCGACCAGCTCCGGGTCAAGCGCAGAGGTTGGCTCGTCAAAAAGAATGAGCTTGGGCTGCTGGGCCAGGGCCCTGGCAATGGCCACGCGCTGCTGTTGCCCTCCGGACAATCGTTCCGGGTATTCATCTGCCTTGCTGGAAAGGTGAACCTTCTCCAGCATGGCGTCGGCAAGCTCATACGCTTCGGGTTTCGACATGCCACCGGCCTTGATGGAGCCCAGGGCCACGTTGTCGCGAACGTTCAGGTGCGGCCACAAGTAAAACAACTGGAACACCATGCCGATCTCGCGGCGCTGCGGCGCGAGTTCGCGGTCATTCATGAAGCGGAACCCGCCGTGCCGGGTTGGCACCTGGCCTATCCGTTCACCGTCAAGCACGATGGCGCCTTCGCCCGGCTGCTCCAGAAAATTCAGGCAGCGCAGGCAGGTCGACTTTCCGGAGCCGCTGGGCCCGATCAGCGAAAGGGTTTCGCCTTTACGCAGGTCAAAGGAAATTCCCTTGAGCACTTCGAGCGGGCCGTAGCTTTTTTTCAGCCCGTCGACTTTTAACAGTGTGTTGTTCATTGGGTTCAGTTTTTTGACGCAGACGAACGCATGAGAAAAACACGCGTTCGCCTGTATCCATGCTTCGAAGGGCTTACTTGCAGGACGGCAATTTCCAGTCGGCAGGGCGGTCTACGCCGGCGCGGAAGTTCTGGCCCACGGGCACGTACCAGACGTCTTGCACCAGGCCGTATTTGCCGCCGATCTTTTTGAGCTCACAGCTCTGCCAGAGCTTGGCGATTTCCGCGTTCACGGCCTTGGCGAGTTCCGGGTTGTCCTTGTTCAGGCCAAACACCACCTGGCCCAGCCCGGTGAGCAGGGGGTAGTCCGGGTTGTTGTCAACAAAGGCGTTGAACTTGAGCTTCCACTGCGGGTTACGCGAAATGGCGTACTGCATCACGGGCGGGTCGCCGATGACGGCGTCAATACGGCCGGCCAGCAGGTCGCGCACCGCCGCGTCGGATGTGTCATACATCGTCAATTGCAGGCCGGTGATTTTGCGAAGCTCCGGAATGAACGAAAAACCGGTGATCGTGCCGACCTTTTTGCCTTCCAGGTCCTTCAGGTGCGACCAGTTGGTCTTGCTCGACTGGGTGATGCCGTTCTTGAAATAATGGATCGGGTCGCTCAAGGTCATGATCTTCGAGCGCTGCTCGGTCCAGCCCATGGTGCCGGCCATCACGTCGACGCGTTTGGCCTGCACCGAAGCAATGGTGCCCGACCATTCCATAAGCGCGGGCTTGACCTTGAGCTTGACGGCCTCGGCCACGCGCTGGAGGATCTCGCCGTCGTAGCCAATCATGGCGCCGTCCTGGTAGCCGGTGCCCGGCATGTCACCGGTGAAGGCGATCGTCAACGCGTCTTTTTCAACGGTTTGCAAGGCCTGGGCGTTGGCAGCCGGCAGTACCGCCCCCGCGGCGAGAAGCATGCACAAGAGGCGTGCGGCGAATGTTTTTTTCATGAAAACTCCTGATGGTGGTTTAACGAAACTCTCACTGACGGGGTGGATGGTATGAAGCACCGTCAACTTGTCATAGGAAGCTTTGGCGTGTAAATTGAACGTATGCGACATTCAGGAAAATTACCGACAAAGGCCGCTTCTGCGCCCAAAGCTGCGGCGGCAAAGCGCGCAAAGCGTGCACCCGCGAAGGCCAACAGGGCGGCCGGCGCACAGGATGAGGGCAACCAGCTGGTGGACCGGCTTGACACGGCCAAGGCCAAAACGCCTCCCAAAACCGGTGTGGAACTGCGGGTCGGTATTTTTCTGTGCCCGCGTTTTCCCCTGTTGTCGCTGGCGGGGCTGTGCGATGCGCTGCGCCACGCCGCAGACCTGGGCGACCAGAGCCGGCAGCTTCGCTGCACGTGGGCGGTGCTCAGCGCCGCCGGCGAGACTGTGGCCTCCAGCTGCGGCGTCGAAGTGGCCACGCTGCCCGCGGCTTCGTCAGACTGCAACTTTGATTACGTGGCTGTGATCGGGGGCTTGCTGCCCTTCATGAAAACGGCCGACCCTCGAGGTGTGAAGTTTCTGAACCACGCCGCAAAAGCCGGTGTGCCGTTGATCGGCATTTGCACCGGCAGCTTTGCGCTCGCGCGGCATGGGTTCATGCAAGGCCGCATGGCCTGTGTTCATCCCTTCCATGTCAATGACTGGAAGGAAGCCTTTCCCGAACTGCCCTTCACCACCAACTGTGACTACATCTTTGATGGTGACCGGATCACCTGCGCGGGCGGCATCTCGATCATCGAGCTGGCCACAGAGCTGATTCGCCTGCATTGCGGGCCGGACCGCGCCGCCAAGGTCGTGCACCAGATGACGGTAACCCGCAAATCCGCCATCTCGCATGTCGCGCGCCGGCGCGCGCTGGGCTATGCCTGTGCCGACAACGACAAGCTCCGCCAGGCCATTGTGCTGATGGAAAAGAACATCACCACGCCGCTTGAAATTTCCGTCATCGCCAAAATTGTGGATTCCAGCAGCCGGCAACTTGAAAGGGTTTTTCTGGCAGAAACGGGCGCTTCCCCTTCAGGGTTTTACCGCAACTCGCGGCTGAAATACGGCCGGTGGCTGCTGACCTCAACCGATTCACCGGTGAGCACCATCGCCTACGAATGCGGCTTTGCCGATGCCTCGCACTTCATCCGGCACTTTCAACAGCTGTATGGTGTTTCACCCGGGCGGCTGCGGAAGGCGTTGCCTGCGGTGGAGGTGTAGGCTCAATTACAGGCCCAGGTACAGGCCCGCGGGGGGCATTTGCGCTTTTCTCAACCTCTTCGTATCGGGGCAGCTCCACCCAGAAGACGCTGCCGCGTCCCTGGCGTTCCGTCATGCCCACCGGGTGCCCCAGCAGCTGGCTCAGGCGGTAGACGACCGCCAGCTCCAGCCCAAAGCCCTCGGCCATGCCCTGCTGCGGGATGCCTTCAGAGAAAGTCTGCTGGCGTTCACGCGCAACGCCCGTGCCTGTGTCCCACAGCTCTATGCGCCACTTGCCCCGGCGCGGCCGCGCGGCCAGCAACACACCGCCGCCATGCGTGTTGCGCAAGGCGTTCGACAGCAGGCAGCCCACCAGCCGCGTGAGCAGCACCGGGTCTGACACCGCCCGTCCCGCGGCGGTTCGGGTGCGCAGGCGCAGGCCTTTTTCGCGCGCCTGCGGCGTGTGCTCTTCGGCCAGCGTGTGGACCAGCGCGGCCAGGTCTACCGGCTGCAGGTGCACGCTCAGCGAAGCCGGTTCCAGCCCTGCCAGGCTGAACAGCGATTCAAACAACTCGTCAATCTTGCGTGTCGAATCGCCAATCTTGCGCGCAATCTGCGCCGCAAACTCCGGCTCCGCCGTCAACCATTCGGCATACGGGCCCAGCGCATGCACGGGGTGGCGCAGCTCATGCGCGGCGCTGGCAATAAAGCTGCTCCGCACGGCCTCCGCCTCCGCCAGGGCCTGTTTGCGCTCCTCCAGGGCCTTGATCAGTTCCTGGCGGTCGAACTGCCGCTCCAGGCTGATGCGCTGGGCCCGGTACATGCGCCGGCCCGTCACATGGGCCACCCACAGGAAGACCAGCACCACCCCCATCTCGGCGCCGGTGTCGAGCACCGAAGGAACACCTCCCGTCAGGTCTATTCGCCAGGCCAGGGCCGCCAGCACCGAGGCACTCAAGCCGTTGCAGTACGCCGAGACGGTACGCAAGCTCGGCGGGCCCGAAGCCACCGCGACCACCGCGATGCCCCCAAGGATCATGATGCACACCAGTTGGTCTTCAATAGGGGCCTGGCGGTACACCACAAACATCAGCGAGCCCCAGACCACCGCGCTCAAGGGCCAGGCCCATCCAAGGAGCGACATGAACTCCCGCAGCGCCACCCCGTCGGCCTCCGCCAGGCGGTGGCGGTAAGCATGCAGGATGGCATAACGCAGCAGCGTCATGGAGCCGGTGGTCAGGGTCCATACCCACAAGTCCCATGGCGCCACACGCCCATGCAGCATTGCCACCACCACCAGAATGATCAGCACGGCCGCATGCAGCGTAGGCCGCGCATTTTGCATAAACGTGCGGGCCAGCTGCACGCTGATCCAGGTCTCGCGTGGGGTCATCGAACGGAGCCTTCAGGGGCTGCTGGCGTGGTGGGCGTCATTGAGAGCGGATTCTTCTGTGAGCGGGGCGGGGCGGGGTGCGGGCAACAACAATATCAGTGATTTTCCCTTGGGTACCGGGTGGAAGAAGAGGGCGGGATTGGGGGCTTCTACCTATTATTTGGCTTGTGGAATCTGCCCCGCATTCGCTTTGGGGAGGTCTTCGTGAAGACCTTCTTTGCGAGGTAGCGGGGATTGCGGCGCGGCCGTTTGGCGGTGCGCCGTATTCCATTGGCTTCACGGCAGCCGGGGCGTGGAAGTCTGGTTTTTGTTGCCCCGCTGGCCTTGTGCTGATCTTGCCAGTGTTGGCGGCGTTGGGCGAGTCGTCTTTGGTTGTCTTTGTGCGGTGGTTACACGGACGGAACGTGTACCTTTTTATTCATGGGTTGTGCGTACTGGTGAAAATCTTGAATGATGAACGCCGAGCGCGTGGGCGCTGTGATCGCCGCCCCCTTCACTGGCCTGATGGCTTTGGGCAAGGTGGTGAAGCCCTTCAATACCGAGGTCGATAGCGGCAGGGGCTACTTTCTCTTGGTTCGGCGATGGGCCCGAATTTTGGGAGAGGATCGGCCCCTCGACGTTTAAGCTGCGTCTTGGAACGATTTCGAAAGCCAAACTAATCTAGGCATAACGTGCTTGAACTGTTCTGGTGTGATTGATTTGGCATGTGCGTCTGCTCGTAATTTGTTACCGGCATCCATTGCTTCCATAAATCGTTGCTTGTCATCATTGAAAATAAATCTGAAATTCCCCCAATTTTTTACAACAAGATCTTTCAGATTTGAGAAGTAAAACTCTTTGTGGAAAATCTCGTCGTAGTCTAATTTTTCTGCATTTGATATTTGAGAAGGCTTATTCATTACGCTGATAACAGCGGCTTTAGCTTCGACTTTTCCAAGGGAGGCTCTGAGGGATGTCCTTGCAAATTCGCGGAAACGGAACTCAAATTGATTGCGCTCTTTGCTTATTAGTGCCCATCGCTCATCCACCGATTCAGGGCAACGAAGATCTCGTGCGTTCTCTTTAACTGCTGATTCAACGGCGCTTATTCTGAAGTGATACTTGCCATCCATTTTTTCGATCAAACCATAGCCGATTAAATGTTCGATGTCTTGGTGGCGATCTTGTGCATAGGCTTGAAACTTTTCATGATCCCCAGCAGCGAGTAGTCGTAGAAGCTCGAATTCTCTCGGGTATCTTTCAGTGAGAACCTGCAGAATTAGGTTGATGTAGTTTCGTGTACTGCTGATCAAGTTGTCTTTGTGAGTCTGATAAAAAGTCTTTCTGACAAGCACAATCCTAGGGACATTTTTTGTTACTTGTAAGTTCCATAGGTAACTACAGGCCTGACGAATTAGAAAGGGATGTCCGCCGAAATCATCCGTCAAATAGGTGAATATCTGTGGCTCGAATGACGTTCCCATATAGGAGCCGATTTGTGAAAGCATATTTTTGACGTCGTTGTCGTCAAAGAAACCTAGATAGTAGGGTTTTACGTAGCCAAACAGAGGATTATCTAGACCGCTTGGAAGTCGGCCTGCTTCGATGATGTGGGCATTGGTTCCGCAAAGAATGAAACTGAAGAGGTTGGGCGTTTGTTGGTATGCCGATCGGATTGCTTGCCAAAAAGGTAGGAATTCGTCTCCAGAAGACCATCTTTCGCTAGAAGACAAATCGAAGCAAATATTTTGAATTTCATCAAATATCAACAAACTAGGCTTTCCGAATTTCTTTTTGACTAGAAGCAAATCTTCGGTAAAGCATGTGGACGCGTCTGCTTCGGTGTATGCGTTTTCGGAAGATCCTGACTTCGCTAAGCCATTGGATAAATAGAGGGCTTCCTTGATGCGGAAGAGGGCCTTATTCCAAGTGGTTTTATGAAATCGGGTGTCATTGCAATCTACAAAAACAACAGGCGCATTGGTGTCTTTTACGGTTCGAACGACGGCCCAAAGGATCGAAGTTTTCCCTATTCGCCGTAGTCCAAATACTGTGCTGTTCTCTCCGTTCTGGTAGTGGCCGACTAACTTTTGGATTTCGTCTCTTCTTCCAAAGAAAAATCTGTCGGTCTTAAGCGCGGAGGACATTGCAAAAAGATCTTTTGTGAAAAGATTTTTCTCGAATTGGTCCAGCATTAACCGTTCCTTACCGCCAACTCCTCCTCGCAATTCTTGATATTTAAAAGGAACGACAACCCGAGGATCAGAGTCCAGATCATTCTTCCGAAGGGCCTCAGAGATTGTCTCTGCATTGGTGATCAAGACGACACAAAGACGATCAAGTCGATGCTGATGCGCAAATAAAATGCGGTCCATCGCCTCGAAAACACGAGAGTCAATCTCGGGGAAGGGATGAAAAATACAAAGAATGTCATTGAAAAAATTGAACCGCTCTTTGAAGGAATCGCATGGCTTCAGAAATACGTAGGGCAGACTGGATTTGCCATGTACCTGCTCCCCCGCGTACGCTACGAACCATACTGCGGCTAAGTTGTTTGTTATTTCGATTTCCTGGGGACCAAACCTCGTAAGAGTTAGCCCTGCCATCAATCCTGGTTTTTGATGCATGTCATCCTCCGTTGCTATAGCGCGATGGTAGCGATGTAAATGGAACCAGTCACCCCCAGATCCTCAGCTACTTCTTGCTCTGAAATGACAGCGCTTGCTGGTGGTTATCTCATCTATTTGTAGGGGGACGGGAAATGGCTACGAGAAAAGACAAGCCAGGGGTGACTCCCTCAGTAGTTACTTATTCGGGTACTCCTTGAGCTATGGTTGCGTGCGGTCAATGCCGATAGACTCACAACTACTATGACGGAAACACACGACAAGATTCTTGATCGTCTAGGTGGACCGGCCCTGCTTCACTGGCACCGATTGTTTGGCGTCGATACCAGTGTTGAGGAGTACATCCTCAAATACAAGCTGCAGATGGAGCGCGGAATGGCGTCCACCAAAGCCGTTTACCTTGATACGAATTACTGGATATGGCTGCGAGATGCAGAGCTTGGAAGGGGAACTGTTGAAAGTGTTGCTCTGCTGGGCCGTCTGCGATCGCTAGTTGCGACTCGTAAGATCGTCTGCGTAAGTCATCTCACTTCTATGCTGGAAATCGCCAAACAGCTTGAAGATAGCGCTAGAGCCACCACCGCGCTGGTAGACGAACTGACGGAACGCGTCGCACTTTCACCGACAGCGGAGTTGGATGCACTAGAGGTCGGGAATTATGTTCGCTATAAGTCGGGCGTTGTGGGGCGAAGCCCACCGCTGCAGTGGACTTGTTTGGGCCAGATTGTCAAATCAGACCTCTCGGGTGGTAATGTCTTGCCTCCGAATATCGGTAATGCAGGTCAAGCCATTCTCAAAAGTGCTGCCGATGCTTTTTGGAACCAAGGGTTCTCCGAGATATTCGAGGCCTTTGACTGGAATACTAAGCATCACCTGAAGTCTGATTTAGATGCAGAAACGCTGATCAAGGTCGAGGAGCGAAAGAAGACGAGACCTCACAACGGAGATTTCCGGAGAACGTGTGAAGCCGAATTCGAGGCTGTGCTGATACAGCACGTCGGACTTTTTGAAGCGGAGCTAGTGAAACTTCTGGGGTCGAGCGGTGCTGCAGCTTTGGATACGAAGTCATCTTTGGCTGCGCAGAGCTTAGCGCGACACGCAGTGGCCGACTATCAGGCTGGTGCACTTGGCCGCCATCTGCCAGGGTTTGTCATTCGCAATGAACTCTATTCAACATACGAGTGTGATCCATCCCACACACTTTCCAACAATGACTGGCAAGATTGGCAGCATGCGTCAGTAGCCCTGCCGTACTGCGATCTTTTCCTCACAGAAAGGCGCCTGGCGCATCAGGTGACCAATGTATTGCAACTCGACTCCAAGTACCAATGCCGCGTGGTCGGGCGAGGTGTGGATGCGGCGCTCGTGGCGTTGGACGAGCTCTTCTAGTAGGATTTTGGCTGTTTGGACTTGACCCAACGGGTCGGTTCGACGCTACGAAAAAGCCCCTGGTTCTCAAGGTTTTTGGCATAGCGAGACGCGATTCACACTCCTACCCACCGGGGAGTCGAGCCGTAAACCCAACCGGCAACAACGGCGGCCCCGTCCGGTACATATCCACGTAAATCGTGATGGTCTTGCTGCCTCCGTCGACCTGAATGTCGTACACATCCAGCAGCCCGCCACCTCTGGGGAGCGACTTGTCTTCGTACTCGCAGCAGGCGCCCCGGCGCTCGTATGTGATGGGTTCGCCTTTTGGTCCGCGCAATGAGTTGAGGTATAGAAGATGAAGCCGGGTGTCGTAAGGGCCTGTTCTGATGGCGTTTGCAGCAGAGTAGCCGTAGCCAGGGTCGGTGGCGGTTTGCAACTTGATGACGCGCAGATAGGGCGCCGTTGAATCTGATCGGCCGTTGGGGATGCCTTTTCCTCCTACGCGGGTGACGGAAAGAATCCTGGGCTCGGGGTTGCTTGCGCCTGGGCTGGGCTTGGTGGTCTGGCACCCTGCGAGGATTGTGGCGGTCAAGGCAAGGATGACCAGGTGTGAAGAGCGGGAAACCAGCGCGTTCATATAAGAGAGTCCTCGTTTTTTAGTTTGATATAGGAGAGAGGTCAGCGGGCGCAGCGGCCTCCCTGTAATGCCGGCCCTCACCGGCAACCCACAGCATACCGGCCACCCCGCATACGCCACCCGGCGTATTCCCCAATCCCCCTCCGGTCCCCAGAATCGGTTCATCGCTGTGTAAAAGCCCTGGTTTCCCCGGGTTTTGGCGCAGCGAAACGCGATTCACACACCTATCTACCGGAGCGAGGATTCACATGCAACAACGTCGATTTACCCTCAAGGCGATGACCGCCGCAGTCGCACTGGCAGGCCTTGGCGCCATGCCTGCCGCTTTTGCCCAGGCGGGCGGCACCATCAAGGTTGGCATCTTGCACAGCCTGTCGGGCACCATGGCAATTTCTGAAACCACGTTGAAAGACACCGTGCTGATGGCGATCGAAGAGATCAATGCCAAGGGCGGCGTGATGGGCAAGAAGCTCGAGCCCGTGGTGGTTGACCCCGCTTCCAACTGGCCCCTGTTTGCTGAAAAAACCAAGCAACTGCTGGGTCAAGACAAGGTTTCCGTCATCTTCGGTTGCTGGACGTCTGTTTCCCGCAAGTCGGTGCTGCCGGTTGTTGAAGAAATGAACGGCCTGCTGTTCTACCCCGTGCAGTATGAAGGTGAAGAACTTTCCAAGAACGTGTTCTACACGGGTGCGGCACCTAACCAGCAGGCTATTCCTGCGGTTGACTACCTGATGAGCAAGGCCGGCGGCGGCGCCAAGCGTTGGGTTCTGCTGGGCACTGACTATGTGTACCCACGCACCACCAACAAGATTCTGCGCGCCTACCTCAAGAGCAAGGGTGTCAAAGACACCGACATCGACGAGAAATACACCCCCTTCGGCCACAGCGACTACCAGACCATCGTGGCTGACGTGAAGAAATTCTCGCAAGGCGGCAAGACGGCTGTGGTGTCCACCATCAATGGTGACTCCAACGTGCCTTTCTACAAAGAGCTGGGCAATGCCGGCCTGAAGGCCAAAGACGTGCCAGTGGTTGCGTTCAGCGTGGGTGAAGAAGAACTGCGCGGCGTGGACACGAAGCCCCTGGTCGGCCACCTGGCTGCGTGGAACTATTTCCAGTCGATCAAGAGCCCGGCCAATACAGAGTTCATCAAGAAGTGGTCTGCCTATGCCAAAGCCAAGAAGCTCCCTGGCTCTGACAAGCCTTTGACCAACGACCCGATGGAAGCCACCTACATCGGTATCAACATGTGGAAGCAGGCTGTTGAAAAAGCCAAGTCCACCGACACCGACAAGGTCATCGCCGCCATGGCCGGCCAGACCTTCAACGCGCCTTCCGGCATCGTCAGCAAGATGGATGAGAAGAACCATCACCTGCACAAGTCGGTCTTCATCGGCGAAATCAAGGCCGACGGCCAGTTCAATGTGGTGTGGAAGACGCCTGGCCCTGTGAAGGCCAAGCCATGGAGCCCATACATTGAAGGGAACGACAAGAAACCCGACGAGCCTGTCAAGAAGTAAGAAGCTACTGCGCGAACCGATCTGGGGCTCTGTGGTGCTCACCGTACTGGTGTACGGTTCCGCTCCTCGAACCCCACCTCGGTCCGCTCGCTACGCTTCTTCCTGTCTTGACGCCTTTGGGCGTCTACGGTCCGGTTCTTGCTCTTGGTGAGTAAGACCGGTGCCCCCAAGGAAGTTGCAGTCTGGGCGCAACACGGTTGCGTGCTGTGCCCAACCTACAGGTTCTTTCCCCTATGCTCCGTTACCCACTTCTCCGCCTACTCTTTCTTGCTACGCTTTTGATAGCTGCTCGCGCTTATGCCTTAAGTCCTGAGGAGGTAAAAGGCATGTCAATTGGCGAAACGGAGGCGCGTGTGGAGGCCTTGGGAAAGGCCGCTGCCAAGGCCGACGAGAAGACGGCCGCGTTCATACAGGCGCTGTCTGACGATGCGGTGAAAACCAAGGGCGACAAGGTTTTTGTTGTGAAAGACGACAAAGCCTTTGACCCGATCACCGGCGCCGAGGTGCCGCTGCCGGCTGATGCTGAAGACGTGATCAACCCCAACCTGATGCGCAGCGAGATCGACAACGCGCTGGCCGCGTTGAAGCTGTTTTCCAAAGACGAGAAGCAGCGGCGCGATGCGATCAAGACGCTGGGCGGTGACAACGACGAAGCGCGGCTTCCGTTGATTGAAAAAGCCTACGCGGCTGAAACCGTGCCCGAGCTGAAGAACCAGCTTGAGCTGATGCGCGCCGCCATCATGCTGGGCAGCACCGACAAGGCCAAGCGCCTGGAAGCCGCCGCGCAGCTGGCCGGCAGCAAGAACCCCAATACCAAAACGGTGCTGATAGAACGCCTAGGCACCGAGGCCGATGCCGACGTGAAGGTGGCCCTTCAAGCCGCGCTGGCCAAGGTTGAGGCCTCACTGGAGTGGGGCAACAAGCTGGGCGCGATTTTCAGCGGCATCAGCCTGGGCAGCATCTTGCTGCTGGTGGCGCTGGGGTTGGCCATCACTTACGGGTTGATGGGCGTCATCAATATGGCGCACGGCGAGCTGATGATGATTGGCGCCTATGCCACCTACGTGGTGCAGGGCGTGTTCCAGAAATACTTTCCCGGCGCGTTTGACTGGTATTTGCTGGCCGCGGTGCCGGTGGCTTTCATGGCCTCGGCGCTGATGGGTGCGGCGCTGGAACGCAGCGTGATTCGCTTCCTCTATGGCCGCCCGCTGGAGACACTGCTGGCCACCTGGGGTATCAGCCTGATGCTGCAGCAACTGGTGCGCTCGATTTTTGGCGCGCAAAACGTCGGGGTTGAAAACCCGGTGTGGATGAGCGGCGGCGTGCAGGTGCTGGGCAATCTTTCGCTGCCTTACAACCGGCTGGTCATCATTGTGTTTGCCGTGGCGGTGCTGCTGGGCGTGGCCTGGCTGATCAGCCGCACGCGGCTGGGCCTGTTTGTGCGCGGCGTCACGCAGAACCGGCCGATTGCCTCTTGCATGGGTGTGAACACGGCCCGCGTTGATACTTACGCCTTCGCGCTGGGCTCGGGCATTGCCGGCCTGGCGGGCTGCGCGCTGAGCCAGGTGGGCAACGTGGGGCCGGACCTGGGCCAGGGCTACATCGTGGATTCGTTCATGGTGGTGGTGCTGGGCGGCGTGGGCCAGCTGGCGGGCACGGTGTATGCCGCGATGGGCCTGGGCATTCTCAACAAATTCCTCGAAGGCTGGACGGGCGCCGTGCTGGCCAAGATTGCCGTGCTGGTGTTCATCATCATCTTCATCCAGAAGCGGCCGCAGGGCATCTTCGCGATGAAGGGCCGCAGTGCGGAGGCCTGAGATGACGGCCACCATGACCCCGATGCCAACTATCGTGCACCTTCCGGCCAAGGGCCCACTGCTTACGCGCGGCGGCTGGAGCGCCTTCATGATGGCACTGATCGCCGTCTGCGCCATTGCGCCCATCCTCAACCTGTGGGTGCCCGAGGGCAGCGTGTTCCACATGAGCACCTACGCCGTGGCGCTGCTCGGCAAGATCATGTGCTACGCCATCTGCGCGTTGGCCATGGACTTGATCTGGGGCTACACCGGCATCCTCTCGCTGGGGCATGGCGTGTTCTTTGCACTGGGCGGCTACGCCATGGGCATGTACCTCATGCGCCAGATTGGCCGCGACGGCAATTACAAAAGCGACCTGCCCGACTTCATGGTGTTCCTTGACTGGAAGACCTTGCCCTGGCACTGGACTTTCAGCGACAGCTTTGCCGCCACCCTGTTTTTGATTGTGGCGGTGCCGGGCATCATTGCCTTTGTGTTTGGCTTCTTTGCCTTCCGCTCGCGCATCAAGGGCGTTTACTTTTCCATCATCACCCAGGCCATGACGTTTGCGGCCATGCTGCTGTTCTTTCGCAATGAAACCGGTTTTGGCGGCAACAACGGCTTTACCGACTTCAAACGCATTCTCAACATCCCGATCGCCACGCCGTCGATGCGCATGACGCTGTTCATCATGACGGGCCTTACGCTGCTCGGCTTCTTTTTGTTTGCCAAATGGCTGGTGGGCAGCAAATTTGGCCGTGTGCTGCAGGCCATTCGTGACGCCGAAACGCGTGTGATGTTCTCCGGCTACAGCCCGCTGGGCTACAAGCTCACGATCTGGGTGATTTCGGCCATCATGTGCGGTGTGGCCGGTGCCTTGTATGTGCCGCAGGTCGGCATCATCAACCCGAGCGAAATGAGCCCGGCCAACTCGATTGAAATTGCCATCTGGGCCGCAGTGGGCGGGCGCGCCAGTTTGATCGGGCCGATTGTGGGTGCCTTTATCGTCAACGGCGCCAAGAGCTGGCTCACGGTGGCGTATCCCGAATTCTGGCTGTACTTTCTGGGGGCACTTTTCATCAGCGTCACGCTGTTCCTGCCTGACGGCGTGGTGGGCCTGGTCAAGAAGCTTCGTAAAGGGGGTGGCAAATGACTCCCGATCTGCTCGAACAAGGCGCACGCCGCATTGAAGAACGCCTGGCCGCACTGGATGCCGGCAAAGCCAATACCGAATCCGGTGGTCGCAGTGCCAGCGGCCGCCGTATTGCTCATGCCACCGGCGAGGTAGACGTTACCCACGGTCGTATCCTGTACCTGGAAGATGTGAGCGTCAGCTTCGACGGCTTCAAGGCCATCAACAAGCTGAGCCTGGACATTGCGCCCGGCGAGCTGCGCTGCATCATCGGCCCCAATGGCGCCGGCAAGACAACCATGATGGATATCATCACCGGCAAGACCCGGCCCGATGAAGGCACGGTGTTTTTCGGCAGCACGATTGACCTGCTGCGCCACAAGGAAGCCGAAATCGCCCAGCTGGGGATAGGCCGCAAGTTCCAGAAGCCCACGGTGTTTGAGCAGCTCACCGTGTTTGAAAACCTGGAGCTCGCGCTCAAGACCAACAAGGGCGTGAAGCATTCGATGTTCTTCAAGCTCGATTCAACACAAAGCGACAGGCTGGCCGAGATCCTGGTGACGATTCACCTGGCAGACAGTGTGGGCCGTATGGCCGGCAACCTGAGCCATGGGCAAAAGCAGTGGCTGGAGATCGGCATGCTGTTGATGCAGGACCCGAAGCTGCTGCTGCTCGACGAGCCGGTGGCTGGCATGACCGATGAAGAAACGGCACGCACGGCAGAGCTGTTCTTGACACTCAAGGGCAAGCATTCGCTGATGGTGGTGGAGCATGACATGAGCTTTATCAAGACGATTTCGGAGATCGTGACCGTGCTGTGTGATGGGTCTGTGTTGGCGCAGGGGACGCTTGATCAGGTTCAGGCGGATGAGCGGGTTATTGAGGTGTATCTTGGCCGGTGAGGTTTTTTCTTCACCGGTTCTTGCTCCGGCTACGTGCTCTTTGCTGAGGGTAGTTGGCCGGGGGTTGCCCGGCGGCAACTCACTTTTCTTTTGCTTCGCCAAAAGCAAAGTAAGCAAAAGAAAAGGCGACCCTGCTGTCTGCGTCCCTTCGCTTCGCTACGGGCAACCTGCGGTGCTCGGACCAGACGGGGTCTCGCTCGAACTCGCTTCGCTCAGACAATCGCGATCCCTGATCCGCCTGAACCTGCGCTCCTCGGCGCATACAGAAGGGGGTGGGGAGAGGAATACCAAAACCGAATACCCAAACTGCCAAAGACAGAACCCCGAAGACCGCAAGAAACAAGGACTCGCCGTGGCGAGTCCTTGTTGGTATTTGTCTTTTGTTTTCGGCCTTCAGTCCCCGCTCCCGATTGGCCCTTGTGGATGCGCCGAGGAGCGCAGGGCCAGACGGATCAGGGCAAAAACTTGTTTGAGCCGAAGGCGAGTTGTTTTTGACCCCGGCTGGACCGAGCACCGCAGGTTGCCCGCAGCGAAGCGAAGGGACGCAGGAACCAGGGTCGCCTTTTCTTTGGTGACTTTCTTTTGGCGAAGCAAAAGAAAGTTACTTGCATGCCGGGCAACCCCCGGCCAGCAGTTCACAGCAATGAGCGCAGGGACCGAAGCAAGAACCAACCCTCGAAATGCACTTCCCTACGGAGACTCCTCATGCTCCAAGTAAAAAACATCAACCAATACTACGGCGGCTCCCACATCCTGCGGGACGTGAGCCTGGACGCTCACCTGGGCAAGGTCACAGTTCTGCTGGGTCGCAACGGCGTAGGAAAAACCACGCTGCTCAAATCACTGATGGGCCTGATCCCCATCAAGACCGGCACGATTGAATTCGACGGCAAACCCATCCAGGGCAACACGCCGTATGAGCGCGCCCGCGCAGGCATCGGCTTTGTGCCGCAGGGCCGCGAGATCTTCGCGCGCCTGACGGTGGAAGAAAACCTGCGCATGGGCCTGGCCTACAAAAGCGCCAGCACGCCGATTCCTGCCGAGCTGTATGAGCTGTTTCCGGTGCTCAAGCAGATGCTGAACCGTCGCGGCGGTGACTTGTCGGGTGGGCAGCAGCAGCAGCTGGCCATTGCACGCGCGCTGGCGGCCAAGCCCAAGCTGTTGATTCTTGACGAGCCCACCGAAGGCATACAGCCCAGCATCATCAAGGACATCGGCCGCGTGATCCGCATGCTGGCCGACCGCGGTGACATGGCCATCTTGCTGGTGGAGCAGTACTACGACTTCGCGCAGGAACTGGCGGACGACTACCTGGTGATGGAACGCGGCGAATTCATTGCGCGCGGCCAGGGTAAGGACATGGAAGCCAACGGCGTGCGGCAGCTGGTGGCGATTTAAGCAGGCTGCCTGTCGTCGCTTTGCCTCAAAGCCCGGTTTGTCCGGGCTTTTTTGTGCCTGCAGGCATGCCGATATTCGTATCAGTTCCGCGAACGTAGAATCGCAGCGGTCGCCGAAACAAACCGGCTAAAAACAATCAAAAAAAGGTAGATGCCGATGGCGTTGCTTGCGTTGGACAACTGGCTGATCCAGGCGAAATCTCATGCGGGCCTGTCGGGCTTTCGCCGCTTTCTGGTGGAGTTTGGCTGTTTCGGCCTCAAGGAAGCCAGGGCGTGCCTCTTTGCCGGGCTGTTCTTTGCAGCGGTGTTCCTTGTGCCGCGGGCCGGTGTGGCCGGTGTTCCGCGCTACGACCTGCTGCTTTTGATTGCGCTGCTGATTCAAGGCTGGATGGTGCTGGCCAAGCTGGAAACCCTGGATGAGCTGAAAGCCATCTGCCTCTTTCACGTGGTGGGGTTTGCGCTGGAGGTCTTCAAGACTTCCGGGTCCATACAGTCATGGAGCTACCCGGACTTTGCCTATACGAAAGTGTTTGGCGTGCCGCTGTTTTCCGGCTTCATGTATGCGGCGGTGGGCAGCTACATCATCCAGGCGTGGCGGCTGTTTGACCTGCGCATCCGGCATCACCCGCCTTACTGGATGGGTGTGGTGATTGCATTGCTGATCTACGGCAATTTTTTCACGCACCACTATTGGGGCGACTACCGCTGGTACATCGCCGCCTGCCTGGCCGGCTTGTACGCCAGGTCCACAGTGATCTTCCGGCCCTATGACCGGGACCGGAGCATGCCGCTGTTGCTGGCTTTTCTGCTGATCGGCTTCTTTATCTGGGTGGCTGAAAACATCAGCACGTTCTTCAGTCTGTGGCATTACCCCAACCAGCTGGGCGCCTGGTCCCTTGTCCATGTGGGCAAATGGAGTTCCTGGTCGCTGCTGGTGGTCATGACCTTCACCATCGTGGCCAACCTGAAGCATGTGAAGGCGCGCATCCATGTACCCGACTGAGACGGGCACTCCCCGCGTGAAGCTGCGCTTTGACCGCGAGGCGGCGCTATGGGCACTCTTCATTTTCATCATTGAAGTGCTGATCGCGACCGTGTGGTCGCACCACCGCTGGCTGCGGGGTTTTGTGGGCGACGTGCTGGCGGTGGTGTGGGTGTACCTTTTGCTCAAGACCGTGATCAAGGCCAACACCCAGGGCCTGGCGCTGGTGGCGTTTGCGGTGGGTTGCCTCGTGGAGCTGGCCCAGTATGTGGCCAGCGTCAACGGCTGGCACGTGCAGAACCGGGTGCTGAAGATTCTGCTGGGTTCGGTGGCTGACTGGATGGACGTGCTCGCCTATGCCTGCGGATTCCTGCTGATTTTGGCGCTGGAGTTCCTGCTGGCCCGCTGGAAGGCCGCCAGGAGGCCGATTACTCCGGTTACTTCGAGCGAAAGATGATCTCCTTCATGCGCTGAAGCCGGGGTGCCGTCATCGGCACCGTCAGCATGGTGCTGGCAATGGCCATCAGCAGCAGGGCGGTGAAGGTCTCATTGGAGATGATTTTCTTGCTCAGCAGGATGTTGACAAAGATGATCATGATCAGCCCTTTGGTCTGCAGCAGCCAGCCGATGAAGGAGCCTTCGCCGGGCGCCCATTTCAGCACTTTGCCTGCGATGTAAGTGCCCATCAACTTGCCGCCGACTGAAGCCACCAACAGCACCGCCGCGGCGATAAAAACAGCCTCTCCGCCGACGGACCAATTGGTGCGCAGCCCCGCACTGAGGAAGAACACCGGCATCATCACCAGCAGCACGTGATGGCGCAGCAGGTCCATGTGTTCCTGGTTGAACCACTCACCGTCGATGACGGCGCCGGCCAGGAAAGCCCCGATCATGTAGTCCAGCCCGGCCCATTCCGCACCGAAGGCGCAGACGATCAACCAGATCAACCCGACGTACCAGCGGTCACGCTCGGGCAGCCACACCATGAGCTTGCGAAAGGCATAGCTCACAACGCCGAACGCCACGAGAAAACCGACCTGGGTGCCCACCCGTTTCCAGTCCATCAGGATCAGTGCCAGCACGCCCCAGATCGCGATGTCGTCGAGGCTGGCGTAACGGATCAGGCGCTGGCCCACGGGCTGACGCAGGATGGCGAGCTTGTCCATCAGCAGGATCAGCACGGGCAGCGCCGTGACGGCGCAGGCCATGCCGACGCCCACCACAAACTGCCAGGGCATGCCTTGCGCGCCCAGCCACCCCGGGTACATCAGCATGCCTGCGGCCACGACGCAACCCAACACCAGCGGTGTGCTTAGCGCCAGGCCGGCGGTGATGCCGCTTTCGCGCCGGTGTTCCCAGGTCTTTTTGAGGTCCAGCTCGATGCCGGCGATCCAGACAAACACCATGACGGCCCACCAGGCAATGCCGTTGAGCGACTGCACCACCGGCGCGCTGAAGACAAAGGCGTAGTAGTCAGGGTAGACCTTGCCCAGGATGCCCGGGCCCAGCAAAATGCCGGCGATCATCTGCACCACCACCAGCGGCGCGTAGTAGTCGGTTCCGAGAACCCGCCAGATCAGGTAGGGCACCGCGAAGATGAGCGCCATGGCGATCAAGTAGGTTTCGGTGGTGGTCATTGCGGAGTCCATGGTTCCCTTTGTTTTTATGCCTTCCGGCTCCGTGCCGGCGGCCAAGCCCCGCATGGTAGACCATGGCGGTGGCGCCGGTTGTAAGCGGCCTGCCTGTCGGTTACCATGGCGTCGGCTGGCCCCATTGCCAGCCACGTCGCTCGGACGGTTCCGGGCGCTTACGTGAAAGTTTCTTATGTCCGCCTCTTCTTCAGGCAAGCGCCGCTTTGCGCGCATTGACCGGCTTCCCCCCTACGTCTTCAACATCACGGCCGAGCTGAGAATCGCGGCGCGCCGGCGCGGCGAGGACATCATCGACATGAGCATGGGCAACCCCGATGGGGCCACGCCCGCGCACATCGTGGCCAAGCTCACCGAGGTCGCGCAGCGGCCCGACACGCACGGCTATTCGGCCAGCAAGGGCATACCGCGGCTGCGGCGCGCCATTGCGCATTGGTACCAGAGCCGCTACCAGGTGGCGATTGACCCCGACACCGAGGCCATCGTCACCATCGGCTCCAAAGAGGGGTTGGCCCACCTGATGCTGGCCACGCTGGACCGCGGCGACACCGTGCTGGTGCCGGACCCAAGTTACCCCATTCACATTTACGGCGCGGTGATCGCGGGGGCCGATATTCGCTCGGTGCCGCTGACACCCGACACGGATTTTTTTGCCGAGCTGGAAAAAGCCATTCGCGGCAGCTACCCCAAGCCCAAGATGATGGTGCTGGGGTTTCCGTCCAACCCCACCGCGCAGTGCGTGGAGCTGGAGTTTTTCGAGAAGGTGATTGCACTGGCGCGCAAGCACGACATTTTTGTGGTGCACGACCTGGCCTATGCTGACATCGTGTTCGACGGCTGGAAGGCGCCTTCCATCATGCAGGTGCCGGGCGCCAAAGACATCGCGGTGGAATTTTTTACGCTCTCCAAAAGCTACAACATGGCAGGCTGGCGTGTCGGCTTCATGGTGGGCAACCCCGACCTGGTGGCCGCGCTGGCGCGCATCAAGAGCTATCACGACTACGGCACCTTCACCCCGCTGCAGGTGGCCGCGATTGCCGCGCTGGAAGGCGACCAGCAATGCGTGAGGGACATTACCGCGCAATACCAGGCGCGGCGCGACGTGCTCTACAAGGGCCTGACCGAAGCGGGCTGGCCGGTTGACTGCCCCAAGGCGTCGATGTACATCTGGGCGCGCATTCCCGAGGCTTACCGCAAGCTGGGCTCGCTGGAATTCGCCAAGCAGCTGCTGGAAAAAGCCAAGGTGTGCGTGTCACCGGGAATCGGCTTTGGTGACCACGGTGACGACCATGTGCGCTTTGCCTTGATCGAAAACGAAGCCCGCATCCGCCAGGCGGTGCGCGGCATCAAGGCCATGTTCAAGGCGGATGGCGTGCTGAAATCCGCACAGACCGATAAGCAGGAAGGATAAAAAAAGTGGGCCGCAAGCGGCCCACTTTGACATGACTCCATACCGGCACCAAAGGTGTCGGCGCTGTTTTCTTCAACTGTCGGTGGCGTTGGGTGTGCCTTTTCCTGCGATACCGGTTGTGGCTGCCAGCAGTTTTTTCTCCAGTTCGGCACGCTCCGCAATCTCCCGTTCCAGCAGGTCGTTGACGTGCGCCAGCTCTTCCGCGGAGCTCTGGATTTTGTCTTCCAGTTCCGCGGTTTTTACCAGCGCCATCGCAACGTCACCCGTTTTGACCGCGGGTGGAATTTCTTTTTCGAGGACCTTGTTGATCAGCAGTAGCTCTTGTGCCGATCTTTCCACCGTGTCCTGCACGGCATCGTTTTTTTCGAGCGCGCGCGCCAGTTGTGGCTTCTCGGGCGAGGTGTTCGAGGGTTTTTGCATGGATGCTTTCGTGGCGGGTGATGGCCGGGGGACAAGGGGCTGGCGTCCCGCAGTGGACGCGCGACGGTACTCCCCATCATGCACCCGAAATGCATTGCCGGGGTGGACTTTACGGGGAGATTACCTGCGTTGGCGGCGCATGAAAGATTCGTCGCCTGGAGAAACCGGTGACATGGAAAACCTGCCCACAAAACGCGCACAAAAAAGAAGTGGGCCGCAAGCGGCCCACCTTTGCTTCTGCTCCATCCGGTGAATTCATCAAACCCCGGCGGAGCGAGTGGCAACTGGTTATTGCGGCGGTGAGGCGACGGGCGCCGGGATCACCACAATGTCTGTCGAGGTCTGCGGCTGCACGCGCACGTTGGTGGCGCCTGGGGGCACCACAACGGTTTCAACTTCGCGAACCACACCGCCGCCGGCGACGCTGCCTTCGGCCTTGCCATAGCCCACGATACGGGCCTGGCAGGCGACCTGGTCTTCACCCTTGAAGACATCACAGCGCTTCAATGCATTGGCGGCAAACTGTCCATTGGCGTTGTCGACCTTGCCGGCACGTTTGGCGGCATTGGCGTTCTTCACTTCAGTGATACAGGTTGCCCGGTCTTGTTGGGTCTTGCCGTTGTTACACGCGGCCATTTCGCTCCTGGCGTCACCCGTGGCGTCGATCCCGGTGGTGCCGGAAGCAATCTGGGCAGCAGCGCCCAGGGAAAGCAGGGCGGCGGCGCCGAAACAGGCGGTAATGCGCGCAAGGCGGAAATTCAGGGATGAGGTCATGGTCAAACTCCTTGTTCGAAACTCGATGGATATCGATAAAGGGAGTCTGGGCCGCTACCTGAAACGGCCATGAAAGGAAAAGGTCCGGGTAAGCCGTGCCCTAAGCCCATTCGCCTGTAGGACAGGTCTTTCAGCGGCTTTTGATGGGCCGGGGTTCGCGCGGGTAACGGCTAACTAAAGACTACAAAACCCGTTGAGCTGAGGGGCAGGCGTAACGAATTTTCTGAAGATGGTTTCTTGTACAGCCTGCAGGGGCAGTTACAGCACTACATTGACCAGATGCGCGGGGTGGACGGCGCCAGCTGCCAGAGCTGTGTGCGCCAGGCTTGCCAGACCTGCTTGAGCAAGGCCATGGCAGGTTCAACCACCGGTGACAGCACACGGATGACGACGACCTGCCCGTCGGGGCTGGTCGCGCCGGCGTACGCGGCAAGCGGGTGGGCCTGCATCACGTCACGTGCGCAGTCCAGCGCCAGCTGGCGGCGATGGCGCTCGAGCTTGCTGCCGGCCACAAAAAAGAGTGACGCGAGGCAGCGGTTGCCGGCCATGCCGAGCGGGCTGTTCATCAGCAAGGTGTCTGCGGCATCCATGCGTGCGCGCTCGAGCCAGACACCGGGCACTTCGATGTGCTGGCGAAAGCTGCCGCTCTCGAACGGCAGGCTGGCGGCGGGCAGGCCCAGGGCGGTGACGTCCCAGCCGATCAGTTCGGCGCCGGGCGCCAATGTCATGGTCAGGCGGTTTTCGGCAAGGCAGCCGTTGTAGCAAATGGCTTCTAGCGGCAGCCATTCCATGCGGGCGCCGGCCTGCAGGTCGAGGCGGGTGCGCTGCAGGGCGGGCTCGCCGGCGGATCGGTAAAAGCGGGTGGCACCGGGCGTGGTGATGAGGCCGTGTGTGCCGGGTGCTGCGCTGAAGGCCAGGTCCAGCGTGTCGCCGCCGACCAGGCCGCCGGGTGGGTGCACGATGACGTTATGGCAAATCGCGTCGCCTTCGGGGTAAAGACTTTGCAGGATGCGCAGGGGTCCGCTATGGCGAAAGTGGGCAAGGGTCTTGCCGGCCTGGTGGGTGTAGTCGAGAGCGAGGGTCGCGTTCCAGGTCATGGGGCAAGTTTAACGCGGGCAGGGTGCCTGGCTTTGCTATTAATTCAGGAGCTGCTTGCGCTCGTCCTGATTGGGTTGTAGCCTCTTTTTGATTGAAATTCAGGGTCCTGCGTATTCACTGCTGGCTTGCCGGGCTGCGAAAAGCGGTGCAGCTCATCCGCGCCGCTCTCCGTTTTGCCCGGCAACCCTGACACGCTAGTGCGCAACTGTCTCTTTGGCTTCTTTCACGCGCGCGGCCAGGTGGTCCAGCGCCTCCTGCACCTGGTCGACCAGGATCAGGCAGAGGTCACCAGGTGACAGGCGCGCGAGCGCGGTGTCGATGGCCAGGAACTCACCACGGATCTCGTCGATTTTCTTGGTACGTTGCGCCTTGTGGGCGCCTTCCAGGCCCTGGCGCAGCAGGCCCATGACTTCACCGTCAGCGCGGCCGCGCTGGGCGGCGTCCTGGTAGAGGATGACGTCGTCAAACGCGCCGCCCAGGATGATGGTCTGGTCGCGGATGTCGCTGTCGCGGCGATCGCCTGCGCCGCTGATCACGACACTGCGACGCTGCCTTGGCGTGGCCGGCATGGCGTCGACCGCGGCCACCAGGGCGCGCATGGCGTCGGGGTTGTGGCCGTAGTCGGCGATCACGGTGGCGCCCTTGTAGTCCATCACGTTGAAACGGCCGGGCGCGTTGTGCGCATCGGTCACAAAGCTGGAGAGGCCGCGCTTGATGGTGTCCCAGTTGATGCCGGCGCCCCAGGCGGCCGCGACGGCGGCCATGACGTTCTCGACCTGGAAACTGATGGTGCCGCCGCGTGTGACGGGAACGCCCTGCAGCGCGATGCGCTCGACCCAGGCGCCTTCGGCGGCTACCAGCATGGGGCCGTCGACATACACGGTGCGCTTGCCTTGTGCGCGGTGCGTGGCCATGAGCGGGTGGTGCCGGTCGGCGGCGAAAAAGATCACCTTGCCGGGGCAGGTGGCCGCCATGTCGGCGACGATGGGGTCGGCGGCATTGAGCACCGCGTAGCCGGTGGTCGAGACGTTCTGCACGATCACGCGCTTGAGCACGGCCAGGTCTTCCACCGTGGTGATGTAGTTCAGGCCCAGGTGGTCGCCGCTGCCGATGTTGGTGACAACGGCGACTTCGCAGCGGTCAAAACCCAGGCCTTCGCGCAGCACGCCGCCACGGGCGATTTCGAACACGGCCGCGTCGACGTCAGGGTGCATGAGCACATTGCGCGCGCTCTTGGGGCCGCTGCAGTCGCCGCTGTCGGTTTGCCGCCCGTTGATGTAGACGCCGTCGGTATTCGTCATGCCGGTGCGCAGACCGTCGGCGGCCAGCAGGTGGGCAATCAGGCGTGTGGTGGTGGTCTTGCCGTTGGTGCCGGTGACGGCAATCACCGGCACGCGGCCGTTGTCACCGGGGGAAAAAAGTTCGTCGATCATGGCGACGCCCACGGCGCGGCCCTTGCCGTAGGAGGGCGACAGGTGCATGCGCAGGCCCGGCGCGGCATTGACTTCCACGACGCCGCCGTTTTGCGATTCGAGCGGGCGCAGCATGCTTTCGCACACCACGTCGACGCCGCAGATGTGCAGGCCGACCATTTGCGCGGCCGCCACGGCGCGCGCGGCCACAGCCGGGTGTACGTCATCGGTCACGTCGGTCGCCGTGCCGCCGGTGCTCAGGTTGGCGTTGTTGCGCAGGATGACGCGCCGGCCCTTGGCGGGAATGGATTCGGGCGTGAGCTCCTGGGCTTCCAGGCGGGCCACCGCGATGTCGTCAAAACGGATTTTGGTGAGCGAGGTGGAATGGCCTTCGCCGCGTTTGGGGTCCTGGTTGACGATGTCGACCAGCTCACGCACGGTGTGCAGGCCGTCGCCCACGACCTGCGGCGGCTCGCGCCGCGAGGCAGCCACCAGCTTGTTGCCCACCACCAGCAGGCGGAAGTCGCTGCCGGGAAGGAATTTTTCGACCATGACTTCGCCGTATTCGGCGGCTGCCTTCCAGGCGGTGTCGAGGTGTTCACGCGTGGTGATGTTGACGGTGACGCCCTTGCCCTGGTTGCCGTCCAGCGGTTTCACGACTACCGGCAAACCCACTTCCAGGGCCGCGGCCCAGGCATCGTCCGTATCGGTGACCGGGCGGCCCAGCGGCACGGGCACGCCGGCCGCGCGCAGCAGTTTTTTGGTGAGGTCCTTGTCTTGCGCGATGGATTCGGCCACGGCGCTGGTGGCGTCGATTTCCGCGGCCTGGATGCGCCGCTGTTTGGAGCCCCAGCCGAATTGCACCATGCTGCCTTTGGTGAGGCGCCGGTAGGGAATGCCGCGTGCCACGGCGGCGTCGACAATCGCGCCGGTGCTGG
Source organism: Polaromonas sp. P2_G11 (assembly GCF_056403595.1). Classification (NCBI taxonomy): domain Bacteria; kingdom Pseudomonadati; phylum Pseudomonadota; class Betaproteobacteria; order Burkholderiales; family Comamonadaceae; genus Polaromonas; species Polaromonas sp. P2_G11. The sequence goes on along the minus strand of NZ_JBFUFE010000001.1, from coordinate 430,930 downwards.
GACCGAGGCGTTCGTCTTCGTCGAGCGCGCGCAGTTGGGCAATCGCGGCGTCCAGGTCAAACGCGGTGTCGCGCAGGGCGGCGTGGATCAATGCTTGCGCCAGCTCAAACGCCAGCCGGCCGACGGTTTCTTCGCTGTACTCGACCACGACCTGGTAGGTGCCGGCTTCAACAGTAGAGGCGGTATGGCTGAAGGTGAGGGGGCAACCGGCAGCCGTCTGCAGCGCCAGCGCGGCGGCTTCAAGCACATGGGCCAGTGAGACGGGGCCTGCGTGGCCGGTCTGCCGGAAGGCGCCCATCTCGGGGAACAGCGAGCGCACGCGCGGCTCAAAGCCTGGCAGACCCGTGATATTGCACTCCACCGCAGTGCAGGCAACGATGGCTTCGAGCGCTGTGTGGCGGCTCCAGAGGTTGGGCCCGCGCAGGGCCCGGATACGGGACACTTCCATTACTCGGCACTCCCGGCGGTTTTAGGGGTGGTTTCAAAGGCTTCCATGCCGGCGCCTATCAAATTGAGGGGGATGCCCAGCGCCCAGGCGGCGCCCACGGCGGCCAGCAGTCCACCCTCGGACAGTCCACGGCGTTCGCGCCAGGCGGCAAGCTTGCCGAGGCCCGGCAAAAAAGCCTCGCTGGCGCCGGTGGCCAGCACGACCTGGTCCTGGCGCAGGTAGAGCGCACGGCCGCCTTTGGCGCAATGCGCCGCAATGGCCGGGGTCTCGGGGTCGGTGCTGTAGAAAATGACTTCGCCGTCGCAAAGCTCCTGCATTTCGGCGATGCGGTGATCTGCGGCATTGAGCACGGCGGCGCCGCCGGGCAGCACCACATCGACCTGCGAGCGCATCACCTTGTACATCTGGTCGGCTTCGGTGATGTCGAATTCAGCCAGGCCTTCGGCGCCGCCCAGGTCCGTGACGACACCCACCTGGCATTTGTCATAGGGCAGGCCGGTGAGCAGGATGGTGCCGGCGCCGTTTTCAAACACCGCTGCCTGCACGGCGCGGTTGATCAGCAGGCGCTGGCCGGCTTCCCAGTTGGCGCAGTTGGATGCGTCCACACAGCGCTGGTCCAGGAACAACCCACCCTGGCAGGCCAGGCCGGTGTGCCGGCCCGACAGGTGCAGCAGCCAGGCCACCAGACGCGCCACGCGCTGGTTGTCGCTGGAGCCGGCAATGCCGACGATGGGAATGCGGCCGTCAGGGCTGTCGGAGTCGGTGGCGGGGAAAAGGTGGTCGCAGATGGCACGGCCCACCGGGCGCGGCGCGCCTTCGGCCGGTTTGAGGTGCATGAGGAGGCCTGGGCCGGCGTTCACTTCAACGATGGCGCCGCCTTGCTCGTGCAACGGGCGCGAGATGTCTTGCGCCACCACATCGACCCCGGCGATGTCCAGGCCCACCACGCGCGCGGCCAGCGACACGATGTGATCAACGTCAGGATGAACCTGGTCGGTGCAGTCGATGGCCACATTGCCGTTGCGCTGGATCAGCACCTCGCGGCCAACGGCCGGTATGGCTTCGGGGCTCAGGCCCTGGCGCTGCAGATCAAGAATGATGGCGCCGTCGCTGGCGGTGTTGATGCGGCCCAGCGGGAAGTCTTCACCGACGCCGCGGCGCGGGTCGGTGTTGAGCTGTGCGTCTACCAACTGTGAGACGGTGGAGGTGCCGTCGCCGGTGACCCAGGCGGCTTCGCCGCGCGCGGCGGCGACCACACGGCCGCCGACCACCAGCAGGCGGTGCTCGTTGCCGCGCACAAAACGCTCGACCATGACTTCGCTGCCATGCCGTGCCGCAACTTCAAACGCGCCTTCGACTTCTGCCCGTGTTTTGAGGTCCAGCGACACGCCACGGCCATGGTTGCCGTCGGACGGCTTGACGACGACCGGCAGGCCGATGTCTTCGGCCGCTTCCCAGGCTTCTTCGGCTGTGGCGACGATCTGGCCTTCAGGTACCGGCACGCCGCAGGTGGCCAGCAGGCTTTTGGTGAGGTCCTTGTCGTGGGCGATGCCTTCGGCGATGGCGCTGGTGAGGTCGGTTTCGGCCGTCCAGATGCGGCGCTGGCTGGCGCCGTAACCCAGTTGCACCAGGTTGCCGTCGTTCAGCCGGATATGGGGAATGCGGCGGTCGGTGGCCGCGGCCACGATGGAGGCCGTGCTGGGGCCGAGATAGCAGTCGTCCACCTTGGTCCGGATTTTCTCGACGGCAGACTGCACGCCGGCCTGGCCGTAGTCTGTGCCGTTGATGGCGGCCATCAACAGGCGGTGGCCTTCGGCCAGCGCGGTGCGGGCCACCTGCTCGTCGCGGGCACGGAACACCATGCGGTAAACGCCGCGCTGGGAGGTGCTGCGCGTCTGGCCGAAGCCGGTCGGCATGTCGGAAAGGTTCAGCAGCTCGATGACCACATGCTCCAGCACATGGCCGGACCAGGTGCCTTCCAGCAGGCGCTGGATGAAGCCGCCGCGCTCGCCCACGCCGCAGTGGTGTTCGACGAGGGCCGGCAACAGGGCGACCAGGCGGTCATTGAAGCCCGGCAACAGGTTGGAGGGGAAGTCTTCGAGGCTGCCGAGGTCCAGCCAGACTTCCAGCACGGGCCGATAGGTCCAGATGTTGGGACCGCGCAGGTAGTTGATGCGCAGCAGCTTGATGTCGTCCTGTGGGCTCATTTTTCGCAAAATTGTCGGCAGGGTTGGGCCTTGCCACCCCGGGGAGCAAGGCTCGGCCCTGGCCGATGGATTTCAGTGTGAGGCCGGTCAAGGTCTCGGTGGGTCCCTGTGTCTCGTTATGTTGTTGTTTTTGTCGCGGCGATGGCCGCCAGGGGTCGATTTTGATGGTTCCGTCATTTTCAGGGGGTTGATATGGTCAAACCGGTCGCTTCAGGCCGCATTCGGCGAAAATCCCTGTTTCGGGCCTATTCGCGCAACTACGAAGAACCTGCGAATACCCTGCCGCGCCAGATGCGGGACGCCAAGATTTTCCACAACACAATGCAACACAACCACCCGGCAGACGACTCCAGCCCTACCGACCCTGTTCTGGCAGGGCTTCGCTCACAACTTGCAACCCAAGAGAACGTTTTGTGCACGCTGGTGGTTGACCTGGATAACCAACTTCATTTCGCCCGGGGCCTGCTGGCCCTGACGGACCGCCGGCTGCTGGCCTGCAGCCCTGAAGGCGTATGGGCCAGCTGGCCCACGGCGGACGCCGACGGCACCGTATTGCACGGGCTTTCACTGCGCCATTTCGACCATGCCGGCGTGGGCACGCTGGAGCTGCATGAAGCGGGCCGGCGGCTGGCCAGCTGGCGGTTTACCCTGGGTGCCAATGTGCAGGCCCTGCGCCTGGTGCGCCTGTTTGCCCAGCAGCAGGCCCCGGCGGCAGGCGATGCCGCGGCGCTGGCTGAGGACACGGCCCTGTGCCCCGAGTGCGACCTGCCGCTGCCGCCCGACAGCGAGGAATGCCCGGCCTGCGCGCGCGAGCTGCACACGCCGCCTTCCACCTGGGTGCTGCTGCGCCTGTGGCGGTTTGCCGATCCGTACCGCTACCAGCTGCTGGCCGGATTTTTGCTGACTTTGGCTTCCACCGCCGCCACACTGGTGCCGCCCTACCTCACGATTCCGTTGATGGACGACATCCTGATCCCGTTCCAGAACGGCCAGCGGATCGAGCCCTGGAAGGTAGGGTTGCTGCTGGGTGGCCTGCTGGGCGCGGCCGTGCTGGGCTGGGCGCTGAACTGGGCGCGCACCTATTTGCTGGCACTGGTGTCCGAGCGCATCGGCGCCGACCTGCGCACAGCCACCTTCGACCACCTGCTGGAGCTCTCGCTGGACTACTTTGGCGGCAAGCGCACCGGTGACCTGATGTCCCGCATCGGCTCGGAAACTGACCGCATCTGCGTGTTTTTGTCGCTGCATGCGCTGGATTTCGCAACCGATGTGCTGATGATCGTGATGACCGCGGTGATCCTGATTTCCATCAACCCCTGGCTGGCCGTGGTGACGTTGCTGCCGCTGCCGTTTATCGGCTGGATGATCCATGTGGTGCGCGACAAGCTGCGCACCGGATTTGAAAAAATCGACCGCGTCTGGTCGGACGTGACCAATGTGCTGGCCGATACGATTCCTGGCATTCGCGTGGTCAAGGCCTTTGCCCAGGAAAAGCGCGAAGCCCAGCGTTTTCGTGAGGTCAACCAGCACAACCTGGCAGTCAATGACAAGCTCAACAAGACCTGGTCGCTGTTCACGCCCACCGTCTCATTGCTCACAGAAGTCGGCCTGCTGGTGGTCTGGGCTTTCGGCATCTGGCTGGTGTCGCGCCAGCAGATCACCGTCGGCGTACTGACGGCCTTCATTGCCTACATCGGCCGCTTTTACGGCCGGCTTGATTCGATGAGCCGCATCGTTTCCGTCACGCAAAAGGCCGCCGCCGGCGCCAAGCGCATCTTCGACATCCTCGATCACGTCTCCAACGTGCCCGAAACGGCCAACCCGGTGAAGATTGGTGCGCTCGAAGGCCGCATCGACATGAAGAACCTCGGGTTCCGTTACGGCAACCGCTCGGTCATTCGCGGGCTCGATCTGCAGATCCGCCCCGGCGAAATGATCGGACTGGTGGGCCACAGCGGTTCAGGCAAAAGCACGCTGGTCAACCTGATCTGCCGGTTTTACGACGTGAGCGACGGCTCCATCAGCGTGGACGGCACCGACATCCGCCGCTTCGGTGTGGCTGACTACCGCCGCAACATCGGCCTGGTGCTGCAGGAACCGTTTCTTTTCTTCGGCACGATTGCCGAAAACATCGCCTACGGCAAGCCGGGCGCCACGCGCGCTGAAATCGTCGCGGCCGCGCGTGCCGCCCATGCGCATGAATTCATTTTGCGGCTGGCGCAGGGCTATGACTCGCTGGTGGGTGAGCGCGGACAGGGGCTGTCGGGTGGTGAGCGCCAGCGCATCTCGATTGCGCGGGCCTTGCTGATCAACCCGCGCATCCTGATCCTCGACGAAGCGACCTCGTCGGTGGACACCGAAACGGAAAAAGAAATCCAGCGTGCGCTCGACAACCTGGTGCAGGGCCGCACCACGATTGCCATTGCCCACCGCCTTTCAACGCTGCGCAAGGCCGACCGCCTGGTGGTGATGGACCGCGGCCAGGTGGTGGAAGTGGGCCCGCACGACGAACTGATGGCGCAGCAAGGCGCCTACTGGCGGCTGTACGAAGCCCAGGCGCGGCAGGTCGACAGCGAAGAGGGCGGCGAGGAAGCAGCGCAAAGCCTTATCGCAGTGGCCACTTCGCAGCTGGCCCACACCGCGCAGCACACTGGCAACCGATAAGCCAAGGACTGCACATGACCAACTCCTCTTCCTCTTTGTCCTCTTTGTCCTTTCCCTTGGAACGCACGGCGTCGGGCCGGCTGGTGTTCGTCGATGCCGGTGGCCTGCAGCATGTGGGCGTGGTGCCGGTGCGGGCCTTTCCCCTGGCTGCGCCCGATGAAGGGATTTCACTGATTAACACCGAAGGGCACGAGGTGGCCTGGGTGGAAGACCTGCAGGCATTGCCGGTGCAAGCGCGTACCTTGCTGGAGGAAGAACTGGCCCTGCGCGACTTTGCGCCTGAAATCACGCGGCTCAAAAGCGTTTCGACCTTTGCCACCCCCAGCGTGTGGACGGTGGAGACCGACCGGGGTGAGACGTCTTTTGTGCTCAAGGGCGAAGAAGATATTCGCCGCCTGGGGCGCACGGGGCTGCTGATTGCCGGCAGCCAGGGGGTGCAGTACAGCGTGAAGGATATGACGGCTCTGGACCGGGGGTCGCGGCGGTTGTTGGAACGGTTTCTTTAGGCCGGGTCTTGCCCCAGCTACGTGCTCTTAGCTGATGGTTGCTGGCCGGGGGTTGCCCGGCATGCAACTCACTTTCTTTTGCTTCGCCAAAAGAAAGTAAGCAAAGAAAAGGCGACCCTGGTTCCTGCGTCCCTTCGCTGCGCTACGGGCAACCTGCGGTGCTCGGTCCAGCCGGGGTCAAAAACAACTCGCTTCGCTCAAACAAGTTTTTGCCCTGATCCGTCTGGCCCTGCGCTCCTCGGCGCATCCACAAGGGGTGGGGGGCGGAATACCGAACAGCCGAACTCCCAACAGCCAAAGGCAGAACCCCGAATACCAGAAGAAACAAGGACACGCCATGGCGTGTCCTTGTTGGTATTGGTTTCCTGGTATTTCGGTATTCGGTCCCCGCTCCCGATTGGCCCTTCTGTCTGCGCCGAGGAGCGCAGGTTCAGGCGGATCAGGGATCGCGATTGTCTGAGCGAAGTGCAACGTAGCGAGTTCGAGCGAGACCCCGCCTGAACCGAGCACCGCAGGTTGCCCGTAGCGCAGCGAAGGGACGCAGACAGCAGGGTCGCCTTTTCTTTTGCTTACTTTTCTTTTGGCGACCCAAAAGAAAAGTGAGTTGCCGCCGGGCAACCCCCGGCCAGCAAGCCTCAGCAAAAAGCGCCACGCCGGAGCAAGACCCGGCTGAATACCTCAGTCCCCCTGCGACCCCCGATGCGCCCACCCGGTAGTGTGCTTCTCAACATAGCTAAACAATTCATACATCGCCATAGCCATCGCCCCAATCACCACCAGCCCGGCAAAAGCCAACGCCAGCCGTTGTTGCGACCCGGCACTTTGCATGAGGTAGCCAATGCCTGAATCACCCGCCGTCATTTCAGCCAGCACGGTGCCGACAAAAGCCAGCGTGATCGCGACCTTGAGCGAGGCGAAGAAGTAGGGCATGGAACGCGGCAGGCCGACCTTGACCAGCACGTCCCAGCGTTTGGCGCCCAGCACGCGCAGCACGTCTTCGAGCTCGGGTTCCAGCGTGGCCAGGCCCGTGGCCATGTTCACGGTGATGGGGAAAAACGAAATCAGAAAAGCCGTGAGGATGCCGGGGCCCACGCCGATGCCGAACCAGACGATGAGGATGGGAACAATCGCGGCCTTGGGCACTGCGTTGAATGCCACCAACAGCGGATAGACCGCGGCATAGGCCAGCCGTGACGAGCCCACCAGAAAGCCCAGCAATACGCCGACCACGATGGACAGACCGAAACCCACCATCGTGACCCAGAAGGTTTTCCAGGCGGCCTCGGCGATCGGGCCGGCAAATTCAGCCATGGCCTGGGCAATGGCCAGCGGCGCGGGAAAGATGAACTCCGCTATTGAAAACCCGGCGCACACCGCCTGCCACAGTGCCACCACGGCTGCCAGTAACGCCCATGGCGCCCAGCGTTCGAGCTGTTTGTTGTTCATGTTCATACGGCGGCTCCGCCGCGCACCGCGCCGATGTGGCCGCGCAGCTCATGCACGATGTCGCTGAACTCGCGGGTGTAGGTCACTTCCAGGTCGCGCGGACGCGGCAGTTCAATCTCGCGCCGCACGACAAAGCGGCCGGGGCTTTTGCTCATCACATAGACGGTGTCGGCCAAAAAGACCGACTCGCGCAAATCATGCGTGACCAGGATCACGTTGAAGCGCTGCTCGGTCCAGAGGTCGCGCAGGATGCACCAGAGCTCTTCGCGCGTGAAGGCGTCGAGCGCGCCGAAGGGCTCGTCGAGCAGCAGCATTTTTGGCTCATGAATCAGCGCGCGGCAAATGCTGGCACGCTGTTGCATGCCGCCTGACAGCTGCCACGGAAATTTGTCCTCATAACCCGCCAGGCCAACCTTCTGCAGCAGCTTGCGCGCCCGCTCTTCGAACTCCTTGCGCCTGGCCTTGAACTGGCTGCGGTAAGGCTCGACGATTTCGAGCGGCAGCAGCACATTGCCGACGGTGGTGCGCCAGGGCAGCAGCGATGGCGCCTGGAAGGCCATACCGGAAATTTTCAGCGGACCGGTCACGGGCCGTCCGTCAATCAGGATGCTCCCGGCCGACGGCATCTTCAGGCCGGTGGCCAGCTTCATGAAAGTGGACTTGCCGCAACCCGACGGCCCGACGATGGCGATGAACTCGCCCTGCCGCACCTGCAGGTCTATGGCCTCAACGGAGAATTGCTTGCGCGCAAGCAATTCGTCGTTGTAGGCAAGCCAGACGTCGCGGAAGTCAACAAAAGGGCTGTCAGCGGTGGCGAGGGGCATGTTTTAGGTATGAAAACGGCTGTTGGCCCAATAGGGACGTGCGCAAGCAGCTATGAAAAGTGTAGCAATCCGGGCGGGCATGGTGCCAGGCACGGGGCCTGAAGCCAGGACTTATTTCTTCGGCAGCACATTCAGCTCGGCTGCCGTGGGCAGGAAGGAGCCGTTCCACACCGCGTCGGGGTTGACACGGGTCTTGGTGCCGAAAGCGTCCGACACCTGGGAGGCCATCAGCGAGAGGCGCGGCGCCTTGACCTGGCCGAAGCCCTCGGCGCGTGCGTCGGGGCTGTTGACGACGGTGTCGATGGCCAGGCGCAGGCGGCGCACTTCCAGCGGCACATTGATGATGCCGTCGCGCGCTTTCACGAATTCGATGGCGGCGGCCGGGTCGGCCACCACGTCTTTCACGCCCTTGGTAAAGGCCTGCAAAAACGCCTTGATGGCGGCCGGGTTTTCCTTGATGAGCTTGGGTGAGACGATCACCACGTTGCCGTAGTGCTTTACGCCGAAGTCGGCATAGGGCAGCACCACCACGTCTTCTGCCTTCACGCCGCGCGCTTCCAGGTTGAGCAACGAGGTGAAGGTAAAGCCGGTGATGGCGTCCACGTCGCCGCGGGCCAGCATGGTTTCGCGCAGCGGCGGGTCCATGGCTGTCCACTGGAAGCCGGTGATGTTGTTGGCCTTGGCAAAAATCGGGAAGGCGCGGCGGCCGGCGTCAAACACCGGCGCGCCCATTTTTTTGCCGTTCAGGTCGGCGGGCGTCTTGATGCCTGATTTTTTGAGTGCCATGACCGAGGCCGGCGTGTTGTTGTAGACCATCATCACGCCTACCGGCTTGTTGGGTGCGTCCGGGTTGTTGGCGTGAAACTCCATCACGGAGGCCATGTCGGCAAAACCCATGTCGTAGGTGCCCGAGGCGACACGGGTCACCGCCCCGCCCGAGCCATTGCCGGCGTCCACCGTCACGTCGAGCTTGTTGGCCTTGAAGTAACCCTTGGCCACCGGCGTGAGGAAGAGGGCGGACGGGCCTTCGAAGCGCCAGTCGAGCTGGAACTTGATCGGCGTGTTTTGCGCATGGGCGTTCAGGGCCGCCAGGGCGATCACCGCCCCGGTCATCCTGGCGACAAGGCTGGGAAGGGCAGATGCGGCAGGTGCACGATTTTTCATGGCGGGATTTTCTTGAAGGGGTTGCAAAAAGGGGAGACCGGCAGGCCAGCAATCAGCATAAGAACGCGGTGGCCGTGAAATCGAAGCGAACCTCAAAACGATACAGCAAAAACAGTGCCTGCCACGCTGTGAAGTAGAACTTTGGCATTGCCCCGGCAGTTCAGGCGGCTGGTGGGTCTTGCCGCCGGACGATGCGGATTGGCCTAAGAGCAACAACTGCCGCGTTCAGGCGCTGTCAGTTTTCGCACACTGGGATTACTCACAGGATGCATTTTGTGATGTTTTGGCATCCGTATTTTTTGGGCGCACGGCCTTGCCGGTCTTCCGCATATTGGCCGGCCTGACCGGGAAGATGCCCAGAGGCGGTTATTAAAAGGTGGCGTATTGCACGCCGTAGTCCCGGCCATCAACAAGTCTTTGGGCTGGGTTAAAGGCGTTACAGCTGTTTACGTTTGACCCGGACCGTTGCCATTGCTTGAAGCCGGGGCTCGCCGCGCAGGTGCCTTTGCCGGGGTTTACCTGTCAGCCCTGACAGGGCGGGTGCCATGAACTGCCTTTGACTATTTTTGCAGCCGGTCCATAGAGTGTATTTGCGTAGGTGACAAGGATTAAGCCGCAAGGCCGTGCAGTTCCGAAGCCTTGACAAAGCCTTGGGGCAGTAGCCGAAGTCATCCAGCAACGATGTACTGGGTCAGTGGGCTTTCCAAAACAAGGTTTTCATGAAAACACCTTCCTCGCAGCTTCGCCGTCAGATGTTGTCAATCCTGGGCCTGGGCGCCCTCGCAGGGGGTATGGGTGGGCCGGGTAGCGCCTGGGCCCAGGCTGCTGCTGCTGCCGCTGCCTCTGCTGCTAAAAAACCCGCAGGTGGCGCGAACTGGCGGTTGCTGGTCAATGAAGCGGTGGGGGGAGATACCAACTCATTTTTGCTGACCAACCGTTATCGCCCTGCCGCCGACTTCATCAGCGCCCAGCTCAAGGGGCGGCCTATCGTCGTGGAGCCCATGGTGGATATCAAGCGCTTCATGGCGGTGGCGCAAGGCGCCAGCAAGCCGGAGTTTGTCTTCGGAAAATCCGTCAACCAGCTGGCCAAGCTGGTGCGTGACAACGGCTACCAGCCGGTGGTGCGGCGCGCCGACCCCTACAAGGCGGCCTTCATCGTGGCCAAGGATTCGCCCATTAAAACCCTGGCGGATGCGGCTGATGCAAAAGTCATCATGCCCGACGAGTCTGCCGCCACCAGTGCGGTGGCCCTGGCGGAACTGCGGCGGCAAAAACTTGGGCAGGTCCGCGTGACACACGTTCGCTTCCAGGAAGAAGTCGCGCAGTTTGTGAAGTCCGGAATGGGCCAGATCGGCGTGGTCAATCCCACCATTGCCAAAAAGTGGGTGGAAGAGGGCGGGCGCGTGGTGGCTGAAACCCAGCCGGTGGTGAACTGGTCGGTGCTTGCCAGTCCCAGCCTGGCCGCGGACATGGTGCAGCAGCTGCGCGACGCGCTGCTGGCCACCAATTCAGAAAGCGCAGCAGTGATGGCTTCGATGGGCGTGAAGGCATGGGCCAGAGCTGAACGGAAGGACTACCTGGATTTGTTGGACTACACGAGGGAGTAAAAAATGGGTACGTTGATTCAAGCACGTCTGTTTTCACTTTCGCCATGGCGGGCCGGACTGCTGGCCGCCATATTGGCATTTTCCTGCGGCGTACAAGCCCAGGAAAAAAGGGCGATACCGCCCAACATCGCGCAGGCTGCGGCCGAAATTTCCGCAGAGCTCGCCAGCAGTTGCCCGCTGGCGCCGGCCGGTGACGTCAACGCTTACACCCAGTGCCGGCAAACACTGTTCGGGCCGAGCCAGCTGCGTGCACACGTGGCGCCCATCGTGCTATGGGGCCGGCAAAACAAAAAAGACAACGCCACGCTGCGCCAGACCAACCTGACCCAGTTCGCCCCTGACGCCTGGACCGGCATGTATGCGCCGCTCTTCATGTTCAACGGCCGGCATACCGTGGAGTGGGTGGCCGACGAGAAGATGTTCCTGGTGCGGCTTGAGGCGGCCTTTCGCAACCGCCTGCCGCCGGGCCAGTTTCCTTATCCGTTCTGGCACGACGAGGCCAAATGGGCGATGTACGAAAACGCCCGCAGCATGATGCTATGGATCAGCCCCGAAACAGGCGTCATCAAGGTGGCGCAGTTCACCGACGTGGCACCCACGCCGCTGTTGCAACCTGTGCAGACGGTGCAGCATGAAAAATACCAGGGCCCATGGCTCTGGACCGACGACAAAGGCCACACGCAACCGGCGGTGACGCTGTTCGACGGGTTGTACCGGCCGGAAAACCCGTATCTGGGTAACGTCGACAAACGCTACCGTGACCTGGCGCTGCAAATGCGCGAGTCGCAGTGTGTGAACTGCCATGTACCCAACAACCCCGACAAGATGAGCCGCCTGGTGCTGCTGTCGACGCCCGCGCACGCCGCTGCAGAGGTGGACCGGTTGATCAAGGCCGTGCGCGAGGACCGCATGCCGATGGACGAGTTCAGGTTGAGCTACGCGCTCTCGGAAGACAACAAGAAATGGCTGCTTGAGAGTGCACTGGCATTCAAGGCAACCTTGACAGCTGCCAGGCAATGGGAAGACGAGGCAGCGAAGAAGACCGTGCAATCTGCAATTAACCCTTTGAAGGTGATCAAATGAATACTCCGTTGCTGTCACAAGTTACCGGTCGCCGCGCGGTTCTTCGCGGTGTGGTGGGCACCGCGGTTGCCGTGGCCTGGCAGGGCTTTCCCATGGTCAGCTGGAGCCAGCAGGCGGCGGGCCAGCTGGCGGGCGTAGACCGCTGGAGGCTGCTGATCAATGAGGCGGTTACGGCAGACCTCAGTATTTCGATGCTGGCCCTGCGCTACCGGGGGCTGGCCGACTACCTGGGAGGGCAGATCCGCAACAAGCAGGTGGTGGTTGATCCGGTCATCGACATCCAGAACTTCGTGCGCCAGGCATCGTCAGAGCAAAAGCCCCTCATGGTGTTCGGAAAATCCGTCAACCAGCTGTCCAAGCTGGTTCGCGATGGAGGTTATCAACCCCTGGTGCGCAGGCCCGAGCCCTACCAGGCTGCCTTTATCGTGAAGAACAGCTCGCCCATCAACAACATCGGGCAACTGAGCGGCAAGAAGATCCTGATGCCCGACGAATCGTCCGCCACGGTGGCGGTCGCGCGTGCCGAGATGCGCCGCCTGAATGTGCGCGAACCCTATATTTCCTACACACGCTATCAGGATTCCGTGTCGGCACAGGTGGCGGCAGGCCTTGCCGAAGTGGGTGCGGTGAATCCGACCATCGCCAGGAAATGGCAAGAGGGCGGAGGCCGTGTCATTGGTGAAACCCAGCCCGTGGTGAACTGGTCGGTGCTGGCCGCCCCCGGCGTGCCAGCGGACATGATCAGCCGCCTGCAGGACTCCCTGCTGGCCATGAACAGCCAGTCGGCCAGCATCATGTCCGAGATCGGCGTCAAGCAGTGGGTCAAGGCCGAGCGCAAGGAATACCTTGCGTTGCTGGACTACACCCACGAGTAAGGGAAACGGCAGGCCTGGGTACTCCTTGCGGAGGCTGCCCAGGCTTGGTGTCCGGAGCCTGATTTGTTTTGGTTATCCGGCTGTAGCCATTGAAGGACGGGCGCAGCCAGCTATCAAATCGGGAGCGTTTTGTGCCGGACAGCTTTGCGCAGAGGCGGCTGTACCAGCTGCGACAGCGCGATACGCAGCCGTTCGTTACCGGGTGAGGTGCCCGGCGCCGATGAGCCCAAGGCGGCTTCGACGCTGCCGATGTGCGCGAGCATGCGTTCGCGGGCCAGGTCCAGCTGGCCTTTTTCGAGCGCGGCCACAATGCCGGCATGCTCCGCGCAGGATTGGCCGGCGTCGTGCTTGGACTGGTAGAGAGACGCCGCCAGCGTAGTGCGCGCGGTCAGGTCGCGCAGCACGTCGCACAGCAGCCGCTGGCCGAGGCATTCAGCCAGGCAAACATGGAAGTCGGCCAGTAAAAAGGCCCGGGTGGCGGCGTCGGCTTCTTCGATGGCCTGCTCCTCCTGGGCGATGTGCTGGCGCAGTTTGCGCAGGACCGACTGCAGCGGACGCCCGGCCTCGCGCAGGATGCCGGTTTCGATGATGCGCCGGGCTGAAAAAGCGTCCCGCGCTTCTTCGACGGAAGGCTCCACCACATACCAGCCCTTGCGGGTGCGCACCTCGACAAAGCCGCGTGCCTGCAACTGCATCAGCGCTTCGCGCACCAGGGTGCGGCTGACACCGAAGAGCTCTGCCAGCTCCTGCTCGCCGAGGCGTTCACCGGGCGCAAGTTTTTGCGCGAGGATGGATTCGACGACTTGCTGGGCGATCTGGACCTGGCTGATGCTCATATGTGCTGGGAAGTGTAGCGACCCCGGGGTGATTCAGCAGGCGGAGCGTTTGAAGAAAATCGACGGCAAGATGATGCGTTTTCTGGAGCGAGACCTCAGGCTTTGGCCGGAACGGCGCTCACTTCGATGTCCATGTCGTCTTCGGCCGGCGGCACATAGCGGTCGTCGAGTACCGCATGAGCCCGCTCGCGGTCGATGTCGCCCTCCCAGGCCGCCACCGCCACGGTGGCCACGCAGTTGCCGATCAGGTTGCCCAGGGCGCGGGCGATGCCCATGAACCAGTCCACCGACAGCACCAGCACCAGGCCGATCACAGGGATGGCGGGAATCGCCTGCAGCGTGGCGGCCAGCACCACGATGGCCGAGCCGGGCACGCCGTGCGCGCCTTTGGAGGTGACCAGCGAGATCGCCAGGATGGTCAGCAGGTCGGTCATCGAGATCGGCGTGTTGGTGGCCTGGGCGATGAAGACGGCGGCCAGCGTGATGTAGATCGAGAACGCGTCGAGGTTGAAGGAGTAGCCGGTCGGGATGACCAGGCCAACAGTCGAATCGCGGATGCCCATGCGCTTGAGCTTGGCCATGATTTGCGGCAGCACGCTGTCGGACGAAGTGGTGGCAAACACCACCATGAGTTCTTCGCGCAGGTATTTGAGCAGCTTGAAGAGGCTGAAGCCCGAAAAACGCATGATGCCGCCCAGCACGACCGTCACGAAAATGATCACTGCAGCGTAGAACAGCACGACCAGCATGCCCAGCTGCTTGAGCGAGCCGATGCCGTATTTGCCGACGGTGAAGGCGATGGCGCCCAGCACGCCCAGGGGCGCCAGCTTGATGATGATGCCCATGGTCTTGAAGAGTACGTGGGCCAGGTCGTCGATGAGGCCGACCACTTTCTCGCCCTTGCTGCCCAGCAGGGCCAGCGCGCAGCCGAACAGCACCGAGAACAGCAACACCTGCAGCACGTCGCCGTTGACGAAGGCGCTGATGGCCGTATTGGGAATCAGCTTCATCAGGAACTCCACCGTACCGCCGCCGGTGAGCTTGCCGGCGTTTTCGGCATAGGCGGCCATAGCCTTGGCGTCCAGCAGTTTCGGGTCGATGTTCATGCCCGCGCCGGGCTGAAACACAAAAGCCAGCACCAGGCCGATCACCAGGGCGATGGTGGTGACCACTTCGAAGTAGATCAGCGCCTTGACGCCGACGCGCCCGACCCGCTTCAAGTCGCCCGCGCCTGCAATGCCGTGAACGACCACGCAAAAGACGATCAGGGGAATCAGCATCTTGATCAGCTTGATGAAGCCGTCGCCAAGGGGCTTGAGCTTGACGGCCGTTTCGGGCCACAAAAAGCCGACGATCACGCCGACAAGGAGGGCCAGGAGCACCTGGCCGAACAGGGAGCGGAAAAACTTGGGCATGTCAGTCTCCGAAAGAGTAGTTATAGGCAGCAGGACGTCGCTGTGTTTTGCACGCAAATCTTGCATACAAGCAATGTAGGCAAGATTTTTGCCTGCTGTCACAGGGTTATCCCGGGGCGATTCCTGCTTATTCGGTTAAAGCTGATGCACCCGAAGTGCGAGGTGCGCTGCGAAGGGCCGCAAAAGCAAAACTCCCGCCGTGGCGGGAGTTTTCAGGGGATGGGGGCGGCGTGGTCAGGCCAGCAGGTCCCGCAGGGTCCGCGCAATCACCTTGGTGGCGCGGCGCAGGTCTTCGAGGTCCAGACGTTCGTCGGCCCGCTTGGCATGGGACTCCAGCACGGTGCGCGGCCCGGCGCCGTAAATGACGCCGGGAATGCCGGCCTCGGCGTACAGCCGCACATCGGTGTACAGCGGCGTGCCCATGGCCGGAATGGCCTGGCCAAAGAGCGCCTCGCCATGCTTCTGGATGGCCTCCACCAGGGGCTTGTTGCCCGCCAGCGGCCGCATCGAGTTGGCCAGCAGCAGGCGCTTGATGTCGACTGTGATGCCCTTGCAGCCAGCCGCCGCGTCGCCAATCACTTTGCGGATGTTGGCTTCGACCTCGGCGGGGTTCTCCTCGGGGATCATGCGGCGGTCCAGCTTGAACATCACCTTGCCGGGCACGACGTTGGTGTTGGTGCCGCCTTCGATGCGCCCCACGTTCAGGTAAGGGTGCTGGATGCCTTCGACCTTTGACGTCACCTGCTGGTAGAGCGCGTTCTGTGCATAGAGTGCATTGAGGATGTGCACCGCGCCCTGCAAGGCGTCGATGCCGGTGTCGGGAATGGCGGCATGCGCCATCTTGCCGTGCACCGTGACTTCCATCTGCAGGCAGCCGTTGTGCGCGGTGACGACCTCGTAAGAAAAGCCTGCCGCGATCAACAGGTCAGGCTTGGTAAGGCCTTTCTTGAGCAGCCAGCCCGGGCCCATTTCGCCGCCGAATTCCTCGTCGTAGGTGAAGTGCAACTCAACGCTGCCTTTGAGTGGTGCGTCCAGTGATTCGAGCGCGCGCACCGCAAAGGTGAAGCTTGCGAAATCGCATTTGCTGACAGCTGAGGCGCGGCCGTAAATTTTGCCGCCTTCAATCTCGCCGCCATAGGGATCTTTGGTCCAGCCTTCGCCGGGCGGCACCACGTCGCCGTGGGCGTTGAGGGCAATGGTCCTTCCTTTTTCCATTTCTTCGCCCTTGCCGCCATAGTGGCGGCGCACGATCAGGTTGGTGATGGACTCCATGCCGTAGCCGCGCACGTCGGCTTCGGGCACGGGGTGTTTCTCAGCGTCAAAACCGAAGGCCTTGATGAGCTCTGCCGTGCGCTCGGCATGTGGCGCGTTGTTGCCCGGTGGCGTGTCGGTGGGCACGCGGATGAGCTGCTGCAGGAATGCCGTTTCTTCGTCGAAATGGGCATCGATCCAGCTGTCAAGCCGGGCGTAATCTGTAGTGAGGGTCATTGTTGTTCAGGAGAGAGATTAGTGAGCAGATGCGCCAGGGCCTGGATCGCAAGTTCGATGTCGTCGCTGGTGGTGCTTTCCAGCGGGTTGTGGCTGATGCCGGAGTTCTGGCCCCGTACAAAAAGCATGGCCTGCGGCATCACCTTGTGCAGTTTCATCGCGTCATGGCCGGCACCGCTAGGCATGCGGTACAGAGGCACGCCCAGGCCTTGCACAGCGGCTTCCCAGCGCTGTTGCCAGGCAGGTGCGCTGGGTGCAGCGGCGGCGCGCTCGGTCAATTCGGTCGTGAAGTGCATACCGCGGCGCTCGCAAATGCTTTTGAGTTCGGCCAGCACGTCGGCCACCAGCGCGTCGCGCTGCGCATCGATGGGCGCGCGCAGGTCGAGCGAAAAGAGGCAGCGCCCGGGCACCACATTGATGGAGCCGCTGGGCACCTGCAGCATGCCGACCGTGCCGACGGAATTTCCGTCTTGCGCCGCGCGCCGTTCCACATACAGCAGTAGTTCGGCCGCGGCCGCTGCGGCGTCACGGCGGCGGGTCATGGGCGTGGTGCCGGCGTGGCTGGCCATGCCGGTGATCTCGCACAGATAGCGGACATTGCCGTTGATGGAGGTCACGATGCCCAGCGGCAGGTCGAGCTCGTTGAGTACCGGGCCTTGCTCGATATGCACCTCGATAAAGCCGAGGTAGTTGTCCGCGTCACGTTTGATCTTCGTGATGTCTTCGGGCTTGAGGCCAGCGTTGTGCATGGCCTCGCGCATGGTGATGCCGTCAGCGTCTTTCTGCTCCAGCCACTCGGGCTTGAAGTCACCGATCAGCGCGCCTGAACCCAAAAAGGTGGCTTTGTAGCGCTGGCCTTCTTCTTCGGCAAAGCCGACCACCTCAAAATTAAAGGGCAGGCGCTTGCCCTGGCGGTGCAGCTCGCGCACGCAGGCCATGGGCACAAAAATCCCGAGCCGGCCGTCATATTTGCCGCCGTTGCGCACGGTGTCGTAGTGGCTGCCAGTGAGCAGGGTCTTGGCGTTGGGCGTGGCGGCGTTGTAGATACCCACCACGTTGCCGACCGCGTCGATCTTCACCTCGTCAAAGCCGCAGTCCCGCATGGTGTTGCTGATGAAAGCCGCGCAGGCACGGTGCGCATCAGTGAGGTAGGTCACCGTGAGCTGGCCCTTTTCAAGATAGCCCGGATCGCTGTACTGCGAAAGGGTTTCCTGCCAGTCCCACACGTCGTTGCCCAGCGCAGGCGTGGCGGAGAACTTGTCGTTGAGCCGCAGTTCTACCACGCGGTGGATGTTGCGCAGGTTTTCCTGCAGCTCAAAGTCAGGGTGGTTTTGCAGGCGCCGCGCGAAGGTCTCGATGATCTGCTGCTTGCTCAAACCGTCACCGCGCGGGCCGCGCACCGCCAGTATGAAAGGAAAGCCGAACTTTGCGTTGTAGTCGGCATTGAGTTTTTGCAGGGTGGCGAACTCTTCGGACGTGCAGTCCGTGAGGCCGGCCTTGCCTTGCTCGTTGGCCGATTCCGCCGTCAGGCTTTTACTGACCATGGCTTTGCCGGCCAGTTCGGGGTGGGCCTGGATGAGCTTGACCTGCGCGTCCTTGCCGGCCTCGCGCAGTACTTGCGCCATGGTGTGCTTCAGGTGGGCGAGTGACTGGAAAGGGCGGGCGTCCAGCGCCTTTTCGGCAATCCAGGGGGAATGCTCATAGAGGCCGTCGAGCAGTTGCAGCGCTTCTGCGCGCGGTACGGCATTGACTTGTTCCAGCGTGATGGCCATGTTCAGCTTTCCTGCCGGGGCATGTAAGGATGGTTGGCCTGCCAGTGGCGCGCTATATCGATGCGGCGGCAGACCCAGACGCGCTCATGCTTTTGCACGTGGTCAAGAAAACGCTGCAGCGCCACGATGCGGCCCGGCCGGCCCAGCAGGCGGCAATGCATGCCGATGCTCAGCATCTTGGGCGACGCACTGCCTTCGGCATACAGCGCATCAAAACTGTCGCGCAGGTAGATGAAAAAATCATCGGCCTGCGAGAAGCCCTGCGGCAGGGAAAAGCGCATGTCGTTGGTGTCCAGCGTGTAAGGCACGACCAGGCGCGGCACGACTTTTCCGTCGGTGCGTTTCACCTCGGTCCAGAAGGGCAGGTCGTCGCCGTAGTAGTCGCTGTCGTATTCGAGCCGGCCGTCGTCGGCCACCAGCCGGCGCGTGTTGGGGCTGTCGCGGCCGGTGTACCAGCCCAGCGGACGTGTGCCGGTGAGCTTTTCGATCGCGTCCAGGCCCAGGCGCATGTGTTCGCGTTCGGTGGCTTCGTCGATCTGCTGGTAGTTGATCCAGCGCCAGCCGTGGCAGGCGATCTCGTGGCCGAGTTCAGTGAAGGCCGCGGCGACTTCGGGGTGGCGCTGCAGCGCCATGCCCACGCCGAACACCGTGAGCGGTAGTTTGCGCTTTTCAAACTCGCGCAGGATGCGCCATACGCCCACGCGTGAGCCGTATTCGTAAATGCCTTCCATGCTCAGGTGCCGGTCGGCAAAGCTGGGTGGATTGGCCATCTCGGACAAAAACTGTTCGGAGCCGGCGTCGCCGTGCAGCACCGAGTTTTCGCCGCCTTCCTCATAGTTGAGGACGAACTGCACGGCGATGCGTGCCCGCCCTGGCCAGTTGGCTTGTGGCGGGTTGCGGCCGTAGCCGATCAAATCTCTAGGGTAGCCAGTGTTCATATCCGTACTCATGACAGTGCCATGGAAATATCGTTCGTCGGTACCTTGCGGTCAAAGGAGAGGCTCTTCTCGACATGCAGCAGATGGTCATTCATGAGGCGTATGGCCAGCGCTTCGTTCCTGGCGGCCAGCGCCTTGACGATTTCGGCGTGCTCGTCGTTGGAGTGTTCGGCGGCGGTGGCGGTCTGGTACATCAGGGTGATGAGGGCGCAACGCGAGGTCAGCTCGCCAAGCATCTGGGCCAGCACTTCATTGCCCATGAGCTCGGCTATGCGCACATGAAAGTCGCCCAGCAACTCCGTCCGGCCCGAAACGTCCCCGAGGTCGACCGCCGACTTTTCCCGCGCGACGTGTTCTTTCAGCGCCTTGATTTTGGCAGGGGTGACTTCGCGCACAAAGGCCCGCGTCATCTCGGCTTCGAGCATGCGGCGCACGGCAAACACCTGGCGCGCTTCCATCACGGACGGTGCAGCCACGAAAGCACCGCGCGCCGGCTCCAGGCGGATCAGGCGGTTTTGCGAGAGCTGGAACAATGCCTGCCGCACCAGCGTGCGCGAGACGCCGAAATGGTCGGCCAGTTTTTGTTCGGCCAGCTTGGTGCCCGGGTGCAGCCTGTGCTCCACAATGGCCTTGGTCAGGGCTTCGACGATGGTGTGCGTGGTTGACGATTCCATCAGTCGATAATAGCCGGAATGTCGAAAAGTGTATACACTTTTGGTAAACCGAAATTGAAAAACAATCTTCAGGGACTGCCATGGGCTTGAGCACACATGTACTGGACACCATGCACGGCACGCCGGCAGGCGGCATGAAGGCGTCGCTCTACACCACGCATGCGGGTCAGGCGACGCTGGTGAAGCACTTCATCCTCAATGAAGATGGGCGCAATCCCGATGGACTGCTATACGACAGCGCTAATCTGAAAGCCGGCACCTACCGGCTCGTGTTCGAGGTGGCGGCCTACTTCAAGGCGCGCGGCGTGAAATTGCCCGAGCCGGCTTTCCTGGACCAGGTGACGCTGGACTTCGGTGTGGCTGATCCGGGCTTGCATTATCACGTGCCCCTGCTGGTCAGCCCCTGGAGTTATTCCACCTACCGCGGTAGCTGAGCGGCGGCAAGCCAGACCGTGTCATGGCGCCGTCATCCGGGGCGGCGACAATCAGCGGTTTGTGCAACTTTCTTCCCCCTCCTCCATGAACGTCAAGCCCATGACCCTGAGCCGCCGCCAGGCCCTGCTGCTGTCCGCAGGCACCGCCGCCAGCCTCGTGGCTCCAGCCGTATTGGCACAAGGCCCTTCAGCGGGTTCTGCCGGCTCACCGGCCTCGGCCGCATCCGTTCCCGCCGGCATCTATCCTGAGCGCGCCGTCAAGATCGTCGTGCCTTTTGCCCCCGGCGCCGGCACCGACGCCATGGCACGACTGATTGCGCAAAAACTCGGCGAAACCATGAACGCCACCTTTGTAGTGGACAACCGTGCGGGCGCCTCGGGCGCCATCGGCACGCAGTACGTGGCGCAGTCCCCGGCCGACGGCTACACGCTGCTGCTGGTGGCCTCGCCCTTCACCACCGTGGCGGCCTCTTTGCCCAGCGCCAATTACGACCCGCTGCGCCAGTTCACGCCGGTGGGCATGATCGCCAGCGGCCCACTGGTCTGGGCTGCCAACACCAAGCTGCCGGCGAACACCATGAAAGAGCTGGTCACGCTGGCCCGGCAAAAGCCCGGTGCGCTGAACTACGGCTCGGCCGGGGCGGGCGGTGTCAACCACCTCGTGCTTGAGTTGCTGAAGGCCCGTACCGGTACTTTCATCACGCACATTCCTTACCGCGGTGTGGCGCCTGCCACCATGGACATGATCGGCGGCCAGATCCAGCTGATCACGGGCACCATCCCGGCCCTGCTGCCTTTCATCAAAAACGGCAGCATCAAGCCTTTGGCCGTAACGAGTGCCAAACGCTCAAGTGCCTTGCCCGACGTGCCCAGCATGACGGAAGCCGGCCTGGCAGGCATTGATGTGGTCAACTACTTTGCGTTGATGGCCCCCACCGGCACACCGCCCGCCATCGTCAACGCACTGAACGCTGCCATCAACAAGGTCGTGGCTTTGCCCGAGGTGGTGGCGCGGTTCAAGGCCGACGCCGTGGAAGCCGCACCCGGCTCGCCCGCATTGCTCGGCCACTTCATCGAAGCCGACTACCGCGCCTGGCGCAACGTCGTTAAAACCCAAAATCTGAAAATAGAGTGACCGCTAGTCGCTCTTGACGGCAGCGCTCAAAGCGCGATGCGAAGCGAGCCAACCAAGGCCAGCACGAGCCGTAGGACCGGCTTTGCCGGACTGCAGGCGGGCGGCCCCCTCGGGGGGCAGGGAGCTACACGAAGTGAGCGACCGTGGGGGCTAGTCTTGTCCTTCTGTGAGCGTGTCGAGCTGGAATTTGCCGCTCTTGTGCCAAAGCCAGGTATCGGTGTAGACCACCTTGCCCATGCGCGTAGGCGCCGGGAAGGGGGACGCCTGCTGGATGGTGCGTTCGATCTCCGCCATCACTTCGGGTGCATGGCGCGGTGCGCGCATCCAGTCCAGACGGGTGACGCGGCCGACCCGGTCGATTTCCACATTCAGCACGCCCACGGCATACAGCAGCGGTGGCATGCGGCCTTTGTAGATACGGTCGGAATTGAGGCCGTAGATATGCGTGGCACCGTCTTCCCGATAGGCACGCGGCGTGGTCGCCCCTGAGCTTCTGGCCGAACCTTGCGGGCCGGCGATCGGCCCGATCACTGGAGAGGGGTCTGGGGCTTTGGGTGTGGCGGGCGCAGGTTCCGGCGCGGTCTTGCAGGCACTGACGACGGCGGCAGCTGCTGCTGAAAGCAGGGCCACCAGCCAGAAGCGGCGCGGTGTGGAGTGGGGCATGTCTTGTCTCATCGTGCTTGCCTTTGCCGGCTTTTTGAACGGCCGGCTCATTGGATTCCTGATATACCTGCCATCATGCCCGGGAACTGCCCGGCGCCAAGGTAGTGCTAAGGTGGCAGTCAAGGCATTTTGCCCAATATTTCAACCCTCCAACCGCCAAGTCGTCACCAATGGTTTCCAGTGTCTCCAGTCTGCAACTTGAAGACTTCCTGACCCGCCTGGCCTCGGCGCCGGCGGTGCTGGTGGAGGTGGCAGAGGCGCACGGCTCGGTGCCTCGCGAGGCGGGAACCTGGATGGCGGTCTTTCCCGATGCGCTGGTGGGCACCATAGGCGGCGGCCACCTGGAATACGATGCCATCACCAGGGCGCGTGCGCTGCTCGCGGGTGACGCCGCCGGGCGTCAGGCGACAACACTGCGCGTAGCGCTGGGCCCGTCGCTGGGCCAGTGCTGCGGCGGCGTGGTGGCGTTGCGCTTTGAATGCGTCAGCGCGGGCGACACACCGGCGCTAGCCGTGCGATTGGGCCAGGCCGAGTTGACGCCGGTGGCGCTGTTCGGCGGCGGCCACGTCGGCCACGCGCTGGTGCGGGTGCTCGCCCCCTTGCCGTTTTCACTCAGCTGGATAGACAGCCGCGACGGCGTGTTCCCCGCCAGCGTGCCGCCGCGCGTGGTGGCCGAACATTCCGATCCCGTACAAGCCGCCGTGCCTGGCCTGGCGCCGCAGTCCCGCGTGCTCATCATGAGCTTCAGCCATGCGGAAGACCTCGACATCGTGGCTGCCTGCCTGCTGCGCCAGCGCGAGAAATCCGATTTACCCTACATCGGCTTGATCGGCAGCAAGACCAAATGGGCGGCATTCCGCCACCGCCTGGAAGCCCGGGGCTTCGCCGCGAGCGAGCTGGCGCAAGTGACGTGCCCCATCGGCGTGCCCGGCATTACTGGCAAGGAGCCGGAAGTCATCGCCGTGGCGGTAGCGGCCCAGCTGTTGCAAACCATCAACGCGGGTTGAGCGCGGCGCAGAAATTTTTCGGAGCTGAAGCCAAACTCTATAAACTTGGTGCGTCAGGCCGCAGCGGAGCCGGGAAGCCGGAGCTAACTTCAAGTTAGCGCCAGCTTCTTTTGTTCGCGGCCTTGTTTCTGCTTACAGCGCCCGCAGTGGTGAGCAGGTTGCACAAGGCAGCGCCCTCGCGTGCTGCATAGGTTGAGAGATATGGAAAACTACCTTCTCGACTGGGCCAACCTGCTGCTGCGCTGGGTCCATGTCATCACCGCCATCGCCTGGGTGGGTTCCTCGTTTTATTTTGTCTTTCTCGACAGCAGCCTCACGCCGCCCGAGGACGAAGACCTCAAAAAGCAGGGCGTGAGCGGCGAGCTCTGGGCCGTGCACGGCGGCGGTTTTTACCACCCCGTCAAATTCGCTGTCAAGCCGCCGCAACTGCCGGCGCACCTGCACTGGTTTTACTGGGAAAGCTACAGCACCTGGCTGTCGGGCTTTGCGCTGTTCACGATCTCCTATTTGTGGAACGCCGGCACCTACCTTGTCGACAAATCGCTGATGAACTGGTCGTCCGGCGCGGCCGGTGCGGTAGCGCTGTCCTTCTTTGTAATTTTCTGGATGCTGTACGACGGCATCTGCCAGATTTTCGGAAAATGGAAAAACGGCGACGCCATCGTCGGCGCGCTGGTGGCGGTGCTGGTGTGCGCAGCCTCCTGGCTGGCCTGCCACTGGTTTGCCGGGCGCGCGGCCTTCTTGCTGGTAGGCGCCATGATGGCCACCGCCATGAGTGCCAATGTGTTCTTCTGGATCATCCCCGGTCAGCGCAAGGTCGTGGCCGCCATCAAGGCCGGCGAGCCGGTCGATGCGGTGCACGGCCAGCGCGGCAAACAGCGCAGCGTGCACAACACTTACTTCACGCTGCCGGTGCTCTTCGCCATGCTCAGCAACCACTACAGCTTCACCTGGAGCCATCCGCAAAACTGGCTGGTGCTGATCCTGATGATGCTGGCCGGCGCCGCCATACGCCAGTTTTTTGTGCTGCGCCACGGCTACAAACTGGGCCGCAACCGCCACCCGTTGCCGTATGCGCTGGTGGGCGTGGCTGTCATCGCTGCCGTGATCGTCTGGATGAAACCTCCTGCCGCTGTGGTCACTATCAATTCAGTAGCTGGTGGCGCACATCCAGTGGGCGCCTCTGGCCAAAATAGCTTTCAACAAGTGCAGGCCATCATGGCCCAGCGCTGCTACCTGTGCCACGGCGCGCAGGTGCAGATGAAAAACGTGCGGCTTGATTCGCCCGAAGCATTGAAGCGCCATGCGACGCAGGTCTACCAGCAGGCGGTGGTCACACGGCTGATGCCCATGAACAATGCCACGGGCATCACCGAGGCCGAGCGGCAGGTGATCAGGCAGTGGTTCGATGCGGGCGCCAAAACGGAGTAAGCCGAGTAAACCGAGTAAGCCGGGCAAGCCTTACCAGTTGCCGGCCAGCCCCGCGGCGCGTGTGGACGGCTTGCTGAAATGCTGGGCCAGGAAATCCACAAAAGCCCTGACCCGCACCGAATGCTGATGCCGGGCCGGGTACACCGCATGGATGTCGGCTGCCGGTGTGCGGTAGTTCTCGAGCACCTGCACCAGCCTGCCGCTGCGCAGGTATTTGGCGATGTCCCATTCGGCGCGCATCAAAATGCCGTGACCGTCGAGGGCCCAGTTCACCGCAATCTCGCCGTCGCTGGTGCTGAGGTTGCCGTGCACCTTGATGGCCTGCGTGTGCTTGCCGGAAGCCAGGCGCCACATGCCGTAGGCCTCGTCGCCCTGGCGTATGCCGATGCAGTTGTGCTGCGCCAGGTCATGCGGCACCCTGGGCGTGCCGTGGCGGGCCAGATAGGCCGGTGAAGCGCAGAGCAGGCGGCGATTCGGTGCGATCAGCCGCGCAATCACGCGGGCGTCCGGCGGTTCACCGAAACGGACACAAACATCGAAGGCGTCTTCAGTCAGCGGCGGCGGATTGACCGTGAGCTGCAACTGCACTTCTACCCCGGGATGGGCTTTCACGAAACGCGAGATCAGCGGCGCCACATGGCTGCGGCCGAAGCCCACGGTGGCGTTCACGCGCAGCAGGCCCTTGGGCGCCGCCACGGCACTGGACACCTGCTGCTCCATGTCGTCAATGTCGGCCAGGATGCGGCGCGCGTGCGTGAGGTAAATCTCGCCTTCCTGCGTGAGGCTGGCGCGCCGCGTGGTGCGGCTCAGCAACTGCACCCCCAGCCTGGCCTCCATCTGCGCGAGCCGCTTGCTGATGGCTGCCGTGCTGACGCCGAGCTCGCGCGCCGTGGCCGACAAGCTGCCGTAGCGCGCCAGCAGGCTGAAAAAAGCCATCTCCGAGGGGGCTGCGTTGACTGGAATCATTCGTAACCTGTGGTTAACAGTAATCTTACTTTAGGGGGTTTTATTGTCTGTGCCAATCGTTACAGTGAGCAGATCACAACCGAGAAAACAGAGGAACCGACATGAAGACCTACAAGATCGCCTGCATCCCCGGCGACGGCATTGGCAAGGAAGTCATACCGGCCGGCCAGCAGGTGCTGCAGGCCCTGGCCGCCGCGCAAAAGAATTTCGACTTCAGCTTCAGTGCTTTTGATTGGGGCGGCGACTACTATCGCCGGCACGGCATGATGATGCCGGAGGATGGCCTGGACGCGCTGCGCGACAAAGACGCCATCCTGTTTGGCTCGGCCGGCGACCCGCACATTCCCGACCACATCACGCTTTGGGGCTTGCGCCTCAAAATTTGCCAGGGCTTCGACCAGTACGCCAATGTGCGGCCCACGCGCATCCTGCCCGGCATCGACGCGCCGCTCAAGCGCTGCACACCGGAGCAGCTCAACTGGGTGATCGTGCGCGAGAACTCCGAAGGCGAGTATTCAGGTGTGGGCGGGCGCGCCCACCAGGGCCACCCGATCGAAGTGGCCACCGATGTGTCGATGATGACCCGCGCCGGCGTCGAGCGCATCATGCGCTTTGCCTTCAGGCTCGCCCAGTCCCGCCCGCGCAAGCTGCTGACCGTGGTCACCAAGTCCAACGCCCAGCGCCATGCCATGGTGATGTGGGACGAGATCGCGCTGCAGATCAGCCGGGAGTTTCCGGACGTGACCTGGGACAAGGAACTGGTCGACGCCTGCACGGCCCGCATGGTCAACCGCCCCGCTTCGCTCGATACCGTGGTCGCCACCAACCTGCATGCCGATATCCTGAGCGACCTGGCGGCCGCGCTGGCCGGCAGCCTGGGCATTGCACCGACGGGCAATATCGACCCCGAGCGCCGCTACCCGAGCATGTTCGAGCCGATTCACGGCTCGGCCTTTGACATCATGGGAAAAGGTCTGGCGAACCCTATTGGCACTTTCTGGAGTTGTGTCATGCTGCTGGAGCACCTGGGCGAAACCGGTGCGGCCGCGGTGTTGATGGCCGCAATCGAAAAGGCGACCGCCAGCGCTGCGCTGCACACGCGCGACCTGGGCGGCAGCGCCACAACGGCGCAGGTCACCCAGGCCGTCTGTGCAGAGGTCGGCAGGCAGCGACTACTGCAGGCCGCTTGAGCCTTTCAGTGAAAGCCGGTGCAACCAGGCTACGCATGCCGGCGAGTTTTCCGCTTCAGAAACATTCAGGAGACACACCATGAAAGTTGAAGTGAAAAAGTGGATGGGCATTTTCTGCATGGCCGCAGTGCCCGCCGCCATGGCGCAGACTGCCGCGCCCGCAGCGGGTGTGGTGTGCCCCGACAGGAACGTGCTGTACTGGCAGGCCTTTCCACCGGGTGGTGAGTCGGACCTGTCGGCGCGCCACCAGCAGGTCGTGCTCAAGAAAAAATGCCCGGCCGTCGACACCATCATCCAGTACAAGGCGGGCGCCGGCGGCGGCCTGATGTGGGGCCAGATGAACAACCTGCCGGGCGACGGCCTCAATGTAGTGGGCATCAACCTGCCGCACATCGTGTTCCAGCCCATCGAGGGCGAGGTGCAGTACAAAACTGCCGACATCGTGCCGGTGTTCTGGTTCCACTACACCCCCGACGTGCTGGTGGTGCCCGAGAAAAGCCCTATCAAAACGTTTGCGGACTTCATCGCCGCAGCCAAAAAAGACCCCGGCAAGCTGAACCTGGGAGGCTCAGGGCTGAACTCCGCCAACCATGCGGCGCATGAGCGGCTCAACGCGGCTTTCGGCGTCAAGAGCACCTATGTGCCCTACAAGGGCACCGGGGACATGACGATGGCCGTGATCGGCTCGCAGGTCGACGGTGCGATGACCTACACGCCGTTTGCCATCGGCAACAAGGGCAGGGTGCGCCCGCTGGCAGTCGCCATGGAAAAGCGCCACCCGATGATGCCCGACGTGCCTACCTTCAGGGAGCTTGGTGTGGACTGGGTGGACGGCGCCTACCGCGGCATTGGCGTGCCCAAATCCACCCCGCTGGAAGCGCGCAAGCGGCTGTCCGACATGTGGGCCGTGCTGAACAACGATCCCGAGATGAAGGAGCTTGCCGCCAAAAACGGCTTTGAGCTCGTCAACGTGGGCCAGGAGCAGATGGACGGCTTCATGAAGGAGCGCATCCGTATCTACACCGAAGGTGCGAAGCGCCTGGGCCTGGGGAAAAAGTAGCTCCCGGCGCCGGTCGGTTATGGCTTCAACTCCAATGCCGGATCTTTACCGTGAGATGAAAGTCCTGTTGGGGCCTCAAGACCGGGGCCTCAGTGGAGGCTGGTGGTGTTGGAAAGAAGGTTCAACACCACCACGCCGGCAATGATGAGCGCCATCCCCACCATGCCCCAGAGGTCAATCTTCTGCTGGTGAACGAAGAAACTGGTGATGCTGATCAGCACAATGCCCAGGCCCGACCATATGGCGTAGGTCACGCCGGTGGGGATGGACTTCATCGTCACCGTGAGGAGATACAGCGCGGTGCCATAACCCGCGATGCTGATCAACGAGGGCACCAGGCGCGTGAAACTGTCGCTGGACTTGAGTGCCGTGGTGGCAATGACTTCGGCAACGATGGCGATGCCCAGGGCCAGGTAGGCGTTCATGAGACTCTTCTTTCTGCTTCGGTGGATGATGGCTCATTCTAGGAAACTGCCTTTCCGGCGAAATCCCAAACCATCCCGCGTTTCCGGGTTACTGCCCGGTTACCACGGCACAATCCGGGGTGGAGACATTTCAATGACTGCAGCCAAGACACCTACCCCCGGCACGCCCATCCCGGACGCCGCCACCCAGCCGCGCCAGTTCCTCGAGCACCTGTACGCCGCCGCCGTTGCGCGCGCGCTGCCGCTTGAGAACACCGCACGCTACCTGCCCAAACCGCCCACCCCCGAAAGCGGCGGCCGCACCATCGTGATCGGTGCGGGCAAGGCCGGCGGTTCCATGGCGCAGGCGGTGGAGGCACTGTGGCCCGCCGACGCGCCGCTTGAAGGCCTGGTTGTGACCCGCTACCACCACATTCCGCCGCGCCCCGAGGGACTGAAACAGCGCATCGAGGTTGTCGAAGCCGCGCACCCGGTGCCGGACGCGGCAGGGCTGGAAGCTGCACAGCGCATCCTGGCCATGGTGCAGGGGCTGGGCAAAAACGACCTGGTGCTGTGCCTGATCTCGGGGGGCGGCTCGGCGTTGCTGACCTTGCCGGCCGAAGGCTTGACGCTGGAAGACAAGCAGCGTATCAACAAGGCGCTGCTCAACAGCGGCGCCAATATTTCCGAGATGAACTGCGTGCGCAAACATCTCTCGCGCATCAAGGGCGGCCGCCTGGCCGCAGCCTGCGCGCCGGCGCGTGTGGTGACGCTGACCATCAGCGACGTGCCGGGAGACGATCCGTCCATCATCGCCAGCGGCCCTACTGTGCCTGACGCCACCAGTTGCGCCGAGGCGGTGGCCATCCTGCAGCGCTACGGCATTGAAGTGCCCGGCGCCATCATGAGCCTGCTGGAGCAGGGCGCACTCGAAACGCCCAAGCCGGGCGATGCGGTCTTCAAAGGCCATGAGGTGCATATGATTGCCACGCCGCAGCAAAGCCTGGAGGCTGCCGCCGCTGTGGCGCGCGCAGCCGGCTTGCAGGCGCACATCCTGAGCGACGAGATGGAAGGTGAATCCCGCGAGGTCGGCAAGGTGCATGCGGCGCTTGCCCGTGCCGTGGCATTGAAGGGGCAGCCCTTCAGCAAGCCCTGCGTGATCCTGAGCGGCGGGGAAACCACAGTGACCGTCCGCAAGCAAGCAGAAGGCACACCCCGCGGCCGCGGAGGCCGTGCCGGCGAATTCTGCATGGGCCTGGCCTTGGCCCTGCAGGGCCAGCCGGGTGTGTATGCGCTGGCAGCTGACACCGACGGCATTGATGGCGTGGAGGACAACGCGGGTGCCTATGTGGCGCCCGACACGCTGCAGTGCGCACTGGCCAAAGGCATGAAGCTGGACCAGTACCTGGACCGCAACGACGCCTACGGCTACTTCGAGCCGCTGGGTGGCCTGGTCATTCCCGGGCCCACACATACCAACGTCAATGACTTCCGGGCGCTATTGATTTTGTAGCTACTTGCGCAGGTTCTGCCTGCGTTTCGGGCCTGTTTGGTAAATAAAACAGGGAAAAAACCTCACACGGCCGTCAAACCACCCGTGCCGGGCGCCGCGCTGATCTCGGGCGGATGCGTGACGATGGATTTGAGTTCCGGCCGTGCCGTCTGCAAAGTTTGCAAATCGGGTTGCGGCCTGCGCAAGGTATCGCTGGCTTCAAAGACCTGTTCCAGCGCCTGGCATGCGGCCAGCAGTTGCGCATCGGCGTGCAGCCGTCCAATCACCTGCAGCCCGAAAGGCATGCCGTGTTCGTCCTTGCCGCAGGGCAACGCCAGCGCCGGGTTGGTGGCCAGGGTCACCACATAGGTCAGGCCCAGCCAGTGGTAGTAGTTGCGCATGGCCTGGCCGTCGATGTTGCCGGCATACAGCTCTGTCCAGGGGAAGGGCGTGACCGGCGTGACGGGCGCCAGGATGATGTCGTACTGCTCGAAAGCTTTGGCAAAGCGGCGCGAAATGCGTGTTTGTTCCAGGTGCGCCCAGGCGCGGTCCGCCAGGGTGATGGCGGCTGCGATTTCCATGTTGGCGCGTACATTCGGGCCCAGCGTTTCGGGCGCGTTGCGGTAGGTGTCAGCGAATGCCGCGACAAAACTTTCTGCGCGCAGCGTGTCAAAGGCGCGGTCGGCATCGCCCAGCTCAAGGTCTATCGGCTCGCAGCTCGCTACCAGCGGCCGGATGGCTTCCACGCGCTGGCGGAACACGCGCCGGATTTCCGGGTCCACGATGCACATGCCAAAGTCTTCCGTGGTGCCCACACGCAAGGTGGAAAGGTCCACCTGCTTCAAGGGCCAGAATGTGGAGGCATCCACCGGGTAGGAAAGCGGGTCGCGTGGGTTCGCGCCTACGCTGGCGGCAAACAGCAGCGCCGTATCGGCCACGTTGCGCCCCATGGGGCCGAGTACGGAGATGACGGACCAGCCCAGTGGCCGGGCATCGTTGGCCACCAGTCCGGGCGAAGGCCGCAGGCCGACCACGCCGCAGAGCGAAGCCGGGATACGCAGCGAGCCGCCGGTGTCGGAGCCGGTGCAGATCGGCAGCATGCCGGCTGCCAGCGCCGCCGCCGAGCCGCCGGAAGAACCGCCGGCGTTGAGCGTGGGGTTGAACGGGTTGCCCGTCGCGCCCCACACCGGGTTGCGTGAGTTGGCGCCGGCACCCATGTCGGGCACGTTGGTCTTGGCCGTGACGATGGCGCCCGCCGCGCGCAGTTTGGCCACCAGCGCGTTGTCTTTGGCCGGCACGTTGCCGCGAAGTCCTATGTTGCCGTAGGTGGTGAGCAGGCCCGCGGTGTCCTGCAGATCCTTCACCCCCAGCGGCAGTCCGTGCAAAGGGCCCAGCGGTGCGCCGCGCATCACTTGCGCTTCGGCTTCGCGTGCACCCTCGCGCGCACGCGTGAAGTCGGTCGCGCAGATCGCGTTGATGGCGGGGTTGAGGCGTTCGATGCGGTCTATGCAGGCGTCCATCAGCTCCACCGGCGATACCTCGCGGCTGGCGATCAGGCTGCGGAGTTCGACGGCGGAGATGTCTGGAAGAGTGGATCGCATATGAGTGTCTTGTTCAGTCGGTTTTTATTTGAGAGCGTTCGGCCAGCGCCTTCATGCGCGCGATCTCGGCCGTCACCAAGCCGGACCAGTCGGGAACCGCGGTATAGCCGGGTTCGAAGCCAGCGGCCTTGAGCTTGTCCAGTGTTTCGGGATTGGCCATCACCGTCGCCAAAGCTTTTTCCAGCCGTGCCTTGACGGGCACCGGCAAGCCCTTGGGCGCCACCACGGCCAGCCAGGCGTTCATGTCGACGGCCGGGTAGCCGGCCTCGGCCATGGTCGGCACATTGGGCAGCAGGGCCGAGCGCTTGTTCATGGCCACGGCCAGCACGCGGATCTTGCCGGACTTGAGTTGCTGCGATGCAGCGACCACGGTGTCGAAAGACACCGGGATCTGGCCGCCGATCAGATCGGTCATCAGGGGGCCGGAGCCCTTGTAGGGCACATGCGTCATCTTCAGGCCCGTGGCCGTATTGAACATCGCGCCGGCGAAGTTGGAGCTGGTGCCATTGCCGAAGCTGCCGTACAGGTATTTGTCCGGATTGGCCTTGGCCGCCGCGACGAACTGGTGCACGTCGGTGGCCGTGACCGACGGATTCACCAGCATGGCCAGCGCCACCGAGCCCACCATGCCTATCGCGTCAAAGCCCCTGGCCGGGTCATAAGACAGCTTGGGTTGCAGCGCGGGGTTCAGCGTGAAGGTGGAGTTGGAGCTCACGAGCAGGGTATAGCCGTCGGGCTTGGCGTTGGCCACTGCGGCGGCGCCTATGGCGGTGCCGGCGCCCGGCTTGTTTTCAACCACCACGGGTTGGCCCAATTGGTCACCCAGGGCCTTGCCCAGGATACGCGCCAGCACGTCGGCCGCACCGCCGGCAGGGAAGGGCGCGACCAGCGTCACCGGGCGGTCAGGAAAATCGGCCGCATGGGCGGGTCCAACCATGGCGGCAAGCCCGCAGGAAAAGAAGGCGCTGGCGATCAGCGTGCGGCGCATTGCTTTGAAAGACATGTGGTGCATGGTAGGCCTCGTTGAAAATTTGATCAATCGGAAAGGAGTGATTCGAAGGGGGTTGGCTCAAGGTTTAACGCAACCGGGCAGGAGACAGCCTGGACGCATCAACGCCTTGCAGGGCCAATTCTTCAGGCAGCGCAGCCTGGCGGATCAGTGCATCGGCCAGCGCACTTGCACCTGCCGCGCTCTGGATGCCGTAGCCGCCCTGCGCCGCGAGCCAGAAAAAGCCGGGGCAGGCGTTGTCATGGCCAATCACCATTTCCCCGTCGGGTACAAAAGAGCGCAGGCCGGCCCATGTACTGGAAGGGCGGCGGATCGTCAGTGTCGACACACTTTCGATCTGGTGGATACCCATGGCAATGTCCAGCTCTTCAGGAACCACGTCGTGCGGAACCGTCGGATCCGCATTGGCGGGTGAGCCCAGCAGCTGCCCGGCATCGGGCTTGAAGTAGTAGCTTTCATCCACACCCACCACGGCGGGCCAGTGTGAGGCGTCCATGCCCTCGGGCGCCTTGAAGGTAAAGGCGCTGCGCCGGTGCGGCACCAGGCCGATGGGCTGCGCGCCAAACATGGCGGCCAGCTCGTCAGCCCAGGCGCCTGCGGCATTCACCACGGTTTTGGCGCGCAGCGTCTCGCCATCGCTGAATTGCAGGGTCCAGCGCTGGCCGTCGTGGGTGGCCTGTGTCAGGGTGGCGGCGGTGCGCAGCTCCCCGTCGGCACCGGCCTTCTGGCGAAAGCCGCGCAGAAAGCCCTGGTGCAATGCATGCACATCCATGTCCTGCGCACCTGCGTCGTACAGCGCGCCGTGCACCACATCGGGCCGCAGGCAGGGCACATGGGCCAGCGTGGTGCCGGCGTCCAGCGTCACCAGGCCGGGGCAGCTTGCGGACAGTTCCTGGCGCGTGTGCGCCAGTTCTTCTTCCTGGCCGTGCGTGGCGAGGTAAAGCACGCCCCGGGGCTGTATCAGCGCCGGGTGAAACCCTTCCGGCGGCCGTTCGTAAAACCCGCGGCTCGCACGCGTCAGCGCCCGCACCGTGGGCGGGCCGTAGGTTTCCATGAACATGGC
Source organism: Polaromonas sp. P2_G11 (assembly GCF_056403595.1). Taxonomy (NCBI): domain Bacteria; kingdom Pseudomonadati; phylum Pseudomonadota; class Betaproteobacteria; order Burkholderiales; family Comamonadaceae; genus Polaromonas; species Polaromonas sp. P2_G11. The sequence continues at coordinate 397,528 of NZ_JBFUFE010000001.1, read as the reverse complement.
CGCCGACCGGCCGGTGGAGTGAAACCCCGGCTGGGATTCACGTTCGACGAGCGCAACGCTGCGTTGCCCGGCCAGGCGCCAGGCCAAAGATGCGCCCGCAATGCCGGCGCCGAAGATAAGGATGTCAAATTCTCTCATTTGAGAATTCTCACATGCGAGAATCATGCCTGTCCAGCCCATTTACCGGGATTTTTCGAAAAAAGGGAAAACACCATGCCTGCACGCCCCGCCCGCAACCCTGCCGCCGCCCCCGAGGCGGACCGGGTGCGGCTCGGCCTGAGCCTGCGCGGGCACCGCAAGGCGCGGCGGCTGACGCTCAAGGACCTGTCCGGCCGTTCCGGCGTGGCACTGTCCACGCTGTCCAAGATGGAGCTGGGCCAGATTTCGGTCAGCTATGAAAAGCTGGCCGCCGTAGCGCGGGCGCTATCGCTGGACGTGGGGCAGCTGCTGGACGCGCGAGCCGCGGCGCCGGCCCCTGGCGCTGCAAAGCCGGTGGTGGTCTGGTCCGAAGCAGGCGGTGCGCCGGCCTACAGCTCGGGCAACTATGACTACGGCGCGCTGGCCGCCGGCTTTCCGGGCAAGCGCATGACGCCGATGCACGGCCGCATCGTGGCGCGCAGCCGCAGCCAGTTCCCCGACTTTATCCGCCACGCAGGGCAGGAGTTCGTGATCGTTCTGTCGGGCCGGGTGCGCATCGAGTTCGAGACCGGCGAAATCATCGAAGTGGCGCGCCATGAGTCGGCCTATTTCGACAGCGGCGTGGGCCACATCTACCTTTCGCTGGGCCGCAGCGACGCGCAGGTGCTGGTGGTGATGAGCGAATAGGGCTGCGTGGCCTTGTGTTTCGGGTTTGTACCCGGGTTCAGGTCGACAGCTTCTCCCAGGTCAGGTCAAATTTCAGCAGATATTTGCGCAGCCTGTCCGCATCATTCACTACGCTGCGCTGGGTGCGCGATACATTGAAGAGCGCCCGCCCGGCGTCGCTGAGGGAGGCGCTTTTGCGGCAGACCTCAATCACGGCCTGAAGCTGTAGCTGTTCAAAATAATCGAGTGTGTCCGCGGCGCCTCCCATTAATTCGGCGAGTGAGGCAGCGCCGCCGCTAGCTTCCCGTTCTGTGGCCTGCCATTGCCAGCGTAGCCGCGCGATCTCGGCCTCCACCAGGCTTGCGCCGATGCGGCCGTTGTCACCCAGCGTGGCAAGGCGGGTGATGGATGCGCTCAAGTCGCGAAAATTGCCAGCCCAGATGGCCTCGCCCGATTGTGCAAATCGCAGGTAGGCTGCGCGGGCTTCAGCGGTCATGCGGGTTTTCCTGCCCAGATCCTCGGATGCGAGCGTGAGCTGGTGGTCCATGTTGGGCTCGATATCCTCCCGGCGCTGGCTGAGGCCGGGCAGGGTGTAAGTCCACAGATTGATACGCGCAAAAAGGTCCTCGCGGAAGCGCCCGCGGGCGACTTCCAGACGCAAGTCCTTGTTGGTACCGGCGATCAGCTGGAAGCTGCTTTCGACTTCTTTGTCGGCACCTACGGGCAGGAAGCGTTTTTCTTCCACGGCCTTGAGCAGCATGGCCTGCTCGTCCAGGCCCAGCTCGCCAATCTCGTCGAGAAACAGCACGCCCTTGTCGGCGGTGCGCAGCAAGCCGGGACGGTCATTGGCCGCACCGGTGAACGCCCCCTTCTTGTGGCCGAACAGCGTGGAGCCCGCACCGTCGCCGTGCAGCGTCGCGCAGTTCACGTCGACAAAGCTGCCGCTGACCTGGTGGCGCGACTTTTTGAGCTCGAAGATTCGCCGCGCCAGCATCGACTTGCCCGCACCCGTGGGCCCCGTCAGCAGGATGGGCGCCTTGCTCTGGACGGCGATGTGTTCGATTTCCTCAATCAACTTGTTGAAGCGGGGGTTGCGTGTGGCGATGCCGCTTTTGAGAAAGGACACTGCATCTTGTTGCGCCACCGCAAGCCGCGTGTTGATCGCGTCATACCGCGAAAGGTCCAGGTCAATCAGTTCATAACTGCCCACGCCCTGGCCTTGCCGGCCCCTGGGCGGCGCCGTCTGCAACAGAACGCCGGGAATGAAGCGCGCCTCGACCAGCAGGAACAGGCAGATCTGCGCCACATGGGTGCCGGTGGTGATGTGCGCCCAGTACTCTTCGCGCTCAGTGTCGAAAGCGTAGGCGCGCATCCAGTCATACAGCGCGCCGTAGACCTCGCCGAAATCCCAGGGATTGGCCAGGTTCATCTCGACCAGGCGAACCTCGGTGCCGGGCGAGAGCTGAACCACGTCTTCGCGCACCCTTTCGGCCAGCGCTTTGTTGCGCACGTCGTGCATCAGCTCCAGCCGGTCGACGATCAGGTCTTCATGCTGTGCGATTGAAACTGTCGGCCGCCATTTCTCCCAACGCGAAGCACTCAGGCCCGAATCCAGCTGGGTACCCAGGAACCCCATCACCACTTTCTTCTTCATATTTCTAATGTACTAGCTTTAAAGCTAAGAACTCAAGAAGTATAAGTTTAAAAAAACTGGTGAATTTTTGATTAATTGAAAAATTATCAAATGAAATCAATTGCTTAGAGAAATTGGTGATCTCTTTTAAAGAGTTGGCACGCCACCTGCAATGTATATCCCGTCACCACAACGGTGAATGCAAACAAGGACTAGGAACATGGCAAACACACAACTATTTCAAAGCAGCAAAGGCAGTTTCCTGCCAGCTGCCACCATCGCCAACGAGGCTGGTGGTGTCGCTTATGCCTTGGCACCCCGGCATGCTTTGGTGCAATTGGCCGTCACCGGTTGCCTGAACAATGTTTACTACGCAGGCGCTGCCGAGCAATTGGACAAAGTGCTGGAACTGGCTGCGCAGGTTGATGCGGGCTTCGTGGCCAAAACTGCCATCTATGCCCGCGAGCGTGGCCATATGAAAGACATGCCGGCGCTGCTGTTGGCCTCGCTGGCGACCCGCGATGTGGCACTGTTTGCCAAGGCGTTTCCTCGCGTGGTAGACAACGGCAAGATGCTGCGTAACGTGGTGCAAATTCTGCGTAGCGGCCGTGTGGGCCGTAAGTCAATGGGTTCGCGTCCCAAGAAGTTGGTGCAGGCCTGGTTGTGCAATGCAAGCGAGAAGCAGCTGCTGAACGCCAGCGTGGGTAACAGCCCGTCGTTGGCCGACGTCGTGAAGATGGTTCACCCCAAACCGGCTGAGGCCTGGCGCGCCGCGTGGTTTGCCTGGTTGATTGGCCGTGACTTTGACGTGAGCCAGTTGCCCGAGGCGACGCGTGCTTTTGAAGCCTACAAGAAGGACCGCAGCGGTGTGGCGCCCGATGTGCCGTTTCAAATGTTGACGGCCTTGAACCTGACCACCAACCAGTGGACGCAGATTGCAAAGAATGGCTCGTGGCAGATGGTGCGACAGAATCTCAACACCTTTGCGCGCCACGGCGTGTTTGGTACAACCAAGGCTGAAAAGGCCATTGCCGCCAAACTGCGTGACGCGCAGAGTATTGAGAAGGCCCGCGTGTTGCCCTACCAGTTGATGGCTGCCTACAAAGCGACGGATGAAACCGTTCCTCTGCAGGTACGTGAAGCATTGCAAGACGCGATGGAAATCGCGTTGAAGAACGTGCCGGCTTTGGTGGGTAAGGTGGTGGTGTGTCCTGATGTGTCGGGCTCCATGAGCTCGGCGGTGTCCGGACACCGTGGTTCTGCAACCAGTGCGGTGCGTTGTATTGACGTGGCGGCCCTGGTGGCTGCGGCTCTGCTGCGCAAGAACCCGGCAACCATGGCGCTGCCGTTTGAGCAGAAAGTCGTCAACTTGTCGTTGAACCCGCGTGACTCGGTGATGACCAATGCGGAGAAACTGGCTGCCGTGGGCGGTGGCGGAACCAACTGCTCGGCGCCGTTGGCCCTGTTGAACGCCGGTAAGGCCAAGGCAGACCTGGTGGTGCTGGTGTCGGACAACGAGTCGTGGGTGGATAGCAAGCGTGCCGGTGCGACGCAAACCTTGCGTGAGTGGGAAGTGTTCAAGCAACGCAACCCGCAAGCCAGGTTGGTGTGTATCGACATCCAGCCTTACGCCCACACGCAGGCGCTCGAACGGCCTGACATCCTGAACATCGGCGGTTTTACCGATGAGGTGTTCAAGGTACTGGCCTTGTTTGCCGCGGGAGCGTTGGGAGCCGACCACTGGGTCGGATTGATAGACGAGCTGGCTTTGTAAGCCATGACTCGATGTGTTGAGCGTCGTCGCCTGAGGAATGCCGGTGTGATTACATCCAAACTGTTTTTATCACACCAACTGTTAGTCCTCAGGCGGGGCCTTTTTTAAAGATGGACAAGAGGGTTTTCAAAAGCACGAATGCTGGCGGGATTACATTGGATATAGCCGGTTCGACTCTGGCCATGTGCATCACAGGAAACTGAATGCACATGAAAATCTCACCGATCTTGTCGTGTTTTTGAAAGCTCTTGAAGAGAGAGCAAAAAGTTTTGATTGCCAGCGGCAAATGCGATTGGAATTACAGCACTGTTAATGCCGAGGTCGCGGGTTCGAATCCCGCCGGTGCTGCAATGGGCTTGTGCCCGAGCCCATTGCAGCACCGTAGCTCAGTCTGGTAGAGCACGTATCCATTTCAACAATTTTGTTGCTGCTGGTGATCAAAAAGGTTTTGGATGAATGCCCGTGAAATTACAGGTAGACGCGGCGTGCAAACGCTCTCTTGCTGAAAGGCGCGGGGTCTGGGTTCAAACCCCAGCTTGGCAACAAGTGGCGAAATTTCATTTCACAAGCTCTAGTCATCCGTTTTATTGAAAAAGGAAGAACAACAATGAACTACCAACAACATGAAGTTCCCGGCGGTGTGCCGGTAAAGATGTGGACCAACGGCGTGCCGGTGGAAGCCCAGGCCCTGAAGCAGCTGGAGAACTCCGCGCGCCTGCCCATCGTGTTCAAGCACGTGGCCGTGATGCCCGACGTGCACTACGGCCTGGGCGCAACCATCGGCAGCGTGATCCCGACCTTCAAGGCAATCATTCCGGCGGCCGTCGGTGTGGATATCGGCTGCGGCATGATGGCCTGCAAGACCACGCTGCGCGCCGAAGACCTGCCTGACAACCTGGGCCCGCTACGCACGGAGATCGAAAAAGCCGTACCGCACGGCTCGGCGCCCAAGACCTACCGCAGGAATGGTTCGGTGCGCGAGGTCGGCGCCTGGACGAACCCGCCCAGCGCGGCAGATGCGGCCTGGGGCCAGCTGGTCGATGAGTTCGAGGCTATCTGCCTGGACTACCCGCGCCTGAAGAACACCAACAACCACCGCCACATGGGAACCCTGGGCGGCGGCAACCACTTTGTCGAGGTGTGCCTCGACGAAAGCGGCGGGGTCTGGATCATGCTGCACAGTGGTTCGCGCGGGGTGGGTAACGCCATCGGCACGCACTTCATCGAGCTCGCGAAGAAAGACGCCGAGCTGCACCAGCGCAACCTGCCGGACAAAGACCTGGCCTATCTTGAAGAAGGTTCGCAGTACTTTGGCGACTATGTGCGCGGTGTGGGATGGGCGCAAAAATTTGCGCGCCTGAACCGCGAGGTGATGATGCAGGCCGCCATTGGCGCGTTGCGCAAGGTGATCAGCAAGCCGTTTGAGACGCACGTGGAGGCGGTGAACTGCCACCACAACTATGTGCAGAAGGAAACGCACTTTGGGCAAGAGGTGTTTGTGACCCGCAAGGGCGCCGTGAGCGCGAAGGCGGGAGAGCTCGGGATCATTCCCGGCAGCATGGGCGCCAAAAGTTTCATCGTGCGCGGCAAGGGCAACCCCGACAGCTTTATGAGCTGCAGCCACGGGGCCGGCCGCACCATGAGCCGTACGCAGGCCAAAAAGCTGTTTACGGTCGAAGACCAGATCAAGGCTACCCAAGGCGTGGAATGCCGTAAGGACGCGGAGGTGATCGACGAGATTCCGATGGCCTACAAGGACATCGACGCCGTGATGCTGGCCCAGAGCGATCTGGTGGAAGTGGTGTACACGTTGAAGCAGGTGGTGTGTGTGAAGGGGTAAGGAATATGAGTCAAACATCGAGTAGCTATCTGGTGGAATTGGTGAGCCCCGCGATAGCTGAATTGCGGACCGAGCTAATCCGAGCGCGTTGCGCATTTCAGTTCAACGTCTTTCAGGTGGAGCCCTATCGGTATTCGGAGGATTTGCACAAAGCAGCACTGGCGATGGCCTTTCAAGAAATTGACATAAAGGCTGACATCCAGAGTGCAAAAAGCAAGACCCTGCTGCCCGGTGAGTTTGACGCGCTTGTAACAACGCGGGGGTTGCCTGAGATCCACCCCCCGTTGTTTCACGCCTTTCGTGATCCACCTTACGGCACCAGTTGGACAGATTCCGACGCTCAAGAGAATTTCGTGAAGTGGCTGAAGCTTCTGGGGGCGGATCGGACAAATAACCTATGCGTTTTGGATTGGGTTGGTGACCCTGATCAGAATCCAGGGCGCAGTGGGTGGAGTACCTACTTTGATTCCGGCAAGGAGTGGTGGGGAATTTGGTGTCTCACAATCTGGAACCCGGCTCGCAACACCATTTCCGTCCTTGTGGCGAGTCAAACAGATTGAAATGGGGTGAGCCCCGCAAAAGGACGTGTGATGAAGAGCGGAAAGCAAAGGCGGGAGGAGATCAAGGCCAAGCGCCTGGCACGCCTGAGCGCGGCGCGGGCACCCAACCCCTTTATTTCAACCAGGTCAGTGCCTTTGGGCGCTGTGGCGGCGGACCACGCGCAACTGGCGCATAACACCACCTGGAGTTTGTTGCCCTCGTTCTACATCGACACGCCCTTTGTCTGCAAGGACTGCGGTGCGCACGAGGTGTGGACGGCAAAGCAGCAGAAGTGGTGGTATGAAATCGCCAAGGGTCGTATTGAAAGCTGCGCGGTGCGCTGCCGTCCTTGCCGTCTGTTGGAGCGTGCGCGAGTGGAAGAGGCGCGGCGCGTGAGCCAGGCGGGCTTGGCTTTGAAGATAGAAAAGAAGAACAATGAAAATTGAAGTAAAAAACATAATTGAACTGGATGGCTCGCAAGGCGAAGGTGGCGGGCAGATCTTGCGCACCGCGCTGGCGCTCAGCCTGGTGACGGGCAAGCCGTTTCGCATGGACAACATCCGTGCGAAGCGGCCCAAGCCCGGCTTGATGCGCCAGCACCTGGCCTGCGTGAACGCGGCCGTGTCTGTGGGCGGCGGCGTCGATCAGACTTCCGCCGTCAATGCCACCGGTCAGGCGGTGCAGATTGGCGAAACCACGTTGCTGTTCACGCCAGGTGAGGTGCGCGCGGGCGACTACGAATTTGCGGTCGGCTCGGCCGGCAGCTGCATGCTGGTGCTGCAAACCGTGCTGTGGCCGCTGCTCCAGGCCAGGGCCGCCTCCACGCTGCATCTCAGCGGTGGGACGCACAACCCGATGGCGCCGTCGTGTTCCTTCCTGTCGCTGCTGGCACCTTGTTTCGCCGGCAATGGAGAGGCCCTGTTTGACATTGAGTTGCGCCGCCACGGTTTTTACCCGGCGGGAGGCGGGGAGGCGCGCGTGCGCCTGAATCCGCCCACGCAGGGCTTTTCGGCCATTCACCTCATGGAGCGCGGCGCGTTGCTGGAGGCTTATGCCGAATGCCTGCACGCTGGCCTGCCCAGAGGCGTGGCGGAACGTGAGCTGGACGTGCTGCGCAAGGGGCTGGGTTGGGAAGAAGGCTGCCTGCGCGACCGCGGGCTGCGCAGCAACGAAGGGCCGGGCAACGCGCTGTTGGCCGTCCTGCGCTATGAGCACATCACCGAGGTCTTTGCGGCCTATGGCGAAAAGAGCGTGAGTGCCGAGCAGGTCGCCCGCCGCGTGCTGCAGGAGGTGAAGGCCTACCAGGCCCACGAGGCGCCGGTAGGCCCGCACCTGGCAGACCAGCTGATGATTCCCATGGCACTGGCGGGCCTGCAGGGTCGGATGGGTCACTATTGGGCGACGGAGCTGACCGAGCACACCCGCACCAATGCGCGGACCATCGAAGTCTTCCTGCCTGTGAAGTTCTCGTGCGAGCCATGCGGTGGCGGAACGGTGATTTCGCTGCAGGTGTAATGAATGGCCGGGTCATTCCTGGCCGATGCATGCCGATGTGAAAAGGTGCCGTGCATTGCTGGTGTTGAGTCCGGGGCCAGAGAAGCCTTACAGTATGGGCTGGTCGCATGAGGAACCTGCATGTCCAACGGCAAAAATACACTACCATCCGGCGCCCCCGATAAAGCCCAGATCGAGAACGCGATCGAAAAGGTCAATCGGCAGATCAAGATTCTGCGGGCCTTCAAAATATCGGTGACGCAAACCGGCTGGGATTCGAGCGTGGAGTCCCTGCAAAAGAAAGTCAACACCACCCTGGCCGACAGCTTTGGCGTGGGCACGCCCGAATACCGGCAGTTTGCCGTCGCGATACAGGATTTTCTGCTGGACAAGACTTTCGGCGACCGCTTCACGGACGACGAACGCCAGCAAAAAGTCAGGCAAGGGATCGATCTGGCCATCATGCGCGTGAATGCGGCCAAGAAGCTGCTGAGCGACTACCTCGATGGCACTGCAGCGCCGATGGTGGACCCGGTTGTGGAGGCGAAACCGGTGTCACCGCCCCCACCAGCACCAGCACCAGCACCAGCAGCAGCACCAGCAGCAGCAGCAGCAGCAGCACCGGAACCGGAGCCGGAGCCGGAGCCGGAGCCGGAGCCGGAGCCGGAGCCGGAGCCGATCTCCACACCTTCACCTTCCATTCCAACGAGGATGCCCATGTCCAAGACAGATCTCCCTTCCTCTTCTGCCACGGAACCGCAAGCCGTGTCCGGTTCTCGCGTGGCTATCCTGGGCTTGGGCGGAGATGCCGTGGGCGACGCGTGCCAGTTCATGGAGCAGCTGGGGCTGGAGGCGGCGATACTCGACGCCGTCTCCATCGATCAACTGGAGGGGCTGCGCAATGTGGCGTTTTTGCTGCTCCTGCCGGGCAACAAATCCGATGCGCCCGCGGCCATGCTGGCCATTGGATTCATGCTGGCCGCGCTCGGCCGCAACCGCATTGCCTGCCTGCTGTCCGAAGACGACGCCTTGCCGGATGTCCTGAAGGGTGCCACAAGCATTTCGGTCGACGAGGCAGGCCTGTGGCGGCTGCTGCTGGCACGTGAGATGAAGCGGGCAGGCCTGGAGGTGGATCTGAACCTTGCCATGTGAGTGGCACCCCGGCGGCATGAGTGGTGTCAGCGTGCCGTGGGTTTCGTTGCTGCATCGTCAGGCAGCATGGCAGCGTCTCTTTGCATCAAGGCACGGACCAGCCAGGTAAACCATGCAGCGGCAATCGCTGCTGCAATCCAGACCAGCATCTGCCCCAGCCGGGCCTGGTCGTCCAGCAGGTAGGCGTTGCAGACGCGTACCGGCGAAGTTTCATACAGGTTGCCCACGACTGCCATCATCGGCAGCACATTGCCCAGAAAGAAACCCTGCACCAGCAGCCCCGCCGCGTGCCAGGACAAGCGCACGGCGGCGCCGCAGGCCAGCAGGGCCAGGCTTTTCAGGATTTCGATGCGGCTGTCCACCAGCGCCAGGTCCAGTACGCGGGGAATCATCATGATCGCGAGCATCATCGCGGCCGCGAACAAACCGCTGATGCCGTGGGCATTCCAGAGCCCCAGGCGAGCCAGCCAGTGCCCCGGCAGTGCTGCGGCGAGCAGATAGCCGGCGAGCGCCAGCAGGGGATACTGCACCAGCATGTGAAGGGTCATGCTGGCTTCCAGCCCATGCCGCAGGCCGGGCAAGGCCAGCAGGCACAGCAGGGCGACGGCCATAACCGCCAGGGTGCCGCGCGAGGGATGCGCCAGCCTCGTCATGGTGAGGCCGCCTGCGCAAGGTGCTGCGCATAGTCGAGCGCGAGCTGCTGTTCCGCGTAGTCAAAAATGCGAACCAGCCGGCCTTTCTGGTCGATGACCAGCAGCGCCGCGTTGTGTTCAAAATCGCCGCGGCCGTCAGGGACCACCACGACCTGGAAATCGGCCAGCAGGCGCTGGGTGTCCCGCGGGTCCTGCACACGCACAAAGCGCCATAGCGCCGGGTCGGCGCTCAATCGCGCTGCATAGGCCTGCAGCACGGCGGGGCTGTCGTGACGCCCATCGAAGCTGATCGACAGCAGCTTGACCCTGCCGCCGCGCTCCTGCCTCGCCTGCAATATCTGCTGCATTTGCTGGAAGCTGCTGCCCATCGCCAGGCAGACGGTCTGGCAACGTGTATAGACGAAATCCACCAGCGTGACGGACTGTCCGTCGGCGAGCCGCTGCGACAGCGCCTGAGGGGCGATGCCGGGTCCTTCGACGCTGACTGCGGGAGTTGCGACAGGTCGCAGCGCGACTTCGAGCCGGCGGGCGCCCTCGGCGGTCCAGACCTGGAAGTCGTGCGTCAGCCACGCGGCGGCGGCATAGCCCGCCAGGGCCAGCATGGCGCTGAGCAACGCGGTGCGAAGCATCAGGGCTGGCCCACCACGCTTGCTACCCCCTTCAGCTCAGGAGCTTTTGGCCGCCAGCGCCTTGAGTTCGGCGGCGCCGTTGAACGGTGTGGTGCGCGTGCCGGCCTTGCGTTCGGCTTCAAACAGCTCGGGCTTGATCGCACCCGCCTTGTTGGACCATTCGGCGCGGATGTAGCTTGCCACCGCGGCCAGTTCGGCATCGCTGAGCTGCCCGAACGCCGGCATGGCACCCTTGAAAGTGTTGCCCATGACGGTGATCTCGCCCGTGACGCCGTGCAGCAGGATGTTGGCCACGGTGCGCTCGTCGCCGGTGACCCATTCGGAGCCGTCCAGCGGTGGAAACACGCCGGGCAGCCCTTTGCCGGTGGCTTGATGACAGGCCACGCAGTTGGCGGTGAACAGCTGTTTGCCGTTGGCCGCAGCGCCCGGTGCGGGGCCCGAGAGGTCCGCCAGGGTGCGCTTGTCCCCCAGGTCGGCGCGGCCGAAGGAGCCGGACAGCACGATGTAGCCCGCGCCCCACAGCACCAGGGCCAATGCCCCGACCAGGAAGATCAGCGGAATGGGCTGGCTTTTTTCAGAGGGCTCCGCCTGTTCCCGCTCCTGGGCCCGGCTTTCAGATGTCTTGTCGTTCAACATGGGATGACCTTGTGTGGCTCAGGGCTTGGGGGCGGGTGGCAGCACCGGGTAGGTGTGGTTCAAGCCCTGCAGGTACTTGACCAGGTCCAGCGCCTGGGGCGAAGGCACGACCACCTGGCCGATGTTCGGCCCATAGGCGGGTGGCAGCGCCAGCGGTTGCTCACCCTCGCTTTCGGCGTCTTTCGCGTCCTTTACCGTGAAGAGATATGGGTAGGACGGCATGATGGAGCCGGGCACATAGGCGCGCGGCTGGTACAGGTGGCCCAGGTGCCAGTCCTTGCTCGGTTGGCGCGCCCCGATGTTGAAGAGGTCCGGCCCGGTGCGCATGCTGCCCAGCAAATGCGGCTTGTCATAGAAATAATCGCCCGGCACCGAGGCCCGGCCCCAGCCGCGCTCCGCGTCGGGGCCGAAGTTCCGGTCACGCGGCTGCTGGCTGTGGCAATACACGCAGCCATTGGCGATGTAGACCTCGCGCCCGCGCAGCTGGGCGCTGGTGTAGTTTTTCAGCTCCGGCGGCGGTTTGATGTCGCGCACCTGCATGTAGGGCATCACCACCAGGGCTGCCGTGGCGATGCCCAGGGCCACCATGGCGCCCGATGCCAGCTTGACTTCATTTTCCATGAGCGGCTCCCATTTCAACGCTGCGTGCGTCGTTGGGCCAGAAGAGGGCGGCGCCCGCACGGCCCGGCCCGAAACGAAGCGCCATGGCCAGGAAATGGCCGACGAACACCAGGTGGCTGAGCACCATCAGGCCGCCACCCACGGATCGCCATTTCAGGTAGGGCAGGGTCAGCTCGACGGAAGCCATGAAGGGCTGGGCGGCATCCAGCATGGCCACACCTTGAAGCCAGCCGCCGATGGTGAGCCCGACAAAATATATCGTCACCCCGACAGCCGCCAGCCAGAAATGCAGGGTGATCAGTTTCGGGTACGGCCACTCCCAGTTCAGCACCCGGGGCATCATGAAATAGATGGCGCCGAACAGCACCATGGTGACGAAGGCATAGGCGCCCAGGTGCGCATGGGCCACCGTGAAATGGGTGAAGTGGGTGATCTGGTTGACGCTGCGCAGCGCCTCCAGAGAGCCCTGCAGCGACGAGGCCAGGTACATCAGCCCGCCGAACATCATGAAGCGCAGCGTCGGCGAATAACGCGCCAGGTGCATACGCCCCTGCAGCGTGGCGCCCATGTTGATGCTGAAGGCGATCACGGGGATCACCATCATGACGCTCTGCACGATCGACAGCGTGATGAGCCAGCCGGGCACCGGGCCGCCGATGAGATGGTGGCCGCCGACCTGCCCGTAGAAAAATGCCAGCGTCCAGAAGCCCAGCAGCGAGAGGTTGTAGGAGCGTATCGGCCGGCCGATGATTTTGGGCAGGAAGTAATAGATGGCGCCCACGCTCACGGGCGTGAACCACAGGCCCAGCACGTTGTGCCCGTACCACCAGTTGGTGGTGGCCTGCTGCACGCCGGTGTGCACGCCGGGCATCTTGCCGACCAGGAAAAGCAGGGCAATCCACAGCAGCGCCGCCGTCATGTACCAGACGCTGACGTACAGGTGCGAGACCTTGCGGTTGACCAGCGTGAACAGCACCGGCAGGATGACGAGGGCAAAGCCGGCGAACATGAAGATCGCGATCTGCCACGGAATTTCCAGGTATTCCATGCCGTCGTTCCAGCCGGTCGCGATGGCGCCTATGCCCCCTGCGATGCCCATGTTGATGAGCGCCCCGCCCAGCATGACCCAGATGGCGCCGTAGAGCCGGGTGCGCAGCAGCCGCGGCAGCAGCCACACGATCATTCCCAGCGCGGCATTGGTGATCCAGCCGTAGAGCACGCCGGTCAGGTGCACCGTGCGTATGCGGCCGAAGGTCAACCAGGCATAGTCGGTAAGCCAGTCGGGCTCATGCAGCTTGATGGACGACACCAGCCCCGCCATCGAGCCCACGATGAGCCACAGGCAGGCAAAGGTGATGAACATGAACACCGGAAACGCGGTAGAGCGGTCGGACGTGATGCGGTCCAGCAGCTCGGCGGCATCGGCGGCGTGGGTCTTGATGCCGCCTTCCTTCACGGCCTTCTGCATCGACGCCTGTGCCACGTCCTGTAGCGCGGGGTCGTCGACCTGGCCGATCTCGCCGTGCGCGAAGATGACGGAAGCCGCGACAGGGTTTTCTACCAGTAGTCCTTTGCGCAGCGACCAGATAAAGACAAAGAGTCCGATGATGGACAACAGGAAAGCACCGAGAAGGCTGAGGGCGGCGCTGTCCATCATGCAGCTCCTTCAGGCAACGCCCGTCGCATCGTCGGGATATCCGGGATCTCATTGCCCGCGCTCCGGGTTTTCAGAAAGAGCGGTGTCGGCCGTCTGGAAGGCTGCGTCGGTCCGCCGCTTGTGCATGGTGCAACTGTCATGATTTCTCCGGTGTGAAAACCCGCAGACGCCATTTGCTGCGTGGCGCCGGTCGGGTGGGGCCGCGAGAACTTGCCGCAGGTGTTCCATACTACGCCTTTGATGGCTGCCAGCCTGGACGCCAGGCTGTATTCCAGTCATCTGCTACTGTTTTTATAGCTGCTTGCGCTCGCCTGCATTGGTCTGTAGCCTGAATCAATGTATTGATATAGCTTAAGCCAGGCCTCATCAAGCCGTGTTAGCCTCGCGGCCATGTTGAACCGCATCCCCTCTTTCCTGCGCCATGTCGGCCCAGGTGTAGTCACCGGCGCTGCCGACGACGACCCTTCCGGCATCGCCACCTACACGCAGGCGGGGGCGCAGTTCGGCACCGGCCTGCTCTGGACGGTGTTTTTGTCGCTGCCTTTCATGATCGCCATCCAGCTGGTGAGCGCGCGTATCGGACGCGTCACCGGCAAGGGTGTGGCGGCCAACCTGCGCGAGCACACGCCCCGCGCGTTCCTGATGAGCATGGTGTTTTTGCTGGTCATTGCCAACACCATCAACATTGCCGCCGACATTGCCGCGATGGGCGAGGCGCTGCAGCTGGCGGTGGGCGGCGGCGACCACTTTCATGCAGTGGCCTTCGGCATCATCACCGTGCTGCTACAGGTGTTTGTGCCTTACCGCAAGCTCGCACCCATTTTGAAATGGCTCACGCTCTTTCTCTTTGCCTATGTCATCGCCGTGTTCCTGGTGCAGGTGCAGTGGGCCCAGGTGCTGCATGACCTGGTCGTACCCAAACTGCAGTGGACCTCGGGCTACTGGATGATGATCGTCGCGCTGCTGGGCACCACGATTTCGCCTTACCTGTTTTTCTGGCAGGCCTCGCAGGAGGTGGAAGAGCTGCGCCTGAAGGGCGGGGTACTGGGCGCTGAAAAGAAGATCCGCCGCGACCTTCGCCGCGTCAAGCGCGACACCTACATCGGCATGTTTTTCTCTAATGCCATCGCCTTTTTCATCATGGTGTTGGGCGGTGCGGTGCTGTATGCGGCCGGTATCCATGATGTGACATCAGCCGCGCAGGCGGCGCAGGCTTTGCGGCCACTGGCCGGCGATTTTGCCTTTGCGCTGTTCGCCGGCGGCATCATCGCCACCGGCCTGCTGGCCGTGCCGGTGCTGGCCTCGTCGGCCGCCTACGCCGTGGCCGAGGCCTTCGGCTGGCCCGAAGGCCTGGAGCGCCACTGGTACGAGGCCAAACGCTTTTACGCCATCATTGTCATCGCCACCATCGTAGGCACGGGCATGGACTTCACCAGCATAGACCCGATGAAAGCGCTTTACTGGAGTGCCGTGATCAACGGCGTGGTGGCCGTGCCCATCATGGCCGGCCTGATGCTGCTGGCCGGCCGGAAATCGGTCATGGGCAATTTCACCTCGGGCCTGAAGACCACGTGGTTCGGCTGGGGCGGTGTGGTGGTGATGGGCTTTGCGGTGGCGATGATGTTGCTGGATCTGATCCGCCCCTTGTTCTAGGCTTCCCGGCGACGAACCCACAAACGCTGCGGCCCCGCGCCCTGCCCGGCGAGCTGGTCATACGGGTTGCGCAGCCGGCATTTGTCAATCGACAGGCAGCCGCAGCCTATGCAGTCGTCCAGGGTGTCGCGCAGTTTTTTGAGCTGGGCCATGCGCTCGTCCAGGTCGGCGCGCCAGGCTGCCGACAGTCGGGCCCAGTCCGCGCGGCTGGGGGCCGCCTTCGCGGGCAGGGTGGCCAGGGCTGCCTCGATGTCGGCCAGCGCAATGCCCACCCGCTGCGCCACACGCACAAAAGCCACGCGTCGCAGCATCTCGCGTGCGTAGCGACGCTGGTTGCCTTCGGTGCGGGTGCTGCTGATCAGCCCTTTTTTCTCATAAAAGTGCAGGGTGGACACCGCCACGCCGCTGCGGCGTGCCATGTCGCCGACCGAGAGTGTGGGAAAGATGCCGGCCTGTTCCAGTTCCGTGCCTATGGATTTCCTTGAAAAAATGCTTGACCTAAACTTTACTTGAGGTTTCAGACTCCTCATTTTCAGGCCAATCCGGCCCGCTTATTTCAAAGGAGTTGTTTTCATGTCCAGCGATTTATCAAGCCCCCGCTTCCGCCTCCGTGTTCCGCGTCGACAAATTCGTCGTGCCCTCGCAATCGATCTCCGCTTTTGTCGAGCGCATTCACCAGGTCCAGCGCATGCTGGGCGAGCAGCCCGGCTGCCTGCAAAAACATGTGCTGACCCAGACGGGCGACAGCAGCGAGTTCGATGTGGTGACCGTGGTCGAGTGGGCCAATGCCGATGCGGTGGCCGCCGCCCAGACCGTCATGCAAAAGCAGCTCGCCAGCGAGGGCTTTGATATTCAGGCCTTCAGGAAGAAGCTGGGCGTGCGCGGCGACTCGGGGATGTACCGGGAGGCTTGAGCGTCAGGCCGGGTTCTGCCGTAAATGGAATACTGCGGCAACCTGGAGATCGAGGGCCGGTAGGCCTGTGAACGCCGCTATCGGGTATCGCGCTTACCGCGTACCCCTGTTAATCTCCGATAGGATGGCTGTTGTCGCCATCAGCGCGACTACAAATATCGGGGCCATAAGCATGCAGAACGAAAACAGCCAACCGTCGGAAGAAGAGGGCCCACCGGCCATCGCCCTTGTCTTTGCCGGCTTTCTCCTGATCGTCCTGGAGATATTTATGTTGGCATCAGGCGTGGCCGGGTGCTGGGGCGGGTGCAGCCTCGACGTCATCCCCAAAATTGTTTTTCTGTTTTTCCTTGCTGGAGCAGGGCTATGGATGACCTATCTGGTTTTCTCGGCGGGCAGCATCGTTGCCATGCTGTTTATCATTCCCACGAGTCTGGTATCGGGCGGCAGCATGTTGCTGGTCCTCTGGTTGTTCGCTGCCTCGGCAATCAGCCTGGTTGTGAAGGTCTTCAGCTAGGCGCGATGCAGGCGGCCGGGAAGGGTCAGGCTCTCTGCACCCGCCCCAATCCGACCTGCCGATTACCGGCGCCCAAGAGCGCTCAGCACATTCTCAGCCGTCGCCGGAGCGGTCAGCACCACGCGTTCATCCCCGGCCTTCACCGCGCCCACCGCATCGCGCAAAGCCTCATACACACTGATCGCCAGCATCAGCGGCGGTTCGCCCACGGCCTTGCTGCCGAAGACGTTGTCTTCGCGGTTGGGCTCGGGCCACAGATCGATCTTGAAATGCTCGGGTACATCGCCGGTCGCAGGAATCTTGTAGGTGCTGGGCGCGTGCGTGGTCAAAAGGCCCTTGTCGTTCCACACCAGCTGCTCGGTGGTGAGCCAGCCCATGCCCTGCACAAAACCGCCTTCGATCTGGCCGATGTCGATGGCCGGGTTGATGCTGGTGCCCACGTCATGCAGGATGTCGACTTTCAGCACGCGGCTTTCGCCCGTCAGGGTGTCGATGGCGACTTCGGTGCAGGCCGCGCCATAAGCGAAGTAGTAGAACGGCCGGCCGGTCAGTGTGGCCTTGTCGTAGTGGATTTTGGGTGTGCGGTAAAAGCCGTCGCTCCAGAGCTGGATGCGGTTGGCATAGGCCAGCTTCACGACTTCGGTGAAAGGCCGCGCGCCTGCGGGTGTGACAACCTCGCCCCCTTCAAACTGCACCGCGCCCGCGCCGCACCGGTCCAGGCCGGCCACAAATTGCGCCAGGTTGTCGCGCACATTGCGGGCGGCGTATTGCGCGGCGCGCGCGTTCAGGTCGGTGCCGGCTGAGGCCGCGGTGGCTGACGCGTTCGGAATCTTGCTGGTGTCGCTGGCGGTGGCCAGCACCTGGTCGAACGGCACGCCCAGTTCATCGGCCACGATCTGGGCGACCTTGGTGTTCAGTCCCTGGCCCATTTCGGTGCCGCCGTGGTTCACTTGTACGCTGCCGTCGGTGTACACATGCACCAGCGCCCCGGCCTGGTTGAAGAGGGTGGCGGTAAACGAAATGCCGAACTTCACGGGTGTGATGGCGATGCCGCGCTTGATGACCGGGCTTTGAGTGTTCCAGGCAGAAATTTTCTGACGGCGTTGTGAATAAAGCGCGGACAGCTCCAGTTTTGATAGCAGCGGCTCAAGAATGTTGTCCTCGACCTTCATCTGGTAGTGGGTGACGTCACGCTCGCCGATGCCGTAGAGGTTGCGTTTGCGCACGGCCAGCGGGTCCAGGCCCAGCGCGCGCGCGATGTCGCCCATGATGGCTTCAATCACGATCATGCCCTGCGGACCGCCAAAGCCGCGGAAGGCGGTGTTGCTTTGCGTGTTGGTCTTGCAGCGGTAGGACGCTATCTCCACGTCCTCCAGAAAGTAAGCGTTGTCGGCGTGGAAAACCGCGCGGTCGGCCACCGGGCCCGACAGGTCGGCGCTGAAGCCGCAGTTCACCGCCATCATGAGCTTGAGGCCGCTGAGCCGGCCGGTGTCGTCAAAGCCCACGTCGTATTCATACGCAAAGGGGTGGCGCTTGCCGGTAACTAGGAAGTCGTCGTCGCGGTCCAGCCGCAGCTTGACGGGGCAATGCAGCTTGTGAGCGGCAATGGCGGCCCAAACGGCCATCTGGCCCGACTGCGTTTCCTTGCCGCCAAAGCCGCCGCCCATGCGCCGGCATTCAACGCGCACCGCATGGTTGGCAATGCCCAGTGCGTGCGACACCCAGTGCTGGATCTCGCCGGGGTGCTGGGTGCTCGAATAGACCAGCCACTGGTGTTGTTCCTGCGGCACCACGTAGGCAACCTGGCCTTCGAGGTAGAAATGTTCCTGGCCGCCGACTTCCAGCGTGCCGTGCAGTGCATGGGGCGCATTTTTGAGTGCTGCTGCCGCGTCGCCGCGTTTCACGAAGACCGGCGGCAGCACATAACTTTCTGCCTTGAGCGCGTCGTGCACGGTCAGCAGGGCGGGAAGGGGCTCGATGTTGCACACCACCTTGCGTGCGGCGCGGCGGGCCTGCATGACGGTGTCGGCCACCGCCACGCCGATCACCTGGCCGATGTGCTGCACCGTGTTTTGTGCAAACACCGGCTCGTCGTGAGAGAAATTGCCCAGCACCGGGTCGCCCGGAATGTCGCGCGCCAGGATCACGTCGCGCACGCCCGGCATGGCCAGCGCCGCGGTGGTGTCGACGCCCAGCAGCCTGCCATGTGCCACGGTCGACAAAATGGGCGCGGCATGCAGCGTGCCGCGCACTTCCGGAATGTCGTCGACATAGGTGGCGGCGCCGGCGACTTGCGCGCGGGCGCTTTCATGGGGTGTGGAGCGGCCCGCCGCCTGCGTGCTTGCGGGTTTTTGGGCCAGCGACGTTTTTTCCGCAAGGTCTGCGGGGGGCACATCGCCAGCGCGGGCGTTGGCTGCGCGCACGTCCGGGTCGGCCATCGCATCGCGGCTGACGGAGATGTCTTTCGCGGCGTTCATGCGGCTTCCTCCAGCCGGAAGCTGGCTAGGTTGATCTGCTGCAGTCCCTGGCTTTCGAGCCAGTAGCGCTGGAGCAGGTTGCCCAGCACCTGGCTGCGGTAGGCCGCGGAGGCACGCATGTCTGAAATCGGTGAGAACTCGGCACGCAGCGTGGTGATGGCGCTTTGGACTGTGGCCTGCGTCCAGGGTTTCTCCGTCAGCACTGCCTCAGTCTGAGTGGCTCGCACCGGCGTGGCGGCGACGCCGCCTGCGCCTATCGACGCGCTGACGACAATGCCATTTTCAATCTGCAGGTTGATCGCCAGGCAGACGGCGGAAATATCGTCGTCATAGCGCTTGGAGATTTTGTAGACCTTCATCGCCTCCCGGGGCTGCGGTTTGGGCACCTTGATCCAGGCCAGCACTTCGTCGGGCGCCATCACGTTCTTGCGGTAGCCGGTGTAAAGCGCTTCCAGCGGCATTTCGCGGTGGCCGCGCACGCTCATCAGGACGATGTTTGCGCCTAGTGCAATCAGCAAGGGCATGGAGTCGCCAATCGGCGAGCCATTGGCGATGTTGCCGCCCAGCGTGCCGGAATTGCGCACCGGCAGCCCGGCAAAGCGGGCCCCGAAGTTTTGCAGTTGCGGCCGGTCTTTCACCAGCGCCGCATAGGCGTCGGCCAGTGTCACGGCGGCGCCTATGGCGATGTGATGCGGGTAGTCTTCAATGCGGCGCAGTTCACGCACTTTGGTGACATCCAGCACCTTGCCAAATTGCATGTGCTGCTTGGTCACCCACAAGCCCACGTCGGTGCAGCCGGCCACCAGTTGGGCGCCGGGGTGGGAGGCGCGGGCCTGCAGCAAGGCTATCAGCGTGGTGGGTGATTTGTAAGCCAAATCGGCCTCCAGCCCAACAGGGGCGGGCGCGAGCAGCTCCAGTTTTTGTAGCAAACTGGCTTCGTCGACCTGCACCGGAGGCAGGTCGCCCATGGTCTGCGCGGCCTCCAGAATGGGCCGGTAGCCGGTGCAGCGGCAAAGATTGCCGGAGAGTTCTTCCTGGGCCAGCTCCCGCGTGATGGGCTCGCCTTGGCAGACGTGGTTTTGGTACATGCCGAACAGGCTCATCACGAAGCCCGGGGTGCAGAAGCCGCATTGGGAGCCGTGTTTGTCCACCATGGCTTGCTGGGCGGGGTGCAAGGCGCCGTCCTGCGCTGCAATGTCTTCCACCGTCCACAGCGCCATGCCGTCCACCGAATGCGCGAGCCGGATGCAGCTGTTGATGGCACGGTATTCGACCTTGCCGCCCGTCGCCTCGCCCAGCACCACGGTGCAGGCGCCGCAGTCGCCTTCGCCGCAGCCCTCCTTGGTGCCGGTGCAGGCCAGGTCCTCGCGCAGCAGCTCCAGCAGGGTGCGGCTGGGTGGTACATTGCTGACGGAAACAACTTCACCCCGCCTGACGAAGCGGATGGGTCTGGAAAAAGATGGGACAGCCATGCTTCAGGTTAAAACAGTCGCGCCGCGGCCAGCATACAAAAGTGCATATCAACCGCATGGGTGAAAAGGTATGAAAGACCAGGCGCTTTTCGACAAGATAGACCTCCATCTCATCAGGGTCTTGAACACCGTGCTTACTGAACGCAGCGTATCACGCGCCGCCCTCCGCCTGGGCATGTACCAGCCCGCCGTCAGCGCGGCGCTCAAGCGCCTGCGCACGCTGGCGGGTGACCCTATCCTGGTGCGGTCCGGCTCCGGCATGGTGCCTACGGATGCGGGCCTGCGCATGATCGAGCCCTCGGCCAGCATTTTGCGCGCGGCCGGCATGTTGTTCAGTGACGCGCGCGGGTTTGACCCGGCTACCGCTCAGACCACCTTTCGCCTGGCGGCCAGCGACTACCTGGACCCGTCTTTCCTGCCGCAGCTGGTGGCGCAGATCAAATCCCAGGCGCCGCTCTGCCATATCGAAATCCACCCGCTGTCCGCTGAATCCGACTACCGCACGCACCTGGCGCAAGGCCAGGCCGACATCGTCATAGGCAACTGGGCCGCGCCGCCCGACGACCTGCACATGGCACGTCTTTTCGGCGACGAGGTGGTCTGCCTGGTCGCCAAGGAGCACCCGGCCGTGCGCCGCGGCTGGGATGCCGCGACCTGGCTGGAAGCCGAACACATCGCGCCCACCGCCACGCACCCCGGCGCCAAGGGCGTGATCGACGAGCATCTCGACACCTTGGGCATGGTGCGCAACATCACGGTGCGCTGCCCGCACTTCAGCCTGATGCCGTCCATGGTGGCATCAAGCTTGCTGGTGATGACCACCGGGCGCCAGTATTGCGAACGCTTTGCCGGCCTGCTACCGGTGAAAATACTGCCCAGCCCGATCGCCTTTCCCCGAATGATGTATTACCAGCTCTGGCACGAACGCACACACGCCTCCAACTCGGCCCGGTGGCTGCGCGAGCGTGTCAAGTCTGTGGCCTCAACGCTACGAAAAGAATAGCTGCTTGCGCTCGTCCCGTAAGGGCTGCAGCCAGAATTACCTATAAACCGACGACAAAACCGGATACCCAGAGACAATGACCGTAGCCTCGCCCCAGACTGACAGCCCGCCCGGCCAGCCGCCGCGGCTGCAGCTTTCCGGCATCACCAAAAGCTACCCCGGCGTGGTGGCCAACAGCGGCATTTCGCTGACAGTGCAGCCCGGTGAAATCCACGCCGTGCTCGGTGAAAACGGCGCGGGCAAATCGACACTGATGAAGATCATTTACGGCTCGGTCAAGCCCGACGCCGGCAGCGTGGCGATGGACGGCAAACCGGTGGCTGTGCGCAACCCGCACGAGGCGCGGGCGCTGGGCATCAGCATGGTGTTTCAACACTTCAGCCTGTTTGACACGCTGACGGTGGCCGAGAACGTCTGGCTGGGGCTGGACAAACACCTCACGCTGGCCGAAGTCTCGCAGCGCATCCTGCAGACGACACAAGCCTATGGCCTGCAGCTGGACCCGACACGTCCCGTGCACACCCTGAGCGTGGGCGAGCGGCAGCGGGTGGAAATTGTCAGGGCGCTGCTCACGCATCCGCGGCTGCTGATCCTGGACGAGCCCACCTCGGTGCTGACGCCCCAGGCGGTCGAGAACCTGTTTGTCACGCTGAGAACGCTGGCTGCACAGGGCTGCAGTATTTTGTACATCAGCCACAAGCTGCATGAAATCCGCGCGCTGTGCACTGCCTGCACGGTGTTGCGTGGCGGGAAGGTTTCCGGTTTCTGTGATCCGCGGCAGGAGTCCAATGCCTCGCTGAGCCGTTTGATGATTGGCGCTGAGCCGCCCGCGCTGGAGCACCGCGAGGTGCGCGCCGGCGCCGTGGTGCTCGACGTGAAGCAACTCGACGTGCAAAAGGAAGACCAGTTCGGCGTCGACCTGCACCAGATCGCGTTGCAGGTGCGGTCCGGCGAGGTGGTCGGCATTGCCGGTGTGTCGGGCAATGGCCAGAAAGAGTTGCTTTATGCACTGTCGGGCGAAGACACCCGCGCCGCCAGCGATGCGATCAAAGTCAAAGGCCAGCCGGTGGGCAAGTTCGGCCCTGGCGGCCGGCGCGCGCTGGGCCTGCACTTTGTGCCTGAAGAGCGCCTGGGGCGTGGCGCCGTGCCATCGCTTTCGCTGGCACGCAACCTGTTGCTCACGCGCAAGGAGGCTGTTGGCAAAAGCGGCTGGCTTGACCGCGGCGCCCTGCAGGCGCAGGCAGCCCGCATCATTGCCGACTACAAGGTCAAGTCCGGCGGGCCGCAGGCGGTGGCCAAGTCGCTGTCGGGCGGCAACCTGCAGAAGTTCATCATGGGTCGCGAGATTGACGCGCAGCCTGAGCTGCTGATCGTTTCGCAACCCACCTGGGGTGTTGATGTGGGGGCGGCCACGCAAATACGTGGCGAGTTGCTCAAGCTGCGCGATGCCGGCTGCGCGGTGCTGGTGGTGAGTGAAGAGCTCGAAGAACTGTTTGACATCTGCGACCGGCTCTATGTGATGGCCAAGGGTCAGCTCTCGCCCTCGCTGCCGCGCGCCGACGCCACGGTGGAACTGGTGGGGCAGTGGATGAGCGGGCTCTGGGCGGCCGGCACGCACCAGGCAGAGACAACACAAACCACGGCGGAGGCCTCGGCATGAGGCTCGAGATTCGTCCCCAGCCGTCTTCCTTCTGGAGCTATGCCTCTCCGGTGCTGGCTCTGCTGATTACCGTGCTGATCGGCGTGGCGCTGTTTGTGGCGCTGGGCAAAGACCCCGTCAAGGGCATGCAGGTGTTTTTCTGGGAACCTATCAAGTCGCCCTACGCGATCGGGGAACTGCTGGTCAAGGCCACGCCGCTGCTCATCATCGCGCTGGGGCTGGCGGTGTGTTTTCGCTCCAATGTCTGGAACATCGGCGCCGAAGGCCAGTTCGTCATGGGTGCGATCGCCGCAGGCGGCGTGGCGCTGTTGGCTGAAAAAACCACGGGTCCCTGGATCGTTCCGGCCATATTGCTGGCAGGCCTTGCGGGCGGCATGGTGTGGGCCGGCATCACCGCCTTGCTGCGCGACCGTTTCAACGCCAATGAAATCCTGGTCAGCCTGATGCTGGTCTATGTGGCGGAGATGGTGCTGAACTACCTTGTCTTCGGCCCCTGGAAAGACCCCAACGGCTACAACTTTCCGCAAACCAAAACCTTCGAGGCCGTGACGCAGATTCCGCGGCTGATGCAGGGCTCGCGTGTGAACATCGGCATCGTGCTCGCACTGGTGGGCGTGGCCGGGCTGTGGCTGTTCATGTTCCGCACACACGCGGGTTTTCGGCATGAGGTCAGTGGCCTCGCACCTGCGGCCGCGCGCTATGCCGGGTTTTCATCGCGTCGTGCGTTGTGGCTGGCGCTGCTGACATCGGGCGCCGCGGCGGGCCTGGCAGGCGCGCTCGAAGTGGCCGGCCCCATTGGCCAGCTCACGCCTTATGTGCCGGCGGGGTATGGTTTTGCCGCGATCATCGTCGCCTTCGTCGGGCGGTTGCATCCGGTCGGCGTGGTGTTCTCCGCCATCCTGATGAGCATGTTTTATATAGGCGGCGAGCTAGCGCAGTCGCGCCTGGGGCTGCCCAAGTCGATCACCGGCGTGTTCCAGGGCCTGCTGCTCTTCAGCCTGCTGGCCTGCGATACGCTTATCGCGTACCGCCTCAAGCTGACCAGGCCCATCCCCACGCCGGTAGCAGCGCCTGCTTCGACCGACCTTGTGAAAGGAGCCGGCTGATGGACTCCACCGCATTGCTCATCGCGGCCACACTCAGCGCCGGCACCGTGCTGGCCATCGCCGCGCTAGGCCTGCTCATCAATGAGAAAGCCGGCATCGTCAACCTCGGCGCCGAGGGCATGATGCTGTGCGCGGCCATTGCAGGCTTTGCCACGGTGGTACACACCGGCAACACCTGGCTGGGCTTTGTGGCCGGCATGGCGGCAGGCGCTTTCCTGGCCGCGGTTTTCGGCGTGCTGGTGATCTGGCTCAATACCAACCAGTACGCCACGGGGCTGGCACTCAGCCTCTTCGGTGCGGGTTTCTCGGCCTTTGCCGGCATCAAGTATGTGCAAGAGAAGTTGCCCGAGCAGTCGCAGTACCCAATTCCCTTTCTGGCTGACATTCCGCTCGTGGGCCCAGCGCTGTTCCGTCAGCATCCCATGGTTTACATCGCCATGGCGCTGACGGCCGGGTTGATCTGGTTCTTGTACCGCACGCGCGCCGGCCTGGTGCTGCGCTCGGTCGGTGAGAGCCCTGAGTCGGCGCATGCGTTGGGCTACCCGGTGCGACGAATACGCCTGGCGGCGGTCGTGGCCGGCGGCGCACTGTGTGGGCTGGCCGGCGCCTATGTGTCGGTGGTCTATACACCGCTGTGGGTCGAGGGCATGATCGCGGGCAAGGGCTGGATCGCGCTGGCGCTCACCACCTTTGCCACCTGGCGACCGGCACGGGTTTTGCTGGGTGCTTACCTGTTCGGCGGCGTGACCATGTTGCAGTTTCACCTGCAAAGCCTGGGCGTGAACATGCCTACGCAGTTCCTGAGCATGCTGCCCTACCTGTCCACCATCGTGGTGCTGGTCCTGATCTCGCGCAACCCGCTGTGGATTCGCGTCAACATGCCCAGCTCCATCGGCAAGCCCTTTTACCCGGGGGCCTGATGGTGTTTTAAGGTCGATCCGCCGCATAATTGCTTTTTTTCGCCTTACCGTTCCACTTTTCATTTCAATGTCATTTCCTAAAAACGAAAGCGAGTTCACATGACTGACCTGCAAAAACGTTCCCTGCTGAAGCTGGCGGCCTTGTCGGCTGTGGCTGGGGCAGCCCTGATGGGCTGCGGCAAGAAGGAAGAGCCGGCAGCGGCGCCTGCCGCACCCGCGCCAGCGGCGGCAGCGCCTGCCAAGGTCGAGCCCCTGAAAATCGCATTTGCCTATGTAGGCCCTGTGGGCGACGGCGGCTGGACCTTTGCGCACGACAATGGCCGCAAGGCTGTGGAGAAAGCCTATGGCGACAAGGTCGTCACCAGCTTCGTCGAGAAAGTACCCGAGTCGGCCGACGCCGAGCGCGTAATCCGCGACATGGCCAATAACGGCGCCAAGCTGATCTTTGGTACCACGTTCGGCTACATGGAGCCCATGCTCAAGGTTGCGGCCGATACCAAGGGTGTGAAGTTCGAACACGCCACCGGCTACAAGCAGGCCGAGAACATGCGCACCTATGACAGCCGCACCTACGAAGGTGCCTACATGGCCGGCGTGATCGCGGGGAAGATGAGCAAGACCGGCACGCTGGGCGTGGTCGGCTCGGTGCCGATTCCTGAAGTGGTGCGCAACATCAACAGCTTCACGCTGGGCGCGCAGTCGGTCAACCCCAAGGTCAAGACCAAGGTGGTGTGGGTCAACGAATGGTTCAACCCGCCCAAGGAAACCGAAGCCGCCACGGCGCTCATCAATGGCGGGGCCGACGTGCTGTTCCAGAACACTGATTCGTCCGCCGTGCTGCAGACCGCCGAAAAAATGGGCAAACGCGCCTTCGGCTGGGATTCGGACATGACCGCCTACGGCCCCAAGGCCCACCTGGCATCGGCCATCATCAACTGGGGCCCGTACTATGTGAAGTCCGTGGGTGAGGCGCTTGAGGGCAAATGGACGGGCAACACCGCTGCCTGGTGGGGCGTCAAGGAAGGCGCCATCGACATCGTGTCGATTGCAGCCGATGTGCCGGACGACACCAAAAAACGCGTCGAAGAAGTCAAGGCCGGCCTGAAGGACGGTAGCTTCTCGATCTGGAAAGGCCCGATCACCGACAACACCGGCAAGGAACTGCTGGCCAAGGATGTGGTGGCGGACGACAAATTTCTCGGCGGCCTGAAGACGTACGTCAAGGGTGTCGAAGGCAAGGTTCCCGGCAACTGAGGATAATGGACAGAGCGCCGTGCCTGGGCAACAGTTCCCGGGCCGGAGCGCTCGCAACGTAGTTTCAAAGCTGCCTTCGGGCAGCTTTTTTGTTTCTGGAGTTGACATGACACCCGCACCATTCAATGTAAAACCCGTGTCCGCAGACCGCCTGCCCGAACTGCTCAAAAGCATGCCCAAAGCCGAGCTGCATATGCATATCGAAGGCTCGCTTGAGCCCGAACTGATCTTCGCGCTGGCCCGCCGCAACGGCGTGAACATTCCCTATGCCAGCGTTGAAGAATTGCGCAGCGCTTATGCCTTTACCAACCTGCAGAGCTTTCTCGACATCTACTACGCAGGCGCCAGTGTGCTCATCACCGAGCAGGATTTTTACGATATGGCCGATGCCTACTTGCGCAAAGCTGCCGCTGACAACGTGGTGCACACCGAAATGTTTTTTGACCCGCAAACGCACACGGCACGCGGCGTCAGCATGGAAACGGTCATCAACGGCCTGCACCGTGCCTGTGTGGACGCGCAGGCCGGGCTGGGCGTCAGCGCCTCGCTGATCCTGTGCTTTCTGCGCCATCTCAGTGAGGAAGACGCGTTTGAAACGCTGGAGCAGGCCTTGCCCTTCCGTGACAAATTCATTGGCATCGGGCTTGACTCAGGCGAGGTCGGCAACCCGCCCGAGAAGTTTGCCCGCGTGTTTGCGCGCTGCCGTGAGCTGGGTTTTCACCTGGTGGCCCACGCCGGCGAGGAAGGCCCGCCCGAATACGTCTGGACGGCGCTTGACGTGCTCAAGGTGGAGCGTGTAGACCACGGCGTGCGTTCCAGCCGTGATGCATCGCTGATGCAGCGCCTGGCGCAAGACCGCATTCCGCTCACGGTCTGCCCGCTCTCCAACCTCAAGCTCTGTGTGTTCCCGGACCTTGCCAGCCACAACCTGCGTGAGCTGCTTGATGCCGGGCTGGTAGCCACGGTCAATTCAGACGACCCGGCCTATTTCGGCGGCTACATGAATGAGAACTTCACGCAGACTTTTGCCGCGACGGGACTGAATGCACAGCACGCTTACGTGCTGGCACGCAACAGCTTTGAGGCGAGCTTCATCGACGCTTCGGCGAAGGCGCATTATGTGGACCGCCTTAACGAAAGCTTCGAAGCCTTCAACTGAGTGCCGCGCACCGGTTTCGGCGCACCGGCCGCAAGCAGCGGCAGCGCCACCAACGCGCACAGGCCGGCCACACCCCAAACCATGGCCCAGCCTTGCCAGGCCAGCAGGTAAGGAAGGCTCAAGGGCGTGACAAAACACACCGCGAACACGCTGGTGTTGGCCATGCCCAGGGCGGTGCCGGCACGCCGCGCGCCGGCCAGCGTCGCGAGTTCGGTAAAGGCCACGCCGTGCCAGGCCGATACGCATATCCCGCAGGCCGCCAGTAGCGCCAGCAACGCGATGCCCATGGCGGCCGGCACCACGGGCCGCATCCCCGCCCAGGTCACCAGCGCCGCGAGCGCGCCGAACAATGCAATGCTCAACACGGTGCAGGTGCGTAAATAGGCGCGGCGGTTCTGGTGCCTGTCGGTCCAGTGGCCGCTCCAGACGCGCATGCCCATCGCGCCGACCTGCACGCTGACCATGGCGGTGGTGATCGCGGCCACGCCCCAGTGCGCGAAGTCATGCAGGAACACCGTGCCAAAGGACAGCACCGCGAACTGCGGCGCGCACAGAATGCCTATGCCCGCCACGATGCGCCAGACACGTGGGTCGCGCAGCGGGCCGCCGGTAGCATCATCCGCTCCGGGTACCGAGGCGATGGTCTGCTGTGCGGCAGCGGGAGGCGGCTCATGCAGCCATAGCCAGGCGAGGGCGGCCGTGGCCGCACACAGCAGCGCCAGCAAGCCGTAGATCACCGCGAAGCCCGCATGCAGCGCCAGCGCCGGCAGCAGCAGCGCGCCCAGGCCACCGCCCAGCGGCACGGCGGTCTGGCGGATGCTCATGGCCAGGCCGCGCTCGCCGCTCTGGAACCACGACATGATGGCGCGCCCGCTTGCGCCGTTGACGCTGCCGCCCAAAAGGCCCACCAGCAAGAGGCCGGCAGCCAGCAGTGGCAGGCCTGGTATGTGGCCGGGTGTGGGCGCCGCGAACAGTGCCATCGCCGCCAGCGCCGCCGCCGTCGCGCTCAGGCCCAGCAGCAGCACGGGCCGGTCGCCCCAGCGGTCGGCCAAGAGGCCCCAGGGCAGTTCGCTGACCGCGATGCCCAGGCCCATGAGGCCCAGCACCAGGCCCAGCGAGGTGTTGTCGAGCTGGTAGCCCGAACGCATGAAGATGGCGGTCATGGGCAGGCCGCTGAAAGCCACTGAAAAGCTGGCGTTGGCGGCTACGCCGACGCCCAACACCTTCCAGCGATGCTGCGGGCCGGGAAGGGGATGTGGGGAGCTGGGCATGGAGGGATTTCCTGGGCGTGGAGGATGAAAAAACGAGAAGACGGAGCCAGTGTAGAAAGTTAGAATCATTCTGAAAATCAGAAAATATTGGATGAATAGTTCCAATAAAAAGGATGATTAGATGACCCGGCCCCTGTTTGACCCCGACGTGTTGCGCACCTTTGCCACCGGCATGGCACTGGGCAGCTATGCCAAGGCCGCCGACCGGCTGGGACGCTCAACGTCCGCCGTGAGCGCACAGCTCAAGAAGCTTGAAGCGCAGGCCGACACGCCGCTGTTCCGCAAGGCCGGCCGCGGTCTGGCGCTGACCGACGCGGGCGAAACCCTGCTGGCCTACGCGCATCGCCTGCTGGACCTCAACGAGGAAGCCGCGGCGGCCCTGCGCGGCGCGGATCTGCAGGGCTGGGTGCGCCTGGGCCTGCAGGAAGATTTCGGCGAGACCTTGCTGCCCGGCGTGCTGGGCCGCTTCGCGCGCGCCCATCCCAAGGTCCGCATCGAAGCCTGCATGACGCGCTGTGCCGAACTGCGCGAACGGCTGGCCTTGCGCCAGCTGGACTTGGCCCTGGTATGGGACGCCGGCGAGCCCTCATCATTGCCGCATGGCGAGACGCTGCTGAACCTGCCCTTGCAATGGCTGGGCGCCGCGGCGCAAGGTGAGGACCTTCCCGCCTGGGCCCGCGCGCTTCAAGCCAACGGCCAGAGCGGTGCCTGGCGCGGCGATGCCTTGCCGCTGGTGCTGCTCGATGCGCCATGCCCGCTGCGCGACATCGCCACCGGCGCGCTGGAGCAGGCCGGCATCCCGTGGCGGCATGCTTTCACCAGCGCCAGCCTGGCGGCGCTCTGGGCCGCGGCTGCCGCCGGCCTGGGGCTCACGCTGCGCACTTCCCTCGGCTTGCCTGCCACCTTGCACGCGCTGGCGCCGGCGGCGCACGGGCTGCCCAGGCTGCCGCGCATCACGCTGTCGCTGTACCGCGCGATGGCCGAGCCCGAAGCGCCGGTGGCGCAACTCGCGGCGCTGCTGCGGCAAGCGGTGCAGCAGCAGCCGGTGGCGCCGTCCGCGCCGCGGGCAAAGCGCGCGGCCGCTGTTCGCCGCTGAGGGTGCTGCCCAGTCTTGCGCGGGGGTTATTCGGTGGGTGCCTGGCTGGGCAGAGGCGCAAACGTATGATCCCCACTGAACCATCAAGCAAGGATCCCGGCATGGCCGTAACGCCGCAGCAACACCAAGAGCCATCTCCCGCGCCGCACAGCCCCTGGCCCATTGCACTGGCTGGGTTGGTGGCACTGGCCGTAGCCATGGGTCTCGGGCGCTTTGCCTTCACGCCGCTGCTGCCGATGATGCTCAACGATGGCGTGGTCGATTTGCCGACGGCCAGCTGGCTGGCCAGCGCCAACTACTTCGGCTACATGCTGGGTGCGATTCTTTGCACGCTGCAGCCCTGGCTGTGGGCGCGCTTCAAGTGGCTGCCGCACCTGGCGTATTCGTCCTTGGTGCGCGCCGGTCTGGTTGCCACCGGCGTGCTGACGCTGGCCATGGGCTGGCATTTTCCGGCTGCATGGCCGCTGCTGCGGTTTGCTGCGGGCGTGACCAGCGCGGTGGTGTTCGTCTTCACGTCGGGCTGGTGCCTGTCCCAGCTGGCCAGGCGCGGCGTGCCCGCGATGGGCGGCATCATCTATGTTGGCCCGGGCGCCGGTATCGTGGTGAGCGGCCTGTTTGCCACTGGCATGGTGGCTTGGCACTGGACAGCCGCCACCGGCTGGATGATTTTCGGCGTGCTGGCGTTTGCGCTGACAGCCTCGGTGTGGCATGTCTTGCGCGGCGGCGACGAGCGCCTCATCGCGCTGGCGCCGCGCGCCGCTGGCTCGCCCGTTGCGGCGACCCAGCACCACGGCCATGCCGAAATGACCCTGCTCACGCTGGCCTATGGCTTGGCGGGCTTCGGCTACATCATCACCGCCACGTTTTTGCCGGTGATTGCGCGCGCGGCTTTGCCGGGATCAGCCTGGCTGGACATGTTCTGGCCCATCTTCGGCCTGGGCGTCATGGTGGGTGCGCTGCTGGCCACACGCCTGCCGCCGGGCAAGGACTTCCGCCTGCTGCTGGCCGGCTGCTACTTTTTGCAGGCGCTGGGCATTGGGGCCAGCCTCTGGAGCCCCAGCCTCGCCGGTTTTGCGCTGGGCAGCCTGATGCTGGGAATCCCGTTTACCGCCATCACCTTTTTTGCGATGCAGGAAGTGCGGCGCCTCAAACCCGCCACGGCCGCCAGTTTCATGGGCCTTCTGACAGCCACATACGGTGTCGGCCAGATCCTCGGCCCGCCGCTGGTGGCCGTGCTGCTCCGGCGTACACCCAACGCGGGCGCGGGTTTCACGATGTCGCTGGAAATTGCGGCGGCCTCGCTGCTGGTGGGCGCTGTGGTGTATGGGTGGATGGCGAAGGCTTATCCGGTACTGCCGGCTTTACCGTCTGGCGGCGTAGCGGCGCAGAAGTAAGCGCTTCGCTCATCAGTTAGGACCGGGCTGTTGCACCAGCGCCATGGCAAACTTGCCGCCGCCCACCGACCAGTCCGAATAGTCGTTTTCATGCATGAAGATGAAAACGTCATCGGCGGCAACACCGGCGTTGGTCTTTAAATTGCGCGCGATGCCCGCATAGAGTGCGCGCTTCATCGCATCGCTGCGGCCGCGCCGCATCGTGATCTCGACGACCACCGGTTGCTCTGAACGTGCCATGCCGTTGAAGCTTCGGTTGAAGAAGAACTGCTGCGCATCGTAGCTGCTGACCGAATTAAAAAGCTCGTCTTCAGGCATGCCAATGCTGTCGACCAGCGCTTGGTGAATCCCGTCGACGATGCCTTGCCGTTGCTGGGGGCTGGTGCTGTGGTGGACGCTGGTGCGGACAAAAGGCATGTGATTTTTCCTCAATTTAAATAGATGGCAGTGAATTGAAGCTTTCACCGAGGTGTCTCGAATTCTGGCAATCAATGACCGTCAGGAAAAGCGATTTGTTCGCAAGTCATATGTGCCATAAACTCACATAATGATGAAGCGCCATCTCCCACCTTTGAATGCCCTGCGTGCCTTTGAAGCCGCTGCCCGGCTGGGCCGCATGACGGCTGCGGCCGAGGAGTTGTCGGTGACCCCCGGGGCCATCAGCCGGCAGGTGCGCCAGCTGGAGCAGTCCCTGGGCGTGCCGCTCTTCGAGGGTGCCAAAAACAAGCCACAACTGACCGCTGCCGGCGCTGGGCTGTGGCCGGCGCTTGCCGCTGCGCTGGACCAGATGGAAGCCGCAGTGCGTGAAGTGCGCAGCAGCGAGGCCGGAACGCTGGACGTCTCCTGCTTCAGCACCTTTACCGTCAAGTGGCTGATTCCGCGTCTTTTTGATTTCAATGCGCGCCATCCCGATATCGACGTCCGGCTCAGCGCCGCCGAGCGTGTGACCGGTGTGGACCGTGACCGCTACGACCTCGTCATCACGGTAGACGGGCGGGGCAGCGAAAAGTCCGCCACGCTGCTGCCGCTGTTTGTGGAGCGCCTGGGCCCTGTCATGGCGCCTGGCCTCGCCAATCGGGCGAACGTGCGCGAAGCGATCGACCTGGCCCGCTTGCCGCTGCTGCACACCCAGACGCGGCGGGATGCCTGGCAGATGTGGTGCGAGTCGCGTGGCCTTGCCCTCCCCATTCAGGACGGTCCGGAGTTTGAGCACTACTACTTCACGCTAGAGGCGGCCGTGGCCGGCTTGGGCGTGGCGATAGCGCCCTGGCACCTGGTGATGGACGACGTGCGCGCCGGCCGCCTGGTGGCGCCGCTGGGCTTTGGCGAAAGCGCCTACCAGTACGTGGCCCGGCGGCGCGAAGAGGCCGATGCGAAGCTCGACACCTTTTGCGGCTGGCTGGAGCAGCAGGCGCATGAGATGCCTGTGCCTTGAGCGGCCCTGATCTGCCCGCAAATCCCCTGAAAACCCGCCATCGGCCCTGAACCGTTAAAATCAGGGCTTGCGTGCTGCCTCGGCGCGCCGGCATTTGCTTTGTTTCCGGGGCCATGTAGAGGACTACCATGTATAAAAACCTCGCGACCCCCGGTCTTTCGGCTTGTGTGGGCGCCTGTTTTTCCTGCTTTATTTCTCCCGCTCCCTCCTGTGTTTCGCCCCTGCTGCTGCCTGTGGCGGGCTGCGGCTGTGGCCGCGCGAAAGCCGCGCCATGAGCTACCAGGTCAAGGAAATTTTCTACACACTGCAAGGCGAGGGCGCCAATGCCGGACGGCCTGCGGTGTTCTGCCGTTTTGCGGGCTGCAACCTGTGGACGGGCCGCGAGCAGGACCGCGCCACGGCGGTCTGCCAGTTTTGCGACACCGATTTTGTCGGCACCAACGGCACGCTGGGCGGCAAGTTTGCCGATGCCGATGCGCTGGCGCAAAAAATTGAAGCACAGTGGCCTGTCGGCGATAGCGCCCACCGCTTTGTGGTGATGACAGGCGGCGAGCCCTTGCTGCAGGTCGATGCCGAACTGATCGCCGCGTTGCATGCGCGCGGCTTCCAGATTGCGGTGGAAACCAACGGCACCATTGCCGCGCCCCAGGGCATTGACTGGATCTGCGTGAGTCCCAAGGCCGGCGCACCTTGGGTGCAACGCGCGGGCCAGGAGCTCAAGGTCGTCTGGCCACAGCCAAGTTTCGACCTGGCCGAACTTGAGGCTGCCGACTTCACGCACCGTTACCTGCAGCCTATGGACAACCTGCAGCGGCAGCAGAACACCGAAACCTGCATCCAGCTGTGCATGGCACGCCCGGCCTGGCGCCTGAGCCTGCAGACCCACAAAATCACGGGCATCCGATGAAAAAGCTCCCCACGCCAGAACCCATGCGTTGCGAGATCAGCCAGACTTTCTACTTTGACGCGGCGCACACCCTGAAGCGCGTCATCGAGGCCGACAGCAGCAAGCGCGTGCACGGCCATACCTACAACGCCGAGGTTTTTGTCGCTGGCGAGCCCGATGCGGCCACCGGTATGGTGATGGACCTCGGCCTGGTGCGGCGCGAGATCGAGGTGCTGCGCGAAGAATTGGACCACCACCTGCTCGACGACGTGAAAGATCTGGGCCCGCCTACACTCGAAAATCTGTGCCAGTTCATCTTCCGCAAGCTGGACGCACGTCTGCCGGGCTTGACTTCGGTACGTGTCTGGCGCGCTTCGCTGGGCGACGGCTGCCGCGTGAGCCGCTGAACCCGGCCGTCCGGCTGGCAGCAAGCTCAAAAAGCCTGATAAGCCCTATAGGCCTTATCGGGTTCTGAGTATTCAGCCCGCCGGTGACTGGGTTAATCTTGCAGCCATGAAAGCCTATCGCGCCGCCCTCCTGTACTTTGCCGCGCCTGCGCAGGCCGTTTATGAGGCTGATGGCCTGCTGGTAACCGGGCCCGATGCCGAAGGCCGCCAGGTGGTGCAAGCCGTCGGCAGCTACCACGCGCTGGTTTCACAGTTCGCCGAGGTGCCCACCGAATACCTGCCGGGCCGCCTCATCGCGCCGGGTTTTGTCGACATGCACGTTCACTATCCGCAGCTGGACGCGATCGGCTCGCCTGCCGAAGGGCTGCTGCCCTGGCTTGAAAACTATACTTTTCCAGAAGAAAAACGCTTCGCAAGCAAGGACCACTGTGCGCAAGCAGCTACGTTTTTCATAGCAGAACTGCTTCGCAACGGGGTCACCACGGCACTGGCCTTCGCGACCTCGCATGTGGAATCCGTCAACGCGCTGTTCGCCGAGGCACAGAAAAACCAGCTGCGCCTCATGACCGGAAAATGCCTGATGGACCAGAATGCCCCGGACGGCGTGCGCGACGAAACGGTGCAAAGCTTGCAGGACACCGAGGCGCTGATCCAGCGCTGGCATGGCGTAGACCGGCTGGGCTACGCCATCACGCCGCGTTTTGTGCCCAGCTGCAGCGAAGCGCAGTTGCGCGGCGCCGGAGAGCTGGCCGCGAAATACCCGGACGTGTGGATCCAGTCGCACGTGGCGGAGAACAAGGACGAGATCGCCTGGGTGCGCCAGCTCTATCCGAAGGCGCGCAGCTACCTCAGCGTCTATGAACAGTTCGGACTGCTGCGCCCGCGCGCCGTATATGCGCATTGCATCCACATCGACGACGAAGACCGCGCCCTGATGCGCGGCACCGGCACGGCGGCAGCCGTGAGCCCGACCAGCAACCTGTTTCTGGGCAGCGGCTTTTTTGACTACGAACGCGCAGACCGCATCGGTTTCCCCTATGGCCTGGCCAGCGACGTGGGTGGCGGCACCTCGTTCAGCCCCTTCCACACCATGCTGGCCGCCTACTACGTGGGAAGGGAAGGGCAGACCAAAACCGGCCTGTCGCTCAAGCCGCAGCACCTGTGGTGGCAGCACACGGCGGGTGCGGCGCGTGCACTGGGCCTGGAAGGCGTTGTCGGTAACCTGCAGCCCGGTTGCGAAGCCGACTTCGTCGTGCTCAACCTCCAGGCCACGCCGCTGCTGGCGCGCAAGACGGCGCAAGCCGCCAGCCTGGACGAGTTGTTGTTCGCACTGATTGTGCTGGGTGACGACCGGGTGATTGAAAAGGCCGTGATTTCTCAGGCGGGCGGCACAGCCTAGCAGCCGGCCCGGTCGCGTTCGGCTTCCGCGTCGCGCCGGCGTTGGTTCAGGCTTTCCATGGCAGCCACACTGCCGCCGCTGCGCTGGCTCTTCTGGATGCCCTCAATTTTGGTGTTGATGCTGCTGCAACGCTTCTTTTGCGATTCGGCGGATCGCAGCGAGGAGGCATCGCCGCCCTGCGCAGCCTCGACGGCCCTGGATTCCAGGGCCTGAGGCCGCGCAGGCGCGACGCCTGGCGCCGGACTGCCGGGCAGTTTTCCCACGGCGGCCAGCGCCGCCGCAACCTCCTGGGCATGTTTCTTGGCTGCGATGCAGTCGGCTTCGATGCTGGCACGAACTTCCGGCGCGGTGCCGCGTTTGCCGTAGACCTCGGTGATCAGGGTTTTCTCTTCTTCCGAATAGGCGGCGGCCCTGAGTTTTTCCGCCAGCGCTCCCGCTTCGCGCGACCAGACAATTTTCTGGGAGTCGATGCCGCGTTGCCGGCACTGTGTGTCCGTGCCCGCGCTGGCGACGGGTCGGGGGACATTGTCGAAATTGCGCACTTCCGTGCCCGGCTGCACCGTGTCGCAGGGGCGGTCCTGGTAGACGTTGCCGCAGCGATGCATCTTCTGCGCCTGTGCCCCGGCGCCAAGCAGCATCAGCACGGTCCCTGCGGCGATCCCCATCCAGGTTTTGCAGTTCATTGCCGACTCCCCCTGTCATGTAGTGATGCGCCATTTAAGCACACCGCCAGAGTGGGTCCACGGCCCGCTTTGGCCAGGATTTCGGGTTTTCGGGACTGTGGGCAGGCAGACTTCCGGCCTATCAGGCCGGGGTGAATCAGGCCGACGAAGTTCACGCCCGGCACGTGGCGCGAACTCGTAAACATGACTTTGAAGTCCCAGATCGATTTCTACGCTTCGGGGAAATGGTCGGTCAAAAAGCCGCCGCCGTGAACAAGCACCTGGAGCACATTTTGAAAAGCTGGGCGTGGAAACACGGGCGGCAGCCGCGGCACTGGCGACTGGGCATGTCTTTTAGGCCGGCCCAAGCCCTGCCTGGGCGGAAAAAACGGCTTTTTTTGCCGCGTTCAATGAATCTCCGCGGTAGCGACGGGGACCTCCAGGATGAACGATGCGCCTTTTCCAGTACCGTCGCTGTGGACCTGCAAGCTACCCCCCATTTCCTGCGCGGCCAGAACGCAGCTGTGCAGGCCAAAGCCATGCCCGTTTTTGCGTGTGGTGAAGCCGTGAGAGAAAACGCGTGTCAGGTTCTCCGGTGCAATGCCTTCCCCGTTGTCTGTCACCGTGATGCGCAGCACGGGCCCTTCCAGCAAAACAGCATGGAGCGTAATGAACGGGCGCCTGTCTGCAATCGTGCCAAAAGCCTGCTTGGCGTTGCTGATCAGGTTCACCAGCACCTGCAAAACGCGTTGCCGATCCAGCAAAAGGGTGGGCAACGTTGCGTATTTTTTTTCAACATCCACTTTGTGGCGCGTCAGTGCATCCGCATTCATGCGCAGCGCGTCGTCCAGCAACTCATCCACCTTTGCGGATTCGACGACACGCGGGGTGCCTGCGTATGATTGCTGGGTCGCGATGACCTGTTTGATGTGGTCCACACTGCTGCAAAGTGCGTCGAGTTCTTTCGCGATCGATTCATGCTCTGCCTCCAGTGTCCGCGCCAACTCGCGCAGATAGGCGGGTAACAGCTTGCCCTTGCTGTCCCGCGTCAAAAACTCCCCCAAATCTCCGGTATGAGCGTCCATCAAACCCACAGAGCGGGCGAGCCCCTTGAGCTTGGACGTCCGCAACTGGCTGCCAATCAGTTCGGCCGACACGTTAACGCTGTTGAGAACATTCCCCACGTTGTGCAGCACGTTGGTTGCGATCTCTGCCATGCCCGCCAGACGCGCCGTGGTGAGCAGCTGGGCTTGAACCTCTTCAATTTTTCGTTCCGCTTCCTTCAATTCGGATATGTTTTTCGAAGTCCCGAAGGTTCCGATCAGTGTGCCGTTCCTGTCTCTCCAGGGGCCTTTGGTAGTGAGGTACCAGACGACACGCCCATCAGGATGAACGGTTTTTTCGCTCTTTTCGAGGATCGGTTTCCCCGTCCGGATAATCTCTTCTTCGTCGTGACTAAATTCACTCGCCCTGTCCTGGCCGTAAATGTCTGCATCGGTTTTACCAATCACATACTTTTCAAACTCCTCCACACTGGCCAAATGCGGTGGAAGTGTCTCCTCACCCATGTCCGGATGTGCTGCGCGATAGCGGCTGATCGATAGCCGCAGGAGGTTGTGAACTTCCGAGCGGCTGACTTTTACCAAACGTGATTTCAGATCCTTGAAGAAGATGGAATCTGGTGAGCTCTCCATCAGCGTAGCCAGCAAATCATGGTGGTGCGCCAGCGCTGCTTCAGTCTGCTTCAGGGCAGTAATGTCCTTGGAAATACCGAAGGTACCAATGATGGCTCCGGCGTTGTTGCGCAGCGGCATCTTTGTACTCAGCTTCCAGGATTCACCGCGCCCGTCTTTCCAGGTTTCCTTCTCCACTTTGCCGATGATCGGCTGACCTGTGCGCAGGATTTCCTGTTCATCCTCGTATGCGGGGCGCGCATGCTCTTCGGAAAAAAAATCGTGATCCGTCTTGCCCACCAGCTCCTCCGGTGATGCCCCAAACTGTAGCGCCTGTGCCTTGCTGCATTTGAGAAAGCGGGACTGCGCATCCTTGAAATAAATGTGATCGGGAGCGTTGTCCAGAAGCGTGCGCAACAAATCCTGCTCGTTGATCTGGGAGTCAGCCGCCGCGCTCCCCTTCTCCGTAACATCCGCCGCAGGGTGCCCGCCTGGATGAGACCCGGCGAGTTGTTGCAAATGCCACTTCTCTGCCAGGGAGTACGCCAATTGGATGACTTCTACAGGATCAAGCGGCGTCTTGAGCACCAGCCACCTGCTATTCGTGGCTCCCATGGCTGCGCGCAGCGCATCAGAAGAAAGATCCAGCCGCTCCGCGCACAGCACTATCTGGACTCCCGGATCAAGCGCCCATATTTGAGGTGCCATTTCGAGCGAAATTCCTCCCGCCGTACCAGAAACACCGATAAATGCCAGGAAGTAGGGACGCGAAGCCAGAAGCGACTGTTGTACCAGGGCCAGCGCCTCGCGTGTGTCGCGGGCACCATCCAGTTCGAATATCCCTCCCGCATTCTCATTTTCAACAAGCATGTTGTGGAAGGCATCGTGAATGCCGGGGCTGCCGTCCACGACAAGAATACGGTCCTTGTTCTGGGTAGATCTTGTTTTCATAGTGGGGGCGCCTCGCATGAACCGGCTTCAGATAGGGGACAACGGCACTTCAGCTTGCACCTGTGCCCGTCGTAGGGGCAACGTTACGCGGAATGTGATGTCTTGACCAGCGGCACTTTCCCCGTCCATGCGTCCCTGGCGTTTTTATCGGATTGTGGGGCAGCGATAGCCCTCAGCCCGTGCTTTTGCCAACAGGCCCCTTGGTGAGGAAGGGCCGGCTGTCTCCGGACTGGCGGTCAGTGGGGGTGGCGCTCCAACCCCAACTTACAATCACAGCCACAACAGGAGCCCCATCCCATGAGCATCAAGAGCGATAAATGGATACGCCGCATGTCCGAGCAGCACGGCATGATCGAACCTTTTGAACCCGGCCAGATCCGCCAGCGGGACGGCCAGAAAATCATCAGCTATGGCACCAGCAGTTACGGCTACGACATCCGCTGCGCGCCCGAGTTCAAGGTCTTCACCAACATCCATAGCACGGTGGTGGACCCAAAGAACTTCGACGAGAAAAGTTTTGTCGACTTCCACGGCGACAGCTGCATCATCCCGCCCAACAGCTTTGCGCTGGCCCGCACCATGGAGTACTTCCGCATCCCGCGCAATGTGCTGACCATCTGCCTGGGCAAAAGCACCTATGCGCGCTGCGGCATCATTGTCAACGTCACGCCGTTTGAGCCCGAATGGGAAGGCTATGTAACGCTGGAGTTCTCCAACACCACGCCGCTGCCAGCCAAGATTTACGCGGGCGAGGGCTGCGCGCAGGTGCTGTTCTTCGAGAGCGACAAGGACGACGTCTGCGAGGTCAGCTACAAGGACCGCGGCGGCAAGTATCAGGGGCAGGTTGGGGTGACCTTGCCGAAGGCGTAACGGACATCTACACGACTGATTTGGACGGACGCCTGCAAAGGGCGTCCGTTTTCGTTTCTGCCCTCTACAGCCTCAGGGCTTGGCGACCTGGGGGCGGCTGGCAAAGCCGCTCATGTACTTGATGGCGTCGCCAATGGTGTCGCGCCACACCGGCCATTCATGATCGCCATCGACGACGCGGTACTCCACCAGCTTGGGCTGGTATTCAAACAATTTCTGGAACAGGCCGGCCGAGTGGTAGGCAATGGAAAAGGTGTCGTGGTCGCCGCTGTTGATGTACAGGGGCACCACGATTTTTTTGCTTTTGTAGGCTTCCCAGCTGGCGGTGTAGTTCAGGCGGTCCCATGAGGCCTGGTCAAATTTGCCGCCTGCCTGGAACGGTGCCACCTGCATGGCCGAAGAGTGGCCCGGGGGTGTCGGTGAATAGATCGCCGGGCTCAACGCCGCGGCGGAAACAAACAGTTCCGGGTACTTGAAAACGGCGTTCACCGTGCCGAAACCGCCGGCGGACAGCCCTGCGATCATGCGGCCTTCACGCGTGGTGATGGTCCTGAAGTTGGTGTCGATGTGCGGGATGAGCTCCTTGATGAGCGCGGTTTCGGCCTTGTCCTTGTTGCCGTCCACCCACCAGGTGGAGCCGCCGCCCGGCATCACGATGATGGCCGGCTGGACGCGGCCTTCCCTGACCAGCGTGTCCATGGTCGCCTGGACCTGGCCTTTAACCAGCCAGTCATTGTGGTCGCCGCCGTTGCCGTGCAGCAGAAACAGCACCGGGTAGCGCAGCCGGCCGCTCTCATAGCCGTCCGGCAGGTAAATGGTGTAGCGGTAGTCTGTGTTCAAGGCCTTTGAGTTGAAGGACCTGACGGTGACCTCGCTGGCAAACGACAGCGGTGCGCCAGCCGCAACAAGTGCCAGTAAAAACCAGCCCAGCAGTTTGCGAATCGACTTGAACCCCATGCCTGTCTCCATCTTG
This sequence comes from Polaromonas sp. P2_G11, assembly GCF_056403595.1. Taxonomy (NCBI): domain Bacteria; kingdom Pseudomonadati; phylum Pseudomonadota; class Betaproteobacteria; order Burkholderiales; family Comamonadaceae; genus Polaromonas; species Polaromonas sp. P2_G11. The sequence goes on along the minus strand of NZ_JBFUFE010000001.1, from coordinate 356,947 downwards.
AGCTCCTTGTTGTGTGAGGGCAAGTATCCGGTAAATCCCGGACGCGTGAAAGCGCTCTCACGCAGCGGCTCAACGGATGCCGGGGGCGGGACTGGGCCTCGGTGAACCTTGTTACTTGACCAGCAACACCGGAATCTCGCACTCGGCGACCACGCGCTGGGCCACGCTGCCGATCAGCGCGCGGCTGAGCAGGCCCTGGCCGTGTGTGCCCATCACGATAAGGTGCGCTTTTTCGCGCTTGGCGGCACGCAGTATTTCGGCGGTGGGCGAGCCGACCACGGCGAGGGTTTTAAACGCCATCTTGTGGCGCTGGAGGAAGCGCTCGATCGGCGCCAGCACCTTCTGCGATTCTTCGGTGTGGTAGGCGGTGACGTTGGCCGAACCCAGCATGGTCTTGACGCGCCCCGGCACGGGAGCCTGCACATTGATCACCACCACTTCGCCTTCGGCACCGGCGAGTTCATCGTGGTTCACCAGAAAGGCCAGGGCCTTTTTGGTGTACTTGCTGCCATCGGCGGCGAACAGAATCTTCATGGTTTTTCTCCGGTGTGATCGGATCAGCGTAACACCAGCGCCCTCGTGCCGCTGTAGGTGAGCGCCTGTTTTCGTCTTGCAGTCCGGGGAAAATGGCTTGGATCCAGGTGCCGACTTGGCGCCGTTCAAGCCAGCGCTGTCCGTGCCGCGGCCAAGTCCCAGCCCGCCCAGCCGCAGCTTTTAAACAGCACTGGCCCGGCGGGTTTTTTGAGGTCCTGGCGGATCACATCGGCCAGTGTGGCGAAGCGGCCCACGTCCAGTCCGGCCTGCAGCAGGTCCCCTGCCTCGTGGATGGCATCAGCCGCGTCGACAAACACCGAACCCTTCGCCGCGAAGTATTGGCATAACGCGGCGCTCAGTTCCATCATGGCCGGGGTGAAAGCCCCAACGGCGCTGATGAAGCCGTCAGGCCGGGGCAGCGCGCTGAGGACTACGGCGGCAGCCGGCGTGCAGGTAACGGCCAGCGGGCAGTCGGCCAGCGCGGCATCGGCGTCGTGCACCACGCGGGCGATCAGGCCCAGCGCCTCTGCATGCTGCACCAGGGCCTGGGCGCTGGCGTAGCTGCGCGAAGCGATGCGAAATTCGTGTACGCCCAGGCCTTCGGCATAAGCCTCCAGGTGCGCAAGTCCCTGGACACCGGCACCGACGATGAGCATGGGGCCGTGCGTGTTGGGCGCCAGCCGCTGCGCGGCCAGCAGTGAGACGGCTGCCGTGCGCCGGGCGGTGACGGTGGGCCCGTCGAGCATCAGCCGGCGACTGCCGGTGGCCACGTCAAACACCACAACGTCGCCCTGGATAGTGGGTCGGCCGGTGCCGGCATTGCCAGGCGTGAAGGTGATCAGTTTGGTGATCGCGGTGCGGGCGTCCAGCGCCGGCATCACAAACAGGCTGCCGCCCCCAGTCAGGGGCTGCACCACGCGCGGCGGCACCTGGACGGAACTGTCCTTGAGCAGGTGCGTCAGCTCGCTGACCAGCAACGGGTAAGGCAGGCGGGCGGCGGTCTGGGCGGGGTTTAGCAGGGTGGGCGTCATGGGGCGATGGTAAAGCGGGGAAGGAAGTGGGAGGGCGAGACGAGGGGGTGTCGGTGCCCCGCGTTACGTCGCGTAAAAAAATGAAAGGTTTTTATCCTACATATTCCCGGGAAAAGTGCTGGATGGAAACCGCAAACGCTTCCCTAGGATGAAAACAGGTTCACAGGGAGGCCTGCCATGTTTTCTGACCACTTGCAAAAATTCGACAAAATGCCTTACAAGACGCTGCTCTGGGTAGCGGCTGGGCTGGTGTTTGTTTGCCAGCTGGCAGCCTTCGCGTTTGTGGCGGACGGGCAAGTCGCCAAAGCCAGGATCCGCGACTATCAGCGCCAGGCTGAAGTGCAGGCGATTGCGCAGTGCATCGAAAACACCGCCGGTGCCGCCCGCCAGGGTTGTATCCAGCAGGCCCGCGTCGCGGCCGCCTCAGCCTTGCCGCCCGTCATCACCAGCGCGCAAAAGGGTCAGGCTGTGGCCGATTCATCGGGGGAGTCCGGCGGTGTGATGGCCAGCAACGCAGCAGGCGCCACTGTCAGCAGCATGCTGCCAATGCAGCCTGCACAGGGCTTTATGCCGGCGTCCTTCGCCATCCGCTGATTCAGCAATCATCGGAAGGTCTTACGGCCGGTGCGGTTAGTATGGCCGCGATGGACATGTCACGCCTGTTGCGTCTTTACCAGCCGCGAAACCCCCTGTTCTGGCTGATGCTCGTGCTCAACGGGCTGTCTCCTTTGCTGGCCTGGGTGGTACATAACCGTCCCTTGAATGCCTGGGCCACGGTGCTGGTCACCTGTTTTGCGCTGGGTAACGCCGTGATTGGCACATTCCTGCTGTGGCGATTGCTGCGCAATGAGCCTGCCATGCCCGCGCAGAATGCCGGCGCGCAAGACGCTAACCCTGACGTTAATTGACGGCCCCGGCGCCTTTGACGATGTCGTGCGGTGTGGCCAGCGCCGCCGCTATGGCCAGCCGCAACCCGCGCACGATCTCATCGAGCGGCAAGCTGGGCGCACCCTGTTCGGGCACATAGGGCACATGGATAAAACCGCCACGCGTGCGCCTGAAGCCGCGCTTTGTGGTCAGGGCATGCATGAGCGCATAAAACACGTGGTTGCAGACAAAGGTGCCGGCGGTTTGCGAAACCTCGGCAGCCACGCCCGCCTCCTGCAGCGCCTGCAGCATGGCCTTGATGGGCAGGCTGCTGAAATAGGCTGCCGGCCCGCCCGCCACGACCGGCGTGTCGACGGGCTGGCCGCCGGTATTGTCGGGAATACGGGCATCGTTGACGTTGATGGCAATGCGCTCCAGCGAAATCGCGCTGCGCCCGCCCGCCTGGCCGACGCAGATCACCAGTACCGGCTTATGCAGCGCGAGCAGCCGGATGAGTTCTGCGATGGAGGCCTGAAACACGGTGGGCAATTGCGCCGCCACCAGGAGGTGGCCGCCTACGCGCTTGCCACCCAGCGCCTGTACCGCCAGCCAGCTGGGGTTGAGGGGCAAGCCGCTGTGCCCGGTGTCGCCAAAGGGGTCGAAGCCGGTGAGCAGGACACGGGGTAGCGAAGAAGCGGAAAGGGCTGTGCGCATGCCACCATTGTGAAGGACGGCGGTGTTTTGGCTACCATGGCTCCATGAATACCCCAACCCATCCGGACATTTCCGCGCTGGCCACCGACCTCACCCGCGCCCGTCTTGAAGCCAGCCCGTTGCCTTGGCCCGCCACCGTGCCAACTGACGTGCCGCTGGCCTATGCCACCGCGCTGGCCGTGCGCGCCGCGCGAAGCGCGCAGGGCGACAGCCCGGTAGGCTACAAGGTTGGCTTTACCAACCGCACCATCTGGCCGCGTTATGAAGTCTATGGCCCCATCTGGGGCACGGTGTGGCATAGCAGCCTGGCGCGTGTCGATGCCTCCGGGCCCAACGAGGGAGTGTTGTCGCTCAAAGGCCTGTGTGAACCGCGCATTGAGCCCGAGGTGGTGTTCGGCCTGCGCGAAGCGCCGCCGACCGATTGTTCGGCGGCAGAACTGATTGCGTCCATAGACTGGGTCGCGCACGGCTATGAGATCGTGCACACGCATTTCCCGGGATGGAAGTTCACGGCTGCGCAGGCGGTAGCCGACGGCGGGCTGCACGGCCGGTTATTGGTGGGCCATGCCGTGAAGCTGCCCGACGGGTTGGCGCCCGCGGCACTCATGCAAGCCCTGGCGGGCCTGCGGCTCAAGCTCTACGGCGATGGGGTGCTCAAAGATGAAGGTGAGGGCGCCAATGTGCTGGACGGTCCTGTAGAGGCGCTGCTGCATTTCGTACAGGAATTGCGCGCCACGCCCGGCACACCGGCTTTGCGGGCCGGCGACGTCATCACCACCGGCACGCTGACTGACGCCTGGCCGGTGCAGGCGGGGCAGACCTGGCATACCGAACTGCAAGCGTCCGGCCCGGTGGCCGGCTCGCTCAAGGGCTTGACGGTCCGGTTCGAATAAGCGCCGCGCGCCGGGCCTATTTTTTGATCACCGCGCCGGTTTCGCTGTCGAACTTCACGACACGCACCTGGCCGTTCTGGCCGGGAAAGTTGTCAAACACCGCGCGAACCAGGTAAGGCACGACCAGCGGAAGGTCGCCGCTGCCGCCTTCGTACACAGCGCGCGATTCAAACACCGTGCGCGGCGGCTTGCCGGGTGGCGTGCCCTGGGTGTCAAGTAACCGCACGCGCAGGCTGTTGGTGTAAATCGTCATGTTGAGCGGCCTGTCGCCGACATAGCGCGGCCCGAAAGGGTCGGGCACCCAGCCGCCCGCGTATACGCGGCCCGCGGCGTCGCGGTAAGGCGGCAGGAAGACAAAGTTGTCCTGGTAAACCGGCTGCAGAAAGGTTTTCTCTTCGCTGCGGCTGCTGGCCGCTACGTCAACCTGCAGCCGCCCTGCCTGGCCTTCCGGCGCGCGCCTGAGGCCGCGTTTCTCCAGTTCGGCCTGCACATAGCCCTCATAGGTGGCTTGTTCCAGCTGCCGTGTCGTGTCCACCGGCGTGATGTAGCTGAAAGTGGCGCCCGCCGTATCGCCCGGCCACTGGTTGAAGCTGGTCACGCGGGTGGTGATGGGGCTGGCGCAGGCCGTCAGCAGCGCGGCCAGCAGCAACGCAAGCGCCAGGCGCAGCGGGAAAAACACGGAAATGGCGCCGCCCTGGGTGCCGGGGCCCGCGGGCGTTGGGTGGGCAAAAGTAGTCATGACGAATGGATACACCAAGGTTCAATTTTGTTCCACGGCGGGGGGCCGCTCAAGTAAAGTCGGCGCATGCGCTGACAGCGGACCGGGCTTTGGGGCAGGTGCCGCAGCGGGCCGGAAAGGCCAGTATGCACGGATGACAGACAGGGAGACACCATGAAGTGGGAAGGCAATCGCGAATCCGACAATGTTGAAGACCGGCGCGACGGCGGTGGCGGGGGAGGCGGCTTCGGCTTTGGGGGCCGCAGCGTCGGCATCGGCACCATCGTGGTTGCGCTGGTGGGCGGCTGGATCTTCGGCATCAACCCGATGACCATCCTGAGCCTGCTCAGCGGCGGCGGATCCCCCGCACAGGTGCAGCAGGGCCCGGCCCCCAAGCCGCCGGCCGATGACCGCATGGCGAAATTCGTCTCGACCGTGCTGGCGGACACCGAAGATGTCTGGACCGACGTGTTTGCCAAGGGCGGCGGCACTTACCAGAAGCCGCGGCTGGTGCTCTTTCGTGGCGCCACGCAAACTGCCTGCGGCCAGGGCCAGGCCGCCATGGGGCCGTTTTACTGTCCGGGCGACCAGAAGGTCTACATCGACCTGGGCTTTTACGAAACCCTCCGTAACCGTTTGGGAGCACCCGGCGACTTCGCCCAGGCGTATGTGATCGCGCATGAGGTGGGCCACCATGTGCAGAATCTGCTGGGCATTAGCGGCAAGATGGACCAGATGCGTGGCCGCGTCAGCAAAGCCGAATACAACGCCCTGAGCGTTCGCCTGGAGTTGCAGGCCGACTGTTTTGCCGGTGTGTGGGCGCATAACGCGCAGAACGCGCGCCAGATACTGGAGCAGGGCGACGTGGAGGAGGCCATGAACGCCGCCGCCAAAATCGGCGACGACGCCCTGCAGCGGGCCGGCGGCGGCGCGGTGGTGCCCGAAAGCTTCACCCACGGCACCAGCGCCCAGCGCCAGCGCTGGTTCGACACGGGCCTGAAAACCGGCAGCGTGAAGGCCTGCGACACCTTTAGCGCCCGCAGTATTTAGCCGGCAGCCAACAATTAAGAGTGAAATCGGGCTGTAGCCCTTTACTGACGCGCGCAAACAGCTATAAAATAGATAGCAATAAAGGGGTGTTGCCCCAGTGGCTGCCCTGGCCCAAATGGCCCTGAAAGCGCAGTGGGCCGGCAAAACCGGCATCGGGGCCTAAAGTGCGACAATAGAAGGCTGAGGAAGCGCTGCAACAGCCCCATCACGGTCGGTGACCGTGCCACGCCGGGCGGCCTGCCGCGCTCCCTTTCTTGTCAATGGTGCAGCGGTGCCGTTGGCTGCCAGCGCGCCGGTCCGCGCGCCCTTCGCAAGACAACCCGCAGAGTACCGCCGAGCCTTTTATGACATCCTCTTTTTCCAATCTTTCGCTGGCAGAACCGCTGGCCCGCGCCGTAGCCGAAATGGGCTACGAAACCATGACCCCCATCCAGGAACAGGCCATCCCGGTCGTCCTGCAGGGTAAAGACGTCATGGGCGCCGCGCAAACCGGCACCGGCAAGACTGCGGCTTTCGCGTTGCCCCTGCTGCAGCGCATGATGAAGCACGAGAACGCCTCGACGTCGCCAGCCCGCCACCCGGTGCGTGCGCTGGTGCTGCTGCCCACGCGCGAACTCGCCGTGCAGGTGGCCCAGCAAGTCGAGCTGTACGCCAAATACACCAATCTGCGCAGCACCGTGGTGTTTGGCGGCATGGACATGAAGCCGCAGACGGCCGAGCTCAAAAAAGGCGTTGAAGTGCTGGTGGCCACGCCGGGCCGGCTGCTTGACCACATTGAAGCCAAGAACGCCGTACTCAATCAGGTCGAATACGTGGTGCTCGACGAAGCCGACCGTATGCTGGACATCGGCTTTTTGCCCGATCTGCAGCGCATCCTGAGCTACCTGCCCAAGCAGCGCATCACCTTGCTGTTCTCGGCGACTTTTTCGCCTGAAATCAAGCGCCTGGCTTCCAGCTATTTGCAGGATCCGGTCACGATCGAGGTCGCCCGTTCCAACGCTACAGCTTCCACCGTCGAGCAGCATTTCTACAGCGTGGGCGCCGACGACAAACGCCGCGCCCTGCACCAGATCCTGAAACAGCGCGGCATGAAGCAGGCTTTTGTGTTCGTCAACAGCAAACTCGGTTGCGCACGGCTGGCGCGTTCCCTGGAACGTGAAGGCCTCAAGACCACGGCGCTGCACGGCGACAAGAGCCAGGACGAGCGCCTGAAAGCGCTGGAAGCCTTCAAGAAGGGCGAAGTCGACCTGCTGGTGTGTACCGACGTGGCGGCGCGCGGCCTGGACATCAAGGATGTGCCCGCAGTGTTCAACTTCGATGTTCCCTTCAATGCCGAAGATTACGTGCACCGCATCGGCCGTACCGGCCGGGCTGGCGCATCGGGCCTGGCAGTGAGTTTTGTTGCCAGCAGCGACCAGCGCCTGGTGGCTGATATTGAAAAACTGATCAAGACCAAGATCGAACTGGAGCCCATCGAGTTCGAGGAAGACCAGCCCCGTATCAGCGAGCAGGGCCGTATCAATGACGGCCGCCGCATGTACCGTGAAGGTGAAGAGGGCGGCCATGCGCGTGAAGCGCGCCAGCCGCGGGAGCGGCGCGAATACACGCCGCATCGCCAGCCGGCGGCGCCGCGTGACCCGTTTTTTGACCAGCCCTACGAACCAACCGCTGCGCCCGATGCCACGCCCGCCTGGGAAGCCGCCGCCAAAGCTGCCCCCGCGCGCAGCAGTGTGTCGGCCAATATCAAGCCGAAGAAAAAAGTCGCAGCGCTGTTCAAGACAGCCGGTTAAGACAACCGGCCAGGGTGAGCCGGTCCAGCACCGGTTCATTGCGGGGCGCTGAGCAGCGCCTCTACCCGATTTTCTCTACCAGTTTCCATATTCCCGTCGGTTCACGCCTACGGTGCGGGGAGCTGCTGTCCGGTTGGGTCTTTGCTGCGGGTTTCCTAAGCTTCCGGGATGATGGAGAAACCCGATCCGCATGTTCAGGCCTCGCCGGCCTTCGCGCTTTCTTCCCTTCAGAAGATTTTCAGGCCTCTTTACCGGCCCCTGTGGCAGGCCATCGGCCACTGGATTGATGCAGGCGGCATGCGCATGAGCGCGGCCATGTCGTTCTACGGCATCCTCAGCCTGGCGCCGTTGCTGGTGCTGATGGTGGCAGTGCTTGGCTGGTGGCTGGACCGCCGGTATATCGAAACCAGTCTGGTGGATCAAATCCGCAGCGTTATCGGCGCGCAGGGCGCACAGGTGGTACAGCAGGCACTTTCAAGTGCCCAGGCTCCTTCAGAGGGCATCACGGCTTCGCTGTTTGCTTTTGCGCTGCTGTTGTCGGGTGCGACCGGCGTTTTTGCCGAACTGCAGGATGCGTTTGAGCGCTTGTGGCGGCAAGGCAGTGGCGAGCTCCCGCAGCAGAAATGGTGGCACAGCGCTTCTTTGCGGTTGCGGGGTGTGGCCTACATCCTGGCCTTCGGTTTTCTCTTGCTGGTTTCGCTGGCGATCTCGACTTTTCTGAGTCTTCTCTCAGGCTGGGCGGGCAGTTATTTGCCGATTGAGAAGATCGCCTGGGTCCTCAATGAGGTCGTGTCTTTCTGCTTTTGCGTGGTGCTCTTTGTGGCGCTCATGAAAATGAGCGTGGGCCCCAAGCCCGCTTTACGCTATCTGGTGATGGGGTCCGCCGCGGGGGCCATCCTGTTTGCGGTCGGCAAGCACCTGATGGCTTTTTATCTTTCGACCGCTGCGATTGTGTCGGCCTATGGCGCGGCGGGCTCACTGGTGGTGATCCTGATGTGGATTTACTTTTCGTCGGCTGTGCTGTTGCTGGCTGCAAGCATGGCCCGGGCCTGGGCGGATGAGGCAAGTGCCGCGCGGCAACCGGTTTAAGCCGACTTGCCGGCCTTGCCAGGTTTTTGCGCTTCTTCGCATTGCACACTGACCAGTTCAAACTCGCCGGGCGCCGCCCCCAATCTGGCCGCCGTCAGGCAGCCGCCCCACACGCAGCCGGTGTCGAGTGGCAAGGTGTTGTTGCGCAGGGTGGGTGTGCTGTTCTTGCTGCTGGCCAGCGTAGACCAGTGGCCAAACGCCACCGGCGTATCTGCTGTGGCCCGGCCGGGAACATCAAACCAGGGCAGGTGGCCTTCTGGCGCGCTGCCGGGGCCGTCGGTACTGCTGAAGTCCATCACGCCTTCGGGTGTGCAAAAACGCAGGCGCGTGAGCGCGTTCACGATGACCCGCAGCCTGTCGGCGCCCTGCAGGCTGTCGCTCCAGTGATCAGGCGTGTTGCCGTACATGGCCTGCAGAAAGTCCTTGAGATGGCTGCCGCGCAGCACCTGCTCCACCTCTGAGCCCAGCGCCACGGTTTGCGCCGCAGTCCATTGCGGCAGCACGCCCGCATGCACCATCAGCCACCCGTAGCGATGGATGGCCATGGCGCGGTGGCGCAGCCAGTCGAGCAGCGCGTGGCTGTCCTTGGCCTCGAGGATGTCCTGTACGGTGTCGCTGCGGCCCGGCTTGCGCACGCCTTGCCACACAGCCAGCAGGTGCAGGTCGTGGTTGCCGAGCAGGCATTGCGCAGCGTCGCCCAATGCCGAGAGGCTGCGCAGCACCTGAAGGGAGCCGGGGCCGCGGTTGACCAGGTCGCCAAGGATGTAGAGAGTGTCGCGGCTGGGGGAGAAATCGATCCTGTCCAGCAATCGCTGAAAAGGTGCGTGGCAACCCTGCAGGTCGCCGATACAGTAAAGTGACATGTGTTTATTTTGCGCCAGGCCCCATGGACTTTTTCCTGATTGCTTTTCTGACCTTGCTCAACGGTGTGTTTGCCATGTCGGAGATGGCACTGGCTTCGAGCCGCAAAGCCCGGCTCTCGGCCATGGGCGAATCCGGCGACAAGGGGGCGCTGGCAGCGCTGGGACTGCTGGACAATCCCACGCAGTTCCTTTCGTCGGTGCAGGTCGGCATCACCTCCATCGGCATGCTCAACGGCATTATTGGCGAGGCGGCTTTCAGCAGCGGCCTGGCAGCGTGGATCCAGACCTTCGGCGTGCGGCCGCGCGCGTCCGAGATTACTGCCACCGCGCTGGTAGTGACAGTCATCACCTTCATCACCATCGTCTTTGGCGAGCTGGTGCCCAAACGCATCGGGCAGCTCTACCCGGAAACCGTCGCACGCCTGGTTTCAAGGCCCATGATGTGGGTGGCGACGGGCTTCAAGCCCTTCGTCAGGCTGCTGTCCATCAGCACGCAGGCGGTACTCAAGCTGCTGCGTATCGACAACAGCGCCGGCCGGGCCGTCACTGAAGAAGAAATCGCAGCCAGCCTGGAGGAGGGCGTGGACGCCGGCCTGATTGAGGAACATGAACACCAGATGGTGCAAAACGTGTTTTTGCTGGATGACCGCCTGCTCACTTCACTGATGCTGCCGCGTTCCGACATCGAGTGGCTCGATGCTTCCGACACCATTGCCCAAGCCATCGACAAGGCCGGCGCCACCGGCCACTCCTGGTATCCCGTGTGCCGCGGCAGCCTCGATGACGTGGTGGGCGTGGTCAATGTGGCCAAGTTGCTCGCGCTGCGCGGCCAGATCCAGCCTGTGCCATCAACCCAGGGCGCAGGCGCAGTGCCTTCAGTGACCGACCGTATCGGCGCTTATGCAGTGCCGGCGGTCTTCGTGCCGGAAACGCTCACGGGCATGGAATTGCTGGAGCAGTTCCGGGCCCGCTCCACCCGCATTGTGTTTGTGGTCGATGAATACGGGGTTGTGCAGGGTCTCATGACGCCCATGGACATGCTGGAAGCCATCACCGGTGAATTGCAGCCCGGCGCGCAGATGGACGCGTGGGCGACCGAAAGGGAGGACGGCAGCTGGCTCATTGACGGTGTCATGCCTGTCTCCGAACTCAAGGCCCGTCTGGATATCAGGGAACTGCCAGAGGAAGGCCGGGGGCGTTACAACACGGTGGCTGGCCTGCTTCAAAGCGTTTCGGGGCGGTTGCTGAAAACCGCCGAGCGGGTGGAATGCGCGGGCTGGCGCTTCGAAGTTCTTGACCTTGATGGCAAGCGGATCGACAAGATCCTGGCCAGCCCCATCCCGGTCGATCCCAATATGTAAATATCTGTTTCTACCAGTAGACCACTTGGGTTGTATTGGCGGAACATATATGTGAAAAAAGGCCGCTTTTAGGTAGATTGGATTCAATATGAGTCGCGTTCACAACACCTTCATACGTAAATAGTTGTAACTTAACGGGGCTGTGTTTAAACTGAAAAAAAGTTAAGGCACTCATGTTTGATGTTTTTGTGTTGGCGCTCACTGCGACGGCGGTGTCTGCAATGGCGACGGGAGCAGCCTGCCACCATGGCTGGCTGGCGCGTTCCGCGCGCAAAAAACGGCGCCTTCCCGCGCATTGGCACCTGCAGCCAAGGCCACTGCTACTGGAGGCCGAACAGGACGTGTGGCATTGGCTTCAGCGGGCCTTTTTTGACCACCATGTCCTGATCAAAGTCCCTGTCATCCGCTTTGTCTCGCCGCGAACCGAAGCCGAAGGGCAGCGTTCCTTTGAATTGCTGAAAACCGTTTACTGCACTTTCACTGTATGCGCCGCGGATGGAACCGTCATTGGTTGCCTGGATGTTCCCGGTCCCCGTGGGCTCAAGGCCAGTAACCGCGACCTCAAGCGCAAGCTGTTTGAAGAATGCGGGATTGCCTACGCCGTCGTGCGTGCGAGCAACCTTCCCTCCCTGGAAGATGTTCGCGCGGCGTTCCTCGGAGAAATCGACCTGTCGGACGACGAACCCGCCGTGCTGGGCGAGCCTCCCTTGGCCTTGCCAGTTGAGGTGGATGCCGACGCCGATGCCATGGCCACCGTGCCCGATACCATGCGTGCAGCCAACGGAACCCTCCTGGAGGACGCGCCAAAAGTCGCCAGCATGGACATCGCGGCAGCCCGAAGCAGCCTGCAAGCCAAGCTGGAACGCAACCGCAGGATACGGTTCACCAATTTCGACCCGCTCAGTACCGGTTCAGGCATTGTTCATGACAATGCCGACCACAATTTTGCTGTGCAGTGGGAAGACTCTTTCATCACACCGGAAGAGCCGGATACGCCGAACGGCACCAACGCCTGAACGTTTAAAGCCGTAGCGGTGTTGCGGCCTTCAGGCTCTACTCAATTTGCTTTCGCGGTGTCAAACAATGCCTTCGTTTCCGCCGGCATCACGGTTGTCAGCGGTTTGCCGCCCGGTTTCATGGGTTTTAAAAACCATTGTTCATACCAGCCCTGCGCTGCGCCGCTGCGCATGGATTCCTTGATAGAGGCGTTCACCAGGTCACCCATGACTGCATCCCCCTTGCGGTAGGCGATGGCAATAGGTTCTACGGACAGGCGTTCGGGCAGGATCAGGTAATCGCCTGCATTGGGCAGGCTCGCCAATTGCGCGGCGAGCGCAACACCGTCGCGGGCGTACCCTGCCGCCCAGCCCAGTTGCAACTGTCCGAGGGCGGCATCCGCGTTGACTGCTTTGGCGTGTTGCCACTTCAATGAATGCTGCTGCGCGTAAAGATCCAGCGCGGGAACCACGGTGGTGCCGGCAATGCCCACAATGCTTTTGCCTTGCAGTTGGTCGAGTGCGCTGAGTTTGTCTTTGGTCCGCACCGCCACCTGGACAGCTTCGATAAAAATCGGTGTCGAGAAATCCATCCGCGTCCGGCGCTCCGGTGTGTCGGTCACGTTCTCGCACAGCAAATCGACACTGCCTTCAGACAGCAAGCGTGTGCGGGCGTCCACATACGTTTCGATATACCGTACCGGCAGGTTCGGCTTGCCGACAGCCTGGCGGAGCCGTTCGATGATGGGTTTGCAGAATTCGATGCTATAACCCAGCGGCTTTTCTGCAGTCTGGTGAAACGAGAAAGGCGCGGAGTTTGCGCGGTAGCCGACATTGATCTGCCCACGGCTCTTGATTTTCTCCAGTGTGGCCTGCGCTTGAGCCCACTGCGGTACGGCAATCGCCGCTATAGCCAGGACGGCCGGAAACAGCCGTTGTCGAAAAGGACGAAGCGGAATTATCCCCATACGAATCCCCCTGTTGCTGGGTTTGATTCTTATGTAAAAGGCCCAGGCACGCAAACAATGCGGGGGGATGACTTTCCCGGTACGACCAAGGTACTCATTGTGTTGCAATCATCGGCGGCTATGAATGAAAAAAGCCCAGGATCGCACCAGCCGTTGATTTTCAGGATACCTTCAGTTCGGCAATGACCGCTGCAGAACTATTGTTGAACGTAAATGCATGCAGGCGGCAGATCGCTTTGATAGCGCTCATACATTGCCGTGTAAGCCGCCTCGATGTGACTGACGAACAAGGGCGTATCAAACAGCGGTGTTGCCAGCCTGTTTCGAGCCAGCTTTTCCTTGATCTGTGCCAGGCGCCGGGGGACGGTCGCCAACTCAATCGCAGAGGCCTCATAGTCCGTCACGTTCGAGGTAACCAGCTCGGTCAAGTCAACCGTATTCAGCAGGCTTGCGGCCACCCGGCTGGCGAAAGATTCACCCATGCACGTCAATATGGGCAGCCCCGTCAACAGTGCATCATTGGCCGTTGTGTGCGCGTTGTAAGGCAGCGTATCCAAAAACAGGTCGGCCAGGCGATGCCTTGCAAGGTGGTCGGCGGGGGGCACCCGCTGCGCAAAAATCAGCCGCTCCGAGGCAATGCCTCTTCGCAATGCTTCTTCAGACAAGTTGATGGCTGCTTTTGGGTTGTCCTGAAGAAGCCAGAGGACGCTTCCTTCCACAGCCTTCAATATCCGCATCCAGCAACCAAAAACTTCGGGTGTAATTTTGAAACTGTTGTTGAAGCAGCAGAAGACAAAACCTGTCTCAGGCAAGCCAGCTTCTCTGCGGCTCAATACCTTGTCGGAAATTAAGCGCTTGCTGTCGTTTGGTTGGTAGCTATTGGGAAGGTAGACGATCTTTTCGGTGTACTGCTGTTGACTGGCTTCTGGAACGACCGTTTTGTCTGCAATGAGATAGTCCATGAAATCGGCGCTCATCGTTCCCGGATAGGCGAGATAGTTCACCTGAACAGGCGCAGCTCTGAGATTAAAAATTCCTGGCCGGCTTCCTAGCGTGTAGCCATTCAGATCGATGGCAATGTCTACCTCCAGATCTCTTGAAAGTTGTACGACGGCTTTGTCGGATTGAAGGCGTACATCAAAAAACTTGTCAAAAATCGCCGAAACCCTGTCCCTCATCGTGTCTTTCTTGTCGGGCCCAAACGAGAAGGCGTATAGCTCGAACCTGGACCGGTCATGTCTCTCAAACAACTCAGCCATCAAATGCATGGTTGCATGGTTGTGAAAGTCAGCGGAAAAATACCCGATCCGAATTTTTTCGTGTCGCTGGCGTTTGGGGATGGGGCTGACGGTGGCTGAGTTTGGGCATCTGTCTTTGACCCATATAGCGGCCGCTTGCGCCTGCAACGCCAAATCCGTAGTGAGTCCCAGGATTTCGAACGGTATTGCCACATTCCTCCCACGCTCGATTTCCTGGAAAATCTTTGGCAGATCGGAGGCAAGTGAATGCCAGTCGCAAACCTTCATTTTTGCGTGCAACAGCGAACCAAACACGAATTCGACGTTTGCATCCAGCTCCATGCTCCGCTTGTAACAGTCGGCAGCCGCGTCATGCCGTTTCATCTCATCGAGAGCGACTCCCCGGTTGATCCACACGTCGGGCCAATGCGGTGCAAGCGCCATCGCTTTCGCGTAAGAGGATTCGGCTGCCTCATGCTGCTTCAGTCCGTTCAACGCGATCCCCAGGTTGAGCCAGGCCTCGGCTGAATCCGGCGCCAGCTCGGTTGCCTTGCGGCAGGCGGCTTCGGCGGCCTCGTAATTTTTCTGGTCACTCAATACGCCACCAAGATTGACATAAGCGGGAGCCAGATCCGGACTCAGTGCAATTGCCTTCCTGAAAGCCGTTTCGGCATCGTCCAGCCGTTTCTGTTTGCTCCGGAGTTTGCCCAGGTTGGAGTGGGCAAAAGCATAGTCCGGCGCCAATGCCAGCGCCTGATTCAGACATTGCTCCGCCTTAAGGTATGCCCCCAATTCGGTCAGCTGCAGGCCGATGCTGTTTTGTGCGTCCGCAGAATTGAGTGTCCGAACCCGGGCCTTTTCAAGGGCGTCTACCGCCTCAGGTTTTCTGCCCATCCCACCGAATGCGGTTCCCAGGTGATACCAGGCTTCAGGCAGGTCAGGGGCGAGTTGAAGACTACGTTGGCACCACTCAGCGGCGGCGGCGTATTCACCGCGAGCGTTGGCGGCGCCGGCATTGCCGATGTAGTTGGAAAGAAGCTGCTCCAGCATTTTGATTTTTTGGTTTCCGGGAGGTTATATCTTCGCATGCCCTTCACGCGCAAACAGGCGCGACTGAGGCCAAGGCTGGGGCCAAGGCTGGGGCTAACCCCCTTTTTTGGACGTTCACGCAATTGCCAGACGAGGGCGTCCTTACCTCACTATTGAAAAAGACGGGTGTGCAACTTAGGGGCGCTGTAGTCGAGTCGGACTTTCAATTGGTTCCGAAGAGATGCTTTCATATATCTAACAGGAGCCTTTAAGCTGTCAATTTTTAAGGGCAGCTCAGTGCGGAAATTCGACACCCACGGGGGGAGATCCAAAAATGGTGCTAATCACATCCCTTGTATATGCCTGAAACCCCGGACAATAGAGTCACACAGGACATCGATTTAATCCAACGTTAGTTCTCACCATGAAGTTCACTGCAGTTCTCGCACTTCTCTTGCTCACAACGACCTATTCTTTGGGCAACGACAGAGCTATCCGAGCTATGGCACAGGGGCAAAAAGGCTATACAGAAAAAGAGATTCGTGAAGAAATCTCAAAAGGCTGCGATGGCACTGGAGACATGGCTCTTTGCACTTGGTATGGCTACTACACGAAGGACGTCGCTCTGAACGATACCTATCGGCTATTGATGCGACGCTTGGTGAGTACCGACTTGAAAAATGCTCTGCGCAAATCGCAGAAGGCATGGCTTGAGTTCCGCGACTCGGATTGCATGTTCTCCACGGGGGACTGGGAAGGAGGAAGCTTCCGCCGTGTAGCGATCGCCATGTGTTGGCAAGAGATGACGGATAGGCGCGAGAAAGAGCTTGCTGAAATCTTGAAGTGCAAGGAAGGAACTTGCTTCGAGCTACAAGACACCAAGTCTGCGGAGCCCGACCCCCAACCTGCTCTTGATAAAGCCATTCGAGATGGAATTATTCGTAAAGCAACGGCAGAAGATGTAAGAAAATTTCGGGATGCATACATTGACAAAAACTACACCAGGAAAAACCTCCTAGTGCCAGTGACAGAAGATGCTCTTTCTGTAGCCGAAACGGACTTATCGCGTGCCTATGTGGTGCTTGACAAGTTCACTTACCCTTCTGGTTTGGTAAACGAATATAGAGCAACCTTCTTTGTTCCCATAGGCGTTCCTGAGCCCAGCGGTGACATCGGTCATTCAGCGTTTTACGATTTTGGAACCCTCACTGTAGTGTGTACCGCTGCGAGAGCTGCTGCGAGAACAGGTTTTGTGTCTTGCTGATGAGAGGGCAGCAGAAATCAACAAGGTTTGGGTTGAGTCGGCGGTAAATGCTTGCCTACCGAAAAGAAAAAGCCTCCACAAAGGAGGCATTTTTAATGCGGAAAATCGACTGTCACCAGAAGTGACCTCAGCGATCACCGGTAAGTGACCACTATCGCTATTTCCGCCTGAATTGGTGCCGGAGAGATGAATCGAACACCCGACCTTCTCATTACGAATGAGCTGCTCTACCGACTGAGCTACACCGGCTTTTTATGAAATACAGCCTTCAATTATAGCCCGGAGTGATAGGAGGTCACCCGTTCGACCTCATTTTTGGAGCCGAGTATGACGCTGACGCGCTCGTGCAGCTTGGTGGGTTGCAAGTCCAGGATGCGTTGTTTGCCGTTGGTGGCGGCGCCGCCGGCCTGCTCGATGAGCCAGCTCATGGGGTTGGCTTCGTACATCAGGCGCAGTTTTCCGGCCTTTTCGGGCTCGCGTTTGTCCCAGGGGTAGAGGAAGATGCCGCCGCGGCACAGGATGCGGTGCACGTCGGCCACCATGGCGGCGATCCAGCGCATGTTGAAGTCCTTGCCGCGCGGACCGTCCTTGCCGGCCAGCAACTCGTCCACGTAGCGCTTGACCGGGGCGTCCCAGTGGCGCATGTTGCTCATGTTGATGGCGAACTCTTTGGTGTCTTCAGGGATCTGCACGTTTTCCTCGATCAGCACAAAGGAGCCTTGCTCACGGTCCAGCGTGAACATGGCGACGCCGTCGCCCACCGTCAGCACCAGCGTGGTCTGCGGGCCGTAGATGCAGTAACCCGCCGCCACCTGTTTGTGGCCGGCCTGAAGGAAGTCGCCTTCATCCACAGCGCGGTCGCCCTCGGGCATTTTCAGCACGCTGAAGATGGTGCCAATGCTGACGTTGATGTCGATGTTGCTGGAGCCGTCGAGCGGGTCGAACAGCAGCAGATATTCACCTTGGGGGTAGCGATTCGGCACCACGTAAATGCCTTCCATTTCCTCGCTGGCCATGCCGGCCAGGTGGCCGCCCCATTCATTGGCCTCAATCAGCACTTCGTTGGCAATGATGTCCAGCTTCTTCTGGATCTCACCCTGCACGTTCTCGCTTTCGGCGCTGCCCATGCCGCTGCCGAGTGCACCCTTGTTGACGGCCTGGCTGATGCTCTTGCAGGCGCGGGCGACCACTTCCAGCAGCAGGCGAAGCTGCGAGGGAATGTGACCGTCGATGCGCTGCTGCTCGATCAGGTAGCGGGTCAGGGAGATTTTTTGGGACATAGGGGGCTCCGTTCGATTGAGGGATAGTTCGTTTGGGCAGCGTATGGCTGGGCGGGGCGCTTAGCCGGGCTCGCCTTGCTGTTCGCGTTCTTCAAATTCGGCGAGCGTGGCCAGGGCGTCGTCCAGCAGGTCCTCGTCGTCCTTCGCGCGGGCAATGTCCACACGTTGCTGGAAGAGGGCACGCGCTTCGGTGGGCTGGTCCGTTTCGTGCGCGAGCACGCCGAGCTGGAACAAGGTGTCCAGCAAGATATCGGTGTCCTGCAAGGCCTGGCCCAGCGCCAGGCGCTGTTGCAGCCAGGCCTGCGCTTGGGCATGTTCGCCCAACTCGTAGGCATTTTGCGCCAGGTTGTTGATGAGGCCAGAGAGGCGCTTGTCCGTTCCGGAGCCGAAGGCGCTTTGTGCATCGGCCAGCAGTTGCTGGTTGTGCGCCAGTGCCTCGGCGAAGCGGCCGGCCTCGTGCAGGGCGTAGCCTGTCTCTTCGCGAATACCCAGCTTCTGGTCGGTGTTCAGGATGGCGCCTTCGTGCGCGGCCCAGTGGACCGACTGCTGAAGGTGCTCGACGGCGGTGTTGTACTCCTCGGCTTCCAGGGCCGACTCGCCGATGGCGTAATGCTGTTCGTAGCGCTCGGTGGGCGTGAGGCTGCCTTTGGCAGCGCGGATGGCCAGGGCGCGCAGGCCCAGGGGCAGGCCCTCGGCATCCAGCTGGCGTTTGCGGAACACCACGAACTGCAACCACAGCAAGTCAGCCAGCTCGGCGGAGTCGGCGCCCAGGGCCTCGGCCAGGGGCTCCAGTGCGGCCAGGTCGGCTGACATGCGTGAACCGCTGAACATGCCGCTGGCGTCGTACACCGTGTCGCGCAGCGGGTTGAACTTCTTCGCAAACCGCTGTGCGGGGGTGTTGAATGTGAAGAATGCCATGGCGGGTGCCGTCCGCGTTCAGTCAGCCAGTGCGCGAGAGACGACTTCGTGTGTGTCTTTGCTCAAATCAGTCTTGGCCGCTACGCGTGCAATCGCCTCACGCGCCGCGCTGCGGTAGGGCTCGGCCAGCTTGCTCCAGCGGTCCAGCGCGCGCGCCAGGCGGGCTGCCACCTGCGGGTTGATGGCGTCGAGCTCCATCACGCGGTCGCTCCAGAACACATAACCCGCGGCGTCCGCGCGGTGGAAGGCGGCCGGGTTGCCCTGGCAGTAGGTGCTGACCACGCTGCGCGCGCGATTGGGGTTGCGCAGGCTGAAGTCGGAATGCTTCATGAGTTGTTTGACCGCCGGCAGGATGTTGCCGCCGCGATCCGGCGCGCCGGCCTGCAGGCCAAACCATTTGTCGATGACCAGGGCTTCGTCCTTGAACATGGCGTGGAATAGCGGCAACGCCTCGGCCGCCAGTGCGTGGCCGCTGGAGACCAGGGCCGCCAGCGCGTTGAAGCGGTCGGTCATGTTGCCGGCGTCCTTGAAGCGCTGCAGGGTCTTGCCCGGCCAGAGGGTATCGCCAGAAGCCTGCGCTGCCAGGCACAGGTGCGTGAGCGCCATACCCGCGAGCGCGCGGCGGCCCGAGGAGGCCGGGTCTGGCGTGTAGGCGCCGGTGTCGTGGTTGGCCTCGTACACGGCTTGCCAGTCGGCTGCCAGTGCCGTGGCCAGCTGCAGGCGCATGGCTTCGCGCACTGCATGAATGCGCTGCGGGTCCACCACGTCAAGCTGCTCGGCCAGGTAGGTCTCAGACGGCAGCGTCAGCACCAGTTCCTTGAAGGCCGAGTCCAGCGCGGGGTGGCGCAGCACCTGGCGCATCGCATCAAGATAAGCATCATCGAGCACTGCAGCCGTTACGGGGTCTGCGCCACCAGCTATGGATTTGATAGCGCGGTTGACGGCCAGGCGTTGCCCGGCCTCCCAGCGGTTGAAAGGGTCGCTGTCATGCGCCAGCAGGTGCAGCAGCTGGGCGTCGGTGTAGTCAAACTCCAGCACCACCGGGGCGGTGAAGCCGCGCAGGATGGAGGGCACCGGCTCGGCATCGATGTTGACGAAGGTCAGCGTTTCGCTGGCCTGCGTCAGCACTACGGTACGGGTGCGGGCAGGTGCCTGGCTCTCACCGGCCAGCTGCAGCGGCAAGTCCTGGCCATCTGCGCCCAGCAGGCCCAGGCCGACCGGTATGACAAACGGCTCCTTCACGGCTTGCCCTGCCGTGGGCATGCAGCTTTGCGACAAGGTCAGGGTGTAGGTGCGCGCCGCCGCGTCATAAGCACCCTGCGCGTGCACACGCGGCGTGCCGGCCTGGCTGTACCAGCGCTTGAACTGCGGCAGCAGGCGCGCCAGGTCCGACATCGGGTTGGCGTCGGCAATCGCCTGCGCAAAGTCGTCGCAGGTTACGGCGTGGCCGTCGTGCCGTTCAAAGTAAAGCGTCATGCCGCGGGCAAAGCCATCGCGGCCCACCAGCGTCTGCATCATGCGCACGACTTCGGCGCCCTTTTCATAAATCGTGACGGTGTAGAAGTTGCTGATCTCGACGTAGCTGTCGGGCCGCACCGGGTGGGCCATGGGGCCGGCGTCTTCGGGGAACTGGGCGGTGCGCAGCACACGCACGTCCTCAATGCGCTTGACGGCGCGGGCCGAGGCTTCGCCGCACAGGTCTTGTGAAAACTCCTGGTCGCGGAAGACCGTCAAGCCTTCCTTCAGGCTGAGCTGGAACCAGTCGCGGCAGGTCACGCGGTTGCCGGTCCAGTTGTGGAAGTACTCGTGGCCGACCACGCTTTCGATGTTGGAGAAATCAACATCGGTGGCGGTGGCCTGGTTGGCCAGCACGTACTTGGTGTTGAAGATGTTCAGGCCCTTGTTTTCCATCGCACCCATGTTGAAGTCGCTGGTGGCGACGATCATGAAGCGTTCCAGGTCCAGCGGCAGGCCGAAGCGGGCCTCGTCCCAGGCGACCGAATGCATCAGCGAAGTCATGGCGTGCTCGGTTTTGTCCAGGTCACCGGGGCGCACATAGACCTGTAGCACGTGTTCCTTGCCTGCGCGGGAGGTGATGCGCTGCTCGCGGGCCACCAGCTGGCCGGCTACCAGGGCAAAGAGGTAGCTCGGCTTTTTGTGCGGGTCTACCCACTTGGCGAAATGCCGCGCGCCGTTGGGGCCGGGCTCCAGCGGGCCCTGGCTGACCAGGTTGCCGTTGGACAGCAGCACCGGGTACTGCGCCTTGTCGGCGCGCAGGGTCACGGTGTAGCTGGCCATCACGTCGGGGCGGTCCAGGAAGTAGGTGATACGCCTGAAACCCTCAGCCTCACACTGCGTGAAGAAGGAGTTGTTGCTGACGTACAGGCCCATCAGCTTGGTGTTTTTGGCGGGGCAGGTGGTGGTGAAGATTTCCAGCTCGAAGGGCTCGGTGCCCTCTGGCAGGTTTTCCAGCACCAGCTGGTTGCCTTCCATCTTGAATGAGGTGCCCTGGCCGTTGACCAGAACACGGGAGAGATTGAGCTCTTCGCCGTCCAGCTTCAGGGCTTGTGCCGGTACGTCCGGGTTGCGGCGCAGGCTCATTTTGTTGAGCACGCGCGTTTTCTGCGGGTCCAGGTCAAAGCACAGATCGACCGTGTCGATCCAGTAGGCGGGCGCGACGTAGTCGGCGCGGTTGATGACCACCGCGGCGCCGGGGCTCGCTCCGTCAAGCATATGCAGCATGGTTAATTCCTGAAAATCAAAATTTCACAACTTCCGGAGCGCGTCGAAAGTCACACGCTCACACGCCCTCACACACCTTGTTTGAGTGAGGCTTCAATAAACACGTCCAGGTCGCCGTCCAGCACTTTCTGCGTGGCCGAGACTTCCACATTGGTGCGCAGGTCCTTGATGCGGCTGTTGTCCAGCACATAGCTGCGGATCTGGTGGCCCCAGCCCACGTCGGTTTTTGTGTCTTCGAGTTTTTGCTGGGCTTCCTGCTGCTTGCGCAATTCGAAGTCATACAGGCGCGAGCGCAGGCGTTTCCAGGCGACGTCGCGGTTGCTGTGCTGGCTTCGGCCGTCCTGGCACTGCACCACAATGCCGGTCGGGATGTGCGTCAGGCGCACGGCCGAGTCGGTCTTGTTGATGTGCTGGCCGCCGGCGCCGCTGGCGCGGAAGGTGTCGGTGCGCACGTCCGACGGGTTGATCTCGATTTCAATCGAGTCATCGATCTCGGGGTAGACAAACACCGAAGCGAACGAGGTGTGGCGCCCGCCGGAGGAGTCAAACGGCGACTTGCGCACCAGGCGGTGCACGCCGGTTTCCGTGCGCAGCAGGCCGAAAGCGTACTCGCCCTCGATCTTGATGGTCGCACCCTTGATACCTGCCGTGTCGCCCGGGGATTCGTCTTCGACGGTGGTCTTGAAACCCTTGCGCTCGGCGTACTTGAGGTACTGGCGCAGCAGCATGCTGGCCCAGTCGCAGGCTTCGGTGCCGCCGGCGCCGGCCTGGATGTCCAGGAAGCAGGGCAGGGGGTCGGCCGGGTTGTTGAACATCCGGCGGAATTCCATCTTTTCGACTTCCGTAGCCACCTTGGCGGCTTCTGCTTCAATCGTCTGCATGCCGGCGTCATCGCCTTCGGCCTTGGACATCTCGAAGAGTTCGGTGTTGTCGGCCAGCTCGGAGCTCAGGCGGTCGATCACATGGACCACGTCTTCCAGCGATTTCTTTTCCCTGCCGAGCTCTTGCGCGCGCTTGGGGTTGTCCCAGACCTTCGGGTCTTCCAGTGCGGCGTTGACTTCGTTCAGTTTTCGTTCTTTGGCAGGGTAGTCAAAGATACCCCCGAAGTTCGTTGACCCGGTTGCTGAGGTCGATGAGCTGGTTGCCGATGAGGTTGATGCGTTCTGCTTCCATGATTTTTCTGTCCTGAGATGTGTGATTGCCGCATTGGCGGCTGAACCGCCCATTTTCTCACGATGCGGCGCGTTTCAGCTCAGAAAGCCCTCAATCAGTGTTGCCAGCTGTTCCGGTTGGTCGTGGTGCAGCATGTGGCCGGCATCCTGGATCACGGCGACACGGGCTTCGCGCACCTGTTTGAGCCGTTCGTGGTACTCGGTCAGGGTGTATTTTTCCTTCCACCACAGAGCCAGGGAGTCGTCGGACGCTTCGACGGCCAGCACCGGAGCACTGATGCAGCGGTAGACCTCGAGGGCTTCATCGACGCGGTAGAGCTGCGCGCTGGTGATCTTGTGGGCGGCTTCTCCCAGAATCTCCCATTTCCCTGCGGCATTTGGCCGGGACCAATGGCTGGCCAGCCAGCCGGCCTTGTCGGCGGACAGGCGCGGGTTGGTTCTCATCAGGCGGCGCGCCACACCGGCCACGTCGGCATAGGCTTTGAGTTCCAGCTCACCCCTATGCAGGCTTTTGAGTTCGTTCATCCATTGGGCATAGCGGCCGGGGGCTTGCCCGGCCTGGGTGGACGGCAGGCCAAAGCCTTCCAGATTGACCAGCCTGCGGATGCGCGCCGGCCGTACGCCCGCGTACAGCATGGCGACATTGCCGCCCATGCTGTGGCCTACCAGATCAACGGGTTTGTCACCCGCGTAGTGGTCGAGCAGAAAGTCCAGGTCCGCCAGGTAATCGGGAAACCAATAATTGTCAGCAGGGCTGCCTGCGGGGCCGGAGCCGGTCAACCCGAAACCGCGCCAGTCGGGCGCGATGATGGTCCGGCCGCTGACGAAGGCCTCCGACAGTGCGTCCACCATGAACTGGTAAGAGGCCGCCACGTCCATCCAGCCATGCACCAGAACCAGCGGCGGCAATGCGGGGTTCGCGCCTGCTGCGCTTTCCCAGAGCCACACGTGGTAACTCAAGCCACGTATAGGGACAAACTCGCTGCGTGATGATCGTTTTTCTTTGTACATTGGTTCCCATGATAAAGAGACACGAATCGAAACGCAGTCAAGGCAGCGACAAGACCGGTGGCGGCAGGAATTCCCCGGAAAGTGGACCGGTTGACCTGTACGCAGCGCTGCACGCCGGCTTCCGCTGGCAGGTTGACGAGCACTTCAACATCGCCGAAGTGTGTTGCAGCCGCTGGGCCAGGGGTGAAGGTGCAACGGCGGGTGCTACTAAAAGAATAGCTGTTCGCGCTCACCAGCCGGGCGCTGCAGCCATTTTTTATACCTATGCAGAATTGCAGGATGCCGCCGATGCGCTGAGCCATGTGCTGACCGGCCTCGGTGTACAGCGCGGCGACCGCGTTGCCATCGTGATGCCGCAACGTTTTGAAACCGCTGTGGCTTACATGGCGGTCTTCCAGATGGGGGCGGTCGCCATGCCGCTGTCCATGCTGTTCGGCCCTGACGCGCTCGAATACCGGCTGCAGGACAGCGATGCCGTGCTGGCCATTTGCGATGAAAGTTCGATTGACAGCCTGAATGCCATCCGTGGCAACTGCCCGGCATTGCGCACGGTGGTGGCAGCAGGTACGGCGCAGGGCAAGGGTGACGTGGACTACGAAACCGCGTTAGCGACACATAGGAGCGCCTTCACCGCCGTCAAGACCAAGGCCGACGAAGGCGCGATCCTGATCTACACCAGCGGGACCACCGGCCCGCCCAAGGGTGCGCTGCTGCCGCATCGCGCCTTGATTGGCAACCTGCCTGGCTTCATCTGCAGCCAGAACTGGTTTGGCTTTGACGGCAAAACCAATAAAAAGTCGGACGCTGTTTTCTGGTCCCCGGCAGACTGGGCGTGGACAGGCGGCCTAATGGACGCCTTGCTGCCCAGCCTTTACTTCGGCCGGCCCATCGTTGCCTTCAACGGCCGCTTCAGCCCCGAGCTGGCCTTCAGCCTGATGGCGGAACAGGGCGTCACACACACCTTTTTGTTCCCGACGGCGCTCAAGGCCATGATGAAGGCCTACCCCAGGCCCGCGCAGCATTTCAAGCTGAAACTGCAGGCCATGATGAGTGCCGGCGAAGCCGTGGGCGATGCGGTGTTTGCGTACTGCAAGGATCAGCTCGGTGTGATCGTCAACGAGATGTTTGGCCAGACTGAAATCAATTACGTGGTGGGCAACTGCAGCATGAACAGGGTTCATGGCGAGCGCAGCGCCGGGCCGCCCCAAGCAAGCTCAGCCCCCTCGGGGGGCAGCGCATTACACGAAGTGAAAAGCGTGGGGGCGTTTGCAGGTTGGCCTGCGCGGCCGGGCAGCATGGGCAAAGGCTACCCGGGCCACCGCGTGGCGGTGATTGATGACGAAGGCAATGAATGCGCGGTGGGCGTGCCGGGCGATGTGTCGGTCAACCGCTACGACATCCACGGCGACCCCGATCCGATTTTCTTTCTCGGGTACTGGAAGAAAGACGAGGCCACCCGCGGCAAGTTCACCGGCGACTGGTGCCGCACAGGCGACCTGGCAAGGCGCGATGCCGATGGCTACCTCTGGTACGAAGGCCGTGCCGACGACGTCTTCAAGGCCGCCGGCTACCGCATCGGCCCCGGTGAGATCGAGAACTGCCTGGTCAAGCACGCAGCTGTCGCCAACGCCGCCGTGGTGCCAAAACCCGACCGCGAGCGCGGTGCAGTCGTGAAAGCCTATGTGGTGCTCGCTCCTGATTTGATAGCTGCTCGCGCAAGCCACTTGGGCGGTACAGCCCGATTTGATGATGAACTAACGCTGCAGCTGCAAGCCCACGTCAAGACCATGCTGGCACCGTATGAGTACCCCAAGGAGATTGAGTTCATAGAGGCGTTGCCCATGACCACGACGGGTAAGGTGCAAAGGCGCGTGCTGCGGTTGCAAGAGGAAGAGCGCTTCAAAAACTCAGCAGGCTGACAAAGAAGCACCCATGAAAAAAGCACCCGAGGGTGCTTTTTGTTGCGCTGCCAGCAGGGGCCGGGATCTGGCTTTGCCAGTCCCAAGGCGCCTGTCCCCTGCAAGGGGAGGTGGCGCTACACGAAGTGAGCGCCGGCAGGGGTGTTCAGTTACCTAGCTGCGACTTGTTCGGCCACGTAGATTTCAACGCGGCGGTTCTTGTCGCGGCCTTGCTGCGTGTTGTTGTCGGCCACCGGCTCACGCGAACCGCGGCCGTCCGTCACGATGCGGGTGCGTGCCACGCCGCGGCTGACCAGATAGTCGCGGGCCGAATCGGCACGGTCAATGGACAGCGGGTTGTTGATGGCGTCAGAGCCGGTGTTGTCGGTGTGGCCGATGATGGTCACTGTCGTCACCGGGTTCTGGTTCAGGCTGGTGGCGAACTGGTTCAGGATAGGTGCGAAGTTCGGCTTGATGGCGGAACGGCCCACGTCAAAAGAAACGTCGCTGGGGATGTCGAGCTTCAGGCGGTTGTCGGTGGTCTGGCTGACGGCTACGCCGGTACCAACAGTCGCCTTTTCCATCGCAGCTTTCTGGTCCTGCATTTTCTTGGACCAGATATAACCACCGCCGGCACCCACAGCACCGCCCAGAACAGCACCGGTGGCTGCGCCTTTGGATCCGCCGGTCGCTGCGCCCAGCACCGCGCCTGCTACGGCGCCAATACCGGCGCCCTTGGCGGTGCCCTGCTGTGTTTCGCTCATGTTGGCGCAGCCGGAGATGGCCAGCGCGGCCAGCGCCGCACAGGTAATGGATGTGATGGTCAGTTTGTTCATGAAATGCTCCTCGGAAAGTTAATGTAGGTAATCTAGGTATGGGAGTGAAGGAGAGCGGTTGTCGGTCTCACTTCAATCAGCAGCGCATTAAAGCGCGGGTGTGTGAATACTAGGCATGCAAAAAGTGAGCAGTTGTAAGACAAGGGCGCGATATAGGCGAGCCTGCACGCCGTTTGCGGAGACCTTAAACTAGCCGTTTTGTCAATTTCGTGAATTCCGTCACAGCGTTTTTGCTGTCGTACGGCCTCTTCCATCTCACATGTGGCTCCTCCATGAATAAAGTTCAACTCGGCTCCAGCGACCTTCACGTGACCCCCATTTGCCTGGGCACCATGACATTCGGTGAGCAGGTGGATGAGCCCACGTCCCATGCCATCCTGGACCGCTCGCTGGAGCGCGGCGTCAACTTTCTCGACACCGCCGAAATGTATTCAGTGCCGGCGCGCGCCGAGACCTGTGGTTCGACCGAAACCATCATCGGCAACTGGTTCGCCAAAAATCCTTCGGCACGCAACAAGCTGGTGCTTGCTACCAAGGTAGCCGGACCTTCGCGCGGCATGCCCTGGGTGCGTGAAGGTAGCGGCATGACGGCCCAAGACATTCTGGCTTCGTGCGATGCCAGCCTGAAGCGGCTGAAGACCGACGTGATCGACCTCTACCAGATTCACTGGCCCGAACGCCACGTGCCGGCGTTTGGCGCGCTGTATTACAACCCTGCGCAAGAGCGCTCGGCCACGCCGATCCATGAGCAGCTCGAGGCACTCGGTGCTTTGGTGAAAGCCGGGAAGGTGCGTTTTATCGGGCTTTCCAACGAAACCCCGTATGGCGTGCACGAGTTTGTGCGCCTGGCCGAGCAGCATGGCCTGCCGCGTGTGGCCACCGTGCAGAACCCTTATTGCCTCGTCAACCGTACGGTGGAAAACGGCCTGGACGAAACCATGCACCGCCTGGGTGTCTCGCTGCTGGCCTATTCGCCCCTGGGCTTCGGGTTGCTCACAGGCAAATACGACCAGTCCGGCACTGAAGGCCCGGCCGCACCCAAGGATGCGCGCATTGCCAAATTCGAGTCGGTGCGCAAACAGCGTTGGGGCCGCCCCGAGGCACTGGCCGCCGCCCGGCGCTACAACGCGCTGGCGCGTGACAACAAGCTGACCCCGACCCAGCTGGCGCTGGCGTTCTGCTACACCAAGTGGCATGTGGCCAGCACCATCATCGGCGTGACCTCGGTTGCGCAGTTGGATGAAGATTTGGATGCCTGGGGCACCAAGTTGTCCGCTGAAGTGCTTGCCGAAATTGACAAAATCCGATGGGAGCTGCGGGACCCCGCGCTCTAGAAATGACTCTCCCCCGAAGCGCCTTCGGCGCCTCCCCCCAGGGGGCGCCATCTGCGGCCCGGCAAAGCCGGTTCCGCGCTGGCCTGCGAACAGAGGTACCGCAGTGAGCAAGAAGGGCCACGTCAGTGAGACGCCGGCTACCGCTCTGCTCAAGGCCAACAAGGTCGGCTTCACTGAGCACCCTTACGAATATCTTGAGCACGGCGGCGCTCAGCATAGCGCCGAGGTGCTGGGCTTTGATCCCTTTACTGTCGTCAAGACACTGGTCATGCAGGACCAGGACGCCAAACCCTTGCTGGTGCTGATGCATGGCAACCGCAAGGTTTCCACCAAAAACCTGGCGCGGCAGATCGGCGCCAAGTCGGTCGAACCGTGCAAGCCTGAAGTCGCCAACCGCCACAGCGGCTACCTGGTCGGTGGCACATCGCCTTTCGGCACGCGCAAGGCGATGCCTGTGTATATCGAGGAAAGCATCCTGGCCCTGCCCAAAATCGCCATCAACGGCGGGCGGCGCGGCTACCTGATTGGTATTGACCCGCAGGTTTGTGTCACCTTGCTGGGTGCAAAATCAGTCAACTGTGCATTGGAACCTGTTTAATGCCTTTTTGGAGATCGCATTGGCGTGCAATCGGGATGAGTGGATGCTTCGGATGCGCCGCATAGGCTGGAGCCTATGCAAGCTGCCGGGGCGTCCAATCGCCCGATTTCACGCCAACCCTTCGGGCAAGTGCCTTTTCGGGCGATCTGCGGCGTTGCGGCGCTTGCCCATAGCTGGGCTATGGGCTGCACACCGCGCCTTGCATCCCATCCCGAAAAGGTACTTGTGCGACTCCAAAAAGACATTGAACAGGTTCTCAGCATCGACAACGCAGCGGGCCACGGCTGAAATGCCGGTGGCCACCACATAACAAGGGAGATGAATTTGGACTACGTGTATTCTGCCGGCGCGACTTTGCTGGCCTACCTGATCGGCTCGCTGTCGTTTGCCGTCATCGTCAGCCGGGTGATGGGTTTGAGCGACCCCCGCAGCTACGGCAGCAAGAACCCCGGCGCCACCAACGTGCTGCGTTCCGGCAGCAAGGCCGCGGCGGCCATCACGCTGCTGCTGGACGGCCTCAAGGGTTGGGTGCCTGTGGTGCTTGTCAAGTGGTTTGGCGGTGACTATGGCCTCGGCGAAGGAACAATGGCTGCCGTCGGGCTGGCGGCTTTCCTGGGGCACCTCTATCCGGTGTTTTTTCAGTTCAAGGGCGGCAAGGGTGTCGCGACGGCGGCGGGCGTGTTGCTGGGCGTCAGCTGGGTGTTGGGTGTTGCCACGCTGGCAACCTGGGTGATCGTCGCCTTCTTTTCGCGCTATTCCTCACTGGCATCACTGGTGGCGGCCGTTTTTTCGCCGCTGTATTACCTGTTTGGCGACCGGGCCGCCTGGTATGTCGACAAGAACCTGCTGGCCATGATGGTCGTTGTCAGTGCGCTCCTGATCTATCGCCACCGCGAGAACATCAACAAGCTGATCAAGGGAACCGAGTCGAAGCTGGGTGGTTCAAAACAGGCCACCAAATAGCCCGGCCGGCAACGCACCGCGAAGGGCTAATAACGCTTGTCCAGCGTCATGAGGTTGTTGTCGCGCTTCATCTGAAAACGCGATAAAAAACTGTTGCCCAGCAGCAGAAAAGGCATCGGTTGCGGTATGACGACGGCATCCACGTCAAAGACCTCCACGTCACCCACACGTACCGAGTTGAGCTTGACCCGGTAGCCTTGCGTGGTGCCGTTGGCTGTGGACATGCGCACAGGCTGCCCGTCTTTGTAGTTAATGCCAGAGCGCTCCGCATCCGACGCGCTCATGGCAATGCTGGTCGCACCGGTGTCAACCATGAACTGCACGGCCTTTCCGTTGATCTGCCCGGCCGTCATGAAATGACCGCCGCCGCTTTCAGTGATGGTGATGCGCGTGCCCCGACCGGCTGAGGCAGTGCTACCGCCCGAGTTCACCGGCGCATCGCCCACCCGCAGTGTGTGCCGCTTGCCGGACTGCTCGATGACAGCCTGATCGCTGGTGGTGGAAATAATCTTTACGCCCTGGTGTGTTTCACCGGGCGCGACGCTCTTGGGTGAACCGCCGTTGACCACCAGCAGGGCCTTGGTGCCCATCATGCCGGCCAGCGCCACGGATTGGCCTTCGCTCTGCGCCTGTGCGGCGCCGTGCAGCAGCAAAGACGCGGACAGCAAAAATGCTGCTTGGGTGAGGGCAGGCAGAAGGTTCATGGCAGACCTAGTCGCGGCGGTTGTCAAAAGTAAGCGGAAAGTCCTTCATCTCGGACAGGATCAGCGCCATGGCGGCCTGCAGGTCGTCGCGCTTGGCGCCCGTGACGCGGACTTTTTCTTCCTGGATGGCGGCCTGCACCTTGAGTTTGCTGGCCTTGATGGCGGCCTGGATCTTCTTGGCGGTTTCGGTGTCGATGCCATTGCGGACCTTGTTGGTCTGCTTGACCTTGTCGCCGCCGATTTTCTCAATCTTGCCGGTGTCCAGAAAGCGTACGTCAACGCCTGCCTTGGCGAGCTTGGAGCGCAGGATGTCATTGATCTGGTCGATCTGGAAGTCGCCGTCGCCGACGAGGATGATGTCCTTGTCCTTCAGCTCGATGGAGGCCGAGGTGCCCTTGAAGTCAAAGCGATTGCCGACTTCCTTGCCGGTGTTTTCCACGGCGTTTTTGACCTTGACCAGATCGGCTTCAAGAACGGTGTCGAAAGAGGGCATGGTGCAAGTCTTTTTTACGGGGGTTGGAGTGAGACAATCACCCGGATGTTAGTCGAGAAAAACGTTCCACTCCAGCATTCCAACACCTTTGGCATCGTCGCGAAGGCACTCAGCCTGGTGCGGGTGACAAAGGAGGCCGATATTGCCGCAGCTTTGCAGGATCCGGCCCTGAAGGCCTCCCCCAAGTTTGTGCTGGGCGGCGGAAGCAATATCGTGCTGACCGGAGACGTCAAGCCGCTGGTGCTCAAGGTCGAAATCATGGGTAAACGGTTGCTCAGGGAAGACGCCAAGGCCTGGATTATTGAGGCCGGTGCCGGTGAAAACTGGCACGACCTCGTCACCTGGACGCTGCAAAACGGCTACCCGGGCCTTGAAAACCTGGCATTAATTCCCGGAACGGTCGGTGCATCACCAGTACAGAACATCGGCGCCTATGGCGTGGAGCTGCAAGACCGCTTTGAGTCGCTCGACGCCATCGACTTGACGACAGGCCAGCCATTTACCCTGAATGCCGCGCAATGCGCGTTTGGCTACCGTGATTCTGTGTTCAAGCACAGCAGTTCGGCACCGGAGTCGGCCGCCCATGGTTTTGGGCTGGAAGGCAAGGCGTTCATCACGCGCGTGCGGTTTGCCCTTCCCAAGGCGTGGAAACCGGTGCTGGGCTATGCCGACATCGACAAAAAAATGGCGCAATCCGGCATCCAGACGCCCGACGCCCAGCAAATTTACGACTGGATCTGCGAAATCCGCAAAGCCAAGCTGCCTGATCCGCAGGTGATCGGCAACGCCGGCAGCTTTTTCAAGAACCCGACCGTCTCGCCCGAGCAGTGCGCCGACATCATCCAGCGGGAGCCCAAAATCGTTCACTACCACCTCGCCGATGGCACGGTCAAACTGGCCGCCGGATGGCTCATTGACGCCTGCGGCTGGAAGGGCAAGACCATCGGCAATGCCGGTGTCTATGAAAAACAGGCACTCGTGCTGGTCAACCGCGGCGGCACAGCCGACCCGGTCACGGGCGGCGAGGTCATGACGCTGGCCAAGGCCATCCAGACCAGTGTGTACGAACGCTTTGGCATCCTGCTGGAGCCTGAACCGGTGGTCGTCTGATGGCGACCGCCGCAAAGGTCTACACCGGGCCAGACATCGCGCTCTGGCGCCGCCTGGTGCTGCGCCATGCGCGGCAGCTTGCGATCGTGCTGACCGTCCTCTGGGTGGTGCTGATGATGGCCGGCGAGGCCGGATGGCGCAAACCGACGGGGCTGGCAACCGGAATGTTCGGGCTGGTCGCGGCCATGGTGGTGCTGGCCGTGTGGGCAGGCCGCGAACGCGAGCGCCTGGTGCGCGAGGCGCCGCTGCCGCAGTTCCTCAAGCGCAAGCTGCGTGACACCTATCCGCACCTGAGCGCCAAAGACACCGAGCTGGTCGAGCGCGGGCTGCGGCAGTTTTTCCTGGCCTGCGTGCGCAGCAAGGGCAAGTTTGTGGCCATGCCCTCACGCGTGGTCGACAGCATGTGGCACGAATTCATCCTGCACACGCGCGCCTACCGCGAGTGGTGCGACCTCGTGCTGGGCCGTTTCATGGACCATGTACCGGCTGAAGTGCTGGGCCGCCGCGCTTCCAGCAACGACGGCCTGCGGCGCGCGTGGTACTGGGCCTGCCGCGACGAAGCCATCAAGCCGCGCTCGCCCAGCCGCCTGCCGCTGCTCTTTGCCCTGGACGCGAAGCTGGCGATCCCCAACGGCTTTCATTACCTGCCCGACTGCAGCCAGCCTCAGCGTGACGATGGAACAGGCGGTTCAGCGGGCGCTTATTGCGGCGAAAGCTTTTCCGACGGCAGCTACAGCGGCGACGCGGACGGGTTCGGCGGATCCGAGGGCAGTAGTGACGGTGACGGAGGCAGTGATGGCGGTAGCGACGGTGGTGGATGCGGCGGAGGTTGCGGCGGAGGTGGGGATTAGCACGTGGCCGAGGGTTGAAAGGCCAACGAAAAAGCCGCCTGAAGGCGGCTTTTTGACGTTTGCTATGTTTTTAATAGCTGCTTGCGCTTATCCCTAAAGGGTTTCATCCGTTTTTTCCGAAAGCTCTCAGCGCGGATTTTATTCGCCTGTCTTGCCCAGCTGTGGGATCGCAGCCCCGGGCTCCAGCGACAGCAACCCGGAGCGCGTGTAGATGCCCAGCTTGTCGCGGGTATCGACGATGTCCAGGTTGCGCATAGTCAGCTGGCCGATGCGGTCTGCCGGCGAGAAAGGCGCGTCTTCCACCTTTTCCATGCTCAGGCGTTCGGGCTTGTAGGTCAGGTTGGCCGAGACGGTGTTGAGGATGGAGTAATCGTTGCCGCGGCGCAGTTCGACCGTGACCTCGCCGGTGATGGCGCTGGCCACCCAGCGCTGGGCGGTTTCGCGCAGCATGATGGCCTGCGGGTCGAACCAGCGGCCCTGGTACAGCAGGCGGCCGAGCTTGCGGCCGTTGTCGCGGTATTGTTCGATGGTGTCTTCGTTGTGGATGCCGGTGACCAGGCGCTCATAGGCGATGAACAGCAGCGCGAGGCCGGGGGCTTCGTAGATGCCGCGGCTCTTGGCTTCGATGATTCGGTTTTCGATCTGGTCGCTCATGCCCAGGCCGTGGCGGCCGCCGATGCGGTTGGCTTCCAGGATCAGCTCGACCATGCTGCTGAAGGTCTTGCCGTTCAGCGCTACGGGCCGGCCCTCTTCAAAGCGCACGGTCACTTCTTCGCGCTTGACTTCGACTTCGTCCTTCCAGAAGGCCACGCCCATGATGGGGTTGACGATCTTCATGCCGGTGGCGAGCTCTTCCAGGTCTTTGGCTTCGTGCGTGGCGCCCAGCATGTTGGAGTCGGTCGAGTAGGCTTTTTCGGCCGACATCTTGTAGCCGAAGCCGGCCTTGGTCATGAAGGCCGACATCTCGGCGCGGCCGCCCAGCTCGTCAATGAAGAGCTGGTCCAGCCAGGGTTTGTAGATCTTCAGGCCCGGGTTGGTCAGCAGGCCGTAGCGGTAAAAGCGCTCGATGTCGTTGCCTTTGAAAGTGCTGCCGTCGCCCCAGATGTTGACGTCGTCTTCCTTCATCGCCGACACCAGCATGGTGCCGGTCACGGCACGGCCCAGCGGCGTGGTGTTGAAGTAGGTCACGCCCGCAGTGGTGATATGGAAGGCGCCGCTTTGCAGCGCGGCGATGCCTTCGGCGGCCAGCTGGGCACGGCAGTCGATCAGGCGGGCTTTTTCAGCGCCGTACTGCATCGCCTTGCGCGGGATTTCGTCGTAGTCGGGCTCGTCGGGCTGGCCGAGGTTGGCGGTATAGGCGTAAGGGATCGCGCCCTTGAGCTTCATCCAGTGCAGTGCGGCGCTGGTGTCGAGGCCGCCCGAAAAGGCGATGCCGACTTTCTGGCCGGCGGGAAGGTTCTGGAGGATGGTGGCCATGAAATGGGTTCCTGGGGATGAATGCGTAGACGTGATGTAAGGGTCAGCCGAAATAGCAGATGTAGTGATAGGCGGCTTCGCCGGCAGCGACGCGGATTTCGAACGTGGCGTTGCCCGGCACGCTGAATTTTTCGCCGGCTGAAGACCTGACCCAGCTGTCGCTGCCGGCCAGCTTGTATTCACAGGCACCGGCCACGCATTCCATGATCTCGGGCGCGCCGGTATTAAAGGTCAGGGTGGCCGGAAGGATTACGCCGACCGATTTTTTGGTGCCGTCGGCCAGCGTGATGCCGTGGCTCACGCATTTGCCGTCAAAGTAGACGTTGGCCTTGGTGGTCACGCTGATGTTGTCGATTTTTTCGGTAGGCATGGGAAGGTGCTGAAAAGAGACTGAAAGAGACTGAAGAGGCGGGAAGAGACAGAAAAAGACGAAAGGGGCTGTTCCGGGCTGCGGGAAAGCACCGCGTGGCGCCCAAACCGTTGATTTTAGGTCACCCGGAGCCCTTCGCCGGGCCCGCAGTGAATCCGGTTGGCCCTTTGTGGCGTATCCCCAATGCCAGCCGCCTGCCGGTGTTTCCCAATAGCCACCAATACCTGACAATGTTCTTCATGAAGCCAGAAAGCCCGGACAGACAATTGATCGCGCTGATTGACCGCGTGGCCCAGGCCGATGAGTCGGCCCTGCGGGAGCTGTATGAGCTGACTTCGTCCAAGCTCTACGGTGTCGCGATTCGTGTGGTGACCAACCGTGAATGGGCTGAGGACGTGTTGCAGGAGGCCTTCTTCAACATCTGGCGCATCGCAGGCGACTACAAGGCGACCCTGTCACCGCCCATGGCCTGGATGGCGCTGGTGGTGCGCAGCCGCGGCCTGGATTTTTTGCGGCGCCGGGCTTCGGACCGGGCCGACCTGATGCAGGAACTCGACGATGTGATTTCCGACACGGTGGCCGGCGATTCGCCCAACCCGATGGACACGACCCAGGCCAGCGAACAGGCCTGGGCTTTGCACCAGTGCCTGGGCCAGCTGGAGCACAAGCAACGTGAAGTGGTGAGCCTGGCGTATTTGCGGGATTTGAGCCATGGCGAGCTGGCTGAGCAGCTGAAGCTGCCCTTGGGTACGGTCAAAACATGGATCCGGCGCGGACTTGAGCAGCTTCGCGGCTGCATGGCGAGGTTTGCCTGATGAATTTACAAAGTAATCCCGCCCTGATGGAGCAACTCGCGGCCAGCTATGCGCTGGGCACTTTGCGCGGCGGTGCGCGTCGTCGGTTTGAGACGTTGGCACGCGACAACGCCACTTTGCGCGCGGCGGCGCTGGTCTGGCAAAGCCGCCTGTCGTCGGTGGCCGAATTGCAGCCGCAAGAGGCGCCTAGCCCGGTGGTTTGGAAACGCATTGAAAACCTGGTGCGGGCCGACAAGGAGGCGCGCGCCATGCAGGCGGCGCGGGTCGCTCCGGGTGTCATGGGTTGGTGGTCCAGCCTGGGCCTGTGGCGCGGCGGGGCTGTGGCGGGCGCACTCGCGACTGCGGCGGCGGTTGTCGTGGGGCTGAACGTGAACGGCCGGCTGAGCGGGCAGGTGAGCGAACTGACCGCCAAACTGACAGCCACGCCCGAGATCGAATACGTGGCCGTGCTGACCGATGACAAGGCTTCGGCCTCGCTGCTGGTGACGTTTGATCCGAAGAACAAGACACTGTCGCTCAAGCGCGTGGGCAGCTTCAGGGAGCAGCCCGACAAGTCCCTGGAGCTTTGGGCTTTGCCGCCCGGCGCGGCGCCCAAATCGCTGGGTGTGATGAGCGCAGACCCCGTGGTTCGCTTGACTGCCGCGGGTACCTACATGCGCCAGGTGCCGACGCTGGCGATCACGCTGGAGCCCAAGGGTGGCGTGCCGCCGGGCAGCGGGCCGACCGGGCCGGTGCTGTTCAAGGGTGCCCTGATTGAAACGCCCAAATAGCAACAGTCGAATATTCGCGGACAGCAAAAAGGGGCGTTGACAACGCCCCTTTTTTGTTCAGCCCGCCAGTTGGTCTTAGCGCCAGTGGTGGTGGCCATAGCCCCGGCTGTAACCGAAGTTCAGCGAAAGGCCGATGGGCGCGTAGTAGGGCTGGTAATAGGGACGGGGGTAGTAAGCCGGGTAAACCACCGGCTGCTCCACATAAGTCACAGCAGGCTGGACGTACACCGGTTGGGGTGCCGGCTGCACATAGGTCTGGGGCTGCTGGGGCGCAGACTGGAAGGTCTGCGGCGCCGGTGCCATGGCGCCGACCGGTGTGACCTGCAGGCGCACATACTGGCCAGGGTCGGTGGCCATCTGCGTGCTGTACTGCGTGCCCTGGTATTCGTACACCACGTTGTAGTGGCTGGGGCGGTTTTCGTAATAGGTTTGCGTCGCGCACTGCTGCACGTTTTGAACCTGGTTGTTTGAGCCTTCGATGCGGTCGCCAACGATGGCACCGCCCACCAGCCCGATCATGGTGGCGACGGCACGGCCACCGCCATTGCCGATGGCGTTACCGGCTGCGCCGCCTGCCAGCGCGCCCATCAGCGCACCTGCGCCCGAGTTCGGTTGCTGGACAACGACGGGCTGGTTGCTGCAGACCTGGCGCGGTACAGCCACTTGCTGCACCACCGGCGTGCTTGAAATCACCCGGGCCAGGATGTCCATGGCGGAGGCGGGTACAGCAGCCAACCCGGAGGCGGCAGCAAGAGCGGAGAGAACAAGCGCTTTTTTCATGATTCAACCCTTTTCAGCACGTGGCTGAAGTTGCACCGCCAAAGGGCTCACCCTGGTCGGGTGATGGCTCGGGTGGCAAACGTAATTTTAGTAAGTCAGAGTCATTTTGGGGTGCAGAGTTCGGTAAATCGACGGTAAAGCTGCCTTTTAAAGCCCTCTGAAGGCAAAACAGGCTGCAAAACGTAACCGGTCGGCCCGCCGTGCGTTCAAACCCTCGCAGCCCAGCCCGGGGCGTCAAAACCGACGGTGATGTCCTTGCCCCAGTCCACCACGGGCCGCTTGATGACGCTGGGGTTGGCCAGCATCAGTGTTTGCGCGCTGGCGCTGTCATGCACGCCGGCCTGCAGCGCCGGGTCCAGCTTTCGCCAGGTGGTGCCCTGGCGGTTGAGCAGCTTTTCCCAGCCTGCCGCCTGGGCCCATCGCGCCAGCTGGTCGGGCGGCACGCCCTGCTTCTTGAAATCGTGAAACTGGTAGTCAACACCTTGTTCGACTAGCCATGCACGGGCCTTTTTGACGGTGTCGCAATTGGGGATGCCGTAAAGAATGATCATGGCCGGATTTTCGCAGATTTAAGAGAAACAGGCCTTCCGGCCAAGCGGGACGAGCGCGAGCAGCTATCAAATTAGTAGCGTTGTTGCGAAGGCAGGCAAGGGCGTGGACGCGTGGGCAGGCCTTTGGCAAGGCTGGAATAATGAAGAACGCCGACCGGCTCAACCTTTTTTTGTATGGATGCCTTGCCTCATGACCGCTGCTTCAGCCACGCGCACTGCCCCCGCCGTTCTTTACCCGCCTCTCGAACCTTTCCGCACGGGCATTCTTGAAACGGGTGACGGCCATTCGGTGTACTGGGAGTTATGCGGCAACCCCCAAGGAAAGCCGGCGGTGTTTTTGCATGGTGGCCCGGGTGCGGGCTGCTCGCCCGAACACCGCCGCCTGTTCGACCCGGAGCGCTATTGCGTGCTGCTGTTCGACCAGCGCGGCTGCGGCCGCTCCCGACCCAGTGCCTCACTGGAAAACAACACGACCTGGCACCTGGTAGCCGACATCGAGCGCTTGCGCACCCTGCTGGGCGTGGAGCGCTGGCTGGTGTTCGGCGGCTCCTGGGGCAGCGCACTGGCGCTGGCGTATGCCCAGGCTCATCCGGCCCGCGTGTCGGCGCTCATTGTGCGGGGCATTTTTGCGCTGCGCCGCGCCGAGCTGCTCTGGTACTACCAGGAGGGGGCGTCCTGGTTGTTCCCTGATTTGTGGGAAGAGTTCGTCAAACCCATTCCCCCGGCGGAGCGCGGCGACCTGATTGCCGCCTACCGCAAACGCCTGGTGGGCGCCGACCGTGCTGCGCAACTGGCGGCTGCCCGTGCGTGGAGCCTGTGGGAAGGCCAGACGATTACCTTGTTGCCCGACCCGTCTTTTACCGCCCAGCATGGTAACGACGCTTTCGCCCTGGCATTCGCGCGCATAGAAAACCATTATTTTGTGCACGCCGGCTGGCTCGAAGAGGGTCAGCTCATTCGCGACGCGCACAAGCTGGCTGGGATTCCCGGTGTCATCGTGCAAGGCCGCTACGACGTGGCCACACCAGCCAAAACCGCGTGGGACCTGCACCGCGCCTGGCCCGAGGCCGAATTCCACATGATTGACAACGCCGGCCACGCCTTCAACGAGCCCGGCATCCTGCGCCAACTCATAGCGGCCACCGACCGTTTC
The DNA here is from genome assembly GCF_056403595.1 of Polaromonas sp. P2_G11. NCBI lineage: Bacteria > Pseudomonadati > Pseudomonadota > Betaproteobacteria > Burkholderiales > Comamonadaceae > Polaromonas > Polaromonas sp. P2_G11. The sequence goes on along the minus strand of NZ_JBFUFE010000001.1, from coordinate 318,718 downwards.
GCAGGCTGACCTCCTGCTTCTTTGCCAGCAGGTGCCGCGGAACTGGCTTTGCTAGGCCGCAGGCGCCGCCCCCTGCAAGGGGGAAGGCGCTACACGCCAGTGAGCGCCAACGGGGGTATTCGAGCTACGCGACAATGGTGGGCTCTATGGAACAACTCAAAACCCTCGACGATTGGCTGGCTTACTGCGAGCACCTGCACCCCGTCGGCATCGACATGGGCCTGACGCGCATCAGCGCTGTGGCCAAGCGCATGGGCCTGGCTTTTGACTGCCCCATCATCACGGTGGCCGGCACCAACGGCAAAGGCTCGACCTGCGCGATGCTCGAAGCGATCTTGCTGCAGGCCGGCTACCGCACCGGCGTCTTCACCTCGCCGCACCTGGTGCATTTTGAAGAGCGCTGCCGGGTGCGCGGCGACATCGTGAAGGCTGACGAGCTGGTTGCGCAGTTCGCGCGCGTCGAGGCGGCGCGCACGCAGGGCGGCGACGCGATCTCGCTGACCTACTTTGAATTCACCACCCTGGCCATCCTGCAGCTGCTGGCCGACGCCAAGCTGGACGTCGTCATCCTCGAAGTCGGCCTGGGTGGCCGGCTGGACGCCGTCAACATGCTGGACGCCGACTGCGCGGTGATCACCAGCATCGACCTGGACCACATGGAATACCTGGGCCCCGACCGCGAAAGCATTGGCCGCGAAAAGGCCGGCATCATGCGCGCCGGCAAGCCGGTCATCGTGAGTGACCCGGTGCCGCCGCAAAGCATCATTGATTACGCGGCCGGAGTAGGCGCTGACTTGTGGCGCTTTGGTACGGACTTCAATTTTTCGGGCGACAAACAGCAATGGGGCTGGGCAGGGCGCGGGCGCCGGTATGCCGGCCTGGCGTACCCGGCCTTGCGCGGCGCCAACCAGCTTGTCAACGCCTCGGGCGTGCTGGCGGCGCTGACGGCCTTGCGTGACCGCCTGCCGGTCACCGCCCAGGCGGTGCGCAACGGCTTGTCGATGGTCGAGTTGCCGGGGCGTTTCCAGATCGTGCCCGGCCAGCCCACGCTGGTGCTGGACGTGGCGCACAACCCCCATTCGGTGGCTGCGCTGGCTGAAAACCTTGATGCCATGGGCTTTTACCCCTGCACACACGCGGTGTTCGGTGCCATGGCCGACAAAGACCTGGCTCCCATGCTGGCGCGCGTGGCGCCGCTCATCGACAAGTGGTATTTCACCGATTTGCCGACGCCGCGGGCCGCTTCTGCCGAGGATTTGCAGGCCAGGTGGACGGCGGCCAATACCCGCCCTGATGCAAGCGCCGGCACTTACAAATCACCCGAAGCGGCGCTGCAGGCGGCGGTCAGGGCCGCAACCCCCGCTGATAGAATTGTCGTGTTCGGCTCCTTCCATACGGTGGGCGGCATTTTGAAGGACGGTGTGCCGCGTCTTTCGGCCCCGCACCTGGCCGCCTGAGACCGGACAAGCCGGTCCGTCAAGCATTCCAAGGGCCGTCAGCCCGCGTTCACCGTTAACGTCACCCCTTATCGGATCCAAGCCACACCATGCCGTTTTTCAATTTCCGCCGGGGCGGCTCCAACGCTGCCTCCAATGCCGGGTCAGCCGCTCAAACGGAAAGCGTGGAAGTGATCCGCAAGCGTGCCAAACACCGGCTGATCGGTTCTGCCGTGCTGGTGCTGATCGGCGTGTTGGGTTTCCCGCTGTTGTTTGACACCCAGCCCAGGCCCATTCCGGTCGATATCCCGATTGAAATTCCCGGCAAAGGCACGGTCAAGCCCCTGGTGATTCCCGGGCCCGGTGCCCCGGCAGCCACTTCCGCATCTGCCCCCAAGGTGGCCGACAAGCCCGCCGAAAAAGTAACCGCTGACGCCAGCCTGGCGCCCAAGGAAGAAATTCTTTCATCAAAACCGGCTCCAGCCCTTGCTGCATCTGCGCCACCAGCTATCAAAAATGAAGCAAAGCCGGAAGCCAAACCCGAGGTGAAACCTCCGGTCAAACCGGAAGCCAAGTCAGAAACCAAGCCGGCCAAGCCCGCTGCGAACGATGACGCCACACGTGCCGCCGCACTGCTGAACGGCACCGCTGTGCCGGCCGCCAAACCGTCTGCCAGCGAGGCGGACGGCCGTTTTGTGGTTCAGGTCGGTGCGTTTGCCGACGTGGCCAAGGCCCGCGAAGCGCGCCTGAAGGTGGAAAAGGCGGGCCTCAAAACCTATACACAAGTGGCGGAAACCAAAGACGGCAAGCGCATCCGGGTCCGCGTGGGCCCATTTGCCACCAAGGCCGAGGCCGACAAGGCGGCGACCAAGATCAAGGGCCTTGATTTACCCGCTGCCATCCTGACCTTGTAATTAGTAGTTTCGTGACGGCTGTTGACTGGATTTTGCTGGGAGTGCTGGTTTTTTCCATGCTGTTGGGCGCATGGCGCGGGCTGGTGTATGAGGTGTTGTCGGTGCTGGGCTGGGTGGTGTCGTTTTTTGTGGCGCAATGGTTTGCGCCCGACCTGGCCACCCGCTTGCCGGTGCAGTCTGCTTCTGACCCGGTACGTTATGCGGCGGCGTTTGTGCTGATCTTTATCGCCGCCGTGTTCGCGGCAGGGTTGCTGGCCTTTGTGGTGAAGAAGCTGGTGGCTGCCGTCGGCCTGGCGCCTGTGGACAGAGTATTCGGAGCCGCTTTTGGTGCGTTGCGCGGAATTGTTTTGCTGCTGGCCGCGACCGTTGTGATCGATATGACGGCGCTGAAGTCCAGCAGTTGGTGGCGGGAATCAAAGGGCGCGCCGGTGTTGACGGCCACGCTCAAAGCCCTGAAGCCGGTATTGCCCGAACAGTTTGCCAAGTATTTAATTTAACTTTGAAGAGTCAACTCATCATGATCGGAACACCATGTGCGGGATAGTCGGCGTCGTCAGCAAAGCCCCGGTCAATCAACTGATTTATGACGGCCTGCTGCTTTTGCAGCATCGCGGCCAGGATGCCGCGGGCATCGTCACACAGCAGGGGCGCAAGTTCTACATGCACAAGGCCAAGGGCATGGTGCGCGACGTCTTTCGCACCCGCAACATGCGCGCGCTACCGGGCACGGTGGGCCTGGGCCAGGTGCGCTACCCCACGGCAGGCAACGCCTACAGCGAAGACGAAGCCCAGCCGTTCTACGTCAACGCGCCCTTCGGCCTGGTGCTGTCGCATAACGGCAACCTGACCAATGCGGCCGAGCTCAAGGCCGAGCTCTTCAATACCGACCACCGCCACATCAACACCGACAGCGACTCTGAAGTGCTGCTCAACGTGCTGGCGCATGAGCTTGAAAAAACCACACGCGGCCTGCCGCTCAAGCCGGTTGATGTGTTTGCCGCAGTGCGCGGCGTGCACAAGCGTGTGAAGGGCTCTTATGCCGTCGTCGCGCTGATCGCAGGCCACGGCCTGCTGGCGTTTCGCGACCCGTTCGGCATCCGCCCGCTGTGCATTGGCCGCGGCGAGAATGAAAACGGCACCACCGTCATGGTGGCCAGCGAGTCGGTGGCCCTGGAAGGCACCTCGCACCAGTTCGAGCGCGACATCGCGCCCGGCGAAGCCGTGTATGTGGACATGGAAGGTGTGGTGCATGCCGAGCAATGCGCACCCAATGCCAAGCTCAATCCCTGCATCTTTGAATTCGTCTACCTGGCGCGCCCCGACTCGGTTCTGGACGGCATCTCGGTCTACCAGGCCCGCCTGAACCTGGGCGAGACGCTGGCCAAGCGCGTGGTCTCCACCGTGCCACCCAGCGAGATCGATGTGATCATTCCGATCCCCGAATCCAGCCGCCCCAGCGCCACGCAGCTGGCACACCTGCTGGGCATTCCGTATCGCGAAGGTTTCGTCAAGAACCGCTACGTCGGCCGTACCTTCATCATGCCGGGGCAGGGCGTGCGCAAGAAGTCCGTGCGCCAGAAGCTCAATGTGATTGCCAGCGAATTCAAGGGCCGCAACGTGTTGCTGGTGGATGACTCCATCGTGCGCGGCACCACCAGCCGTGAGATCGTGCAGATGGCGCGTGACGCCGGCGCGCGCAAGGTGTATTTGGCCAGCGCGGCGCCGCCGGTACGCTATCCCAACGTATACGGCATCGACATGCCTACGCCAGATGAGCTGGTGGCCCATGGCCGCACGATTGAAGAAATCCGTGAAGTCATTGGTTGCGACGCGCTGATCTACCAGGACGTGGAAGGCATGAAGCGCGCCATCGGCTCACTCAACAGCAAGCTCGACGGCTTTGACGCCTCCTGCTTTGACGGCGTTTACATCACGGGCGACGTGACCGCAGAGACCATCGCGGCGATGAATTCGCAGCGTGGCGACACCGCCGAGAAAATCGGTGAAGACAGCGATGTGGATGTGTCCCGCCTGGCGCTGCCCAATCCGCAAGAAGCCTGAGCCCATGACGAAAAAACAATTGCCCGGCAACCTGCACCGCGATACGCTGGCCGTGCGCGTCGCGCTGGAGCCCAGCCAGCACGGTGAAAACTCCGAAGCGCTGTACCTGACCAGCGGCTTTGTGCAACCCGATGCCGAGACCTCGGCGCGGCGCTTTGCCGACCCTACGGAGGGCTATACCTACGGCCGCACGTCCAACCCGACGGTCACCAGCTTTGAGCGCCGCCTGGCCGCGATGGAGGGCACCGAAGCCGCCATCGGCGCCTCGACCGGTATGGGCGCCATCCTGATGATGTGCATGGGCTTGTTGAAATCCGGCGACCACGTCATCTGCTCGCGTTCCATGTTTGGCTCGACGATCGCCCTGATAGGCCGCGAGTTCGGGAAGTTCGGCGTTGAAACCACGTTTGTGTCGCAGACCGACGTGAGCGAGTGGAAGGCCGCATTGCGACCCGGCACCAAGCTGCTGTTTGCTGAAACACCGACCAATCCGCTGACCGAAGTCTGCGACATCCGGGCGCTGGCTGATCTTGCGCACAGCGTGGGCGCCTTGCTCGCGGTGGACAACTGCTTTTGCTCACCGGCCCTGCAGCGGCCGGTGGAATTCGGCGCTGACCTCATCATGCATTCGGGCACCAAGTACCTCGACGGCCAAGGCCGTGTGATGGCGGGTGCGCTCTGCGGCTCGTCCAAACTCATCGTCGACGTGTTCGGCCCGATCGTGCGCACCGCCGGCATGACGCTCGCGCCCTTCAACGCCTGGGTCGTGCTCAAGGGCCTGGAGACATTGAACATCCGCATGCAGGCACAGAGCGCAAATGCGCTGGCTGTCGCAAAGTGGCTCGAAACGCAGCCCGCGGTTGCGCGCGTTTATTACCCTGGTCTTGAATCGCATCCCCAGCATGAGCTGGCCATGCGCCAGCAATCGGGACTGGGTGGCGCGGTGCTGTCGTTTGACGTGCTTGGCGACACGCCGGAAGCGGCACGCGCCAATGCCTTCAAGGTGATCAACAGCACGCAGGTGCTCAGCATTGCGACCAACCTGGGCGACACCAAGACCATCATCAGCCATTCCGCCACCACGTCGCACGGGCGCCTCAGCGAAGAGCAGCGCCAGGCCGCCGGCATAGGCCAGGGCCTGGTTCGCGTGGCCGTCGGGCTCGACCACGTAGACGACATCAAGGCCGACCTGTCCCGCGGCCTGAGCCTTATCGTATGACTGCATGACTGCCTCAATGACCCAAAAGACAAGAACCCGCTTCGCTCCTTCCCCGACCGGATTCATCCACCTCGGCAATATTCGCTCAGCGCTTTACCCTTGGGCTTTTGCGCGCGCCACCGGCGGTGACTTCGTTCTTCGCATCGAAGACACTGATGTCGAGCGCTCCAGCCAGGAAGCCGTCGACGTGATCATCGAAGGCATGCGCTGGCTGGGCCTGAACCACGATGAAGGCCCGTTCTTCCAGATGCAGCGCATGGACCGCTACAAGGCTGTGCTTGCGCAGATGCAGAAAGATGGCCTGGTCTATCCCTGCTACATGAGCATGGCCGAGCTCGACGCCCTGCGTGAAAAGCAAATGGCCGCCAAGGAGAAGCCGCGTTATGACGGCACCTGGCGCCCGGCGCCCGGCAAGACCTTGCCGCCCGTGCCCGATGGCGTGCAGCCGGTGCTGCGCTTCATGAACCCGCAAGGCGGCAGCGTGGTCTGGGACGACAAGGTCAAGGGCCGCATCGAAATCAGCAACGACGAACTCGACGACCTGGTGATCGCGCGACCCGACGGTACGCCGACCTACAACTTTTGCGTGGTGGTCGACGACATCGACATGGCCATGACCCACGTGATCCGCGGCGACGACCACGTGAACAACACGCCGCGCCAGATCAACATCTTCAAGGCCCTGGGTAAAGAGCCTCCGGTGTACGCCCACCTGCCGACCGTGCTCAACGAGCAGGGCGAAAAACTCAGCAAGCGCAACGGCGCCAAGCCGGTGACGCAGTACGCCGCCGAAGGTTATTTGCCCGACGCCATGGTCAATTACCTGGCGCGCCTGGGCTGGAGCCACGGCGACGACGAAATCTTCAGCCGCGAGCAATTCATTGAATGGTTCAACCTTGATCACCTGGGCAAGAGCGCCGCGCAGTTCGACGAAGCCAAGCTGCGCTGGGTCAATGCCCAACACCTGAAGGCCACTCCTGATGACACACTGGCAACGCTGGTGCAGCCCTTCCTGGCTGCCCAGGGCATTACCGGCGTGGACCCGGTATGGGTGACGCGCGGTTGCGGGCTTTTTAAAGACCGCTGCAGCACACTCGTAGAGCTGGCCGGCTGGCTGCAACTGCTGGTGACCGGGGGCAAGCCCAGTGCTGAGGACATCAGCACGCACGTCACGGAGGCAGTGCGCCCGGCCATTGCAAAACTGAGCAGTTCCCTGGTGGCCTGCGAGTGGAGCAAGGCCGCGATCTCGGCCGCCATCAAACAGGTGCTGGCCGACACCGGCCTGAAGATGCCGCAGCTGGCAATGCCCGTACGCGTGCTGGTCATGGGCACGCCGCAAACCCCGTCCCTCGACGCGATTCTGGAGCTCATGAAGCGCGAAGATGTGGTCTCCCGGCTCAAGCTTGTTTGAGGATTTGAAATAGGCCAATTTTTCGGGCTATAATTCAAGGCTCGACAATTGCAGGGAAACCTCAATAACTTGACGGGGGTATAGCTCAGCTGGGAGAGCGCTTGCATGGCATGCAAGAGGTCAGCGGTTCGATCCCGCTTACCTCCACCAAAAGTTAAAAGTTAGTCGGGAAGAATTTGAAGTTTTGTGGGCCCATGTGAAAGCAGGGGCTCATCCGGAAGTTCCAAGGTTTTGACCCTATCGTCTAGAGGCCTAGGACACCACCCTTTCACGGTGGCTACAGGGGTTCGAATCCCCTTAGGGTCGCCAGCATTCATCGCACCTTGTGTGTGGTGCCCAAGGCGCAAGTTGACAACCGCCGGCCCGCAAGGGCCAAGCGACTTGGCTCGAAAGAGCGAATGTTGTCACTACCAGGAGTGGTAGTTCAGTTGGTTAGAATACCGGCCTGTCACGCCGGGGGTCGCGGGTTCGAGTCCCGTCCACTCCGCCAATATTGATAAGGGTTAGCAGGTAAGTATCTGCTAACCCTTTTCTCTTTTCCGGCCCTTGTTCTTTGACTGCGTCCTCAAGATTGGGTGAGTGGCGCAAAGCAGCGGTATCGGCCTTGCTTTTCTATTGCCGGATTCTTCCATTCCCGCTGACGATCGTCATCTCCACGAAGCGCGAACCATTGCGCATCCCCGGACGAAATCCGATGACATATCCTCCCAGGTCAAAGCTGTCCAGTCCATCCAGAGCGGAAGCAAAACCTTCACGGGTCACACGCGAGCCTTGCCGCCGGGCCGCTTCAACAATCACCTTGGCCGCGATGAAGCCTTCCATCATTGCGTAGCTGATCGGAACATCCTGCGCGCCGGCCGTTGCCGCGATGTCGTTGAACTCCTTGGAAAGCCGATTTGTCAGTTTGTAGGGGCTGGGCGTAACCTGGGCGATCGCGATGCCTTGCATTTGCTCGTCAGAAAGCCGTTTCGCCATCTGCTCAATGTCCGCACCCGAGTGTGCAAACAGCTGAGCCGTTCCTCCGGCCGAGCGGTATTTCTCAATAAAACCGGAAGCTGCGCCTCCACTTGCAATCATGATGATCGCCTGCGGCGAGGCTTGCAGCATGGCGTCAGCGGCGGCAGTCACGCGGCTGGTCCCAGCGTCATAACCCGCCGTTTGCACGATCCTGGCCTTGGCATTCGCCGCTGCTTCCTGTGCGGCGGCGATGAGTGGCGCAGCACCGGGGCCGTTTTCGTAAAACAAGCCAAGCCTGGTGATTCCGACTGTCGCCAGATGCGCCGTGATTCTTGCAAGTTCGTCCCGCAATGTGGCACGCACGCCATAAAGTTGCGGAACGTCCAGATTCAGTTCGGTCGCGCGGAAGCCGACCAGCACGATGTGCTCGCGCTCAAATACGCCCGCGCTAACCAGCTGGGCGATATTGCGGCTTCCAAAATAGCCGGCAAGCACCACGGGCTTGTCCTCGGCCAGAAGCGCGCGCGTTTGGGTGAGTGTTTCATCGGGACGTCCAGCGTCGTCGCGGCGCGCCAGGATGAAGGTGTTTCCGTTGACCCCGCCCGCCTTGTTCACGGCGTTGAAATGCAACTGCATTCCAGCTGCATAGGCGCGGCCCTGGCTCGCGTCAATACCGGTCAACGGCGCCACCTGACCGACTACAAGCTGCGCGGCCAGTATGGACGACGCTATACCGCTTGCGATAACCAGGCCCGCCAAGCGGGCAATCAACTGACCAGTTCTCATTTCCAGTTTCCTTAACGCGGTCCAACTCGCACGTGCAACGCTTTCACCTGTCAAGCCTGAGGCTGTAGATAGTGAATCCAGCCCCACGGGTAACAATCGGAGAAGGCCACGAGGTCCTTGCCGGCCGCCACGTTCAATCGATCCGGATGTTGGAACGCAGGGCAATCACGCGCATGCGGGGCAGCTCGTTTTCGATGCGCGCCGCAACCGTGGCAGCGGGCTCCCAGGCATATTCGAGTCCGTTCGCAACGAGTTTTTCGCGAAGCTCCGGATCTTTCATGGTTTCAGCCAGCGCCTTCTGCAGCTTGGCTTTTACATCCGCCGGCACCCCCTTGGGCGTGGCAATGGCCAGCCAGGAATCGGCCGAGAAACCTTTGAAACCGCTCTCCGCCACAGTCGCCACCGTGGGCATTTGCGTCGCGCGGCTCTCGCCAGTGACGGCGATGGCCTTGATCCTCGGCTTGGCCGCCTTCAGCTGCGGCAGCGCCGCCGCGACGGTGTCAATCGAGAAGGGGATTTGGCCGGCCATCAAGTCGTTCATCGCCGGTGCGCTGCCTTTGTAAGCGATGTGCTGCAGCTTGATGCCAGCGGCGCTCCACAGCATTTCGCCGGCGAAGTGCCCTGTGGTGCCGTTGCCGAACGACCCGTACACGTACTTGTCCGGCGCGGCGCGCACTGCTGTTATGAGTTGCTTCAGGTCGTTGATCGGGACATCGGCGTTGGCCAGCAAAACAAGGGGAACGCGCGCCACCATCCCGACAGGCTCGAAACTCTTGATCGGGTCGTAAGGCAGCTTGGGCATGAGCGCTGGATTCACCGTGAAGGTGGAACCAGAGCTGATCAGCAGCGTGTAGCCGTCCGGCGCCGCCTTGGCAACAAAAGCGGCGCCGACGACGGTGCCGGCGCCCGGGCGGTTGTCGATGACCACCGGCTGGCCCAGTCGTTCAGCCAGTTTCTTGGCGACCAGCCGCCCGGCGATGTCGGTGGCACCGCCCGGCGGAAAAGGAATGACCAGTTGGACCGGCTTGGACGGATAGCCCTGCGCGTGAACGCTGGCCCATGGGGCCAGCAAGACCAGCGCCATGGCCAGGAAGAAGCGCTTCTCATACCTTGGGTTCATCATCGTATTGCTCCTCTTTGATACGGCATGGGCCGCGTTGATCAACCATTGCGAAACAGGAAACTGCAGGCATTGCGTTTCGGGATATCCAGAATTCCCAAGCGGCAAAGTTGGAGGGCATGTCGGAAATCCGCTTGAGGAGTCAAGGAAAGTCTATCGCCGAGGCCACGCAACAGGGTTGCAACATGATTGACTTTTGAGATCAATTATTTGAATAATTGAATTCAGAAATTTGGAGAAGTGTGTGATTAAAGAAAAAAGAGAAATAAAAGTGCGTTTACAGAATGAAACAACTACCCCGCGACCTGACCTGGACCGGGTTGATCGAGTGATCCTGCGCTTGCTCCAGCGCGATGCATCGATCTCCAATGTGGCACTGGCAGCCAAGGTGCACCTGAGCCCCGCAGCCTGCTTGCGCCGGGTGGAGCGCCTGAAGTCGATGGGCCTGGTACAGCGCATCGTCGCGTTGCTCAATCCTGCTTCGCTGAACCTTGGCATGCTGGTCGTGATCGGCGTGGTGTTGGACCGGTCCACACCGCAGTCCTTCGCCGACTTCGAAAAAGCGGTGCAGAAGGTGCCGGGCTGCCTGGAATGCGTGGTGGTGACGGGCGAGTTCGACTATTTCGTCACCGTCCGCACGCAGGACAACGAATCGTTTAACCGCCTGCATGCCGCGGAGCTGCTCTACCTCCCGGGGGTGCGGCAGATCCGCACCTTCGTCGTGCTGAAGCAGGTGCTCTCAACGACGGAATTGCCTGTTATGTAGTGTTCAGGGTGTTGACAATCCCGATGAAGGTTGAAGCGCACCCGACCATGGACAACGCGCATTGCCACGAGTGGTACCGGCACGCACCGTCGGTTCTTCAAGCCTGCCTTGAGGCTGCGGGCTTGAAGCTGGGGCGCCACCGGCCCCACAATGCACCCATGCGCAAACATTTCTCCGAAACCACGGGACCGCAGCGTCTCACCCTGGGTCTGGTGGCCGGGCTGGTGGTGGCGGCCTTACCGTTGCCCCTGGGCTGGCAGTTTTGCGGCCTGCTGGGCTGGTGTGCCGGAGTCGGCGTTTACCTGTGGCTGGCCTGGTGGCTGTGCGTGCGTTTCGACGCCAAACGCACGCGCGAGCGCGCGCAGGCACAAGATGAGCCCAGCGTGGTCCTGTTTTTGCTGATGCTGCTGGCTACCATGGCCTGCGTCGCGGCCATCACGGTCATGATGCAGCAGTCCAAAAATCTGTCAGGGATGGAGCGCACGCTGCGCATCGTGTTGTCAGTCGCGGCACTGGCCGCCTCCTGGCTGTTCATGCAGACCATTTATGCGTTTCGCTACGCGCACCGCTATTACCACGAGGAAAAACTCGGAGAGCCCGATGGGCCTGGCCTGTGTTTTCCCGGAGGGCTGGATCCGGACTATTTCGATTTTTTGTACTACGCCCACGTGGTCGGCATGACCTCGCAGGTCTCCGACGTGCAGGTCACCTCGCGCGAGATGCGCCGTCTCACGCTGGTGCACAGCGTGCTGTCGTTCGGCTTCAATATGCTGATCCTGGCGCTTAGCATCAATGTGGTGGCGGGCGCGTTGCAGTAGGGCCAGCCAGACGTCGCGAAGTCCCTAATGGATCATATGGGGCTGGCCTTTGCGGCATCTTTGCCCGGTTTTGCAAGTTCATACAGGCGCTGCTCCGCCAGCAGATTTCTGACATTTGCCTCAAATGCCTTTTTAAGGAACTCAGGCACGCTGCCGGAAGTAATTTCCGGAGCGTTGAAAGACCCATCTGTCGTGGTTTCAAAAACAACTTTTCCGGAGGCTGTGCTAAAGACTTGCCAGCGAACCTGCAGGTAAGTGGAACCCTTTAGCTTGCCGGTAATGCCGATATCTGCATTTGGGCTGCCGGAGAAAGGAAAGCAGAGATTGGACTCGTATTTTTCAATGGCTCCAGCGACAAGCAACTCCGCATTCGCAACGGTCTTGTCAACAAACAGGGCTTTTGGGTCGCCCGCAACCTTGTAGTTGGACTGAGTGAACTCTTTGCGAAAGGCATCCTTGAATTCGTCATCTGTCAGGTTGATTCTTCCGCCGCGCCAGTCGACCGAGTTGCCCGTGAAGCAGCTCCAGCCGTACTGGATATTCAGAACCCGGCTGCCAAGTGGAACTTGCGTGACCACCTGTGTAAGGAGGAAGCTTTTCGCATTGGCATCATTGGGTCCTGCTATCACTGCCTTCTGTTGAGCCGTTGTTGTCGGTGGAATTGCACATGCCATCAGTGATGCCGTGGATATCGCAATGAGCAGGTATTGATAGTTCATATTTTGTATAGGCCTGGAGTTCGAGTCAGGTACGGATTGGGTAAGGTTTAGGCCGCACTTTGCCACCGCGCGCCTAGCCATGCCCCGAAAAAAAAAGAAACCGGCAGCCCCAACGACCATAAGGCAATGCGCCAGGCGGCCGAGGTTGCCGGAAACTGCCCGAAGAATACATAGGCGTGTTGACACGTATGACGGAAGGATCTGCGGATTGGACTGAGGCATCCACAAGATCCGGTTCCAGCATTACAGCGCCGAGCCAGGTGATCGTGAGCAAAAAAGCGCCTATCAGGAGGCCGCGCCAGGTAGCGCGCTTTGGTTGCTGCGACTCTTCAGGGTGGGAACTTGACATGAGGTGGGTGGCAGATTGTGCGGCCTGACGTTTAGCATGGGCGTGTCGTTGACGGACAACGAAGCTGTCGGCTGGGCGTTCGCTCGAAACAGGGATTGGGCATCAGTTTCGCTGGATTCACGTTGTTGAAGTCGATCAAGTGGTGCGGCGCCAGGTCGACTGGCCATGAACGTCGAACTGCTGCATGCGAGTCGATCTGGTTGTTTGAATCGGATGGTTGGAGCCACGATTCTCACCCAACCCGGGAGACGCGCATATTTACAGCTGAAACAGCTGCTTTTTGAGCGCCATCTTTTCCTTCTTGCGCAGGCTCGCTTCGGATTTGCGGTGCGAGCCGGCCTTGCGCTGCGACGCCGGCGCCACCAGAGGGTTGCGAGGCTTGGGCGCGGTCAGCTTGAGCTTGGTCTTGCGGGCCGAAGTCATCCTTGCGTCGGGCCTTTGCGGCCCAGCTTGAGCAGGCCGGTCGACAGCGCCGTGCCGCACACAATCACCACGGCGCAGATCACCATCCAGGCCGTCACATGCTCACCGAGGAAGATCACGCCATAGATCACGGCAAACACCGGCACCAGGAAGGTGACCGACAGCGCGCGCGGCGGGCCGGCGTTTTCGATCAGGCGGAAAAACAAAATATAGGCCAGCCCAGTGCAGACCACACCTACGGCCAGCAGCGCCAGCCAGGCATGCGCGCCCGGCATCTGCGCCGGCCACAGCCAGGCGGCCGGCAGGGCCAGGCCCAGTGTGGCGCCAATCTGGCTGCCCGCCGCAGTGACCAGCGGCGGCATGCCTGACAGATAACGTTTGGTGTAACTGGCGGATATGCCGTAGCAGAGGCAGGCAAACAGGCAGGCCAGCACGGCCCAGCCCGGTGCTACACCCGAGGCATCGGGCTTGAAGGTGGCTTTGTCCCAGGCCAGCATGGCGACGCCGGCAAAACCCACGAAGAGGCCCAGGATGCGCGAGGCATTGGGTTTGTCCTTGAGCCACAGCCAGGCGATCAGTGCGCCGAACATGGGGACGGTGGCGTTGAGGATGGCCGACAGGCCCGTGGTGATGGACAGCAGTGCAAACGAAAAACATGCAAACGGAATGCCTGAATTGAGCACGCCGATGAAAAAAATCCGTTTCCAGTTTTTCTTCAGGTGAGGCAACAGGCCGCGCAGCCACACGATGGGCAACAAAAACAACGCCGCAATGCCCACGCGCACTGCGGCGGTGGGCAGGGGACCGAACTCCACCGTGCTGATGCGCATGAAGAGGAAGGACGAGCCCCAGATGGCGGCCAGCATCACAAAATCGGCAGCCCAGTTTTTGGGCTTGGTGAGGGCCGCACCCACCGGCGCAGCGATACCGGAGGGACTGGAACTCACAGCGTGTTCTCCTGAAGTGCGCCTTCGAGTTTAAGCAAGGCGGTTTTGCGGTGCAGGCCGCCTGCGTAGCCTGTGAGTGAGCCATCGGAGCCCAGCACCCGGTGGCAGGGCACGATCACGCTGACCGGGTTGCGCCCGACTGCTGCGCCCACGGCGCGCACGGCTTGCGGCTTGCCGATACGCTGGCTCACCTGGCCGTAGCTGAGGGTGCCGCCCTGCGGAATGGCCAGCAGCGCCTGCCATACCGACTGCTGGAAGGCCGTTCCGTGACCCAGGTCCAGCGGCAGGTCGAATTCGGTGCGTGTGCCGGCATAGTATTCCGTGAGTTGCTTGATGGTCTGCCTGAGCACCGGGTGGTCCGGGTCTTCGCGCCACACATAAGGTTTCACGAGTTGCGGCGGCAGGTGACGCTGGCCGGCAAACCAGGTGCCGGCCAGGCCTTTGTCAGTCGCGGCAATGATCATTTCCCCCAGGGGGCTGTGGAAGGTCGTCTGGACGACGGAGTTGTCGAATTTCATCTTGTTCACCTTTGAATGGTTTCGAGTTTCTGCCTTATCAGGTCTTTTTCGGGCCTGAATAGGCGGCTTAAGCTGACTTGTCTCTTTTACGGGCAAAGACTGGCTCGATCATTCACCGGCGATGTTCGCGCCAAGGCGCTGGACCGTCCAATGAAATCGAAGCGCTGCATTCATTCCCCGAACGCATGAATCGGCATGTTGTCGCTATTGCGCCGTCAGCCGGGGCGCTCGAGCGTGCCGCTCCAGGCGCGTATCACCGCGTAGCTGCGCCAGGGTTTCCATGCATCCGAGGCCAGCTCAGCCTCCCGTGCCGGGTTCTTTTTTTCCTGCACACCCAGCGCCTTGTGTAGCGCCACATCGCCTGAAGGAAACGCATCGGGCCAGCGCAATGTCCGCATGGCTATGTATTGCGCCGTCCAGTCACCGATGCCGGGCAACCCTTTAAGCGTAGCCACCGTCGTGTTGATGTCGGCGCCACTGTGCAATTGAAGGCGTTTTTCTGCCACTGCCTGCGCGATTCCCACGATGGCGGCCTGGCGCTGCCTGACGATGCCCAGTTGCCCGAGCGCATCGCCACTGGCTGCGGCCAGTACGGCCGGGGCGGGAAAGAGGCGCGTCAGCTGTGGCCACGGTGTTTCCACGGGTTCGCCAAAACGGTCCACCATGCGCTGCGCCAGCGTGCGCGCGGCGGCCACGGTGATCTGCTGGCCCAGCACGGCGCGCACCGCCAGCTCGTAGCCATCCAGCGCGCCTGGCACTCGCAGGCCGTCGCCTTCGGGAAAACTGTCGTGCAGTACGCTGTTGATGGTGGCCGGATCAGCGTCCAGGTCAAAGGTGGTGCGCACGCGGCGTATCACCAGCGGCAACACTTCGCGCAGCGAATCGCTGACGCGCAGCACCAACTGCGAACGGCTTTCATCAAAGCTTGCGAGCAGCCAGCCGGCATGCAGCTTGCCGCCCGACTCGATGCTGAAAGTCCGGCCCAGAGCGGGCTGCGCAGCGTCCGCGTCAATGAATTCAATGGCACTGATGCAGCGCTTGCTGAAGAAGGCCAGCATCGCCTGCACGTCATAGGGCGGGCGGTAGCCCAGCCGCACGATGACGCCTTCGCCCACCTCGCCGACCCGGGCCGGGCCCTGGCGCCGAAGCTGCGTGGGGTTGAGTTTGTAGTGCTCCACAAAGGCAGCATTAAAGCGCCGCACGCTGGCAAAACCGCTGATCAGCGCAATCTGCGTGATGGGCAGATTGGTGTCGGCCAGCAATTGTTTGGCCGTGTGCAGCCTGTGCGTCTGCAGGTATTGCATGGGCGAGACGCCGAACTGTGCCTCGAAAATCCGTCGCACGTGGCGATCGCTCACGCCCAGCCTGGCGGCCAGCTTTTCTACAGAAGGTGCTTCCTCGGTCCACACCTCGGGCTCATCCAGCAGGCGCGCCGCCTGGTGCGCCAGGATGTAGGACGCATCCTGTATTGACCACACCACTGAATGCGGCGCCAGCTCGGGCCGGCAGCGCAGGCAGGGACGAAAGCCCGCGCTCTCGGCCTGGGCAGCGTGGTGAAAGAAGCGGCAGTTTTCGCGCTTGGGGGTTTTCACGCTGCAGACCGGGCGGCAATAGATGCCGGTGGAGGTCACACCGGTGAAAAAGCTGCCGTCAAACCGGGCGTCCCGCGCCTTCAGGGCAAGGTAGCAGTCGTTGTCGGCAAGAGGGGTGGTTTCGCGGTTCATGAGGGAAATGATACGCCGCAGCAGGCTGTTGACTAGCCGTTTTCGGACATGTCCCTTTGGTCGAAAAAGCCTTCAAAATTCCTGTCCAGGCTAGCTGTTTTTTGCCTCGTTGGAGACCGGTTAGATACCACTTTGGCGAAGCTTTCCATAGTCTGAACGGGCCCCCTGGAAACGGTGGCGGCCTACAGTTCGCGAAAGGACCGCCCCCTACAATCAAACCCATCAAATTGAAGGATCTCGCCGATGCAAATCAACCCGTCCATCTTCAAGGCCTACGACATCCGCGGTGTCGTGCCCTCCACCATCCATGAGGAAATGGCCGAGGCGCTGGGCAAGGCTTTTGGCATGGCGGCGCTGGCCGAAGGTGAGAAATCCGTGGCGGTAGGCCGTGACGGGCGCCTCAGCGGGCCATCGCTCAGTGCAGCGCTGATGCGCGGCCTGGCCGCGGTGGGGATGGAAGTGATCGACGTCGGCATGGTGACCACCCCCATGCTGTACTTTGCGGCCAGCACCCTCACGGCTTCCGGTATCCAGGTCACAGGCAGTCACAACCCCAAGGACTACAACGGCTTCAAGATGGTGCTGGCAGGCCGCGCCATTTATGGCGAAGAAATCCAGGCGCTGCGCCGCGCGATGGAAGGCGAGACATGGGTGTTGCCGTCCCAGGCCGGCGCCATTCGCCAGGTCGATGTTGAAACGGCCTACCGCGACCGCATCGTGTCCGGCATCAAGCTCGAGCGTCCGCTCAAAATCGTTATCGACTCTGGCAACGGCATAGCCGGCGCTTCGGCGCCTGCGATCTTTCGCGCGCTCGGCTGCGAGGTGACCGAACTCTTCAGTGAAGTGGACGGCAATTTCCCCAACCACCACCCCGACCCCAGCAAGCCCGAAAATCTGCAGGATTTGATCAAGGCCCTGCAAAGCGGCAAGGCCGAACTGGGCCTGGCCTTTGACGGCGACGGCGACCGCCTCGGCATCGTCACCAAAGACGGCCAGAACATTTACCCCGACCGGCAGATGATGCTGTTTGCCCGCGACGTGCTCTCACGCGTGCCGGGCGGCACCATCTTGTTCGACGTGAAATGCTCGCAGCGCCTGGCGCCCGAGATCGAGGCCGCTGGTGGTGTGCCGTTGATGTACAAGACCGGCCACTCACTCATCAAGGCGAAGATGAAAGAAGTCGATTCGCCGCTGGGCGGCGAAATGAGCGGCCATATCTTCTTCAAGGAGCGCTGGTACGGCTTTGACGACGGCACTTACGCCGGCGCGCGCTTGCTGGAAATCCTGAGCCGCGTGCCCGACGCCGGCATCGTGCTCAATGCCCTGCCTACCAGCTTCAGCACGCCCGAACTGAACGTGGCCTGCAAGGAAGGCGAGCCGCACACGGTGGTGGAGGCCTTGATCAAATCCGCGAAATTCGCGGCGCCTGCCAGGATCTCGACGATTGATGGCGTGCGCGTTGACTGGCCCGACGGCTTTGGATTGATCCGTGCATCCAACACCACGCCGGTGCTGGTGCTGCGCTTTGAGGGCCACACCCAAAAGGCACTGGAGCGCATCGAGACCGACATGCTGACCTTGTTGCGGAGCGTCAAGCCCGGCGCCAGCTTCGCTGCCGCCTCACATTAAGCTCACCCCCTTCCAGACTCACTGCGTGTAGTCTGTTCCCCCCTCGAGGGGGCGGCGCCTGGGGCCGGCAAAGCCGGACCCTCGGCCCCCACTGGTGAAATACCTCCGTTAGTTACGCCCATTGAACTCTTCAAGCCAGCGGGTGCAGCGGAACCGGCTTTGCCGGGCCGCAGGCACCGTCCCCTGCAAGGGGAAAAGGGCTACACGCAGTGAGCCCGATAGGGGTGTGCCAGTTTTTCGGCTTTGCCGGGCCACAGGCGGGCGGCCCCCTCGGGGGGCAGGGAGTTACGCGAAGCGAACGACCGTGGGGGCCTAAAATACCTCATGAAAATTCTCCTGGTCAAGCTGTCCTCCCTGGGCGACGTGGTGCACACCCTGCCGGTAGTGCAGGACATCCACGCCGCGCTCCCGGACGCGCAGATTGACTGGGTAGTGGAAAAGGCCTTTGCCCCCTTGCTGGCGCGCCACAAAGGTCTGCACCGCGTGATTCCCTGTGAGATCCGGCGCTGGCGCAAATCATTCTGGACGCTGGCAACGCGAAACGAATGGCGTGCCTTCCAGCGCGAACTTCAACGTGAGGCCTATGACGCCGTCATCGACCTGCAGGGCTTGACCAAGTCGGCGCTGGTGGCGCGGCTTGCCGCGCTGGCGCCGGGCGGCAAACGCTACGCGCTGGCCAACCAGACCGAGGGCTCGGGCTATGAAGCGCCTACCCGCTGGGTGGCCGACATGGCCATCACCCTCCCACCGCATATTCACGCGGTGCAGCGCTCGCGCGAGCTGGCGGCGCGCGCGCTGGGCTACACCCTGAAAGGCGCGCCGGATTTTGGATTAAAAATACCTGCAGCCCTTGAGGGACGGGCGCAAGCAGCTACTGAAAAGATAGCACCTGCAGCGTCGAAAGGCCGGGTGGTACTGGTCCACGGCACCTCGCGCGCCGACAAGGAGTGGCCGCTGGACCACTGGATCACCTTGGGGCGGCGCCTCCATGCGGCCGGCTACCCGGTGGCACTGGCGCACGGCAACGCACACGAGCTGGCCACCAGCCAGGCCATTGCGCAGGCGCTGACCAAAACCGCCGCGGACAGCGCCCTGGTGCTGCCTCTGCTGCCGCTCGACGCGCTCACTGAAGCGCTGGCGCAGTGCGCCGGTGTCATTGGTGTCGACAGCGGTGTCAGCCATATTGCCGTGGCGCTGGATTTGCCGCATGTGCAGATCTACAACTTCGACACGGCGTGGCGCACCGGCCCCGGCACCCTTGGCCACGGGGGGCGGCAGGTCAGCGTGTTTGCGCGCCCGGCACCCACGGTGGAAACCGTCTGGCAGGCCTGGCTGGCTTGCTGGGCGGTGAGCAGCCCCACCCGTGCCGGCGGGGCGAAATGAGTGCGCTGGCCCTGAAACTTTATTCGCTTCTGATGTGGCTGGGTCAGCCGCTGCTGCGCCGCAAATTGGCGCGCCGCGGCAGGCAGGAGCCCGGCTACCTTCAGGCGGTGCAGGAACGCTTTGGCCACTACACCCAGCCGGTGGAAACCGCCTCTGAGCTGGTTTGGCTGCATGCCGTTTCGCTCGGCGAAACGCGCACGGCGGCCATGCTGCTCAAGGCGCTGCGCGCGCAACACCCCGGCTTGCGTATTTTGCTGACGCATGGCACGGCCACCGGACGTGCCGAGGGCGTGGCCCTGCTGCAGCCCGGCGACGTGCAGGTATGGCAGCCCTGGGACAGCCCGGGCGCAGTGGCGCGGTTTTTTGGCCACTTCAAGCCACGCCTGGGCCTGCTGATGGAAACCGAGATCTGGCCCAACATGGTGGCCGCAGCCCAGGCGCGTGCCATGCCGCTGGTGCTGGTGAACGGCAGGTTGTCTGAAAAATCCCTGCAGCAGGCGCTGAAAATGTCGCCGCTGTCGTTTCCGGCTTACGCGGCGTTGTCTGCGGTGTATGCCCAGACCGATGACGACGCCCGGCGCTTTCGCCAGGCGGGTGCTGCGGTGAGCGGCGTGTTCGGCAACCTCAAATTTGACGCTTCGCCCGACGACGCCCAGCTGGAAAAAGGCAAGGTCTGGCGCCGGACGCTCGGGCTTCCGGTGCTTATGTTTGCCAGCTCACGTGAAGGCGAAGAGCAGGAATTTTTAAAGCAATTAAGTGCCACAGCCCAATCTGAGCGGGCGCAACAAGCTATCAATTTTGTAGCAAATGAATTGCAGGCAGAAGCACACAAGGAGGGGCCGGGAAGCCAGTTCAGGGTGTTGCTGGTGCCGCGCCACCCGCAACGCGTCAATGAGGTGGAGGCTCTGGTGCAGCAGCACGGCCTGCGCGTCTCGCGCCGCTCGCACTGGCCCGATACGGCGGGCGGTCCGGCCGTGAACGACGATGCGCTGCATGCGGATGTGTGGCTGGGCGACTCGCTGGGTGAAATGGCGCTGTATTACGCGATGAGCGATGTCGCCTTGCTGGGCGGCAGCTTCGCGCCGCTGGGCGGGCAAAACCTGATCGAGGCGGCTGCCTGTGGCTGCCCGGTCGTGATGGGCCCCCATACCTTCAACTTCACCGAAGCCGCCGAGCTGGCCATCGAGGCCGGTGCAGCCCGGCGTGTGGTCGACATGGAGCAGGGCGTGCGTGCCGCCCGAAAGCTGATGGACAAACCCGAAGCACGCGCAGCCTCCGTGGCGGCCGGGTTGGCCTTCGCCGACCGCAATCGGGGCGCCACGGTGAAGACGGTGAGTGCGCTCGAGAGCTTTTTGGCAGCCCCAGCGAAGTAAGGCCACACCATGACCGAACCATCCAAAACCAAACTACGGGTACCGATCTGGTTCTGGATGCTGCTCTTCATGGCCGCGTGCCTCTTCGGTTTCGGCACCTACGTCATCCTGACACTCATCTAGTATCTAGCGAGCACGGATTTCCCCTTTCAGGCCGGGGCCGCGGGACTGGCTTTGCCAGACCGCAGGCGCAGCGGCCCCTCGGGGGGGGGGTAGCCACACGAAGTGGGAGCTTGGGGGCTACTTCAGTACCTGATGACAAGTGCAGTTGCCCCAGGCATAAAGGCGCAGGTGATGCGCCCAGTCGCGCAGCGTGGCCCAGGCGCCGCCGGTCGCCACTTCATAAGGCGTCAGGCCAAACATGCCCAGGCTGATGGAGGGCTCCACTGACACCACTGAATGCCAGGTTCGCTTGGGGATGAACAGGGCATCGCCGGCTTCAACGCGGGCGTGGTAGCCATGGGCTTTTTCGAAGGAGGCGAGTTCGCGGACTTGCTCGGGCAGGCGCGAGACGTTGATGTCACTCAGCGTGGCACCCCAGTCGTATTTGGCGGCCGGGCACATGTGCTGGCGCTGGTCGGGTGAGAAAAGGATGAACTCCTTGACGCCCTGGAGTTGCACAAACCAGTTGTGCGGGAAATCGTTGTGCAGGCCGGTCACGGTATTGGCCGGGCCCATGAACACGTATTCCCAGGTCATGCGGCCGGGCCACAGGCTCTTGATGAGCAGGTCGCGCCGCAGCTCGGGGTATTTTTCGAGGATGTCCCACTGCGCCAGGTACAAGGTCGTCGGCTTGAACGACTGCATGTGGGCCCAGTTCAGGTGAAAGCGCTCGCCGGGTTTGTAGCTGTCCCGCACCGGCTTGGGCAGCAGACCTGCCATGGGGTCCGGCGTGCGTTGCGCCGCCTTGCCGAGTTCCCGCAGGTAGGGCGCAACCGGAAGGAAGGGGCGGCCCTTGGTCACGCCCTGTTCGACCAGGCCATCGGTAAACTTGACCGGCACCTCGGCGCCCTTGCCGGCACAGACGTCGGCGAGGAATTCAAACGACCATTTTTTCCAGGCCGGCCAGTGATGGATGCCGCCCTTGACCAGCACGGGTTTGTCAAACGGTTGCTGGCGTCCCGCGCGCTTGAGTTCTTCCCAGGTGGTTTCCTCGATCAGCTCGAAGCTGGGGCCTTTGGGGATGTGTACCGGCGCATCGGTCACGCGTTCAGCCTCTATCGGCAAGGGCAGGGGATTGTGTGCGGGCATCAACATGGAAATTCTGGCCCCGGGCCGGGCCTTTGTTGGAGTGTTGTGAAGCGTACCGCGATTTACCTGGCCAGCAGTGCGTTGATTTTTTGCAGGTCTTCCGGTGTCAGCGTGCCATTGGCCTGGCGCAGTTTCAGGTCGCCCAACAGCACGTCGTAGCGCGCCTTGGCCAGGTCGCGTTTGGTCTGGAACAGCTGGCTCTGCGAGTTGAGGACATCGATGTTGATGCGGACGCCGACCTGGTAACCCAGCTTGTTGGCATCCAGTGCGCTCTGGCTTGACAGCTCGGCGGCTTCCAGCGCCTTGACCTGGCCCTGGCCCGACAGCACGCCGAAATAGGCCGTGCGCGTGGCCTGGGCCACGGTGCGGCGCGCACCTTCAAGGTCGCTTTGCGCCTTGTCTTTCAGCGAGAGGGTTTCGCGCACGCGGTTTTGCGTCGCAAAACCGGCGAACAGCGGCACGTTCAGCACCACACCGATGGTGGTTGTGTTGGTGCGAAAGGCAAACGGCGGGATGGTGGTGGCCGTGCCCGACGGGTTGCGCGTCACGTTGTAGCTGGCCGTCGCGTCCAGCGTCGGCTTGTGGCCGGCTTCGGCTTTTTTGACTTCCAGGTCGGCGATCTCCAGCCCGCTTTGCGCCAGACGGATATTCGGGTGCACTGCTTCTGATTGCTGCACCCAGATGTTCACATCGGCAGGTACCACGGCCGGCAAATTGACGGGCGCCAGCAGGGGTTTGGGTTGCGTTTCGGTTTTCCCGACCAGCGTGTCCAGCGCGATTTTTTTGACGCGCAAATCGTTTTCGGCGGCGATTTCCTGGGCGATGACCAGGTCGTAGCGCGCCTGCGCTTCGCGGGTGTCGGTGATGGTGGATGTACCCACTTCAAAGTTGCGCTTGGCCGACGCCAGCTGCTCGGCCACTGCGGCTTTTTGCGCCCGGACAAACGTCAGCGTGTCCTGTGCGGCCAGCACGTCAAAGTACGCCTGGCTGGTGCGCACGATCAGGTCCTGGTTGGCGGTTTCGAGTTGCGCCTGGGACTGCTCGACCTGCCTGGAGGCCTGCTGGTAGGTGGCCCAGTTGGCCGGTCGGTACAGCGGCTGCGAAAGGTTGAGCGTGGCGTTTTGTGTGTTGAAGCTGCGGTCTATCACCGGTGCGGTGTTTTCAAAGCCGGTGCGCGACACACCCGCCGAAATGCCTGCCGTCGGCAAGATGCCGGCCTTGGCCTGGTCGGCCCTGGCGAGGTTGGCGTCGTACTGCAGCTTGGCCGACTGGTAGGCAGCGTCGAAGGCGCGGGCCGACTCATACAGTTCCACCAGGCTCTGGGCCTGCGCGGCCGGCGCCGCCATCATCAGCGCTGCGGTGACGGCAATCGACAGGGGCAACATCGACAGGCGTAGCGCCGGCGGTTTCTTGGGCGTGGTCATAAAGGTCCTGAGGAATGGGTGGATGGAGTGAGTACGGTGCGCAGCGGCGGCAAAGGTCAGTACACAGGGACCGACGGGTCCACCTGCTGCGACCACGCGTCAATGCCGCCCTGCAGGTTGACGACCTCGGTGAAGCCGCTTTGTGTCAGATAGTTGGCCACCTGCAGGCTGCGCATGCCGTGGTGGCAGAGGCAGGCGATCGGCTGGCCGGTGCCGGCTCCGATTTCCTGCAGCTCAGCCAGGCGCGTGGGTATTTCCCGCATCGGGATGTGCACCAGCCTGAAGCCGTCCTCCTTGACCGAGGCCGTCTGCAGTTCCCAGGGCTCGCGCACGTCCAGCACCACAGGCAGGGCGGGCGCGCCTTCCCCGGCGTTGTTGCGCCACTCGGCGAAGTTGACGGGGCTCAGTTGGGGAATCATGGTCGGCTGTCCTGCGTTGGAATGCGTGCTTGGCGTTGGTGAAGTTGTGTACGGCGGCCAGGCTCAGAAGCTGAATTTCGAGGGCTCAGGGAAATTCAGCAGGCGCGGCGCCACGGTGTCCCAGGCCTGGGTGGTACGCCAGGCGTCTTCGGCTACGCGTGTGACCAGGGTCGCGCGCATCACCGGCTCAAAACCCACGATGGCGCTCAGGCGGCCACCCACCTTGAGCAGGGACAGCAGCGAAGCCGGCACTTCGGCGACCGAGCCACTGAGCACGATCACGTCAAACGGTCCACGAAGCGGGTCGTTGCTGGAAACGGCCTGGGCGATTTTTGCGGCGCCGTCGCCGGTGCGCACTTCGGCGTTGTAAAGGCCTGCCCTTTGCAGGTTGTCGCGTGCGGTCTGTGCGAGCTTGGGGTCGATCTCCAGCGTGATCACTTGCTGCGCACGGTGCGCCAGCAGTGCGGCCATGTAGCCGGAGCCAGCGCCGATTTCCAGCACCTTTTCATGCTTTTGCACGGCCAGTTCCTGCAGGATGCGGGCCTCCACCTTGGGCGCCAGCATGCACTGGCCGGGCCCGGTGCCCAGCGGGATTTCCATGTCGACAAAGGCCAGTGCCTTCTGGGCGGCCGGCACAAAGTCTTCGCGCTTGACCACGGCCAGCAGGGAAAGGACCTGGTTGTCCAGCACTTCCCAGGGGCGGATTTGCTGCTCAATCATGTTGAATCGGGCTTGTTCGTAGTTCATGGCGGACCTGTAGGTTGGCGAAATGGGGGAGGGTGAGCTGTACACGAGATAAACCTTTGATTTTAGCGGTCGCCCATGACGGTGGCCGGCGTTGCGGCAGGCATGTCTGCGGGGTCTTGCGGCGGTGTTCTGGGGCCGAATTTGCGCTTGAACCACTGGCCCAGGTCGTCCAGGTAGCAATACGTCACCGGCACCACCACCAAGGTCAGCAGCGAAGAGGTAATGACACCGCCGATCACGGCCTGGCCCATGGGCGCGCGCTGTTCCGAGCCCTCGGTCAGGGCAAAAGCCAGCGGCACCATGCCGAAAATCATCGCCAGCGTGGTCATCAGGATGGGGCGCAGCCGCACCTTGGCGGCATGCAGCAGCGCATCGCTGCGGTTCATGCCCGGAACGCGGTGGCCATCCACGTCCACCTGGTCGGCACGCATGCGAATGGCAAAGTCCACCAGCAAGATGGCGTTCTTGGTGACCAGCCCCATCAGCATCACCACGCCGATGATGGAAAACATAGAGAGCGTGGAGCGAAACAGCAGCAGGGCCAGCACCACACCGATCAGCGTCAGCGGCAACGAGGTCATCAGCGCCATCGGCTGCAAAAAGCTCTTGAACTGGCTGGCCAGGATCATGTAGATGAACAAAATGGCCATCACCAGTGCCGACACGGCGTAGCCAAAGGATTCAGCCATGTTCTTGGTGGAGCCGCTGAACTGGTAGCGGTAACCGGGCGGAAAGCTGAAGTTCTCCAGCGCTGCCTTGATGTCGTTCGACACCTCGCCGGCCGAGCGGTTGTAGACGTTGGCGTTGATGGCGACTTCGCGCGCCATGTCGCGCCGGTTGATCTGGTTGGGCCCGGTGGATTCCTTCACGGTGGCTACCTGGTTGAGCCGGACTATATGCGCGGCGCCGTCGGCGCTGCTGCCAGGGGTGCTCATGAAGGGCAGACGCTCCAGGTCCTGCGGCGCATTGCGCGCATCGGGTGCCAGACGCACGTTCACGTCGTAGGTCTGGTCGTCGGGCGCGCGCCAGTTGCCCACCGTCTGCCCGGCCACCAATGTGCGCAATGAGGCAGCGATCTGCGACACCGACAGGCCCAGGTCGGAGGCTGCGTCGCGCCGCACATCAATTTCAATCACCGGCTTGTCGGCCTTGACGCTGGAGTCCAGGTCTACCAGGCCGGGGATGCCGCGGATCTTGTCGTTGATGGCGCGCGTGAGGCGCTCCAGCTCTTTCAAATCCGTTCCCTGCAGGGAAAACTCCACCTGCTTGTTGCCGCCCACCGCGTCGAGCAGCCCGACGTGCGTCACGGTGATGCCGGGCACCTGCTTGAGGCGCTCGCGCAGCACGCCCGACATTTGGTCGACGCTGCGGGTGCGTGCCTTGCGGTCCACCAGGCGCACATAAATGCTGGCGTACATCTTGCCTTGGGCATTGCCTGTATTCAGGGTGGCCAGCGTGTATTTCACCTCGGGGAATTCGCGGATGATGGCTTCCACCTGCTGCGCCTTGGCTTCGGTGGTTTCCAGCGAGGAGCCTACCGGCGTGTAGAAGTTGAGTGAGGTTTCCGAGAAGTCGGCCTTGGGCACAAACTCGGTGCCCAGCAGCGGCACCATGAAAATGCTGGTGACAAAAATCATCACGGCCAGGGCCAGGGTGGCCAGCTTGTGGCCCAGCGACCAGCGCAGGATGCCCTGGTAGCTGTTGCTCAGCGAGTCGGTGGCGTGGTCAAACCAGCCGGTGACGCGGCCTATGGTCTTGTCGTAGAAAGTGACGGGCGCATGGCGTTTTCCGTGCGCTTCTATCGAAGGGTCGTGCCAGATGCTGGAGAGCATCGGGTCCAGCGTGAAGCTCACGAACATCGAGATCAGCACCGCCGCCACGATGGTCACGCCGAACTCGTGGAAGAACTTGCCGATGATGCCGCCCATGAAGCCGATCGGCAGGAACACCGCCACGATGGAAAACGTGGTGGCCAGCACGGCCAGGCCGATCTCCTGCGTGCCGTCCAGCGAGGCCTGGTAGGGTCCCTTGCCCATCTGCACATGGCGCACGATGTTCTCGCGCACCACGATGGCGTCGTCAATCAACAGGCCCACGCACAGCGACAGCGCCATCAGCGTGATCATGTTGATGGTGAAGCCGAACAGGTTCATGAACAGGAAGGTGCCGATGATGGAGATCGGCAGCGTGAGCCCGGTGATCACCGTGGAGCGCCACGAATTCAGGAACAGGAAAACAATCAGCACCGTCAGCAGTGCGCCTTCAATCAGCGTGCGGCGCACGTTTTCAACGGCCACACGAATCGGCCGCGAGCCATCGGTGATGAGCTCCAGTCGCGCACCGGTCGGCAATTGCGGCTGGATGTCCTTGATGGCCTGGTTCAAGCCATCGACCACGGCAATAGTGTTTTCGTCCTGCGCTTTTTGCACCGACAGCAGCAGTGTGCGCTGGCCGTTGTACAGCGCCAGGCTGTCGATTTCCTGTGCGCCGTCGGCAACGCGTGCCACCTGGTCCACCGTGACCGGCGCAGCGCCCTTGCGCGCCACAATGATTTTTCCGAAATCTTCGGGGCGCTTCATGCGCGCATCGATCTTGACGACGCGCTCCTGCTGCAGCGAGCGGATGGCACCCACCGGCAAATCCTGGTTCTCGTTGCGCACGGCATTGACCACCTGGTCGGCCGTGATGCCCAGCGACTCCATGGCCTGCGGATTCAGGTAGACATTGATTTCGCGCTTGGTGCCGCCCACGAGCGTGACGGAGCCCGCACCGCGTACGTTCTCCAGGCGCTTTTTCAAGACCTGGTCGGCCCAGTTGGTGAGCTCCACGGCCGACATGGCATTGCCGCTTTGGGCATTGGGCAACACTGCAACGGACCAGATCGCCCGGCTTGCCGGGTCGAAGCGCAGCACGCGCGGCTCTTTCACTTCATCTCGGAGGGTGGGCCGGATGGCGGCGATCTTTTCGCGCACGTCCTCGGCAGCGCGGCGCCCGTCGACGTAGAGCTGGAACTCCATGATGACGACCGACTGGCCTTCGTAGCTGCGCGAGGTCAGCGCGTTGATGCCGGCGATCGAGTTGACGCCTTCTTCAATTTTTTTGGTGACTTCGCTTTCAACGATTTCGGGCGAAGCGCCCGGGTATTCGGCGGTAATGACGACCACCGGAAAGTCGATGTTCGGGAACTGGTCGACCTGCATGCGCTGGTAGGAGAACAGTCCCAGCACCACGATGGCCAGCATGACCATGGTGGCGAACACGGGATTCCTGAGGCTGACCTGCGTGAACCACATGCGCGTGAGTCCTCAGGGCGCCGGCTTGGCGGGTGCACTGGCCGCTTGCGCCGCAGCCGGAAGCTGTGTGAAGCGCACTTTGGTGCCCTCACGCAATGGGCCGATCTCGCCGCGTATCACCACCGCGCCGTCGGCCAGGCCCTTGACGGCTACCACGCTGTCTTTGCCGGCGGTGCCGCGCGCACCCAGCTCGACGCTCTTGTGTACCACCAGGTCGTTTTCAACCGCCTGCACATAAGGTGTGGGTTTGTCGGTGCGCACGGCGCTGACCGGCACCGACAGCAGCGAAGCGCTGGCCGTGCCCAGCGTGCCCTGCGCAAACAGCCCCTGGCGCAAGGGCGGCGCGCCGGCGTCGCCTGCTGCGCCCGGGTTGTCGATGCTGAGGTAAGCCATCACACTGCGGCTGCCGGCCTGCGCTGTGGGATTGATGCGCACCACTTTGGCCGTGACGGGCTGGCGGCTGCCTTCGATCTGCAGCTGCGCGGTCTGGCCCACGCGCACGTCCATGGAGTCGGTGGCGCTCAAGGTGGCTTCCAGCTCGAGCCGGCTCAGGTCCACCACCTCGACGATTTTGGTGTCGATGCCCACGCGTTCACCGGGTTGCGCCAGGCGCTGCGACACCTGGCCGGAGATGGGGGCTTTCAGGATCGTGTCGTCCACCGATTTGGCCGCGACCTCGGTGGCGGCCAGGGCTGCCTTGTAGGTGGACTGCGCGGCATTGAGATTGGCCAGGGAGGTGTCGAGCGCGGTCTTCGAGATGAAGCCCTGGTCAACCAGCGCTTTGTTGTTGTCGTACTGGCGCTGCACCACGTCGACCTGTGCCTTGGCCGACTCGGCCTGCTCGCGGGCCTGGCGCACGCGTGACTGGTATTCGGTGGCGTCGATGCGCGCAATCACCTGGCCGGCCTTGACCACGTCGCCTTCGCGAACCGTGAGACCCTGCAGCTCGCCGGCCACGCGCGCCTTGATGACGGCGGAGTTGACGGCCTTGAGCGAGCCCGACACCGGCAGTCCCTGAACCACGTCGCGTGTCTGGGCCTTGACCACATCGGTGGCGGCCAGCTCGACCTGCCCCATGTCCTTGACAGCGGTGCTTGCGGCAAGCGCCTGTTGCTGGGCCTTGCGTGCGGACAGTGCACGCAGTACGCCGCCCGCGATGAGCAGCACGATAAGCCCGGCGACCGCCCACTTGACCCATCGTTTCATGTTGCGGCTTTCCTGTTGGCCTGTGCGGCGACGCCGGCTGGCGCGGAGATGCCGTTCAGGATGGTTTCCACCTGGAAGGCGATGTATTTTTGGGCATCCAGGTCCGCGTCGCTGCTGATGCAGATGCCGGCGGTGTGCCTGGACAGGATCAGGAAAATCATGGGAGCGACCACCAGGTAGACCGCATAGTCCAGGTCCATGGGGCGGAACTCGCCGCGGTCCATGCCGCGCTGCAGGATGCTGCGGATCAGCCCGTGGCCCGGCATGATGACTTCCTGCTGGTAGAAGGCCGCGATGTCGGGGAAGTTCTTGGCCTCGCTCATCATCAGCTTGGTCAGGCCCGACGCGCGCGTCAGGCCCACGCGCTCCCACCAGCTGTTCATGCAGTAAGCCAGCAATTCAGGGGTGGTGCCTTCAAAGGTGTCCAGCTCGGTGCGCCATTCCGTGAAGCGGCCCGAAATGTTTTCGCGCACCACGGCCTTGAACAGTTCTTCCTTGCTCTGGAAGTAAAGGAACAGTGTGCCTTTCGAGACCCCGGCGCGCGCCGCCACTTCTTCGGCGCGGGTGGCGGCAAAGCCTTTTTCCACGAACAGGTCTAGCGCCGCGTCCAGCAGTTCGCCGGGGCGTGCTTCCTTGCGGCGCTCGCGTTTGGCGGCGACCGCGGAGGTTTTGTCGCAAAATAATTTGGAAAGTGACATAGTTACTGACTGACTGGTTAGTAATATATCTGCTTACTTTCCGACCGTCAACCAAAACCGCCTAGGCTACACCGAGGCGGGGGAGCCGGTAGTGCCCTGAAAGGTAAACCCGCGGTAAAGCAGCCGGGTCTGCCGCGGGCCCAGGCGAAAGGGCCCCGCGAGAGGCCGGCTGTCTAAACGGGTGTGAACCGGCCAACCATCAGCGCCAGCCACTCACGCAGTACCTGCTGTGAAACCACCAGGCCAGAGGCGGAAGGCACCCATTCCATCAGGTCGTGCTGCGCCGGCTGCACCTGGCCCATGGGGGCGGGCGTCACCGTCAGGCCGGCACGCTCAAAAGCCCGGACAGCGCGCGGCATGTGCCAGGCGTCGGTGACCAGCGCGATGCGCTGCACACCGCTTTGCTGCAGCACAGGCGCCAGCAGGCGGGCATTGCCCCATGTATCGCGCGACTGGGCTTCGTTCCAGCGCAGTGTCATGCCATAGTCCTGCTGCACCGTGCGTGCGGCCACCACGGCTTCGGAATCGGTCTGTGCGCTGCTGGCCGCCCAGCCCATGCCGCCGGTAAAGGCCAGCGGCAAGCCCGACTGCCGGGCCAGCCAAACACCGTAGCGCAACCGCGCCGCCGTGTGCGCGCCCGGCTGGCTGCTGCCGTATTCAGCTGCTTCAGGCAGCACGCCGCCGCCCAGCACCACGATGGCCTGCACCTTTTGGGCCTTGAGGCTGGCCACCGGCATGGCGGCAAACTGCGGCAGCACGGTGCGCGCCAGCCATACGGCCGTGCCGTGGCAGCTGAGCAGCGCCAGCAGCAGTACTGAACAGGTTGCCAGCGCCAGCCCGGCCTTTTTATTTCGCCAGGCCAGCACGAGGCCCAGCAGGGCCAGCAACAGCAGCAAGGCCGGCGGGAGCGCCAGGCTGGTTAGCAAAGGCTTGAGCGCGCCGAATTCCATGCGTTGTATTGATTGCTATGAAAAATATAGCTGCTCGCGCTCGTCCTGATTGGTCCGGAGCCCTGAAAGGCCATCAATAAAAGGCTTGCAGGCCGGTCTGGGCGCGGCCCAGGATCAGTGCATGCACGTCATGCGTGCCTTCGTAGGTGTTCACCGTTTCGAGGTTGATCATGTGGCGGATCACATGGTATTCGTCATGGATGCCGTTGCCGCCGTGCATGTCGCGCGCCAGGCGGGCGATGTCCAGCGCCTTGCCGCAGCTGTTGCGTTTGATCAGCGAAATCATTTCCGGCACGGACTTGTCTTCGTCCATCAGCCGGCCCACGCGCAGGCAGCCTTGCAGGCCCAGCGTGATCTCGGTTTGCATGTCGGCCAGCTTCTTCTGGATGAGCTGGTTTTGTGCCAGCGGGCGGCCGAACTGCTGGCGGTCCATGGTGTACTGGCGGGCGCGGAACCAGCAGTCTTCAGCCGCACCGAGCGCACCCCAGGCGATGCCGTAGCGCGCCTTGTTCAGGCAGCCGAAGGGGCCCTTGAGGCCGCTCACGTTGGGCAGCAGGTTGGCTTCAGGCACAAACACGTCGTCCATCACGATCTCGCCGGTGATCGACGCGCGCAAGCTCATCTTGCCTTCGATCTTGGGGGCGCTGAGGCCCTTCATGCCCTTCTCAAGCACGAAGCCGCGAATGCTTTCCTGGCCGCCGACCTTGCCGTCGGGGTCTTCCAGCTTGGCCCAGACGATGAACACGTCGGCGATCGGGCTGTTGGTGATCCACATCTTGGCGCCCTTGACGATGAAGCCGCCGTCCACCGGCTTGGCGCGCGTCAGCATGCTGGCGGGGTCGGAGCCATGGTTGGGCTCGGTCAGGCCGAAGCAGCCCACCCATTCGCCGGTGGCCAGCTTGGGCAGGTATTTTTGCTTTTGCGCTTCGCTGCCGTAGGCGTTGATGGGGTGCATGACCAGCGAGCTTTGCACGCTGATGGCGCTGCGGTAGCCGCTGTCGACGCGTTCCACCTCACGCGCGACCAGGCCGTAACTCACGTAATTGAGGCCGGCGCAGCCATAGCCTTCGATGGTGGAGCCCAGGAAACCCATGGCGCCGGCTTCATTCATGATCTCGCGGTCGAATTTTTCGTGGCGTGCGGCCATCAGCACGCGGGGCTGCAGTTTTTCCTGGCAGAAAGCGTGGGCGGCGTCGGCTATGGCGCGCTCGTCTTCGCTCAGCTGCTCCATAAAGAAAAACGGGTCTTGCCAGTTGAATTGGTTTTTCATGGGTTGTCTCCGAAAAAGGTGGCTTGGTTTGCAGTGTAGGGCGCGTGGCTGGGATGCCCGCGGGCAGCTCGATTGTTTGACAAGCATGAATAGTTGTCTAATATCAAATATCGATCCAACGATATAAAAAACATATTCATGGATGGCTTATGGAATTTCGTCACCTCCGCTATTTCCTTGTCCTGGCCGAAGAGCTGCATTTCGGCCGGGCGGCCCGGCGCCTGTCGATTTCCCAGCCGCCGCTGTCGCTGAACATCCAGCAGCTTGAAGCCTCGGTCGGCGCCAAGCTGCTCACGCGCAACAGCAAATCGGTGCAACTCACCGCCGCCGGGCAGGCCTTTGTGCCGGCGGCGCGCGCCTTGCTGGATCAGGCCGCGCAGGCGGCTGGCCATGCACGTGACGTGGGGCAGGGCATGGCCGGCAGTCTGGCCATCGGCTTTTCAGGAACCATGCTGTACAGCGGCCTACCCAGGATCCTGGAGCGCTTCCAGGCCGAACACCCGTTGCTGCGCCTCACGCTGAAGGAACTCAACTCCAGCGAACAGCTGATCGAGCTGGCGCATGACCGGCTGGACCTCGGCTTTGTGCACACCACACGCGTGCCGCCCGAGTTGTCGCAGGTGCTGGTGTCCAGCCAGGCCTTTGTCGGTTGCCTGCCCGCGGGGCACGCGCTGGCGCGAAAGCGTTCGATATCGCTGCAGCAGTTACAGGGCGAACCCTTTGCCGTGGTGTCGCGCACCGTCTCGCCCGACTACCACGAACGCATCCTGATGATCTGTACTGAAGCCGGTTTTTACCCGGAGATCCGCTACGAACTGCGGCATTGGCTCAGTGTGGTGTCGCTGGTGTCGCAGGGCATGGGTGTGGCGCTGGTGCCGGCTGCGCTCAGGCAGTCGGCCATGGCGGGGGCGGCCTTTGTGCCGCTGGATGCCGCCACCACACCTTATGAAACGCACTGCCTCTGGAAAACCGCACGCGACCACCAGGCGCTGGCCGCTTTTGTGAAGGCGGTGCGCGCAATCGCCCCGGCGGCGAAGGCATGAAGATTCCGTCCCGCCCAGGTGCCCTGGCGAATGACCTTGGTAAAAATATGTCCACCGCTGGGGGCGTAAAGCTGTCACCATGGGGCAGTTCATAGTCTTCAGGAGAACGGCATCAACCCGTATATCTGGTGTTTGGTGGGTGCCCTTCTCGGCGGGGCCGCCTGCCTGCTCGCGGGCACCCGCGAAAAAATCCTCATCCTCGAAAGCCTCGGCGTCGGCATGTTCGGCGCTTTCATCGGCGGCGACTTCGTGGCCGCCCTGCTCAGCAAGGGCGCCACCAACGACAAGGTCTTCAGCATGGGCTCGCTCGGCCTGGCCGTGGCCGGCGGCCTTCTGGCGCTGGCCCTGCTGCGGTTGATGCGCCGTGCAGTCGGTCCCCAGCACGTCACCAAAGGCCCGCGCCGGCGCGACTGAACCGGACGCTTTCCAGTTCGCTTCAGGGGCAATGTGTGGGCCTCTCCGCGGGTCCGCGGGCCCCGGCGTAAGATTGCCGCTCCCCGTACGACCAACGGATTTCAGCGGAGATTTCCATGCCTTCTTCCCCCCAAACCATCACGCTCGGCGGCGGCTGCTTCTGGTGCACCGAGGCGGTGTATGTCAAGGTGCGCGGTGTTACCGACGTGGAGTCGGGTTACAGCAACGGCCAGGCCGCACGGCCCAGCTACGAAGAGGTCTGCACGGGCCGCACCGGCAGCAACGAGGTCGTCAAACTTACCTACGACCCGGCCGACATCACGCTGCGCGAGATCCTCGAAATTTTCTTCGTCATCCACGACCCGACGAGCCTGAACCGCCAGGGCAACGACGCCGGCACGCAATACCGCAGCGGCATCTATTACTCAACGCCTGAGCAGAAAGCGGAGATCGACGACTTCATCCGTCAGGTCAGCCAGGACAAAACCTTTGGCAAACCCATCGTCACCGAAGTGCTGCCGCTCGAAAACTACTGGCCCGCCGAGTCCTACCACCAGGACTATTTTGAGAACAACCCCAACCAGGGTTACTGCGCGTTCGTGGTCGGCCCCAAGGTCGACAAATTCCGCAAGACCTTTGCGTCGCGTGTGAAGGACTGAATGGGTTGGAGCGTGAGTGCTATTAGTTTGCTATCAAATAGATAGCTGATTGCGCTTGTCAGTATTGGTCTGATGCCGTTTTTAATGCTGAAAAACCATGTTTTCCGGCCGTTGGGGCTGTTTGAAATCATTTTTTCGGGTTTTCAAACGGGTTTTAGCCCGTTTTGAAGCAAAAAAGCCCTTCGTTTAGCCATCAAATTGGCCTGCAAGCCAATAGGGGCGAGCGCAAGCGGCTATTAAATAGATAGCAATGTCGGCGCCTTGCGGCAAGCCGTAGCCACCCCGCAACGGCGCTGGCCCGGCCCATCCGGGCTCAAGCCCGCCGCTGCGCGAAATAAAACCACTCCTGGCCCACTTCCCCCCGCGGATTCGGAAACACCACAAAGCCGTCCGCCGGCGCGGCAATAGGTGCGCCGCCATTGCGCGTGCCAATGGCCTCGCCGGCTTTCACGGCGTCGAAGCTGCGCCACTCGCGCGTGAAGGTGTCGCCGGCATGCTCGCGGTCCACCACGTCAACGAGCCGCAGGATTTCGCGCGCCATCGGCACCGGCGCGGGTTTCTGCGTAATCAGCCCCAGCAGGCCCAGCGTCTGCTGAATTGCATGCCGCGCCACCTGCACCGCCTGCGGGTCGTCATGCTGGCCGCACTCCAGCGTCACGCCGTAGCCGCCGCGTGAGCGCATGTATTCGGTCGTGCCTACGCCGTAGTTCGGGTCCGTCACCAATGTCTGCGCGCGGGCGCCCCCCGCAGCGCCCGCAGCCGTTGCCGCGCGCCGCTGCACGCCCCGGGCGTACGTCTCCAGCCAGCCTTCCACGATTCGGTGCGGCCCGGTGTGCAGCGCCAGTTGCATTTCTTCCGCGGCATGGTCAAAGGGCTCCAGCGCCCCCGTGTTGTTCTGCGGGCCGATCATCACAAACGGCGCACCGCCCGTGTGAAAAGAGTGCAGGTCCAGCAACACGTCATGCGCATCCAGCAGCGGGCACAGCACGTTCGCGATGCGGTCCTCAAAGTCCTGCGGAATTGCACTCGGCGCCATGTTGCGGTTGAGGTTGCGCTCACCCATGCGCTGCTTGAGCCGGTAGGCTAGCGGGTTGGTCACGGGCACAAAAGTCACGGTGCCGCGCTCAATGCCCAGCTTGCCGTTGTCGATTTCTTCCATCAGCTGTGTGATGGCGCGCGTGCCGCAGGTTTCATTGCCGTGTACGGCGCCGGTGACCAGCAGGCGCGGACCGGGGGCGAGGCCGTGGAAGGTGTGGCTGCGCAGGTGGGTAGGGTGGGGGCTAGGGGTGGAAGTCATGGGGTGTGCACCTCTGGGGGTGATAAACGTGGATGGCGTTGATGGCTTGGTTATACAGCGGTTTCGGCGGAGGCAAGAACGTTGTTCGCGCGAGTCCCTCATGCGTTTGGGGGATGGTGTTGTTTGGCTTCGAACCTATGATCGTGGGCAGTTGGCAACCATGCACCTGTCTTCAACCTTGTTGGAATCGCAAGCATGCGGCAAGCTTCGGTTTGCGGCTTAACTTCTAATAAAAGCGCTGGAAAGACCGTGATGCACATAGTTTTCTGGATTGGATGGATCGCATTGGGATACGCTGCCTGGTCCGCGTGGCTGCAACGCGCGTGCCCCCACGCAGGTTGCAGCTTCATCCTGGTGATGCCGCAACTGCTGGAGCTGATCGTGCCATTCATGGTTTGGGGAGCAGTTGGCGTGGCGGCATCCATTGGCATTAATCTGATGCGCGGCCGGCGCAGATCGCCAGCTGCAAGCAAGGTGGGGGTAGAACCTTCGCCACTGCCCGATGCGGTGCAAGCACCAGTGAGTGCTGAAGCGTTGATGCATGAGCTAGGCATCACATTCGATGGACGCCTGTATGGGTTTCGTGAGTACCGTTATGAAAAACTGGCGGATGCCATTGCCTATGCAAGACTTGCGGGGCGACGCGACGACTGATCCCAATCGGCGTCCGGTGGCAGAGTGCGGTTGGTCCGTCGTGCCTATGATGTCGGTGTTCGCACACTCTGAACATCTCATGTTCAATACGGAGGCAGCATGGACACCGATCTTGAAGGCTTGTCGCGTGAACAACTCATTGTGGAAGTCAAAAAACTCCGCCAGGGTATTCGCGAGCACCGCGACAGCACGGGCCACGAGTTGTGCTGGCATCATCCGGCGCTGTGGGCGCTGCTGCCGGAGAGAACCGACCCTGTGCCCGTCGTACCTGACTGGCCGCAGTTCTTTCGCGGCTGCATCCGCTACCGCCAGTCGCTGGATGAACAGTTGCCGGATGCGCCGCGAAGTAATGAACCCTATCGCGACTGAACACATTTGACTGTCGATATCCGCGTATTCGTGGCGCGCTGCAAACGGCCAGATTTTCGAGAGCAAAAAATGAGTGAGATTGGCAATGAACTTCACCGTTGATCGTTTGGTGTCATGGGTGCTGATCCCGCTTTTAGTGGCCCTGCCTCTGGCTTTTTTCATGTGCTACGGAGCGCTTGATCACAACCCGCAGGAAGAGTTCTGTGCTTATGTGGCCCGCGGCGTATCTGCAAATTATTCAGTCCAGGGCGAAAACTGCAACATCAAATGGGGTGCAACAGGTCTGTTGTTTGCGGTCTGGCTTTTTGCCCAGCTGGCGGTTTTGACGGTGGTGCGCTTGATGTTGTCAGCGTTTCGCAATGTTTGATGTCAGCGCGGTTTTCCTGATTCAGCCGTTTTATTTCCTGCTCAGTTCAGCCTGATTCCCGCCACCAGCTGCATCACGTTGTGCCGCATCAGCTTGAGGTAGGTGTCAGCTGGGCCACCAGCTTTTGACAGGGCGTCGACATACAGCGCGGGGCCGGGTGTCACACCCGCGTCCTTGCTCAGTTGGGCGAGCAGCTTGGGGTTGCTCATGTTTTCAAAAAACACGGCCTTGATCTTTTCGCGCTGGATCTGCCGGATCAGTTGGGCGACTTCTTTGGCGCTGGGTTCGGCTTCGGTGGAAATTCCTTGTGGCGCCAGGAAGCTGACCTGGTAGTGCGCGCCGAAATAACCGAAGGCGTCGTGTGAGGTGATGACCTTGCGTTTGGCGGCGGGGACGGCGCTGAGCTGCTCTTTGGCCCAGGTGTCGAGTGCCTGCAATTCCTTCACGTAGGCTTCGCTGTTGTCTTTGTAGGTGGCTGCGCCGCTGGGGTCGTGCCGTGATAGCGCCGCCGCGATATTGCGCACGTAGATCACGACGTTGGTTGGGTCCTGCCAGGCGTGCGGGTCGGTTTCTTTCCCGCCTTTTTCACCGGGCATGGTGCGTGCCTTCACGCCTTGTGAAGCCACCACCGCCTGGCCCTTGTAGCCGGCGGACTTGACGAGTTTTTGCGCCCACGGTTCAAAGCCCAGGCCGTTGCTGACCAGCAGCTTGCTTTGCAACAGGTTTTTGGCATCCACGGGTTTGGGTTCGAATACGTGCGCGTCTTCGTCGGAGCCGACCAGCGTGGTGACGGCGACGCGGTCACCGCCGACCACACGGACGAGGTCGCCGAGGATGCTGAAGCTGGCGACCACAGGGATTTTGTCGGCGGCCATGCCGGCGGTGGCGGTGGCCAGCAGTGCGGCTCCGACCAGGGGTGTCAGCAGTTTGCGCGCCAGGTGTTTCATGAAAGTCATGGAAGGGCTCCGGGTTGGTAAAGAAAGGAAAGATGCGCAGCTTCAGGCGGTGCGGTGCGTGCGCGCGAACGTGCGCGGCAGCCAGCCGCCGGGTGCCAGCAGCAGCGAGGCAAAGTACAGCGCGCCGGCGCAGCCGATGATGGTCGGGCCCGAGGGTGTATCGAAGTGGTAAGACAGCAGCAGCCCGGCGTAGCCTGCCGCCATGGCCTGCGCGCCGGCGTTGGCGAGCTGCGCGGGCAGGGTGTCGTGCCACAAGCGCGCCGACACCGCGGGCAGCATCATCAGGCCGACGGCCATCAGCGTGCCCAGCGTCTGGAAGCCGGCCACGAGGTTGATGACGACCAGCATCAAAAAGCCTTGCTGCCAGGACCATTTGAAAGAGGCGCTGCGGCCCGTTGCAGCCAGGAACACCGGGTCAAAACTTTCGAGCACCAGGCCGCGGTAGGCAGCCGCCAGCGCGACCAGGCTGATGCTGGCCACGCCGGCCACCAGCAGCAGGCCCGGCGTGTCGACGCCCAGCGCGCTGCCGAACAGGATGTGCAGCAGGTCAAGCTGCGTGCCGTGGCCGGAAATGAGCGTCACGCCCAGCGCCAGCGCCACCAGGTAAACGGCAGCCAGGCTGGCGTCCTCTTTCAGCGTGGTGGCGCGGCTGATGAAGCCGGCCAGCGCGGCCACCAGCATGCCAGCGAGTACGCCGCCTGCGGCCATGGCCGTGAGCGACAGGCCGCACAGCATGAAACCGATAGCGACACCCGGCAATATGGCGTGGCTGAGCGCGTCGCCCAGCAGGCTCATGCGCCGCAAGGTCAGGAAAACGCCCAGTGGTGCGGCGCTGAGCGATAGCGCCAGCGTGGCCACCAGCGCGCGGCGCATGAAGGCGTATTCGGCGAACGGCGCAAACAAAACGGCCCAGGCGCCGTGAAAGGCGTGCAGTGCGGCTTCCATCACGCAGCAGCCTTGTGCAGCGCGGGCGCGTGCAATGCCGTTGGGGCGGCCAGTGCCTTGTCGTCAATGCGGCAGGCTTCGGCGCTTTCGTCCCATGCCTCGGCCATCGCGCGGGCGCGTGCCAGGTTGTCTTCTGTCATGACGTGTGCTGTGGGGCCCCAGGCGACGGCTTCGCGCGCCAGCAGCAGCGTTTGCGGAAAATGTGCCCGCACCTGGGCGTCGTCATGCAGCACGGCAATCACGGTGCGTCCCTGGCCATGCCACTGGCGAATCAATGCCAGCAGCGCGGCGGTGGTCTTGCTGTCTATTGCGTTAAAGGGCTCGTCCAGCAGGATCAGGCGGGCGTCCTGCACCAGCAGGCGGGCAAACAGCACGCGCTGGAACTGCCCGCTGGAGAGCGTGTCAATGGGCCGCGCTTCAAAACCTTCTAGGCCGACGGTGCGCAAGGCCGTGCCGACAGCCGCCCACTGCGCTTCACTGACTCCGCCCCACGCGCCCTGTGAAGGCCAGCAGCCGAGCAGCACGGCATCGCACACGTCCATCGGAAAGCTGCGGTCCAGCTCAGCCTGTTGCGGCAGGTAGGCGATGCGCGTGCGTGGCGTTGCCGTGGTGACCTGGCCGCCCGAGCGGGGCAGCAACCCCATGATGCTTTTGCACAGCGTGCTTTTGCCGGCGCCGTTGGGGCCGACCACAGCGGTCAGCGAACCCGCCGCGAAGTGACCGCTGACGTGGTGCAGCGCCGGATGCTGCCGGTAGCTGACGGTGAGGTTGTCCAGCGCGACCATGGCGCTCACCATGGTGCGATTTCCGCCGAAGCCCAGGCGACTGCCAGCCACAGCAGCGCCACGGCCGGCAACACCGCGAGCACCCGGCGCCAGGCCGGCCAGGCGAGGATGCTGCGGCGGCGCGGAGGCTGTGGGGGGAAGGGAGGAGGTGAAGCTGGCAAGGGAAGTCGTCTTTACAAACAGGCGGGCCGGGAAGTCATCAAAAGCCACTCGGTTGCGGTAATAATGCAACTGAATTGCTGTATAGTCTAATGCAACATTGTTGCGTTATGTGCGTGCGTTGTGAAAATACGCCGCGCGCTCTTTTGCCAAACTCTTTCTGAACGGCTTCATCCCATGGCATCCGTCCAACCTGTCAGGCGCTCCAGAACCGGCCCCGGCATCACCGCCGACGCAGACCCGATTGATGTGCTGCTGTCGGCCCACGGCCTGCGCCGCACCAGCGCGGCGCGCCTGGTGCTGGGCTGGCTGCTGGCCCACCCGGACACCAGCTACACGCACGCGCAGCTGCAGGCCGCGCTGGGCGGCGACGATGATGCCGGCGAAGGCGTGACACTGGACCGCGTCACGCTGTACCGGCTGATCGACCGGCTCACGCAGGTGGGCTTGCTGCTGTGCCGCGTGGACGCCAATCGCGTGCGCCGTTACCAGGCCATGCCGAGCAGCGTGCATGCCATTCCCCACTTTGAATGCCAGAGCTGCCACCGCGACAGCCCCTTGTCGGGTGCGCTGTCGGGAAAGCGTTCGGGCGCCCTCAAGGCCAGCACCAAAGACCTGGAGCGCGCCGCGCAGACCGCGCTGGAGGCACTGAAGGCGCTGGGCTACCAGGGCATGAGCATGGACTTTGCCGTGCGGGGCGTGTGCGCCGACTGCGCCACCGGCGCGGCTTCTTCATGATCAGTACCCGCCAGCTGGCTTACCGCTACACCAATGGTCCCGAGCTGCGCTTTGCGGACGTGGACGTCGCGCAGGGTGGCACCTTGCTGCTGCGCGGTGCGTCGGGCTCGGGCAAATCCACCTGGCTGGCGCTGGCGGCGGGTTTGCTGGCGCCCAGTGAGGGCGACATCACGGTGGCCGGCCAGTCCATCAAGGCGCTGGGTGGACGTGCAGGTGACGCGTGGCGGGCAAAAACCATTGGTTTTTTGCCGCAGAAACTTCACCTGAGCACGGCGCTGACGGTGCACGGCAACCTGGCCATGGCGCAGTGGGCCGCCGGCCAGCCGGATGATGAAGGCCGAATTGCCGAAGCGTTGGACGCGCTGGACGTGCGCGCGTTGGCTGATCGCAAGCCGGCCCAACTATCAGGCGGGCAGGCACAGCGTGTAGCGCTGGCGCGTGCGGTGTTGCTCAAGCCGCGCGTGATCCTGGCCGATGAACCCACGGCCAGCCTGGACGACGACGCGGCTGCGGCGTCGCTGGCCTTGCTGCAAAGCGCGGCGCAGCAGCAGGCCGCCACGCTGGTGATTGCCACGCACGATGCACGTGTTTTGGCCTTTTTTAAGGATAAAAAGGGCCTGCAGTCCTTATTGGTCGAGCGCGAGCAGCTATGAAAACGATAGCATTCAAGACCGTTGTTTTTTCATGGCGCTACCTGTGGTCGCGGCCGCTGGCGGCGGCGCTGAATTTGCTGCTGCTCACCCTGGGGCTGGCCTCCATTACCTTTCTGCTGCTCGTCAGCCACCAGATCAGCCAGGCGTTTGACCGTGACGTGGCCGGCATCGATGTGGTGGTGGGCGCCAAGGGCAGCCCGATGCAGCTGATCCTGTCAGGTGTGTTTCACCTTGACGTACCGACGGGCAACGTGCCGCTGGCGGCGGTGAAGGAACTGGAAAGACATCCGCAGGTCGCCAGGATCATTCCGATCAGCCTGGGCGACAGTTTTCGTGGCTTTCGCATTGTGGGCACCACGCCCGACTACATCCACCATTACGACGCGCAGCTGGCACAGGGCGCGCTGTGGTCCAGGCCCATGCAGGCCGTCATTGGCGCGCAGGTGGCGCAGCAGACCGGCCTGAAAGTGGGCGACAGCTTTACCGGCACACACGGCCTGGGCGGCGGCGGTGAAGAGCACAAGCTGAGCCCCTATGTGGTGTCGGGCATCCTGGCCGGCAGCCACACCGTGCTGGACCGCCTGGTGCTGACGGCCACCGAGTCCGTCTGGCAGGTGCATGAAACCGACACCGCGCTGGACGACGACGACCGCAAGGTGCTGGAAGAGGAACGCGAAATCACGCTGGCGCTGATCCAGTACAAGACGCCGCTGGCGGCCGTGACCTTTCCGCGCTACATCAACAGCAGCACCGAGATGCAGGCTGCGGCGCCGGCGCTGGAGATCACGCGCCTCTTGAGCATGGTGGGTGTGGGCACCGACGTGCTGCGTGCGCTGGCCGGCGTGCTGCTGCTGACGGCGGGCCTGAGTGTCTTCATCGCGCTGTGGGGCGCCGTGCGTGAGCGCCGGGCCGACCTGGCGCTGCTGCGCATGCTGGGTGCGCCACCGGCCCGCGTGGCCGGCCTGCTGCTGTGCGAAGCGCTATGGCTGGCGCTGCTGGCCACCGTGCTGGGGGTGCTGGCGGGGCAGGGGCTGACGGCGCTGCTGGCCTGGGCGCTGCAACTTGAAAAATCGGTCCTGATCGGTGCGCTGTCATGGCCGGTCGAGCTGGTCAGTGTGCCGGTGCTGGCTTTGGGTGTGGCGCTGGCGTCTGCGTTGCTGCCTGCCTGGGAAGCCTACCGGATCAGTGTGTTTGAACTTCTCCAATCAAGGTAACTTCTTATGACAAACCTCTCTTCCATCAAAAAATTCCTCACCCTGTCTCCTGTTGCGGCCGCGTTTGCGGCGGTGGCCCTGAGCGCCACGTTCTCGCTGGCCCATGCGCAGCACAACGACAAGGAAACCAAGGAAGACATCCAGCGCCACCGCGCCATGGCCGCCGCCCATGAAAACGCCGCCAAATGCCTGGAATCGGGCAAGAAAGACGAAGTTTGTGAAAAAGAGCTGCAGGCCGCTTGCAAAGGCCTGGCCGTCGGCAAATACTGCGGGATGAAACACGTTCATTGACGTCCACTGACGTCACCGGGACACCCCTGAAGTGGCCTCACCTTTTTTCTGGATTTTCTGGAGTACTGCATGACTGCCTCTTTTCGCCCTCGCACACCAAGCCTTTACGGACTGAGGTGGGCATTGGCCTGCAGCACGCTGCTGGCCGCTGCAGGCCTTTCGGCGCAAA
This sequence comes from Polaromonas sp. P2_G11, assembly GCF_056403595.1. Classification (NCBI taxonomy): domain Bacteria; kingdom Pseudomonadati; phylum Pseudomonadota; class Betaproteobacteria; order Burkholderiales; family Comamonadaceae; genus Polaromonas; species Polaromonas sp. P2_G11. The sequence goes on along the minus strand of NZ_JBFUFE010000001.1, from coordinate 276,194 downwards.
CGCTGTCTTCACCGCTGGCGAATGGCGGCAAACCTGCCGCGGCAGGGCCGGCGTTTGACATACCGGTCGGGCAGGGTGCGGGCGTGCATGGCGCCAACAGCCCGTTCCCACCGCTGGCGGCCCGCACGGACGTTGTGCCCTGGTCGGTGCTGACGGCGGTGAAAACCAAAAACGAGAAAAACCGGATCCTGCCGGTCTTCACCCTCGACCAGATGGCGCTGAACCAGAAAACCCAGCGCATCCAGGGCTTCATGATGCCGCTGGACCCGGGTGAAAAGCAAAAGCATTTTTTGCTCTCGTCGGTGCCGCTGACCTGCGCCTTCTGCCTGCCCGGCGGGCCCGAGAGCATGGTCGAAGTCAAAACCAAAACGCCGGTGAAATACAGCATGGAGCCGGTGGTGGTGGAGGGGCGCTTCCTGGTCCTGAACGACGACTCTTACGGTCTTTACTACCGCATTACGGATGCAACCAGCGTCAGGTAAGAGCCGCGCACAAAACTGCCGTGGCTGACGCTTTTTAAGCGGAGCCGTCCCGCAAAATACGGAGACGGCACCGCGACGGCCTGGCAACCCGCACGCTAAGATTGCGCAATGAACCAGCTTGTCTTCGTGTCCCTGCTTCCCGTCGTGTTGTTGATTGCTACAGGTTTCATAGCTGGTCGCGCACAGTGGGTAAGGCCCGGAGCGATAAAAGACCTTTCAAACCTGGTCTTTCTGCTGCTCACGCCAGCGCTGCTGTTTCGCACCATGAGCAAGGTGCGTATTGAGCAGCTGGACTTCAAGCCCGTGCTGGCTTACTTTCTGGCCGTGGTCGTGTTGTTTGGTGGCACCCTGCTGCTGCAGGGCTTTAACCGCCGCGCCGCCGTACTGGCACTGGCCAACACCTTCTCCAACACCGTCATGATCGGCATCGCGCTGGTCGGGTTGATGTATGGCCCCGAAGGGTTGGTGACGCTGTTTACGCTGGTCTCGGTGCATTCGCTGGTGTTGCTGACCAGCGCCACGGTGGTGCTGGAACTGGCGGTGGCGCACGAACAGAAGCTGGGCACGGCCGATGAAGTCACCACCGCACCACGCCACCCGGTGGCCACGGTGTTGATGGCCGTGAAAAACGCGCTGCTGCACCCGGTGCCGCTGCCCATCATGGCGGGCCTGCTGTTTGCGCAGACCGGCCTCACGATTCCCGCGGTGGTCGACAAGCCACTGGAATTGCTGGCCAATGCCTTCGGTCCGCTGGCGCTGGTGCTGGTGGGCGTGACGCTGGCCAACACGCGTGTGGGGGAGCACTGGCGCCAGGCGCTGGCTTTGGCTGGCGTGAAAAACCTGCTGCATCCCTTGCTGGTGTTCGGCTTGTGCCGCCTGCTGGGTGTGGGTGGCGTGCCGATGGCGGTGATGGTGGTGGCATCGGCCCTTCCGATCGGTGCCAATGTGTTTTTGTTTTCCCAGCGCTACAAGGTCGCGGAAGACCTGATTACTGCCAGTGTGGTGGTGTCCACCGCACTGGCCCTGGTGACGCTGACCATTGTGCTGCTGCTGGTCGGGCGGTTTGTCTAAATTTCATTCACGGAGCCATTGATGCAGTTCCTACAGTCCCTCCCGGTATCGGCACAAACCATCGGTCTGCTCCTGCTGTCCAACGTGTTCATGACCTTTGCCTGGTACGGACACCTGAAAAACCTGGCCACCTCGCCCTGGTATATCGCAGCGCTGATCAGCTGGGGCATCGCACTGTTTGAATACCTGCTGCAGGTGCCCGGCAACCGCATCGGCTTTACCCAGTTCAGCGTCGGGCAACTCAAGATCATGCAGGAGGTGATCACGCTCAGCGTGTTCGTGCCTTTTGCGGTGTTTTACCTGAATGAGCCGTTGAAACTCGATTACCTGTGGGCCGCGCTGTGCATGGTGGGCGCGGTGTATTTCATCTTCCGTTCCGCCTGAGTACCCGGTATTTGTCCCCGCCCCTGATTGGCCCTTGTGGATGCGCCGAGGAGCGGAGGTTCAGACGGATCAGGGCAAAAACTTGTTTGAGCCGCAGGCGAGTTGTTTTTGACCCCGGCTGGCCCGAGCACCGCAGGTTGCCCGTAGCGTAGCGAAGGGACGCAGGAACCACGGTCGCCTTTTGGTATTCGCGTAACTTCGCTTCGCGAAGTGAGCGAATCCCCACTACGTGACCTTTGCTTACTTTCTTTTGGCGAAGCAAAAGAAAGTGAGTTGCATGCCGGGCAACCCCCGGCCAGCAGCCTAAGCAGTAAACCCACCGTCAGACACCCAAGCTACCTAAAATCCCGGGCGGTTAAACTTCTAGCTGTTACAAAAACGTCATATTTTTGACTTACTCCCTGAGGAACTGACATGCTGTTTGGCAAATTGCTGCCGCGCGAAGGCAATTTTTTCGAGATGTTCAACCAGCATGCCGAACGCATCGTCGAGGCCGCCCACGCGTTCTCGAACCTGGTCGCGAACTACGCTGACGTGCAAAAGCGCGAAGCTTTCAACCGCGAAGTCGACCACGCCGAGCGCGCCGCCGACCGCATCACGCATGAAGTCAACCGGGCGCTGCACAAGACTTTCATCACACCCATCGACCGCGAGCAGATCCACAAGCTGATCAACACCATGGACGACGTGGCCGACCTGATCCAGGATTCGGCGGAAACCATGGCGCTGTACGACGTGCGCCACATGACCGAAGACATCGTGCGGTTGACCGACCTGAGCGTCAAGTGCTGCGAACGCCTGCAGGATGCCGTGGCGCTGATCGAAAAAGTCAGCGATGCCGCGACGGCTGAAGCGGCGCTCAAGACCTGCGAGGAAATCGACAAGCTCGAGTCCGACGCCGACCGCGTCATGCGCTCTGCCATGAGCCGGCTGTTCCGCGAAGAGCCCGATGTACGGGAAGTGATCAAGCTCAAGGCGGTGTACGAACTGTTAGAGACCATCACCGACAAGTGCGAGGACGTGGCCAACCTGATCGAGGGCATCGTCCTCGAGAACTCCTGATCACGGGCGCCTGAACCATGCAAACCGTACAGGCTGCCCTGTGGGTGGTGTTCCTGCTGGTCTTCCTGGCCATTGCGTTCGACTTCATGAACGGCTTTCATGACGCGGCCAACTCGATCGCCACCGTGGTGTCGACGGGTGTGCTCAAGCCGGGGCAGGCGGTGCTGTTCGCCGCCTTCTTCAACTTCCTGGCGTATTTCATCTTTCACCTGAGCGTGGCGGCGACCATCGGCAAGGGCATCGTGATGCCGGGCGTGGTGGACACGCATGTGGTGTTTGGCGCGCTGATGGGCGCCATCACCTGGAACATCGTGACCTGGTTTTACGGCATTCCCAGCAGCTCTTCGCATGCGCTGATCGGCGGCATCGTAGGGGCTGTGATTGCCAAGGCCGGCGCGAGTGCCTTGATCGCGTCGGGCGTTTTCAAGGTGGTGGCCTTCATTTTCGTGTCGCCGCTGCTCGGATTCTTGCTGGGCTCGCTGATGATGGTGGCGGTGGCCTGGGTGTGTCGCAGGACGACCCCGTCGAAGGCCGACCGGTGGTTTCGCCGGCTTCAGCTGGTGTCCGCCGGCGCCTACAGCCTGGGGCACGGCGGCAACGACGCGCAAAAGACGGCCGGCATCATCTGGCTGCTGTTGATCGCCGCGACCACCAGCAATGTGCAGGGCTTGCCCGTGTGGATGATGGCGACCACGGAACACCTGCCGATCTGGGTGGTCATCGTCTGCTACATCGCCATCGGCTTTGGCACCATGTTCGGCGGCTGGCGCATCGTGAAAACCATGGGCCAGAAGATCACCAAGCTAAAGCCCGTGGGCGGCTTCTGCGCCGAGACAGGCGGGGCGCTGACGCTCTTCCTGGCGACCGGGCTGGGTATTCCTGTTTCCACCACGCACACCATCACCGGCGCCATCGTGGGCGTGGGTTCCACGCAGCGCGCTTCAGCCGTGCGCTGGGGCGTGGCTGGCAACATCGTCTGGGCCTGGATTTTCACCATTCCCGCTTCGGCCTTCGTGGCCGCGATCGCGTACTGGGTCAGCCTGCAAGTTTTTTGAACACCCCTGTCCGGGCTCACTGCAGAAATAGGTTCACCCCTATCGGGCTCACTTCGTGTAGCCCTTTTCCCCTTGCAGGGGACGGCGCCTGCGGCCCGGCAAAGCCGGCTCCGCGGCTGCCCGCTGGTAGCGCTTAAAGAACTCTTAAAGCCAGCATGAGCCGCGGGACTGGCTTTGCCAGACCGCAGGCGGGCGGCCCTCTCGGGGGGCAGGAAGCTACACGAAGTGAGCGACCGTGGGGGCTCTATCTACTGGCTGATTTTCTTGGCCTCTTCGACCTGGTACTCGAAGTAGCGTTGGAAGCTGAAGACTATGCTGGACATCAGTGAGATAGTGCCAAACAGCAGCGCAAACACCACGGCGCCTATGGTCAGCCAGTTGGTGTTGCCCGCCTGGGTGGCCGGCGTGCCCGTGTTGTGCAGCGCATTCCATTTTTCCGTTGGCATCAGGCCGTAGTAAATGGCGGTCAATGCCGTGCCGGCCAGCGTAAAGCCCAGTAGCGGAATCAGCACCCAGGCGAGGTGGTCATCTTGCCCATAAAGCCGTACGCGCTCGACTCCCCACCAGCCCAGCGCCGCTGCGATGGGGTGCAGCCAGGCCCACACGTCGCCAAGGCCGAACAGGTAAAGACGGTGCACGCCGAGTTGACCGCCGATAAAAGCGAGCCAGGCGGCGAGGGTTTTGTTTTTGGGCGCTTTAGGGGCTGGGGAGGCAGTTGCTTGCATGCTGCGATTATGCGGCGGGTGCATCCACCGGCGGCTGCGTGTCGCCTGCGCCCAAGGTCTTTTCCATGATCACGATGTCGCGCCAGGCGCCGAACTTCCAGCCGCACGATGCAATGGTGCCGACTTCGGTGAAGCCGAGCGAGCGGTGCACGCCCACCGAGCCGGCGTTGGCCGAATCACCGATCACGGCCATGGCCTTGCGTACGCCCACCGCTTCAAGCCGTGCCAGCAGCTCGGCCAGCAACGCACGGCCCAGGCCCTTGCGGTGCAGTTCAGGCGCGAGGTAAATCGTGTCCTCCACCGAAAACCGGTAGGCCGGTCGCGGCTTGAACCAGTTACCGTAGGCGAAGCCCACAATTTTTCCTTCCTCCTCGGCGATCAGGTAGGGCAGGCCTTTGGACAGTACGTCAGCCCGGCGGGTCGTCATGTCGGCCACACTGGGAGGCTCGGTTTCGAACGTTCCTGTGCTGTGCAGGACGTGGTGACCGTAAATGGCCGTGATGGCGGGAATGTCTTCTTCGCGGCTGGGGCGTATGAGGGGCATGTCTGTCGTGGTTTCGGGGATAGGAGAAGGGCGGGGAGGTGAATTTGGGCCAAAACCGTTCCACAGGCTATAATCTCAGGCTTTGCAGCAATTCGCTGGCCGGGTGGCCATGTCGTGTGTCTCAAGCGCTGCAGAACATTGGGGTATCTACCTTACCGGTAAGCCCCACCACCCGAAGGATAAATCATGGTCGTCATTCGACTTGCACGCGGCGGTTCCAAGCACCGTCCTTTTTTCAATATTGTTGTGGCTGACAAACGCGTTCGCCGCGACGGCCGTTTCATCGAGCGCATCGGTTTTTACAACCCGATTGCCAAAGGTGGCGAAGAAGGCCTGCGCATTGCGCAAGACCGCCTGACCCACTGGATCGGTGTGGGCGCCCAGCCGTCTCCTACCGTTCTGCGCCTGGTCAAGCAAGGTGCTACGGCTGCTGTCAAAACGGCCTGAAGAACTCGGTCTGATTTAGAGATTGATGCAGCCCGGCCTTCAATCGTCGGCAGGCTTGACGCCCTCAAGCCTTCCGCACGACGCCATCGAAGTCGGGCGCATCCTGGATGCATGGGGCGTCAAGGGCTGGGTGAAAATCCTGCCGCACAGCACCGATCCAGAAGCACTTTTCGCGGCCAAATCCTGGTTTTTGCAGGCGCCTGACGCCAAATTCCGCCCGGGGTTCACCGTGTTTTCTGGCACCGTTTCACTGAGCGTGGACGAGGCCAAAGTTCATTCCGATACCGTCGTCGCCAAGTTTTTGGGCCTTGATGACCGCAATGCGGCCGAGGCCTTGCGTGGCGCACGCATCTTCCTGCCCCGCAGCAGTTTTCCTGCGGCCTCCAAGGATGAGTACTACTGGGTCGACCTGATCGGCCTGAACGTGGTCAATCGCGAAGGGGTGCCATTAGGCCTGGTGCGTGACCTGATGGCCACCGGCCCGCACTCGGTCCTGTGTGTGGAGTACACCGTCCAGCAGGAGGACGGCACGAGCCTGACCGCCGAACGCATGATCCCGTTTGTCTCCGTGTATGTCGACGCGGTGGATATCGCCGGCAAATGCATCACGGTTGACTGGCAGCCGGACTACTGATTTTTGTAGCCCGAAGGGGCTGTTGCCCTGAAGCGCCGGGCTCGCACACAATAGCCCCATGCGCTTCGACATCATCACACTTTTCCCCGAGCTTTTTGCGCCCTTCCTGGTCAGCGGCGTGACCCGCCGCGCCTACGAATCGGGCCTTGTTGAGGTGAAGCTCTGGAACCTGCGGGACTTTGCCGACGGCAACTACCGCCGCGTGGACGACCGGCCTTTCGGCGGCGGCCCCGGCATGGTGATGATGGCTGAGCCGCTGGCGCTGTGCCTTGAAAAAATACAGGCTGACCGTGCTGCGAATGGTGCGCCCAAGGTTCCCACGGTGCTTTTTTCTCCCGTGGGCAAGGCGCTGGACCATGCCGGCGTTGAAGGCTGGTCGGCCAGCGCCGGTGCGGTATTGATTTGTGGGCGCTACGAAGGGCTGGACCAGCGCTTCATCCAGGCCCATGTTGACCTGCAGATCAGCCTGGGCGATTTTGTGCTGTCGGGCGGGGAAATTGCCGCCATGGCCTTGCTCGATGCGGTGGCCCGGCTCCAGCCCGGCGTGCTCAATGACGAGGGCAGTCATCAGCTGGACAGCTTTAATCCTGCACTCGACGGCTTGCTGGATTGCCCCCATTACACGCGGCCCGAAAGCTGGCGCGGCCAGCCCGTTCCGACCACCCTGATGTCTGGAAACCACGCCCATATTGAGCGCTGGCGGCGTGAACAACGCCTGGCGCTGACGCAGCGCCAACGCCCGGAATTGGTGCAAATGGCACGGCAGAGTGGGAATTTGAGCGAAAGTGACGAGGCTTTTTTGGCCGATTTGGTCGAAAACCCGGACAAAGACGCTTGAAAAAGCACTGACTTGCTATAATCAAAGGCTTTTCGATCCTCTGGCGGCCACTGCAACCATCTGAACACCCGCGGGTGTTCCATGGATTTGCGGTCTTTAGCGTAGCGCGTGTATGAGCGAAGAAGTTAGATGGAATAAACCATGAATCTGATCCAGACCCTTGAGCAGGAAGAAATCGCCCGCTTGAACAAGACCATTCCCGTTTACGCTCCCGGCGACACCGTGATCGTGAGCGTCAATGTGGTGGAAGGTACGCGTAAACGCGTGCAGGCTTTTGAAGGTGTGGTGATTGCCAAGCGCAATCGCGGCCTCAATTCCAGCTTCATCGTTCGCAAGATCTCTAACGGCGAAGGCGTGGAACGTACGTTCCAGGTTTACAGCCCGCTGATCGCGAAGATTGAAGTCAAGCGCCGTGGTGATGTGCGCCGTGCCAAGCTGTACTACCTGCGTAGCCGCAGCGGCAAATCCGCACGTATCAAGGAAAAGCTGGGCGCCAAGGCTGCCTAAAAGCACCTCCGCCCTGAAAAGCCGCTCTGTCGAGCGGCTTTTTTTTGCCTGCTAACCTCTCACTCCATGAACAACACCCGGCCCCTGCCGAAGTTTGACCCGCGCAGCATCCCGGTGCTGGGTATTGATGACCATCTGGCGGGGGTCCCTTCGGCGCACCTTTCACCGGAGGCCCTGCGCCAGCGTTTTCGGCATCCGCCTGTGTGGACTCCCGAACACAGCGTTGAAAAGACATTCACCGACCGCACGCCTGCGCTGGCTGCGGTGCTGATTCCGCTGGTCATGCGGGACGAGCTGACACTGCTGCTGACGGAGCGGACCACCAACCTGTCCACGCACTCAGGCCAGGTCGCCTTGCCCGGCGGCCGTACGGATGAAACCGACCGCGATGCGGTAGACACCGCGCTGCGGGAAGCGCACGAGGAGGTGGGCTTGCCGCGCGACCATGTGGAGGTGCTGGGCACCTTGCCGACCTACGTCACCGGTACCGCTTTCATCATCACGCCGGTGGTGGCGCTGGTGAGGCCCGGGTTCGTGCTGCAGCCCAATCCGGGTGAAGTCGCAGATGTCTTCGAGGTGCCGCTGGGCTACCTGATGAACCCGGCCAATCATCGCCGCCACGAGATGGAGTTCGACGGCGCCCTGCGCCAATGGCTTTCCATGCCGTACTCAGACCCCTCCGTGGAAGGTGATGGCAACGAGGCCAGGGAGCGTTATATCTGGGGCGCGACGGCCGGCATGCTGCGTAATCTCTATCGTTTTCTGGTGGCTTAGCCCACCACCGTCCAGGCTCACTTCGTGTAGCCTGTTCCCCCCTTCCAGGGGGCGGCGCCTGGGGCCGGCGAAGCCGAAAAATTAGCACACCCCTATCGGGCTCACTTCGTGTAGCCCTTTTCCCCTTGCAGGGGACGGCGCCTACGGCCTGGCAGAGCCAGTTCCGCGGCCCCTGCTCGCACGGGCCCCGCTGGGTTGTGCTAACTGAACTCTTAAACCCAGCATGAGCCGCGGGGCTGGCTATGCCAGACCGCAGGCGGGCGGCCCCCTCGGGGGGCAGCGCATTACACGAAGTGAAAAGCGTGGGGGCCAAGTTATGATTCCTCATGAGCTTTTTTGCCGTTTTGTTTGCACTCATCATCGAACAGGCCCGTCCGCTGGCCCGCGGCAACTGGATTCATGCGGGATTTCGGGGCTGGGCCCGCTGGACCAACCGCAGCCTGGATGCCGGCAAACCGCACCACGGCTGGATCGCATGGACGGTCGCCGTGCTGGTGCCGGCGCTGGTCACCTTCCTGATTCACTGGCTGCTGTGGACCATCAACCCCGTGCTGGCTTTTGCATGGAACGTGGCAATCCTCTATGTCACGCTGGGCTTTCGGCAGTTCAGCCACTACTTCACGGACATACGCGACGCGCTGGATGACGGCGACGAAACGACAGCGCGCGAATTGCTGGCGCAGTGGCGCCAGGTCGATGCGAGCGAGCTTCCGCGCAGCGAAATTGTCCGCCACGTGATTGAATATTCGGTGCTGGCCGCGCACCGCCATGTGTTCGGCGTGCTGGGCTGGTTTTCGGTGCTCGCTGCGCTGGGGCTGGGGCCCGCAGGCGCCGTGCTCTACCGCATGAGTGAGTTCGTTTCACGCTACTGGGCCTATAAAAGAAGGACCGCCGCTGCAGCAGGCGAGGGCGCCAGCACGGCGTTGCAGCTTGCCGCAAGCCGTGCCTGGGGCGTGATTGATTTTGTGCCCGCCCGTGTCACCTCGCTGGGTTTCGCGGTGGTCGGCAGTTTTGAAGACGCCATTGATGCCTGGCGCAACTACACGCACCGGTTTCCGGTTGGCACTCCTTCGGCCTCTGAAAACCGCAACGACGGGATCATCCTGGCTGCCACGTCCGGTGCCGTGAACGTGCGCCTGGGCGGCGAAGCGCTCAAGACCACGTTTTCGGCGGACACCTCGCAAAGTTTCCAGGCGGGTGGCCTGGATGCGGAAGACGGCATCGCCACAGAAGCCACGCCTGGCCGGGAGCCCGAAGTGGCGCACCTGCGAAGCATCGTGGGGCTGGTGTGGCGTTCCGTGGTGCTGTGGATGGTCTTGCTGGCGCTGCTGACCCTGGCACGCCTGCTCGGATGAGCGGCAGCCTGCCTTCCGGGCAATCCTTCTGGAGCCCTGCGGTGCGCGGTCTTGTGCCGTATGTGCCGGGGGAGCAGCCCGGTGTTGCGGACCTGGTCAAGCTCAACACCAACGAGAACCCATACCCGCCATCGCCCCGTGTCGTTGCCGCCATCACGGCCGCGGCGCAAAACGGCCTGCAGCTTTATCCCGACCCGCAGGCCAATGCACTCAGGCGGGCGATTGCCGGCTACCACGGCATAGACACCGGCCAGGTGTTTGCTGGGAATGGTTCGGATGAAGTGCTGGCGCACGCTTTCTGCGCATTTTTCCGCCACGGCCAGCCGCTGTTGATGCCGGATGTCAGCTACAGCTTTTACAGGGTGTACTGCGGGCTCTATGGCATTGAGGCCGGGCTCGTGCCGCTGGATGCGTCCCTGCGCATCCATGTGGCGGATTACACCGCGCCATGCGCGGGCGTGGTGATTGCCAACCCGAACGCGCCCACCGGCACCGGCCTGCCGCTGGCGCAGATCGAGCAACTGTTGCAGCAACAGCCCGAGCGGGTTGTGCTGGTAGACGAAGCCTATGTGGATTTCGGCGGCGAAACCGCCATTGAACTGATTGCGCGTTATCCCAACCTGCTGGTGGTGCACACGCTGTCCAAGTCGCGCTCGCTGGCCGGATTGCGCGTTGGTTTTGCCGCCGGCCAGCGCCACCTGATTGAAGCCCTTGAGCGGGTGAAAGACAGCTTCAATTCCTATCCGCTGGACCGCCTGGCCATCGCCGGTGCCGTGGCGGCTTACGAGGATCGTGCTTATTTTGAAGCGACTCGCACGGCCGTGATCCAGAGCCGTGATCTGTTAAGCCGGCAGCTGCAAGGCCTCGGCTTTGACGTCTTGCCATCGCAGGCCAACTTCCTGCTGGCTCGCCATCCTGGCCACGACGCAGCGGCCTTCGCGGCCGGCTTGCGCGAAAAAAACATCCTGGTGCGCCATTTCAGGCAGCCGCGCATCGACCAGCATTTGCGCATCAGCGTGGGCACGCCGGCGCAGTGTGAGGCGCTGGTGCAGGCCTGCCGCGAGCTGCTCAAGGCCTGACGCTATTGCCCGGACGGGCGCTGCCCGTCAGTTCCCGTCAATATCGGGGTTGCGACAGCTCGGCAAATAGTTCGCTATACAAACGATAGCGGCTTGCGCTGATTCCGTCTGGGCTGGGCCCCGATTTGACCTTTGAAATCACCCCGCAACCCGGCTCATGCAGGTGGGTGCAGTTGTAGAACTTGCAGTCCTGGGCGTGCGCCTTGAGGTCGGGCATGTAGTTGGCCAGCTGCACTGGGTCAATGTGGTGCAGCCCGAACTCCTGAAAGCCCGGCGAATCAATCAGCGCGGTGCTCCTCTGACCGTCCGTCCCGGTATTCACCCAGTACAGCGTGGTACTTGTGGTGGTGTGTTTGCCTGAATTGAGGGCCTGCGATATTTCCGCCGTCAGCACCCGTGCATCGGGCACCAGCAGGTTGGTCAGGCTGCTTTTGCCCGCGCCTGAAGGTCCCAGCACCAGCGTCTTTTTGTCCCGCAGCAAGTCCGTCAGTTCCTGCAGTTCCGGGTGCGGGGCATCGGCCGGCCCGCTTGTCGCTGTTTTGGGCTTGATGGCCAGCGAGAGCATTCTGTAGCCCATGGCCCGGTAGGGCGCCAGCTTGGCCCAGGCGCGCCCGAAAGGCTCGGTGAGGTCGCTTTTGTTAAGGGCGATGATGGGGGTGATACCCTCTGCTTCAGCGGCAATCAACGCGCGGGTCAGCTGGCTTTCCGAAAACTCGGGCTCGGCTGCGATGAGGATCAGCACCTGGTCGAGGTTGGCGGCGAAGGACTTGGTGCGCATCTCGTCCTGCCGGTAAAACAGGTTGCGGCGCTCTTCAATTTTCTCGATGGTGCCTTCGTCTTCGGAAGGCAGCCAGCGAATGCGGTCTCCCACCACGGCCTGGCTTTTCTTGCCGCGCGGGTGGCAGATGAGGCGTTCGCCGGTGTCGGTTTCTACCAGCACATGGCGGCCAAAACCCGCCACCACCAGCCCGGGCCGCGTGCCTGCGACGGGCGCGGCGGCAGGGCGTGCCGGTTTGCTCAAGCCAGCAAGGCGTCAACCTTCGACGCACAGAAAAAGTCACTGACTGAAACACCATCGACGTCATGCGTGTTGAAACGCACGGTGCATTTGCCGTAGCTCACGGCCAGGTCGGGGTGATGGTCTTCGGCATTGGCAATGAAAGCCAATGCGTTGACGAAGGCGATGGTCTCGTAGTAGTTCTTGAAGCTGTAGGTTTTTTCCAGCGAACCGTCGATCAGGCGCCAGCCCAGGGCCTGCTCGCCATTGAGCTTGCTCAACTGGGTGACGATTTCCGTGGCGCTCAGGGCGCGGCGGTTTTGGTGGATCGGGTTGCTCATGTCGCGGTGCTTTCAACAGAAGGAATCATGCGGCCCAGCCGTTCGGAGGCGGGCGGATGCGAATAGTAAAACTTCACAAATACCGGGTCGGGCGTGAGGGTGCTGGCATTGTCCTGGTAGAGCTTGAGCAGGGCGCTCTGCAGGTCTTTGCCGTCGGTTTGCGCCACGGCATAGGCGTCGGCCTCGAACTCGTGTTTACGCGAGAACTGCGCAAACACCGGCGAGATGAAGAAGCTGAAGAGCGGCACCACCAGCAAAAAGAGCAGCAGCGCCAGGGCGTCATTGGCGCCGGTGAGGTTGGGCCGCACGCCCAGGCCGGTATAGAACCAGACCTGTGACGACAGCCAGCCCAGCAAGGCGAAACCGGCCAGGCTCATGGCAAACATCAAGACGATGCGTTTGATGATGTGCTTGTGCTTGAAATGGCCCAGCTCATGCGCGAGCACGGCGTCAACTTCACCGGGGTTGAGCTGTTTGAGCAGGGTGTCGTAAAACACCACGCGCTTGGCCGCGCCGAAGCCGGTGAAATAGGCATTGGCGTGGGCCGAGCGTTTGCTGCCGTCCATCACGAAGAGGCCTTTGGCCGCAAAGCCGCAGCGCTGCATCAGGGCTGTCACGCGCGCCTTCAGTGTCTCGTCTTCGAGCGGTTTGAACTTGTTGAACATCGGCGCGACGACGGTGGGGTAGAGCACCAGCACCAGCAGGTTAAAACCCATCCAGGCACCCCAGGCCCACAGCCACCACAGGCTTCCCGCGCTGCCCATCAGCCACAGGATGAGCGCCACGATGGGCAGGCCGATGACGATGCCGACCAGCGTCGACTTCACCAGGTCGGCCAGCCAGAGTTTCAAGGTCATCTTGTTGAAGCCGAAACGCTCTTCGATGCGGAAGGTGCTGTACAGGGTGAAGGGCAGGTCGAGCAAACCGCTGATGAGGCCAAAAGCGGCCAGCAGGGCCAGTTGCGGCACCAGCGCGCCCCAGGCGGCCAGGCCGGAACCGGCGATTGCCTGGTTCAGCGTGTCGATGCCGCCCAGCAGCGTCCAGCCCAGCAGCACGGCGGCGGCGAAAGCCATCTCCAGCATGCCGAAGCGTGCCTTGGCGATTGTGTAGTCGGCTGCCTTCTGGTGCGCCTGCAGCGAAATGGTGGCCGAGAAGGCGGCGGGCACCGCGTTCCGGTTCCGTGCCACATGGCGGATCTGCCGCGAAGCCAGGTAGAACTTCGTGAGCAGCCCCAACACCAGAAAGGCGGAAAACACCCCGGTGAAAACAAGCGAATAGTCGGTCATGGCTGGCAGTTTAGGCGATCAGCGAGAATCGCAAGATGCCTGAAACTGAACCCCTACTTAAAAAATCAGACCAGAACCTCGTCTGGCTGGACTGCGAAATGACCGGCCTCGACCCGGAAAAAGAGCGCCTGATCGAGATCGCCGTCATCGTCACAGGCCCGCAACTCACGCCGCGCATTGAGGGCCCGGTTCTGGCGATCCACCAGACCGACGAGTTGCTGGACCAGATGGACAACTGGAACAAGGGCACCCATGGGCGCAGCGGCCTGATCGACAAGGTCAAGGCCAGCACCGTGGACGAGGCAGATGCCGAAGCGCAGATTCTGGCTTTTTTGGCCCGATACGTTCCCAAGGGTGTTTCACCGCTGTGCGGCAACACCATCAGCCAGGACAGGCGCTTCCTGGTCAAGTACATGCCCAAACTCGAAGCCTTCCTGCACTACCGCAACGTTGACGTCAGCACCTTCAAGGAACTGGCCAAGCGCTGGAGTCCCGAGGTTTACAGCGCCTTCAAAAAGCGCCAGAGCCACACCGCCCTGGCCGATGTGCACGAGTCGATTGACGAACTTGAGCACTATCGGCAACACTTCCTGAAGTGAATTCTGCGTAAGTCATTTCGGGGTTTTAGCCAGACAGGACAAGCGCAAGCAGCTATTGAAATGATAGCGGGTGCGCACGGTACAGGCTGACGGCAGGAAGCCGCGATGCCCCCGGTTGAGCAGGGGATTGGTAGAAACCCGTAAAGCACGCTATAATCGTGGGCTTGCAGTGCACTGGGTGCCCTGCATTTGTACATCTACCTCACACTTTTGACTCCAATAACGGAGTCACCGCTTCGGGCACATTTCTGCTGCCTGGACCGCATATTCGTTTGATGGTTGATGTTTTATTAACCATGAACGAATCCTCCGCATCGCGGGGGTGAAGTTTCCTGTTCCTTCGCCAAAAGCGTTGCGCACAGGTGATTAGTGAGAAAAAACATGACTGACTCTTTTGAGGCTCGTGGCGACGTTTTGCCCGACACAAATATTGATACCACCGCTGAAGCCGTGATCCACGTGATTCCGGACTTCTCTTCGGACGAGCCTTCGGCAGCCGCAACCTCCCTGGAAGCTGTTGCAGCCGAACCCAACGGTTTCGTGAAGCTGGGCCTGGCCAAGGAACTCCTGCAAGCTGTCGCCGACATGGGTTTTACCCAGCCGACGTCCGTGCAGATGGCCACCATCCCCAAGGCCATGCAGGCCCTGGACCACGACGCCAAGAACGACCCCAAAGCCAAATTCACCGACCTGCTGGTTTCCAGCCAGACCGGTAGCGGCAAGACCGCAGCCTTCCTGCTGCCTGTGCTGCACACCCTGCTGAAACAGCAGGAAGAAGCCGAGCGTTTTGAGCGTTCCGAATTTGAACGCCTGAGCGCCGAAGCCGTCGCCCGCGGCGAAGCACCCCTGAAAAAACCCAAGCGCAAGGACCCGACCAGCCCGCGCAACTTCAAGGCTGCCACGCCCGGTGCACTGATCCTGTGCCCGACGCGTGAATTGGCCCAGCAGGTTTGCGCCGACGCAATCGACCTGGTTCGCCATTGCCGCGGCCTGCGCATTGCCAACGTGGTGGGCGGTATTCCTTACCAGCTGCAAATTGCCAAGCTGCAAAATGCCGACCTCGTGGTGGCCACCCCCGGCCGCCTGCTCGACCTGCAGCGCAGCATGCAGATCAAGCTGGACCAGGTGCAGTTCCTGGTCGTCGACGAAGCCGACCGCATGCTGGACCTCGGCTTTGCCGACGACCTGACCGAAGTCAACCAGCTCACGATCGAGCGCAAGCAGACCATGATGTTCAGCGCCACGTTTGCGCCGCGCATCATGCAACTGGCCACGCGTGTGATGCGCCAGCCGCAGCGCGTCGAGATCGACTCGCCGCATGAAAAACATGCGTCGATCACCCAGTCTCTGCTGTGGGCCGACAACATGACCCACAAGCGCAAGCTGCTGGATCATTCGCTGCGCGACACCACCATGAACCAGTCGATCGTGTTTGCCTGCACCCAGGTTGAATGCGACGGCCTGGCCAATGACCTGGTGCAGGAAGGCTTCAGCGCTGTGGCGCTGCATGGCGCACTGGGCCAGGGCCTGCGCAACCGCCGCCTGATGGCTTTCCGCGACGGCCGTGTCCAGATCCTGGTCGCTACCGATGTGGCTGCCCGCGGCCTGGACGTTCCGTCGATCACCCACGTGATCAACTACGGCCTGCCGATGAAAGCCGAAGACTACGTGCACCGCATTGGCCGTACCGGCCGCGCCGGCCGCGAAGGCCAGGCGATCACGATTGCCGAGTTCCGCGATCGCCGCAAGATCCAGGACATCGAGCACTACATGCAGCAGAACCTCAAGCCCAGCGTGATCGCCGGTCTGGAGCCACAGCAGCGCTTTGCCCCGACCTCCGATCGCCCACGCGGCAACTTCGGCGGTGACCGCGGCGACCGCGGTGGCCGCAGCTTCGGCGGTGGTGGTGATCGTGGCGGCTATGCCGGCCGCAAGCCTGCAGGTGGCTTTGGCGGTGGTGCTGGCGGTGGCGGCTTCGGCGCACCTCGTCACAACGACCGTGACGATCGTGCTCCCTTCCAGGGCCGCGCTCCTGGACCACAGGGTGGCTATGGCGACCGTTCCGGTTTCAATGACCGCGGCCCGCGCCGTCAGGATGACCGTGGTTTTGGTGGCGGCAACAACACCGGCTTTGCGCCGCGTGAAGACCGCAACTTCGCTCCGCGCAACGAAGGCTTTGCTTCCCGCAATGAAGGTTTCGCACCGCGCCCTGACTTTGCCAACCGCAAGCCTGGTTTTGCCAAGCCTGCCGGCAAGGTGTTTGTGCCCCGCGATGCGGCCAAGAAACCCGGCAAGTTCTCCAAGCCCTTTCGCGATTGATGCTTAATTAAGCATCGCCAGCAAGGGCAAATAAAAAAGCCGCCCCGGACAATGTCTGGGGCGGCTTTTTTTATGGCCCCGTGCGGACTGGGGGCCGCACCCGCGGACACCTGCAACGCCCGCTGAAGTTATGATGCGATGGCCGCGCCGGCAGTCCGGCGCTTGCCAAAAAACACATCCACATGCACGCAGCCGCCTGGCCTCCTCTTTCAAAGAACTGACTCTTTGCTTCCTGCGCACCCGGACGTCCGTCCTGTTGCAAGGCTGAAGCACTGCCCGCACCCGCCGGATCGCCCCAGGCGGGGTGCCTGATCCCGACCGCCTTTTTCATTTGTGACGATCCCGCATCGTCCGCGATCACGTTCATCTCTCTTTTTTGGAAATCGTCATGTCCCTGTTCAATACCCTGGTGGCCTCTGCCATCCCGCTGGCGCCGCACGCGCTGATCCGCAAAGTCTCGCGCCGTTATATCGCCGGTGACACCGTGGCCGATGCGATCAACCGCATCGTGGCGCTCAATATCGATGGTTTTTCCGCGACCGTCGACGTCCTGGGCGAAACCGTCAAATCCTTGTCTCAAGCCGACGACACGACGCGCGAATACCTCAAGGTGCTTGAAGCGATCGCGCGTGAGGGACTGCGCGCGAACATCTCGGTCAAACCGACAGCGCTCGGCCTGCTGCTCGACGCGGCCCATTGCGAGCGCAATATGGAACGCCTGCTCGACGCAGCGAAGGCGCACTCAATTTTTGTGCGCATCGATATGGAGGACGCCAGCTGCACGCAGCGCGAGATCGACTTGTTGCTGCGCCTGAAAAAGCGTGGATATGCCAATGTCGGCCTGGTGCTGCAGGCCTACCTCAACCGCACCGATGACGATATTGGCCCGCTGCTCGGCGCGAGTGAAAACCTGCGCGTCTGCAAAGGCATCTATGTCGAGGCGCGCGAGCATCTCGTGGAGGGCGCCTGGCACGACCGGCGCGCGATCAACCCGCACTTCCTGCGCCAGATCGCGCGTTGCTTTGACAGCGGCACCTTTGTCGGCGTCGCGACGCATGACGAGGAGCTTGTGGACCAGGTGATCACACTGGCGCGTAGCCGACGTGTGGCCAACTCGGCGTTCGAGTTCCAGATGCTGCTCGGCGTGTGTGAAGGCCTGCGGGACCGGCTGTTGGCCGAAGGCTACGCGGTCCGCATCTATGTGCCTTGCGGCAAGGACTGGTACGGTTACAGCATGCGGCGCATCAAGGAAAATCCGCGCATCGCGGGTTATCTGGTGCGCGCCTTGTTGACTCGCTGAGCGCTTCAGCTCATGCCGTTGCGGCTGGCCAGTTCGACAAACAACGCCGACTGGTCCAGGTCCGTCAGGCCGTTTTCAACACCTTCGGCATAGAGCCGTTCAAAGAGTGCCGTGACCGGTGCTTCAAAGCCGATCTCCTGTGCGGTGGCCAGCGCATTGCGCATGTCCTTGAGCTGGATGTCCATGCGGGCGCGCGGCGCGAAGTCGCGCTCCAGCATGCGCTGGCCGTGCAGCTGCAGCACGCGGCTGTCGGCAAAGCCGCCGGTAATCGCTTCCTTGACTTTGGCCATGTCGGCCCCGCCGCGCGCGGTGAACAGCAGGGCCTCGGCCACCGCGCCTATGGTGATGCCCACAATCATCTGGTTGGCCAGCTTGGTGAGCTGGCCGCTGCCGTGCGGGCCCACGTGAACGGCGTGGCCAAAGTGCTTGAGCACAGGCAGGGCCCGCGCGAAGTCTTCCGCCTTGCCGCCGGCCATGATGGCCAGCGTGCCGCTTTGCGCGCCGCCCGGGCCGCCTGAAACCGGCGCATCCACATGGGCGATGCCCAATGCGCCCAGGCGAGCTGCATGGTCGCGCGCTTCGCGCGGCTGGATGGAGGCCATGTCCAGAAAGAGCGCGCCCTGTTTCATCGCGGCGGCCACGCCCTGCGTGAACAGCACGTCTTCCACGACCGGGCCGCTTTCGAGCATGCTGATGACGATGTCGGCAGCGGCCACCGCGGCACTGGCTTGCGTATGTTGCGTGGCGCCTAGCGCCGCCAGCGGGCCGGCCTTGCCCGGCGTGCGGTTCCATGCCTGCAGCGTGTAGCCCGCTTCGCACAGGCGCCTGGCCATGGGCAGGCCCATGATGCCCGTACCCAAAAATGCGATGCGGGGCAGGGGCGTGTCGCTGGTGATGGTCAATTCGTGTCCTCAGAATGGCTTTGAGTCATCATGAAGGAACCGGCGGGAAGAAGGCTGTCAGGCAGCTTTCTAGGCCGCTTTTTTCAGCGCCGGCGCAAACATGCTTTCCATCTCCTGGCGCACTTTCCAGGCGTGGGTCGATGTGTCCATCGCCACATCGGCCCAGCTCAGGCTCTGCCCCTTTTTGACTGCGCGCACGACCTTCACGTTATGCGCCAGGCCCAGGGGCAGCCCGCCCATCTTCATGGAAGTATCGGCCGGCAGCAGCTTGCCCCACACGGTATAGCCGCCTTCGCCGTCCAGCATGTCGCCGGGTTTCAGGTCACGTTTGGCAGTGGCCACCACATCGGCGTTCCAGCAGGTCGCCACACCGGTGGGTTCACCGCGCAACGCCACGCTGGCCACGGACACGCCGACTTCCAACCCGATCAGGTGCCAGCGTTTGTACAAGGTGAAGTAGCGCCCGCTCGGGTCGGTGTGGGCGTTGTATTCCTCAAAGCAGTTCTTGATGTAGTCGGTCTCGGCTTCAACGGTGACCCAGACGCCCATGCGGATGTCGTAGGGAATCTTGCGGCCGTTGGCTTCCAGCGACGAGATAACTTCGACCATGCCCTTGCGTTCGAGAACGCCACCTTCACTGATGGGCCGTGTCACGTACGGAATGTCTTCCACGCTGGCCGGCGGGTAGAGCAGGCCGTTGCTGGGCACGGTCAGGCCCGTGGCGTTGGCCACGGCAGTCGATTCGATGGAAGGCTTGGATCCGTCGAGAAAGCTGTTGAACATCTTCGGGTTGAGCCCGCCGCGCGCGGCCTGCTCGGGCGTCAGGCCATAGTTTCCCCACACCGTCTCGGGCGTGGATTCGCAAAAATGCGGCAACCACTTGTGGCCACGGCCCGCCGCCACCACCGGGAAGCCGCAAGTGCGCGCCCAGTCCACGAGGTCGCAGATCAGCGCCGGCTGGTCACCGAAAGCCAGCGAATACACCACGCCGGCCTCTGCGGCCTTGCGCGCCAGCAGCGGGCCGCAGAAAGCGTCGGCTTCCACCGTGACATTGACCACATGCTTGCCGTGTGCGAAGGCTTTCAGGCAATGCTCTACCGCCGCGATCGGGTTGCCGGTGCATTCCACAATGATGTCGATCTGCGGATGCGTGACCACCGCCTGCCAGTCGTCAGTGATCCAGGTTGCTCCTGTTTTTATAGCTGCTTGCGCAGATTCTGCCTGGGTTAGAGCCGGATTCCACCCTACACGGGCAAGGTTGGCGCGCGCCGCGTCGGGCGACAGGTCGGCAATCGCCACCAGGTGCACGCCCGGTGTCCGCGGCACTTGCGCCAGGTACATGGAGCCGAATTTGCCGGCGCCTATGAGGCCTATGCGCACCGGTTTGCCTTCGGCCGCGCGCTGCTGGAGTTTGGTGTAAAGGTTCATGGATGAGGGGTCTTGCTGATTAATTTCGATAGATCTTGTTTGCTTTTGGACCGAAGATGAAGGGGGTTGTCATCTCAGGTAATTCCAATTTGCGCAGTTCGATAAGGTCTTTGTATTGACTCGTTCTTGATTCCGCGCATTCGATGTACATGGTTTTTTTTTCTCCCACGCGTACTACGACGCCCGCTTCTTCTTCAGGGAAACGCGCTGAGGAAAATTGGTACACGGTGTACGACGCTTGGCCGATTTTGAAATGAAGATTACCTGCACCTGTCCAACCATTCGGGCTACGTACGGAAAACTGAAACGCTTCCCTGGCGTGCATTTGAGTCGTAGCCGGATATGTCAGCTCGGGAGTCTGACCTAGTTTGCCAAAACGGTATTGCATGTAGGCATTCGCTGATGTCTGGGCAGATGTGCGGCAAATCGACATGTGTTTATCGCTTTTCCCCGCGATTGGGCACGACAACACGACCAGCTCGTGCGTTTCGCAATGAGTGCCTGGACCACCGAGTTCCTCGGCAATTGCGAGTGGTGCAATAAATTGGCCAATTCCGAAAGCGATACAAGCCAGGCGATTCATATTCATCATCAGTTCTCCCAATGGTTACGCAGCCAATTTCAGTTCTTCCATCGACGTTTGCAGCGCGCTCGCCGGCACGCCGTCTTTCCACGGCAAGTCCACCGGGTAGTCTTTGAGCAGGCAGTCGTCGGGCAGGCATTCAATCGGCGTGAAGTCGCGGTGGGCGATGTATTCAGGGCGTTTGTGGCGGCGGATGTGGTTGCTCACCGCGCACAGGCTCAGGTAAACGCTTACCCGGTTGAAGGGCGAAAGGTTGCTGCCCGAGGCGTGCACCAGGCAGGAGTGAAAGAGGATCATCGAGCCGGCCGGGCCCTTGGGGCTGACGATGCCGCCTTGCTTTCCACCGGCGCGCTGCACCAGCTGGCGGATCAAATCGTTGTCCACCGTCCAGAGCGGGTAGCTGGTGGTGGTGAGGTCGTGTTTGGCATCGACCACGCCCTTTTTGTGGCTGCCGGGGATGAACATCAGCGGGCCGTTGTGCTCGGTCACGTCGTCCATGAAAATGGCCACGTTCATCGCGCGTTCGGTGGGCATCATGTCGTCGTTCAGCCAGGTGCCATAGTCCTGGTGCCATTGCCACACGTCGCCTTCAAACGCCATCTTGCCGTTGATCTTGAACTGGTGCATGTAGAGCTTTTCGCCTAGCAGGTCTTCCACCGGCTCGATCATGCGCGGGTGCCGCGCGAGCCGGGCAAACGGCTCGCTGTACATGTGCGCGGCGAAGTTGGTACGCACCGCGTCCTTGCCTTTTTCACGCACGTTGTAGTCTTCGCGCCGGCTGTAGAGCTCGGGCACGGCATCGTTGAGCGCCCGGGTTTCTTCAGGCGTGAAGAGGCCGGGGAAAAACAGGTAGCCGTCGCGGTCGAATTGCGCAAGTTGTTCCGGGGTCAGTTTCATCGCATGTCTCCTGTTGCGTGTTGTCGGGTGTTCAGGGCGCCGCGCGGGCGCCGGTTTGGCCGAGTGCGCTGGACAGCAGGTTTGCCAGGTTGTGGCCCGCTTCCTCGCCATGCTCGCGGATCAGCGCTTCGGCCTGGGTTTCATCACCGGCCGCGATGGCCTCGGCAATGGCTTCGTGCTCATCCCAGATCGATTCGCGCATGGTTGATACCTGCAGCACAGCACCCATGGCGCGGCGGATGTGGTGCCAGTGCAGCTGGGCGCTCTGGGCGATCAGCGGGTTGCCCGAGGCGGTGTAAATGGCCGCGTGAAATTGCGCGTCGGTCGCCATCATGGCCTTGACGTCACCGCCCCGCGCGGCCTTTCGGCCCCGGCTGATCAGTTGCGGGTCGAGCCGGCAGCGGCCTTGCGCGGCCAGCCGGGCGGCCAGTGCATCGAGTGCGCTGCGTACCTGGTAGATCTGCACGAGCCAGGCCACGTCCAGTGGCGCCACCAGCACGCCGCGCCCCGGGGCGTCCAGTACAAAGCCGTCCTTCTTCAAAAGGCGCAAAGCCTGCAGTACCGGTTGTCGCGACACCGCGAGTTGCTCGGCAATGTCTTCCTGCATGATGCGCGCACCCGGCGCCAGCGAGCCTTCGCTGATGGCGTCCAGCAGGCTGCGGTAGACCTGGTCGACGAGGTCGGGCGTGGATTCGATTTTGATCAGTTGTTGTGGCATGTTAGTACTCTGTATACAGAATACATTGCGACTGAAGACCTGAAGTTTCGGGTTTACCCGTAAATGGTTGCGGGCGGCCGGGCTGTGCCAAGATGGCACCCGTTGAAGCTGTTTTGATACTTTCAGGAGAAGAACAATGACCCAGCCCGATCCCGCCTGGCTTGACCGCATGTACAACAACCGGGCTTTGGTACCGGACCACGGGGTGTATTTCGCTCGCTGGGCTGACAGCTCGCAGGCCATTCGCAAGCGCGTGCCCTGCCAGATCGATATTCCCTATGGCAACCATGCGGGTGAAATGCTCGACGTGTTTCCGGCGGGTGATTTCGCCACACAGGGCGGCACCCAGGGCCTGGCCGGTGCGCCGGTGCTGGTGTTCATTCACGGCGGGTACTGGCGGTCTCTCGACAAGGCCGACCATTCCTTTGTGGCGCCGGCTTTTACGCAGACGGGCGCCTGTGTCGTGGTGCCGAACTATGCGCTTTGCCCCGCGGTGACCATTCCCCAGATCACCATGCAGATGGTGGCGGCGCTGGCCTGGGCATGGCGCCACATTGCCCATTACGGCGGGGACCCATCCCGCATCACGGTGGTGGGCCATTCAGCCGGTGGGCACCTGGCTGCCATGCTGATGGCGTGCGACTGGAAGGCCTATGCCGGCGACCTGCCTGCAGACCTGCTGAAAAATGCCTTGTCGATTTCCGGCCTGTACGACCTTGAACCCATGCGCCACACGCCTTTCCTGAAGGATTCGCTGAAACTCACACCTGAACAGGTGCTCAAGGCCAGCCCGGCCCTGCTGCCGGCGCCGGGCCGCGGCACCCTGTACAGCGTGGCAGGTGCCGACGAAAGCGCGGAGTTCCTGCGACAGAACGTGTTGATCCAGCAGGCCTGGGGCTCCGGGGTGGTGCCGGTCTGCGAATCCCATCTGGGGCGCAACCACTTCAGCATCCTGGAGGCGCTGACGGAGCCGTCTCACCGCCTGCACCGGCTTGCATTGCAACTGCTGGCGGCTGGCCAGCGTTAGCTAACCAGCCTAGATATCGACGTCGTACTCCAGCACCACGTCGGACGCCGGCAGGCCACCCCGGATCGCCCAGTTTTCGCGTGACGCCTCACGCAGCAGCACTTTCACGTGATCTGCGGGAATGCCGCACAGCCCGAGCTTTTGCACGATGACCTGGTACAGGGCGCGTTTGGTTTCCAGGGATCGCCCGACAAAGCAGTCGATCGTCACCAGCGTGTAGCGGTCCCCTTTGTCTGCCGGCGCACGAAAGCGCTGCGGCTCATGGATAACAAGCCGGACGGAGGTCGTCCAGAGCGGTACCTTCAGCGCAGAGGTCAACGCCTCCTGGACGGCGTCCATGAGGGCTGCTTCTTCTTCGCCGGAATAGGGCCGGCGTACTTCAATGGCTGCGGTGGGCAAGGGGAGTGAGTCTCTTCAGGAACAAGGCCTATTGTCGCCGGAGCCGGCCTTGCTACTATTTGTTACCGCCGGCCTACATCAGCAGGTGTTCACCGGCGTTGTCGCCGCCCAGGGTCACATAGTTGACCTTGCGAATGTCCAGCAGCTTCGTGCCGCCGGCGTAGCTGATGGAGCTCTGGATGTCTTCTTCCATCTCGCGCAAGGTATCGGCCAGCGTGCCCTTGACCGGCTCCAGGATGCGCTTGCCTTCGACGTGCTTGTACTCGCCCTTGTTGAAGTCCGAGGCGCTGCCGTAGTATTCCTTGAAGAGCTTGCCGTCCACCTCGACGGTCTTGCCCGGGCTTTCTTCCAGGCCTGCGAGCATGGAGCCGATCATCACCATGGTCGCGCCAAAGCGCACCGACTTGGCGATGTCGCCGTGTTCGCGAATGCCGCCGTCGGCAATGATGGGTTTGGTCGCCACGCGCGCGCACCACTTGAGCGCCGACAGCTGCCAGCCGCCGGTGCCGAAACCGGTTTTCATCTTGGTGATGCAGACCTTGCCGGGGCCGATGCCGACCTTGGTCGCGTCGGCACCCCAGTTTTCGAGGTCGATCACCGCTTCGGGCGTGCCCACGTTGCCGGCGATCACGAAGGACGCCGGCAGCTTCTGCTTGAGGTAGGCGATCATCTTCTGCACCGTGTCGGCATGGCCGTGTGCAATGTCGATGGTGATGTAGTCGGGCACCAGGCCCTCGGCGGCCAGGCGGTCCACCGTGTCGTAGTCGGGTTTCTTCACGCCCAGGGAGATCGAGGCGTAGGCGCCGCGGGCTTTCATGTCTTTCACGAACTGGACGTTGTCCAGGTCGAAGCGGTGCATCACGTAGAAGTAGCCGTTCTTCGCCATCCAGGCGCAGATCTCCTCATTGACGACCGTCTTCATGTTGGCCGGCACCACCGGGATGCGAAAGCTGCGCCCGCCCAGCGTCGCGCTGGCGTCGCATTCCGAACGGCTTTCCACGCGGCATTTGCGCGGCAGCAGCAGGATGTTGTCGTAGTCGAAGATTTCCATGATTCCCAAGCCTTTGAAAAAACTGTTGAAGAAACAGAAGGCGCTTGGACTGGACCGGTTTTGTTTGCGGGCGCTTGGCAAGTAGACAAGGCAGAAACAAAAAACCGGGCGCAATTGCTTGGGCCCGGTGATTGATTCTATGCGCCTCTCAAGCGGGCGCTACCCCGCAAAGCGGTATAGCCTTTATATGCATAGTGGCATCTTGATAACCCGGGCTTGAGGCGCCAGCCTCAGCGCACCTCGACCTCGGCCACGCGCACGGTCTCCCGCCCGCGCGCCAGCCGCAAGGTCGTCCACTCGTCACGCGCCTGCGGCGTGCCGAACCCGGTGGTAACGCGCACCATCACGGTGGTGCCGGCCGACAGCACCTGCTGGCGGTGGCCATAGAACTGCGCCTCTACGCTGTACTTGCCGGCTTTGGCGGTTTTCAGCGAAAACTCCTCGGGACCATAGCCGCCCGTGGCGTCGGGGCTCATGGCGCCGCCCTGGTGGGTCAGACGGTTCGCATAGCTGGCCCTTTCGCCGTTCGGGTCGCTCACCCACATGTCGATGTCGGTGTCGTCGCTGTCCCAGGCCATCACCACACGCAAGGCCAGCGGCAGGTTGCGGCGCAGGCGCGTGTCCACACGGCTCATGTCCAGCGCCGGCTGGCCGCTGGCGGCGGGCTGGGCGGCAATCGCGTTGAGTTCAGCCAGCGCAATCATGTTGATGCCGGCGAAGCGGCCGTTCCAGGGCTGCGACACGACTTCCCACAAGGCGTTGACGGCGCGCTGCGGCTGGCCGCTCTCGGCCAGCGCCAGGCCCAGGTCGCGCCAGGATTGCGGCTCGTTGGGCGCCAGTTCGCTGATGCGTTCGAACACCGGCACGGCCAGGTCGTTGCGGTGCGCCTGCACCAGGCGGTAGGCGTACAGGCGCAGCAGCTGGCGGTTTTCCAGGTTCATCTCGGCCAGATTGGAGAGCACGCGCAGCCCCAGCTCGGGCAGGCCGCGGTCAAAGAACACGCCGGCTGCATCCATGTAGAAAGAGCTGCTGCTCAAGTAGGCGGCGCGCTCATCCAGGTAGACGCGGTACAGCTCGTCCTTGCCGGCATTCTGCAGGCGCTTCATGTAGGGCGCGTCGGGCAGCCAGGCCTGCAGCGCGATGGTGGCTACGGGCGCTGCTGTAACCGCCTTGGCGCTGCGTTTGTCCATGGCGTCGGAGCGTGCTTCGGCCATCATGGCGGGTGCGGCTGCGGGGGCTGCAGCGGCAGGGGCAGCAGGGGCGAAGGAAAGTGGTGCTGCGGGTGCGCCCTGGGCTTGCTCGCGCGACCGCGCTGTGCCGGCCAGACTGCCCAGGCCACCCTGGCTGATGTGCTTCTCGGCCTTGGGCTCCGCATGTTTGGGTGCTTCCTTGGGAAAGTCCCTGCCCCACCAGCGCTGCTTCTCCTCAAACTGCCTCACCATGGCCTCGATGTGCGCCTGCCGTGTCTGCGTAGCCTGTGCGAGTTGCTGCTGGCCCAGCCGCGCCACTTCATCCGCCAGCTCGGGCGGGGCAGGGAGGTTGTAGCGGGCATAGTCGGTGGCCAGCTCCAGCACGATCAGCGAACTGTTGAGCCCCACGACACCGTGCGCCGCCGCGATGCGCTGAAGTTCTGCGCTGTGCAGGCCGGCATTTTCAGCCAGCTCGGCGCTGCGCCATTGGGCCCACTGCTGGCCGGGCCAGTGGCCGCTGACCGGCTTGGCGCTGACCTGCAGCGCCAGTGTGCGCTTGCGGCCGTCCGGGTGCGCCAGCGTGATGTCGATGCGGGCGGTACTGTCTTGCAGCTCACCGGCCACTGAAATGCGGCCCTGGTTGATCCGCGTTGTCGGCGTCACGAGTTGCCGCGCGGACAGGCTGTCCAGCTTCTCAATACGCCAGCCGTGCATCAGCATGGCTTGCGCGCCCTCGTCGGGCGATTGCAGCGCGGCATCGACCAGCGCTCCGCCGGTGCGGTCGGCCAGCCTGGCCAGCCGCGCCATGTCGGCGGAGGCTGCGCCATTGATCACCATCACCGGTGCCGTGTGGGTGTAGCGAATGAGTTTTTTGCCGTCCGTCATCAGGCCGTCCGTCACCATCAGGGTGGTGTCCACGTCGGCGGGAATGGGCAGGTCGTCAAAATTGCTGGAGCCGTCGAAGGGCTCTGCGCGCAATGCATCGGCCAGTTCACCGAAGCGGCCCGGCGTGACGGTGAAGCTGCGCACAGCCTCGGCCTTGTTACGCACCACGAGCAGGCTGAGCTTGACGGGCTTGCCCAGCTTGCGGAAGTAGGCCTCCAGCACCGGCAGCACCCGGGCCTGCGCGGCGGCCGAAGCCGATGCGTCCCACACCAGTGCGATGTGGGCAGGGGCGGGCCGTCTCACCAGCTCATCGCGCACATCGAGTTGCCCGGCAAAGAACGGCTTGCCGGCAGATTCACCGACCATGACCTGCGGCTTGCCGGTGCGGCGCAGCGCCAGCTGAAGCCAGCCCGCAGGGCCCTGGGGGGCCTGCCAGTGGTTTTTTTGCAGGGCCAGTTCCGTGCCGGTGGCGCTGGCGTTCAGCTCGGTGCCGGCGGGCGCCTGCAGCAGTTCCACATCCCGGTGGGCGGCGCCGTGGGCGCGCACTTTCACCTGCAATTGGCCCACGCTTGACGCGAACACCAGCGGCACCCTCAGCACGCCCGCATCACGCTGGCGCGGCAGGGTTTCGTTGAACGTGATGAGCACGCGGCGCTCCCCCTGGGCCGGGATGGGATAAACGCGCAGCTTGTACTGGTTGCCGGCGGCGGCTTCCAGCAGTCCCGGGTCTACGCGCCTGCGGCGTATGTCTTCAAAGATCTCCTGGCCTTTGGCCTTGGGCACGGGCACTGCGTCGCGCAATTGGCCGTTGATATCCAGCGCGAAGCCGGTCACGACCTGGCCCTCCTGCAGCGGGAACTGCAGCTCGCCTTCGAGCACGCGGGGGTTGGGGTTGAAAAGGCTCAGCTCAACGCTGGTACGGGCCTGGTCGCCGAAGAGGTCGACTTCGATGGAAACGGCCCGCAGCTGGATGGGCTGGCCCGCATGGTTCACGGCGATGACCGGCGGCCGCCAGTCGGGCGGCGGGGCGAATTTTCCGTTGGGGAAAGGCTGCGGCATCGGGCTGAGCGCCAGTGCTTGCAGGCTGAAGCAGGCTGCGGCGGTGGCCTGAAGGAGGCGGGCGGCAGTCAGCCGGGTGAACCCGCGAAAGACGTGAAAGCCGTTTGGCATGAAAACCCCTTTTGTTGTTGGCGATGCACCGTTAAACGGCGCGCGCAATACAAAGGGGTTAAACGGCCTCAAATATTTTTCAGGGCGCGCAGCGCGACTGCGCCGCGGCCACCACCAGGCCTTTTTCGTTTTCTACCCAGCCCACCACGCGCATCCGGTCGGGGTTGGCGCCCTCCGCAATGCTCATGGAGCGTGCATCAAAGAACCTGTTTTGCTCTGTTTTTGATAGCTGCTTGCGCCCGTCCCAATTGGTCTGGAGCACGTTTCGAATCAAATTCCGCTCAACCGGGGAACCCTCGGTGCCGGCCGGCAAGGTTTCGACCAGGGCAAGCCAGGCTATCCATTGGCGGCCCTTGGCGGCTGCCGGGACGGGCTTGAGCTCGATGGAGGCGCCAAGATAACCGCTCAGCGGCAGGCCATGCGCGACACGCAGGGTGGCGCCCTTGATGGCTTTGACGGGCGAGGTGTTGGCCAGGCTTTGTGCGGGGACGGCTTGGCGCAGCGCCTCCAGCCGTTGCAATCCTTCGCTTGCGGCGACGGCGGACAGCGGGGCGTCGCTGCCCTTGTCGCCAGGAACCACCCAATCCAGCGCAACCTGGCCGGCCGTGGCCTTGGGAGTGGCCGGGTCGGCCCAGCAGGTGTCGCAGTTGGCGTTGATAAAACGCTCAAGCAGCGTCACTGGCCGGCCCTGGCCGTCGCTGGAGCAGGACGACTGTGCGCGCGCCATGCCGGCAAAACCGAGACCCGCCGCCAAAAGGCAGCCAGCCAGCCAAGCAGGCCCTGATGGGCCCAAACCTGTAGTCATGAAAACCCCAAATACGGCTATGTTCGCAGAAGCTGCGGCCGGGCGGGGATTTACGGGTTTCCCGGTCACAGTCTGGCGGGTGCAGAAGAAACTGAACCATACAATTTCAAAAGAAGCAAAGTTGAACCCGCGGCGCGAGCGGTGTTACCCTGCGCGCAGTCTTTCACAATTGCAGCGGCATGCCTGGCATACCGTTGCGCGAACCCATAGCCAATGCCTGCCATGAACGAAATCCCCACTTCTACCTCCACCTGTGACGTACTGATTGTGGGCGGCGGTCCGGCCGGCTCCACCATTGCAGCCTTGCTGGCCGCCCAGGGGCGCGACGTGGTGCTGCTCGAAAAAGCGCACCACCCGCGGTTCCACATCGGTGAATCGCTGCTTCCGGCCAATGTCGAGCTTTTCGAACGCCTGGGGGTGCGCGACCAGGTTGACCGCATCGGCATGCCCAAATGGGGCATTGAGTTTGTTTCGCCCGAACACGCGCACTGCAGCTACATCGAATTCGCCGATGCCTGGGACAAGTCCATGCCTTCGGCCTGGCAGGTGCGGCGCTCTGAACTGGACGAACTGCTGTTTCGCAACGCGGCGACGCGTGGGGCAAAAACGCTCGAAGGCTGCACCGTGCGCGATGTGGTGTTTGACGCGGAAGGCGCCACCGTGCAGGCGGAGCTGGACGACGGCGCGAAGCGCAGCTGGCGGGCCCGTTTTGTGGTGGACGCTTCCGGACGCGACACGCTGCTGGCGAACAAGCTGCGCTCCAAAGCCAAGAGCAAGGAACACAACAGCACGGCGCTGTTTGGCCATTTCACGAATGTCGAGCGGCTGCAAGGCAAGCGCGAAGGCAACATCAGCATCTGCTGGTTTCCCCACGGCTGGTTCTGGTTTATTCCGCTGGCCGACGGCACCACCAGCGTTGGCGCGGTGTGCTGGCCGTATTACCTGAAGTCGCGCGAAAAGCCGCTGCGCGAGTTCTTCATGGACACCATCGCCCTGGCCCCGGAGCTGAAACGGCGCCTTGCCAATGCCACGCTGGTCGATGACGCGGTGCACGCCACCGGTAATTTTTCGTACAGCAGCACCCATGCCACCGGCGACCGCTACCTGATGCTGGGCGATGCATTCACCTTCATCGACCCGATGTTCTCTTCAGGCGTTTACCTCGCAATGCACAGCGCTTTTGACGGCGCCGAGCTGGTGGCCACTGCGCTTGACCAACCGGCCGACCTGCCCGCTGTGCGCAAAAGCTTCGAAGCCATGATGCGCAAGGGCCCCAGGGAGTATTCGTGGTTCATCTACCGCGTGACCAACCCGACCATCCGGCACATGTTCATGCACCCGGCCAATCCGCTGCGCGTCAAGGAAGCCCTGCTGTCGCTGCTGGCCGGCGACATTTTCGGCAAGACGCCTTTCTGGGGCCGGCTGCGCATGTTCAAGGCGATCTATTACGGTATTTCGCTGGCGAATTTCCGCCGTACCTGGGACGGCTGGAAGCGCCACCGCATGGCCATCCGCGACGTGGGAGCGCTCAAGGGTGAGACCATCCTGAAGACGGACGCGAGCTAGAGCCCCCACGGTCGCTCACTGCGTGTAGCCCCGAGGCCTTGCAGGCCGCGGCCCCGGCTGGTGAAGAGAAATCTGCCTCCGGCGTACGGGGAGTATCCCGGCACCGTGCTGGTACCGTTGATCTTTCTACAATGGGGGATGTTCCCAGAAGTCCCCAGCTCCCCTCTCCTGCAAAACCTCAATCCGGAGCAACTCGCAGCGGTCACGCTGCCCAATACGCATGCGCTGATTCTGGCCGGCGCCGGGTCCGGCAAGACCCGGGTGCTGACGACACGCATCGCCTGGCTGCTGCAAACCAGCCAGGTGTCGCCCGGCGGCATTCTGGCTGTCACCTTCACCAATAAAGCCGCCAAGGAAATGATGGCGCGCCTGTCGGCCATGCTGCCGGTGAATGTGCGCGGCATGTGGATAGGCACCTTCCACGGTTTGTGCAACCGCTTTTTGCGCGCCCACTACAAGCTGGCCAACTTGCCGCAGAGTTTTCAGATTCTCGATACGCAGGACCAGCTCTCGGCCATCAAGCGCCTGTGCAAGCAGCACAACGTTGACGACGAACGTTTTCCGCCCAAACAGCTGATGTGGTTTATTGCCGGCAACAAAGAAGACGGCCTGCGCGCCAAAGACGTGCAGGTGCGCGACGAAGAAGGCCGCAAGAAGGTCGAAATTTATGCGCTGTATGAAGAGCAGTGCCAGCGCGAAGGCGTGGTCGATTTCGGCGAGCTCATGCTGCGCAGCTACGAACTGCTGCGTGACAACGTCCCCGTGCGTGAGCACTATCAGCGGCGTTTTCGCCACATTCTGATCGACGAATTCCAGGACACCAACAAGCTGCAGTACGCCTGGATCAAGATGCTGG
Organism: Polaromonas sp. P2_G11; assembly: GCF_056403595.1. NCBI lineage: Bacteria > Pseudomonadati > Pseudomonadota > Betaproteobacteria > Burkholderiales > Comamonadaceae > Polaromonas > Polaromonas sp. P2_G11. The sequence goes on along the minus strand of NZ_JBFUFE010000001.1, from coordinate 244,918 downwards.
CAGGGCAAGGGCCCGATGCGGCCCAGGGCACGGACGCCATGCCCGGTGGCTCGGTGGTGGCCGTGGGCGACGACGACCAGAGCATTTACGCTTTTCGTGGCGCACGCGTGGGCAACATGGCTGACTTTGTGCGCGAGTTCGATGTCAAGCACCAGATCAAGCTCGAGCGCAACTACCGCAGCTTCGGCAATATTCTGGATTCAGCCAACGAGCTGATCAGCCACAACAGCAAGCGCCTGGGCAAGAACCTGCGCACCGAAGCGGGGCCGGGCGAACCGGTGCGTGTGTATGAATCCACCAGCGATTTTGCCGAGGCCCAGTGGTTTGTAGATGAAGTGAAGCAACTGGTGCGTGACGGCACCGAGCGCAAGGAGATCGCGCTGCTTTACCGCAGCAATGCGCAAAGCCGGGTGATGGAAACCGCGCTTTTCAATGCCGGGGTGCCTTACCGCGTCTATGGCGGCCTGCGCTTTTTCGAGCGCGCTGAAATCAAGCATGCGCTGGCTTACCTGCGCTTGCTGGAGAACCCGCACGACGACACCAGCTTCATGCGTGTCGTCAATTTTCCGCCGCGCGGGATTGGCGCGCGCAGCATTGAGCAGCTGCAGGATATTTCGCGCGCGGCCGGCTGTTCGCTGTACGACGGCGTGAGTGCCGTGCCGGGCAAGGCAGGCGCGAACCTCGGCGCCTTTGCCGCCAAGATCCAGGTGCTGAGCGAGCAGACCACGGGGCTGACGCTGCGGGAGATTATCGAGCTGGTGCTGCAGCACAGCGGCCTGGAAGAACACTACAAGACCGAAAAGGAAGGCCAGGACCGGCTGGAGAATCTGGCCGAACTGGTCAATGCCGCCGAGTCTTTCGTCAGCCAGGAAGGCTTTGGCCGTGATGCCGTTGCGCTGCCGGTCGATGAACTGGGCGGGCGGCTCACGCAGTCGCCGGCCAGCCAGGGGCTGGATGCGTCCGCGCCGCTCGTCAGCGAGCCTTTGCCCGAGGCCCTGGCGCCCGACACGGAAACCGGTGAAACGCTGTCTCCGCTGGCGGCCTTTCTCACGCACGCCGCGCTGGAGTCGGGCGACAACCAGGCCCAGGCCGGACAGGATGCGGTGCAGCTCATGACCGTGCATTCGTCCAAAGGGCTGGAGTTTGACTGCGTGTTCATCACCGGCCTGGAAGACGGCATCTTCCCGCACGAGAACTCCATGAGCGACCGTGACGGTCTGGAGGAAGAACGCCGCCTGATGTATGTCGCGATCACGCGCGCGCGCAAGCGCCTGTACCTCAGTCATTCGCAAACCCGCATGCTGCATGGTCAGACGCGCTACAACCTCAAGAGCCGGTTTTTTGACGAGTTGCCGGAAGCCGCCCTCAAGTGGATCACGCCGAAGAATCCCGGTTTTGCGTCGGGAATGGGTTCCGGCGGATGGCCTGGTGCTAGCAATTCAGGAGCTGGTGGCGCACGTGGAGATTGGGCTAGCGGCGTTTTTTCTTCAAAATCCGGCAGCGCAGAGCGTTTTGCCAACCCACCGGTGCCGCCTCAGAAGAATGCGCCTTCGCATGGACTCAAAAGCGGCATGGAAGTGTTCCATGCCAAGTTCGGCGAAGGAAAAGTGCTGATGCTGGAGGGCAGCGGCGACGATGCGCGCGCACAGATCAACTTCACACGCCATGGCGTGAAGTGGCTGGCCCTGAGCGTGGCCAAGCTGACGGTGGTGTAGTTGCCGCGCCGCTTGCGGCATTTTGTTGAATTCAAACTGACGGGAAAAAAAATGACAGAGACAAATTCCGAAACCGGAATCGAGACCGGAAAAAGTGAAGGCACTGAACCCCCTGAAAGCCCGTCAGCGATTTATGTTCCGCACCAGGAATTCCGCACCGGCCTGCCGCACGGCCGGTTCCGCGTGATCGTGAATCCGGAGCGTGCGCAAAAATACGTCAAGCACCGCCTGTTTGTTGTCGGCATTTCCTTGCCCCTCCTGGGCATCGGTGTGGTGCTTTCCATGTACGGCTACCTCTGGGTGGGCCTGCCGATGGTCGTCGTCGGCGTGTTGATGCACAGGGTTATCAAGGCCCATGCGCCCAGGATTCTGCTGCACCTAGCGCTGAACGACGCCAAGACCTACGAGGAAGCGATGGAGTACGAGATCCTGGAAGTGCGCCGCGCTACTTGAGCAACCTGCCGTCGCGGCCGATCACGGTCACTTCAACAAACTTCGAGCCGACACGGTTCTCCGGCGAAAAGCTGACCTTGAAGCCTCCTGCGTCGTAGTTGTTCATCTTCTCCAGCTGGGTGATGATTTTCTGGCGCGTTGGATCGGCACCGCTGCGGCGCATGGCTTCAACAAGAATCTTGGCTGCAATGAAGGACTCCATGCTGGCGTAGGAGACCACCTTGTCCGGCTGGTATTTGGCCATCAGGGTCTGGAACTCGCGGGCCACCGGCGCCAGGGTGGAATAAGGGTAGGGCATGACCTGGGAAATACCGATGCCGCGGGCGTTGTCCTCCCCGGCATTTTTGAGCAGTTCCTTGAAATTCACCACCGAGATACTGAACAGGCGAGCCTTGCTGCCTTGTGCCCGCATCTTCTTGATGAAAGCGGCGGAGGCGCGGTTGACTGAAACCATGATGATGGCGTCAGGATTGGCCGGGGTGATGGCCGCGACCGCTCCATCGACTTCCTCAGGCTTGGTGCGGTCGTAGTTGCCCGTGGCCACGGCCGTCATGCCCAGTTTTTTCAGCGCGCTTTCCGCACCTGCCAGGCCGCTTTTGCCGAAGGGGTCGTCCTGGTACATCACCGCGAAGCGGCGCAGGCCAATGGTGTGCAGGTGTTCCACCATGCGGGCAGTTTCGTCGGCGTAGCTGGCCCGGATGTGGAAAATCAGGGGGTTCACCGGGTCACGCAAATCCTGGGCGCCCGTGTAAGGTGCCAGCAGGGCGATGCCCGCTTCCTCAAGCACCTTGTTCTTGTTCAGGGCCAGCACGTTGCCGGTTCCGACAAAACCGAACAGTGCCAAAGGCTTTTCCTCGGCCAGCAGCTGGCGCGTCAGGGCAAGGGTCTGCTCCGGCTTGTAGCTGTCGTCTTTCAGTGCGACGCGTATCTTGCGACCATAAATTCCGCCGTTGTCGTTGACATAGGCGAAATACGCAGCGCCGCCGGCCACGTATTCGTTACCGGTTCCGGCGATGGTGCCTGTCAGCGGCGCCACCTGACCGATCACCAGATCTTCGCGTGCCGGCGCCGCCTGCCCGGAAAGGACAACCGACAGCAGGGCGGCAAAGCTCAGGGCTTTGGCCATGAGATGAATTTTTTTGTGTTCCATCAGTCTTCCTGGTTAATTAAGATTACTTACTTGTTCTGCATTGCAGAACTATTTTCCTGATCATTGTTCAAATTGTGAAACATTAGGATACATTTTCACTAGTGGATTTCCCTTGAGTGATGAGTGCAATGACGTCTGGGTGCCACAATCGCTGGACTTTTTATTCCGCAATGCAGAACTGGTAATGTCCCAATCTCCTGTTCCCACCAGGTCGGCCCCCGGAACGGTCAGCCCCGTCCATGCCAAGGAGGATCGGCACTTTGTGACGGCATTGGCACGCGGCCTGGATGTGCTCAGTGCTTTTCGCTCGCGAGACCGGTCCTTGGGCAACACGGAACTGGCACGCCGTTGCGGCCTGCCCAAGTCAACGATTTCGCGTTTGACCTATACGCTGACCAAGCATGGCTACCTCGAGCATGCGCAGGACGCCAGCGGTCGCGCGGGGTATCGGCTGGGGAGTGCGGTACTGGCGCTGGGCAGCGCCATGCTGGCGCGCATGGACATGCGGCAGCTCGCCAGGCCGTTGATGCAGGATCTCGCCGACAGTTCGCAGGCCATGGTATCGCTGGGGATACGCGATCGCCTGAGCATGATTTATGTGGAAAACTGCCGCAGCGAATCTGCGCTCACGCTCAGCCTGGACGTAGGTTCGCGCATTCCACTGGCCAGCACTGCGATGGGGCGAGCCTACCTGTGCGGCTGTTCGGATAAGGAGCGTGAGACCCTGCTTGAGCGTATTCGGGTCCAGGACGAGGAAGCGTGGCCTAAAACCCGCGAGGTGATGGCGCTGGCGCTGGCGCATTACCGCGATCACGGCTGCTGCGCGTCTTTTGGTGATTGGCAGAAGGACGTTAACGCTATTGCTGCTGCATTCCGGCCACCGGGTAGACGCTCCGTCATGGTGGTGAGCTGCGGCGGCCCGGGGTTCAATCTTTCGCCGCATTTCCTGATGACGCAGGTGCAGCCGCAACTGGTGGCATTGGTCAGGCGGCTGCAAAACGCATCCGGCGATGCCTTATAGGCAGCGCCGGTGAGGCCGGGTCAGTAGGTCATTTTTCCGCTGCCGTCCTTGATCCCTTTCCTGCCTGCAATTTGCCAGGAGGTACGCTGATCGATCAGGCCGGCTAGGAATTCCAGTTCCTCGTCACTGTGATTGATCGCGTTGGCAGGGGTGAGACGGCGGCCGTTTTTGGGCTCCACTTCGCCCCAGAATGACTGGTGGTAACTTGACTGTGACACGGTCTTTTCCCCGTTCGACTCCATGTCAACCGTACCGTAGCAGTTGCAGAAATAGCTGCGGTTCCCCTGGTCGGCGAAGACCTCGGCATAGACGCCCGTGCCACGTATACCCGCCGTCAGCGTGGGCAGGACAATGGAGCGGCTGCTGCCCTTGCCCCAGACGCTGACCACGGCGCCCGTGAGCAGGCGCAGCAGGCTCACGGTATTGAGCGAGTTGCCGCGCTCCACTTTCATCATGGAGTTCTCACGCACCTGGAATGCCGAGTTGCCGATGACAAACATCAGGTTGGAGCCCGGACCGGTCTGGATCTGGTCGCCGGTGAGGATGGTTTCGCCGGTCTGCAGCCGATTGCCGTTGAGCAGGGCATCGCCCCTCAGCTCGACGATATTGCTTCGCTGCTGGGCCATGGCGGCCGGCAATCCCCCCATCGCTACCCAGGCGGCTGCTGCCTTGAGCGTGTCACGCCGTTGAAACCACAAAATGTCCTGTTCGGTACGGCCTTGCAGCTGGTGCTGGGTCATGAAGAATCTCCTGGGGTAGCGGGGTCGTTATTGGTGTTTTCCGGGTTATTGGCGCCATCCGGCGAGTCACCGGGTAGCGTGGCCACGAAGCTATCACGAAACGTGAAGTAAATCGAGGTGGAAAACATGGCTGCGATGAGCAAGCCCAGGGGCATCATTGCCGCGGCCGCGAATTCAGCGCTGCCTGTCAGGCCGGCAAGCACGCTCAGCACGATGACCAGGCCCATGGATACGCCGAGCCAGCCCAGCCCGAACATCAGGAAGGCCCCCGCGTTGCGAACGCAGGCGACAACGCTGAAAAAGAGGCTTTTGACCGGAGAAATGCCGTGCCAGTGAACCAGGGCGGGTGCATGCCAGAACAGCAGCAGCACGGGCAGGTACAGCAGCAGGGACACCGACATGTTCTTGGCCATGGCCAGCTGGAACTGCGGCGTCATCATCGCCTCGCGGCTCGCGTCGGCGGCAACGGGGGGGTCCACCAGCATCGGTACGATCCAGTTGATCAGCACGCAGAACGCCGTATAGATCGCACCAAGGACAAGCATCGCGCCCAAACGCTCGCGTCCCGCGCGAAAAGCGCTGAGAAGCACCGTGGGCATGGGAAATTTTCCCTTCACGGCTTCCTGTGTGGCGGCCATCAGGCCCAGCATGGCAGCGGGAACAATCATCAGTGCCAGGATCAGTCCGAAAAACGGCAGCAAGGAAAGCACCGTGACTGCGGCCAGGTACAGGAAAAACAGGCCCGACATGGCCAGGGGCTGCTGCATGAAAGTCTTGATGCCCAACCTGACCCAGGTTATGCCGGTGCTTGCGGGAACAATATTAAGTTTCATGGTCTTCAGCGGGAAATGGGGCCGGACGAGACCGGGATATTGCAGGAGGGCAGTTTGCCTGAAAGCAGCGACGCTTGGCGCAGGCCCTCAAACAGGCCTTGGCCGAAGGGTCATCAGGCCCGCGGGTGGCTTGGGCTAGAGGACGTAAGGGTGTGTGAGCCGCTCGCGCAGGACACGCTCGAAATGGCTGGGGTCGTGGGGCTTGAGCACTGCAGCTTCACGGGGCAAATGCAAGTCCCACAGCCGCGACAGCCAAAAGCGCAGGGCTCCGGCGCGCTGCATGGCAGGCAGGAGCCTGCGCTCCTGCGCCGTCAGGCGCCGCACGCTTTCGTAAGCCCTCACGAAGGCCGCCGAACGGGCTTCGTCTTGTACGCCGGTTTCCAGGTCTATACACCAATCGTTGAGGCACACACCAATGTCAAACAGGAAGGTGTCGCAGCCGGCGAAGTAAAAATCAAAAAAACCGGTGAGCCGGCCGTCTTCGAACATCACGTTGTCGCGAAAGAGGTCGGCGTGTATGGCACCGCGGGGCAGGCTGCCAAAAGCGGATGAAGCCGCAATATGGTTCTGGTAAGCCAGCTCCCCCAGGATGAGGCTGGTTTGCGCCGGCGTGATGTAAGGCAGCACGACCGGAACAGTCTCGTTCCACCAGGCCAGGCCCCGCAGGTTGGGCTGGCGCCGCGGGTATTCGAGGCCTGCCAGGTGCATGCGTGCCAGCGTTTCCCCGACACCGGCGCAGTGGCCGGATGTGGGCGCCAGCTCACTGTGGCCGCGCAGCTTGTTGACGACGGAGGCCGGTTTGTCCTTCAGGCGGTGAAGAATGTTCCCTTTGGTGTCGGCAGCCGGATCAGGCACCGGAATACCGTGCGCCGCCAGGTGCTTCATCAGGTGCAGGTAAAACGGCAGCTGCTCGAATGTCAGGCGCTCGAACAGGGTCAGCACATACTGGCCCTGGTCGGTATCCACAAAGTAGTTGGTGTTTTCGATGCCGCCTGCGGCACCTTTGATATTTTGCAGCTGCCCCAGATTCAGGGCGTTCAAGAACGCTGCAGCCTCGTCAAACGAGACTTCGGTATATACGGCCATGCCTGAAACTGGATCCTGGAGTTCTTGGAGTACGTGGAGCTGCGAAAATCAGAACTTCAGCACGTTCCAGACGCGTGAGCCGTTGGTGTCGTTGTTGGTCGACGCGGGGGCGGTGCCCCGGGCGCCTTCTGCGGGCTTGATTTCGTAAGCCGCACCGCCGACTTTGGGCTGGACCAGGATTTGCTGCGTTTCGCCGCCCACACGGAGTTCGTCGATCCGGCTGCCCGCGTCTTCAGTGCGAATGCGCTGGATTGCCTTGTCCGGCCGGCCTGCAGGCGCCGGGGCCTCCGCGGTCACGGGCGGCACTGCGTTTTGTGCAGGCGCTTGAGCCATGGCCGCAGCCAGCGGCAGCACCGCAAACGCGGCGGCAAGAAGAGGGCGGAAAGCGTGGTTCATGCCTGCATTGTAGGCTGCGGAGCCCAGCCGAGAAAGCCCGATATGTCGTAATAAGGGGGCTGCGGCTGTAGGCGGAAAGCTTCCCCACAGGCCAGCGCCGGGCGCTATCGGCGCCGCGGGCAGCGGCGGGCCGATATCCCCGACAATCGGCTTCATGAGTACCGACAAAAAAACACTGCTGCTGGTGGACGGCTCCAGCTACCTGTACCGCGCCTTTCATGCCATGCCCGACCTGCGCGCCAACCCGGGCGACCCGGCCAGTCCGGCGACCGGTGCCATACGCGGCATGGTCAACATGATGCAAAAGCTGCGCAAGGACGTGCGCGCTGACTTCGCTGCCTGCGTGTTCGATGCCAAAGGGCCGACATTTCGCGACGCGCTGTACCCTGAATACAAGGCCCAGCGCTCACCCATGCCCGACGACCTGCGTAGCCAGGTCGAACCCATCCACGAAGTAGTGCGCCTGCTGGGCTGGAAAGTGCTGGACGTCCCCGGCGTGGAGGCCGACGACGTGATCGGAACGCTCGCCTGCATGGCTTCAACTCAGGGGATCGAAGTCATCATCTCCAGCGGCGACAAGGACTTGAGCCAGCTGGTCGACGAAAACATCACCGTCATCGACACCATGAACGACCGCCGGCGCGACCTGGCCGGGGTGGAGGCTGAATTCGGCGTACCGCCGCGGCTCATGGTCGATTACCAGGCACTGGTCGGCGACGCGGTCGACAACGTGCCCGGCGTGCCCAAGGTCGGCCCCAAGACGGCCGTGAAGTGGCTTCTCGAATACGGCTCGCTCGATGCGCTGGTGGCACGCGCCGGCGAGATCAAGGGCGTGGTGGGTGAGAACCTGCGCCAGTCACTCGATTGGCTGCCCAAAGGCCGTGAGCTGCTGACCATCAAGAAGGACTGCGAACTGGACGGCTACATCCCCGGCCTGCCCGCCCTGGATGCCATCACCATCGGCGGCCAGCAGACGGAACCCCTGAAAGCCTTTTATGAAAAGTACGGCTTCAAAGGCCTGGTCAAGCAGATCGAAATCGAAAGCACACCGCCGGAATTGATTGGCGGACCTGAAGGCAGGCACAAGCCCGCACCCGCCGGCGGTCCAGGCGGCCGTTCGGATTCGCCGGGCCTGTTTGACGAAGCGCCCCTGACCGATACGCCACCGGCTGAACGTGCCAGCAACCTGAACTACGACACGGTGCTGACCTGGGAAGCGTTTGACCGCTGGCTGGCAAAGATCGAAGCGGCCGAATTGGTAGCGCTGGACACCGAAACCACCTCGCTCGACGAAATGCTGGCGGAAATCGTCGGCCTGAGTTTCAGCGTCACGCCCGGCGAGGCAGCCTACATTCCGCTCACACACGATTACCCTGATGCACCCGCCCAGCTGCCGCGCGACGATGTGCTGGCGCGCCTGAAACCCTGGCTGGAAAACCCGAGCAAAGCCAAGCTGGGCCAGCACGTCAAATATGACCGCCATGTGTTTGCCAACCACGGTGTGGAAGTGCAGGGCTATGCGCACGACACCATGCTGCAAAGCTATGTGCTGGAAGTGACCAAGCCGCACGGCCTGGCCAGCCTGGCCGAGCGGCATGTGGGCCGCAGCGGTATCAACTATGAAGACCTTTGCGGCAAGGGCGCGCACCAGATCAAGTTCAACCAGGTCGACATCGCCAAGGCCGCCGAATACTCCTGTGAAGACTCCGACCAGACGCTGGACGTGCACCGTGTGCTGTGGCCGCGGCTGGAGGCCAACGAGAAACTGCGCTTTATCTATGAGCTGGAGATGCAGAGCAGCGAAACGCTGTACCGCATTGAGCGCAACGGCGTGATGATCGATGCGCCCACGCTGGCCGCGCAGAGCCACGAGCTGGGCCAGCGCATCATTCAGCTGGAAGCCGAGGCCTATGAGATCGCCGGTCAGCCCTTCAACCTGGGCAGTCCCAAGCAGCTCGGCGAGATTTTTTTCGACAAGCTCGGCATGCCGGTCATCAAGAAAACCCCCAGTGGCGCACGCAGCACCGACGAGGAGGTGCTGGAAAAGCTGGCCGAAGACTACCCGCTACCTGCCAAGCTGCTGGAGCACCGCTCGCTGAGCAAACTCAAGGGTACCTACACCGACAAGCTCGCGCAGCTGGCGTTGCCCCGTACCGGCCGCGTGCACACGCATTACGCGCAGGCCGTCGCGGTCACGGGGCGGCTTTCCAGCAACGACCCCAACCTGCAGAACATTCCCATTCGCACGGCAGAAGGCCGGCGCGTACGTGAGGCCTTTATCGCGCCTGCAGGCAGCGTGATCGCCAGCGCTGACTATTCGCAGATCGAGCTGCGCATCATGGCGCATCTGAGCGGCGATGAAGCGCTGCTGCGCGCCTTCACCGACGGCCTGGACGTGCACCGTGCCACGGCCGCCGAGGTGTTCGGGGTGGCGGTCGACCAGGTCAGCAGCGAGCAGCGCCGCTACGCCAAGGTCATTAACTTCGGCCTGATTTACGGCATGAGCAGTTTCGGGCTGGCGCGCAACCTCGGCATCGAAACCAAGGCCGCGGCGGCCTACATCGACAAGTATTTCCAGCGCTATCCCGGCGTCAAGAACTACATGGACCAGACCGTGGCGTTTGCCCGGGAACACCACTACGTCGAAACCGTATTTGGCCGGCAGCTGTACCTGGCGGAAATCACCGGCGGCAACGGGCCACGCAAGAAGGCCGCGGAAAGGCAGGCCATCAACGCGCCCATGCAGGGCACGGCGGCCGACCTGATCAAGCTCAGCATGAACAAGGTGCAGCAGGTGCTTGACGAAGAAAAGCGCGCCACCAAAATGATCATGCAGGTGCACGACGAACTGGTGTTTGAAGTGCCGGAGGCAGAGGTCGAGTGGCTGCGTACCGAGATCCCGCGCCTGATGGCCAGCGTCGCTGAGCTGAAAGTGCCGTTGCTGGCGGAGATTGGCGTTGGGCTCAACTGGGACAAGGCACATTAAGCCGGCTCCATTTTCCCTGCGATGGGGCTGTGTGTGAGGCGGGGCTGGAAAATCCTCGTCGCTGGTGTCGTCCTGCCCTTGCTGATGGCTGGCGCCGCGGCAGGCTATGCCTGGTACCGGTTGACCCAGCCGTTTGTGCCGGCTGGCGAGACGCCAGCGCCTGCTTCGCAAACGGCATCCGCCGCGAGACTGAAGCAACTGGTCTACAAACTCTCCACCGATTTTCCGAACCGCACGTTCGATAACGGAACCCGGCTTGAAGGTGCTGCCGTTTATCTGGAGTCACAGCTTTCCGGATTGGGCCTTCAGGTGGAGAGCCAGCGCTTCAGGGCCAGAGGCAGGTCCTACCGCAACCTGGTTGTGAAGCTGGGTCCTGATACACCTGAGGTGATGGTGGTGGGCGCGCACTATGACGTGGCTGGTGAGCAGCCCGGCGCGGACGACAATGCCAGCGGCGTGGCGGGCCTCGTTGAGCTGGTGCGCTTGCTCAAGGGGCAAACTTTCCGCCAGCGGGTGGAACTGGTGATCTACACGAATGAAGAGCCTCCTTTTTTCCGCACACCTTACATGGGCAGCGCCATTCACGCCCGGTCTCTCGCAGAGTCCGGCAAGCGCGCATCCCTCATGTTGTCGCTCGAGTGCATCGGCTACTTCAGTGATGAGCCGGGAAGCCAGGACCATCCTGTGCGGCTTCTCAATGCGATCTACCCCACTACCGGAAATTTCATTTCACTGGTGGGTTTCTACCAGGACGGCGACATCGCGCGCCAGGTCAAGGCGGCGATGAAGTCGGCCTCCGACCTGCCGGTGTATTCCATCAACGCGCCGGGTTTCGTGGTGGGGGTCGATTTTTCAGACCATCTCAATTACTGGAACGAAGGCTATGTGGGAATGATGGTCACCGATACGGCTTTCTACCGGAACAAGGCCTATCACACGCCGCAGGACACCGCAGACAGGCTGGACTACCGCCGCATGGCAAAGGTCGTCGATGGTGTGCGTGCGGTGGTCATGCAGCACGCCGTAGTGGCCGGGCCGGTACGGTAGCAGTCAAGACAGCGCTGCGTTCCCGGCATGTTCACTGCGTGCCTTGTACATGTCCAGGATCACTTCTGAAAAATTGCCAAGCAGGCGTTGGGCCACCCAGTTCGCATACGCGTCGAAATCCGTGCTGATGCGATAGCTCACGCGAATGTGCAGGCGTGTACCGCCTTCTTCGGGCGTCAATGTGTAGGAGGTGTCGCGCAGATCAAAATAAGCGCCGCCCACTTTCACGTGGTCGTCCAGCGCGCCTGCGGGAAATGAATCTTCTGCGAAACGGTAGGTCCAGCGCACATGCCGCTGCGGCTCCCACTGTCGTATCACCTCGTCAAAATGAACGCCTTTGCCCCAGGTGCTTTTTCGTATGGGGCCTTCAGCCGTGTCGGTCGTGATGCCGCTAACCGGAAGCGGAACGCCTATGCGATAGGCCCAGGCATGCTGAACCTCTGCAGGCGCGATATCGCGTGCGTTGTTGATCTGCTGCCAAACTTCAGCAGAAGTTGCCTGTATGAGCACACTGCGCTCCACGCTGCCGATGCGCTCTACCTGGTTTTGTGGAAATGCCATCGCCACCAGCAGTGGCAACGCGGCGATGCTATAGACCGCTTGCCTGGGCCAATTGGTCATGCGGCAAACCAGGCCCATGACCACACCGCCGAGCATGCCGACGGCGGTGAAGAGCGGAAGGATGACGATGGCGCAAATCACCCCCTCTATCAGGATGGCCAGGCTGCCGAGCACAAACACGAAGGTTGCCAGCGCCGGTGCAAAAAGGTAATAGGAAAAGCCCCTGCGCTTGTGCCGCTCGGCCACGTACACCGTGATGGCTCCTACGGCAAATGGTGCAAACCAGACAAAACCGGCCGCCATGGCCGACAGTGCACTCCCCGGTTTTCCGGAAAACACCAGGCGCAGGACCAGCCCGCTCAGCGCTCCGGCAAGAAAAGGCGTCCAGCCTGAAAACGGCAAGCCGTCCGAAGACGCAAATCCCTCTTTCGGCGCGGGTATGCGATCGTGCGCAGCGAGATCAACTGTTGGCTTGTTTTGTTCTGCGGTCATGGGTGTATTGACAGGTTTAGTTCGATGCCTGCTTATCCGCTGGTTTGCGCGCGGTGACCATGTAGTAGCCAAAACCCGGCAGCCACATGCCCAGCAGGAAGGCCGCGTAGGAAGCCACTATATGGCCGCGGCGCAGCGGCGACAGGCGAAAGCGGGCCCGCCAGAGTTCACGCAAGGCAAAGCGGGTGGCAAACAGAGGTATCTGCAATGCGCTGGGCGCCAGCCGCAGGCTGATGTCCTGGAACCGGATGTCGGTGAAGCCCTGGCTTGCAAGCGCTGTGTGCAGCGCCTGTTTCTCGGCCAGTTCGTTGACCGCCCAGTGACGGCACCAAAGCCCATAGATGCGCTCCATGAACCCCGGCAGGGGCTTGTTGTTGCGCCGCAAGGCATCGGCGATCACCAGCGTGCCGCCAGGCCGCAGCAGGCGTGCAGCTTCCCGTACCAGTGCCCGCTTGTCGGCTCCCGGCGCGTGGCAAGCGCTTTCCAGGGCGTAAACGCCGTCGTACGCGCCTGAACGCAAGCCTGTGTCCACGTAATCGGCCAGATGAAAACGAACCTGGTTGGGTAAGGCGGCGGCCTGGTTGAGCCCGGCGCCCTGGATGATTTGCCGCGCCACCAGCGTGACGGCGTCCACGGTGCTGTGCTTGCGATTTTTCACGATCGATCTGGCCGTGGCGCCGGCACCGCAGCCAAGGTCGGCAAGCAGTACGGCGCCGGTGGACGGCAGCGCCAGCCGCTTCAGCACTTCCAGGTTCATGCGTTCGAGCATCGCTTCGCGGGCCAGAGGGTTGACCTGCCACGACCAGTAGCCGAAGTGCATGTTCATGCCGGGGCTCCAGGCACGGTAGTCATCGGCCACGGCGTTGTAGTAGGACCGGATATCCGCCAGCCTTGCTTCCTGGCCCTTGCCCTTTGGCATATCGGCGCGGCGCGCAACAGGTGTTGTGGTGAGCATTCTTCTTCTCCTTCTGTGCTGCTTCGACCCGTGAATACTTTCGACTTTTTTTAGCGTGCGTCTACAGCCGCAGGTACGGCCGGCGCGGCGCTGCCGGCAGCCGACACATGGGCGGCCAGCTCCTGCGCGGCTATCCACTGCCGGACCTGCGTCCAGACATTGCGCGCGATGATGGCGACGGTGACAAACACCCCGGCCATTACCAGCCAGAGCGATCGCCGCACCGCGTCAATGACGTCGTTCCTGTCATTGAATTCACCAAAGGTCAGCATCAGCAACAGCGTGCCGGACACCGCCAGCAGGTAGGCGCAGCGTATCCAGAACTCGGCCCCGCCGTCGGCGTCGCACAGCATGCGCAGCACCTTGTAGAGGATGGGCTTGAGGTAAGTGATCGCAACGACCGGGCCGACCAGCGCGATCAGCAGGGAGACAAAAAACAGGTTGGCACTCATGATGATTTCCTTTCGTTTGCTCGGATGGTTGGGTGAGTGGTGATGGAACGGCTTAGCGTGAGCAGCTTTCGGCGTCGCAGCGCGCCAGGACCGAGCGCTCGGCCGCGCGCCGCACCGCGCCTTCAAACAGCAGGCGCACAAAGCCGCGCGGGATGCGGTGGCGGTTGCGTGCCAGCACCGGGTAGCCCCATTCGGCCAGCGGGCGCAGCACGGGCATGCGCATGGCAGAGCTGACCCAGCCCAGGCCGACGGCTTCGTAAGCCAGCCGGAACACCTCGACGCCCTTGAGCACGCGGCCGTCCGCAGTGCGTGCATGGATGAGGTCCAGCAGGTCTTGCATCGTGGCGCCGGCGGGCACGTCGGTGAAGTCGGGGGCCGAGACATCGGCAAAGCGCAGATGCCCTTGGGTGTCACGCAGCATGAGGTTGCTCATTTCTGCATTGCAGAGCGGGCAGGCGGATTCGTAGAACAGGGTCAGCGGATAAATCGTGGGATCCAGCCCGGCCTTGAAGCTGTCGTAACGGGTGTTGCCCAGGTCGGGAACACTGCAGGTGGTTATGCGGGCGCCTGTCATATTTCTCTCCTTTAGAAATTTCAGTACAAACAGAAATCAATAGTCAAAAAAAGGGCCAAAGCTGGCCGGGTTTTTCAATCAAAAAGTAGGCGGCAAAAGTTCAGAAGGATCCATGAGTTTCGCGTCGCTGTCGCCCCGCACGAATTTCTGCACGCTGGCGCCCATGCGCAGCACTTTCTCCAGCGTGGTGGGTGACAGCCGCAGCATCTCGTCGGCCCACAAGCCCAGGGATTCCATCAGGCGCAGCGTTTCCCGTACCCGGTCCTGGGCATCGGCGGACTCGGCCTCAAAGCCGTCTTCCTTCACCAGCTCGCGCAGCATGCGCACGGTCGGGTCGAACTCGCGCTCCTTGCGCTCGCGCACCACGGTGCGAAAGAGTTCCCAGACGTCGAGCGAGGTTTCGTAATAGTCGCGCCTGTCGCCCAATACATGGGTGGCACGGATCAGGTTCCAGTTGAGCAGTTCCTTGAGGCTGGTGCTGACATTGGAGCGCGCTACCTCCAGCGTATCGGCGATGTCTTCGGCATGCAGCGGGCGGCCGTGGAAGAAAAGCAGGGCGTGGATTTGTGAAACGGTGCGGTTCACGCCCCAGGCTGTGCCCATTTCTCCCCAGTGGACGACGAATTTGCGGGCGACGGGGCTGAGTTCCATAGCCCTGAATATACGCTGTCTGAAATTTCTGTCAAGACAGAAATAAAAGATTCCGAAAAGAAACAACAGCAAAGGCCCAAGCCCGAAAATACGGCGTATGACAGACATCAAGACCTACGGCATGTCCGAGCGGGCCGACCATCTCGACTTCGACATCCGGTCCCAGCTGGTGCGGCCGCCGCTGGTGCGCCCGCACCGGCATGAGTATTTCCAGGTCCAGATCAGCCTGCAGGGCGACACCGAACAGAACGTGGCCGGCACGGTACGGCCTTTCCGGCGTGGCTATCTGAGTTTTATCCTGCCTTACCGTGTGCATGTGATCCCGCATCCCGAGGGTTCGCGCTACGTCATCATCAATATGTCGCAGCAGTTCCTGCGCCCCGGCCTCGATGTGGATCCGCTGGACCTGGAAGACGTGCCCTTGAGCCGCGCGCCTGAACTCGCGCCCTTCCTGTTCCAGGAATACGCTGACTTCTATTTTTCCGAAGATGAGTTTCCGGAGATCGAAGTACTGCTGGAAAAACTCGCGTTGGAAAACGCGCATCGCCGTTTCGGCTCCATCGAGATGATCCGCGGCCTGATGCTGCAGCTGATAGGTTTGGTCTGCCGCAAGTACGAAGCCGACCTGCTGCGTTTTTCGGCCAGCCAGGCGCAGCAGGGCAGTCGGCGTGCCAGCCTGCAGCGCGCGGTGCGCTACATCCGCGAGCACCTGGCCGGCGAGGTCACGCTGGCCGACGCGGCAGCGGCCGCTTTCCTCTCGCCCAACTACCTTGCGCATCTGCTGAAGAAAGAAACCGGCAAGACTTTCACCGACCTGGTGACCGAACGGCGCCTGGAGTTTGCGCAGGAACAACTGGCGCACAGCAGCCAGCGCATCGCCAGCATCGCCCATGCCTCGGGCTTTGCCGATGAGGCCTACTTCGCGCGGCGCTTCAGGCAGCGTTTTGGCCAGACGCCCAAGGCTTTTCGCGACTCTGTACGCGCCAAAATTTCCGGTTCAACCTGAAGCCGTTGCTGCTGCAGCGCAGCAGCGTTGCATTGAATCGTCCGGTTAATGCGTAATTGCGTCTGCCTGCGCCGGGCGTGTTCGCCATAAGCTCGACAGTTGGAGAAAAACACGGACAACAAGCTCCAGCTTCACCCGGCTTTTTATCAATCCCAGGAGACACACATGACAACACCAGACATGAGCAAACGCGGAATTCTGCAAACAGGCGCCCTGATGGCGACAGGCGCCGTCGTCGGCTGCGCCACGCCGGGCACGGCGGCAAATGCGCCGGCCACGCCTTTCACGGTGGCTGAGACCTACATCCCCATCGCGGGCAGCGCCGAAATGTTTCCGGTGCGCCGCATTTACTGCATAGGTCGCAACTACGCAGCACATGCAATCGAGATGGGTTCGGATCCGAGCCGTGAACCGCCGTTCTTCTTCCAGAAGCCGACGGACGCCATTCAGGTGGTGCCGCCCGGCAAGGTTGCAGACCACCCGTACCCCACACTGACCAAAAACTACCACTACGAAGTCGAACTCGTGGCGGCGCTGGCCAAAGGTGGGCGCAACATCCCGATGAGCGAGGCGCTGGATCGTGTTTACGGTTACGCGCTGGGCCTGGACATGACGCGCCGCGACCTGCAGCGCGGCATGGGCGACCAGAAAAAGCCCTGGGAAATCGGCAAGAGCTTTGACATGTCGGCTCCCATCGGTCCCATCCACAAGGTTGCGCAGACCGGCCACTACACCAAGGGCGCAATCTGGCTCAAGGTCAACGGCCAGGTCAAGCAGCAGGCCACGCTGAACCACATGATCTGGTCGGTGGCCGAGCAGATCTCCAAACTGTCCGAAGCGTTTGAGCTCTTTCCCGGCGACATCATTTACTCGGGCACGCCTGAAAACGTCGGCCCGGTGGTCAAGGGCGACGTCATCGAATGCCATATTGACGGTTTGCCAGAGTTGAGCGTCAAGATCGTTTGAGTTTGGGTGCGGGGCGGGGCGGGGCGGGGCGGTGGGCAAGGGAAAACACCAGCGTCATTGCCTTGCGGTGGCAAGAACTTCCGGGGCCGCATAGACTCCGACTGTTTGCCTTTTGAGAACCTCCCACAATCTACTGAGGAACCGCCATGCTTGAACACGACCAGAAGAAAGACTTCGACGCCCTGCTGCCCGGGCGGTCCACCGAAGCCGGCGCCAGTCGCCGCACCGCGCTCAAAACGGCCCTGGGGGTCGGGTACGCGGCCACCGCCATGCCCATCATGGCGCAGACAGCCATCAAAACTTCTTCAGAAGGCCTGAAGACCGGCGAAACCACCTATGAAGTCAATGGCTTCAAGGTGCCCGCTTTCTTTGCGGCGCCCGCCGGCAAGACCAACCTGCCGGTGGTGCTGGTGATCCAGGAAATTTTTGGCGTGCACGAATACATCGCCGACACGGCCCGGCGCTTTGCCAAAGCCGGCTATCTGGCGATTGCCCCAGAGCTCTATGCGCGCCAGGGTGACCCGAGCAAATACAACGAAATGGCCAAGCTCATGGCCGAAGTGGTGTCCAAGGTGCCTGACGAACAGGTCATGGCCGACCTGGACGGCGCCGTGAAGTGGGCAGCCGCTAACGGTGGCAATGCGAAAAAGGTGGGCATCACCGGTTTTTGCTGGGGCGGCCGCATCACCTGGCTGTATGCCGAGCAAAGCAAGAACGTGAAGGCCGGTGTGGCCTGGTATGGCCGCCTGGTCGGCCAGCCATCAGCGCTGACGCCCAAGCACCCGCTGGACCTGGCCGCCAACCTCAAGGCGCCGGTGCTGGGCCTGTACGGCGGGCAAGACGGCGGCATCCCGCTGACCACCGTCAACCAGATGAAAGACGCACTGACTGAAGCCGGCGCCAAGGGCAACAAGGCGGCAGCCGCCTCTGAGTTTGTGGTCTACCCGCAAGCGCCCCACGCCTTCCATGCCGACTATCGCCCGAGCTACCGCAAGGATGCGGCAGATGACGGATTCAAGCGTGCCCTGGAATGGTTTAAATCCCACGGCGTGGGTTAAAGCACCCCCGTCCAGGCTCACTGCGTGTAGCCTGTTCCCCCAAAAGTGATGCACCCCTGTCCAAGCTCACTACATGTAGCTTGTTCCCCCCTCGAGGGGGCGGCGCCAGCGGCCCGGCAAAGCCGGTTCCGCGGCCCCTGCTGGTGAAATACCCCACACTGATTGCGCCCTGAACTCTTCAAGCCAGCATGAGGCGCGGGACTGGCTTTGCCAGACCGCAGGCGGGCGGCCCCCGAGGGGCTGGAGCCCGCGGCTCCAAGCCTGCCTGCGCAGGCTTGGACGGGCGACAGAGGCGAAGCGTCTCGCGAGCCGCGGCCTGCAAGGCCTCGGGAGCTACACGCAGTGAGCGACCGTGGGGGCTAACCACTTGACAGGCTTGATAAGATTGAAACAACCCCGGCCGCAGGCATTGGATGCCGCGCCCGGGGTTTGTCGTCTGTGGTGTAACCTCTGCGGATAATTTTGAGTGATTTCGGGCCTTAGCCCAATAAATACGAGCGCAAGCAGCTATGACTTTGATAGCAATCCTGGTGGGGACCCTGGCTGCAGGCATTGGCAGCGTGTGGCTGGCGGCTCTGCTCAGCTTTGGTGTGCTGGCCCGCTACACCCAGCACATGCTCAGCCTGGCGGCCGGCGCGCTATTGGCCACGGCCTTCATGCATTTGCTGCCCGAGGCTTTTGAAAGCCAGGCCGGGGCCAAGGAACTGTTTGCCACCTTGCTGGTCGGGCTGGTGTTCTTTTTCCTGCTCGACAAGGCCGAACTCTGGCATCACGGCCATGAGCACCATGGCGGCGAGCACCATGGCCCCGAGGCTGCGGCGCATGCACACCATGACCATACGGAGCACGTCCATGCCGCGCACAGCCACCACGGCCACCACGGCCATACGCATGGCGAAGCCAAAAGCGGCAGCTGGGCTGTGCTGGCCGGCGACAGCGTGCACGCTTTCGGCGACGGCATCCTGATTGCGTCGGCCTTCATGGCCGATTTGCGGCTGGGCGTGGTCGCCGCGCTGGCGGTGCTGGTGCATGAGGTGCCTCACCACATGGGCGACCTGGTGGTCCTGCGCCAGACCTCCAACAACCGCCGCGCCGCCTTCATCAAGGTGTCGCTGGCCGGTGCCGTCACCGCGCTGGGCGGCGTGGTCGGCTATGCGCTGGTTGACCAGCTATATGACTACCTGCCGTTTTTCCTGATCATGGCGTCCAGCAGTTTTATCTATGTCGCGCTGGCCGACCTGATTCCCCAGTTGCAAAAACGCGTCACCGCCCGGGAAACCATGGCGCAAATTGCCTGGCTGGGTATCGGCATCGGGCTGGTCACGCTGATCAGCGGGATGGCGCACCACCACTGAGCGGCAAGGCGCAGCTGCGGTTGCGGCTGCTGTCAGACGGCGCCTGACAAGTACAAGGCCTGGCGACCTATAGGCGGGTTTCGGGCGGAGCGGGAAGATAAGGGCAAGCATCCTTTTGATGCTCCGTTGCGTTGTGCAAACACTGTGCAAAAGGCAGGCCCGCCATGAACTTCCATTCAGACTCCACCACGGTTTCCAGCGCCTTCCGCCCGTCGGCCTACGATGTCAGCGGCGAGTTGGCTCAAGACGCGCCGCCGCGCAAGCCGCGGAGTTTTCACCGCCCGCGCGCAGCCGCGTACATCGCTTTTTTCATCACCGTTTTCGCCAGCATGGCCGCCGCCGCTGCGCTGGCAATCCATGACATGCCTTTGATGGTGGTGGGTCTGTGATGGGCGGAACGCGCAAGCGGCCAGGCAATGAAGAGCCCGAACCGACGTTGGAAGCGGACCTGCCGTCCGACGGCCGGGACGAAAAAGGTGAAGCGATGATCCGCGACTTGCCCAGACGGGTGGAGCCGCCGCAGTCTCTGCAGTCGCCTGGCAGGGGCCCAACGGCGCCGGAAAAGGGAAGCAGGAAGTAGCCATGGCCACCAACCCGAACGTTCCGCCACCCGAGCCCCTGCCGCCCCTGGACACCCCGCCGGACCCGGGCGAAGTACAGACCACTCCCATGCCAATGACGCTGAAATAGGCGAAAACAGCTCCGCAAGAGATGTTGACGGGTCTGGGCGGTGGTTGCCCCGCCTGGAGCTTGCAAGGGCCATCAAGCCTGGATATGGTCGGAGGATTTTCATCCCCGGGGAGACACCATGGCCGACGTAATGAATGTCCGCTGCTGCATCGCCGGCGGCGGCCCGGCCGGCATGATGCTGGGCCTTTTGCTGGCACGCGCCGGGGTGCAGGTGCTTGTGCTGGAAAAGCACGCCGATTTCCTGCGTGACTTTCGCGGCGACACCGTGCATCCATCCACTCTCGAAGTGATTCACGAACTGGGCCTGCTGGAGAAGTTCCTGGCGCGCCCGCACGATGAAGTGAGTGAGTTGCGCGCCGTGGTCGGCAACACCGAACTCGTGCTGGCCAGCTTCAGGCATTTGCGCCTGCGCTGCAAATTCATCGCGATGATGCCCCAATGGGAGTTTCTGGATTTTGTGCGCGATGAGGCGGAGCTGTATCCCGGTTTTCGCCTGATCCAGAACGCCGGAGTGACCGGCGTGATCCAGCAAGATGGCGTGGTGACGGGCGTGGAGGTCGCCACACCCGAGGGCGCCCTGCAGGTGATGGCGGACCTCGTGATCGGGGCCGATGGCAGGCGGTCCACGGTGCGCAGTTCGGCCGGGCTGGTCGTGCGCGATCTGGGCGCGCCTATCGATGTGCTGTGGATGCGCCTGCCCAAGATGCCGGGCGATCCTTCCACGACGGGCGGGCGCATTACCAACGGCATTTTCCTGGCCATGATTGACCGCCGTACTTATTGGCAGTGCGCCTATGTGATTCCCAAGGGCGGCATCGAGGCTGTTCGCTCAGAGGGGCTGGAGGCTTTCCGCACAGACGTGGTGAAGGTGGCGCCGCTCTTTGCCGACCGTATCGCCACCCTGGCCAGTTGGGACGACATCAAGCTGCTGAGTGTCACGGTCGACCGGCTGGAGCACTGGTACAAGCCCGGCCTGCTGTGCATCGGCGACGCTGCACATGCCATGTCGCCTGTGGGCGGCGTGGGCATCAACCTGGCGGTACAGGATGCCGTGGCGGCGGCCAACATTCTGGCTGCTCCCCTCGCAAGTCCGCAGGTGGACCGGGCCGCGCTGACGCCCTTGCTGGCGCAGGTACAAAAACGCCGGTTGTTTCCCACACGCGTCACGCAGGCGGTGCAGGTCGCCATCCAGAACCGCCTGCTCAGCCCGGTACTGGCGGCGCGGGGGCGCGACGGCCCGCCCATGGCGCTGCCCTGGCCGCTGAAGCTGATGCGGCGCTGGCCCTTGCTGCAGGCGCTGCCGGCCTATGCGGTCGGCGTGGGCGTGCGGCCTGAGCACGTGCGCTCGCCTGTCCAGCTGGTGACTGCCGATACCGGCTGAATGGTCGTAGTTGCTATTGATTTGATAGCTGTTTGCGCTTGTTCAATAAGGCTGGAAGGCCATTTTTTCTTGAGTCCTTGAAGATTTTCGGGGGGCGGTCCTGAGCTGCATCCGCCTTCTTTTCCAGCGGGAGGACTTGAACACTGGCGTCCGCAGGAAGGGCAAAAAGACAAAAAAAGAGGGTTTGTAGGCTTGTTCCTACGCAATCCACAGGCATTGCCTACATTCCCCGGCCGCAACGATGCCTACAGTGAATAAGGCAGGCACAGGTGCGTAGCAGGTGTGCAAGCGCCGCAAACCACCCCCCAATCCCACTCAACAGTCTGCACCTCGCTGCTGCTTTCTGCCGCAAGCAAAGGTGACCTTCAAGGAGACCGTCATGAAAACCGCCGCAGAGACACTTCACTCCCACAGGCCCGAACCCAGCCCTTCGAAAGGACGCCTGGGTGACCGGCCGGACAACGGCTCGCGGAGCAGTCGCGGTGCCGGCCCTTCGTCGGGGTCACGCCTGGACAATCCGCACAAGCGCACCCGCCTGTCCGGCCACGCGCGCGCCTGCTGATGCAGGCGCCTCTGTGTGCGCATCAGGCGAAAAACGCTTACAGCCCTGTGGGACACCGTCTCATGGGGTAAGCCCGATGTAGCGGGCTAAATTGAATTCCGGCTGACGTTCAGCCACTCACCGTTCAGCCATTTCATCTTCAAAAAAGGAAACCGACATGCACGCATCCAAATTCAAACCTGCTGCCCTTACCGCCGTTGCCCTGGCCGCTTTGCTGGCACTGGGAGCCTGTGGCAAAAAGGTGGAAGACACCGGCGCGTCGCCTTCGACACCTGCCGCTTCACCCTCGACCACACCTTCGCCGTCGACCACGCCATCCCCAACAGGCAGCAGCTCTTCGATGGGTACGTCCACAACCGGTAGCACCCCAATGGGAACCAGCACGTCTCCGATGACAGGTGACGCAGCGACGCCTGGTACGGCAGCCAGCGCTCCGGCCAAGTAATCGGACCTGAAAATCCGGCATTGACCGGCACTTTTTGAGCGGGTCCTGCGCGGCCGCCTCAACAAGAAGAAAAACCTGCATGCCGGAAAGCATGCAGGTTTTTGTGTTTCTGGCGGCGCCGCGAAGCGGGGCGGCCTCAGCCCTGTGCGACCGGATGCGCTGGGTCGCTGCACCAGTCGCTCCAGCTGCCGGCGTAGAGCCCGCTTCTTCCGAGGCCGGCCAACTCCATGGCAATGATGTTGGGAACGGCGCTGACGCCGCTGCCGCAATGGTGTACCACGGTGGCCGGGTCGCGGCCGGCCAGCAAGGTTTCAAACTCGGCCTTGAGCTGGACTGCCGGCTTGAACTTTCCGTCGGGCCCCAGGTTCTGGCCGAAGGGGCGGTTCAATGCGCCGGGGATGTGGCCGGCCACCGGATCCAGCGGCTCCACCTCGCCCTTGAAGCGTGGCGTGGCGCGTGCATCAACCAGTGTTTGTGCCGGGCGGCCCAACTGGCTCGCCACGGTCTGGGCCGATACCAATGTGGCTTTTTCCGGCGCCAGGAGGAAGCTGGCCTGGAAATGCGCAGGTTCTTCGCCGCTGTTGACGGCGCCGCTGGCGGCCTGCCATGCTTGCAGCCCACCGTCGAGCACCGCCACGTTTTCATGACCGGCCCATTTGAGCATCCACCACAGGCGCCCGCAGTAGTTGGCGCCGTTGCGGTCATACACCACCGCCTGCATGTTGTTGGCAAAGCCGACGCTGGAAAGCCAGGTGGCGAACTTCTCGCGGTTGGGCAGTGGGTGGCGTCCGCCCGACGCGGGTGTATCAGCGCCGCTGGCCGTGATCACGCCATGGGCGCCCGCCACGCCGTGCTTGGCACTCAATGCGGTGTCCAGGTTGGCATACACGGCGCCGGGAAGGTGCGAGGCGAGGTACTGCTCCTGGCCGGCGTTGGGCTTCATCAGGTCGAAGGTGCAGTCGAAGATACGCAGGGGCTTGGCCGATGCGATCAGGGCTTGCAGTTGTTCGGCGGAAATCAGGGTGGTGTAGCTCATGGAAAACTCCTTAATGCTCTTCAGCCGGGGCATTCGGCGCAGCGCGGGCGCGCAAAACAGTTGCGGCAATCGCGCTGACGATGATGAGGCCCATGCCGGCCCAGCCGATCAGGGGGATATTGTCGCCAAACAGGATCAGGCTGTAGATAGCCGCGAACACAATGCCCGAGTACTGCAGGTTGGCCACCATCAGCGTGCCGCCATGGTTTTCAGACATGGAATAAGCCTTGGTCATGGACAGCTGGCCCAGTGAAGCCAGGATGCCGATAGGCGGCAGCCACAGCGCGTGTTCCCAGTTCCAGGGTGTGATGCCCATGACGCACATGCCGAGCGCGCCGGCAACCGCCGTGCCCACGGCAAAATAAAACACGGTGCGCGTTTCGGGCTCGCCCATGCGCGAAATCGCCATCACCTGCATGTAGGCAAAGGCAGCACCCAGGCCGGACATCAGGCCCACCAGCCCGGCAAAGGTCTGGTTCTGGTCGATGGCGGGGCGCAGCAGCATGACGACGCCGGCAAAGCTTGCCAGGATGGCCATGACCAGAGGCCCCTGGCTGGGCCCTTTCTGGCCGGCCTTGCCCAGCATCAGCGCACCGCCGACCAGGAAGGCCGCAATCCACACGCTGCTCATGTAGTTGAGCGTCATGGCGGTCGCCAGCGGCAGATGGGCAATCGCATAAAACCAGGCTGACAGCGACATCACGCCAATCACGCTGCGCCAGGCATGCATGGACGGGTAGCGGGTGGCCAGGGTGATGCCGCGCGCGCGGGCGTAGGCGGCCATGAAGACGATGCCCAGGGTGCCGCGGTAGAACACCAGTTCGGCGCTGTTGAAGTGTTCTGACGCGTACTTGACGCAGACCCCCATCGTGGCAAACAGGAAGGAGGAAAGAATCATCCAGACGGCTTGCATCGATTTTCAGGGGAAGGAGTTATGAGTGGTAAAAGAGGCTGGGATCCGCAATGGCTGTGCGCAAACAGCTATCAAATAAATAGCAGTTCCGGTGCCGTCAGATCATCTGCGTGGTTTTGCTGGCGCCCATTTCGCGGCGGTACCACTCGTGAAAGTGCTGCATGCCGTCTTCCATGGGGCTTTGGTAAGGCCCGAACTCGTTGTCACCGCGAACCATCAAGGCCTTGCGGCCGGCGTCCATGCGCAGGGCGATCTCATCGTCTTCCACGCAGGTTTCCATGTAGGCGGCTTGCTGAGCTTCGATGAATTCACGCTCGAAGGCGCAGATTTCTTCGGGGTAAAAAAACTCGACCACGTTGAGCGTCTTGTCGGGGCCCTGTGGATGCAGCGTGCTGACCACCAGCACATGCGGGTACCACTCAACCATCACGTGCGGGTAGTAGGTGAGCCAGATGGCGCCGTATTTGGGCGGCACTCCCTTGCGGTACTGCAGCACCACGTCATGCCATTTCTTGTAGGTGTCGGTGCCAGGCTTGCCCAGCTTGTCCGACACGCCCACGGTCTGCACGGAGTAGTCAGGCTCAAGTTGCCAGCGCAGGTCGTCGGTGGTGACGAAGCCGCCCAGGCCGGGGTGGAAGGGGCCGACGTGGTAGTCCTCCAGGTAGACCTCGATGAAGGTCTTCCAGTTGTAGTTGCACTCGTGCAGGTGCACCTTGTCGAGCTGGTAGCCTGAAAAGTCGAGGTCGGCGTAGGTGGCCAGCTGCGACATCTCGGCCGCCACGTCGCGGCCGGTGTCCTCGAACACCAGGCCATTCCAGGTCGTGGTCTTGTAGCGGTTCAGGTTCAGGCAGGGGTCGATCTCGAAGTGCGGCGCGCCTATGAGTTCGCCCGAGGTGTTGTAGGTCCAGCGGTGCAGCGGGCAGACGATGTTGCTGCCGGTATTGCCGCGGCCCTGCAACATGGTGGATTGGCGATGCCGGCAGACGTTGGAGATCAGCTCGATGCCTGAGGCGTTGCGCACCAGCGCCCGCCCTTCGCCCTCATGCGGCAGGGCGTAATAGTCGCCCAGGTGGGGCACGGCCAGTTCATGGCCCAGGTAGCGCGGCCCGCGGGCAAACAGCTTTTGCTGCTCCCGCTGGTACAAGCCCGCATCGAAGTAGCTGGAAATGGGGAGCTGGCTGGTGGCCTGCAGGAGACGGAGGCTGAGATCAGACATGCAAATTTCGGTGAACATGCCTCCGCGCCAAGGCGGTGGAGGCTGTTGACAAGCGGGTAGGCAGGCTGAGCGACAGCCCACGGAGAAAACAAGGCCGGATATCCCGCAGCAGGGGCACTGCTGTTGTCGAGAACTGTTATCAATTGTACCCGCGCAGGCCTTTTTGCGGGTCTTCGCACGCCGCCGCCGGATAATAGAGATGTATGGATTCGTAGTCCCGGGCGCCGGGGCCGCAACCTGCCTGCAACGGCCTAAAATCAGCCTTCATCCAAATGACCATGGCCAAAAGTCCTTCGTCCACCGCTGCTGCCTCCGCTTCCGTTGTTCCGGCATTGCCCGCCAGCTATGAGGCCGCATTGCAGGAACTTGAAGGGCTGGTTGACAGCCTGGAATCCGGGCAGCTGCCGCTGGACCAACTGCTTACCGGCTACCAGCGCGGTGCGCAGCTGCTGAAGTTCTGCAGGGACAAGCTTGAGGCCGTGGAAACCCAGATCAAGGTGCTGGAAGGCACGGAACTCAAGCCGTGGGTGCAGGAATAACCGGCGCATTGCAGGCAGAACATTCCTTCACCCCCTAAAAAAGAGACCCACGATTGAACGCCCCTGAAAAACTGCCTTTGTTTACCTTGAGCGCCTGGAGTGCCGGGCAGCTTGCCAATGTCGAGAGCGCCTTGTCGCGCTGGGTTGCCTGCCCCAGCGACGCGCCTGCGCCTGCGGGCTTGGGCGACGCCATGCGTTATGCCGTGCTCGACGGTGGAAAACGCCTGCGGCCCTTGCTGGTCATGGCGGCCTGTGAGGCCGTGCAGGGCAATGCGCAAGCCGCCCTGCGGGCTGCCTGCGCGGTAGAGCTGATCCACGCCTATTCGCTGGTGCACGACGACATGCCCTGCATGGACAACGATGTGCTGCGCCGCGGCAAGCCCACGGTGCATGTCAAGTTCGGCCAGGCTCAGGCACTGCTTGCCGGCGACGCCCTGCAGGCGCTGGCATTTGAATTCCTCACGCCGCCCGACGATTCAGTTGATGCGGCCACACAGGCGCGCCTGTGCCGCATGCTGGCTCAGGCGGCCGGTTTTCAGGGCATGGCCGGCGGCCAGGCCATTGACCTTGCCAGCGTGGGCATGCCGCTGACGTCCGTCCAGCTGCATGAAATGCACCGGCTCAAAACCGGTGCGCTGCTGCAGGCCAGCGTGATGATGGGCGCGGCCTGTGGTGCTGCGACACCGGCCGCTCAAGACGCCTTGCGCGATTACGGCGCCGCCGTCGGCCTGGCTTTCCAGGTCGTTGACGACATCCTCGACGTCACCGCTGACTCCGCCACACTGGGCAAGACGGCCGGCAAGGACGCCGCCCAGGACAAACCCACCTTTGTATCGCTGATGGGGCTGGAAGACTCCAAAGCCTATGCGCAGCAGCTGCTGGGCAAGGCACTGCGCAGCCTGGATGCCAGCGGGCTGGGCCACACCGATGCCCTGCGCGCACTGGCGGACATGCTTGTGAACCGTCATCATTGAAGCCGTCATCAGGATTGAATACCGCGGACCGGGAAACCGGCCTTGCCATAAACAGCGACACCACGATGTACCCATTGCTTGAAACCATCAACAGCCCCGCCGACCTGCGGAGCCTGCCCCGCGTTGACCTGAAACCCTTGGCCGACGAACTGCGTGCCTACGTGCTTGACAGCGTTTCAAAAACCGGCGGCCACCTGAGCTCGAACCTGGGCACGGTGGAGCTGACGGTGGCCCTGCATTACGTCTTTAACACCCCCGAAGACCGCCTGGTGTGGGACGTGGGCCACCAGACCTATCCGCACAAAATCCTCACGGGCCGGCGCGAGCGCATGGACAGCCTGCGGCAGTTTGGCGGCCTGTCGGGCTTTCCGCGCCGCGACGAAAGCCCCTACGACACCTTCGGCACGGCCCACTCATCGACCTCGATTTCCGCCGCACTGGGCATGGCGCTGGCCGCCCAGCAAAAAGGCGAAGACCGCCATGCGGTGGCCATCATTGGCGACGGTGCCATGAGCGCCGGCATGGCCTTCGAGGCCCTGAACAATGCGGGCGTGCATGACCATTGCAAGCTGCTGGTGGTGCTCAACGACAACGACATGAGCATCAGCCCGCCGGTGGGCGCGCTGAACCGTTACCTGGCCCAGCTGATGAGCGGGCGTTTTTATGCATCCGCCAGGCACATGGGCAAGCAGGTGCTGCGCGTGGCACCGCCGCTGCTGGAACTGGCCAAACGCCTGGAGTCGCACGCCAAGGGCATGGTCGTGCCTGCCACGCTGTTTGAAAACTTCGGCTTCAATTACATCGGCCCCATCGACGGCCACGATCTCGAGTCGCTGGTCCCCACGCTGGAGAACATCAAACACCTCATGGACACCAAGGGCGGCCCGCAGTTCCTGCATGTGGTCACCAAAAAAGGCCAAGGCTACAAGCTCGCCGAAGCCGACCCCATCGCCTACCACGGCCCCGGCAAGTTCGATCCGGCCATGGGGCTGCAAAAGTCCACCGCACCGGCCAAGCAGACCTTCACCCAGGTGTTCGGCCAGTGGCTGTGCGACATGGCCGAGCACGACAGCCGGCTCGTCGGCATCACGCCGGCCATGCGAGAGGGCTCGGGCATGGTTGAGTTCCACAGGCGCTTTCCTGAACGCTACCATGACGTCGGTATCGCCGAGCAGCATGCGGTGACGTTTGCCGCGGGCATGGCCTGCGAAGGGCTCAAGCCCGTGGTCGCGATTTACTCCACCTTTCTACAGCGCGGCTACGACCAGCTGATCCACGATGTGGCCCTGCAAAACCTGCCTGTCGTGTTCGCGCTGGACCGCGCCGGCCTGGTCGGCGCCGACGGCGCCACGCATGCGGGCGCCTATGACATTCCTTACCTGCGCTGCATTCCCAACATGAGTGTGGCATGCCCCGCCGATGAAAATGAATGCCGCATGCTGCTGAGCTCGGCTTTCGAGCAAAACCATCCGGTGGCTGTACGCTACCCGCGCGGCGCCGGCGCCGGCATCAAGCCGGGAACCGGACTGGAAGCGCTGCCCTTTGGCAAGGGCGAAGTCCGCCGCGAAGGCGCAGGTGTTGCCATCCTGGCTTTCGGCACCTTGCTATACCCGGCCCTGCAAGCCGCAGAAAAACTAGGCGCCACAGTGGTCAACATGCGCTGGGCAAAACCGCTGGACACCGAGCTGCTGCTCAAGGTGGCAGCCAACCACCAAGCCCTGGTGACGGTGGAAGAGGGAGCCATCATGGGCGGTGCCGGCAGCGCAGTCAGTGAAGCCCTGCAGGCCGCAGGCATCGCGAAACAGGTGCTGCATTTGGGCCTGAAAGACGAGTTCATCGAACACGGCGATCCCGCAAAACTGCTCGCCCTCCAAGGCCTGGACGCCACCGGCATCGAAGCGTCCATCACGGCACGTTTTGCCGCATTGCTCGGATCCGGCAAGCCCGGCAAACCGGCACTCAAGTCCGTCGCCTGACCACTGATTCTGCTAAGCCCTGAAGGCTCTTCATTCAAGCAGGGGCCGCAGGCGCAGCGGCCCCCTCGGGGGGCAGGGAGCGACACGAAGTGCGCGACCGTGGGGGCCACGTCGACAGCTTCCCGTCAGCTCTTCAAGGGTAAACCCGGCCGGGTCGAGACCCCCTCATTTTTAGAATTCCCAAAGACCTGCAAAACGGTCTGACTGGTGCCTGAGCCCAGTGGAATTTTCATTTTTACCTTTCGGAGTCAACCTGATGGATCGTCGTTCACTCATCAAACACGCCGGCGTTGCCGGTGTTTTGGCAGCAGGCGTTGCGCCGGCTGTTCACGCACAGGCCGCTGTTCGCTGGCGCCTGGCATCCAGCTTCCCCAAATCGCTGGACACGATCTATGGAGGTGCTGAAACGTTTGCCAAGCATGTCAAGGCGATTTCAGGCGGCAAGTTTGAAATCTCCGTCCATGCTGCGGGCGAACTGATGCCTGCGTTTGGTGTGGTCGACGGCGTGCAGCAAGGCTCCATCGAGGCAGCCCATACGGCGCCTTACTATTTCTTCGGCAAGGACGAAACCTTTGCCATCGGCGGCGCCATTCCTTTTGGCCTGAACAGCCGCCAGATGAGCGCCTGGACCTTTGAGGGCAACGGCTTGAAACTGATGCGCGAGTTCTACGCCAAATACAACATGATCAGCTTTCCGTGCGGCAATACCGGCGCGCAAATGGGTGGCTGGTTCCGCAAGGAAATCAAGTCCATTGCCGACATGAAGGGCCTCAAATTCCGCGTCGGCGGTTTTGCCGGCAAGGTCATCGAGCGCCTGGGCGGCGTGCCGCAGAACATTCCCGGCGGCGAGATTTACCAGGCGCTGGAAAAAGGCACCATCGATGCCGCCGAATGGATCGGTCCCTACGATGACCAGAAGCTGGGCTTCAACAAGGTGGCACCCAACTACTACTACCCCGGCTGGTGGGAAGGCGGCCTGCAGCTGGACCTGTACATCAACCAGAAAGCCTACGATGCTTTGTCGCCCGAATACAAGGCGATTGTGGAAGCGGCCAGCGCCGCCGCACACGTCGACATGCAGGCCAAATACGACACCAAGAATCCGACGGCCCTGAAGCAGCTGGTGGGTGCTGGCGCCAAGCTCCGGCCTTTCCCTGCCGATGTCATGAACGCCGCTTTCAAGGAGTCGATGAAGCTGTATGAAGAGCTGTCGGCCAAAAATGAAAACTGGCGCAAGGTCTATGCGGACTATTCGAAATTCCGCGGTGACCAGAACTTGTGGTTCCGTTTTACTGAGGCGACCTTCGACCGCTTCATGCAGAGCCAGAAGCTGTAAAGCCATCATCTTGATCAGATAGGGGCGAGCGGCTTGCAACTGGCAAGCCGCTCGCTGAAACGTTTTCGTCAAAAAGCCGCCTGCCCAGGCGGCTTTTTTGTGCGCGATCTACGGGTAAAAACGGGGTGTTTTTATGCAAAAGAGTGACAAAGTATCCATGCTCCGCCGATTCAATCAAGGCAATGCAATTCAACTGTTATAGCAGGCCGAACCGATCTGGCAGATCAACGCAAAATTCGATAACTTCAGGAGAGAGTTTTATGGATCGTCGCTCACTTATCAAAAATGCCGGTATTGCCGGTGTGCTGGCCGCAGGTGTCGCACCTGCTGTTCATGCGCAGGCTGCCGTTCGTTGGCGCCTGGCCTCCAGCTTCCCCAAATCCCTTGACACGATTTTTGGTGCCGCCGAAGTATTTGCCAAGGCCGTCAAGGCCATGTCCGGCGGCAAGTTCGAAATCTCGGTGCATGCGGCCGGTGAGTTGATGCCGGCCTTCGGTGTGGTCGACGGTGTGCAACAAGGCTCCATCGAGGCCTGCCACACGGCGCCCTACTATTTCTTCGGCAAGGACGAATGCTTTGCGCTGGGTTGCGCCATTCCCTTCGGCCTGAACAGCCGGCAGATGAGTGCCTGGATGTACGAAGGCAACGGCATGAAGCTGATGCGCGAGTTCTATTCCAAGTTCAACATCGTGAACTTCCCGGGCGGCAATACCGGCGCCCAGATGGGTGGCTGGTACCGCAAGGAAATCAAGTCCGTCAAGGACATCAAGGGCCTGAAGATGCGCATAGGCGGCTTCGCCGGCAAGGTGCTTGAGCGCATAGGTGGCGTGCCGCAGAACATTCCCGGCGGCGAGATTTACCAGGCCCTCGAAAAAGGCACGATTGATGCCGCCGAATGGGTGGGACCTTACGACGACCTGAAGCTGGGCTTTAACAAAGTTGCCCCCTTTTACTACTACCCCGGCTGGTGGGAAGGTGGTCCCGAGCTGGACTTCTTCATCAACAACAAGGCATTCGACGCCCTCACGCCCGAGAACAAGGCGATTGTGGAAGCGGCTGCGGCCCAGGCCCACGGCGACATGCAGGCCAAATACGACGCGAAGAACCCAGGTGCGCTCAAGCAGCTCGTGGGTGCGGGTACCAAGCTCCGGCCTTTCCCGGCGGACGTGATGAACGCGGCTTTCAAGGAGTCGATGGCGCTCTACGAAGAGATCGGCACAAGGAACGAAAACTGGAAGAAGATCTACGCCGACTACTCCAAGTTCCGTGCCGAACAGAACCTGTGGTTCCGTTTCACGGAAGC
This sequence comes from Polaromonas sp. P2_G11, assembly GCF_056403595.1. NCBI lineage: Bacteria > Pseudomonadati > Pseudomonadota > Betaproteobacteria > Burkholderiales > Comamonadaceae > Polaromonas > Polaromonas sp. P2_G11. The sequence goes on along the minus strand of NZ_JBFUFE010000001.1, from coordinate 213,050 downwards.
CACGTTTGACCGCTTCATGCAAGCCCAGAAACTCTGAACCCGGCCCATCCGTCATCCCGAAAGCCGCCTTTTGCAGGCGGCTTTTTTACGTCTGTCCCGATCTGTAAAAACGGGTTGGGCAGGCGGTGTGAAATGCTGACAAAATAGATCTCTGCCCTCTTGCTCAAAAGCGCGGCTTGCATGGCCGTCGATTGCCAGCTGGGCGCCCGCAGGTCCATTCGGACCGCAAACCCGACCACCCTTCAGGAGATAGCATTTAATGGATCGTCGTTCACTTATCAAAAACGCCGGTATTGCCGGTGTACTGGCCGCCGGTGTGGCACCCGCTGTTCACGCCCAGGCCGCCATCCGCTGGCGCCTGGCTTCCAGTTTCCCCAAGCCGCTTGACACCATTTACGGCGGTGCCGAAGTTTTCGCCAAGAAGGTCAGCGAAATGACTGGCGGCAAATTCCAGATCAGCGTCCATGCCGCCGGCGAACTGATGCCTGCTTTTGGTGTGGTCGACGGCGTTGGCCAAGGCTCCGTGGAAATGTGCCACACCGTCCCGTATTACTACTTCGGCAAGAACGAAGCCTTTGCGATCGGTGCAGCAATTCCATTCGGCATGAACTCACGCCAGATGTCGGCCTGGATGTACGAAGGCAACGGCCGCAAGCTCATGAATGAGTTCTATGCCAAATACAACCTGGTGAGCTTTCCTGGCGGCAACACCGGCACCCAGATGGGCGGCTGGTTCCGCAAGGAAATCAAGACCGTGGCCGACCTGAAAGGCCTGAAGTTCCGTATCGGCGGCTTTGCAGGCAAGGTGGTGGAGCGTCTCGGCGTGGTGCCGCAAAACCTTCCCGGCGGCGAAATCTACCAGGCCCTCGAAAAGGGCACGCTGGATGCTGCCGAGTGGGTCGGTCCTTACGACGACCAGAAACTGGGCTTCAACAAGGTGGCACCGTTTTACTACTACCCCGGCTGGTGGGAAGGCGGCCCTGAGGTTGATTTCTTCATCAACAACAAGGCGCTGGAAGCCCTGCCCGCGGAATACCGCGCCATCATTGAAGCCGCGGCTTCGCACGCCCATATCGACATGCAGGCCAAGTACGATGCGCGCAACCCGACCGCGCTGAAACAGCTGGTGGGCGCCAAGACCAAGGTCTTGCCCTTTCCCAAGCCCGTGCTTGATGCCTCGTTCAAGGCTTCAATGGATCTGTATGCCGAGCTGGCCGAGAAGAACCCTGACTGGAAGAAGATCTACAGCGATTACCGTGCTTTCCAGAAGGACCAGATCCTCTGGTTCCGTTTCGCCGAGTCGCGCTTCGACACTTACATGCAGGGTGTCACCTTATGAGCCCCCACGCTTTTCACTGCGTCTTCGACTTCGTGTAATGCGCTGCCCCCCGAGGGGGCCGCTGCGCCTGCGGCCCGGCGAAGCCGGTTCCGCGGCCCCTGCTTGAAAGGGAAATCAGTGGTTCCCCGTTTTCCCGGGAAAAAAAACCGCGACATGTCGCTTTTTTTTTTTGCCTGCCTTTCCGGCGGCAGTGAGCCGTGCCCTCAGCGTTGGCTGCGAAAGGTCTTCAACTCGCTTACCAGCCGTTCGAATTCTGCGACCATTTCGGGCGAGGCGGCGTAGAACACCGCGAACTTCCCCATCAAGGTACGCACATACAGACGCGGCGCGATCAGCCATTCGAGTCCGCGCACGCGGATCAGCTTGCCGTAGGCGAGTTCGCGCAGCTCCATGTGCTTGTCCCAGACCCAGCTCTGGTAGAGTCCTTGCTCGTCGAGGCGCGTGACGCTGCGCAGGATGTGCCACCAGGTGTAGCCCACCATCAGCAGCCCGGCGATAAACCACCCCCCGCCTGCAGCCGCGCCTGAGGCCCTCCCAGCCAGCCAGGCCTGGGCAAAAGCCGCGGCCAGCGCCAGCACGATGGCGGTCGCCAACACCTTGAAGGGCACGGAAAACGCCTGCCCCGAGATGCTCCCACCTGTTGGGGTGAACTTGAAGGGTGGCGGGCCAAAATAGGTGCTGGGGGCGGGTACGGGGTCCATGGAGTGCTCGCGGTCTGGAAAGGAAAAACTGACAGTATGGGCTGCCAATAAAAACGCCCCTCGCGAAAGGGGCGTTGGACGCTGGCCTGGAAGGCTGCGATCGGTTATTTGGTCTTGAACAGTTCGTCGACCTTTTTCTGTTCGTCGTCGGAATTCGGTTCTGCCGGCGGTGCCAGTGGATCGCTGCCTGTCGCACCGCTGGCCGCGCCCGCGGGTGGGGTCGCGCTTTCGTCGGCCGGGATTTCGATCTTGACTTTGTCCAGGTCGATCACCGCGGGTTTGTCGAGGAAGATCGTTACCGTCTGCGGCACGAAGATCACGATCGCCACAAGGATCAGCTGCATCGCCACCCAGGGAATCGCGCCCAGGTAGATGTCATTGGACTTGATCGGCTTGGGGATGCGCCCTTCCTTGAACAGCGTGTCGGCGATGCCGCGCAAATAGAACAGTGCGAAGCCGAAGGGCGGGTGCATGAAGCTGGTCTGCATGTTCACGCACAGCAGCACGCCGAACCAGATCAGGTCGATGCCCAGCTTGTCGGCGACGGGGCCCAGCATCGGCAGGATGATGAAAGCGATCTCGAAGAAGTCGAGGAAGAAGGCCAGGAAGAAGATGAACAGGTTGACGGCGATCAGGAAGCCGGTCTGGCCACCCGGCAGGCCGCTGAGCATGTGCTCGACCCACTTGGCACCGTCCACGCCCTGGAACACCATCGAGAAGACGCGCGCGCCGATCAGGATGAAGACGACCATGGCCGTCAGTCGCATCGTGCCGCTCATGGCCTCCCAGATCAGCGCGGGGGTCAGTCGCTTGTGCATGGCGGCCAGCACCAGTGCGCCCACCACACCCATGGCGCCGGCTTCCGTCGGCGTGGCGATGGCGGTGTCGATACCGGGCAGGCCGCCCATGGAGCCGAGCACCGCGAAGATCAGGATGGCCGAGGGAATGATGCCGCGCAGGCATTTGGCCCACAACGCCCAGCCGTTGAGCGTGCGTGCGGTTTTGGGCACACCGGGAACATGGTGCGGCTTGAACACGCCGAGCATGAAGGTGTAGCCCGCGAAGATCAGCACCTGCAGGATGGAGGGGCCCCAGGCGCCCTTGTACATGTCACCGACGGAGCGGCCCAGCTGGTCGGCCATCACGATCAGTACGAGTGACGGCGGCACCAGCTGCGTAATGGTGCCCGAGGCCGCCAGCACACCCGTGGCGTAGCGCATGTTGTAGCCGTAGCGGATCATCACGGGCAGCGAGATCAGCGCCATGGCGATCACCTGGCCGGCTACGGTGCCGGTAATGGCACCCAGGATGAAGCCGACGATGATGACCGAGTAGCCCAGGCCGCCCTTGGCCGGGCCGAACAGCTGGCCCATGGAGTCGAGCATGTCTTCGGCCAGGCCGCACTTTTCAAGGATGGCGCCCATGAAAGTGAAGAAGGGAATCGCCAGCAGCAACTCGTTCGACAAAATGCCGAACATGTTGAGCGGCAGGTTGGACATGAAGCTGGCGGGAAACCAGCCCATCTCGATGGCAAGGAAGCCCGAGGCCAGCCCGAGGGCGGCCAGCGAGAAGGCGACGGGAAAGCCGATCAGCATGATCAGCACGAGGCCCGCGAACATGATCGGGGCGAAATTTTCCATCTGCATGGGGTAGTCCTGAAAGTATTTTTATGGGAACGAGCGATGCAAACGGATCACTGAACCGGTTTTTCGTAGTGCGTATCCATCTCGAATTTGCCCTGGAGATAGCAGATGCGCTTGATGATTTCCGAGAGGCCCTGTACGAACATCAGACCGAAGCCCAGCGGCAGCAGCAGCATCGCCGGCCAGCGGATCAGTCCACCGGCATTGCCTGAGACTTCACCTGAGCGCAGCATGCTCATGAACAGCGGCCAGCTCAGGTAGGCCATCAGCCCCATCACCGGCAGCAGAAAGATGGCCAGACCGAAGATGTCTACATACACCGGCCCGTTGCCCTTGAGCTTGCCGTAAATGATGTCGACCCGCACGTGCTCGTTGAGCTTGAGGACCACAGGTGCGCCCAGCATCACGGTGGCGGCGAACAGGTACCACTGGATTTCAAGCCAGCCGTTGGAACTGATGTCCAGGCCGTAGCGCACAAAGGCGTTGCCGGCGGAAATCATCGCGGCGAGCAACACCGTCCAGGCGGCGATCTTGCCAAGTCGCGTGGTCAGCCAGTCGTAGGCCAGTGCGAGTTTGAGGAGTGCGGACACGGGATGTCTCCGATAAGTTCTTTTGAATGAGAAAGTACCCACCCGGGTACGTCGAGGCATGAATGGTACGACGGATGCCCGCTCCCGCACTGAATAAAGACTGACAAAAAATTTCCGGGTTTACCCTAGGGTTTTACGGCTTGTGCCAGACTCTCGCGCATTTTTTCAGCGTACGGCCAGCCCGTGGCCGGCGGTGACGTCCCCGATGACCGCTGCCTCGGCAAAGCCCTGGGCACGGAAAACTTCCAGAACCTCAGCAGCGCTGCCGGCGCTGCAGGACACCAGCAGGCCTCCCGAGGTTTGCGGGTCGCTGAGCAGGGCTTTGTCTACGTCGGCAAAGGCGGCGGGCAAACTCACTTCATTTCCATAGCTGGCCCAGTTGCGCCCCGAGGCGCCCGTCACACAGCCTTGTGCCGCGAGTTCGCGCGCGCCACTGACCAGCGGCACGCGATGCCAGTCGATACGCAGCTGGACGTCGGCCCCGCGGGCCAGTTCCAGGCCGTGGCCTGCCAGGCCAAAGCCGGTGATGTCGGTGAGTGCATGCACGCCTTCCATACGTGCCAGCTCGATACCCGGCTTGTTGAGCTGTGTGGTGAGCGCGATCATGCGGGCATAGCCTGCGGCATCCAGCTGTTCTTTTTTCAGCGCCGCTGACAGGATGCCGATGCCCAGCGGCTTGCCCAGCACCAGCACATCGCCAGTCCGGGCTCCGGAATTTTTCTTGACCCGCGATGGATGCACCAGGCCCAGCACCACCAGGCCATAAATCGGCTCGACCGAGTCGATGGTGTGGCCTCCCGCAATCGGAATGCCCGCATCGCGGCAAACGTCCTGCCCGCCGCGCAAGATGGCGCCTATGGTCTCCAGCGGCAGCACATTGATGGGCATGCCCACCAGCCCCAGCGCCATGATGGGCGTGCCGCCCATGGCATAGACGTCACTGATTGCATTGGTGGCGGCGATGCGGCCGAAGTCGTAGGGATCATCGACGATGGGCATGAAGAAATCGGTCGTCGCGATCAGCGCCTGCTCGTCATTGAGCAGGTAAACAGCCGCGTCGTCGGCAGTTTCAATGCCCACCAGCAGCTGCGGCGGAATCGGGAGGTTGCTGGAGTTTTTGAGAATTTCACTCAGCACGCCAGGCGCAATCTTGCAGCCGCAACCGCCGCCATGCGACAGGCTGGTGAGCCGGGGTGGGGTGCCCGGAAGTGTTTCAGGGGCGTTCATGGCGTGCTTTCAATGGCGTTCCCGCAGTACCGGCGGTGCGCGGGGGCGGCCAGTTTAAAACAAGGGTGTTTTCTCGGGCATTTCACCAGCTGCCTTCAGGCGCAACCCCGGCCGCGCTCCTGGCGGTTCAGTTGTCCTTGTCGGCCTTCAGTTCGCCTTTCACCGCGTCATACACAAACAGCTTTTTGGCCAGGCCGGGCTGGTAGTTGAGCATGTCAATCAGGAAACTCAAGGCTCCGAGATTGTTGCCGAGGCGATCGACCGATCCTGCCATGTGGGCCTGCTGCTCATTGGCACCAGGTTTGAGCATCTGTTCCACGAGTTCACGCATGTGCATTACCGCCAGGGCTGCCTGGTCTACCCCCAGCATGGACAGCACGCCCTGCATCTGCGCGAGTTGCCCTGGTACCACGGCCAGGGGTTTTTTGTCCTCCGGCGTGCGGAAAAAGCTGTCGAGGGATTTTTCCAGCACACCCAGGGCCACGCGCAGTTCACCCACCACGCTTCCCATGGTCTGTTTGTCGTTGACGCGCTGGTACAGCTCCTCCATCCACGACTCCAGGGGTTGTGGCTGTCCGCCCGTCCTGGCGCTTTCAAGCCGCTCCGCCAGCCGGGCTGTCCGGGCCCACAGGCGCGGGTCGTTGGGGTCGAAATCGTCAAACACGGCTTCCAGGTACAGCACGGCGGTTGCCACCTCCAGCGCCAGTTCGGGGCTGGGGGCCTGACCCGAGCTGACCGTCGAGGCGATCACGCGCGTCAGCGACCGCGCCATCGGCTCGCTCGGCGGATGCAGTTTGACCAGTGAATCCGTCACCAGGCTGAACTGGTCGTTCAGGGATTTGAACTTGCTCAGGTCTCCAGCGGTGGCTGCAGACCATGTTTCCTTTGCCGAGCTGATGCGCTTGCGGGCCTGTGCGATCAGGGCCGGGGCGAAGCGGCCGAACTGGACCGACTCATAGTCCACCGGCTTGAACCGCGTCAAGCCATAACTTGAACGAACCGCCGACAGCACCGGTGCGTCGCTGGAGCGCGGGACTTTCGCCTGGGAACACAGGAAAAGCAGATCTTCCGCAAGCCGGGCCGACGCCTCCGTACCCTTGGCCAGCCAGACATACTGCAGCAGGATGCGCAGGGTTGCACGCTTTACATAGAGATCGATTTTCAGCAGCCCTTTTGCCAGTGCTTCGAAATACGCCGCTGCTATTTTCCAGAAGGTCCTGGGTTCGATGCCGGTTTGAGCCTGGGCGAAGCCCAGGCACACATCGCTGAGGCTCTGTGCGGCTTCTGCATCGCCTGTACGGATGAGGGTCAGCATCAGCCGGTCCAGCAGCTGCCTGGATTCCCCGCCGTACGCCCTGGCATCGACGGTGATATTAAGGACCGGCTCTATCCAGCGCCATTGGAACACCCAGAGATCCGCCGGATGGACGCGGTCGGCGCCAACCAGGCCCTGGATGTCGCGGTACTGGGGAAAAAGCGACACCGCAGACACCGGTTTGCCGGCCAGCACGTCTTCGAGGTAATGCGCCAGGGAAAAACCGGCCAGCTCGATTTTGGTCGCAGCGTCCTGCGTGCATTGCCCCGGTGTCTGGATGAACTTTTGCACCGCCGTTTCCATGGCCCGCAGGACCAGCGCAGGCGCGCTCATGCCGACCATCTCGAGCGCGCCGACCGCCTGGTGCAACTGCTGGCGGGCAGTGCGTAACTGGCCGGCATCGAGTGCTGCAAGATCGGAGTTGCTGACGCCTTCAGCCTCCCGCAAAAAGCGTTTCAGGGCTTTGTTGGAGCCTTCCAGCGACTTGCGCAGTTCTTCCAGCACCCACGCCAGGGGCCCGAGGTCCAGGAGCGTCATGTCGAGCTCGGCGGGCGATGAGTTCAGATCGTGTGGTTGCATAAGTGGCGTGCTGGTGAGTGAGTCAAGGGGCGGGGTCAAGGGGCAGTCGATGCGTCCTCCAGACACCTGCAGGCATTCTCAAGATACGGGGCGACTGGCGGGAGTCTATCCGTGTACTTGTTGTTACAAAAGGGGGTAAGTCGCCGTGGCGCGACACCTTGCCATCAATATTTCGTCGGGTTGGCAGGCCCCCTTGTTTGTCCTCGAGCCCAGTATGCAACCTAAACACTTATGCGCGCCAGCCGGTCGTCCGTCTGCTATTCTGGCCTCAATCGGCGCGCGGCTTTGATGGTGTCTTGTTTGTGTCCATTCGTGTCGGTGCTTGCCAGACTTTGTGCGGGTTCAAGACGCTACACCTTTTCATTACTCCCGCCAGCAATCATTTTTTTCGCGATGGACCGCCAGATCGATTCGCCCCTCATGCGCAGCGCCGGCCGTGACGTCCTGTCGCTGGCGCTGATGGATGCCCGCAATCACACCTTGCGGATTTTTGGCCAGTACCAGCAGGCGCTGGAATCCGTTGGTTTTGCCGTGCCGGCCTCCCCGCCGCTGAGCCCCCCGCTGTGGATGCTCGGCCACGTCGGCTGGTTCCAGGAATGGTGGATCGGCCGCAATGTGCAGCGCGCGCAGGGAATACGCTGCGCACCGGGGCACACCCGCCTCGCTTCGATGGAACTCAACGCCGACCGCTGGTGGGACCCTGCGAGTGTTCCGTACAGCCAGCGCTGGGCGATTGACCTGCCCGATGTGGACGTTTGCCGTGCCTATCTGCTCGACACGCTGGAAAGCACACTGGAACTGCTGGGAAAAGCCGGTGAAGACAGCGATGCACTCTACTTCTACCGCCTGTGCCTCTTTTATGAGGACATGCAGGCCGAAGCCTTGACCCACGCAGCGCAAATGCTGGGTGTGCCCATGGAAAAGGATTTATTGCAAGCCTTCACGCCCCCGTCCATGGCACTGAGGGGCGCGCTGCTGGTCCCGGCTACCGTCTGGAAAATGGGCTCTGCCGCACCATCGGACACTGCAGGCTTTGCCTTCGACAACGAACTGGCGCTGCACGACATCAGCGTGCCCGAGTTTGAGATCGACGCGCAGCCGGTGAGCTGGGCGCAGTTCGTGGAGTTTGTCGATGACGGCGGCTATGACCGGCCCGAGTTCTGGCAGCCCGAGGGATGGGCGTGGTTGCAGGCCACCGTCAAAAGCGAGGGCAGGCGCGGTCCGCGTTACGTTGAACAGATCGGTGTGGCCAGCGGCGCCGTGATGCTGACGCGCTTTGGCAAGGCCATGCGTATGCTCGGCAACCAGCCGGCCATGCATATGAGCTGGTGGGAAGCTGACGCCTGGTGCCGCTGGGCTGGCCGCCGCCTGCCCGCAGAAGTGGAATGGGAAACCGCTGCGTGCACGGCCGCCCGCAGGGGCTTTCGCTGGGGTGACGTGTGGGAGTGGACGGGCACCACCTTTCGCGCTTACCCGGGTTTTGTGCCCGGTCCTTTCGCCGCCTATTCCGAACCCTGGTTCGGCAGCCACAAGGTGCTGCGTGGCGGCTCGTTCGCCACACGTGCGCGCCTGAAGCATCCCCGTTTCCGCAACTTCTGCCTGCCCGGACGGGATGATATTTTCTGTGGCTTCAGGTCTTGCGCGCTATAAAAAGAATAGCTGCCTGCGCTCTTCTATAAAGGATTTCAGGCACTTTTCGCCAATTTTTCCTTGCGGTATGTCCACCAGGGCAAAGTGGCGCGCAGGGACAGCACCTTGCCGCTCTGGGCCGTTTCGCCGCTGTAGCCGGGCAACTCTTCCAGCGTGGCCTGCCAGTCGCGGCTCTGGAGCTCCTTGAGCAGTGCCTGCACCTGCGGCGTGGGCAGTTCGGACTTCAGGCACACCAGGTGGTAGCGCTCTTGCGCCAGCGGGATGAAGCCCAGGCCTTTCTCGCGCGCTGCCGTTTCAATGCCAAGGCCGGCATCGGCGACATTGCTGGCAATCGCCTGGGCTACGGCCGTATGGGATGGCTCCTGGCTCTGGTAGCCCTCGATATCTGAAGTCGCCACACCGGCTTTGCCCAGCAGTTCGTCCAGCAACACGCGCGTGCCGGTGCCTTCCGCCCGGTTCACGTAACGCACGCCCGGCCTTGCAAGGTCGGTGATGCCGGCGATCTGCAGCGGGTTGTTTTTGGCCACGATCAGGCCCTGCATGCGATGGGCGAAGCCGATCAGCTTGTGCAGTCCGGGTTTGAGCAGGTTGCGGTAGGTTTGTGCGGTCACGGACTGACTGCCAGGCTGGTCCAGCGTGTGAAATCCGGCCATCATGCAGCGTCCCGCGTTCAGGGCGGCAATGGCGTCCACGCTGCCCATGAACCGGATGTCCAGGTGCAGCCCGCGCGGGCTCGCCTGCTCGCGCAACGCAGAAAGCGCTGCGTCGTGGCTTGCATACAGCGTGAGCACATGGGCGTTGTCGTCAAAGGCGGTGGAAAAGGCCCGTTCGATGTCGCCTCGCAACGCTTCGATCTGTGGCGCCAGCCGAGCCTGTGCCTGCCGCTCGGCCCAAAGCAGTTTCTCGCCGAATTCCGTGAGCCGTGCCCGCTGGCCTTTGTCCCAGACGATCAGCGTTCGGCCCAGGGTCTGCTCCCGGTCTTTGAGTGCACCCCACACGTGGCGGTACGACAGGTCGAGCGCCTTGGCGGCTTTGGAGATGGAGCCCTGCTCACGCACCGCATGGAGCATGTCCATCAGCGGATTGCGTATCAGGGCGTTTTTGCCGCGCTGGGGTGTGAGCAGGTAAGAGAGTTCGACTTTATGCATGGCAAACGGTAAGTGCACAGATTATGAGTGCATCGGTCGGCGGGAACGGGTCGGGGACGCGGTGGACAGCTTGGGTTTGCCGACCTATGCAAATGAATTCATAGCGATGATTCCCGATGCAAATCAAGGACTTAGGCCCTAGGCTAGAGTGCCGCACAGCTTTGACATGAACACCTTCTCAGACAGCGCCGCCACGGCATTCACGCTCATCACCTCGCTCGATCCCATGCTGGCCAGCATCGTGGCCCGTTCATTGGCCGTGAGTGCTTGTGCCTGCCTCATTGCCTGCAGCGGCGGCTTGCTGCTCGGTGCGTGGCTGGGCGTGTCGCGCTTTCGCGGCCGCGGTGCGGTTCTGGCCCTGCTCAACACGGCACTGGCCCTTCCGTCGGTGGTGGTCGGGCTGGTGGTGTACCTGTTGCTCTCGCGAACCGGCCCCCTCGGTTTTCTGGGCTGGCTGTTTTCCTTCAAGGCCATGGTGCTGGCGCAGGCCGTGCTGGTGCTGCCGGTCGTCACCGCGCTGGTCCGCCAGGCGATTGAAGATGCCGACCGTTCTCATGGCGAGCAATTCCGGTCGCTGGGTGCGGGCCGCTTTGTGCGCGGCCTCATTCTTTTGTGGGACGAGCGTTATGCGTTGCTGACGGTGCTGATCGCCGCGTTCGGCCGGGCGATCTCGGAGGTCGGCGCGGTGATGGTGGTGGGCGGCAATATCGACGGCTTCACGCGCGTGATGACGACTTCGATTGCGCTGGAGACCAGCAAGGGCGATTTGCCGCTGGCGCTGGCGCTGGGCATCGTATTGCTCGGGGTGGTGCTGCTGCTGAACATCCTGATCGCCCTGGTGCGGCGCTGGCGTGAGCAGTTCGACGACCGCCTGCCGGATGTGGCCCTGGCCACCGGGGGTGCGCAGCCATGACGCAGGTTTTCAACCTGCATGCCATCGGTGTGCAGTTCGGCCAGGTGCAGGCGCTCAGCGGCTGCAGCCTGCGTATCAAGGCCGGCGAAAGACTGGCGCTGGTGGGCGCCAACGGCAGCGGAAAGAGCACGCTGCTGCGAACCCTCAACGGCCTGGTCCGGCCTTCCAGCGGCAGCTTTCAGCACGACGTGCAATTGCGGCAGGCCATGCTGTTCCAGCGGCCCTACATGCTGCGCGCCAGCGTGCTGAACAACGTAGCGCTCGGACTGTGGCTGGGTGGTGTGCGCTGGAAAGAGGCCAAAGTCCAGGCACTGGCCGCGCTGGAGCGCGTGGGGCTGGAAGACCTGGCCACACGCAATGCCAAGGCTTTGTCCGGAGGGCAGCAGCAGCGCGTGGCGCTGGCGCGCGCCTGGGCGCTCAAGCCGCAGGTTCTGCTGCTCGACGAGCCCACGGCCAGCCTGGACCCCACGGCCAAGCGCGAGGTCGAGCGCCTGATGGCGGAGTTTGCCGATGCCGGCATGACGCTTATTTTCAGCAGCCACAACCTGGGGCAGGTCAAGCGGCTGGCCACCCGGGTGATTTACCTTGAGCATGGCCGGCTGGTAGCCGACTTGCCGACTGCGGCCTTTTTCACCGGTCCTGTCCCCGCAGCGGCAGAAGCATTTTTAAAAGGAGAACTTGCATGAACAGCTTGAGCATGGTATCGGGAATTTTCGGGTCGATCAGGGCCTTGGTGCTTGTCCCGCTTGCGCTGGCAGCTACTGTTTCGATAGCACAAACCAACACTATCGTGATGGCGTCAACCACCTCGACCGAGCAGTCGGGCCTCTTTCCCTACCTGCTGCCCGAGTTCAAAAAAGCCACGGGCATTGACGTGAAAGTAGTCGCTGTCGGCACCGGCCAGGCTATCGACATGGGCCGCCGGGGGGACGCCGACGTGCTGTTTGTGCACGACCAGGTGGCGGAAGAAAAAGTCGTAGCCGAAGGTTTTGCCATCAAGCGCTTTCCTGTCATGTACAACGATTTCGTGCTGATCGGCCCCGCAGCTGATCCGGCCAAAACCAGGGGCAGGGACATTGTCGAAGCGCTGAAAAAACTCAGCGCCGCCAATGCCGGTTTTATCTCTCGCGGTGACAAGAGCGGCACGCATGCCGCCGAGCTTCGCTACTGGAAAGCCGCGGGCGTTGAGACGCCGGGCGACAAGCCCGCGTTTGCCAACTACAAGGCTTGCGGCTGCGGCATGGGCCCGGCGCTCAACATCGCGGCCAGCAGCGGCGGCTATGTGTTGGCCGACCGCGGCACCTGGCTGTCCTTCAAAAACCGCGGCGACCTGGCCGTGCTGGTCGAAGGCGATACCAAGCTGTTTAACCAGTACGGCGTGATGGTGGTGAACCCCGCCAAGCATCCGCAGACCAAAGTGGTGGAAGCGCAGAAGTTTGTGGACTGGATCATCTCGCCCATGGGCCAGAACGTGATCGCCGGTTACAAAATTGGTGGTGAGCAATTGTTCTTCCCAAACGCTAAATGAGTTCCCCCCTGCCCAGGCTCACTGCGTGTAGCCTGTCCTCCCCTACAGGGGACGGTGAAATTGGCACACCCCCGTCCAAGCTCACTGCGTGTAGCTTGTTCCCCCCTCGAGGGGGCGGCGCTTGCGGTCTGGCAAAGCCAGTCCCGCGGCGCCTGCTGGTATGGATTGCTGCTGCGGTTGTTTTTTCAGGAGGCCTGACTATGGCGCATGCCCAATCGCCCGCAGCATCTGCTGAAGGCGCCGCGCCGCTGCGCGTGTATGCGGCGGGCAGCCTGCGCGAAGCGCTCACCGAAGTGGCCCGCGCGTACGAATCCCGCACGGGCGTGAAAACCCAGCTGACGTTTGGCGCCTCCGGACTGCTGCGCGAACGCATTGAAAAGGGCGAGCCTGCGCAGGTGTTTGCATCGGCCGATACGCAGCATCCCCAGCGCCTCTATTCCGCAGCGGGCAGTGCATGGGTGCAACCCACGCTGTTTGTGCGCAACCAGCTGTGTGCTCTGGCCGTGCCGCAGCTCAATGCCGATTCGGGAAAGTTGCTCGACCTGATGCTGGATCCCGCCGTCAAGCTCGGCACCTCCACGCCCAGGGCGGACCCGTCGGGCGACTATGCGTGGGCAGTGTTCCGCAAGGCGGAAGCACTCAAGCCCGGTGCTTACACGGCACTGGACAGCAAGGCACTCAAGCTCACCGGCTCACCCGAAGCGCCCCAGCCTCCGCCGGGCCGGAGTACGTATGAGTGGCTGATCACGGAGGGCCGCGCCGACCTGTTCCTGACCTATTGCACCAACGCCGTGGCGGTTCGCAAAGAAGTGCCGCGCATGAACGTGGTGCAGATGCCGGCTGCCTTGCAGGTGAGTGCGGCCTACGGTTTGACTGCGCGAAGCGGGGATGCTGCGGCTGCGCAGTTTGCTGCCTACTTGTTGACGCCGGAAGCGCAGGAGGTGTTTCGGCGGTTTGGTTTTGGGGCGCCCTAGCAAGACACCCACCCCCGTCCAGTCTCACTGCGTGTAGCCTGTTCCCCCCTCGAGGGGGCGGCGCCTGCGGTCTGGCAAAGCCAGTCCCGCGGCCCCCGCTGGTAGTGTCCAAAGAATTCTTCAACCCAGCATGAGCCGCGGAACCGGCTTTGCCGGGCCGCAGGCGGGCGGCCCCCTCGGGGGGCAGCGACCCACACGAAGTGGGGGAGCGTGGGGGCTACATATAATCACCCCGTGCCCCACCACCCCGTATCCCGCTCGACCCTTCCCGTATGGGAACGCCTTGCCGCCTGGCTGGCTTTCCTGGCCGTGGCGGCGGCGTTGTGGGCACCGGTGTCCATGCTCGCCCAGGACGTGCGCAGCGGCAAGCTGAGCGGCATTTGTACTGTCAACACCGCTTCGTCTGATGCCGGCGTGGACTCCACCGATGGCAATGCAGCCTCCCCAGGCCAGCGCTGCGACCTGTGCGGCTCAGCAGGGCTGGTGCTGCCACCTCTACCGGTAGCAACCGTTTCCTGTGTCACCGGTACCACGGTTGCGGTGGCGGATATTCCGGCAACCACCGGCACTGCCATCTCCGGGCTGCCTTTCAGCCGCGCACCTCCCGCACTTTGAACTGAACCGCCTCTCGCTGGAGGCCTCAGGCATCCCGCGCACGGGCCTTGCGGCCGGCGCCGTGCCATCGTTCATTTCAGCGTGCACTTTCACGAGCCTTTTCTGCGCACCCGTGCGCTCCGTTCGGCATGGCGCTCGCTGCGCTGGCTGGCCCTAATTTCAGCCGCAAATCCTGCTGCCTTTAATTTTCAATCCTGTAAGAATCAATCATGAAATACCCAAATGCTATTAAAACCATAGCTGCTTGCGCTCGTCCCTATTGGGCTGGAGCTATCTTTATTGCCGTATCGCTGCCTGCCGCCGCACACGTCACCCTGGAATACCAGGTCGCGAATGCGGGCAGTTATTACAAGGGCACATTCAAGGTCGGGCATGGCTGCGGGAATTCACCCGTCAAACAGATCGTGGTCACCATCCCCGCGGGTGTGCAGGGTGCCAAGCCCATGCCCAAAGCAGGCTGGACGCTGGAGGTCACACGTGAGAAGCTGGCGCAGCCGCTGCTGGACCACGGAAAAACCGTTACCGAAGACGTGTCGCGAATCAGCTGGACGGCTAAAACCCCCGCTGACTATCTGCAGAACGACTGGTACGACGAATTTGTGCTGCAGGCCAAACTGCCCGCACAGGCGGGCATGTTGTATTGGCCGGTAAGCCAGGTTTGCGAGAACGGCAAGGTTGACTGGGCCGAAGTGCCCAAGCCAGGCCAAAAGATGTCCGACCTCAAAAACCCTGCTGCCGCGCTTGAGCTGATGCCTGCAGGCGGTGGTGAACACAATCACTGAGCGAGCCCCGGCGGCTTTATTTCAGATTCAATTTACTGCTTCAAGGAGCATTTACACATGACATCCGCAAAATTCTCAAAAACCGTGTTGGCGTTTTCGCTGGTACTGGCCAGCATGGCTGCCCCGGCCCAGACGGCCGCAGTCAAGGTCGATGGGGCGTGGGCGCGCGCCACTGTGCAAGGGCAAAAAGGCACGGGGGCTTTTATGAGCCTCACCGCCAAAGATGGGGCCCAGCTGATCGGCGTGTCGTCGCCGGTGGCGGGCGTGGCTGAAGTGCATGAAATGAAAATGGACGGCGACGTCATGAAAATGCGCGCCGTGCCGTCACTTGATTTGCCTGCCGGCAAAAAGGTCGAACTCAAGCCAGGGGGTTACCACGTCATGCTGATGGACCTCAAAGCACCGCTGGCCAAAGACAGCACAATCCCCGTGACCCTGCTGTTCAAGGACGCCAAAGGTGTGGAAAGCAAGCTCGAGCTGAAGCTGCCGGTTGCCACTGCAGCTCCGGGAGCAGCCGGTGCCGCGGCCGAGCACAAGCACTGATTTGTGTTTGCCGGGTGCTAGTTGCGTTTGCCCGAGCCCAGGCGGCGGTAAACCGTGGCCCGGCTGACGCCGAGCGCTTTTGCGGCCTGCAGCACATTGCCGCGTGAATCGGTCACCGCCTTGCGGATCAAGGCGGTTTCGAGTTCTTTCAGCGTTCGTGACGCGGCGCCTGAAGGCGGCAGGCTGGTTGCCGGGGCCGGCGAGTCCCGGCCGGGCAACTGCGGCAGCGCGTGCAGGCGCAGGCCTGTCCAGAGCGGCACCTCCAGGATGCCGCCATTCACCGGCGCCTGGCGCTGCGCCGCGTCAAACAGCATTTCGAAGGGCATGGCAAAGAGATCGTTGCAATGCGGCGTCATGCCTGCGGTGAAGCCCAGCTGTGAAATCATCTGCCGCGCCGCCTGGTTGGCGCCAGTGACGCAACCATCGGTATCCACGCACACCAGCCCATCGGTCTCATCCCCCAGCGTGCGGCCCGGCCAATTCAGCCGGATCAGCAATGCATGGGGTTTGCCCAAAGTGAGTGCGTTCTCTATGCTGCGCGCGGATTGCGCAACGAGGTGTTTGAGCTCGGGTCTCTCGACCACTTCGATGCCCGTCAGGTCCAGCATGCCGGCGCAGCGGCCGTCGGGGCCGAACAAGGGCGCGCCGGCGCAGCTGTAGACCGAGGTGGCATCAAAAAAATGCTCACCCCGATGCAGCCACACCGGTTGCAGTTCGGTCAGCGCTGCGCCGATGGCGGTAGTGCCCACTTGTTGTTCCGAAAGGTCCGTACCGATGCGTGTGATCATGTCGGCACGGCGGTCGCGCCGGTCTATCGGGCCATTCACATTGATGACCACGCCGGCCTGGTTGGTCAGGATGGCGAAGTAGCGCGTGTCGGCAATGGCCTGGCCCAGCTTTTCCAGTACAGGTGCCGCAGCTTGCACCAGCTGGTGGTTGGCCTCCAGCGTGCGGCGCAGCGCGGCGGCCGGAACGATATCGAAAGAAGGCGCCCGCTCGGGCCGCTGGCCGCCGGCCAGGCAGCGCTGCCAGGAGCGCTCTATCCAGCTTTCAACCACCGGGCTGACACCTCCGGGCGTGTACTCACCGTACAGAACCGCTTGCCGTGCGCGGCCTATGTTGGCCAGCCGGTCCGGCCCGCCGCTTGAGAGAGCCGGATACACCGATGTCATGGGGGTTGTCATGGAGGCCATGACGCATTGTGGCCAATTCAGGCCGTTCGCGGGTGGTGGCGGCTTTGGTTGACTGCGCCGGTATGACAAGCGCGTGCGGGCTGCAAAAGCCGGCCGGCTTACAGACTGGGAAATTTATAAGAAAAGTGGCTCCAGCCCAGACTCAGTTTGCGCAAGTAGCTATAAAAAAATAGCAATTTTCGACTGGATAGCTTTATTCCTGAATGCGCAATCCAGCACCCGAAAATACCTCAGTCAATCTATCGAAATAGCTGACATCGTTCGTGAGGGTTTCACAGACAGTTGAAAACTGTTTTTTATCTTTGAAAGCTATTTTGCAATCCAATCTGTTCTCCCTCAACACATCGTAAAGAGCATCGAGATTGGTGCCTGCATAGCCTTTGTACCCAAAAAAAGCTTCGCCAAGCCGGCAATACAAATCCTGCTTTGAACGCAAGCCTGCTGCGTCAAGGACGATGGGACTTTCATCCACCTTTGCCTGAATCCAGTTGGTTTTCGAAGTTAATGCCTGACACATGGACAACCATGAGTCGCCATACTGCACGCTCAAGTCAGACCAGTTAATAGAAAGACCGTCTGCCCACGCATCCAGCAGCATCGATTTGAACCCGTCGTACTCGCCAAACAAGGCCAAGAGGTAAGTGCGCTCCCCCACGGTCGCTAAATTATTTGCGACGTAAAAAAGGGAAATCCGAAACTCAACACCGGCGTACACCTTCCACAGCGAATACAGGACACCGGTTTCCAATTGGGCGGAAGCACCACGTGCCTTCAAATTCCACATTGAAATCAAAAAACCGTCCGGGCTTTCACTCAGAGCATGAGACATGCCCTGAACGTTTTCGACATCCCATTCCATTTCAACGGCGCCAGATTCCCTGCGAATTAACATTGATATCATTTTTTTAACCTCCAGCCCATATTCAGCGTGCGCCAGCAGCTATAAAAAACATAGCAGTTTTGAGGCCGGCCACGGTCATCAACAGGGATCCCAGCACGTGCACGGTGGCCGTAAGCGCGGCCAGCCCGTAGCGCGCTTCCATCAGGAAAATCACTACTTCGGCCGAAAACGAGGAAAACGTGGTGAGACCGCCCAGGAACCCCGTCACCAGCGCCAGCCGCCACACCGGGTCCAGCTGGGGCATGGACTGGAAGCCCGCGATGCAGATGCCAATCAGGTAGCCGCCAATCAGGTTCGCCGCAAGGGTGCCCCAGGGAATGAGGCCGCCCGGCGTCAGCCACAGGCCGAGGCCCCAGCGCGCCAGCGCACCGATTGAAGCTCCAAGAGAAATGGCGATGACGTTCAACATGGCGGTGGCGGGTGGTTTGTTTGGCGGGAGAATGGAGCCATGACTTTAACCTCAGCACCCGCTTTCAGCGAGCCTTCGGGCTTTCTGGGGGTGGTGATGCTTGATACGCGCTTTCACCGGTGGCCGGGTGACATCGGCCACCCAGACGCGTTTGGCGTGCCCGTTCGCCAGCGGGTGGTGTCGGGAGCCGGGCCCGGCAAGATTGTGCAGACCGCCGCCGGCCTGCGTGCTGCGGGCGTGCTGCCGGCTTTTGTGCAGGCGGTGCAGGCCTTGGCGAGCGAGGGCGCGTTGGCCATCACCACCAGCTGCGGTTTTCTCGTGCTGTTGCAGGACGAATTGCAGGCGGCCGTGGAGGTTCCTGTTGTCACTTCAAGCCTGCTTCAGCTGCCGGTACTGCTTGCACGCCACGCCAGGGTGGGCGTGCTGACCATCAGTTCAGCGGCGCTGGGTGAGGAACACTTGCGTGCCGCAGGTGTGGCGCATGAGCGTCTGGCGGATGTGGTGGTGCAGGGGGTGGATCCTGAAAGTGAATTTGCTACTGCCATTCTGGGTAACCGCCCGACCATGGACAGGGAGAAGGCGTGCGGCGATGTAGTGGCGGCTGCGGTGGCCCTGAGGCAGCGAGAGCCTTCATTACAGGCAGTGGTGCTTGAATGCACCAACTTGCCGCCGTACCGCCACGCAATTGAAGAGGCCACCGGCTTTGAGACCTGGGCGCTGACTGACGATGAGAGACTTCTGTCGCCCTGGCGCGTCCGCTGAGCCGCTATCTATTTATCTTTGCCCATGACGAGATCAGGCAAGCTGGTCACGATCTGCGGGAATACCGTGATCAGCACAATGCACACCACCAGGCAGCCAAAGAAGGGAATGGCGGCGCGTGCAATCGTGTTGCTGTCCTTGCCGGTCATGTTTTGCAGCACAAAAAGATTGAAGCCCACCGGCGGCGTGACCTCGGCAATCTCGACCAGCAGGATGATGAAGATGCCGAACCAGATGAGATCGAAACCGGCCTTCTGGATCATCGGCAGCACCACGGCGCTGGTCAGCACGATCATGGAGATGCCGTCGAGCGCGGTACCCAGGATCAGGTAGACGATGGTCAGCACACCGATCAGCGCAAACGGCGAGAGGTTCATGCTGTTGACCCACTCGGCCAGCTCACGCGGGATACCGGTGAAGGCCATGGTTTTGGTCAGGAATGCCGCGCCAGCCAGGATGAACATGATCATGCAGCTGGTGCGCGTCGTGCCCATCAGGCCCTCTTTGAAGTTTTGCCATGTCAGTGACCGGCTCCACAGCGCCAGGCCCAGCGAACCGGCCACACCGTAAGCCGCGCATTCGGTGGCCGTGGCATAGCCGCTGATCAGCACCCAGCAGATGAAAACGATCAGCGCGGCGCAGGGCAGCAGGTTGCCCGACTGCCTGATCTTCTGCATGAACGTGGAAGGCGGGTCGGCGGCGGGCACCTTGTCGGGATGGCGCAGGCTCCACCAGATGATGTAGCCCGAGAACAGCGCCATCAGCAGAAAGCCCGGGAAAAAACCCGCCAGGAAGATGCGGATGATGGACGCGTCGGCCGCGACGGCATACACCACCATGGTGATGGACGGGGGAATCAAAATACCCAGCGTGCCGGCGGTGGCGAGGGAGCCCAGGGCGATCTTCTCGTCGTAGCCGCGCTTGAGCAGCTCAGGCAGCGCAACCTTGGAAATCGTGGCGCAAGTGGCGGCCGACGAACCCGAGACCGAGCCGAAGATCCCGCAGCCCAGGATGGTGGTATGCATGAGGCGGCCGGGCACGCG
This sequence comes from Polaromonas sp. P2_G11, assembly GCF_056403595.1. Lineage (NCBI taxonomy): Bacteria > Pseudomonadati > Pseudomonadota > Betaproteobacteria > Burkholderiales > Comamonadaceae > Polaromonas > Polaromonas sp. P2_G11. The sequence goes on along the minus strand of NZ_JBFUFE010000001.1, from coordinate 193,195 downwards.
GTTGAGCCAGGGGCGCAGGCCCTCAAACATCTCTTCGCTGAGCTTGGTGCGAAACAAAATCTCGCCCATCCAGATAAAGAGGGGCAGGGCTGCCAGTTCCCAACTGGCATTGCTTTCCCAGAAAGCACTGAAGAGATTCTTGCCCGGTTGGGTTGTTGTGAAAAAGGCCTGCCCGACCCAGCCGCAGATGGCCAGGGTCATCGCAATCCACACGCCGCCCGAGAGCAGCAGCATCATGAGCAGCAGCAAGATGCCGCCCACCATCAGGATATCCATGTTGTTGTCTTTGTAGTCTGGAAAATAAACGGAAATGAAAGAGACGCAGGCTGAGGCTCAAACTTCCGAAGAGAAGTCGCCGCGCGCATGGCGTTCTTCGACTTCGCGCACAAAGGTCGGCACGCCGCCGCGTATCACGATGATGAATTCATCGACCACGGCGACCAGCAGCAGGATGGAGCCCAGCGCAAAGCTCAACTGCGGAATCCACATCGGCATGGGCAAGAGGCCTTGCGAGATGTCGTTGAACTCCCAGCTTTCATAGGTGAAGAGGCATGCCGACCATGCCAGGTAGGCCACCGCCACGCTGCCGATAAAAAGCGAGGCCAGCTCGAGCACGCGGCGGGTCTTTGCATTCACTGAATCGAGCAGCAAGGTCACCCGCACAAAGTCGCCATGCTTGAATGCGTGGGCCATGGCAAAGAAGGCGGCGGCCGCGCAAAACCAGGCCACCACGTCGTTCACGGCGCCGGTGTTAACGCGGAATTCGCGCAGGATGCTTTGAGCGATCATCAGCACCGCGATGAGGGCGATGAAGGCGGCGCCCAAGGCCCCGCCTGCCAGATAAAGTTTGTCGAGGAATTTGCGCACGGCCTGCCTTGTTGTATGCCTTACTTCTTCGCGGCCCTGAGCTTGTTGAAGTTGGCGATGATGGCTTCGCCGTCAGGGCCGGCCTTTTTCACCCAGTCGGCCTGCATGATGGTGCCGACCTGCTTCATGTCGGAGACCAGCTTGGCCGGCGGCGTGACGATCTTCATGCCTTTGTCGGCCAGGGCCTTTTTGTACCACTCGTTCTTTTCCTCGCTGAGCTTCCAGCCGCGCACTTCGGCGTCCGCCGCGGCCTTGGTGAGGGCCGCCTGTGTGGCGGGGTCGAGCGCATCAAAGGCTTTTTTGTTCACGATGACGGCATTCTTGGGCAGCCAGGCCTGGGTGTCGTACCAGTACTTGATGCTTTCATAGGTCTTGGAGTCATAGCCGGTCGAGCCCGAGCTCATGTAGCTTTCCACCACGCCAGTGGCCAGCGCCTGCGAGAGTTCAGCCGCCTGGATGGTGACCGGCTGCGCGCCGATCAACTCGGCAATCTTGGCGGTGGCGGGGCTGTAGGCGCGCCATTTGATGCCGCGCAGGTCGGCAACCGAGGCGAGCTCTTTCTTGCTGTAAATGCCTTGCGGTGGCCACGCCACGGTATAGAGCAGCTTCATGCCCTGTGTGCCCAGCAATTTATCAAGTACGGGCTTTTGGGCTTCGTAGAGTTTTTTGGAATCAGCGTAAGAGGTGGCCAAAAAAGGAATGCCATCGACGCCGTAAATCGGATTCTCGTTTTCGAAATTGACCAGCAGCACTTCACCGATCTGGGCCTGGCCGCCTTGCACCGCACGCTTGATTTCGTTGGCCTTGAAGAGCGAGGCGTTGGCGTGCACCGTGATCTTGAGTTTGCCGCCGCTGGCCTTGTCGACGTCTGCCGCGAACTGCGTCAGCGTTTCTGTGTGGAAGTTGCTGGCTGGGTAGGCCGCGGGCAGATCCCACTTGGTCTGGGCGAAAGCGTTGGCGCCGAAGGCGAGAGCGGCGGCCACCAGAGTGACTTTGAATTTCATGAAAAGCTCCAGGACAAGGAATTAGTAAGTAGTAATAGGATAGACGCAAATCCCGCGCCAGTTCACCGGGCATACCCCGAAAAGCCGGCGCCTACCTGTTTTGCGACCTTGAGGCCCCGCCATGAACCTGCGTTTTGTTGAAGCTTTCTATTGGGTTGCCTCGCTCAAAAGTATCTCGCGCGCCGCGGAGAAGCTCTACCTGACGCAGTCTGCCATGTCCAGCCGGATCGCCACACTGGAAGAAGAGCTGGGCATCCTGCTGCTGGACCGGCGCGACAAGCAGTTCAAGCTCACCGTCGCGGGCGCGCGTTTCCTGGTCTATGCGCAAAAGCTGCTGGAGCTGCAGCGCGAGGTCAAACACGAGATGGGTTCCGGTGCGGCCATGGCGGTATCGATGCGCATAGGTGCCATCGAATCGGTGCTGCACTCCTGGCTGATTCCCTGGCTTGAAAAACTCCGGGTAGACCATCCGGGCCTGGAGCTGGAGCTGACGGTGGAAACCACCCCCATCCTGATGGACCAGGTGCAACGCGGCACTCTGGACCTGGTGTTTGCCGCATTGCCCGCGTCGGCGGACGGGGTACGCAACCAGGCCTTGCCGCCCATGGACATGGCGTTTGTGGGAAATCCGGCGCTGCATAAAAAAAGAAATTACCGGCTGGATGAACTTGCGGAAATGGAATTGCTGACGTTCCAGAAAGGCTCGCAGCCGCACGTCACGCTGGTCGACCTCTTCAAGCAGCACCGCATGGAACCCAAAAAGGTGCATGCCATTTCATCCATTTCCGCGATGGTCCAGCTGGTGCAGGGCGGCTTTGGCGTGGCCCTGCTGCCGCGCATCGCGGTCCAGCGCCTGACGGGGTTCGCCAGCCTGAAATTGCTCACCTGCGACACCCGTGTGAAGTCGTTGCCGATCCACGCGAGCTACCGCACCGACCCGACTTCATCGGTGGTTGAGACGGTGGTCAGGTCGGCCGTGCAGTTTGCCGCGGAGAGCACGGGAGCCGGCACCAAAACGGGTCGCAAGCCGGCGGCCAGGGTTGCAAAAACAGGCAAAAAAGGTGCATCAGGGTAAATACCAATCATCGAAAAAATCGATGACGTAAGCAAAAAATTACTTGTTTGATTTCGTCATTTGCTAATCGCACACTTCGTCACATGTCATCCAACCGTCATGTTTTTACGAGGAGTGCGTCATGAAGAAATCTTGGTGGGCCAAAGTGGCCGCAGTGTTGCTATCAACCGGCATGGCCTTTGGCGTGCATGCACAGCAAGAGATAAAAATCGGTGTGCTTTATCCGCTCACCGGGCCGGCCGCCTCCGTGGGTGCCGAGCTGCGCAGCGCGCTGGAACTCGCCGCCGACATCATCAATAACGGTGCGCCCGGTGTTTCCGAGCTGCCGCTGTCTGCCGGCAAAGGCTTGCCCAACCTCAAGGGCGCAAAAATCAAGCTGGTGTTTGCCGACCACCAGGCCAACCCGCAGACTGGCGCTACGGAAGCCGAGCGCCTGATCACACAGGAAAAAGTCGTGGCACTCGTGGGTGCGTATAACAGCGCCGTCACCGCCACGGCCAGCCAGATCGCCGAGCGCGCCGGTATCCCTTTCCTGAACCCTGAATCGTCGTCGGCATCGCTCACGCAGCGCAACTTCAAGTGGTTCTTTCGCACCACGCCGCACGACGACCTGTTTGTGCACAACGCCTTTGATTTCCTGAAAGAACTCGAAGCCAAAAAGGGCATCAAGGCGGGCGTGGTCGCCAGCCTCAACGAAAACGGCTTGTGGGGCACGGAAACCACCAAGCTGCAGACCAAACTCGCGCCCGAGTTCAAGCAGAACCTGGTCAAGCAGGTGATGTACCCGGCCAAAACCACGCAGCTGACTTCGGAAGTGCAGACGCTCAAGGCGGCGAACCCCAACCTGGTGCTGCAGTCGTCCTACACGGCCGATGCCATCCTGTCGATCAAGACCTACAAGGAACTCGGCTTTTCGCCGGACATGATCCTGGCGAACAACGCGGGCTTCACCGATACCGATTTCATCAGGACACTCGGCAAGGACGCCGACTACATCATCACGCGTGAAGTCTGGGCGCTGGACCTGGCCAACCGCAATCCTCTGATCAAGCAGGTCAACGACCTGTTCAACAGCCGCTACAAGATCAACTTCACCGGCAATTCCTCGCGCACTTTCACCGGCCTGATGGTGATGGCGGACGCTATCAACCGTGCTGGCTCCACCGAGCCCGAAGCTATCCGCAAGGCATTGGCCGCCACCGACATGCCCGGCAGCAAGCTGATCATGCCGTGGAAGGGTGTGAAGTTCGATGCGACCGGCCAGAACACCCTGGGCCAGGGCATCCTGGTGCAGATCATCGGCGGCAAATACAACACGGTCTGGCCGTTCGACATGGCCTCGCGTGAAGTGACCTGGCCCATGCCCAAGTGGGACCAGCGCAAATAAGCCGCGAGTTTTGACCTAAAAAGCCAAGAGACAACCATGACTACGGAAATATTGCTTCAGACGCTGGCCTCCGGCGTGCTGATTGGGCTGATTTACGCGCTGGTGGCTATCGGCCTGACCATGATTTTCGGCGTCATGGACATCGTGAACTTTGCGCACGGGGAATTCCTCATGCTGGGCATGTACTCGGCCTTCTGGCTGTTTTCCCTGTATGCGCTGGACCCCATGCTTACCTTGCCGCTGACAGTGATCATGCTGTTCGGCTTCGGCGTGCTGCTGTACAAACTGGTGATCGTGCGCATCATCAACGCGCCCATGCTGTCGCAGATCTTCACGACTTTCGGCATCATGATCCTGTTGCGCGGTGTGGCCCAGTTCCTCTGGAAACCGGATTTCCGCTCCATCGAGAATTCGGCGGTCAGCGGAACGGTCAAGCTGCTGGGCGTGCAACTGGGCAAGCCGCAGCTGGTCGCCGGTGTAGGGGCCGTCGTGGTCACCGGCCTGATTTACTTCTTCCTGAACAAAACCCGGCTCGGTGCGGCGCTGGAAGCCACCGCCTCCGACAAGGAAGCGGCCCGCCTCATGGGCATTGATTCGCACAAGATGTTCTCGCTGGCCTGGGGCATAGGCGCGGCCTGCGCCGGCGCAGCCGGGGTGCTGTTGTCAACCTTCTTCCCGATTTTTCCGGACGTTGGCGCGAGTTTCATCCTGCTGGCTTTTGTGGTGGTCAACCTGGGCGGTTTCGGCAGCGTCTCTGGCGCTTTCTGGGCCGGCATCCTGGTCGGCGTGATCGAGGTCATGGGCGGCCTGCTGCTTGGGCCGCAGTACAAGACGGCCATCGTGCTGGTGTTGTTCCTCGGCGTGCTGATGTTCCGCCCGCAGGGCTTGATGGGCAAGGCATGATCATGAAGCAACTCATTTTTGCCATCGCAGCGCTGGCGCTTGCCCTGGCTGTTCCCGCTGTCACGGATGCCTCGCACCTGAACATGGCAATCCTTATCCTCATGGCGGCCCAGGTGGGTGTAGCCTGGAACATCGTGGGCGGCTATGCGGGACAGGTGTCCCTCGGCCATGCGGCTTTCTACGGACTGGGCGCCTATGTCTCGACACTGCTGCTGGTCAAGTTCGGTATCAATCCCTGGATAGGCGTGCTAGCCGGCGGTTTGGTGGCAGCCTTGCTCAGCCTGGGTTTTGGCTGGTCCTGCTTCCGGCTCAAGGGCCACTACTTTGCGATGGCCACCATCGCCGTGGCCGAGCTGGTGCAGATCTTCTTCACCGAATGGGATTACGGCGGTGCGGCGGTCGGGCTTTACGTGCCGATGGACAAACAAGGCTGGCTCTGGCTGAACTTCGCCACCAAATTGCCGTACTACTGGTTGGCACTGGGGCTGCTGATCATCACCTTGGGCGCGAACTGGTGGATAGAGCGCAGCTACCTCGGCTACTACTTCAGGGCCATCAAAGATGAACCCGACGCGGCCCGCAGCATTGGCGTGAACATCGCCCGCTACAAGCAGGTCGCGCTGTCGGTCAGCGCTTTCCTCACGGCAGTTGGTGGAAGCCTGTATGCGCAGAAAGAGCTTTACATCGATCCGAATTCGGTGCTCTCGACGGCGCTCTCCATCAAGATGGCGCTGGTGTCCATCCTGGGGGGCGTGGGTACCCTGTTTGGGCCGGTCGTAGGCGCGGTGGTGCTGACCAGCATCGAAGAGTTCACCCGCATCGCTTTCGGCGGCACAGGCCGTGGCACCGATGTCATTATTTATGCGAGCCTCATCATCGTGATCGCAGTCTTTTATCCCACGGGCCTCATTGGCTGGCTGCGCAGCTTCCGGGAGCGCCGCGAGGCACGCGCCGATGCATCGCGGCAGATGGCGGTGCCCACCGCCGCCGTGCAGAACGCCGGCGAGGAGGCCGTATGAAGTTGCTGGAAGTCAAACAGGTCAGCAAGCGTTTCGGCGGGCTGGTCGCCAACCAGGATGTTTCCTTCAGCGTGGACACCGGGCAGGTGGTGGGCCTGATCGGCCCCAACGGAGCCGGAAAGACCACGATGTTTAATTGCGTGGCGGGGTATTTTGCCCCCACGGCCGGTAGCATCATGCTGGGCGGCCGCGACATCGCAGGCCTGCCGCCCGAAACATGCGCCCGCGCCGGTGTGGCGCGGACTTTTCAGATTGCGCGCACCTTCACCAGCATGACGGCCTGCGAGAACGTGATGACCGCGGCCATGCTGCTGCAGCACAACGTTGCGAAGGCACGTCGGGCTGCCATGGACTGGCTGGCTTTTGCCGGGCTTGAACGCTTTGCCGACCGGCCTGCCGCCAGCATGACCATCAGCGAGCAGCGGCGCCTGGCCGTGGCGCGTGCGCTGGCCATACAGCCGCGCATCCTGCTGATGGATGAAGTGATGGCGGGGCTCAATCCGTCGGAAGTTCGCGAAGCGGTGGACGTCGTTCTCAAGATCCGGGACAAGGGCATTGCGTGCCTGATCGTCGAACATGTGCTGGAAGGCATCATGCCGATCGCCGACAAGATCGTCGTGCTGGACCGCGGCGTGAAGATCGCCGAAGGCACGCCGCAGGAGGTGTCGAATGATGCCGCCGTGATCACTGCTTACCTGGGAGACTGAAAGTGACTTTCCCTCACGCTTATTGCATTCCCCGCCACGTGGCGCGGATCGAAGGGCAGCACCATGCTTGAAATCAAAAATCTCAAGGTCTGCTACGACGACGTACTGGCCATCTCCGACGTCAGCCTCCAGGTCGAACCCGGCAAGATCGTGGCGCTGGTGGGCGGCAACGGAAACGGCAAGTCCACCACCTTGCGCGCCGTGGCAGGCCTCAATGCCGCCGCAGCGGGCAGTATTACCTTCAACGGTGAGCCGGTTCACCGCATGCCGGCGCACAAACGCGTTCCGCTGGGCCTGTCGCTGGTGCCGGAAGGCCGGCGCCTGTTTCCCCGGCTGACAGTGCTTCGCAACCTGGAGCTCGGTGCTTTCACACGCATGGACAAGCACGAGGTGGCGCAGGGCATTGAAGAGATGCTGCAACTGTTCCCAATCCTCAAGGAACGCGCCACACAACTGGCCGGCACCATGAGCGGCGGTGAGCAGCAGATGCTGGCCATCGCCCGTGGGCTGATGGCACGCCCCAAGCTGCTGATGCTGGATGAGCCGTCGTGGGGCATCGCGCCCAAGTTTGTGACCAAGGTGCTGGAGGTTATCCAGCAGGTCAATGCCACCGGTGTGTCGATATTGCTGGTGGAACAGAACCTGCAAAAGGCCCTGGGAATCGCGCATTACGGCTATGTCATCCAGACCGGCCGTATCGTGATGCAGGGCAAGGGGCATGAGCTCCTCAACGATGACCGGATCAAAAAGGCCTACCTGGGCCTTTGACGGAAAAGCCGCTGTACCACCCTATTTTTTTCCAATCAAGCTTTACCCAGCCATGAACAAGATTTTTGATCGTCCTGCAGACCTCCGGATGGCCAGCCGCTGCGGCGAGTTTGCCCTGCCCACCGCGGGACACGCGAACGGCCATATCCAGGCCAACCTCATGATCGTGCCGCAGGCACAGGCCTTTGACTTCCTGTTGTTTTGCCAGCGCAACCCCAAGCCCTGCCCGCTGGTGGAGGTTCTGAAGCCGGGCGCCACGGAGCCTTTGTGCGCACCGGGGGCGGACATCACGACCGACATTCCGGGCTACCGCGTTTACCGCGACGGCGAGTTTGTCGAAGAGCGGGGCGAGATCCGTTCGATCTGGAAGGACGACTATGTAGCCTTCCTGATCGGCTGCAGCTTTTCTTTCGAGGCCGCGGTCACCCAGGCCGGCATTCCGTTGAGGCATGTCGAGCAGGGCCGCAATGTCTCGATGTTCCGTACCAGTCTCCAGTGCCAGCCCGCTGGTGTGTTCAGCGGCGAAATGGTCGTCACCATGCGGCCCATCAAGAGCCGCGATGTGGCAAAGGTGGTGGAGATTTCTGGCCGGTTTGACGTTGCGCATGGTGCGCCCGTTCACATCGGCAATCCGGAGGCGATCGGCATCACCGACCTGTCGCGACCGGATTACGGCGATGCGGTCGACATCAAGGATGATGAAATCCCGGTGTTCTGGGGTTGCGGCGTCACGCCGCAATGGGTTGCCCAGAAGAGCCGACTGTCGATGTGCATCACCCATGCGCCGGGCAAGATGTTTGTGACAGACCTGAAAGGGTGAGTTCCATGCACCCGCCGCCGGGCTAATTCTCAACTCCCAAGGAGTTCCCATGAAAGCAGTTTTAATAGCCGTGCTCGTCACGGCGGGGGCAGCGCACGCCCAGACAACCTGGAAGCTGGCCACGGGCTACCGGGCAGAGTCCTTCCATACGCAGAACCTCCTGCAATTTGGGCGCGATGTGGATCTGGCCACGCGTGGACAGCTGGTCATACAGGTGTACCCCAACAACACCCTGGCCAAGCTGGCGGACATCAGCGCGGCCGTGCAGCAGGGAAAGGCCGAAGCGGGCGAGACCATCATGGCGAGCATGGTCAAGGAAATTCCGCTGGCTGGCGCGGACTCCATTCCCTTCGTCGTGGCCTCGTACAAGGACGCGCAGCGCCTCTGGAAGCTGCAGCGCCCCGGCCTTGAAAAGCATTTCACCGAGCATGGCATGAAGCTCCTCTACGCCGTGCCTTGGCCGCCGCAAGGCCTGCATTCGAACAAGCCGGTGCGGGGCCCGACGGACTTTCGCGGTACCCAGATGCGCACCTACAACCAGACCACCATGCGTATCGCTGAAATGCTGGGCGCCAAGCCGGTGGATGTGGCCATGGTCGATGTAGGCAAGGCATTGGCCGAAGGCCGGATGGACAACATGATCACGTCGGCGCTGACTGGTGTGGAGAACAAGGTGTGGGGCCCGATCAAGTATTACTACGAGATCAATGCGTGGTTCCCCAAAAATGCGGTGTTTGTGAACAGCAAGGTCTTTGATGCACTGAAGCCCGAGGCGCGCGCTGCCGTGCTCAAAGCGGCGGGCGAGGCGGAAGTCCGCGGCTGGCAGGCCAGCCAGGCGCTGGCGACCAGCGCGACCGAGGAATTGCGCGCCAACGGCGTGAAGATAGAACGCATTCCCCCCGAGCTGGACACTGAGATCAAGCGCATGGGCGAGAAGTTCTCGCGCGAGTGGATACGATCGGTGGGCAATGAAGCCAATGATATTTTCGTGCCGTACTACATGCCGCAATAAGCACAGGCTTCGAATCGCATGAAAACTCCTTCCGCATCCATCGCCGCCTACCTTCATGCCAAGGATGGCAACCGGCCTCACCTGCTGGCGCAAGCCTTTACGGACGATGCCCTGCTGCAGGTCACCGTCCACACCGGTGCGATTTCTTTTCCGCCGGTGTCCCGGGGGCGGGACGCCATTGGCGAGGTGCTGGTGCGCCGTTTTGGCCAGTCCTACGAAAATGTCTACACCTTCTGCCTGGGCTCGCCGCCGGAGGCCGACGCGCAAGTGTTTTGCTGTGACTGGCTGGTTGCCATGACGGAAAAGGACAGTCGCGCCGTGCGGGTCGGGTGCGGCCGCTACGATTGGTGTTTTTCGCCGCCCTCATATCTGGCGGAAAGCCTTTCAATCACCATCGCGAGCATGCAGACCCTGCCGGCCTCGCACACAGACGAGGTCATGGATTGGGTAGCCGGTCTTCCCTATCCCTGGTGCCCGGCTTCCACGGCCCTGCGGGGCGTGCCGGACATCCAGCACCTGGCGCCGGTACTTGGGTACATTGGCAGGTCACAGATCGCCAATTTTCCGGACAAGAGGCCCCGGCCAACATCGCCGCACAGCGTTGCGTCGAGCCAGGCCTGACGGCACACAAGATCAATAAAGATCCATAGAGATCAGCAAAGAACACGTTAACTCTGAAATCAAAAACCATGCAAGACACCACTTCAAAACCGGGCGGCGACCGTTGGCAATTCTGGATAGACCGCGGCGGCACTTTCACCGATATCGTCGCCAAAAAGCCTGACGGTTCGCTCGTGACCCACAAGCTGCTGTCGGAAAACCCGGAGCAGTACCGCGATGCAGCGGTGGCCGGCATCCGCCACCTGTTGGGTCTGAAAGCGGGCGAGCCGATACGCGCCGACGTGGTGGACTGCGTGAAGATGGGAACGACCGTGGCCACCAATGCACTGCTGGAGCGCAAGGGTGAACCGACATTGCTGGTGACCACGCGCGGCTTTCGGGATGCGCTGCGCATTGCCTACCAAAACCGCCCCCGTCTGTTTGACCGCCACATCGTGCTGCCCGAATTGCTTTACAGCGCGGTGGTGGAGGCCCAGGAGCGTGTGGGCGCGCAAGGCGAGGTGCTTCAGGCGCTCGACGAAGTGCTATTAAAAAAGGAGCTGCTTGCGCAGTACCAGAAAGGGCTGCGAAGCCTTGCGATTGTTTTTATGCATGGATACCGGTTCACGGAGCATGAAAAGGCCGCCAAGCGCATCGCGACCGAGGTGGGTTTTACCCAGATCAGCACCTCGCATGAAACCAGCCCGATGATGAAGTTTGTGAGCCGCGGCGACACCACGGTGGTGGACGCCTACCTCTCCCCCATCCTGCGCCGTTATGTGGAACAGGTCGCCAGTGAGATGCCGGGGGTACGGCTCTTTTTCATGCAGTCTTCCGGTGGATTGACCGATGCGCATGTATTTCAGGGCAAAGACGCCATCCTGAGCGGCCCGGCGGGCGGCATTGTGGGCATGGCCCGCACGGCCGCAATCGCCGGCCATGCCAAGGTCATAGGCTTTGACATGGGCGGCACCTCAACGGACGTGTCGCATTACGCCGGGGAGTTCGAGCGCGAATTCGAAACCCAGGTCGCCGGCGTGCGCATGCGGGCACCCATGATGAGTATCCACACCGTGGCGGCGGGCGGCGGCTCCATCCTCAAATTTGACGGCGAGCGCTTCCGGGTTGGTCCACAGAGTGCAGGCGCGAACCCAGGCCCCGCCAGTTACCGGCGCGGTGGCCGCCTGGCGGTGACCGATGCCAACGTGATGGTCGGCAAGGTGCAGCCGCGCTACTTTCCGAAAGTATTTGGTCCCAATGCCGATGAGCCCTTGAGTTACGAGGCGGTAGAGGCCCAGTTCAACGAACTGGCGGGACAGACCGGCCGCAGTGCCGAGGTGGTGGCCGAGGGCTTCATCAACATCGCGGTCCAGCAGATGGCCAACGCCATCAAGAAAATTTCGGTGGCGCGCGGCTATGACGTGACACGCTACACGCTGCAATGCTTTGGCGGTGCGGGCGGGCAGCACGCCTGCCTGGTGGCCGATGCGCTGGGCATGACCAAGGTGTTTGTGCATCCGCTGGCGGGTGTGCTGAGCGCCTATGGCATGGGCCTGGCCGACCAGAATGTGATTCGTGAGCAGGCGGTGGAGCTCAAGCTCTCGGCCGCCGTGCTTCCGGAAATTGCCGACAAGCTCAACTCGCTCGCTGCAACGGCAGAGGCCGAGCTGCAGCGCCAGCAGGTCAGCACCGGCAGCATCACCACGCATCACCGCGTGCATGTGCGTTATGAAGGCAGTGACTCCGCGCTCATCGTGCCCTTCGGTACGCTGGACGAGATCGAGTCCGGGTTCGAAGCCGCTTACCGCCAGCGCTTTGCCTTCCTGATGCAGGGCAAGGGCCTGGTGGTTGAGGCCGTGTCGGTAGAGTCCGTGGTGGCAGGCGACGCGCCTGCCGAGCCGCGCCACACCACGCATGAGCCGCGTGAAGTACCTCGCCGCGAAACCGTGCGCATGTACTCCGGCGGCCAGTGGCATGACGCCGCGCTGGTGGTGCGTGAAGATCTGCGGCCGGGCGACATCATCTCGGGGCCGGCCATCATTGCCGAGAAGAACGCCACCACGGTCGTGGAACCGGGTTGGGAAGCCGCGCTGACGGCGCTGGACCATCTGGTGCTGGACCGCCGGGCTGAACGAGCCGTGAAATTTGCGGCGGGCACGACGGTAGACCCGGTGCTGCTGGAGGTCTTCAACAACCTCTTCATGAACATTGCCGAGCAGATGGGCCTGCAGCTGCAGAACACCGCTTACTCGGTCAACATCAAGGAGCGCCTGGACTTCAGCTGTGCACTGTTTGACACCGAAGGCAACCTGATCGCCAATGCGCCGCATATGCCGGTGCATCTGGGTTCCATGGGCGAAAGCATCAAGACGGTGATTCGCGAGAACGCCGGCAAGATGCAGCCTGGTGATGTGTATGTGCTGAACGACCCCTACCATGGCGGCACGCACCTGCCCGACATCACCGTCATTACGCCGGTCTACCTTGGTGCGGCCACACAGCCGACGTTTTATGTCGGTTCGCGCGGACACCATGCCGACATCGGCGGCACCACGCCGGGCTCCATGCCGCCGTTCTCGACATTGATTGAAGAAGAAGGTGTGCAGATCAACAATGTCAAGCTGGTGGAACGCGGCGTGCTGCGCGAGGCCGAAATGATTGCGCTGCTCAAAAGCGGCAAATACCCCAGCCGTAACCCGCAGCAGAATATGGCCGACCTGAAAGCGCAGATCGCCGCCAATGAAAAGGGCGTGCAGGAGCTGCGCAAGATGGTGGACACCTTCAGCCTGGAGGTGGTGCTGGCTTATATGCGCCATGTGCAGGACAACGCCGAGGAGTCGGTGCGCCGCGTGATCACGCGCCTCAAAAATGGCGAGTTCACCTTGCCGCTGGACAACGGCGCCCAGATCAAGGTGTCCATCCGCGTTGACGTCAAAGGACGCAGCGCCGAGATCGACTTCGCCGGCACATCGCCGCAGCAGACCAATAACTTCAACGCGCCAACGGCGGTGTGCATGGCCGCAGTGTTGTATGTGTTCCGCACACTGGTTGACGACGATATCCCGTTGAACGCGGGCTGCCTGAAGCCGCTCAAGGTCATCATCCCGCCGGGCTCCATGCTCAACCCGAACCCGCCGGCTTCGGTGGTGGCAGGTAATGTGGAAACGTCCACCTGCATCACCAATGCGCTTTACGGCGCGCTGGGTGTGATGGCAGCCGGCCAGTGCACGATGAACAACTTCACGTTCGGCAATGCCCGCCACCAGTACTACGAAACCATTTCGGGTGGTTCGGGTGCCGGCGGAAAGCTGGATGATGCGGGCAAGCTGGTGTCGGGTTTTGACGGCACCTCTGTAGTTCAGGCACATATGACCAATTCGCGGCTGACCGACCCGGAGGTACTGGAATTCCGCTTCCCGGTGCGGCTGGAAAGCTACGAGATTCGCCAGGGCTCCGGCGGTGCAGGCCGCTGGCACGGCGGCAATGGCGGTGTGCGCCGTGTCCGCTTCCTGGAGGCCATGACGGCCAGCATCCTGTCGAACGGGCGCAAACACGGCGCCTTCGGCATGGCCGGAGGTCAAGCCGGGCAGGTCGGGCAAAACGTTGTGGTCCGGGCGCAAGGCCAGATCGAAACACTGGGCCATATCGGCCAGGCCGAGATGCAGCCTGGTGATATTTTTGAAATCCATACGCCGGGCGGCGGCGGCTTCGGAAAAGCTTGACGCAATGCAGACAGGCCGGTTGGTGCCGGCCTGAGTCGCAGCAAACGCAGACACGTCACCATTGGTTATTGAGCCAAAGCACTTGACAGGCTGCGTTTGATCTTCCTGGCCGGAGCCATTCACCAGTACCTCTTTCAGGTGAAAATCTAAGGGTGGAAAACGCGCCTGCTGATGTGCCCTGGCTTTGGGGCAATCAAGCAGGTGGTGGGCCGCAATTCCCGTCGGGTCTTTTTGGATGAAATCCGGCTCTGGCGCAATCCTGGCAAGCGCAAGCAGCTATCAATTCAGGAGCAAATATGACCGCTTCGTTTATCGACAACTACCGGCTTCTGGCTCAGTACAACCGCTGGATGAATGAACGGCTGTATGACGCCTGTGAAACCCTGACCGATGAGGAGCGCCAGCGGGCCCGTGGCGCTTTCTTCGGCTCGATCCATCACACGCTCGGCCATCTGGTTCTGGCCGACCAGGTCTGGCTCAGGCGCTTTGCGCAATGTGGGGCAGACAACGGCATCCGTTTTACATCGCTGAACTCTGAAGTTGTCGACATGCCGCAGGCCTACACGCTGGACATGGTGCTGTACGAAGACTGGGCCGGGCTGAAAGCCAAACGGCAGCAGCTCGACGGTGCCATCGAGCAGTGGGCTGCCGACATGCCTGAGGCTTACCCGGCCATGACCATGCGCTACGCCAACTCGAAAGGGGTGCAGCGCGAACACGTGGTCTGGAAGGCCCTCACGCATTTTTTCAATCACCAGACACACCACCGGGGGCAGGCCACGACACTGGTCACGCAGGCCGGCGCCGCGGTGGGCGTGACGGACCTGATTGCGCTGGTGTAGAGGCCTTTGAAGTGCTATGAAATAGATAGCTGCTTGCGCCCGACCCTAAAGGGTTGGAAGCCAAAATTAACATAAAAAAACCCGCTATGAGCGGGTTTTTTATGGGTGCGGGCCAATTACTTCTTGGCAGCGCTTGCGGCAGGCTTGGCCGCCTCAACCTTGACTTCGGTCTTGGTTTCTTTTTTGGTGTCTTTCTTGGCGTCTTTTTTGGACGTTACCGCCTCTTTGGCATCTTTGGCCGATTCCACCACGGCATCTTTGGTCGCGATAGCCGCGCCCTTGACTGCATCCTTTGTGGCGATGGCTGCGTCTTTGGCCTTTTCGGTGACTGGCTTGTCGGCCTTCTTGCTGGCTTTGGCATCCGCTTTGGCTTCGGCCTTGGTTTTTGCCTTCGCATCTGCGGCGGCCGGGCCGGTATAGGCGGCACCCCCAACGGTCAGCCCTGCGGCCGAGAACTCGGCTGCGCGTTTTTCTCCAACACCTTTGACGCGGGTGATGAAGTCATCCCAGTTTTTGAACTCGCTTTTTTTGCGCTCGGAGATGATCAGCTTGGAGGTGACGGGGCCGATGTGTTTGATGCCGTCGAGTTCGGCCTCAGTGGCTTTGTTGACGTCGACCGCAGCAAAGGCCGCAACGAGAGACATGGCGGCGAAAAACGCCAGTACTTTCTTGAACATGGAAATCTCCTCAATGATGGATGGGCGAGGTGCGTTATGCACCCTTGTGAATAAAGGTGCTGCTTTTATAACGGGCTGGTCTCAGGCAGCGTTGACCCGCCTGGCGTGATTTGGGCTTAGGGAAACCCTAGGCCTCAGCTGTTCTTGCCCAGCCACTGCATGTAGGCAGTTACACCCGCTTGCACATCGGCAAAAACATGGCCACATCCGGTGGCGCGCAGGGCGCCCAGGTCGGCCTGGGTGTAGCTTTGGTACTTGCCCACCAAGGCCGGCGGGAAGGTGATGTAGTCGATGAGTCCGCCACGCACTGCATCTTCCAGGCTCAGTGCGGCAGCATCCTGTCCTTTGCGCAAGGTGTTTACGACCGCGAGGGCGACGTCGTTGAAGGGCTGGGCCCTTCCGGTGCCGAGGTTGAAGATGCCGGATTGTTCGGGATGGTCAAAGAACCAGAGGTTCACGGCCACCACGTCGTCAATGAAGACGAAGTCGCGCATCTGGCCGCCGGCGCCGTAGCCGCCGTATTCACCAAACAGCTTGACCTTGCCTTCGGCCTGGAACTGGTTGAACTGGTGAAAAGCCACGCTGGCCATGCGGCCCTTGTGCTGTTCGTGGGGGCCGTAGACATTGAAGTAGCGAAAGCCCGCAACCTGGGTGGCTGCGCCTTCAAACCGGTTGCCGAGTTCACGCCGCAGGCGCTGGTCAAAGAGCAGCTTGGAGTAGCCATAGACGTTGAGTGGTCGTTCGAATTCGGGCGATTCCCTGAACGTGTCGGATCCGCCGTAGGTGGCGGCCGACGAGGCATACAGCAGGCGTGTTCCCTGGTCCTGGCAGGCATGGAACAACTCGCACGACAGCGTGTAGTTGTTGTCCATCATGTACTTGCCATCGGGCTCCATCGTGTCGCTGCAGGCGCCTTCGTGGAACACGGCCTCAACCTGGCCATAAGCGCCTTCGGCAAAGAGGTCATAGAAGTCGTCGGCATCCACGTAGTCGGCGATCTGCAGGCCGGCCAGGTTCCGAAACTTGTCGCCTTCAGTCAGGTCGTCGACCGCGATGATGTCGTCGATGCCGCGGGCATTGAGGCCCTTGATGATATTGCTGCCGATAAAACCCGCAGCACCCGTGACTACTACTTTCATGAGGATTCCTTTAACCTGAGCCGCAATTTAATCCGCGGCAAACAGTTCGTCGTAACTGACCGTTGCGGTACCGAACTTGCCAACCACGATGCCACCGGCACGGTTGGCGATGGGCACAGCATCACGAAGGTTCATGCCCGTGGCCGCCATGGCCGCCAGTGTGGCGATCACCGTATCGCCAGCGCCAGTGACGTCGAACACTTCACGCGCCACGGCCGGTACATTCAGCTCACCCTGGGCGTCAAACAGGGTCATGCCTTCCTCGCTGCGGGTCAGCAGCAGGGCATCAAGATTGAGGGTTGTGCGCAGGTTGTGGGCTTTGGTGCGCAGCTCGGCTTCGTCGCTCCAGGTGCCGATCACGTGCTCGAGTTCGGCGCGATTCGGCGTAATGATGCTGGCGTTTTTGTAGCGCGCGTAGTCCGCCCCCTTGGGATCGACCAGCACTACCTTGCCGGCAGCGCGCGCCTGGGCGATCATCAGCACGATATGCGCGAGGCCGCCCTTGCCGTAGTCGGAAAAAAGCACGGCGTCGTGCTGCGTGTGCAGTTTTTCAAATGTGGCGGACTGGGAGGCGAGCACCTCGTTTTCCGGTGTGTTTTCGAAGTCGAGCCGGATCAGCTGCTGCTGGCGGCCGATGACGCGCAGTTTGACCGTTGTTTTGAGCCGTGCATCGCGGCCGAAGTAAGGGGCGATGCCGGTTTTTTCGACCAATGCCTCCAATTGGTGGCTGGCCTCGTCGTCGCCCACCACGGTCAGCAGCGAGGCTTGCGCGCCCAGCGTGACGATGTTGTAGGCCACGTTGGCAGCGGCGCCTATGCGTTCCTCGGTGCGCGTGACACGTACCACGGGCACCGGGGCCTCAGGCGAGATGCGGTCTACCGCGCCGTACCAGTACCGGTCGAGCATGGCATCGCCCACCACGAGGACACGGGCTTTGGCGATCTTTTCAGGGGATAGGGTTGGAACTGTCATGTATGTCTGTTCTAAAACGGCTCACCGCTCAAAGGCTGCTTTTCTTGCCAAGCGGACACCGCGGAACCGGCTTTGCCGGGCCGCCAGTGTCGCCCCCTGCAAGGGGGGAGGCGGAGCGAAGCGCAGCCACGGGGGTGTTCATAGTTCTTCTATCCGGCGGGTCGGGTAGCTGTCCCAGGCCTGGCAGCCGGGGCAGTGCCAGAAGTGCTGCGTGGCTTCAAAGCCGCACGCGGCACAACGATAGCGCATCAACGGCTTGGTTGCCTGACCCAGCGAGCGCTGCACCAGTGCGTGATGGTGCGCATCCTGGAGTTGTTCCCCTTCTATCCATTTGCCGGCGGCGACGAGGGACGCCTGGCGTTCCATGTGCCTGGCATACCACTGGCGTGCCGACGCAGGGTCTTTTTCCAGTTTGACGATGGCTTCAACCACGTCGATGGACGGTGCGTTGGCGTAACTGGTCTTCAGCAACTCCAGTGCGGCGGCTTCCTGGCCGCTTGCCTGGGCGATATTGGCAAGCAGGCCGGCGGCAAGTGGCAGGCCTTGCGGTGCCAGGTCTTCCAGCTTCTGCAATGTGCGCAAGGCATCCTGGGACTTGCCGAGCTGATGCTGCAGTTTGGCCAGGTCAATCAGTGGGCGGGCCGACACCGGGGCCATGGCCACAGCCTGCTGCAATGTCTCCAGGGCCTGGCTTGTGTCGCCTGCCGCTGCGGACGCAATGGCCTGCTCGCAGAGGTAATGCGCCTGCCGGGCACTGAAGCTGCCATGGCTGGAGGTACCCAGCCTGGCGGCGATTTCGGTTGCGTTAGGCCAATCCCGCGAGCGTTCATAAATGGACAGCAACGCAAGCCGGGCCTCTTCTTCGAAGGGTGTACCCTCCAGTTTGCGCAGCGCGATCTCGGCACGGTCCAGCAGGCCGGCTTTGAGGAAATCCAGGGCCAGTGCATGCTGGGCGCGGTCGCGTTCCGGTTGCGTCAGGTCGCCGCGCGACATCAGGTGTTCGTGTACGCGCACGGCGCGTTCGTATTCGCCGCGGCGGCGGAACAGGTTACCCAGGGCGAAGTGAAGCTCGGAGGTGTCGGGGTCGTTCTGTACGGCTTCGATAAAGGCGTCAATGGCCTGGTCCTGCTGCTCATTGAGCAGAAAATTCAAACCCTTGAAGTAGGCTTTGGGTGCCTGGCGGTTTTCGATGCGCAGTTGCCGCAAATCCAGTCGCGAGGCCAGCCAGCCCAAGGTAAAGGCGATCGGAAACCCGAGCAGGACCCAGGTGAAATCAAATTCCATGGTGGAGGGTGGAGGGGTCTTCGGTCACGGTATGGGGGCCCATGGTGGAGGAGGCATATTTGGCCGATCTGCGCTTTTTCCACCAGCGCGGCATCATGACAAGAATACCGAGCGCCAGCCCACAGGCGAAGACACTCAGGACAACCAGCACCAGAGGTGCTCGCCACATCGTGCCAAAGAAAAAATTCACCGAAACCGTTTGCTGGTTATTCAGTGCAAAAGCAAACAGCGTAAAAAAAATGGCTGCCTTGAGCAGCCACATGAGGTATTTCACTTGGTCGTCCCCCGTGGTGGTCTCGCGATTGTAGCCAGACCACCGGGGGAAAACAGCAAGACCTTACTTCGGATCCGTGACCGCCAGGAGCTCCTGGGTACGGGCATCCACCGTTTCCCGCAACGCCTTGCCCGGCTTGAAATGGGGCACCCGTTTTTCAGGGATGGCCACGCTTTCACCGGAACGCGGATTACGGCCCATGCGAGGCGGGCGGCGGTTGATGGAAAAACTGCCAAATCCCCTGATTTCGATCCGGTGGCCGCGCACCAACGCGTCGCTCATGGCATCAAGAATCGTCTTGACGGCATATTCGGCGTCGCGGTGCGTCAGCTGGCTGAATCGGGCTGCCAGTTCTTCGACAAGATCGCTTCGGGTCATGGATAAAGTAGCTGTACAGCGATGCAATCCGCCGGGGACGCATCACACCGCTGCACGGTCGCCTTACTTTTCGTTGTTGTCCAGCTTGGCGCGCAACAGGGCGCCAAGGTTGGTCAGGCCGGCGCTTTCGCGCGAAGACTGCTGGCTCAGGGTTGCCATGGCTTCCTGCTGGTCAGCGTTGTCCTTGGCTTTGACCGACAGCTGGATGTTGCGGGTCTTGCGATCCACATTCACCACAACTGCGGACACTTCGTCGCCTTCTTTCAGCACGTTGCGCGCATCTTCGACGCGGTCACGGCTGATTTCGCTGGCGCGGAGGTAGCCGATGATGTCTTCGCCGAGATCGATTTCAGCGCCCTTGGCATCAACAGTCTTGACCTTGCCGGTCACAATCGCGCCCTTGTCGTTGATCGACACGAACGTGGTGAACGGATCGGAATCCAGCTGCTTGATACCCAGGGAGATGCGCTCGCGGTCGACGTCGACTGCCAGAACGATCGCTTCGACTTCCTGGCCCTTTTTGTAGTTGCGAACGGCGGCTTCGCCGGGTTCGTTCCACGAGAGGTCGGACAGGTGCACGAGGCCGTCAATGCCGGCAGCCA
Source organism: Polaromonas sp. P2_G11 (assembly GCF_056403595.1). NCBI lineage: Bacteria > Pseudomonadati > Pseudomonadota > Betaproteobacteria > Burkholderiales > Comamonadaceae > Polaromonas > Polaromonas sp. P2_G11. The sequence continues at coordinate 173,143 of NZ_JBFUFE010000001.1, read as the reverse complement.
GGCCCACAAAGACGCCGAAGTCGGTGATCGACTTGATGGGGCCCTTGACGCGGTCGCCGCGCTTGGTTTCCTGTGCAAATTCTTGCCATGGATTGGCCTTGCACTGCTTCATGCCCAGGCTGATACGGCGCTTGTCTTCGTCGATCTCGAGGACCATGACTTCGACTTCGTCGCCCAGTGCCACGAGCTTGCTCGGTGCCACATTCTTGTTGGTCCAGTCCATTTCGGACACGTGGACCAGGCCTTCGATGCCTGGCTCGAGTTCAACAAATGCGCCGTAGTCGGCGATGTTGGTGATCTTGCCGAACAGGCGCGTGCCTTGTGGATAACGGCGGTTCACGCCCATCCATGGGTCGTCGCCCATCTGTTTCAGACCGAGTGACACGCGGTTTTTCTCGGTGTCGAACTTCAGGATCTTGGCCACGATTTCCTGGCCAGCCGTCACCACTTCGCTTGGGTGACGCACGCGGCGCCATGCCATGTCGGTGATGTGCAGCAGGCCGTCAATGCCGCCCAGGTCAACGAACGCGCCGTATTCGGTGATGTTCTTGACGACGCCCTTGACGGAGGAGCCTTCCTTCAGGGTTTCCATCAGCTTGGCGCGTTCTTCGCCCATGGATGCCTCGACAACTGCACGGCGTGACAACACGACGTTGTTGCGCTTGCGGTCCAGCTTGATGACCTTGAATTCCATGGTCTTGTTCTCGTACGGAGACAAGTCCTTGATGGGGCGGGTGTCGATGAGCGAGCCGGGCAGGAAGGCGCGGATGCCGTTGACGAGGACGGTGAGACCGCCCTTGACCTTGCCGCTGGTCTGGCCGGTGACGAATTCGCCGGATTCCAGGGCTTTTTCCAGGCTCATCCACGAAGCCAGGCGCTTGGCCTTGTCGCGGGACAGCAGGGTGTCGCCATAGCCGTTTTCGACGGAGTCGATGGCCACGGAGACAAAGTCGCCGACCTGGACTTCGAGTTCGCCCTGGTCGTTCTTGAATTCTTCGAGCGGCACATAGGCCTCGGACTTCAGTCCGGCGTTGACGACGACGTGGTTGTGGTCGATGCGAACGACTTCAGCGGTGATGACTTCACCGGTGCGCATTTCAGAGCGCTGGAGCGATTCGTTAAATAGATCGGCAAAAGATTCAGACATGATTTTCCTCATCCACACAACAGGGTTCCAATAGCGGAATTGCTATTGTTTTTATAGCTGCTTGCGGCGGTTGCTTGCGGCCAGACGTTGAATAAGGCTGCGGGTTACGTTAATGAACCTGCTGACCAAGCGCAGGGTGCGCGTCGGGGGTCAGAAGGGCCGGGTGCCTTTCCACCAGTCAATCACCTGATCAACCGATTTTTCAATCGACAGATAGGAATTGTCCAGGGGACGGGCGTCATCAGCAGGCTTCAAAGGGGCGGCCTTTCGCGATGAATCGCGGGCGTCACGTGCCTCTAAATCTTGCTGAATCTCGCTGATTATAGCTGAATTTCCCTTTGAAATCAACTGCTTATGCCGTCGTTCAGCGCGGTGCCGGGCGCTGGCCGTCAGGTAGATTTTGAGCGGCGCATCGGGAAAAATGACGGTTCCCATGTCACGCCCGTCTGCTACCAGCCCGGGCAACTGCCGGAAACTGTGTTGCAGGGTCAGCAGCGCTGCGCGAACCTGGGGATGGGCCGAGACCCGGGAAGCGGCCATCCCGGCAGCTTCGGAGCGGATGGCTTCTGACACATCTTCCGCCCCGAGGAAAATCCGGTCGCCCTGAAAGCGAACCGGCATGGTGCGGGCGATTTGCGCAACAGCCGCCCCGTCGTCGAGCGAAACGTCGGCACGCAAGGCGGCAAATGCGCTCAAGCGATACAGGGCGCCGGAGTCAAGATAGTGGTAGCCGAGCCGTTGGGCCGTCAAAGCTGCCAGGGTACCTTTGCCCGAGGCGGTGGGGCCATCGACGCAGATCACCGGAATATGGTTGACATCTGCTTTGGCCACCATGAACAGGGCCTCGAAGTAGTCCGGAAATGTTTTGCCGACACATTTGGGGTCAAGAATCCGGATGGGCAACCGGGCCGGGTTGAAAGCGGCCAGCGAAAAACACATGGCTACGCGGTGATCGTCGTAGGTGTGAATGGGCGCGGTTTTCCATTCGCCGGGCAGGGGCGGGGTAATTTTGAGATAGTCCACCCCTTCTTCCACCGTGGCGCCGAGTTTTTGCAACTCGCAGGCCATCGCGGCGATGCGGTCGGTTTCCTTGACGCGCCAGCTGGCAATGTTGCGCAAGGTGGTGGTCCCCTCGGCATACAGCGCCATCACGGCCAGCGTCATCGCGGCATCGGGAATATGGTTGCAATCCAGATCAATCGCCTTGAGCGGCCACGCACCGCGCGAGATGCGCAATGAATTGGGCGTGCTGTCGATTTGCGCGCCCATCATTCGTGCGGCCTCCACGAAACGGATGTCGCCCTGGATGGAGTCTGCCCCGACCCCCAAAACTTCTATGCCATTTGGGCCTGCAGCGCCCGATGCTATTGCGCCAAGCGCTATGAAATAGCTAGCAGAGGAAGCATCGCCTTCAACATGGATTTCTCCGGGCGACTGGTAGCGGCTGCCGGCGGGGATGACGAACTGCTCCCAGCCTTTGCGCTGCACGTCAATGCCGAAACGTTTGAGCAGCTTGAGCGTGATTTCAATGTAAGGCCGTGAAATCAGCTCTCCCACGACCTCAATGCAGATGTCGTCGACAGCCACAATGGGCAGGGCCATCAGCAGGGCGGTCAGGAACTGGCTGGAAACATCTCCGCGCACCCGGATGGGGTCTTTCAGGTTCAATTGGCCGGAACGCAGGCGCAGGGGTGGAAAACCTTCATTTCCCAGGTAGTCGATGGAGCAGCCCAGCTGCCGGAGGGCATCAACCAGGTCGCCGATAGGCCTTTCGTGCATGCGGGCCACGCCCGACAGCTCAAATTCCCCGCCCAGCAAGGCCAGAGCGGCCGTCAATGGACGCATGGCAGTACCAGCATTGCCCAGAAACAGCTTGACCGGTGTGTGAACGTTGCGGCCGCCAAGGCCGATGATCACCGCGGTGCTGCCCTCTTGTTTTACTTCGCAGCCAAGCTGCCTGAGCGCCGTCAGCATCACGGCAGTGTCGTCAGACGCCAGGAGATCGTGAACTGTGGTTTCCCCGTGGCTCAGGGCAGCCAGCAACAAGACGCGATTGGAAATGCTTTTGGATCCGGGTAAGCGGACGGAGCCTCCCGCTCCACTGAGGGGCGGGATGTCCAGGAACTCGATGTCGAACATGAATCGCAGGTTTATTTATGCGATTTTTGAGAAGAGATGCGCCAGTTGGCGCGCGTCTCGCTGGCTTGCTCAATGAGCGCTTCCAGGCCGTCGCCGTTGCTGCTCGAAATGAGTACTTCGAGGGACTGCAGGGTCTGCTGAAAGATCTTGGACTGCGCCAGCAACTCTTCGCGGTTGGCAATCAGGATGTCGCGCCACATTTTCGGATCGCTCGCAGCGATGCGTGTAAAGTCGCGAAAGCCGGGCCCGGCCAGGGACATGTAATCCTTCCCGTTCTCCTGTCCGGTAATGCCGTTGATCAGTGCAAAGGCGATCAGGTGGGGCAGATGGCTGACTGCGGCGTACGCAGCGTCATGTGCCTGCGGCGACATCTTGAGGACATGACAGCCCATGGCGGTCCATACGTCGGTGGCTTTTTGCAGCTGGACCGTGAAAGTCCGCTCTATGGGGGTCAGGATGACCTGCTTTCCGTTGTAGAGATCTACATCGGCGTGTTCGACACCCGACACCTCTTTGCCGGTAATGGGATGGCAGGGAACGAAAGAACCGACGTTGCCCTGCAGGACCCGCCGTGCGGCATCGACCACGTCGCGCTTGGTGGAGCCGACATCCATGATCAGGGTGTTTGGACCAACAAGATGCCGAATCGCCTTGAAGGTGGCTTCGGTTGCAGAAACCGGCACCGCCAGCAGGACAATGTCAGCTCCGGAGACTGCCAGCAAGGCGGAAGGCGCCTCTACGTCGATGACACCCATCTGGCGTGCGCGCTCGGTCGTCGAAGGCGACTTGCTATAGCCCACCACGCGTTTGACCAGACCGGCGCGCTTGAGAGCCAGCGCAAAAGAACCGCCCATCAGGCCGCATCCAATGAGACCTAATTGTTCAAACATGTCGTGGTACCAGGGGTTTTGTGAGTTCGTGCATTAATCGCTGACAGGATAGGTTCCGAGAACCTTGTAAAAGGCGCACATTTGTTGCAGGTCAGCCAGTGCCGCCTTGACGTGGTCCTGCGACGGATGGCCTTGCAAATCGATATAAAAATAATATTCCCACTGGCCGGAGCGCGCCGGGCGCGATTCAAAGCGGGTCATGGAGACGCCATGGGCTTTCAACGGCATCAGGATGTCATGGACGGCGCCGGGGCGGTTGGGTACGGAGACCACCAGGCTGACACAGTCTTTGCCGGAGACGGGGGGGGAGGGCAGTGTTTGCGGCAGGCACACCACGGCAAAGCGCGTGCGGTTAAACGCGTCGTCCTGAATGGCGTGGGCGGCCGTATACAGGCCAAACTGGGTGGCGGCCCGGTCACTGGCAATGCCGGCCCATGCGGAGTTGGTGGAGGCAAGGCGTGCACCTTCAGCATTGCTGGAGGCTGCCCGGCGCTCCACATTGGGGAGGTGCGTGGTCAACCAGCCCTGGCATTGGGCCAGGGCCTGGGGGTGTGCATACACGGCTTCGATACCTTCCAGGGACTCGGAAAGCCGCAGGAGGTTGTGGCGCACCATCAGGCTGATCTCGCCAACGATGTGCAGGGGGGAGTTCAGGAACAGGTCGAGAGAGCGGGACACGACGCCCTCGGTCGAGTTTTCGACCGGCACAACCCCGTAGCTGGCGCTGCCGGCAGCCGTTGCACGAAAAACCTCGTCGATGCTGACACAGGGTACGTGCTCGATGCTGGCGCCAAAAAACTGCAGTGCCGCCTGTTCACTGAACGTGCCGGCAGGGCCGAGATATGCCACGCGTACGGGAGACTCCAGTGCCAGGCACGCCGACATGATTTCGCGCCATACGGCAGCAACATGTTCGTTTTTGAGCGGCCCTTGATTGGCTTGCTGGATCTGCTCAATAACCTGCGCAACCCGGTCCGGGCGGAAAAAGGGCGTACCCTCGCGCTTCTTGACTTCGCCGACCTGCTCCGCGACTTGGGCGCGGCGATTCAGCAAGGCGAGCAGTTCTCGATCCAGTGCATCAATCTGTACGCGTAAATCTGCAAGATGGGTGGTCATGTCAGAGACCACCCGGCCATGCGGCGGGCGCTGCAAATCTGCCGGAAAAGCGAACCATAATGAGGGCGAAAAAACATTTCATCCTAGGCGTGTTTTTGTTCGAATTCTCGCATGTACTCCACCAGTGCCTGGACACCGGCCAGTGGCATGGCGTTGTAAATGCTGGCGCGCAGCCCTCCCACTGACTTGTGACCCTTGAGCTGAAGCAAGCCCCGTGCCTTGGCGCCTGAGAGAAATGCGTCGTTCCGTGATTCGTCCCGCAAGAAAAATGGAACGTTCATCCGGGACCGGCAGTTTTTGTCGACCTTGTTGAGATAAAACTGCGAGCCGTCAATGGCGTCATACAGAAGCTGCGCCTTGGTTTTGTTGCGCGCCTCCATTGCGGCAATGCCGGTAGCGCCGCCTTCTTGCTGGCGCTTGAGCCACGCGAAGGTAAGGCCTGCAATGTAGATTGCGTACGTGGGGGGCGTGTTGTACATGGACTGGTTGTCCGCTACGGTCTTGTAGTCAAAAGCGCTGGGGCAAATCGCCAGCGCACGGCCAAGCAGGTCTTCCCGGATGACCACCAGCGTGACACCTGCAGGCCCCAGGTTTTTTTGTGCACCTCCAAATGCCAGGCCAACGAGAGACCAGTCAACCGGCCGCGATGCTACATGAGAGGAAAAATCGATGACCAGTGGTGCATCGCTTCCCAAGGCCTTAAGGTCCGGAAGGCTTTGAAACTCTACACCGTGGATGGTTTCATTGGTGCACAGGTGGACGTAGCTTGCGTCCGGCCGCAACTTCCAGCCGGACGGAGGTGGTAGCAGTGTGTGCCCGTTGTCTGCATTGCTCGCAGCGAGCTGGACATCGCAATACTTGCGTGCCTCTTTTTGCGATTTTTCACTCCAGCTGCCTGTTACCACGAAATCGGCCGAACGACCCTGCGAGACATTGAGGGGAACAATGGCATTTTCGGCAAGTCCGCCGCCCTGCATGAACAGGATCTTGAAGTGGGCCGGAATGGCCATCAGCTCGCGGAAATCGGCCTCCGCGTTTTCATAAATGGAAATGAACTCCTTTCCACGGTGACTCATCTCCATCACGCTCATGCCGCTGCCGTGCCAGTCCAGCATTTCGCCCGCCGCCTGCCGCAAAACCTCTTCGGGCAGGTTCGCCGGGCCAGCGGAAAAATTGAAAGGACGGGTCATTTCTTGGCGGGCGGCTTGCCTGCTCCCGGCGCGGGGCCGGTGCCAATGATCTTCAGCGCCACGTCGTCGAACTGCTTGGCACGTGCGAGGACGTCGGCACGCGATGCTTCTACCAGCTTTTGTACAAAGACATTGCCCAGCTCGGGCGCCGTAGCCTGGTATTTCTTGACGGCAGGTGATTCAAAAAAAGCAGCAAGCTGCTGGAGTTCTTCCTGTGTGAACCGTTCTGAATACGCGGGTACCAGCGATTCGGCACTGACTTTGCTGACCTGCTTGCTGATCAGCTGGCTCGCATCATCGGCATATTTCTTGAGTTCGGCGTTAAGTTCTTCAGACGCTTTTGGCTGCTTGGCTTTGGGAACATTTGCGTCCATTTTTGGAGCCCATTTAACAATGAGTTCCTGCGCCGTGGTGCCCGCAAGCTGGTTCACCAACCGGTCAAGCTCCGGCCCTTGCTGCAGCGCGACCACTTTTTTGGCCAGCTCTGTTTTTGGATCTGCTGCCTGCGCGTGAACAGCCGTGGCGCCGCAGGCCATGGCAGCGACCGTGATAGCGGTAAGGAAAATTTTCATCAGGTACTTTCGATGTTGGGGGTGTCTGTGCCGGTACCGGTTTCAGTATCGGGTTCGTCCAGCGAGGCATCGTTTTCAACGATGCGCTGAAGGCCGCTTAATTGTGAACCTTCGTCAAGGCCGATGAGCGTAACACCCTGTGTAGCCCTTCCCATTTCGCGGATTTCGCTGACGCGCGTGCGGACCAGCACGCCCTTGTCGGTGATCAGCATGATCTCGTCGTCCACGTGAACCAGCGTGGCTGCGACCACCTTGCCGTTGCGCTCGCTCTGCTGGATGGCGATCATGCCCTTGGTGCCGCGGCCGTGACGCGTGTATTCGGTGATGGACGTGCGTTTGCCATATCCGTTCTGGGTGGCTGTGAGCACACTTTGCTGCTCGTCTTCGGCGACCAGCATGGCGATCACGCCCTGGCCGTCTTCGAGCATCATGCCGCGCACGCCACGCGCATTGCGGCCCATGGGGCGCACGTCGTTTTCGTCGAAGCGCACGGCCTTGCCGCCGTCACTGAACAGCATCACGTCGTGCTTGCCGTCAGTCAGCGACGCACCAATCAGGTAGTCTCCCGCGTCAAGGTCGACCGCGATGATGCCGGCCTTGCGCGGATTGTTAAATTCGTCCAGAGCGGTTTTCTTCACGGTGCCCATCGAGGTGGCCATGAAGACGTACTGATCAGCCGGAAAGCTGCGCTTTTCGCCCGTGAGAGGAAGGACGACGGTGATTTTTTCACCTTCCTGCAAAGGGAACATGTTGACGATGGGACGCCCGCGCGAGCCGCGAGAACCGGCGGGTACTTCCCAGACCTTGAGCCAGTAGAGCCGGCCGCGATTGGAAAAGCACAGAATGTAATCGTGCGTGTTGGCGATGAAGAGCTGGTCGACCCAGTCGTCTTCCTTGGTGGCGGTGGCCAGCTTGCCGCGGCCGCCGCGTTTTTGCGCCCGGTATTCCGACAGCGGCTGGCTCTTGATATATCCGGTGTGGGAAAGCGTCACCACCATGTCGGTGGGGGTGATCAGGTCTTCGGTACTGAGATCAAACGAGCTGTGCTCGATCTGGCTGCGGCGGGCGCCGAGCTTTGTCTGGCCGAATTCCAGCTTGATAGCCGACAGTTCCTCGCCAATGATGATGGAAACCCGTTCTGGTTTTGCCAGGATGTCGAGCAAGTCATCGATCTCAGCCATGACTTCCTTGTACTCAGCCACGATCTTGTCCTGCTCCAGGCCGGTCAGGCGTTGCAGGCGCATCTGCAGGATTTCCTGTGCCTGCGTTTCCGAGAGGCGGTACAGCCCGTCGTTGCCCATGCCAAACATTTTCTCGAGGCCATCGGGGCGGTAGTCATCGGCGTTGACCACGCCGCCATCGGCACGCGTGCGGGTCAGCATTTCGCGCACCAGGCTGCTGTCCCAGGGGCGCAGCATCAGCTCTGCCTTGGCGACGGGAGGCGTGGGGGCGTTGCGGATGATGGCGATGAAGTCGTCAATATTGGCCAGGGCCACTGCCAGGCCTTCCAGCACGTGTCCGCGTTCGCGCGCCTTGCGCAGCGTGAACACGGTGCGGCGCGTCACGACTTCACGGCGGTGCGACAGGAAGACCTGGATCAGGTCCTTCAGGTTGCAAAGCTTGGGCTGGCCGTTGACCAGTGCCACCATATTGATGCCGAAGGTGTCCTGCAGCTGGGTCTGCTTGTACAGGTTGTTCAGCACTACTTCGGGCACTTCGCCGCGCTTGAGTTCAATCACCAGGCGCATGCCCGACTTGTCGCTCTCGTCCTGGATATGGCTGATGCCTTCGATTTTCTTCTCATGCACCAGCTCGGCCATGCGCTCCTGAAGCGTCTTTTTATTGACCTGGTAGGGGAGCTCGTCGACGATGATGGACTGGCGCTGGCCCTTGTCGATGTCCTCGAAATGGCACTTGGCACGCATGACCACCTTGCCGCGGCCGGTGCGGTAGCCGTCCTTGACGCCGTTGATGCCGTAAATAATGCCGCCCGTGGGAAAGTCAGGTGCGGGCACGATCTCCATCAACTCATCAATGGAGGCCCCCGGGTTTTTCAGCATGTGAAGGCAGGCATCGACCACTTCGTTGAGGTTGTGAGGTGGAATGTTGGTTGCCATGCCCACCGCAATGCCACCTGATCCGTTGACCAGCAGGTTCGGCAAACGCGTAGGCATGACCAACGGTTCCTGCTCGCTGCCGTCGTAGTTGGGGCCGAAATCGACGGTTTCCTTGTCAAGGTCGGCCAGCAGTTCGTGGGCGATTTTTGACAGGCGGATTTCGGTGTACCGCATGGCCGCAGCGTTGTCGCCGTCGACAGAGCCGAAATTCCCCTGGCCGTCAACCAGCAGGTGGCGCAAGGAAAAGTCCTGGGCCATCCGCACAATGGTGTCGTAGACTGACTGGTCGCCGTGCGGATGGTACTTGCCGATCACATCGCCGACGATACGCGCTGACTTTTTGTAAGGGCGGTTCCAGTCGTTGTTCAGCTCGTGCATGGCAAAAAGCACGCGCCGGTGTACCGGCTTGAGGCCATCCCTTGCATCAGGCAGGGCCCGCCCAACGATCACGCTCATTGCGTAATCGAGGTAGCTTCGCCGCATTTCCTCTTCAAGACTGATGGGCAGGGTTTCTTTTGCGAACTGGGTCATGAGCGGCCTGGTTGGGATTTCGAGATTCTTGAAGGAAACCGCTGATTTTAAGGCCGGAGTTTAAAGCGATGGCCTGTGGCGGGACAGCAACAAATGCTGAAGAATCTTAAGTCTGTGTCAGACGAAGCCGATAGCGTGCTTGAAGGTTCAGACAGGTGTGGCACAATCGATGTAACGCTTTGAGTGATGGTCACTCACGGCGTGTAAATTACTAATCGCAGCCAGTCTGCGGCTTTTCTCTAGAGGAGAACCATGAAGAAACTCAACAAAGTGGCAATGTTGTTTGCTTCCGCAGCGCTTGTTACCGCCGCTGGTGCACAAACTATCGACAACTGGAAAAACGGTTCCAACGAACTGGTCTGGAAAAACGGTACCAACGAACTGTGCTGGCGTGACGCCAACTGGACGCCTGCTACTGCAGCGCCTGGTTGCGACGGCGCAATTGCCCCTGCGATGGCTCCTGCTGCTCCTCCGGTTGTTGGTCAAACTGCGACGCCTACTCCTACTCCTACCCCGCCTCCTCCTGCCGCGACGAAAGTTACCTACGCTGCTGACGCTTTCTTTGACTTCAACAAGTCAGTGATCAAGCCAGAAGGCAAAGCCAAGCTGGATGACCTGGTCGGCAAGATCAAGGACATCAACCTGGAAGTCATCATTGCCGTGGGTCACACCGACTCCGTGGGTAGCGATGCTTACAACCAGAAGCTGTCGGTTCGCCGTTCGGAAGCCGTCAAGGCATATCTCGTGTCCAAGGGCATCGAGAAAAACCGCGTCTACACTGAAGGCAAGGGCGAGAAACAGCCAGTTGCTGACAACAAGACCGCCGAAGGCCGCGCGAAGAATCGCCGCGTGGAAATCGAAGTGGTTGGCACCCGCGCCAACAAGTAATCCTCTGGGATCGCTTAAAAACCGCGCTACGGCGCGGTTTTTTTATGCCTCAACGATAATGCGTCATGTCTATCAGCGATAACTTCGACCCTGCCGAACTGGCGAAATTCTCGGACCTGGCCCACCGCTGGTGGGACACCGAGAGTGAATTTCGCCCCTTGCACCAGATCAATCCGCTCCGTTTGGGCTGGATTGAGAGCCTGGTTCCGCTCAAAGGGCTGCGTGTGCTCGACGTCGGCTGCGGCGGCGGCATTTTGGCCGACTCGATGGCACGCCGCGGCGCCGATGTCCTGGGCATTGATCTGGCGACCAAAGCGCTGAAAGTCGCCCAGCTTCACGCACTGGAGGCCCAGACCGAAGGTGTCCAATACCGTGAAATTAGCGCCGAAGCGCTGGCCGCCGAGCAGCCTGGCCGTTTTGATGTCGTCACCTGCATGGAAATGCTGGAGCACGTGCCCGACCCGTCTTCCATCGTCAAGGCCTGTGCCGCGCTGGTCAAGCCTGGCGGGTATGTGTTTTTTTCGACCATCAATCGCAATGCCAAGGCCTTTCTGTTTGCCATCGTTGGGGCGGAATACGTACTGAATATGCTGCCACGCGGCACCCACGAGTACGCCAAACTGATCAAACCCAGTGAGCTGGCCGGGTACTGCCGCGCCTCCGGTCTTTCGCTTGAGCAAACCCGGGGCATGGAATACAACCCCCTGACACGTCACTATTGGCTCAGTGCTGACACCAGCGTGAATTACCTGCTGGCCACGCAAAAGAGCTGAGTTTCGCTTTTACCTATATTCCCGCTACATGTTCCAAGACACCGATGCCGTGCTGTTCGACCTCGACGGCACCCTGATTGACAGTGCCCCTGATCTGGGCGCTGCGGCCGACAAAATGCGCACCGACCGTGGCCTGGAATCGCTGCCCCTTGCGCTTTACCGTCCCCTGGCCGGAGCGGGTGCGCGCGGCATGATTGCCGTGGCCTTTGGGTTGACGCCGGAAGACGCCGGCTTTGGTGAGCTCCGGGAGGAGTTTTTCAGCAACTACGAATCGCGCATGACCGAAAACACCTCCGTATTTGAGGGTGTGGTGGATCTGATCGCCCGCATCGACCAGATGGGCCTCAAATGGGGCGTGGTGACCAACAAGTCCGCCCGCTTCACCATTCCGCTGACCAAGGCCATGCCTTTGTTCAATACAGCGAAAACCATCATCAGTGGCGACACCACGCCGCATGCCAAACCCCATCCGGCTCCCTTGCTGGAAGCGGCACGCCAGCTCGAGCTTGCCCCCGGGCGCTGCATTTATGTCGGCGATGACGAGCGCGACATCCTCGCAGGACGGGCTGCGGGCATGCCCACGGTGGCCGCGGCCTACGGCTACCTCGGCAAAACCGCCGATACCGGGGACTGGAAAGCCGATGCCACCATCGCCGCGCCCGGCGCCCTCTTGAATTTGCTGCGAATGGCGTAAACTAGGCCTCCTGGGGCTGCATTGGTTTCGACGTGGGTTCGGACGCGGTGTGGTGCATGTCGAGCTGAGTGTGCTCGTAAAACAGATTCAAACAAACTAACTGCAAACGACGAACGTTTCGCACTCGCTGCTTAATTGCCAGTGAGCTTTACAACAGCAGGCCGATGGGCTGGGCAAGGGGTGTTTAGCGCAAGTTAAACGCTCCCGGCTGTAAAGATAATTTCATCGGCTGGCTCCGGGCTGGGTACCTTAACCCGGGGCAAGAAAATAGGGTGCTGGCGTCCTGTGTAGCGTGCGACTGCGCGACACAGGTGGCGAGACTCAAATCAGACCGCTAAACATGTAGATCTGCCCGAACAAGGCTTGCGGACGGGGGTTCAAATCCCCCCAGCTCCACCATTTGCTAATCTAAAGCCATCCGTTGGTATCCACCGGGTGGCTTTTTTCATTGGGCGACTTGTTTTAAGTTATCCAAAGGCATAAAGTCCGATCCCGACTGCAACGGGGGTATGAGTCGGGGTACGACCTCTGGTTTTCAGGGGAGCCAAGCTCTCGTACCCCCATCTGAGGCGATTTCATGCTGAATGACATTAAGTGCAAAAACGCTACCTGCCCACAGGACCGCAAATACGTGCGCGTAGCCGATTCGGGTGGGCTATACCTGCAGGTCAGTCCGGCGGGATCGAAACGATGGATGTGGAAGTACCGCTTTAATAGCCAAGAGAAGCTGATGGCGCTTGGCAGTTACCCCGAGACAAGCCTCGCGGCTGCTAGGAGCGCTAGGGACCGTGAAAAGCTGTTGAAGGCTACCGGCGTGGATCCCATGGCGGCTCGCAAGCTGCAAAAGCTGACCGGCTCCGGCGCTGTAGGCGATACCTTCAAGGCCGTGGCGCTGGAATGGATGGCGAAGCAGATCCCCCAATGGAGCGACGGTCACGCCGCGACGTCCTTGCGTCGATTGGAGCGGGAAGTCTTCCCGTGGTTGGGTGATCGCTCGATGAGTTCGGTTACGCCTCCTGAGCTGCTTGCTGTGGTTCGAAAAGTGGAGGCGCGCAGTGCATTCGAAACGGCTGACCGATGCTTGATGCTGGCGGGTCAGATCTGGCGATATGGCGTATCTACCGGCCGGGTTGACCGGGACATATCGGTGGGCCTCAAGAGCGCGCTGACGCCATACCGTGGCAAGCACTTCGCTGCGATTACGGACCCAGACGCATTGGCTCCATTGCTGCGTTCAATCGATGCTTACAAGGGCGGGCGGGTCGTTCGTGCTGCGTTGAAACTGGCCCCTATGCTTTTTCAGCGTCCCGGGGAGCTACGTGCAGCGGCTTGGAGCGAGATCAATTTAGATGAAGGGATGTGGACAATACCCGCCGCTCGTATGAAGCGCGAGAAGGACGGAAAAGAAAACGGGGATCCGCACCTTGTCCCCTTGCCCAAGCAAGCAGTTGAGATATTGCGTGAGCTTCACGTTTGGACGGGACATGGGGCGTTAGTTTTTCCGGGCGAACGAAATCATGAGAAACCCATTTCGGAGAACTCTGTTCGAACCGCACTGATCGCGTTGGGATACACCTCCGAAATCCAGACGTGGCATGGATTCAGAGCTACAGCGCGGACGATGCTGGCTGAGCGGCTCGAATGCGATCTTCAGGTGATTGAGGCGCAGCTCGCGCACGCGGTGAAGGATGCGAACGGTCGCGCCTATAACCGGACCCAGTATGTAAAACAGCGAAGCCAAATGATGCAGCAATGGGCCGATTATTTGGATGGACTAAAACGCGGGGCCAAAATAATTTCGCTAAAAGCTGCGTAAAGTTGCGCTTGTATTTGTCCGGATATAGAATCGCAGCCGGAAGCAAATACGACAGCGATTCGCCGCTGGGCTGTCTGTATCTGACCTCTCCAAAATACGCAAAGGACCTGTAGTTCATCAGGCAATGGCTTAGCGCCGTTGGTTTGCATTAGATCGAGCCGTTTGGCTTTCTAGTGTTACCAGCGGCGTTTTCAATTGACCCATGGAAATCTATGTCCAGCATCGTATTGCCAGCAAAAAAAGACTACCGCGCTCGCGGCCACGTCGCGCCTAAACCTCCCTCAATTGATATTACGCAACCGGGAAGACTTCGCACTGCGAATGTATTAGCTCTGTGTGCGATATCCCACAGCACCCTATATGCCCGCCTGAATGCGGGCACCTTTCCGAAGCCTGATGGACAAGATGGTGGGCGTAATTTCTGGCGCACCGAAACCATTCTTTCCTATTTGTCATAGTTCTAGTGCGATGGACTGCACATGGCAACCGTCATAAGACTGGCCGTCCAGCAGGGGCCACTTAAGAAATCACTACATCTCAAACTCGTTGCGCCTCGGCAGCAATCAAAAATAGAGAGTTCCTTCCCAACTTCTGAACCTCCTAATAGGAAAGCTCTGGAAGATGGAAAGGAACTAATAGAAAAGCATCTCAATGGACACTTGAAAAAAATCGCTCTTACAAAAGAGCTGCAGTGTTTGTGGGGGCGCGCGATTCTTGAGTGGAGTCGAAGTTCGTTCGAGAACATGCACTCACGTTGTAAGCGTGAAAACTATGCTGAGGTATCGCCGGAGTTTTCTACGTTCTACAAATTTCTGTTTTATGTTGGGCCGAGAACTTCTCAAGAGCTCTCAATTGATCGCATAGACAACTCTAAGGGATACGCACCGGACAACTGTCAGTGGGCCACAAAAAAGGAACAAGCTGGCAATCGCCGAAATACGATCTATCTGACCCACGACGGGGATACCAAACCTCTAACCCGTTGGGCGGAGCTTACGGGGGTGGCGGTCCGCGAACTGCGCGCACGCCGCGATAAAGGGCTAAGCGATAGCGAGGTAATTACGGGAGAAACTCTCGTCGTTTTACCGGGCACCTCAAAGTGGCCTCCGCAGAGTTGGAAGGCGTATGAGGCTACTGTTCAGGCCTGCAGAAGATGGAGTAGAGCTGACCGCGAAAAGCTGGCGAACACCATTCTGGCTAGGCTTCGAGGCATTGATGAAATGATGGACTTCGACTGCATACGCGATGAAGCAATGCGGGAACAAAGAAAGGAGCTCGTTGACGCAGAACTGCGATGGAGCGAAGAGTACGGTCGCCTTGAAGGTTTACTCCGGCAGGTTAGGGCTATCCGAAGCTAGAGCAATGACGTTCCACAGAAAGACACAGAATGCCACATCAAAATAATGATCTAAGTCCRAAGCAAAGACTGGCGGTGCAATTAATTGCACAGGGACTCTCGCGCAAGCAGGTATCTATGAAGCTTTCAATAGACCCCGGAACCCTGTCTAGATGGCGAAGAATTTCGAGCTTTCAACAGGAATTAGAGAAAGCGTTGGCTCAAGGGGAAAGAGATGTCATGGACACATTTCGTGCGTCAAGAATTGCAGCATTTGACCGTTTGTCGAGTCTCGTCGCCTCATCAAATCAGTCGGTTGCTCTTAAGGCAATCGGATTAATTGTGTCGAAAAATCCGATGAAACTGCCTGAGAATGACGCCCCAGACTTCCTTGCTCAGAAAGAGAAATCCCATTGGGACAAGATTCTTCAAGAGATATTGGACGCTGGCGGCTAACCTCATTTGCTGCGAACGCAGGTGCCCTTAGATTCTGCCTCTTGGACAATGGCGGTACTCTCCATCCATCCGCTTCCCCGGGCTCTCGCATAGGCGTAGAGATCTGTGCAGTCGATTCGGTCTGATGAGGACCTGCTTCCCTTTGCTCGCGCTTCCTTTTCTGAGGCTTCAATGCTGGCTTTTCGATCCAGCTCACGCTTTGCTGCTAATGCCGCTGCCCGCTCTCTTTCGGCAGTCCACTCGGTTTTTTCCTCTTTTGCGCCAGCAATCGCACCGCAGGCGACTTCCTGATAGACCACTGTCCCGTTGGCAAGCGAGCAACGAAAAACCTGTGCGACAGCTTCGCTGGGCGCGTTCAATGCAAGCCAGCAAGTCGAACTCAGCAGAACGCGACTCGCTCTACGCATACCTAAAAGTGCTTTGACCATTACGAACTCCATTGGTTAAGACTTCATTCTGCCGCATATATTAGGAAGACTAAAGGGCGTGTAGACCCGATCCTTGCCCAATTTATTGGGTAAGATGCTTTGGAACTAGAAGAAGCTTTCGGTCAGGTGATTCGCCAACTGCGGCAAAAAAAAGGTTGGTCGCAGGAGCAACTGGGATTCGAGGCCGGTGTTGACCGAAATTACATCTCCCTCATTGAGCTTGGTAAAAATTCACCAAGCCTAAATGTCATGAATAAACTAGGCTCTGCATTAGGCATAGCTGCTTCGGCGGTGTTGCTTGAGGCAGAAGCTCGATTGAAAAAGAGACTCCGCGCCGAATAGGTGGGGTTCCCCTTGCATCACAGTGCATGGGAAATATTAAAAAGAATGCGGCAAATATGAGTGGAGTGAGGCCATTTTTAAAATGGGCGGGAGGGAAGTACAAGCTTGCGGAAAAAATCTCAGAGCACTTCGGTGCAATTGGAGCTGGAACTTACTACGAGCCTTTTCTTGGAGGGGCTTCTGTATTTTTCAACCTGAAACCCCATGCCGCAGTGCTGAGCGACGAAAACGCTGCCTTGATAGGTGCTTATCGGTGCGTAAAAGCGTATCCGAGGGCTGTACACAAGAAGCTTGCAATCTTGGGCAATGAACATGACTCAGCCCACTACTATTCCGTCAGAGATCAGTTTAATGAAGCAACCGGGACCGCTATAGAGCAGGCGGCGAGATTTATTTACTTGAACAAGGCGGGGTTTAATGGGATTTATCGCGTGAATCGACAGGGCCATTACAACGTTCCTGAAGGAAAGCGAAAAACTCTTGCTTTGCCATCATTAGAAAACCTGCTCAATGTGTCTGAGCGACTTGCTGATGCAGTCTTAATCAATGCGGACTTTGAATTAGTAGCAGGACACGCAGAAAAAGGGGATTTTGTTTACCTTGATCCACCGTATCCGGCGTTGAATGACACCTCGTTTTTCAATCACTACACGGCGGACAGATTTTCCGGCGATGAGCAATCAAGAGTTGCACGCGTAGCCCGAGATTTGCACTCAAAGGGGTGCCGGGTAGTTGTGTCAAATGCTGATACGCCCGAAGTTCGCGAGTTGTACCGGGGTTGGGAGATCATCAGCATCGAACTTCGCCGATGGATTACAGCGGCCAAAGCTAAACACTTTGTGCGTGAGATCATTGTGTTGTCCCCTCGATAAAAATTGAATTTGGGAGTTCAGTGATATGCAAAGTCCTGCTTGGTTAAACCGTGCGTCCGTTGGGGACGGTTGTCTTTGGCTGTTTATTCAGGTAGGCGTAGGGCTTTTGCCTTTATGGGGTTTGGCCGCAATCTTTTTCCTTGTAGGCAGAAAATATGAGATGTACGACCTGCTGAAAAATGGCGAGTTCGTTTTATATGCGGCGTCCTTTGTTACCGGTGGGTTGTATTCGGTTAGGCACGATATTTTTCCTTTCAGAAAATCAATTCAGGTGGTGCTTGTCATCATTGTGGTGCTCGCGACAGTCGTATTTGCCTCGATTTCGGTTGTCAATATCGGGGAAAAACCGAGTTGGCTTCGGATTGACCAGACCGCTCTAACAACAATCAGCTATGGAGTGTTTGCAGTCTCTACCCTTCTCTGTTTTGGTATTGCTATTGCTGAGGCGGGCAATGCGGGTTTCAACATTCCTGAAAAGCTCCGAAAAGACCGGAAAGCTCTTGAGACGGGATTGGACAAACTGCTGAGCGGAGGTTAAAGATGAGCACCGTAAAAATAAATGCTTTGTCGGTCAAACAACCCATCGGCAGTTTTTATATTGGCGTGATCGAAGCCCGTCAACTGTATGCAATTTCTTACGCAGATATTAGGCGCAAAGAAGGACGAGACATTGAGCGATACATAGGTACGCAACGAGATTTGTCAGAGGGTCGAGTAGCCGAGATAAAGCGGTACGTAACTACTGTTGATGCCTGTTTCCCAACCGGCGTGATTCTGGCTATTGACGGGACGCACGCCTCGGTGGAAGCGGAAAGCGAAGGCAGGGCCACGATTACCGTGTCGAGTGATGATGGGAAAGTAGCGAAAATTATCGATGGGCAACACCGGATTGCTGGATTTGCAGATTACGAAGGGGAGCCTTTCTTCCTAAATGTCACCATATTTGTAGATATGGAGCTGGAGGATCAAGCGATGGTGTTCGCGACCATCAATCTAAAGCAGACGAAGGTAACAAAGTCTTTGGCCTATGACCTGTATGACTTTGCAGTCGCTCGAAGCCCACAGAAAACTTCTCACAACATTGCGAAAATAATGAATTTCAAGAGCAAGAGCCCTCTTGAAGGTTTTATAAAAATTTTGGGCAAATCGGGTGAAAGTGCTTCTGAGTCGATAACTCAGTCAGCGTTTGTTGATCGTTTGCTAAAACTCATATCGCGTGATCCTGATAGCGACAAAGACCTCCTTAAAAGAGGCAAAAGCCCTTCCAAGGCCGTGAAAGTAGACAGGAAGAAACTCATCTTCAGAAACTTATTTTTGGCCAATGACGATGCGCGGATCGCGTACGTGCTGTGGGAGTATTTTCTCGCTGTACATCTTCGCTGGCCGGGAGCGTTGGCAGATAGAAGAAAGGGAATGATTTTGGGCCGAGGCACTGGCTTTGCAGCCCTGATGCGACTACTTCCGGAGGTGATGGCACGTATTACAGAAAGGCCGCTTGATGAGGACACCTCTAGCATCCATCATGAGGAGATTAAAGCTCTGCTTGATCTTATCCAGCTGGAATCTGAGCAATTCAACTCTCAGACGTACTTGCCGGGTTCTACGGGCGAAGGCGAATTGCTACGCGACATGCTTGGCTACATAGAGGCTAAGCCAGAGAAATGGCCGCGCTATTACTGATCACTAGTCGATCACTGCTTACGTGAGCTCGACGCAATCAGCCTTTGCTAATTGCCGTCTCTGAAAGGGATTCTGGTTTTAGGAACATCAGTCTCTCCTCGGTAGTCAGAACTCATGACGGGGGTATAGACAGGGGTAGATTCGCGGCGCTGTTACAACAAATGCGCCTGTTTACGGGGGTTTCAACGCATCTTTCAATTGACCCCAGCCATAACGACCAAGGCCGCTTGCTGAATTTCAGCAAGCGGCCTTTTTCATGGCCTGGCGCACATTCGCGGCACAGGGTATGCCGACGGCTTTTCATTTGGGCGTCAGCGGCCCCAAAAAAAACTCCATCGCCAGCGCCACCACAGGAGGCTCAATCCGGTGCGGGCCATTGAAGTCCACCGTGGTGACGTCATAACCCGCAGCTTTGAGCTTTTCCGCGTGGGGGTGTGCGCTGGTCTCTATCGGCAATTGCGCGTCTTGCAGACCATGCGCGATGAAGATGCGGGGCGTGCCTTCTTGTGTGAAAACCGACATGAAACCGCCTGAGAAAACAATCACATGGCTGGCGATGTCGCCATTGGTGACGCCTGACGAGAGTGCGTAACTTCCGCCGTCGGAAAACCCGGCGAAAGCCAGATGGGTCGGGTCTATCGCAAACCTTGAAGCGACTTCCGCCAGGGCCTTGTCCAACCGTTCCAGGTCAGGGCCGTTGCCGCCTATGACGATGTCCCAGGTCGGAAACTGCGACTGCGGCAGCAACAGCAAGAACCCCCGCTGCTGTACATGCTCGATGAGGAAGGGCAGCACCTTGTCGGCGCTGCCGCCTGCGCCGTGGAACATCACCAGCAGAGGCGCAGGCGCATCGGGCCTCAGGCCGTCGGGCACGATCAGTACGGCGTCGCGCTCTTCGGCAATGCCCAGGTTGTACCGGCCCGCAGGCAAGGGGTTTTGATGGGGCCGTGGGCCGGGGCGAAATGAAAGCCGTCCCAACAGCGCGCCACCCAGAAGCGACATGTCCAGCATGGTTAGTCTTTAAGGTGTCTGACCGATGCAGCGAAAAGCCGCGCACTGCGCAAACGCGTCTTCGCTTAGCGGCTCGCTTTTGCCCTTGCAGAACTTCGAAGTCAACTTGAGCAACTCCTTGATATCGCGCCCGCTGGCGGCGGCGTAGGTCACGGTCAGCTTGGCGACCAACTCGTCGGGCAACTCGGCGTTGAACTGCTGCCCCAGCGACTTCCACAGTTGCGCGGCCTTCTCTTTCGTCGGCGTCTCGAACTGGATGATGGCAATGCAGCGCGACAAAATGGCATCGTCAATATCGGCCACGCGATTGGTCGTCATGAAGAGCAGGCCGTTGAAGTACTCGAGCGTGCGCAAAAACTCGGCCACGATGGCGTTGTGCTGCAGGTCGTTGTCGCGTCGGCGGATGTAGACATCGGCCTCGTCCAGCAGCAACACCGAATCCCAGCGGGCCGCACGCTGCAAAATCTTCGACAGATTGGCTTCAACCGAGCCGGCCGTCACGCCGAGCTGGCCTGAATGCACGCGGTACAGCGGCTTGCCCACCACCTCGGCGTACACCTCGGCCGTCAGCGTTTTGCCCAGGCCCGGTGCGCCCTTGCACAAGATGGTGGTGCCGCCAGATTTGCCCTCGACGATGTCTTCCATCAGGAAGTTGCGGTCGGCCGTGAGGATGTCGATCAGGTCGCGGTGCGCCTGCGGCAGCACCAGCTTGTCGCGCAGCTGCGGCTTGTAGCGGTACTCACGCACGTTCTGCACATGCACCCACAGATTGCGATGCCAATCCAGGTGAAAGAGATGCAGGTAGCAGTGCAGCGGCACCCGCTCAAAGCCCTCGGCGATGCCGCTTTTGCGCCAGAAGGTCGCGTCGGCCGTGGTGTCGAACTGCCGCTCCAGCAACTCCTCGTCGTTCACGCAGCGCGCGTTGGTGCCGGCCTGCAGCCGCCGGCATTCCAGTTGCGGCCGGGGGCTGTCGTCCGACATCCAGGCCGCGCCCGAGATGGTGAACTGCGCGCCGAACTTCGGCTGCAATTGCATGAAGCGTTTGGCGTGCGCTTCGTATTCGGCCTTGAACTCGGCACATTCCTTGTAGAAACCGTCGCCGGTCATCAGTTCGGGGATGGTGTGGTTCTCGATGTCGTCAGCATAAAAACTGATGCCGTAGGTCATACCGGTGCGCCGCATGCGCGGGTCGGTGATGGGCTCGCGCCCAGCGGCCTGCACGGTGTTGGCCAGAAGGCCGATGACCACGTAGGCCGAGCCGTCGGTGGGCTGCACATAGCGCATCGAATGCACCAACCAGGGCAGCAGCACGCCGTCTTTGCCGCGTTTGTAAAGCCAGCCATCGATCATGTCGCGCGATAGCCAGGCGATCAGGCCCGGAATCAGCTGCTCCAGGCTCGGGATCTTGCGCGCAGCCGGCGCGGCGTGGATGTTGTCCAGCGCCAGCATTTGAAACATCAACTCGCGCTCGTTGGCCGCCCGGCACAGGCCGTACAGCGTATTCAGCGTGGTGAGGTCAAAAAGGCGGCTGGGTACCACGCGTTTGCCGCGCGACATGCCGTGCTCGCTCAGGCGCCGGGCCAGCGGCGACTCCGCGTTGATCATCCCCAGCAAGGTGTTGGCCAGGGATTCCGGTATTTCAAATTCCATGAGTCTCTTTCGCCGTCTCTCTGCCGTTGTCTGTTTTTTGACCGTTTTCCGAAAAAGATCATAGGACGCCGGCCCCTGGAATCGCTTGACCGCAGTCAACAGGCAGGGCGATCTGGCTTGACTTGGGGAGGCCATGGCTGAAAACGCGCGCACAGCTGGCCGGTGTGGCTCGAAACGGCCAAAGTGGCAATTCTGGCCATTCGGCCTGCGGTTTCCCCGGCTGCCTGCCCGTCGCTGCCTCCCGGCGACAATAGGTCCCATGGCAAGCATGCAACTTCAAGAAATTCTCTTCTCTCAGGGCTTTGGCACGCGGCGCGTGTGCGCGGGGCTGGTTCAACAGGGTTTTGTGGCTGTAGCGGGCGTCCCTTGTGCGGAACCAGCTATGGAATTTATAGCAGAGGGGCTGCACTTTACGGTGCAGGGCGTGGCCTGGGAGTACCACGAGAAAGCCTACCTGATGCTGCACAAACCGGCGGGCTACGAATGCTCGCAAAAGCCCAGCACCTACCCCAGCATCTACACCCTGCTACCGGCGCCGATCCGTCAGCGCGGCGGTGGCGCAGCGGCCGGCGTGCAGGCGGTGGGCCGGCTGGACCAGGACACGACCGGCCTCTTGCTGCTGTCGGACGACGGCAAGTTCATCCACCGCATGAGCTCGCCCAAGCACCATGTGCCCAAGGTTTATGAGGTGAGGGCCAAGCACCCGGTCGACGACAAGCAGGTCGCCAGGCTGCTGGCCGGCGTGGTGCTGGACGACGACCCCAAGCCCGTTCGTGCGGCAAGCTGCGAAAAGACCGGCGAGAACCAGCTCAGCCTGACGCTTACCGAAGGCAAATACCACCAGGTCAAGCGCATGATTGCCGCGGTGGGCAACCGGGTCGAGGACGTGGGTGGCCTGCACCGTTCACGCATTGGTTCGCTGGATTTGCCGCCTGACCTGAAACCCGGCGAATGGCGTTGGCTCACGGCGCAGGACATGGCCAGCATTTCAGCGCCTTCGGTCAAAACCCCCTGAAACCGGTAAAAAACCTGATCCAGACGCGGCGGCAAGCGGTTACGCTGCCAGCTTCGCAAAAAGCAAACCCGGAGGAAACATGAACCCACGTCGTCAATTCCTGAATGCCGCCGCAATCGGTGCCGTGGCCGCACCGTCGCTGGCCTTGGCGCAACACGCGCCCAAGGCGTCGCGAGGCCCGATCCTGTTGACCGTCAGCGGGCTGATCGGTGGGGGCAACCGCGGCGCCTTCGACCCGGTGCTCGACCAGATGATGGGCAAGCAGAAAATCCAGTTCGACAAGGCCCATGTCTTTGACTTTGCCGCACTCACGGCGCTGCCGGCCGTCACCATCAAGCCGACGCTGGAATACGACAGCAAGCCGCACACCCTGAAAGGCCCCTTGCTGGCCGATGTCATGAAAGCTGCCGGCGTGAAGTTGACCGACAAGACGACGCTTTTCCTGCGCGCCGTGGACGGCTACGCAGCCCAGGTCACCGCCACCGAGGCTGGCAAATACCGCTTCATCGTTGCCACCCATCTGGACGGCCAACCCATGGCGCTGGGCGGGCTGGGACCGCTTTGGGCGGTGTATGACGCGGACCGCTTTCCCGACATGGCTGCCAAGCCGCTGCCGGCGCGCTTTGCCTGGTGTCCCTGGGCGACGTACCACATCGAAGTCAAAGAGGCTTGAGCAGCACCTGCGTCGCGTTGAAATGACGGTTCAGGCCTTGTTTTTAAATGAAATCGGCCTGTAAACCAATAGGGACGAGCGCAAGCAGCTATGAAAAACGTAGCGACTACCAAACGGCTCAATCGATGTCTTTGAGAAAGTCAGCGATCGCTTCAACCGTTTTTTCAGGCTGATCGCGCTGGGGTGAGTGCCCGCAGGCGGCCAGTCTCAGTTGCCGGGCATGGGGTGCTGCCAGTGCAATCTCGTCCAGCTGCCGCATGCTGCCGTACTCATCCTCAAGCCCCTGGATGAGCAGCAGCGGGGCCGCAATGCGCGCGCAGTCCGGCCGGATGTCAAAGCTGCGAAAGGCCGGCGACAGCCAGACATCGTTCCATTGCCAGAAAGCGACGTCCACATCAGCGTGGTAACGAGCCAGGCGCTCGCGCAGGCCGCCAGACTCGAATGCAGCAGTCGCTTGGGCGATCGCCTGCACCGCGATGTCTTCGACCAGCACGTGTGGCGCCATCGCGATGCAGGCCGAAACCGGATGGCGGCTGGCGTGGAGCAGGGCGATGCTTGCGCCGTCGGAATGGCCGAGCAACACGGGGTTTTCAACCCGCAGCATACCCAGCAGCGCGGGCAACACCTCCCAGGCCTCGCGGTGCATGTAGTCGGGCAGCAGGCGGCCGGTGCATTGGCCGTTCTGCTCTGCCGGTTCGCCGCGTACGTTTGGTACGGGCTCTGACTGCCCGTAGCCGCGTCGCGAATACACAATACCCGCCCGTCCGGTTGCCGTGCACACCGCCTGGGGCCAGTCCAGGCCGCGCTGCGTCCAGAGGCTGACCGAGCCCAGGCCTTCATGCAGGAAAACCACCGGAGCGAGGTCGACGCGCCCGGCGATGTGCCTGACCTCCAGGCGCGCGCCGTTGATCTCCATCAAATTCATCGTTGCATCGTAAAGGATGTAAACGATTGGGCGAATCTGGCGTTGGGAAAAGGGGCCGCAGAGGACTTTTGGGCACCTTTACGCATTTGCCATCGCTGACGCCCGGTACACTAGCCGGTTGCACGTAGAAAGACCGTTTTTGTGAATGTTTTCGTCCGTTTTGCCGCCGCCTGGCTGCTTGCCCTTGCCGGTTTGGCATGCTCCACCGCCTTTGCCCAGACGGCCGCCGCTGGTGCCGCACTTTCGGGAATCACAACGCCTGTTTTTGTGCTGAACTCGCTCGAAGACAGTGTCAGCGTGATCAACCCGGCCACCTGGACGGAAACCAGACGCATTGCCACCGGCAAGCAGCCGCATCACCTGTACCTCACGCCCGATGAAAAGTCGGTGATTGTTGCCAACGCGCTGTCGGACTCGCTCACCTTCATCGACCCGAAAACCGCTGAAGTGCAGCGCACGGTGCGCGGCATCATCGACCCCTACCAATTGCGCTTTTCTCCCGACATGAAATGGTTTGTCACGGCCGCCAACCGCCTCAACCACATCGACATCTACAAGTGGGACGGCAAGGACATCACGCTGGCCAGGCGCGTGGCCACCGGCCGGACACCGAGCCATCTGTGGATAGACACCAAAAGCACCACGGTTTATTCGACCATGCAGGACAGTGACGAGCTGATCGCCATCGACCTGCCCAGCCAGTCCATCAAGTGGCGCGTCAAGACCGGATCCATACCGGCCGACGTGTATGGCACAGCCGACGACAAGCACCTGCTGGTGGGCCTGACCGGCGGCGACGCCGTCGAGGTGTATGACGTGAGCGGAGCGCAACCGCAGCGCACCAAGGTCATCAAGACCGGTGCCGGAGCGCACGCGTTCCGCGCCTTCGGCGACAAACGCCATGTGCTGGTCAGCAACCGCGTGGCCAACAGCATCAGCAAGATCGACCTGCAGACCCTGGAAGTGGTAGACAACTACCCCGCGCCGGGCGGCCCTGACTGTATCGACGTGAGCCGCGACGGCAAGCAGATACTGGTCACATCGCGCTGGGCACGCAAGCTCACGGTGATCGACGTGGCAAGCCACAAGATCGTCCGGCAGGTCAATGTTGGAAAGAGCCCCCATGGCGTCTGGACGCTTGACCACGCCGCTAGATAGGCCCCCACGCTCCCCCACTTCGTGTGGGTCGCTGCCCCCCGGGGGGGCCGCTGCGCCTGCGGCCCGGCGAAGCCGGTTCCGCGGCCCCGGCTTGCTTGAAAAGTCCCCGCCGACCGCCGCTACGGCTGGTCTGTTGCAGACGATGCTTGCTATCGTTTTTGTAGCTGCTTGCGCTCATCCTGTATGGGCTACAGGCAAAAACAATGCACAAAAATCCGCACAAAACGCGCCGCAGCCGGCCGAAGCGGCCTGCAAACCCGTTTACCTGACGCTGGACACTGGCCACATGGCTGTTGCGCCGCTGATGGCTGACGTGCTGAACAGGCACAAGGTCAAGGTCACCTTTTTTGCCGCCAATGAGCGCACGCAAACCGGCGATGGCAGCCTGGGCACACAGTGGGCTGGCTGGTGGAAGGCGCGGGCGGGTGAAGGCCACGAATTTGCCTCGCACACCTGGGACCACGTTTACTGGCGGGGCGATGTACCCGGCGCACCCGATACACCGGTGCAGTTCAGGATGCGGCCTTCTGCGGGCCCGCAGGAAGGCAAGGACTTCACCTGGACGGCGAAGCAGTACTGCGAAGAAATCGGCAAGTCCAGCAAGCGCCTCGAAGAAATCACCGGAAAAAAAACACTGCCGCTCTTTCGCGCGCCGGGCGGCAAGACTTCGCCCGCGCTGCTGGCAGCGGCCAAGTCCTGCGGCTTTGAGCATGTGGGCTGGTCGCCCGCCGGTTTCCTGGGTGATGAGCTCGCCAGCGAGAGGTTCGGCAATGATTTCCTGCTGAAGAAGGCGCTGCGCGACATCCGCTCCGGCGACATCCTGCTGGCCCACCTGGGCATCTGGTCGCGCAAGGACCCCTGGGCGCCTGCCGTGCTGGAGCCGCTCATCACCGGCCTGCAGTCGCGGGGCTTTTGCTTCAAGACCCTGGCTGAACATCCCCAGTACAAAGACTGGATTGCGTCGCAGGCCACGCCGGCACCTGCCAGGCCTTCAAAATAAGCCACATGGACTGGTTCAGCGATCTCTTTTCAATGGCGCAGCAGTGGCTGTTTGAGTCCGCCGTGCAGCCGGCCATGTTTGCGCTGGGCATGGGCAACCTGCTGGAAGACGGCTACGACGCCACTGCCTGGTTCATGGTGGGCGTGATCCAGGTGCTGATCTTGCTGGCCATCGTCGGCCCGCTGCAGCGCTGGCGGCCGGTAGAGCCCGTGCTGGACCGGGCCACCATACGCACCGATGTGCTCTACACCCTGATCCACCGGCTGGGCCTGTTTCGCATCGCGCTGTTTTTCACGCTGGACCCGTGGTTTGACGAGGCGTTTGGCGCGCTGCGCACGGCCGGCTACGGCACTTTTCATTTAGACCAGCTCTGGCCGGGTGTGACGGACAACGCCCTCGTCAGCTTCGCGATTTACCTCGTGGTGTTTGACTTTGTGGCGTACTGGACGCATCGCGGCCAGCACCAGATCGAGTGGTGGTGGCGCCTGCATTCGCTGCACCATGCGCAGCGGCAGATGACGATGTGGAGCGACAACCGCAACCACCTGCTGGACGACATCCTGGTCGACTCCATCGTCGTGCTGGTGGCCCAGCTCATCGGCGTGGCGCCGGGGCAGTTCATCGCCATCGTGGCCTTTACCCAGCTCAGCGAAAGCTTTCAGCATGCCAATGTGCGGATGTGGTTCGGGCAGGTGGGCGAGCGCCTGTGGATCAGCCCGCGCTTTCACCGCTTGCACCACAGCATCGGCATTGGCCACGAAAGCCATGGCCCCAAAACGCTGGGGGGCCACAACTTCGGCGTGCTGCTCCCTTGGTGGGACATGCTGTTCCGCACGGTCAATTTTGAGCAGCGCTATGACCCGACGGGCATTCGCGACCAGGTCGAAGCCAACCGCG
This sequence comes from Polaromonas sp. P2_G11, assembly GCF_056403595.1. Taxonomy (NCBI): domain Bacteria; kingdom Pseudomonadati; phylum Pseudomonadota; class Betaproteobacteria; order Burkholderiales; family Comamonadaceae; genus Polaromonas; species Polaromonas sp. P2_G11. The sequence goes on along the minus strand of NZ_JBFUFE010000001.1, from coordinate 145,827 downwards.
ACTACGGCAAAGGTTTCTGGTCGCAGCAATGGATGGGCCTCAAGCGCTTGTTTGGCCGGGCCTGAAGCATGAGCCCCCACGCTTTTCACTTCGTGTAATGCGCTGCCCCCCCGAGGGGGCCGCCCGCCTGCGGTCTGGCAAAGCCGGTCCCGCGGCTCATGCTGGGTTGAAGACATCCGCCGTGTTTTCGGTAGCCATGGGGCTGCGTTATCCTGTCGGTCATGAGCAAACTCCTAGACGCCTTCTGGCGCGCCGCGATGTATTGCCTGCACCCGCGGGTCATTGCGTTGTCCGTCCTGCCGCTGATCATCATGGTGGTGATCTCGCTCGGCCTGGGATTTTTTTTCTGGAACGATGCCGTGGAAGCTATCCGGTCGCAGATCGGAAGCTATGAGCTTGTCGGCACGCTGGTGCGCTGGCTTGAGGGCCTCGGCCTGAGCGACCTGCGCACGGTGCTGGCTCCGGCGTTGTTGCTGTTCCTGGCGATCCCCGTGATTGTGATCGTGGCGTTGCTCTTCGTGGCACTGCTCATGACACCGGCCATGGTGGCCCTGGTGGCTGAACGGCGCTTTCCCCAGATGGAGCGCAAACGGGGCGGTTCACTGTTCACCAGTTTGTTCTGGTCGCTGGGCTCGACCTTGCTGGCCGTGGTGGCGCTGGTCGTTTCGATTCCGCTTTGGCTGATTCCCCCGCTGATCCTGGTGTTGCCCCCGCTGATCTGGGGCTGGCTGACTTACCGCGTCATGTCTTATGACGCCATGGTGGACCACGCCAGCAGTGAAGAGCGGCGCCAGATATTCAAGGAACATCGCCTGCCGCTGCTGGCGATCGGTGTGTTCAGCGGCTACCTGGGCGCGGCACCCAGCCTGCTGTGGGCCTCGGGCGCGATGTTTGTAGCCATGGCGCCCATCCTGGTGCCGGTGGCCATCTGGATCTACACCCTGGTGTTTGCGTTTTCCTCGCTCTGGTTTGCGCACTACACGCTGTCGGCCCTGGAACAACTTCGCAAGAAAAATAATGCCCTGGCGCCCGACCCGCTTGCGCAAGCAGCTATTGAATCGATAGCAAATGAGCTGGCCCCCGATGCCCTCCCCGGGCCGGCGCCCAGCTTCGGTTCGCTGGGCGGCAAGCCCGAATCACAACCCTGAACCCATTACCTGGCAAGCCTGAACATGACCCCACAATTCGGCCTCATCATCGTCGGCGACGAAATCCTTTCCGGCAAACGAGCCGACAAACACCTGCCGAAAGCCATCGAACTGCTGGGTGCGCGCGGCTTGCAGCTGGCCTATGCCGACTACGTCGGCGACGATCCGGCGCGTATCACGGCCACGCTGGCACGCGCGTTCGCAGCGGCGCATGAGAACGGCGACGTGGTGTTCTCCTGCGGCGGTATAGGGGCCACACCTGACGACCACACCCGGCAGTGCGCCGCCAGAGCGTTGGGCGTTGACCTTGCGCTGCATCCCACGGCCAAAACACTGATCCTCGAACGCATGGCGGATGTGGCGAAAGAGCAGGGGACACCCTACGAGCCTGACCGCGACGACAACATCCACCGCCTGAACATGGGCGTGTTTCCGGTCGGCGCGGAGATTATTCCGAATCCGTACAACAAGATTCCGGGCTTTACCTGCCGGGCGGGGCAGGGGGCGGTTCACTTCGTTCCCGGCTTCCCGGTGATGGCCTGGCCGATGATTGAATGGGTGCTCGACAACCAGTACGCCCACCTGCACCAAAAATCGCCTTACACCGAGAAGTCGGTGATCATTTTTGGGTCCATGGAGGCCATGCTCACGCCCCTGATGCTCGATATTGAAGCGGCCCATGCGGGAGTGAAAGTGTTTAGCCTGCCCAGCGTGGATCACCCGGAATATGGCCGCCATATTGAACTGGGCGTCAAAGGCGCGCCCGAGGCGGTCAATTTGGCCTATCCGGCCATGCTGGCCGGGCTGCACAAATTTGACCTGAAGTTTGGCCCTGAGTTGGTGCGTTGATTTTTTGCACCAATCTTGTGCGCCCATGTTAATGCACGATCATGGTGCATTCGTTGTCGGCCGGTGTTTTTTGCATTTTCAGCCTGCCAAAGGCTGGAACTGAAGCCAGATCACGGCACAATCCGGGGCTTGGCGGGAAACTGAAGCGCCAATGTCTGTGGCACAAAAAGTGCATTCGACAGCCCGAATAGATTTTTCAACCACCCATCCAGCAACAGGAGATTTTGATGGCAAAGACCGTCGCAGACGTCATGAAAATGGTCAAGGAAAACGAGGTCAAGTTTGTTGACTTCCGTTTTACCGATACCCGGGGCAAAGAACAGCACGTGACCGTGCCCGTGTCCCACTTTGACGAAGACAAATTCACGTCGGGCCATGCATTCGACGGCTCCTCAATTGCCGGCTGGAAGGGCATTGAAGCCTCCGACATGCAACTGATGCCTGACCCAAAGACGGCCAACATCGATCCGTTCTTTGAAGAAACCACTCTGTTCATGAGCTGTGACGTGCTCGAGCCCGCCGACGGCAAGGCCTATGACCGCGACCCGCGCTCCATCGCGCAGCGCGCAGAGGCTTACCTCAAGGCTTCCGGCCTGGGCGACACCGCTTACTTCGGCCCTGAGCCAGAGTTCTTCATCTTTGACGACGTGCGCTGGAACACTGACATGTCGGGCACCTTCTTCAAGATCGAAGAATACGAAGCACCCTGGAACTCCGGCGCCAAGCTCGAAGGCGGCAATCGCGGCCACCGTCCTACCGTCAAGGGCGGCTACTTTCCCGTGCCTCCTGTCGACAGCACGCAAGACATGCGCGCCGAGATGGCCCTGATCCTCGAATCGCTGGGCATCCCCGTCGAAGTGTTCCACCACGAAGTGGCCGGCGCCGGCCAGAACGAAATCGGTACCCGTTTCAGCACGCTGGTTCAGCGCGCCGACTGGACCCAGGTCCTGAAATACGTCGTGCAGAACGTGGCCAACGCCTACGGCAAAACCGCCACCTTCATGCCCAAGCCTGTTGTCGGCGACAACGGCTCCGGCATGCACGTTCACCAGTCCATCTGGAAAGACGGCAAAAACCTGTTTGCCGGTGACGGCTATGCAGGCCTGTCTGATTTCGCCCTGTACTACATCGGCGGCATCATCAAGCACGCACGTGCCCTGAACGCCATCACCAACCCAGGCACCAACAGCTACAAGCGTCTGGTTCCTGGCTATGAGGCGCCGGTCAAGCTGGCTTACTCGGCTAAAAATCGTTCGGCATCGATCCGCATTCCTTACGTTGCCAATCCAAAGGGCCGCCGTATCGAAGCGCGTTTCCCCGATCCACTGATGAACCCTTACCTGGGCTTCTCGGCCCTGATGATGGCCGGCCTGGACGGCGTGGAAAACAAGATCCACCCAGGCGAAGCCGCCACCAAGGATCTGTACCATCTGCCACCCGAGGAAGATGCAAAAGTGCCAACCGTTTGCCACAGCCTGGACCAGGCGCTGGACGCGCTTGACGTGGGCCGCAGCTTCCTGACCAAGGGCGGTGTGTTCACCGACAGCATGATTGACGCCTACATTGAACTGAAGATGGGTGAAGTGACCCGCCTGCGCCAGGCGACCCACCCCATCGAATTCGAGATGTACTACTCCCTGTAATCAGGGGGGCGAAAGCCCAACCGCTTACTGTTTATTTACACAGTTTGTGGTCAAAAAAGGACGGCAGATGCCGTCCTTTTTTATTGCCCCGGCCGGTTGTGGGTTTGCTGGCTTTGTATTTCGGCGCCTTTGCCGCATACTGATAGACCGTCCTCGCCCTTATTGGGCATCGGGAGTACCTATGAAACACACCTTATTGCTTTCTACCTTGTCGTTGCTGCTGGCTGGCGCGGGGAATGCTGCATGGGCGCAGCAGGTATACCGCTGTGCAGGAGTCGGGGGTGCGGCCCCTGAATACATCAACAACACAAAAGACGCCCAAACCCGGAGCTGCAAACTGTTGTCCGGCGGCAATGTGACGGTGATGCAGAGCACGCCGGTGCCCAAAGCCGCGGTTCGCGTGGCTGCGGCCGCAGGCTCTAGCGGCCCGCGCACCGATGGCAGCCCCGAACAGCGGGCCCGCGACAACGATTCGCGCGCCATCCTTGAGGCCGAACTGAAAAAGGCCGAAGCCAAGCTGGCCGAGCAGCAAAAAGAATTCAACAACGGCGAACCTGAGAAACAGGGCATTGAAGGCCGTAACTACCAGCGTTACCTGGACCGCGTGGCCGAGCTCAAGGACAGCATCACCCGTAACCAGAGTGATATTGCCGGCCTGAAGCGCGAAATTTCCCGCCTGCCTGGCCCCCCGCCTGCTGCGCTCGTCGCCAATTAAACCAGCGCGGCAAGTCCCAGTAAGCCGGCTTCTGGAGGAAAATGGACGGCTTGAACAAGCCCTCCATCCGCGTCGCTTTATCGTCCGTCCCGGTCAAAGGACTTCCCCCGCGCTTTCAGGCGTTTGACCTGCTGGCCACGCTGGTGGCAGTGGTGCGTACCAACGGCACCGTGGTGTTTGCCAATGCCGCGCTGGAAGATGCGCTGGGCACCTCGCGGCGGACCATTGAAGGCTCACAGCTCCCCGATTGCTTTACCGAGCCGCTCATTTTGCAAAATGCGCTGGAGGGTGCGGGCAGCAATGAATTTGCCGCCCTGCGTTACGACGCGTGGCTCAGGCGCCTGAACCACGAACCGCTGCCCGTGCATGTGGTGGTGGCGCAAACCGACACCCCGGGTGAGGCGATTGTGGAGCTGCTGCCGCTGGAGCAGCAAGCCAAGCAGGAGCGCGAAGAACGCCTGATCGACCAGGCGCAGGCCAATAAGGAGTTGATCCGCAACCTGGCCCACGAGATCAAAAACCCGCTGGGCGGTATTCGCGGCGCTGCGCAATTGCTGCAGATGGAAATCGGCAAGGACCTGACCGAATACACCCAGGTCATCATCCATGAGGCAGACCGGCTGCAGACGCTGGTAGACCGTTTGCTGGCCCCGCACCGCCGCCCGCATCTGGTGGGCGATGTCAATATTCACGAAGTGTGTGAGCGCGTCCGCTCCTTGATCCTGGCGGAGTTCCCAAAAGGTTTGAGGGTTACGCGCGACTACGACATCTCGATTCCTGATTTCCGCGGAGACCGCGAACAGCTCATTCAGGCGGTGCTGAACATCGCACACAACGCCGCGCAGGCTTTGGCGGAACGGGTCGCGGCGGGCAATGCGCACATCACTTTCAGGACAAGAATCGCCAGGCAGGTAACTTTTGGCAAGCAGCGCTATCGCTTGGCATTGGAATTGCATGTTATCGACAATGGACCGGGTGTGCCGGACTCCATCAAAGACCGCATTTTCTATCCGCTGGTATCCGGGCGGGAAGGTGGTTCGGGGCTGGGGCTGACATTGGCGCAAACCTTTGTCCAGCAACACCACGGTTTGATTGAGTGCGACAGTGTGCCGGGCCGTACAGATTTCAAGCTGCTGATACCGCTGCCTTGAAATGTGTTCTCAGCCATGATTGATACATAACGCGATCGTGCAGAGGGTTCCAGAAAGCCCTGCATTGAAAGCACGAAAAAAGGGACTGCACTACATGAAACCGATCTGGATCGTTGATGATGACCAGTCCATCCGGTTTGTTCTGGAAAAGGCCCTGCTCCGCGAGGACCTTCCTACGCGCAGTTTCACCAATCCCCGCGAAGTTCTCGCCGCACTGGAAAGCGCGACGGAGGATGAAGGGCCGCAAATTCTTGTGAGCGACATACGCATGCCGGGCGGCTCTGGTCTGGATCTGCTCGAAAAGGTCAAGGAAAAGCTCCCCGGCCTGCCAGTCATCATCATGACCGCGTTCTCCGACCTTGACAGCGCGGTGTCCGCCTTCCAGGGCGGCGCCTTTGAATACCTGCCCAAGCCGTTTGACCTGCCAAAGGCGGTAGAACTCATTCGCCGCGCAGTGGAAGAAAGCCAGCGCGAAGAGGTGGCTGAAGAGCGCATGGCCTCCGCGCCCGAAATGCTTGGCCAGGCGCCGGCCATGCAGGACGTTTTCCGCGCCATCGGACGGCTGAGCCAGAGCATGGTGACTGTGATGATCACCGGTGAGTCCGGTTCAGGCAAGGAATTGGTGGCGCGTGCGCTGCACAAGCATTCGCCCCGCGCCAACGGGCCCTTTGTGGCCATTAATACCGCGGCCATCCCCAAGGATTTGTTGGAGAGCGAACTGTTCGGCCATGAGCGCGGCGCGTTCACCGGCGCGCAGACCATGCGGCGCGGCCGCTTTGAACAAGCTGAGGGCGGTACGCTCTTCCTCGATGAAATCGGCGACATGCCGTTTGACTTGCAGACGCGCCTTTTGCGTGTGCTGAGCGACGGCCATTTCTACCGCGTCGGCGGGCACAACGCCGTCAAGGCCAACGTGCGTGTGATCGCCGCTACCCACCAGGACCTGGAGCAGCGCGTCAAGGAAGGCGGCTTCCGCGAGGATTTGTTCCACCGCCTCAACGTGATCCGCCTGCGCCTGCCCGCACTGCGCGAGCGGCGCGAGGATGTCTTCATGCTGACACGCCACTTCCTGCAGCAAAGCGCCAAGCAGCTCGGTGTGGAGCCCAAGCGGATTTCCGACACGGCGCTGCAGCAGCTCAGCAACTTTGGTTTCCCCGGCAATGTGCGCCAGCTTGAAAACATTTGCCACTGGCTCACCGTTATGGCACCGGCGCAGGTGATTGAGCCCAAGGATCTTCCACCCGAAGTGCTGGGCATTGTTCCCGAATCGGGCAGAAACCCGGTTTTTGCCGAGAAGGCTGGGGTGGCCAAAGTGGAGTGGTCGGCAGGCGCCGCGGAGAAAATTCCTGCCAGCCATGGGGCTGAAGCGGCCGTACCGGTTCCGCCGGTCTCTGGCCCTGAACAGAGCTGGGAAAGTGGTCTTGAAGCAGAAGCTCTGGCGTTGCTGGCGACCGGTCGCAGCGACGTGTGGGATGTGCTGACCCGGCGTTTTGAATCCAAGCTGATCCAGACCGCACTGGTCAATACACGCGGGCGCCGCATTGAGGCGGCTCAAAAGTTGGGCATAGGCCGCAACACTATCACGCGCAAGATTCAGGAACTCAATCTGGAGTAGATGGAGCCCCCACGCTCCCCCACTGCGTGTGGGTCGCTGCCCCCCGAGGGGGCCGCCCGCCTGTGGCCCGGCAAAGCCGGTTCCACGGCTCATGCTGGCTTGAAGAGTTCAGTGGCGTGACCAGCGGGGATTTTCACCAGCGGAGGCCGCGGGACTGGCTTTGCCAGACCGCTGGCCTCGCCCCCTGAAAGGGGGGAACGGGCTACACGCAGTGAGCCTGGACGGGGGTTAGCTCAATTCCAGGGTCACCGGCGCGTGGTCGCTGGGCTTTTCCCATTTGCGCGGTACGCGGTCTATGGTGCAGCCTTTGACTTGCGGCTTCAGGGCGTCGCTGACCAGGATGTGGTCGATGCGCAGGCCACGGTTCTTCTGGTAACCGAGCATGCGGTAGTCCCACCATGAAAAGCTTTTGGGCGGCTGCTCGAACATGCGGAAACTGTCGGTCAGGCCCAGCGCCACCAGCTGGCGGAAATGCTCACGCTCTTCCTTCGTGTGGTGAATGGTGTCGCGCAAGCCCTCCGGGTCGAACGAATCCTGGTCTTCCGGTGTGATGTTGAAGTCGCCCAGCAACACCAGTTGTGGGTGGGCTGCCATCTCCGCGCGCACATAAGCCTGCAGACCTCCCAGCCAGCGCATCTTGTAGGCGAACTTTTCGCTGCCGGGCTCCTGCCCATTGACGAAATAGCCGTTCAGCACCCGGATGGGGCCCGCAGGGCCGTCCACCGTGGCGGCAATAACGCGTGAGTGCTCGTCCTCAAAACCGACAATATTTTTCACCACGTCGCGCAGCGGCGTGCGCGAAAGGATCGCCACGCCGTTGTAGGTTTTCTGGCCGAATGCGGCGGCCTCATAGCCGGCGGCCTTGAGCGCTTCCAGCGGGAACTTGTCGTCCGTCATCTTGAGCTCTTGCAGGCACAACACATCGACTGGATTGGCCGCAAGCCAGTTCAGCACATGCGCGAGCCGCGCAGTGAGGGAGTTGACGTTCCAGGTGGAAATTTTCATGATTTAGTGCTCCAGCCCAATAAGGACCTGCGCCAGCAGCTATTAAATATGTAGCAAGGCAAATACGCCGATGACCAGCCCCACGCCGGCCACGACGAACATGCCGTATTCAAGCCACTTCTTGCGGGTCAGCAGCGCAATGGCCGCCAGGGCAATGGCCACCTGCAGCACCGTGGTAGCCTGCGCCCAGCGGTGGTGCTGGTGCATCTGCTCATCGGACGATTTGTCCCAGGTGGTGGCCTCGGCTTCCAGTTTGTCGGCGACCACCTTGATCTCGTTCTTTTCCTTTTCGTAGCGGTCTACCTTGCCCTGGTAGCCGGCTTTTTTGTCCCCTGGCGCCAGGTCGCGGGCGAGTTCGGCCAGCGACTGCTTGGTGCTTTTCGACTGGAAGTAATTCCACTGGTTGGAAGCTTCCGTCTTCTTGATGGCCGCGTTGTTTTTATACAGGCCCGCATTGGCCTGCGTGGCACCGCCCATGTACGCAAAGATGGCGCCTATGGTGGCAATGATGGCCGTGATGACCGCGATTTGCGCGATCATGCCGCCGTTGTCGTGGCCGCCATGACCCCCCTGCGCCGCATGCTCGAGCTCATGGTCGTGGGGCCCGTGTACGTGAAATCCGCCTCCTGACATATCAGTTCCTTTGTGTGTTGTTATGCGTTGCTTGAGTTATTACAGGTCTATTTTTGATAGGTGATGAAGCTGAACTTCATTCCGTTGGCTGACACGTGGTCTTCACGCGCGGCCACCCGCCATTCGGGCCCCAGCGTCGGCGCGTAGGCGTCGCCTTCAATCTCTTCGGCAATCTCGGTGACTTCGATGCGCTCGGCCAGCGGCATCGCCTGCGCGTAGATTTGCGCGCCGCCCAGAATCCAAACTTCGGCCGACGAGGCACACAGCGCCAACGCGTCGGCCAGGCTCGCGGCCGTCGAGGCACCGGTGTCTTTCCAATCAGGCTGCCGCGTGATGACGATGTTGGCGCGGCCCGGCAGCGGCCGGAATTTCACCGGCAGCGAATCCCAGGTCTTGCGGCCCATGATGACCGGCCAGCCGGTGGTCAGGCGCTTTAAGCGCGCCATGTCTTCCGGCAGGCGCCAGGGGATGGTGTTGTCGCGGCCTATCACGCCATTGGCGGCGCGGGCGAAGATCATGCGGATTTTCATGGTGTTCAGATGGAATCAATCCGGATGATATCCAGATTCAGGGGCCTGGCCGGCGCGATGACGACGCTGCCGGGAACGGCCTGCAGTTGCTTGAGCAGGCGTGGATTGAGCGCCTCGGAGGTATAGACCGTGTTCACCATCGCCAGCTGGTCGGGCGGTGTGACGGCCTGAAGGTAGTTCTGGTAGCGCGCGCGAAGATCGTCTTCGCCAAGGCCGGTTTTATGGGCTTGCTCATGGTCAATCCGCACCACGAGGATATTCACGGTGTGGGAAAGGTTCGCCGCGTCGGGCAGGTCCAGCTGCACCGCCCAGCAGCCGTCGGTCAGTGGTTCACCCGCCAGCACCTCCGCCAGAAGCGGCACCGCACCGGGTGCGATGGCGCGTACAGGGCGGCACAGAAGGGCCTCCCACAACTGCTCATACAGCGGCGTCAGCCTCCTGTGCGTGTAGCGGCGGCGTATGACGGCTTCACGTGCGGCCTTCGGGTCGCCGTGCGATGCGAGATAGCCGCAAATAACGTTCTGCGCCCCGAGGGCGATGCGTTTGTCCAGCCGGATCGATTGCCGCAATTCCTCGACGCCGGCGTTGTCGCCTCTTTCGAGCAACGCCAGGCCGAAGTAGAACCGGGCCATGGCCATTTCGGGATGGCGGGCTGCCGCTGCAGACAGCAGGGCCAGGCTTGAGTCGTCGCTCTGCAACTGCTCTTGCACAATCGCCGTCGCCAGTTCGGTCTGGGCGGGTGTTTGTTCGGAGAAGAGCACATGCACCCCACCGGCCACCAGCCACCGCATCCGTAGGTGGTCGAATCGCCAGTTGGCCTGCGTGTTTTCTGCCAATCCTCATTGCAGGCCGTCAGGAACCGGGTCCACTCTTTGCCCAGAAGCATGTCTCCAGCACAGGGCGAGGTTTCAAGCGGAGGCGACTCGACCTGCAGGCCCAGCGCCGCCGCACGTTCATGCAGCGGCGGGTGGGTGTCTTGCGCACGCCGTGGGCGGCTGGCTCCCTCCGCGAGCGCCTGCGGCATGAAGCTGCCATGGGCCTCGACAAGATCGGATGTCAGCCCCCAGAAGTTGCCGGGCGCTTGCGTCGATTGCATGCGCAGGCTGCTCAGTTGTGTGGGCAGTTTCCGGGCCAGAAGAAAAGAAATAAATTCCAGCCTGGCAAGAGCGTCGGTGAGGTGGCGCGCTGAGGAAGTCCGCGCTGCGACGGCGTCGGCCTCGAATTCACACTGACGGGACCAGCTGGATGATCGCGAGACAAAGTAGGGAACAAACCAGGACGCGATGGCCTTCAGCCCCCCATCCACGAAGCTGTCGTTGCCTTGCATGTGAAGGTAGTGGTCCCATTTGGCCCGCACCCTGTAGATCCAGTGACCCAGACGCCCGTGGTTGCGGGAAAAGTGCCCCAGCTCGTGCGCGATGACGGCTTTCACTTCGTCCTTGTTCAGCATCTTCAGCAAGGGGACACCCAGTATGAGAGTGCGGCGGCTGCCAAACAACGACAGGAAACCGCCGGTTTGATAAGCCGCCGCGTTCAGTTCGTTGTCCAGCACGATGCGGTGGATGCGCGGCGCCGCGGCGCCGGTGCACAAGCCGTCCACCATCTCAAAGAGTGCGGGTGCATCTTCACGGCCAATGGTGTGCCGGCCAACCGTGCCGGGCGAGGGCTGGACCAGCCACCACAGGAAGAGAAAGGCCGCGAAGCCAAACACTGCGGCAAAACCGGGTCCCCAAATGGCGGCCTGAAGCATCACGAAGGGCGCGATCGGCAAGATGACCACCGTCACAAAGATCAGCTCCGAGGCCAGAGCCAGCAGTGTGAGTGAAAACCGTTGCCGCGAATTGAATGTGGAAGCCGACGCTGCGGATGGAGCGCCGGCCTGCACGGATGTCACACCGCCACCGGCGCCTTGATGGCGTCATGGTGCTGGTAGTCCAGAAATTCAAAATCTTCAAACTGGTAGTCAAAGATCGATTCGGGTTTGCGCTTGATCTGCAGCGTGGGGTAGGCAAAAGGCTTGCGGCTCAGTTGCAATGCCACCTGCTCGTGGTGGTTGCTGTAGATGTGGCAGTCGCCACCGGTCCAGATGAAATCGCCCACACCCAGGCCGCATTGCTGCGCCACCATGTGGGTGAGGAGGGCATAGCTGGCAATGTTGAAGGGCACGCCCAGGAAGATGTCGGCGCTTCGCTGGTAGAGCTGGCAGCTGAGCTTGCCCGGCTGGCCTTGCACTTCAGAAGGTGCGACATAAAACTGGAAGAACGCGTGGCAGGGCATGAGCGCCATCTTGGAGAGGTCGGCCACGTTCCAGGCGCTCACGATGATGCGGCGCGAATCAGGGTTGGTCTTCAGCGTCTTGATGACTTCGCTGATCTGATCGATGTGGCCGCCATCCGGCGTTGGCCAGCTTCGCCATTGCACGCCATAAACCGGGCCCAGGTCACCGTCTTCACGCGCCCATTCGTCCCAGATGGAGACGCCGCGCGCCTTTAGCCAGTTGTTGTCGCTCGAGCCCTGCAGAAACCACAGCAACTCATGCACGATGGACTTGAGGTGGACCTTCTTCGTGGTCACCAGCGGAAAACCTTCGTTGAGGTCAAACCGCATCTGGTAGCCAAAGACGCTTTTCGTACCGGTGCCGGTGCGGTCGGCCTTGAAGGCGCCGTGGGTGTCCACATGGCGCATGAAATCTTCGTATTGGGAGCGGATAGGGCGGGTCATTAAAAACCAGTCGGCTAGAGGTCAGAGGGGGTGCCGGGGGCGCGTCATGGCGGCGGGCGGCCAAGACTTCAATTATGCCTTTAGCACCCGTCCCGGGTTCATCAGGTTATGAGGGTCCAGGCCCTGTTTGATGGCGCGCATCATGTCCAGTGCCACGGGTGATTTGTGCTTGGGCAGCGTGTTGACCTTGAGGCTGCCGACGCCGTGCTCGGCCGAGATCGAGCCCCGGTAGCGGTCCACCGCTTCGTAGACCAGGGCATTCATCGGCGTCTCCTGCTCGTTCAGGAAACGCGCCTGGTCTTCATTCTCCGGCGCCTGCACGTTGTAGTGCAGGTTGCCGTCGCCCAAATGGCCATAGACGACCATGCGCGCACCCGGAAAACGCTCCAGCAGCAGCGCATTGGTTTCAGTCACGAACTCGGGAATGCGCGACACATTGATCGAGATGTCGTGCTTGATGTTCAGGCCCTCTTCGGCCTGCGCCATCGGGATGCTTTCACGGATGTGCCACAGCGCATGGGCTTGCGCCATGCTCTCGGCGACCACGGCGTCGGCAACGCAGCCGGCCTCCATGGCGGCTTCCAGGAGTCGCTCGAAGCATTCACGCGCATGGGCTTCGGATTCGTTGTCCGAGTTCTCCAGAACCACGCACCAGGCGTGCTCCTGCCAGAAAGGCACGCGCTGTTGCGGGAAGTGCCTGGCCACCAGGCCCAGTGCGAACTGGCCCATGACTTCGAAACCGGTCAGGCCGGAGCCCAGGTGCTCATGCGCCAGGCCCAGCAGCTGTACGGCAGCCTCAAGCGACGGCACGGCCGTAAAGGCGGTGAGCTGGGATTTCGGCATGGGATACAGCTTCATGATGGCGCCGGTAATCACGCCCAGCGTGCCTTCGCTGCCGATGAACAGGTGGCGCAGGTCGTAGCCGGTGTTGTCTTTTCGCAGGCCGGAGAGGCCGTCCCAGATTTCACCCTGTGCGGTCACGACTTCCAGCCCCAGGCAGAGGTCGCGCGTATTGCCGTAGCGCACGACCTGGGTGCCGCCGGCGTTGGTGCCGAGGTTGCCGCCAATGGTGCAGCTTCCCTCCGAGGCCAGGCTCAGGGGAAACAGAAAGCCGGCTTTTTCGCAGGCTTCCTGCAGGTTTTGCAACACGCAGCCGGCATCGACCGTGATGGTCAGGTTGCCGGCGTCCAGCGTGCGCACCTTGTTCATACGCGTCAGGCTGAGCACGACCTGCGTGCCGGTGTCGTCGGGTGTCGACCCTACCACCATGCCGGTATTGCCGCCTTGCGGCACGATGCTCACGCGTGCTGCGGCGCAGGCTTTCACCACGGCCGCGACTTCAGGCGTGGAGCCAGGACGCACCACGGCCAGGGCCTTGCCGGTTTCACGCCTGCGCCAGTCCTGTACCCAGGGCGTCAGGTCGCCATCAATCAGGACATTGGGTGCGCCGACGATCTGGCGCAGGGACTCAATCAGTTGGGTGTGTGTGCTCACGATGTTCGGCTTCAGGTTAAGGGGTTGATGGATTTGAGGCGCTGGAAGCAGTGGGGGCGTTTTTCAGCCGCACCCGCACATGCATCGCGCAGGCGGCAAACAGCGTGAGGCACAGCAGCACCTCGATGAAGGCCAGGTAGTTGCCGGGGGCGCGGTCGCTCCAGGCCCGCACCACGCCTTCGGTGAAATACAGCCACACCAGCAGGCTGACCCAGCGGTAGGTGTACATGCGGTTTTTCATGATGCCGGCCAGTGGAATGCACAGCGGCAGCACTTTGAGCGCCAGTAATGAGCCGCCCGGGCGTATGGGCGCCAGCCACATTTCCCAGGCCAGGCCCAGCACGATAAGGCCCAGCAGGCTGGCCAGCGCGAGCCGGCGGGTGATGTCAATTTGCGTTGTTTTGTTCATGGTCATGGGAACCCGCTGGACCGTCAACAGGTTCAAGGTCAGTGGCATGATACCGGGGATGAAATTTCAGCAATATCTCGAGGACCTCTTGAGCGACCTGTCGCGCTTTCCGTGGCGCGGCACAGCGCTCACGCTGCGTGACCGTTTCCGGGAAGACCACATGGGCCTGACCGCCAGCAGCCTGACCTTCACCACCTCGATCGCGCTGGTGCCGTTTTTTACGGTGGCGCTGGCCATCTTTACGGCCTTCCCGATGTTCTCGAAGTTGCAGGGCGCCCTGCAGGCCTGGCTGATTCAGAGCCTGATCCCCGACAACATCGCCCGCCAGGTGCTGGGTTACCTGACGCAATTCAGCCGCCAGGCCAATAAGCTGGGCATCGCGGGCCTGGCCGTGCTTCTGGTCACGGCCATCGCGCTCATCCTGACCATTGACCGAACGCTCAACGGTATCTGGCGCGTCAAAAAGGCGCGGCCACTGACGCAGCGTGTGCTCATTTATTGGGCTGCCATTACCTTGGGGCCGCTGCTGCTGGCGGCCAGCCTGGCGGTCACTTCTTATGTGCTGTCGGCCTCGGGCGGCCTGGTGGGCGCTTTGCCCGTCAGCCTGCGTTTTCTGCTCAGCGTCCTGCAGTTTTTCCTGGTGGCGGGGGGCATGGCGGCGATGTACCGCTATGTGCCCAATACCTACGTGAAGTGGTCGCATGCCTGGGTAGGGGGCCTGTTTGTGGCTGCGGGCATTGAGGTGGCCAAACGCGTGCTGAGCCTGTATCTGGGCGCCGTGCCGACCTATTCGCTGGTGTATGGCGCGTTCGCTACCTTGCCCATCCTCCTTGTATGGATTTATGTGTCCTGGGTCATCGTGCTGATGGGCGCTGTGATTGCCGCGTACCTGCCCAGTCTCCTGGCCGGAGTGGCCCGCCGCGGCAGCGCACATGGCTGGCATTTCCAGCTGGCCATTGAAGTGCTCCAGCAGTTGCACCGGGCACTGGCCACCCCGCGCAAGGGTGTCAGCGCTTCGCAGCTGGCCGAGCTCCTCCAGGTGGACGGGCTGCAGCTGGAGCCGGTACTGGAAACACTGGTTGCGCTGGACTGGGTAGGCCAGCTCAATGAAGCCGAGGGTGAGGTGGAAGCCCGTTACCTGCTGCTGGCCGACCCCGACACCACGCCGCTGGAGCCATTGATACAGCAACTGCTGCTGGACAAGGCCGAAGCGGTTCAGGGCCTGTGGGAAAAGGCCCGGTGGCCGGCCATACGGCTACGCGACGCGCTGTAAACCGCCGACTCCGACCCGCCAACCCCGCACATCAGCAGGTTTCGGAGCTAGTCCATCCGGACTAAAAACCAGTCCCTGTTTGGGGATATTTGTGACTGCCTGCGTGTTGTAACAAAATCAG
Organism: Polaromonas sp. P2_G11; assembly: GCF_056403595.1. Classification (NCBI taxonomy): domain Bacteria; kingdom Pseudomonadati; phylum Pseudomonadota; class Betaproteobacteria; order Burkholderiales; family Comamonadaceae; genus Polaromonas; species Polaromonas sp. P2_G11. Next base: position 130,520 of record NZ_JBFUFE010000001.1, on the reverse strand, counting down.
GCTTTTGATTTTTTCACGCACTGACAATGCCATCAAAAACACCAACCAGGGAAAAATTGGACGGCGCCATTGCCCATGAACGGCAGGCGCACCAGGAAGCCCGACAGATCTACGAAGAGCTGACGGCGAAAATGTGGGCCTACCAGACCGGCCAGGGCCCGGCGCCCACCAATAAAGACTTCGAAATGTGGAGTCAGGCCGTGGAGCAGCGCGTCAAGGTCAAGCAGTTGGGCATCCGGGTAGACGGCGAGTCCGGCCTTTAATTTTTTGCGTCGCGCCTTCGCGGCGGTTCAGGCGCATACCCGCATCGTTTTGCCCTCCTGACGTGGCCTCCTTGCGATTTGGCAAGACTCCGCTTCAGCCCAAATGCGTGCCAGGAGGCAGGTTTGAGCCCGTTTTCAAGCCTGATTGCCTCATCCTGCAAAAGCCGTTCGGGTGACGTAAGCCTTGTAAGAATTTTTATGCTGCACCGCACAAATTTTCGCCCGTTAGGCCTTCAGGCGCGCGGGAGGAATTCTTACAAGACCATCTTTATGCTTACGCCACGATTCTCTTCATCTGTTGCAATCCCCTCAATTGACAACCAAGCTGGAGAGAACCGTGACATCACCATCGAACCTGATCGCCGACCCGGCCCTGACAAACGAGCCCATCAACATCAACGAGGAAGCCTCCCTGAAATACTGGGTCAGCGCACTCGATTGCAGTGAGCTTGAACTGCGCGTTGCCGTGGCGGAAGTAGGCCCTGCCGCCAAAGACGTGAGCAATGAACTCGGGCGGTCTTTATGAGTGCCGCCGTTCCCGATGCGCCCGGGCCGCTCGCGGTGCGGGTGAAGGAGCCGTCAGCGGGTCTTTTTTACTGGGTGGTCACGCAGCTGTCAGCCGAAGAGCACATGGCGGACCTGCGCATTGAAGGTTCCGACCACCCGTACCCCACGCATGAAGCGGCGTTGCAGGCCGGCGCTGCTTGCCTCAAGGCGTTAAAAACCGGTCCCTTGCAGTCACTGGACTCCTGATAAACCCCGATAAGGTCTGTTAGAGCCCGTTGTGGGGGCCAAGGCCACGCAGGGAAACGGGCTCAGGTGCCTTTGATGCGCCGCAAGGCCTGGAGCCACATGTCGCGGTACATGACCCAGTCTCCCATGAAGCTGTAGAGTGGCCGCTTGAACGAGGCGGGCCGGTTCTTCTCGAATCCGAAATGCCCGATCCATGCAAAGCCGTAGCCGCACAGCAGGCCGGCCAGCAGCCACCACGGATTGCGGGTCATCAGCAGCGCTGCCAGGCAGAGCAGCGTGAGGCTTGAGCCTGCAAAGTGCAGGCGGCGGCAGGTCGCGTTGCGGTGCTCGCCCAGGTAGAAGGGGTAAAAATCCGCGAAAGACGCAAAGCTGCGGGGATCAACGGGTGTCGTGACGCCGGTTTCGGCCGCATCGGGGCTGATGGCATTCATGGGTTTGTCTCCTGCGCCGGATATCCGGTGGTGCTCCTTATTTTGCGGCGCTGGCCATAATAGTCAATCCATGGCCACCCGGCCCCTGCATCCTTTATGCACTCTTGCGTCTGCATGCCATCTGCTTTGCTTCCAGAGATTCCCCACAGCGAACCACCGGTAATGGCCGCTCCCACGCGCTGGGTGATTTGCCTCTGCGCGGACTGGTGCGGCCTTTGCCGCGACTACGGCGCCGTCTTCTCGGAAATGGCCTTGCGCTATCCGGAAAGCCGGTTTGTCTGGCTGGACATTGAAGATGAAGCCGCGTTGGTCGGCGACCTGGAAGTGGAGACCTTTCCCACGCTGCTGATTGCTGATGCGGGCGGCACGCGCTTTCTGGGTCCCCTGACGCCGCATGCGCAAACCCTTTCCCGCCTGCTGGAGTCGCTGGAGCAGACCGACGTCAGGCCCGTGCCCCATTTGCCATCCACACAGGCGCTGTTGCAGGCGCTGGAAGCGGCGCCGCACCGTGTGGGCGCGCAACGCCAGGTCAGGTAGCCGTCGTTGAAAACGGCGCCTTCAGAAAACCCCTGAAGCGCGCACGGCCGCCGCGTGTGGGGCTGGTGGTCAGGCGGTAGTGCGGAAAGCGCTGAAGAAACCGGCCAATGGCAATGCGGCCTTCAAGCCGCGCCAGGCTAAGCCCGGCACACTGGTGAATGCCGAAGCCGAAGGCCAGGTGGCGGTTGTCCTGGCGTGCCAGGTCCAGATGTTCGGGGTTGGAAAACTGTGCCGGGTCGCGGTTCGCGGCCCCAATGCATAGCGTCAGCAACGCGCCTTCGGGCAAGTCCACACCGCCCACCTGGCAGGCCTTGAGCGCGCGGCGGTTGCCCAGCTGGTTGGACGGCTCAAAACGCAGGAATTCATCGATTTCAACAGTTAAATCGGCCTCTAGCCCTTTATCGATGTGCGCGAGCAGCTCTGATTTTGATAGCAACTGTTGCTTCGCCTGCGGCCATTCCTGCAGCAGTACCAAGGCATTGCCGATCAGATTGGTCGTGGTTTCGTGGCCGGCGTTCAGGATGAACACGCAGTTTTGCAGCAATTCGGTTTCGCTGAGTCTTTCACCCGACACTTCTTCGCCGATCAGCCGTGTCAGCACATCGTGTTCCGGGTCACCCGGGTGTTTGCGCCGGTCCGCCACCAGGTCCTTGAGGTAGCCCGTGAAGTCCCGCACGCTGCCATTGCCCAGGGCTTCCTGTTCGGGCGTCAATTTGGGCTCCAGCGCGCCGAGTATGGCCAGCGACCAGGCGCGAAGCGGCGCCCGGTCGGCATGCGGCACGCCCAGCAGGTTGCCGATGATCTCCACCGGGATCGCCGAAGCAAAATCCTCAATCAAATCACCACCGCCCCGGCGCTCGATCGCATTCAGCAAGCTATCGACCAGCGTGATGAGCCCGGGCTCCATATCAGCAATGGCGCGCCGCGTGAGGGCGCCCATGATGAGTTTGCGAACGCGCGTGTGAAGCGGCGGGTCGTTGAACACCAGGCTGGTGGTGTGGTGTTCAAACAGGGCCGAGCCCGCTCCGTATTTGGGCCCGAACTCCACCTTCTTGTCCGAGCTGAAGGTCTGCGCGTCGCGGTACACCGCCACCAGGTCGGCATAACGCGTGAGGAACCAGGAACCGTCCGGCATGCGCTTGACGGGCTCGGTTTCGCGCAGCAGCGCATACACCGGATAGGGGTTGGCGTAAAAATCCGGCGGCAAGGCGCGCAGGTCGAAGCTGGCGGCGATTTCCTGCGCACGCTGCTGCGTCATCGCCGGCGTGGCCGTCAGCACGCTCATGGCTTGATGAAATCCTTCAGCGCAAACAAGACTCCTTCGGGTGCTTCGGTCATCATCTGGTGGCCGGCCTGCAGCATCACCGTCCTGGCATTTTTGGCTTTGGTCTGCAGCGGCGCCGCCATTTTTGGCAAGGTCATGGAATCGTTTTTGCCCAGGATGAACAGCACCGGGCACTGTACTTTTTCAATGGCCGCTTCGCCGCCGGTGTAGTCGTCGCAGGCCTTGAAGCCGCGGTGGAACAGGTTGACTTTGGTATTGCTGGCCAGCACCCGTTTCATGAGCGCCTTCGACCCCCCATACAGCCAGGTGCCCGGGCCCAGCGACGAGGGCGGCGGCGCCAGCATGGAATGCGAGAAAGTGTTGACCATTTCGATGGCCTTCATCGGCTGGTTCAGTGCGTTGTCCAGCAGCGCGGGCGAAACCTTCATCGGCGCGGCGGTTCCCAGCAGCGCCAGGTGCGTCACCCTGTGCGATGCAGTGGACGCCGCGTGCAGCGCCGTGAGGGAGCCAAAGCTGTGGCCCACCAGTGAGGCGCTCTTGATGCCGGCTGCACCGAGCAGCGCGATGATGAAGGCCGCCGCTTCTTCGACCGACTGCGGCGGCTCACCTTCGCTTTTGCAATGGCCGGGCAAGTCGGGTGCCAGCACGTTGAAGCCGTGGTGCGCGAAGTAGCGGGTCTGCAGTATCCAGATGCTGTGGTCGTTGAGCACACCGTGGATAAACACGACAGTGGGTTTGGCCGCATCGAAAGGTTTGCCGCCGGTGTAGCAATAGGTTTTGTGGCCGTTGACGTCGAGGTACATGCTTTAAGCCCCCGCTTTCACGGCGGCTTTTTCTGCCGCCTTGAGGGCGCGCTTGAGGTCGTCCAGCAGGTCGTCCGGGTCTTCCAGGCCAATCGACAGGCGGATCGTGCCTTGTGTGATGCCGCCGGCCGCCAGTGCTTCGTCGCTCATGCGGAAATGCGTGGTGCTGGCTGGGTGGATCACCAGGCTGCGGCAGTCGCCAACGTTGGCCAGGTGGCTAAAGACTTTCAGCGCCTCGATGAAGGCCTTGCCCTGTTCGCGGTTGCCCTTGATGTCGAAGCTGAACACCGAACCGGCGCCGCGCGGCAGCAGCTTTTTGGCCAGCGCGTGGCTGGGGTGCGATTCGAGCATGGGGTGGCCCACACGCGACACCAGCGGGTGGCTGGCAAGAAAATGCACCACCTTCTCGGTGTTGCCCATGTGCCGCGCCATGCGCAACGGCAGGGTTTCAATGCCCTGCAAAATCAGCCAGGCCGTGTGCGGGCTCATGCAGGCGCCGAAGTCTCGCAGGCCCTCACGCCGCGCGCGCAGCAGGAAGGCGCCCACGGTGCTTTCCTCGCTGAACACCATGTTGTGAAAGCCTTCGTACGCTTCGGTCAGTTCGGCAAATTTTCCGGACTTTTCCCAGTCGAAACTGCCGCCGTCCACCACCACGCCGCCAATGACCGTGCCGTGGCCGCTCAGGAACTTGGTGGCCGAGTGGTAGACCAGGTCGGCGCCGTGGTCAAAGGGCTTGATGAGCCAGGGGGAGGTGAGGGTGGAGTCCACCAGCAGCGGCACGCCGGCGTCATGGGCGATGCTCGAGACCGCTTCGATGTCCAGCACATCGAGGCCCGGGTTGCCCACGGTTTCACCGAAGAAAAGTCTGGTGTTGGGCCGCACGGCAGCGCGCCAGCCATCCAGGTCGCCGGGCTTGACGAAGGTGGTGTCGATGCCGAAACGGCGCAAGGTGTAGTGCAGCAGGTTCTGGCTGCCGCCATACAGCGCGGTGCTGGCCACGATGTGCGAACCGGCGCCCATCAAGGTGGCAATCGCCAGGTGCAACGCCGCCTGCCCGCTGGACGTGGCGATCGCGCCTATGCCGCCTTCCAGGGCCGACACGCGTTGCTCCAGCACCGCATTGGTCGGGTTGCTGATGCGCGAATAGACGTGGCCCGCACGTTCGAGGTTGAAGAGGCTGGCCGCGTGGTCGCTGGATTCGAAGACGAAAGAAGTCGTCAGGTGAATCGGCACGGCACGCGCGCCGGTGGTGGGGTCGGGCGCGGCGCCGGCGTGCAACGCCAGGGTGTCGAAGCCGGGGTCTGAGTAACCGGGCATGGGTTTGTCTCCAGTCAGAAAAAAGTGGCGGTGCGCCGGGCAATCGCAGGAGCCCGAACAGATTCTTGCAACCTGCCGTTTGATTGTGGGCTATATTTAAACTGAATTCCCTGTTGCCGCGCTGTGGTGGGACAATGAGGGCCGGCAAGCAGCACAACCGAGGAGATGGCCATGAAGGTTCTAGACATACTGCGCGTGAAGGGCAACACGCTTTACACCGTCCAGCCTGACGAACCCCTTGCCAAGGCGGCCCAGATCATGGCCGAAAAAGACATCGGCTCACTGGTCGTCATGGAGCACGGTGACCTGGTCGGCATGCTGACATTTCGCGAAGTGATTGTCTGCATCGTCAAAAACGGCGGCGAGATCGGCAGCACGCTGGTGCGTACCGCCATGGACGACCACCCGCTCACCTGCACGTCGGAGACCGAACTCGACGAAGTCCGCCGCATGATGCTGGAACGCCACGCGCGTTACATGCCCGTGATGAACCAGAAAGTCATGATGGGCGTCATCAGCCTCTACGACGTCGCCAAGGCCGTGGTGGACAGCCAGAACTTCGAAAACAAGATGCTCAAGGCCTACATCCGCGACTGGCCGGAGGAAGACGGCGCCGACCGCAGCTGAATATGAGGGGTACGGGCTTGACGGCGTTCTTTGCATAAAAGATGCCGCCAGCCCAATCAGCCCAATCAGCCCAATCAGGAGGAGCGCAAGGCGCTATCAAAATAATAGCCAGATACGCAAGGTATCTGGCCTGCTTTGCGGAGCAAGGCGATGGGAGCAGGGGTGCGCGACAACGCCAACAACGCCAACGGCCAGCTGTTTTATAGCTCCCTCTTCCTTTCCAGGCTTGCCGACCAGATACTGCTCTTCCTGGTTCCTCTGGTGGTTTTCGAAATCACGGGCAGCGTGGCCTGGTCCGGTATCGCCTTCACGGTAGAAACGCTCCCCCGCTTCCTGGCTTTTCCCGTGTGTGGCGCGCTGTGCGACCGGGTTTCGCCTCTCAAGCTTTTGCGCATCAGCCAGCTCTACCGCGCGCTCGTGTGCATCGGCGGGGCGGCCGCTTTTCAGTGGCTGGGCGGCATCGGCTGGCTGATTGCCCTGTCGGCGGTCTGCGGTGTGTTGACCACGCAGGGCCTGATGGCCCGCGAGGTCATGCTGCCGCAGATATTCAGGCAGCACCGCTTTGAAAAAGTGCTGGCCCATGCGCAGATTGCCGACCAGCTCGGCATGGTGCTGGGGCCCGTGCTGGCGTCAGTGCTGTTGCGCTGGGTGCCATGGCCCGCGGTGGTGGCAGCTACCGCGGCGCTCTTTCTGCTGGCCGACGGCGCCGTGACCTTGTGGCACCGGAAGAACCCGGTTGAGCTGGCCGCGCCCGAGACCGCCCCGGACCATTGGCTGCTGCCCATCCGCACCGCGTTTTCGCAGGTGCTGCACCTGCCGGGCCTGAAAAAAGTGATTGCGCTGGCAGCCGGCGTCAACCTGGTTATCGGCGTGACGCTCGCCACCTCGGCTGCGATGGTGACCGGGCTGCTGCAGCGCTCTGCGGGCGATTACGCGTTGCTGCAAACGGCCGGCGCTATTGCCACCGTCATCATCCTGCTGTTCATCGCCCGCACCGTGCTGCCCTTGCGCACCCTGGGCCTGGTGTCATACAGCGTGATGTTGGCCGGCGGCCTGCTCACGGGGCTGGCTGGCAACTTCTGGATGTACATCGCCGGTTTCTTGCTGGTGATCGGCTTTGACAAAATGTTCAACGTCTACATCCGCAGCCTGCGTCAGAAGATCATTCCACCGAGAGACCTCGGCAAGACCACTGGCGTGATTGTGATGCTCAACAATTTGTCGCAGCCGCTGGCGGGGATGCTGGTGGGGGTGTTTGCAGGGGTGATGGAGGGGCGTGGAGTGATTTTGGGATTGGTGGGCGCGATGGGTTTGATTGGGGCTCTGGTGGCATGGACGGAGCGGAGCGATGGCACGCGCGCATGAACACGGCTGTGCCTTTATCTTAAATATCAGGTTTGTATGAACGTAACTTCTTGCACCGAATGGGAAATCGAGTTGAACGAGGTGGATTCCACAGTGTCGTCGCTGAAAGCGCTCGTTGAACAATTAGCGCTTGCAGAGCGGTTGCCGCAAGGGCGCCTGGCGCTCAGCGCGGATGCTGGCCCGCGCCCGCTGTGGCAGCGCATTCTGGGTGCACGGCGATGGGTAGATATCTTTTTTGCGGTGGAGTGGTACGGCGAATATGCCAGTCTCATCTTTCTCGATGAAAACGGTAGCGAATACCGCGCTCTGGATCACGTAGCGCCTGTTTCGCCGTCTGAGGAAGTACGGACCAAGATCGCCCATGGTGAGATACGGCCTCACCTCATTGAAGAGTGCATGGGTAAAGACCGTGCATTCACGGCCATCAGGGAATTTCTGCAGTCGGGCGAGCGCCCTGCATGGCTGAGGTATCGCTATGTGCGGTGAGTTGCCTCCTCAAGCGTCAGGGGCCGTTGACATGGTGAAGAAATACTACGTCTGGGAAATCATCTCGTATGCATGGACCGAGATCGGAATCGAGGACACCGAATGCCGGCAACTTGTGCTGAAAGGCAATATCTCGGCGGATGACCTCAAGCTCGTCGATCGAATCATCTTCAGGGATGTCTGCGCCTCGTTTGCTTTCGACACCTTCCTGATTTTTCCGCTCATGCTGTGGATGATCATGCCTGACTGGGGATATGAAGAGAAGTACCTCAAGAAGCGTATGGAGCGTTGGTACGCCCGTCCGTATTGGCTTCACTTTCTGAACCCGATGCGATGCCTGGGCTATCCGCTTGCTGTGCTCATGGCGCTCAAGTACCGATCGATGCTGCGCAGAGTTGTGTTGAATGGGCACGATGGCGTCTAGGCAGAGCATCGGACTCTGCCGGCAAGCGCTCGCACACGATTCGACGTGGTGCTATTAATTCAGGAGCTGCTTGCGCCCGATTCCATTGGACTGGAGGCCGATTTTGTATGAATTTCAGCCCATGCTCGAGTGAATCATCTCCCGGACCCGCGGGTAGATTTGCTGATTCCACTTGCGTCCGCTGAACACCCCATAGTGCCCCACGCCGGTCTGCACATGGTGGGTTTTCATGTAGGGCCGGATGCCGGTGCACAGATCCTGCGCCGCTACCGTTTGCCCTACGGCGCAGATGTCGTCGCGTTCCCCTTCAACCGTCATGAGTGCCGTGCGGCGAATGGCAGCAGGTTTGACGAGACGGCCGCGATAGCTGAGCTTGCCCAGCGGCAGATCGTAGGTCTGGAAGACTTTTTCGACCGTTTCGAGATAGAACTCGGCTGGTAAATCGTTCACGGCCAGGTACTCGTCGTAAAACACGCGGATGATATTGGCCTTTTCCACATCACCGTCCACGAGGTGCTGGTACATGTCCTGGAAGGATTTTTTGTGCCGGTCCAGGTTCATGCTCAGAAAAGCGCTGAGCTGCACAAAACCGGGATACACGCGGCGCATGTAGCCGGCGTGCGGAAGCGGCACATGGCTGATCAGGTTTTTCTCGAACCACTCAATCGGCTGGCTGGTGGCCAGTGTGTTGACGCCTGTCGGGTTCACGCGGCAGTCCACCGGGCCGGCCATCAGGGTCAGGCTGCGTGGCTGGGCCGGGTCGTCGTCTTCAGCCATGATGGCGGTAGCCGCCAGTGCCGCCACGCAGGGCTGGCACACCGCCACCACATGGGTGCCGGGGCCAATAGCCTGGGTGAAGCGGATCATGTGGTCGATGTAGTCGTCCAGCGCAAACGGGCCGTGCCTTAGGGACACATCGCGCGCGTTGTGCCAGTCGGTGATGTACACGTCGTGGTCTTGCAGCAGGGTGCGCACGGTTTCGCGCAGCAGCGTGGCAAAGTGACCCGACAGCGGCGCTACCAGCAGCACCGGCGGCTGGAAGGGCAGGCCTGCGGGTGTTTCCTTGCGAAAGCGCAGCAGGGTGCCAAAGGGCATGGACAGAACGGTTTCTTCCGTCACGGCAAGTTCGCGCTCGCCCACCTTCACCGAGCTGATGCCGTAGGCCGGCCGGGTATGCGTCAGCCGCAGGCGTGAAAACACCTCCATGGACGCCGAAATCTTGCGGAGCAGGCTGCCTTCGGTTTTACCCAGCCAGAATGCCGCGCTACCGCCTTGGGCGAACAGGCGAAACGGCGACAGCAGGTCGGACTGGGTTTGGTAGGCCTGGTAAAGCATGGTTGTCCTGACATGAATCGGAATTCGTTGTCTCTTTGTCTCTGCCAGTCCATGCAGGCAAGTTACGGGCCAGTCGGAGCCGAAAAATGCAGGCTGGCATAAGCCTTGCGGGAGTTCATGCACCCATCCTGCTAGCCAGCAGGGCCTTTCCGGTTCAAGGAGCATGTGCATGGCCAAAGCCATCCTGACGATCAGCAGCAAGAACTACGGAGCGTGGGCTCTGCGCGGCTGGCTGCTGGCGAAGTTCGCGGGGCTGGAATTCACCGAAAAAGTGATTTCACCGGATGACCCGGCGATGAAAGCCGAAATGCTGCTGCTTTCGTCCAGCATGCTGGTGCCGTCGCTGCAGCACGGCAACGTCAAGGTGTGGGACACCCTGGCGATTGCCGAATACCTCAATGAAATCAAGCCTAAAGCCCAGTTGCTGCCCGCGGACATCAAGGTGCGGGCGCATTGCCGTGCGGTGTGCGGTGAGATGCATTCAGGCTTTGCCTCCATGCGCGCTGCGCTGCCGATGAACATCAAGGCCCATTTTTCGGGCTTCAAGGTCTGGTCCCGCGCGCAGGCCGACATCGACCGCGTGCTGGAAATCTGGAAGGAATGCCTGGCCACCTATGGCGGCCCCTATCTGTTCGGCAAGCAGCTGTCGGTGGCCGATGCCATGTATGCGCCGGTGGTTACCCGGTTTCTCACTTACGACGTGCCGCTGGACAAGGCTTGCACGGCGTATTGCAAGCGGGTGATGGAGTTGCCGGCTATGAAGGAGTGGGTGGCTGAGGCTCGGAAGGAGCCGGATGACATTGATGAGTTGGATGCAGAATTTTGAACACCCCCGTCCAGGCTCACTGCGTGTAGCCTGTTCCCCCCTTGCAGGGGGCGGCGCCTGGGGCCGGCGAAGCCGGACCCGCGGCCCCCACTGGTGAAATACCCCCGCTACATACGCCCTGAAATCTTCAAGCCAGCATGAGCCGCGGGACTGGCTTTGCCAGACCGCAGGCGGGCGGCCCCCTCGGGGGGCAGGGAGCTACACGAAGTGAGCGACCGTGGGGGCGCTATTTCCAGGGGGTAGGTGGCGGAATTTCGCAGACCGGGTCTACGTCTATGGATTTGAAGTCCGCTGGCCCGACGATTTCCAGGTATTCCATGTCGGGTGAGTAGTCGAACAGGAAATGCTTGATGCCTGGTCGCTGGTGCACCACGTCACCGGCCTCGACCAGGGTTTCCTTGTCTTCGTACATAAAGCGGGCCCAGCCCTTGGTCATGATGACGATCTGGAAATCTGCCTCATGACGGTGCCATCCCGTGCCTGTTTCTGGTGCCATATTGGCCTTCACAAGGTGCGCGATGACTTTGCCGTTGGTCGCGTCGGCAATGCCGAGGTCACGGTACAGGAAAAAGTCGCGCAAACCACCGGAGACAAACTGCGTGTCGCCAGGCTTGACATGGGAAAACTTGGTCGCGGTGCGGTCCAGCATGGGGTGCTCCTGTTCAATCAAGACATCCAACTCGGGATTGGTGCGGTGCAGCAAGCATGAAGTGTTCCAGAGTGTGTGCGGCGTGGGCTACACCGCTGGCTGCACAGCCAGGGCGACAAAGAGGGGCCTTTGCAAAGCTATAGTTCAGGAACGTCTAAACCTCCACCCATCCGACTCAAAGGCGTTTGACATGTGGCCCAAGCTCATTCGTTTCCTCAAGGGGGAGCGGAGACCTGACCCTTTCTTCAAGCGAGGGCCGGGCTTGACCGGTTTTGTTGACACTTTCACCTTAGAAGACACTGTCCATGCGTCCATCGTTGAAGACCCGAAAGCCCATTGACCAACTCAAGCCGGAAGACCTCATCGCTTTTCCCATCTGGGAGTTCGCAAGCGACGAGGAAGGGGATGAAGAGCAGGACGAAACCTGGGTTCGTCCTCATCCGGCGAAGATGATGGGCCCGGACCTTTACGACCTGTCCGTTGCTGCTGATTTCCTTGCTTCCTCGGGCCAGATGTTCACCGGCTTTGTTGGCGTGACCACGGCTGGCGATCTCGAGTTTGGGCATGGGGTGCTGCTGCATGAAAACGACCACATCTTCGTTCCCTCGGCCGAGTACCCGCAGGCAAAAAAGGAACGCAAGGCGGTTGCGGCCGCGCTGCGCATGAAAGAGTCTCAGGTTTTCCCGCTCAAGTTCACATTACGTGTTCTTCTGCAGGGCGAAGTTGCACCGCGCCGTGGTGAGTTCGCGTAGTCGCAGTGCGGCAAGCAACAAAACGTTCGCATCATGTCTGTTCTGGATCGACCATTCTTCAATCTGTCTGTGATCAAGGCACCGGTGGCCGAGGTTGCCCAGGCGTTTGATCGCTATCCGCCAATGCGGGTTCATGGCAGCCCAACCTCGTTTGTCTTGCCAGAACAGCCGTACACGGAAGACAAAGGCGCGCCGCCGCTCATTCTGTGGTCACCGGCTAACGCACCTGGGCTAACGGTTTTTATGCCTCACCTGTCTGCGGGAGATGGTTACGTACCAGCTTACGCGCAGTCGACGTTTCGCTTTGATGTAATTTCAATTCGAAGTACCGCTGATGATTGCCGGAAGGACGCCGTGAATGAATTTTCTGCTTATTCCCAAGGCGCTTTGTTGCGCTTTGTCCGTGTAATGAGTGACAACCCAGGTTGGGACTTCTATCAAAAGGGAGATCCTTTGTCCTTCGAAAACCTGGAAAAGTATCAGTTGCGATTAAAGCGGAAACGATTGCAGCGAGGCGATGTGCTTGCCTGCGTTGAATCCTGGGGAGCTCCAATCACATCGGCAATGTTCTGGCGCAGCGACTTTTCCGCTGTTACCTTCTTGCCGAAAGGGCCGGCCCCTTCGGCATTGGTCTGACATGACCACGAGAAACCAGCGCTACGCACACGCCGGGTTTGTCCGGGCTTGTCAACGGCGGGCCTGAATCAGGCTGTCCGTGCCCCCTCAGCCCCCTCTGGGATAATCCCCCCATGAGCGGAAATACCTTCGGAACCCTATTCGCAGTCACCAACTTCGGTGAATCCCACGGCCCGGCCATTGGCTGCGTGATTGACGGCTGCCCGCCCGGCATGGACTTGAGTGAGGCCGACATCCAGGGCGACCTGGACCGCCGCCGGCCAGGCACCAGCCGGCATGTGACCCAGCGCAATGAGCCCGACGCTGTCGAGATCCTCTCCGGCGTGTACGAGGGCAAGACCACGGGCACCCCCATCTGCCTCCTGATCAGGAACACCGACCAGCGCAGCAAGGACTACGGCAACATCCTGGAAACCTTCCGCCCAGGCCATGCCGACTACACCTACCTGCACAAATACGGCCGGCGCGACCCGCGCGGCGGTGGCCGTGCCTCCGCCCGCCTGACGGCGCCCATGGTGGCAGCCGGCGCGGTGGCCAAGAAGTGGCTGGCTGAAAAATACGGCACCACCTTTCGCGGCTGCATGACGCAGATCGGCGACATCGCGATTCCGTTTGAATCGTGGGAACACGTGCCGGGCAACCCGTTCTTCGCGCCGGTCGCCGACGTCTCGAAACTGGAAGACTACATGGACGCGCTGCGCAAGGCGGGCGACTCCTGCGGCGCGCGCATTCGTGTCACAGCATCCAAGGTGCCGGTGGGCCTGGGCGATCCGCTCTTTGACAAGCTGGACGCTGACATCGCTTTCGCCATGATGGGCATCAACGCCGTCAAGGGCGTTGAAATTGGCGCCGGCTTTGCCAGCGTCACGCAGCGCGGCACCGCGCACGGCGACGGTCTGTCGCCTGAGGGCTTTCAGTCGAACAACGCCGGCGGTGTACTGGGTGGCATCAGCACGGGGCAAGACCTGGAGGTGTCCATCGCCATCAAGCCGACGAGCTCGATCATCACGCCGCGCCAGTCGATCGACACCGCAGGCAACCCCGCCGAGGTGGTGACGAAGGGCCGGCACGACCCTTGTGTCGGCATTCGCGCCACGCCGATTGCCGAGGCCATGCTGGCCCTGGTGGTAATGGAGCATGCGCTGCGCCAGCGTGCGCAGAATGCGGATGTGGTGGTCGCCACGCCCAACATCATGCGAAACCGAAAATAAATCTGCTGCGCGGCCCGATCTCGCATCTGCGGTCCTCACCGTACGGGTGGGTGTACGGCTCCGGTCCTCGACACGACCTCGGGCTGCTCGGGCCGCTCGCCACGATTTCTTTACGACTTCGCGCCGGTGCGTGCCTTAAGCTTTATGGCTCAGGTGGCGCAGCCCGAAACGGGTTAAAACCCGTGATCAGCGCGGTGGCCGATAACACCAGGATGCAACCGGGCAACATGCTGATCGTCACCGGCTCCCCCAGAAACAGCCCGCCCCAGGTCACGCCGAACAGCGGAATCATGAAGGCCGCCGACGTGGTGGCGCTGGCCGGAATCTCGCGCATCAGCCGCATGCTGATCCAGTACATAAACCCGGAAGTAAACGTGCCCAGCACCGTAACGGCAGCCACGGCGCCCGGCGTCAGAACAGCCGAGGGTGCGGCGATTCCGCCCGGTATGAGCAGGATCAGGGCCGCGGCCACATGCACCACCGCTGACGAAGGCAGCGGCGAATAGGCCATGGTGGCACGTTTCATGAGGATGGCGCCGAAGCCGTAGCTGGCCGACGCGGCGACGCAGGCCAACGCCGCCAGCACGACCCGGGGCGTGACGGCGACGGGCCCCAGTTGCACCAGCAGCGCGACGCCGGCAAAGCCGACCGCGCAGCCGAGCAGGCGGATGCGGGTGAGTTTTTCCTCGCCGGCCAGCGCGGCGGCCATCACGCCGAAGAGCGGCACCGTGGCATTGAGCACCGCCGAATAGCCCGACGGGATGACCAGCGCGGCCCAGTTGTACAGCACAAAGGGAACCACCACCGACAGCATGCTCAGCAGCGCCAGCCGGGGCCACGCCTCGCGCGGCGGCCATTGGCCGCGCAGCCTGCTCATCAGCAGACCCAGCACGATTGCGGCCAGGACGCAGCGGGTGGCCGCTACCACCCACGGCCCCAGGGCAGGGCTGGCGATACGCAGCAGGGGAAATGATGCGCCCCAGAGGGCGGACATCGCGATGAGCTGGAGGAAGTGTCGGGTTTGCATCAAACGCCGCTCGGGCGGCAACAAAAGCGGCAATGGAAAAGATGGCTGCCTTGATTGTGCAAGATTCGGCCCGACGCTGCAGCGGCCGCAAGGCATGGCTGGGGCGAAGGCGCGAATCTTTCCTACACCGCGCCAGGCGCGGGCCACTCGTCATCAAGGACTTCGGCAGGAAGACCGACATGAGGCGGCCGGTGCAACCTGAGGAGTTGTCGCCTGCTTATGTATTTCTGGCTTCTCCTGTTTGTTCCAGTTATGTCACGGGGATTGTTTTACCGTTGACGGGGAGTGTTGGGGTGGTTTGATTCATTAGTGAAAATGGCTTTTGACTAATAGGGATAAGCGCGGGCAGCTATTGAATTGATAGCGAATCTTGAGGCTGGATCTTGCTCCGGCTTGGGCGTTCTCTACTGAGAGCGGCTGGCCGGGCAACCCCCGGCCAGCCACCCTCAGCAAAGCGCGCATCGCCAGAGCAAGAACCGCCCTGGCAGATGCACTCAAATCAGGTTTCTCATCGCCTGCGCCGTCTCCCGCAACACCGACAAAACCCGTCCCCCCGCATCCTCACTCGACTCATGCCCCATGGGCATGGTCACGCTGAGCGCCCCGGCCACTTCCCCGTGCCGGTCCCGCAGCGGTACGGCAATACCGCGGTAATTGAGTTCCAGCTGCTGCTCGGAAATCGCCCATCCTTGTGCCCGCACGCGCGCCAGTTCGATCCGCAGGCGGTCCTTGCTGGCGATTGTGTATGAGGTGTAGGCCTTGAGCTCGTGGTTGGCCAGCCAGGTTTCCAGCCAGGCGGGGTCGCGCATCGACAGCATTAAAAGGCCCGCTGCCGTGACCTGGGCCTGCACGCGTGAGCCCAGCACGTAGCCGGTGTTCATGGCGCGGCTGGAGCCGTTGCGGGCGATATAGACGATGTCGTCTCCGTCCATCACGCTCACGTACGCGCTCTCCTGGGTGCCGGCGGTCACGCGCTGCAAAAAGGGTTGCACGATGCGCGGCAGGCGGGCCGACTCCAGGTAGGACTGGCCCAGGCGAAGCACCCGCGGCGTCAGCCAGAAGAGCTTGCCGTCGCCGGCGACATACCCCAGGTGCTCCAGCGTCAGCAAATAGCGGCGGGCGGCCGTGCGTGTCATGCCGCAGCGCGCGCCGGCCTGGCTGGCGGTCAGGCGTGGGTTGGCGTCGTCAAAACATTCGATGACGGACAGGCCTTTTTCCAGCCCGGCAATCCAGTCGCGCTTGTCCAGCGTGGAAGGGCTGGGGGCCTGCAATGTAGAGGGTGAAATGGGGAGTTTGGCCGCAGTCATTTGCTGAAGTATTCACAAGAGGGTTTCAACGCAGGCATAGGTCAAACCCTTGTTTCGTTCGATCATCGATCTTTATTGAGCGATCATCGATCAATTTGGTGATAAACCTGTTGGGATTCCTGAGGCTAGCTACTAAAGTTCACACCAAATCTGGCAGTTTCAATCGATTATCGAACGTTTTAGGCAATCCAGCATGTTTTCCACCATTCAGGGCAATACCGACGTGTATCTGATCCCCGGCGATCCGGTCGGGCAGGTGCGTGCGCCGGAGGTGTTCAACCTGATCTTCAAGACGCTGGGTATTGATGCTGTCCTTGTCCCGGTGCATGTGGCCGCCGGGGACATCCAGGCTTTTGTGAAAGCCGCTTTCCTGGCCAGGAACGTCAAAGGCATGTTGCTGACCATCCCGCACAAGGCAGAAGTGATGAGCCTGCTTTCGCATTGCAATGACGCGGGCCGGGTAGCCGGTGCGGTGAATGGCATTCGCCGTAACGCAGCCGGTGAACTGGAAGGTGCCTTGTTTGATGGCAAAGGGTTTGTCCTGTCGCTGGACTATTTCGGTGTGGCCTACGCCGGCAAGCGCGTGTTGATACTGGGCGCAGGCGGCGCGGCAGCCGCGATTACCGCTTCACTCGCGATGGCGGGAAACCAGTCGCCGGCCGCCATTTCGCTGTATGACCCGGCGCCCGGCAAGGCGCAGGTGCTGGCCGACCAGATTACCGCCGCTATGCCGCTGTCAAACGCAAGCATCGCGGCTGTGAGCAGCGGTGACCCTTCGGGCCATGACGTGGTGGTGAATGCCTCACCGCTGGGGCTCAGGGCCGATGATCCCCTGCCGTGCGATGTCTCCCGCATGGCGCCGCATGCGGCCGTCATGGACATCCTCATGAAGAACCAGCCGACGCCGCTGGTTCGCGCTGCCCGCGAGCGCGGTCTGACCGCACAGCCCGGATTTGAGATGCTGATCCAGCAGGTGCCGGACTACCTGGATTTTTTTGGGCATGCCGCAGCGGCGCAGGCCGTTCGCCGCGATGCCACTTTTATCCGTGGGCATTTGTACCCCGCCACGATGGCCGGTGAAATCAGGCGCCCCTTCCAGACCACACCATCTGACAGTGTTCCCATCCCAGGAGTCGGGGAAGCACGACTCGCATCACCTTGATTTTTTAACCCCCCAGAGGAGACAACCATGAAAAAACGATTCGCTCTCAAATTGATAGCTGCTTGCGCGCTTGCAGTAAGTGCCAGCGCTGGTTTTGCGCAAGACGTCATCAAGATCGCCAACATTGTCGAGCTGTCCGGCGGCGGCGCCACGGCAGGCACCAACTTCAAGAACGGCGTGGAGCTGGCCGTCAGGGAAATCAATGCCAACGGCGGCATCCTGGGGAAGAAAATCCAGACAACCACCGCTGATACGCAAAGCAATGCGGGCGTGGCCAAGGGGCTGACGCAAAAGGCCATCGATGACGACGCGTTTGCCATCTTTGGTCCGGTGTTCTCCGGCTCCATCATGGTCAGCATGGCCGAATCACGGCGCGCCGAGGTGCCCAACTTCACCGGGGGCGAGGCAGCCAGCATCACCGAGCAGGGCAACCCTTACGTGTTTCGCACCAGTTTCACGCAAGCCACTGCCATGCCCAAGGTGGCACGCTACATCAGTGACCAGGCCAAACTCAAAAGCATTGCCGTCATTTATGTGAACAACGATTTCGGCAAGGGCGGCATGGACTCGATCAGAAAAGCCCTCGCCAATTCGCCGACCAAAATCCTGAGCGAGATCTCCACCGAACCGGGCCAGGTCGACTTCTCCGCCGCGGTGCTGCGTGCCAAGCAAAGCAATGCAGACGGCGTGTTCGCCTATTCGAACGAAGAAGAGTCGGCACGCTTGCTGCGCGAGCTGCGCAAGCAGGGCTGGAACAAGCCCATCATCGGCGAAACCACCCTGACAGGCCAGAAAGTCATTGAGCTGGCCGGTGAGGCTGCCAACGGCGCGATTGCCCACGTGGGCTTGACGGTGGATGCGCCGGTGCCCGCCATCCGCGCTTTCAAAGCGAAGTTTGAGAAGGACTACAAGTACATCTCCGATCACAACGGCATGAAGGGCTACTCCGGTGTCTACGTGCTCAAGGCCGCCATCGAAAAAGCCGGCAAGCTGGACCGCAAGGCCGTGGCTGCGGCCATGAAGGGCTTGAAGGTCAACACCGACAAATATCCCGGCGCGCTGATGTACACCGAGTTCGACAACAAGGGCGACCTCGACCGCATGAGCTTCATGGTGGAAGTCAAAAACGGCAAGCAGGAAGTCATTGACATGGTTCCCCCGCTTGGCCTGGCCACCCGGGACGTGAGCAAGACCCTTCCTTTGGCACCTGCTGCTGCGGCCAAGCCAGCCGCGAAGAAGTAACTGAGTAACTGCAACCTCGGCCGGCCATGCGGGGCCGGCCGCTCATGGGGCAGGGCGCAAGCCCTTCCCATTGAGAACTCCGCTGAATACAACCGACTTTCTCCATCGGACCTTCCCATGACAGACTTTCTCCAACTCTTTTTCTCGGGCCTGGCCACCGGCAGCATTTATGCGCTGGCGGCCCTGGGCTTTACCTTGCTGTGGCAGGCCTCGGGAACGATCAACTTTGCGCAGGGTGAATTTGTCATGCTGCCGGCCTTCATGATGCTGGCCTTCATTTCGCTGGGCGCACCCATGCTGGTGAGCTTTGTGCTGGCGGTGCTGCTGGCCGTGTTGCTGCTGGGCTGGGTCTTCAAGCGGGGGGTGGTGGATCCGCTCTTCAAGTACGGCATGATGCCCATCGTCGTGGCGACCATCGGGCTTTCCATTGCCCTGCGCAATGGCGTGCGCGCCGGCTACAGCGCCGAAGCCCATCCTTTTCCGAGTCTCTTTGCCGACAAGCTGTTCAACATCGCCGGCGTCACGATAACGCTTCAGGACATCGGCACTTTTGCGCTGGCCCTGATCATCGTGATGGCGACACAGGCTTTCCTGGCCAAAACCGTCACGGGCCGTGCCATGCAGGCCGTGGCACAAAACACCGAAAGCGCTTCGGTACTGGGCATCAATGTGCCGCGCATGATTTTCTACACCTTCGCCATCAATGCCGTGCTGGCGGTGGCGGCGGCCCTGCTCGTTACGCCCACTTACCTCGCCAAGTTCGACATGGGCGAAGGCCTGGGTACCAAGGCTTTTTTTGCCGCCATCATCGGCGGTTTCAACAACTCGCGCGGCGCCTTGCTGGGCGGGCTGATTGTGGGGGTGTGCGAGAACCTGGCCGCTGCCTATATTTCTCCGGCCTACAAGGACGCCGTGGCGCTGGTTATTTTCATGGTGGTGATTCTCTTCAAGCCACAAGGCCTGCTGGGTAAAAAAGAGGAGCGCAAGGTATGAAGCTCGCCAACAACAAATTTGCCCTGGTATTGACGGTTCTGGCCGCTTTGCTGGTACTGGCGGTGCCGCAGTTCCTGAAGAGCTACGGCATCTACCTGCTGACCTACTGGCTGGTTTTTATCATTGCCACCATGGGACTGAACCTGACCATTGGCTACGCGGGCCAGAAATCGCTGGGCCACGCGGCCTTCTTCGGTATTGGCGCCTACACCGTCGCCATCCTGATGAAGGCGGGTGTCAGCTTCTGGCTTGGTTTGCCGGCTGCCGCACTGATCTGTTTTGCCGTCGGGCTGATCCTGGGTTTCCCGGCGCTGCGCGTGCAAGCCATTTACCTGGCATTCGCAACGCTGGGTTTTAACACCGCCATCTGGCTGGTCATGCGCAATGAAGAGTGGCTCACCGGAGGCACCTTTGGCATCAACAACATTGCACGGCCGTCCCTCTTCGGGTATTCGCTCGAAGGCAACCTGCCTTACTACTACTTTGTACTGGCCGTGACGGTCATCCTTTCGGGCCTGCTGTGGGGGTTGCTGCGCTCACCCTGGGGCAAGGCTTTCACGGCCTTGCGCGACAACCCGATACGGGCCGAGAGCCTGGGGGTGGACATCCGCAACTACACGCTGCTGAGTTTTGCCATTGGCGCGGCTTACGCCGGCATCGCCGGTGCGCTGTTTGCATCGCTGGTGCAGTTCATCGAGCCGGGGCCGTTTACGGTGGCCGCGTCCATCATGATGTATCTGATGGTGGTGGTCGGCGGTGCGGGTTATTTCCTGGGCCCCATCGTGGGCGCCGCCGTGGGGGTGGTGCTGCCGGAGTGGCTGCGCGATGTGCCGCTGGTGTCCAACTGGTATTTGCCGATGTTCGGCGCTGCGGTGGTGCTGTTGATGGTGTGGCTGCCCGATGGGTTGCTCAGCATTCCTGACCGTATACGGGCCAAGCGCGCAGCGCGTGAGGCGTCCCAGGCACGTGCGGCTGCAGCCAGCCGGATCGGAGCGGCATCATGACAAACGCGTTGTTAAAAGTTGCCGGGCTCAAAAAGGCCTATGGCGCCATTCAGGCTGTGGGCGGGGTCTCCTTTGAAGTCATGCCGGGGGAAATCTTTGGTGTCATCGGACCCAATGGCTCGGGTAAAACCACCATGTTCAACAGCGTGTTGGGCCAGATCAGCCCCGATGCCGGCACGATCGAACTCAACGGTAAAACCATCACCGGCCTGTCGCCGCTGGAGCTCAGCCGGCGTGGCGTGGGCCGCACCTTTCAGACCCTTCAGGTGTTCGGAAAGATGACGGTGCGCGACAACCTGATCGTGGCGGCCCAGGAGCACAAGGGCAGCCTGCTCGGCCGCATGTTCGCGCCTGGCGACTCGGGGTTGGGCGACAAGGCGGATGCGCTCATCGACCAGTTCCGCATCCGCCATGTGGCTGACAAGCTCGCCGGTACCTTGAGCTATGGCCAGCAAAAGCTGGTGGACATCGCCATGGCTTTTATGGCCGAACCGGACCTGGTGCTGCTCGACGAGCCGTGCGCGGGCGTCAATCCCAGCCTGGTGGGCGGCATCTCGTCGCTGCTCCGGGATCTGAACCAGAACCCCAAATTTGGCCGCAAGGCTTCGTTTGTGGTGATCGAGCACAACATGGATTTTGTGATGGGCCTGTGCCACCGCATCATGGTGATGGTCGAAGGCAAGGTGCTGGCCATTGGTACGCCGGCGGAGATCCGGGCCAATAAAGAGGTATTGGACGCCTATTTAGGGAACTAACCCCCTGTCTCGGCTCACTGCGTGTAGCCGGAATCCCCCTTAAGGGGGACAACCGCTGCGGCCCGGCGGAGCCGGTTCCGCGCCGTTGCTTGGAAAGAGGTCAACTGAGGCTTCATGGAGATTGATATGACAAGTGAGATCTGTATTGAATTTGACGATGTGGTGGCAGGTTACAAGGACTTCATGATCCTGAACAACCTGTCGTTCAAGGTCAGGACTGGTTCCATCACGCTGCTGCTGGGCCCCAATGGTGCGGGCAAGTCCACGGTTTTGAAAGCGCTGTTTGGCTTGCTCAAGCCGCGGCAGGGCCGCATCCTGTTGAATGGTGAGGACATTTCGGGCGCCAGCCAGAAAGAATTGCTGGCCAAAGGAATTGTGTTTGTGCCCCAGGGGCGCAACCTGTTTGGCCAGCTTACTGTGTGGCAGAACCTGGAGCTGGGCGGCATCACGCTGGGTACGAAAACCACACACGAGCGTATTCCCGAGGTGCTGGAGTTTTTCCCGCGCGTCAAGGAACGCCTGCATTCCCAGGCCTCAGCGCTTTCGGGTGGTGAGCAGAAGCAACTTGAAATCGGCCGGGCCTTGCTGCTGCGCCCCAAGGTCATCCTGATTGACGAACCCTCGATCGGGTTGTCGCCCATGGTGGTGCAGGACGTGTTCAAGCTGTTGCAGAAACTGGCGGCGCAGGGCACGACAGTGTTGATGGTTGAGCAAAACGTCAAAAGCGCGCTGAAAATTTCCGATGACGCCATCGCGCTTGAGTCGGGCCAACTGGTGCTGCACAAGCCGGCGGCGGAGCTGCTGGCGGACCCCAACATCGAACGCCTCTTCCTCGGCGGCGGCCATGTGCCGGGCGCAACCGTGGCGCCCGCCATGGCAACTTCCTGAATCTGCTGCAACCTCTCACCGGAGACATCACCATGAGCACCTTTGCACAGGCACCAACCGCAGACCGGGAGGCCATCCCCGAAGTTGCCAACCCCCTGGGGCTGGACGGCATTGAGTTCATTGAATACACCACTGCCAAGCCGCAGGCGTTGGGGCAGGTGCTGGAAACGATGGGTTTCCGTCCGGTTGCCCGCCACCGCTCGCGCGAGGTATTGCTGTACCGGCAGGGCAGCATGAACGTGATTGTCAATGCCCACATTCCCGCCATGCCGGATGGCACCGCGCCGACCGACAAGCCGGTGATTGCCGCTGTGGCCTTGCGCGTGCGGGACGCGGCAGACGCTTACCACCGTGCGCTGGAGCGGGGCGCCTGGGCCGTGCCGTCACGCGTCGAGGTGATGGAGCTGAACATTCCGGCCATCCATGGCGTGGGAAAAAGCCGCATTTATTTTGTGGATCGTTACGACAAGTTTTCGATCTATGACGTGGACTTTGTGCCGATTCCCACGGTGGAGCAGCATCCGCCAGCGGTTGCGGGGCTGCACTTCTTTGGCGTCGTGCAATACATCGGCAATGACCGTACTGAAGACTGGGCCGAGTTTTACCGCGAGCTGTTTGGCTTTACCGACCTGCCCGACGAACAGCGCTTCGGCATCCTGCCCAAGGGACGCATCCTTCGCAGTCCTTGCCCGCCTTCGTCGCGCTTTTACCTTCAGCTGATCGAGCCTGAAGCCAGCGTGCTCGACGTGGAAGGGGACGAAAGCCTGCAGCGCATTGGCCTGGGCAGCGCAGACGTGCTGGCCACTGTCGGCGAGTTGCGCAAGCGCGGCGTGGAATTCCTCGAGTCACCCGGGGTCCATACCGAGGACCGCGGCGCGCTGACCAAGAGCTGGATGGGCAGCGTGAGTTTTGAGCTGGTCCATGACGTACGCTAAACAGGCGCCAGGCATGAGCCACTACAGCGGCAACATCGACGATTTCGGGATGGACACCATCTCGCTGGCAGGTCCGCTGGAGGCCAAGCTCAAAGCCGTGCGCGAGGCTGGCTTTACGCAGATCATGCTCGCTGCCAAAGACCTGGTAGGCCATCCAGACGGCATGGAAGCCGCCGTCGCTGCGGTGCGTGCAAGCGGTTTGCGCGTCACCGGGTTCCAGGTGTTGCGTGATTTTGAGGGGCTGTCCGGGCACCTGCACGACTACAAGATGGACATCGCCAAATCGATGCTGGAAATGTGCCATGCGCTGGGCTGCCGCCTGCTGTTGATCTGTTCGTCAACCTCGGTGCACGCCACGGGTGAAACCCAGGCGCTGGTCAGGGACTTGCGCAAGCTGGCCATGCTGGCGATTCCGATGAATATCAAGATCGCCTACGAAGCCTTGTCGTGGGGCCGCACCGTCAATGAGTTCCCGCAGGCCTGGGACATTATTTGTGAAGCCGACATGCCCAACCTGGGTTTGGGCTTTGACTCTTTTCACATGTTTGCGACCAAGACCTCGCTGGACGAGCTCGACATACTGGATCCGGACAAAATTTTTCTGGTGCAGCTGGCTGACTTCATGTGGACGGAAATCAAGTCGGTCGAAGAGCGCATTGCCACCGCCCGGCATTTCCGCGTGTTTCCAGGCGAGGGCGTGCACAGCGAAGCGCTGGCCACGCTGGTCACCAAGCTGCATGGCCTGGGCTACCGCGGCGATTACAGCTTTGAAGTGTTCAACGACGACTACCAGCAAATGCCTTTGCCGACGGTGGCCCAGCGCGCATGGCGCTCGGCCCTGTGGCTGGGGGAGGATGTGCTGCGCCGTTCCGTGCCGCTGCCTAACCAGATCCGCCTGAAAAAATGAAACCCCCGCGTTCGTCACTTCGTGCCTGCGGCGCGCTGCCCCTTTCCTTTGTGTATGAGGCGCGGTTTTCCTTGGGGCGACCCGGTGGAAAACCATCAGTCATTGTTTTTTGAGAGTGCACGGCATGAGCAGTATTTTTGAAGGTTTTTTGTCCACGCCGGAAATTCTGGAGGCCTTCAGCGAGCGTAACTTTCTGGATGCCATGTTGCGCTTTGAGGCTTCGCTGGCGAGAGCGCAGGCCAGCGCCGGCCTGATCCCCGAGGCCGCCGCGCAATCCATCATCGGCACCTGCAAGATCGAATTGTTTGATGTGGCCAAGATCGTTCGCGAAAGCGGGCGCGCGGGCAGCATTGCCATTCCGCTGGTCAAGGCCCTGAAGGAAACCGTGGGCCTCTTCAACAAGGAGGCCGCCGGTTTTGTCCATTTCGGCTCGACCTCCCAGGACGTGATCGACACCGCGCTGGCGCTGGTGACCCGCAATGCGTTGGACCTGATTGAGGCCGACATCCGCAAGGCAGTGGCGGCGTTGCTGGTGCTGGCCCGCCGCCATGCCGCCGACCCCGTGCTGGCTCGCACGCTGATGCAGCCGGCATCCGTCACCAGCTTTGGTTTCAAGTGCTCGGGTTGGGCTGCGCCGCTGGCGCGCAGCCTGCAGCGCCTGCAAGTGGCTGGCCACAATGCGCTGGCCGTGCAACTGGGCGGGGCCGTCGGAACACTGGCGCAGATGAACGGCAAGGGCCCACAAATCATGGCGCATATGGCGGCCGACCTGAAGCTCAAACCTTCTGCATTTGCGTGGCACACCCAGCGCGATGAGTGGGTGGCGCTGGGTTGCGAACTGGGCCTGCTGGTGGGCAGCCTTGGGAAGATCGCCAAAGACATCTCCTTGATGGGGCAGTACGAAGTGGGCGAACTGGCAGAGCCGACCGAGCCGGGGCGCGGCGGTTCATCCGCCATGCCGCACAAGCGCAATCCGGTCGCCTGCATGGTGGCACTGGCTGCAGCGCAGCGCGCGCCGCAGCGCGTGGCCGCCCTGTTGGCCGCCATGGCGCAGGAGCATGAGCGCGCCCTGGGGAACTGGCAGGCCGAATTGGCCGAATGGCCGGGGCTGCTGATGTCGGCGCACGGATCCGTCCGCGCCATGGCCCAGGCCCTGCCTGGCCTGCAGGTGGACACCCAGCGCATGAGCGCCAACCTGGATGCGTTGCGTTCCGTGCTGCCCGCCGATGCCGCCGACGAATGGTTTAACCCGGCGCTGGCGCGGCACGCGTCAACACTCGCGCATGCGCAGGCCGACGCTGTTGAAGCACTGGTGGGGCAAACGCACACTGACAGCCATCGCACCAAGACCGCAAAAAGGTAAAACCATGAACGACCATGACAAGGGAATGATCAACCGCCGGCGCGTGCTCGGTGATGCCTGGGTGGACCGTTCCATCGCCAAAAGCAATGCCTTCAACGGCGAGTTCCAGAACTTGATCACGCGCTATGCGTGGAATGAGGTCTGGGGCCGGCCGGCGTTGGGGGACAAGACGCGACGTCTGATGGTCCTGTCGACCATGATTGCGCTCAAGGCGTATGAAGAATTTGCCATGCATGTCCGGGCCGCGCTCGACGGCCCGCCGGAGTCGCGGCTCACGCCGGACGATATCAAGGAAGTAATTCTGCAGGCCGCCATTTACTGTGGTGTTCCCGCCGCCAACCATGCGTTCTCTGTGGCGGGCGAGATCCTTCGCGAAAAAGGCCTGCTCGCTGACTGACAGGGCGTGTATTTGCGGGCTTCCAAGCAACTCATCATCATTAAAAGAAGTATGAAAAAACCTCACCTGCATTGCATCAGTGAAGGCCAGGGGCCTGTTGTGGTGCTCAGCCATGCATTGGGCTGTGACCTCACGATGTGGGACGGCGTGACGGCCGTCCTGAAGAACCGCTACACCGTGCTGCGCCATGACCACCGCGGCCATGGCCAATCGGAAGCGGTGCCCGGCCCTTACACACTCGACCTGTTGGCCGATGATGTGGCGGGCCTGATCAAGGAGCAGGGTGGCGCCCCAGTGCATTTTGTCGGGCTCAGCATGGGCGGCATGACGGCGCAGGCGCTGGCGGCGCGGCATCCGCAGCTGCTCAAAAGCATCGTCATTGCCAACGCCGCCCTGTTTTACGACGACGCGGCGCGCGCCATGTGGCAGGCGCGCGTTCACACCGTACAGGCCCAGGGCGTGGCGGCGATATCAGACGGTGCGATGCAGCGCTGGTTTACCCCGGAATCCAGGGCGGACGAGGCGGGTGGAGGTGCGCGCAAGGTAGCCGCGCTACGCAAGGTGCTTGAAACCACCGATGCCGCCGCTTATGCCGCCAGCTGCGAAGCGGTTTCCCGCATCGACTTCCGAGCCAGCAACGGTGCGATCCAGTGCCCGGCCCTGGTGATTGCCGGCACGCGCGACGAAGCAACGCCCGTGGCCATGTCGGAAGCCATTTGCGCCAGCATCAAGGGTGCGCAATTGCGCACCTTGCCAGCGGCTCATTTGAGCGCGGTGGAGCAACCAGATGCATTTGCCGACTTGCTGGAACGCTTTTTCGAAAGCCTGCGCTAGGGCGCTGCCAGCGGACTGATCGGGCAGGTGCGGGAGCGGGGGGACAGGGTGCTTCGGTGATGGGCTGGCGGCGGCAGCGTCGATAATCGGGCCCAGGCAAATAGCCAAGCCCCACCCACCCGAACATCTGGAAAGCCCCGCTTCATGAAAACAGTCCTTGTCCTGAATGGCCCCAACCTCAACTTGCTGGGAACGCGTGAGCCGGCCGTGTACGGTTCGCAAACCCTGGCCGATGTAGAGGCGCTGTGCACCAAGGCCTGCGCAACCCACGGTTTCAAGCTCGACTTTCGCCAGAGCAACCACGAAGGCGTGATGATTGACGCCATCCATGAAGCCGGGCGCGCCCAGGCTGCTGGCACGCTGGCAGGCATCGTGCTGAATGCTGGCGCTTATACCCACACCAGCGTGGCCCTGCACGATGCCATCAAGGGCGCGGGCGTCACGGTGATCGAGCTGCACATCAGCAATGTGCATGCACGCGAGGCTTTCCGCCATCACTCTTATATTTCGCCAGCTGCCAGGGCCGTGATGGCCGGGTTCGGCGTCAAGGGCTACGCCCTCGCCATCGCGGGCCTGGCCGAGTTGGCAGTCTGACCCGGTTGCGGCGCTGACCATGGCTGCGCCACCGAAATTCCCCGTTGACGAACGCGAGGTAGAGTTCAACGCCATCCGCGCGCAGGGCGCCGGCGGGCAAAACGTCAACAAGGTCTCCAGTGCGATTCACCTGCGCTTTGACATTGCGGCTTCGTCGCTGCCCGACGCCGTCAAGGAACGGCTGCTGGCGACGAGCGACGGACGCATCACGCAGGAGGGCGTTCTGGTGCTCAAGGCCCAGCAGCACCGTACCCAGGAGATGAACCGCAGCGACGCCATGGCACGCCTGCAGGAGATCGTTGACGGCGTCTCCACACCGCCCCGGGCGCGGCGCGCCACCAAACCTACCTACGGCTCGAAGCAGCGCCGCCTGGCGGGCAAAAGCCAGCGCTCGGAAATCAAGTCTTCACGGGGCAAGGTGGGCGGCGGCGACTAAGCCCGGCCGGCAGTCCACCTGGTGCCGTTCAGGTCACCATATAGCGCCCGGGTTTGTGGTTGACCCAGAGGAACAGGCTCATCAGCACGGCCGCCATGACTGAATATGCCACGCGCTCAGGGGGCACGACTGCCAGCGCCATCAACACCACGGCCGAATCAATGGCCATCTGTATCTTGCCGGCGCGCCAGCCGTGCTTTTCCTGAAGATAGAGGGTCACGATGGTGGCGCCGCCCAGGCTTGCCCGGTGCCGGGCCAGGAAGAGGCAGCCGGTCCCCAGCAGCAGGCCGCCCACCAGCGCGGCGTACAGCGGGTGGATGTCTGCGATGTCGAGCACCCGGGGTGACCAGTCCGCCAGCAGCGACAGCAATGCAATGGACAGGAAGGTCTTGATGGTGAACTCGCGGCCCATGCGGCTCCAGGAGAACCAATAGAAGGGCAGGTTGACCAGAAAGAACAGCTTGCCGAAGCTCACGCCCGTGGCGTAGTGCAGCACAAAGGCCACGCCGGCCGTACCGCCCGTCAACAGGCCCGCCTGGTTGAAGATCACCATCGCCAGCGACACAAACAGCGTGCCCGTGAAGATGCCCTGCGCATCGTCAAAAAGGGTGTGGCGTTCGGGTGATGTAACTGGGGGCATGGGAAGCTGGCGTGTTGCCCACGGGCGGGCACTTCAGCTCTGCATGATCTGTGCCAATGGGCACGTTTGCATTTCAGTGACTACGGATTGGCCTGCGGCGCTCACATGACGAAATTCAAGCCATTTAAGGCTCTAGCCCAATAAGGACGAGCGCAAGCAGCTATCAAAACAATAGCGTTATGCGCGGCGCTGGTTTCCTTGTTGCAGTCTGTCTCGCACCTGCGCGGTGATTTCCAGGGAGCGCCGGGCGATGGCGGGGTCGTAAATGTGAGTGGTCACCATCAGTTCATCGGCCCGGGTATCCTCGATGAAGCGCTGAAGCTGGTTTTCAACCGTTGCCGCCGAACCTGCGACGGCATAGCGCAGCATGCGCTGCGCGCCGGCTTTCTCGGCCGGTGACCAGTAGCTTTCGATGTCGTCGATGGGCGGCGGCATCGGCCCCGGCGTGCCGCGCAGCAGGTGGGTCATGGCCTGCTGCACGGAGGTGAGCTGGTAGCGTGCCGCTTCGTCCGTTTCGGCCGCGACGACATTGGCCACCACCATGGCATAAGGTTTGGCGAGCTGGGCGGAAGGCCTGAAGCCGCTGCGGTACAGGTCCAGCGCCTGCATCAGCATGTCGGGCGCGAAGTGCGATGCGAAAGCAAAGGGCAGGCCCAGCATGGCAGCGAGCTGGGCACCGAAGAGGCTGGAGCCCAGCAGCCACAGCGGCACCTTGAGGCCAGCGCCCGGGACCGCCCTGATTTTCTGGCCGGGCTCTGCCGGTTCAAAGTAGGCCTGCAGTTCCTCCACGTCCTGCGGAAAAGTATCGGCATTGTTCTGGTGGTCACGCCGCAGTGCGCGTGCGGTGAGCTGGTCGGTGCCCGGTGCGCGCCCCAGCCCGAGGTCGATGCGGCCGGGGTACAGCGAAGCCAGCGTGCCGAACTGCTCGGCGATCACCAGTGGCGAATGGTTGGGCAGCATCACCCCGCCGGATCCCACGCGGATGGTTTGCGTGCCGCCCGCCACATGGCCGATAACCACCGCGGTGGCGGCGCTGGCGATGCCGGGGTTGTTATGGTGCTCGGCCAGCCAGAAGCGCTTGAAACCCAGTTGTTCGGCATGCCGGGCCAGGGCCAGGGTGTTGCGAAAGGCATCGGCGGCAGTGGCGCCCGTGACGATGGGGGATAGATCGAGGACTGAAAAGGGGATCATGTTTTTGCGCCTTCTCCCTCAGGGAGAAGGCGGGGATGAGGGCTTGCGGCGTTTGATGTTGCGCCGTGTGTGTTCGAATGCCGCTGGCCCTCACTCCAACCCTCTCCCAGGGGGAGAGGGAGTGAAGAGGGGGCGGTTGGGCTGCGATTCACAGAGGTGTATGAGAAGGCGGTAAGCCAGTTTAGGAGCTTGGCGATGGCCGCATGAGGGGCAGGGTATAAATCCCCCATGACAGATTCGGCAAACATTGAGCTTCCTCCCGAAGCGCTCGCGATGCTGCGCACGGCCAGCCGTTTTGAAACCCCTTGCGGCGACGGCACCATGGTCTGGCACATATGGGGCCAGGCCACGCGCCGGCCCGGGCTCGCGCCCCTGGTGCTGCTGCACGGCGGCAGCGGCAGCTGGATGCACTGGCTGCGCAACATCCCTGCGCTGGCCGCGTCGGGCCGCTGGGTGCTGGTGCCTGATCTTCCCGGTTTTGGCGATTCGGCCGCGCCTTTACGGGGCACCGATGCTGACGTGCTACCCGAACCGGTCGAGCAAGGGCTGGCCCTGCTGGCGGGCGAGGCGGCCTGCGACCTCGTGGGATTTTCCTTTGGCGGCATGGTGGCCGGCTTTGTGGCGGAGCGTTTCCCTGCCCGGGCGGCGCGTGTGGTGCTGGTGGGTGCGCCCGGCCTGGGTGTGGCGCCCGAAAAAGCCATACGCCTGCGCGCCTGGCGGCATCTCACCGATGCGGGCCAGCGCGATGAGATCCATCGCCACAATCTCGCTGCGCTGATGCTGTACCGCGAGAATGCGATCAACGAACTGGCCTTGCGCCTGCACATCGCCAACGTGCTGCGCGACCGCATGAAGGGCCGCAGCCTGGCGCGCACCGGCGCGCTGGCGCAGTCATTGGCGCGGCTGCGCTGCCCGGTGTGGGCGATTTACGGGGAAGAGGATGCGCTGTACCGCGGCAAGCTTGATGGGCTGCGGGCAGCCCTGGAGCGAGCTGCGGATTTCAGGGGCCTGGCCCTGGTCGAATGCGCCGGCCACTGGCTGCAGTTCGAGCGCGCGGAGTCCTTTGACAAAGCCCTCCTCACGACGCTCGAAGCGCCTCTTTAGCTTTTACTTTTCAATCGCGAGCAGTTCGATGTCGAAGGTCAGCGTGGCATTGGGCGGCACCACGCCGCCGGCGCCGCGGTCGCCATAGGCCGTGGCGGGTGGGCAGGTCAGTGTGGCCTTGCCGCCGACCTTGATCTTCTGCACGCCTTCGGTCCAGCACGGCACCACGCGGTTCAGCGGGAAGGTGGCGGGCGCGCCGCGCTTGTAAGAGCTGTCAAATTCCTTACCGTCGGCCAGCGTGCCGCGGTAGTGCACCTTGACGGTGTCGGTCGCTTTGGGCTGCGGGCCAGTGCCGTCGGTGCTGTGCACGATTTTCACGCCGCTGGGCAGGGTCTCGGCCGGGGCGGCGGCAAGGGCGGTGCTGGACAGGGCAATGGAGGCCAGGGCGATGAGCGCGGCGGTCAATGTCTTCATGGAGGTCATGCTTTCGTGGCAATGGGGTAATCGGAAAGGGTGACCTGGATTATCGTCCCGGCTCTCGCCTTGCCTCAGTGGCGCCGGCTCGCCTATCTCAGGTTGTCAGGTCGCTGAGCTGGATCATGAGGGGGCGGAAGGTGTGAGTGGTACTCCAGCCAATCAAAATTGGCTCCAAAATTAGTAACGTCAGCGTGAAAAATTTTGCATTGGCCTTACCAGTTCGAACCATAACCCCATAGCAAAAACCGCCGTCGCATAAACTGCACTTCACGCGGAGGACTCATGCTGGACCAACTCAAACAGGTCGACAACCGTCGGCTCTATCAACAAATTGCCGAGCAGATTCGCGCCTTCATTGACAAGGGCAACTACACCGCGGGTGCGCGGTTGCCGCCGGAGCGCGATCTGGCCCTGCAGTTGGGCGTCTCACGCCCCTCGGTGCGCGAGGCGCTGATTGCACTGGAAATTGAGGGCAGCGTGGAAGTGCGCATGGGCGCTGGCGTGTACGTCTGCAGCGCGGCCCAGCGCAAGCCGCAGTCCCTGGCCGCCATGGGCGAAAGCCCGATCGAACTGATGCAGGCACGCGCCGCCCTTGAGGGCACTATCGTGCTGCAGGCCTGCGCCAGGGCCACGCCCGAGGCGCTGTTGGCGCTGCGCCAGATTCTGGACAACATGCTGTCCGCCATGGCACAAAACCGCTCGCCCCTGGCCTTTGACCGGCAGTTTCACCAAACGATTGCAGCAATGACCGGCAACTCCGTGCTGGAGCGGCTGGTGGGAGAGCTGTTTGACGAGCGCCACAGCCCGATTGCCGCGCGCCTGAGCGCGCATTCCGAATCGGGCCAAAGCTGGGCCATTGCGCTGCAGGAGCATGAAGCCATCTTGCGCGCCCTGGAAAACCGGGATGTACTGGCCGCACAGAACGCCATGCGCATGCATCTGCAAGCCTCCGAACAGCGCTGGGTCGAGAACCGCCGCGAATGGTCGTGAACCAAGGTCTGTGCTGTCAACCTTTGCTCCTGTGCGGTGGTCAGGCCTGTGCAATTGCGCAGGCTTTTTCCCGTCTTTTCACCCCGATTTTGATCCCGGATCACGGGTAAGCACCAATACACACGCACCTCCCGGTAAGGCCAAATACGCCACATCGTGTCAGGTGGCCTTACCAATTTGCAGAGCAGCAGATTCATCCCTCCCGGTCCCCTGACCCACCAAGAGGAGTTCGCATTGCTGTCTTCCGTGCCCGATCCCGTCCGTCCCGACGCGCCCAGCCCCGCCGAGGCCGGGGTACTGTTGCGCCTGGAAGGAATTACCAAACGCTTCCCGGGGGTGCTGGCGCTGGATGGCGTGAGCTTTGAGGTGCGAAGCGGCGAGGTACACGCGGTGTGCGGCGAAAACGGCGCAGGCAAATCGACGCTGATGAAGGTGATCAGCGGCCAGTACCAGCCCGATGCGGGGGCTCTGTACTATCGCGGCGAAGCCTGCCAGTTCCAATCCACCGCCGAATCCCAGGCTGTCGGCATTGCCATCATTCACCAGGAGCTGAACCTGGCTCCGCACCTCACGGTGGCCGAAAACATTTACCTGGCCCGCGAGCCACGCAAAGGCTGGCTGATCGACCGGGCGGCACTGCGCCGCCAGGCAAAGCAATGCCTGGACCGGTTAGGGCAGGACATTGCACCGGACGCTCTGGTCAAAACCCTGTCGGTAGCTCAGCAGCAGATGGTGGAAATTGCCAAGGCGCTGTCGCTCAACGCTCAGGTGCTCATCATGGACGAACCCACCTCGTCCCTCACGGAGTCGGAAACCGAGAAGCTGTTTGCCATCATCCATGAGCTCAAGCGTACGGGGGTGGGCATTGTCTACATCTCCCACCGCCTCGACGAACTGGCGCTCATCGTGGACCGGGTCACCGTCTTGCGCGACGGACGCTACGTGTCCACCGAACACCTGGCCGACACCAGTGTGGAAGAGATCGTGGCCAAAATGGTGGGGCGCTCGCTGGACGACGTATTCCCCAAGAGAACATCCGTGCCCACTGCCGACGTGTTGTTGTGCGTACAGGGCCTGACACGCCAAGGTGTGTTTCACGACGTGAACTTTGAGCTGCGCCGTGGCGAAATTCTGGGCTTTGCAGGGCTTATGGGGGCTGGCCGCACCGAAGTGGCTCGCGCCATTTTTGGTGCCGACCCCATCGACGCCGGCGAGGTGTTTCTGGCCGGGCAGCGTCTCACCATTCACTCGCCACGGGATGCCGTACGCCAGGGGCTGGCCTACCTGTCAGAGGATCGCAAGCACGACGGGCTGGCACTGAAGATGAATGTGGCGCAAAACATCACACTGGCCCACATGGAAGCCGTGTCCAATCGTGCGGGCATGATCCAGTTTGCCAAGGAGCAGGATGCCGCACGCCACTACATTGGCGCACTCGACATCCGCACGCCCAGCAGCAGCCAGATCGTGCGCCTGCTCTCGGGGGGCAACCAGCAGAAGCTCGTGATCAGCAAATGGCTGTTCCGTCAATCACGCGTGCTGTTCTTTGACGAGCCCACACGCGGCATTGATGTGGGCGCCAAGTACGCGATCTACCAGTTGCTGGACCAGCTCGCAGGGCAGGGCATCGGCGTCGTGATGATCAGCTCCGAGCTGCCCGAAATCATGGGGATGACCGACCGTGTCGCGGTCTTCCATGAAGGCCGCCTGGTCACCATCCTCCCCACCCGCGAGACCCATCAGGAGGAGGTCATGCACTACGCCTCCGGCCGCAGCGTGCCGCCCCTGCAAGCCGACCAGCTGACCCACTGAACCCTCCAAGACTTCTTTCCCGAACCACACCATGACCGAACAACAACAAGACCTGTTTCAGAAATTTGCCGCGCTGGCCAGCTTGCTGGGACTCATCGCCATCTTCTCGTTCACCAGCAACGCCTTCTTCAGCGTGGGCAATGGCATGACCGTGGCGCTCCAGGTGACGTCCATTGCCTACCTCGGCATCGCAGCGACCTGCGTGATCATCACCGGCGGTATCGACCTCTCGGTAGGTGCCATCCTGGCACTGTCCGGCGTCGTGGCCGCAATGCTGGTCAAGGCGGGCGCGCCCGTGCCGCTGGGCATGTTTGCCGGCCTGCTGGTCGGTGCCCTGTGCGGGCTGATCAACGGCCTGTGTGTGACGGTGCTCAAACTGCCGCCCTTTATTGCCACCCTGGGAATGATGCTGGTGGCACGCGGCGTGGCCTTGCAGCTGACCGATGCCCGCGCCATCAGCGGCCTGGGCGACAGCTTTGCGGAACTGGGCAACGGAGCCTTGTTCCGCATCGTCAATATCGGTGCGGACGGCTTCCCCGATGTGGTGTTCGTCGGCATTCCCTATCCCGTGGTGCTCATGGTCGTGCTGGCGCTGGCCGTCTCCGTCCTGCTTAACCGTGCCACGCTGGGCCGCCATCTGTACGCCATCGGCTCCAACCTGGAAGCCGCCCGGCTCTCGGGCGTGAACGTCAACGGCGTGACGCTGTTTGCCTATGTGCTTTCCGGTTTGCTGGCCGGGCTGACCGGTTGCGTGCTGATGTCACGCCTGGTCACGGCCCAGCCCAGCGAGGGCCTGATGTACGAACTTGATGCTATTGCCGCCGCGGTGATAGGCGGGACCTCGCTCACGGGTGGTGTGGGCACGGTGTCGGGCACCGTCATTGGTGCGTTCGTGATTGGCATCCTGCGCAACGGTTTGAACATGAGCGGCGTGTCCGCTTTCACCCAACAAATTCTGATTGGCGTCGTCATCCTGCTGGCCGTATGGATCGACCAGATGCGCCATCGCAAGTGATCCCTACCGGCAGGGCTTACCGGGACTTCGAGAGACAACCTCCACAACCACTACCCATGAGGAAAGAAATGAAAAAATTTGTCCACACAC
Organism: Polaromonas sp. P2_G11; assembly: GCF_056403595.1. NCBI lineage: Bacteria > Pseudomonadati > Pseudomonadota > Betaproteobacteria > Burkholderiales > Comamonadaceae > Polaromonas > Polaromonas sp. P2_G11. The sequence goes on along the minus strand of NZ_JBFUFE010000001.1, from coordinate 95,717 downwards.
TGATCGCAGCCGCCCTGGTGGCTGCGTCGTCGATGGCTATGGCCGCCGACAAGGAAATTGCCGTTATCGTGAAGACCGCCAACTCGGACTTCTGGCAAAACGTGAAGAAGGGTGCCAACGCTGCCGTGGGAAATCTCAAGGGCTACACCGCCACCTTCCAGGGCGCAGCATCCGACACCGACCTGGCCGGGCAGGTGGCCCTGGTGGAAAACGCCGTGAACCGCAAGGTCGCCGGCATCGTGCTGGCCCCGTCGGATCCGGATGCCTTGATCCCCGCCATGAAAAAAGCCTGGGAAGCCAAGATTCCTGTGGTGTTGATTGACTCCGCCGCATCGGATTCCGGCAAGGCTTACTACCAGTCCTTCCTGGCCACCGACAACAAGACTGCCGGAGAAATGTCCGCCAAGACGCTGATCGAGAAAGTCGGTACCACCGGCAAAATTGCCGTCATGTCCTACACCGCGGGCTCGGGCTCCGAAATCGGCCGCGTGGGAGGTTTCACCGACTACATCAAGAAGCATTCCAAGCTGCAGATCGTGGGCCCCTTCTACTCCAACTCGCAGATGGGTACCGCACTGAACCAGACCACCGACGTGCTGGCCGCCAACCCCGACCTCAAGGGCATCTTCGGCGCCAACGAACCCACCGCTATCGGCATGGGCCGCGCACTGGTTCAGTCGGGCAAAGCCGGCAAGGTGGTGGCCATCGGCTTTGACGGCAACTCCGACCTGCAAGGCTTTGTGAAAGACGGCACCATCGAGGCGATTGCCGTGCAAAGCGCCTTTGAAATGGGCAACCTGGGTGTGAAGACCGTGGCGGAAATCGTGGCAGGCAAGAAAGTACCCGCCTTCCGCGATACCGGTGTGCTGATGGTGACCAAGAAAAACATCGACACACCCGCTGCCAAGAACGTTCTCTACTAAACCGCTCCAACCCAAGGATCCCTCCGGCACCGGCTGCCGGAGGATGGGTATATGCACACCACGGATCTGAAACTCCTTCCCCGCGTGGACCTGCGGCTGACTGCCCTGGGCCTGGGCTGCTCGCAAATGGGCGGCCTGTACCGTGCCACCAGTGCCCGCGAGGTGGAGGAAGTCTTTGCCTGCGCCTGGGCGGCCGGCGTGCGCTATTTCGACACGGCACCCTACTACGGCTACACCCGCTCCGAGCACCGCCTGGGCGCCCAGCTGGCCGACTGCCCCCGCCATGAGTATGTCGTCAGCACCAAGGTGGGCCGCCTGCTGCGCCCCGATGCCAGCGTGGGTCCTGGCGATGGAGGTTGGGCCAACCCCTACCCGTTTCGCCCGCAGTATGACTACAGCTACAGCGGCGTAATGCGCTCATTCGAGGACAGCCAGCAACGGCTGGGCCTGGCCCATATCGACATCCTGTACGTACACGACATCGGCCGCGACACCCACGGCGAACAGCATGCGCATTATTGGCAACAACTGACCACGGGGGGCGGCTTCCGCGCGCTGGACGAATTGCGCGCAAGCGGTGCCACCAAGGCAGTGGGCCTGGGCGTGAACGAATGGCAGGTGGTGATGGACAGCATGCAGGAGTTCGACCTGGACTGCACCATGCTGGCCGGGCGCTACACCCTGCTGGAGCAGGACTGCATCACCCCCTTTCTGGGCGACTGCATGCGCCGCGGCAACGCCATCGTGGTGGCCGCGCCGTTCAACTCCGGCGTCCTGGCGGGCAACACCAAATTCAATTATGCGGAAGCCCCGCCCGCCGTGGTGGCGCGCGTGCAAGCGCTGGCGCTGACCTGCGAGGAATTCGGCGTGCCCTTGCAGGCCGCCGCACTGCAGTTTCCACTGGCGCACCCTGCGGTTGTGTGCTGCGTCACCGGCACCCGCACCGCAACCCAGCTGCAACAGAACGTCGCGTGGCTGGAGACGCCCATTCCCGCCACGCTGTGGCAGGCCCTGCGCAGCCGCGACCTGCTGCATCCCGATGCGCCAGTACCAGCCTGAGGAAGACCCCATGCTGATCGACGCGCACCCGCATTTCTGGAATCTGGCAAACCGCACTGGCCACTGGCCGCCATCTTTGGCGGCAATGCGCGCCGCCTGTACCACCTTGGCCAACATATAGACGGAAATTGATATGCAACGAATGGGATGGGTCATTGGTATCGACCCCCGGCACATCGCCGAATACAAGCGCCTGCACGCGGCCGTCTGGCCCGCTGTGCTGCAGCGCATTCACCAATCGCAGGTGCGCAACTACAGCATTTTTCTGCGAGAGCCGGAAAACCTGCTGTTCGGCTACTGGGAATACCACGGCCGGGACTTTGACGCGGACATGGCCGCTATCGCCGCTGATGCCGAGACGCAGCGTTGGTGGACCCTCTGCGGCCCCTGCCAACGCCCCCTTCAAACCCGCAGCCCAGGCGAGCACTGGGCCGCCATGGAATCCGTATTCCACATTGACTAACCACTTCCACCCAAGGACATCTATGCTGACAGTCATTTGCGAAACTCCCGGCGTGCTGCGCACGGTTGAAGGGGCCATGCCCATCCGCAATGAAGGCGATGTGCTGCTGCGCATCCGCCGCGTGGGGGTGTGCGGCACCGATCTGCACATCTTCACCGGCAAACAACCCTTCCTGGCCTATCCACGCGTCATGGGCCACGAAATCGCGGGTACCGTAGAGGAAGCTCCAGCGGACAGCCCCCTTCAGGCCGGCGACAGCGTCTTCGTCATGCCTTACCTGTCATGCGGCCGGTGTGTAGCCTGCCGCCAGGGCAAGACCAACTGCTGCGTCAATATACAGGTACTGGGCGTGCACCGCGACGGCGCCTTCACCGAGTATCTCAACGTACCCGCGCAGTTTGTGCGCAAGGCAGAGGGTGTTTCACTGGACCAGGCCGCCATGCTGGAATTTCTGGCTATTGGTGCCCACGCCGTACGTCGCGCCGACGTGCAGCCCGGCCAGCGTGTACTGGTGGTAGGGACGGGCCCCATCGGCATGGCTGCCTTGCTATTCGCCGGCCTGCGTGGTGGCCAGGTCACAGCGCTGGACACGCGAAAGGAGCGGGTGGAATTCTGCAAACAACACCTGGGGGCGCATGCGGGTGTTGTGATAGGTGACAAGGACCTGGACGAGCTGCGCGCACTGACCAACGGAGATTTTTACGATGTCGTTTTTGACGCCACGGGCAACGCGAAGGCCATGGAGCGCGGCTTCCAGTTCATTGCCCATGGCGGCAAGTATGTGTTGGTGTCGATAGTGCTGGACAACATTACGTTCGCCGATCCGGAGTTTCACAAACGCGAGGCTACGCTGCTGGGCAGCCGTAATGCCACCATGGAAGACTTCGAAACGGTGCTTGAGGCGATGCGGGGCGGCAAAATCCCCACCGCGGCGCTCAACACCCATCGCATGGCCCTGGCCGATGTACCCGCCCAATTCGCCACCCTGCTGGACCCCACGCAGGGCGTGGTGAAGGCGCTGATCGAATGCTGACCGGAGCCTCCACGTGAGCACGCCCATCCTGCAGTTCGGCACCGGACGCTTTCTGCAGGCGCATGCAGACCTGTTTGTATCCCAGGCCCTGGCCCAGGGCCTGGCACTGGGCGGCATCGCCGTCGTGCAGAGCACAGACAGCCCGCAGAGCAGTGCACGCGCTGCGGCACTGGCACATGGCTACCGCGTCGAATTGCGTGGCATGCAACATGGCCGGCGTATCGAGGAGACCGTGCAAGTGAATGCAGTACAGGCCGTCTGGCATGCCCGCCGCGATTGGACACAACTGTGCGATGCCATGGCCACCACCGTGCAGGTCATCATCTCCAACACCGCAGACATGGGCTATGCACTGGACGACTCCGACGCCGCGGCGCTGCTGCGTAGCCCCACGACGGCGCCGAGCAGCTACCCGGCCAAGCTGGTGGTGCTTCTGCACCATCGCTGGCAGCTACAACCAGAGGCTCCCCTGACGCTGTATCCCTGCGAACTGGTCAGCCGTAACGGTGACACCCTGCGCAACCTGGTATCCACGCTGGCACAGAGCTGGGGCGTTACGCCCGCCTTCCTTCGCTATGTGCGGGAGCACTGCGTGTGGGTCAATTCACTGGTGGACCGCATCGTGTCGTCTCCGCTGGAACCCGCCGGTGCAGTGGCCGAGCCCTACGCGCTGTGGGCTATCGAACACCAGCCGCGCATGGTGCTTCCTTGCAACCACCCGGCCGTGGTGGTGACGGATGCACTGGCTCCATTCGAGCAACGCAAGCTCTGGCTGCTGAACCTGGGTCACACCATATTGGCCGAACGCTGGCGGCTGCTGGGCAGTGCTGCGGACATGACCGTGGTGCAGGCCATGCACACCCCGGCGCTGCGCACCCCGCTGGAGGCGGTATGGGCCGACGAGGTGCTGCCGGTATTTGACGCCGAGGGCACAGGCCCCGAGGCCCACGCCTACCTGGTGGAATTGCGCGACCGTCTGCTCAACCCGTTTCTGGAACACCGTCTGGCCGACATTGCCAAGGACCACGCGCAGAAGAAGCTGCGCCGCCTGGCACCCGTGGTAGAGCGCGCCGTGGCGCTGCAACTGCCCATCGCACAGACCCAGCTGCGCAATGCGTTAGCTGAAACCGGAAGCACCCTGGGCACTGGCGCCTGAACCGCCGGCTGGTCACCGGCGTTTGATGACATGCTGCGGCGCAACATCCAACGCAGCGAACCCTCATGCCTGCCTTCTCCGGAGGAAGAAGGGGTCAGTCCCTCAGCGCTCGGGCGTGGAACGGAAATTCGCCGCAATTGCGCCTCCGGGGTTACGATGCGTAAACCATTCACTCCGTTGGTGGTTCCATGGTGGCACTTGCCGCACAATTCGATTCGCCCCGCCGGCTGCATCAAAGAGCCAGCGACCGGCCACAGGACTGGCTTGGCACAACGCCCCTGCTGGACCTGGACGACACCAAGCTGCGCCTGAAGGCTCGCTCGATTGTCCAGCTGTGCCGCACCGACCGGGACAAGGCACTGGCTATCTATCGCTTCGTCAAGCGCCTGCCTTATACCAAGCGGATCAAGCTGCAGTACCCGACCGCCCGCGACGTACTCGAGGCGCGCGGGGGCGACGGTGACGACAAGGTGACGCTGCTGATCGCGCTGATGCGCTCCGCCGGCATCCCGGCCCGTGTGCGCTACATGGAGATGCGCGGCGAGATGCTTCGCGGCCTGATCCCGCGGGCCACGCCGGCGGCGCGGCCGCTGGCGGAGTTCTGGCTGGGCCGTTGGGTGCGCACCGACACCTACATCTTCGATGCCGAATACGTGGCTGCGGCGCTCGAACGCCTGAAAGCGAACGGCTGGGAGTGCGGCTGGGGTATCCACATCAACGCCCAGCTTCTGTGGGATGGAAAGAACGACGCCTTCCTCGGCGGTGTGCCTACCGAGCAGGACCCCATGCTCACGCGGCTTCTGTGCGTGGTGAGCGATCCCCTGGAACTGGTGTCGGCATCCCTGCGCGCCAACGGGCTGCGCTACCGCCGATCATTGCGGGCGTTGCAATGGAATGCGCTGGCTCCGACCATGATTCGGGCCATTCGTGAGCTGCGGGCCGGCTCGCGTTTCTATTGAAATGACAGGCCCGAACCCATCCGCCGCAGCAACTCCGGCACGGATGACACCAGCATCGCCAGGCCCGAGCAGGTCAGCAGGCTCAGCACCAGTCTGCGAAAGGCAAGGTCGCTGATGCCCGTGTAAACGCGCCCGCCCAGCCAGGCGCAAATGAGCGCAGCAGGTGCCACGATGGCCAGCATGGGCAGCGTTTCGCGCGTGACCAGGCCGGCGGCAACATAGCTGGCCATGGTGACGGTCAGCACGGCCAGATTGAAGTTCTGGATGACGGCGCGTTGGGCACTCTTTTCGTAGCCGCGCAGGGTGCACCACAGTGTCGGAATCACACCGCTGAAACCACCCAAGGCCCCCATGAAACCACCGGCAACGCCAATCGTGCCGTCGGCGACGCGGCCCCCATGGTGAATGCGGGGGAGCTTGCCCGAAAAAAGCATGGCCGGGCACCACAGCGCCAGCAGCATGCCGAGAAACAGCTTGAACAGCTGGACGTCAAGTTGCGGCAACAACAGCAAACCGAGCGGCAGACCGAGCAGGCCGCCGGCCAGAAATGGCAGCAGGCGTTTCCAGTCCGTCGTGCGGCTGACCGTGAAGGCCGCCATGACCTGGCCTGTCAGGCCGCCGAACACCGCCATGACAGCCGCCAGTTTCGGGTCTATAGACCACGCCCAGAACGACATGGCGACAAGGCTGAAGCCAAAGCCCGACAGGCCCTGGACAAAACCCGCCGCCGCCGCGCCCGCGACGATTAAAACGATTGGGGCGTCAGGACCTGCCAACATTGTGTTTGCAAATGCGAATGGGGTGAAAACGGCGCCGATCAAGGCGCGCGACGACGCCCAGACCGGGCGTCTGGGCTAGGAGCGCAACGCCGAGTGGCGCCGTTTTCACCCCATTCCCTCCGGGTTGCGATCAAAAAGGCCTTGCGCGGCGTTGCAAAGCCTTGACGGGGTTCACCCCGCCTGCGTTTTGCGCCTTGCTCAAGGCCTTTTTGACTCGCAACGCATCTTGCAAACACAGTGTTGACAGGTCCTAGGCGTAGTCAGTCACGGGCACGCAACTGCAAAACAGGTTGCGGTCGCCGTAGACGTTGTCGACGCGGCCCACCGGCGGCCAGTATTTGACCTGCTTGAGCGAGGCCAACGGGAAGGCGCCGATTTCGCGGGAGTAGGGGCGGTCCCAGTCGGCGCCCATCAGGCTGGCTGCGGTGTGCGGCGCATGCTTGAGCGGGTTGTTGTCTTGCGGCCATTGCCCGGCTTCGATTTTGCGGATTTCTTCGCGGATGGCGATCATGGCGTTAATGAAACGGTCCAGCTCGGCCAGGGTTTCGCTTTCGGTCGGCTCGACCATCAGGGTGCCGGGCACAGGGAAGCTCAATGTGGGCGCGTGAAAGCCGTAGTCCATCAGGCGTTTGGCTACGTCTTCGGCGGTAACACCGCTGGTCTCTTTCAGCGGGCGCAGATCCAGGATGCATTCATGCGCGACATGGCCGTTTTCGCTGGCGTACAGCGTGGGGTAGTGGTCCTTGAGGCGCGAGCTGATGTAGTTGGCACTCAGGATGGCGACTTCGGTCGCTTGCGTCAGACCTTCCGGGCCCATCATGCGGCAATACATCCAGCTGATGGGCAGCACCGCGGCATTGCCCAGCGGTGCAGCCGAGACAGCGCCGACGCCGTTGACGGGAATCCCCGCAGTGGCATGGCCGGGCAGGTAAGGCACCAGGTCAGCCACCACGCACACCGGGCCAACGCCTGGGCCGCCGCCGCCGTGCGGGATGCAGAAGGTTTTGTGCAGGTTCAGGTGGCTCACGTCGCCGCCGAACTCGCCTGGCGCGGCCACGCCCACCAGTGCGTTCATGTTGGCGCCGTCCACGTAAACGCGTCCGCCATGGCTGTGCACCATGGCGCAGAGCTCTTTCACCTGGGTTTCGAACACGCCATGCGTGCTGGGGTAGGTAATCATCACGCAGGCGAGGTTGGCGCTGTGCTGTTCACACTTGACCTTGAGGTCGGCCATGTCGACATTGCCCTGCGCGTCGCAGGCGGTCACGACGACGGTCATGCCCACCATCTGTGCACTGGCCGGGTTGGTGCCGTGGGCGGAAGAAGGAATCAGGCAGATGTTGCGGTGGCCCTGGCCCTTGGCTTCATGAAAGGCCTTGATGACCAGCAGGCCGGCATATTCGCCTTGCGAGCCGGCGTTGGGCTGCAGGCTGATGCCCGCATAGCCGGTGGCCTGGCACAGCCAGTCGCGCAACTGCTTGTCAAGTTCGGCATAGCCCTGCAGTTGTTCGGCAGGTGCGAACGGGTGGATGTTGGCGAACTCCGGCCAGGTGACGGGAATCATCTCGCTGGTGGCGTTGAGCTTCATGGTGCAGCTGCCCAGCGGGATCATGCTGCGATCCAGTGCGAGATCCTTGTCGCTGAGCATGCGGATGTAGCGCAGCATGCCGGTTTCGGAATGGTGTGTGTTGAACACCGGGTGCGACAGGAAGGCGCTGGTGCGGCGCAGGTCGGAAGGGATCAGCGACTCGATGCCTTTTTCAAACGCGCTGACCACGGGTATGGTCTGGCCGGGCCTGGCAAAGAAGGACCACAGCAGTTCGATGTCCTTGCGGCTGGTGGTTTCGTCCAGCGACACGCCCAGGTGGTTATTCAAGCGAAAACGCAGGTTAGCCCCCGCAGAACGTGCGCGGTCAGCTATCAAATTGGTAGCGTCACCGGTTTTCACCGTCACGGAGTCAAAGGCGCCCGTGTTGGTGATGTCATAGCCCAGTTCTTGCAGGCCGCGCACAAAGATGGCCGTGTAGGCGGCCACGCGCTCGGCGATGCGCTTGAGGCCTTGCGGGCCGTGGTAGACCGCGTACATGCTGGCGATCACCGCCGGCAGCACCTGCGCAGTGCAGATGTTGGAGGTGGCTTTCTCGCGGCGGATGTGCTGCTCGCGTGTTTGCAGTGCGAGGCGGTAGGTCGGGTTGCCGTGGCTGTCGACTGTGACGCCGACCAGGCGGCCGGGCAGCGAGCGCTTGAATTCATCGCGGCAGGCGAGGTAAGCCGCGTGCGGCCCGCCGTTGCCCATGGGCATGCCGAAGCGCTGGGTGTTGCCGAGCACAATGTCGGCATCCCATTCACCGGGCGGGGCCAGCAGCGTGAGCGCCAGCAGATCGGCAGCGACGCACAGGGCCGCGCCGTCGACATGCGCCTGGCCGGCCAGCGGGCGCAGGTCATGGATGCTGCCTGTGGTGGCGGGGTATTGCGCCAGCACGCCGAAGTAATTGCCTTCGGCCATCAGCTGCGGCACCGTGACGGCGGCCGTGCTGACCTTGATTTCGATGCCCAGCGGTTTGGCGCGGGTTTGAATCACTTCAATCGTCTGCGGATGGCAGTCGCCCGCCACGATGAAGACATTGCTTTTGCTTTTTACACTGCGCTTGGCCAGCGTCATGGCTTCGGCGGCGGCGGTGGCTTCGTCGAGCATGGAGGCGTTGGCGATCGGCATGCCGGTCAGGTCGCAGACCATGGTCTGGAAGTTGATCAGCGCTTCCATGCGGCCCTGCGAGATCTCGGCCTGGTAAGGCGTGTAAGCCGTGTACCAGGCGGGGTTCTCGAGGATGTTGCGCAGGATCACGCCTGGCGTGTAGGTGCCGTAGTAGCCCTGGCCGATGAAATTCTTGAACACCTGGTTCTTGGCCGCGATGGCCTTGAGCTGCTTGAGCGCGGCAGCCTCTGTGACAGGCGCGGGGATCGCCATGGCCGTGCTGCGCGCAATCGAGCGCGGAACGATGCCTTCCACCAGCGCGCGGCGCGAAGCCGAGCCCACGATGCTGAGCATGTGTACTTCGTCGGCGTCATCGATGCCGATGTGGCGGGCGATGAATTCGGCGGGGTTTTCAAGGTCGCCCAGGGGCTTGGCGGTTTGCATCAACATGTCGGGTCCCGTGTCAGGCTTGGCAGCCAGGAGTCAGAAAAAAGAATCGGTCAGAAAATCAGGCAGCGAAAGCGGTGTAGCGGGTTTCGTCCATCAGCGCGTCAAGCTGCGTTGGGTCGGACAGCTTGACTTTGAAAAACCAGCCGGCGCCCATCGGGTCGCTGTTAGCGAGAGACGGGTCGTCTCTTAGGGCTTCGTTGATTTCGGTGACTTCGCCACTCAAGGGCATATACACGTCGGCCGCGGCCTTGACGGATTCGACAACACCGGCGGTTTCTTTCTGGGCGAAGGTGGTGCCGACAGCCGGCAGGTCCACAAACACCACATCGCCCAGCGCATCCTGCGCATGCACGGTGATGCCGACGGTGGCGACGTTGCCTTCAATCTTGACCCATTCGTGGTCTTCGGTGTATTTGACGGTCATGAGGTTCTCCAGGGGTTGAGTGGGGTGAATAAAACGGGGAGCTTGATCTGGTGCTTAACCGCGGTAGTAGCGGGCGGGAACGAAAGGCATGGCGACCACTTCCATGGGCACCGGCTTGCCGCGCACGATGGCGTTCACGCGTGTGCCTAGCGCAGCGAACTCAGGTTTGATGTAACCCATGGCGACGGGCTGGTTGATGGTGGGGCCCAACAAACCGCTGGTGACTTCGCCGATAGCCATGCCGTCGGTGCTTTGCAGTTCGGTGTGGTCGCGTACAGGAACGCGCTCCAGCGCCACCAGGCCGATACGCTTGCGGGTGAGTAGGGCGGGGTCTGCCAGTTGGGCCAGGATTTTGTCCGCACCCGGAAAGCCGCCGGCACGTGCGCCACCCGTGCGGCGGATCTTTTGCATGGCCCAGTTGAGGTTGGCCTCCACCGGCGTGGTGGTGGTGTCAATGTCGTTGCCATAGAGGCACAGGCCCGCTTCCAGCCGCAGCGAATTGCGCGCGCCCAGGCCGATGGGTTTGACTTCAGGTTGCGCGAGCAGCGCGCGTGCGAGTGCGTCAGCTTGCGAAGCAGGCACCGAGACTTCAAAGCCATCTTCACCGGTGTAGCCGCTGCGGGTGATGAAGCAGTCGCAGCCGGCCACGGTGAAGCGCCCGCCGGTCATGAACACCAGCTTTTCGACGCCTGGCGCCAGTCGCTGCAAGGCCGTGACGGCCTGCGGGCCCTGCAGTGCCATCAGAGCCATCTCGGGCATGGGGATGACTTCGCAGCGCGAACCGATTTTGGCCTGGATGTGCGCGATGTCGCCCGCCTTGCACGCACCGTTGACGATGACAAACAGGTCGCCGCCGTTCGCATAGTCACGGTTGAAGAACATCAGGTCGTCGATGATGCCGCCGTCGTCGTTCAACAGCAGGCCGTAGCGCTGCTTGCCGGCGGGCAGGTCGATCACATCAACGGGTATCAGGGATTCCAGCGCGACTGCGGCATCAGCACCCACCAGGCGTAGCTGGCCCATGTGGGACACGTCAAAAAGGCCGGCAGCCTGGCGTGTGTGGTGGTGTTCCGCCATCAGGCCCGCGGGGTACTGCACTGGCATCGAATAGCCCGCGAAAGGCACCATGCGCGCGCCAAGCTCCACATGCAGGTCATGCAGGGGCGTTTTCAACAAGGTTTCGGGGGCGGCGGAAGAGGTGGACGAATCGGACAAGGCATTCTCCAGGGGGCAAACACGGTCATGGCAAGAACTTGTTCTCAATCCATGGGCTGCCCCTGCTGTCCACTTTACCTGAGAGATTCACCCGGCGATGCAGGCTTGCTCCTTCGGTGGGCTGCCCGTGAAAGGCGGCCTCTCTCCAGTAGGGAACGCCTTGCCGCGTGGTGCGCCGCAGGGCGGTTGCCAGTCCTTTTGCCTGAGCGTTCAGTGCTACTCAAGGGGGGTGCCCCCCGGGTGCTCGTGCGCCTTCGGCGGTTTTCGCGAGGAAAACTCTCTCCTGACACCGCTGAGTGTAACGGAAGCCGCTGTCGGCTCGATCAGGCGGCCTGGTGCTGCGGCAGCAGCATGGCGATGCGCTCGCTGATGGAGTCGGCGCGCTCGTGGCCCGCGATTTTTTCGATTTCCTCGATCATTTCGCGCGAGGCGCTGAGCATGGTCTCGCGGTCTTTGGCATTGCGCAGCGCTTCGCGAAAGCGCTCGGCCATCTCCGGGTTGCGCCGGGCGAACATGCGTTCGCAGATGTCGAACAGGAACATCCGGGTTGTGGCAAGCGAGCGCTTGCCTTCAAATTGATCGGCAGAGACCTGAATGGCCTGGGTGGTTTCGGGGCTGGGAAAGTTCTGTAACTGCGCCGGCGTGAGTGTTTGGGCGGGTGCAGGCGCAGGGTTTTTTGCCGGCGCGGACGTCTTGCCGGGATGGGCTTCCAGAAAGCCGTCGCGCAAAAGGCGCAGGGCAATGGCTTCGCCGTCGCCCTCAAACAGCGGGCGGAAGTCCTGGGCCGACTTGCTGCCGTCGGCCATCAGCAGCAGGGTGCGCTCGCGCTGGCCTAGCGTTCTCACGCCGGGCTTGAGCTCGGCACGGGCACGGTCGGTTTTGTGAAGCTGCATGGATTTCATCCTGAAATGAAACCCCGAGCATGGCTGCTGAAAATGACAGCCTCGTGAATCCTGTCCGAAAAGCTATTTTGCGTAGACGAGATCCCGCAGAGCCAGCGACAGCTGCGGGACGTAAGTGATCACCATCAGGCAAGCCAGTATCACCAATACAAACGGGAGCAGGTGGGTCACGATGCGGTCCAGCGATATCCTGGCGACGGTGCAGGCTGCAAACAGGTTCACGCCGAATGGCGGCGTGATCATGCCCAGCGCAAGGTTGACCACCATCACCAGCCCGAAGTGCACCGGGTCAATGCCGAAATGCACTGCCACTGGCGCCAGGATGGGCGCCAGCACGATGATGGCTGCGCTGGTTTCAATGAACATGCCGATGATGAATAGCGCCGCGTTGACGCCCAACAGGAAGAGGGCGGGCGACTGCAGCACGGCTTCCAGCCAGTGGCCTATGGCGTCCGGCACGCCGGCCCGGGTGATCAGGAAGGCGAACAACCCGGCATTGGCGATGATGAACATGATCACGGCACTGGAGAGCACCGATTTGCGCAGGATGACGTACAGGTCGGCCAGCTTGATCTCGCGGTAGATCACGATGCCCACGACCAGCGCATAAAACACCGCCACGGCAGAGGCTTCGGTCGGCGTGAAAATTCCGCCATAAATCCCGCCCAGAATAATCACCGGCATCAGCAATGCCCAGCCCGCCTGCCAGGTCGCCTTACCAAAGCTCAGGCGGCCGTCACCGTCCTGTTTGCCCCAGCCCTTCCAGCGGCAGTACAGGTGCACGAACAGCATCAATGCGCCGCCGATTAAAAGCCCCGGGCCGAAGCCGGCAATGAAGAGTTCGCCGATCGAGACCTCGGCGCTCACGCCATAAAGAATCATGGGGATGGACGGCGGAATAATCACGCCCAGTTCTGCGCTGGTGGCCTGCAGGGCCGCAGCGTAAGCGGTAGGGTAGCCGTGCTTGATGAGTGCCGGTATCAGGATGGCGCCTATGGCGAAAGTGGTGGCCACAGAGGAGCCGGACACTGCCGCAAAAATCATGCAAGTCAGCACGCAGGTCATGGGCAGACCGCCTTGCACGCCTCCCACAATGCTTTTGGCGAATTCGACCAGCCGGCGCGAGATGCCGCCGGTTTCCATCAGGTTGCCGGCCAGGATGAAGAAGGGAATGGCGGCCAGCGGAAACTTGTTGATCGAGGAGAACATCTCCTTGACTGAAATCAGCATGTTGGCGTTGGACGCCTGGATACCGAAGATGGACGCCAGGCCGATGGAAACGGCCACGGAAACGGTGAGTGCAAAGCACAGCACCATGGTCGAGATCATTACCGCGGTCATTCTTGGCCCCCACGGTCACTCACTTTGAGCCTGCGGCCGTTCCCTGCCCCTTGCACGGGGAAAGGGTCCGCCGGCCTGCGGCCCGGCAAAGCCGGTTCCGCGGCCCCTGCTTGAACGGGGTGAAATCCATCTTGGGTTTTCATTGTGCTGTCTCCAGTTCATTGCGCTGCGTGTCAATCAGGTTGCCGATGATGCCGATCACGCAGAACATGCCGCCGATCGGCATGGCCACATAACCCCAGAACATGGAAATGGATTCAAGGCCGGCCATGGACTGCACACGCCCGCGAAGGGAATAGTCCCAGCCCCACCAGACGATGACTGCGACGAGGGCCAGAGCGGCGATGCAGACCAGCCAGTCCAGCACCCGCTGGATGCGGGGTGGGCTCCAGCGGTAGAGCACATCCACGCTGACCATGGCGCCCTGGCGGAAAGCCATGGGAATTCCCATAAAGACCATCCAGATCAGGCTGAGGCGGATCAGAATTTCACTCCACTCTGCAGGCTGCTCGAAGACAAAACGCGTCAGGATCTGGAACACACCGAGCCCCGATGCGATGACCAGCATCACGCAGGCCACCAGCATGGAGAAGCCGGTGGTCCACCGTTCAAGTTGGAGAAAAGCTTGTTTCATGGATGCGCCGATACATGAGGAGAATTGAGAATTGCAATGAAAACGCCCGCAGACCAATGGCGGCGGGCGTAAGCAGCTACAAAAAAAGTAGCAAAATAGTTGCGGTACGGTTTACTTGTAGTTCCTGATCGCGTCGATGTTGGCTTTGCCGAACTGCTTTTCAAATTCAGCGTTGACCGGCGCCAGCGTTGCCACGAACTTCGCCTTGTCGACGTTTTCGATCACGGTCATGCCTTTGCTGCGCAGCTCGGCTACACCGTTGGCATCGTCCTGGTCCACGCGGGCCCGGTTCGCCTTGGTCGCTTCCTTGGCGGCATCAACGAAGGCTGTCTTGTCGGCAGCGCTGAGCTTGTCGAAGGCCGCTTTGTTCATCAAGAAAATGCAAGGTGAGTAAACGTGGCCGGTCAGTGAAAGGTGCTTTTGCACCTGGTCGAACTTGGCGGACATGATCACAGACAGGGGATTTTCCTGGCCGTCGACCGTGCCTTGCTGCAGCGCCGTGAATACTTCGGGAAAAGCCATGGGCGTGGTGATGATGCCCAGGCCTTTGTACGCAGCGATATGCACCGGATTTTCCATGGTGCGCATCTTCAGTCCCTTCAGGTCCTCCGGAACTTTCACGTCCCGCTTGCTGTTGGTCATGTGCCGAAAACCGTTTTCGGCCCAGGCCAGCGCCTTGAAGCCCTTGGCATCGAATTTGGTCAGGAGATTCTGGCCGATAGGGCCGTCCAGCACGGCGCGCGCGTGCGCCTTGTCCCGGAACAGGAAGGGAACGTCGAGGATCTTGGTCTCGGGGACAAAATTGGGTACGGGGCCGGTGGAGGAGAAGGCCAGCTCCTGGGTGCCCAGCTGCACGGCCTCGATGGATTCGCGTTCGCCGCCCAGGGCCCCGTTGTAGAAGGTCTGGACTTTGTAGCGGCCTGCTGTGCGTTTCTCGACTTCTTTGGCAAAAGTGTCGATGGCAATGCCCTGATGCGAATTCTGGGCCGTGGAAATGCTGATTTTCATGGTGGTCTGTGCATTTGCAGACGCCATGAATCCCGCTGCGAGCGTCATACCGATAATCAGTTTTGAAAGCTTCATGTTGTTTGTCTCCGTTGAGTGATCGGGCCGGGAATTTTGTGGACGACTGGGGCCGGTTCTGCATCAGGATTTTCCGACCATAAGCACACGCATTATTGCCGCGATGCATCTGCGGTCGTGCGCGGGTTTTCGCTTAAGTACGCCGCGATGATGCTTTCAAAATCACTGTCAGGCAGCAGGCCCAGCGACCGCGCGCGTGCTGCGTCGATATCGGCGGGCCAGTTGCCCACGATTCTTGCGATGACAGGGTCGTACACCCAGTCGATCAGTCCCGCCGCATCTTTGCCGGCCACCCGGGCCAACGCCTGCGCCATTTCACCGACCGTTGTCTTGAGGGCCGGCAGGTTGACGGCTGTGCGGGCGCCCCATTCGGTGTCGGTAGCCTCTGAAGCACGAATCAATCCCTCCACCGTACGTCCGGGCGACGCAAGAGCCACGGCCGTTTCGGGAGGAACAGGGCACTGTGCCCTCGTTCCCGCAAGGGGTTCCCGAATAATGCCGCTGAGAAAGCTCGATGCCGCACCGTTGGGTTTTCCGGGCCGCACGCTCACCGTCATCAGACGCACATTGCGCCCGCGTATGAAGCCCTTGCGCGCGTAATCAGCCACCAGTTGTTCACCGATAAATTTCTGGATGCCGTAGCTGTTCTGCGGTGTGGGCAGCGTTCTGTCATCGATGACCGCCGGGAGTGGTTGCTCGGGTGAATTGCCAAACACTGCAAGCGAACTGGCGAATACGACGGTGGGCGATGTATTCAGGGCACGGCACGCCTGCAGCAGCGCACGCGTAGCATCGACATTGCTGCGCATGCCAAGGTCGAAATCCGCTTCGCATTCACCGCTGACTGCCGCCGCCAGATGGAATATCAGCGTGTCTTTTTCTGTCACCACGAGTGCTTGCGGATGACCGTCTTCCAGCAGCCGGCTCAGATCGCCGGTGATGGTTCGAATGCGGTTGTCCGCGGCCAGCGCGGCCGGCGGCGCCACCCTGTCAACCAGTGTCACTGTCCGGATGGTTTGCGGTGCGCTGCCCGCAAGAGCCAATTGCCCCGCGTCCAGAAGTTGCCGGGCCAGCCTGGCCCCGAGAAATCCGGCGCCGCCGGTGATGACGATATTCATGGGTATGTTGTCTCTATCTTTTTGTTGGTTACTCGCCGGCATGCCCGCGCCGGTCCGATTGCCTGCGGTACGTGAGGCAGTTTAGTTCGAAAGAGGAGTCGTTCCATGCAGCCGCCAGATGGTGCTGATTTGGAAGATGCTCGGAGAAAAGTATCGTGCAACTCCGGCGGCACGGCTTCTGCTCCGACGTTCGAGCCGTTCAGGATTCGCCGCGGCGGCAGAGTCACTGATTGGGGCGCCAGGACGCCGCCAGTGATGAGCGGCTTGGCGCCCGAATGAAATGGGCCGCTGGCTCGAGCCCCGATCCTTCAGGCTGCTACCACGGGCTTCGGATTGGTTTTCGGCTTGCCCGGCACAGTTCCCAGCAGCCACAGATTCAGGCCTGCGTGCCGGCTGATAAGCAGCGCGGATACGACGGGGCCAGCAATCCCGGCGGCGAGTCCCAGCGTCATCAGGACATAGGTGTCCGTGATACCCAATTTCCTGAAGGCGATACGGCTCGCTGCCGTAAAAAAAACATGCAGCAGGTAAATCGCAAATGAGAAGGATCCAATGTAGGCCAGGGGCGCGAAACTCCAGCCACTCCGCAAAAGAAGAAAGGCGCTTGAGACGCCGAGCGCCAGTGCGGCCACAGAACTTCCCTGCTCGGAAAATTGCGGAAAAAGCATGGCCCCGGTAGCGGCGCAAATAAATACGGCCGCCGCCACAAGCCGGGCCGTTGGCGTCCCGATGTCAAATCGTTTGCAGGCAAGCCCGGCCAGGAAAAAAGGCAGAAGGTAAACAGCGCCGCGGGCGGCGAAATAGTTGGGTGGGCTGAAGTAGTCAAACAGCACCGCGCTGAGCGCCCAAGCCACTGCAAATCCGGTCGCAGTAGAAAGTGCGTTGAGGTGTTCCAGCAGCAGAACAACCAGGAAGACAATAAAAAGCGCTTCAAGAAACCAGAAGTGCCCCACGGGCTCAATGTGCAACAGCCACCACTGGTTGACCGATGAGTTGGCGCCTGGCGTGAAGGCCTGCACGACGGCAAAAATAGTTCCCACCGTAATCAGGGGGAGCAGCAGCCGCCGGACCTTGCCTTTAATGAATTCAGCAGCATTGCCTTCATAGGGGCGAAATGCATACACATAGCCTGAGATGAAAGAGAAGAGCGGCATGCGGATATAGGCCAGCCCTTCATTGAACATCTGCAACCAGTGCCCCTCCGGAACCTTCAGGCCCACTGAGGGCGTATCCCCTACCACATGAAACAGAACCAGCAAGATGCAGGCGATGCCCCTTACCGTATCCACTTCCATGCTGCGCTTCATTTTCTTACCGGTCATCAGCCTTGCGTTCCTCTTCTTGTTTCTTTGCTGTTTTGCTCGCTGCAACTGCGTGCACAAATTATGTGCGCAGCGTAGTCAATAGCAGCCACGGCCGTGCGCCAAAAGAAAGCAAACTGTTGCAAGCCGTATCGTTTTGCGAAGCAACTGCCATCAAGCGCACAGCTGTTACGTAGTTGCAACCAATACGCGCGGGGTCTGACATCTCAATTGCATGCCTGCCACCCTACACTGAGTCGTCTTGTTCCTACATCAACTGTGCCGTCTTTGGTATTGCGACTTATACCAAGCTAGACGATTCTCAGTGGGTCCCTTCTGCCACGCCTGCACACGCAGGCAGGGGGCAGAACAAAACACAGGAAGTGATATCAAGGCATGAAATCTCACGCTCCGCTTTTCAGCGAAGATCCTGCGCACTATACGGCGCTGATAACGCAGGCTACGGCCATCACCCGGCACGCCGACCTGCTCGAATGGTTGCGCGGTGACGTCCAGTATTCCCTTCCACATGACATCCTGATGGTGGGCTGGGGCGACTTTCAGGAAGGTGCTATCCAGCACGACATTCTTTCTGAATTGCCTGGCGTACGTTCTTATGCAGCCGGTACAGACGGCGTGCCCTTTTTGCTTGGCCGGCTTCATGACCACTGGGTGGCGGCCGGCGGGCAGCCCTGCCTCCTCAATTTCAGCCAGTTCGAATATTTGCTGGGCAATGCGAGCTTGCCGGGCTCCTTCACCCGTACCCTGGCGGGTATGCGCTCGGTGCTCGTTCACGCGATGCATGACGAAAGGGCGCACCAGGACTGTCTGTATGCGTTTTTCCGTGCAGATGAGATTCCCAGGGAGTCTGGGCTGAAGGCCATGAGGATGCTGATGCCTGCCATTGATAACGCGCTGCGGCAGATGGCGCTGTTGCCACAGCAGCACCCGCAAGCCGCCGTTACGGTACGCAACGGAGCCGACGACGCGTCCGGCCTGAGCGAACGTGAAACGCAAATCATGGCCTGGGTCGCCATGGGCAAAACCAATGCCGAGATCGGAACCATCCTCAACATCAGTGGCTATACGGTGAAGAATCACATGCAGCGCATATTCCAGAAGCTCAACGTATTTAACCGGGCCCAGGCTGTCTCCAGGATTACGCGGGTGAGCTTGCATGGATGATGTCAATCCGCTCAATTCAGCCTCGGCATGGCTTAACCGGCGCGAACCCCGCTCCATGGGGTTGGGTCGAAGTCATCTTTTCACCGCAGTGGAGGCCGCGCTGGACCCTCTGGTTCTGGTGTTCTCGCTCTGGGGACTGGCTTTGTTCTTTGAAGGGTCGGTGCGTCCTGCCTATCTAATTTTGTCGGTCATCGTGTTTTCGCTGACGTTTCCCGGTACCTCCCAATTGCGTTTGCCCGTGTGGAAGGTGTTCTCAAAGATTGCATTTCACTGGATATGGATTGCCGGCTTGTTGCTGCTGACGGGTTTTGCCACCGAATATTTCTATAAATTTTCCATGACGGTACTGGTTAACTGGCTATGGGTCGCGCCGGTTGCCCAGGCGGGTGCGCATGTGGCTCTGCGTGCTGCCGCTCCGCAGTTGCTGAAATTGCAGGGGGCGGTTCGGGGTGCTGTCATCGTCGGTATGAACGAGCAGGGCGTTTCTCTGGCCCGGCACATCACAGGTTCGGCGTATTCGGGCATTGATTTGAAGGGTTTTTTCGACGACCGCGGGGAAGACCGCAGGGAGTCACAGGATGACTACCAACTGGTGGGAAAAATTGACGACCTTCCGGCTTACGTCAAGCAGCACCGTATCCAGTTTATTTATCTGTCCTTGCCCATGGCATCGCGGCCGCGCATCCTGCAGGTGCTTGATGGCCTGAAGGACACCACAGCGTCGATTTATTTTGTCCCCGACATGTTCATTACCGACCTGATACAGGGCCGCAGCGATTCGGTCTGCGGGGTCACGGTGATATCTGTCTGCGATACGCCGTTCCGGGGTGTCAGCGGCGTACTGAAGCGGGCCAGCGACATCGCGCTGTCACTGCTGATCCTGTTGCTGATTTTTCCGGTCATGCTGGTGATCGGGATCATGGTCAAGCTTGACTCTCCGGGGCCTGTCATTTTCAAGCAGCGGCGCTATGGCTTGGACGGTGAGCAGATTCTGGTCTACAAGTTCCGGTCCATGGCTGTTACCGAGGACGGTGGCACGATTCAACAGGCTCGCAAGAATGACATGCGGATCACCCGCCTGGGCGCTTTTCTGCGCAAAACCTCGCTCGACGAATTACCGCAATTCATCAACGTATTGCAAGGGCGCATGAGCATCGTCGGCCCGCGACCGCACGCCGTGGCACACAACGAGATGTATCGCTCTCTCATCAAGGGCTACATGGTTCGCCACAAGGTCAGGCCCGGCATTACCGGCTGGGCTCAGGTGAATGGGCAGCGCGGCGAAACCGACACGCTCGACAAGATGCAGTCGCGTATCGATTGCGACCTGGATTACCTGCGCAACTGGTCGCTGCAGCTCGATTTTTTCATCATTCTGAAAACGATCCGCCTGGTCTTCAAGGACAGTGCGGCTTACTAAAAGCAAAAAAAGGACAGCTGATGCCTCACCGCGACCTCCTTCCCATTCCGCTCTTGTTGCTGAGCCTGTTTCCGTTGGCGGTGCATGCCGATGAGCTTGACACCCTTCAGTTCAAGGCCGGGCAATCCGTCACGCACGACAGCAATGTCTTCCGGTTGTCCGATACAGCGAATGCCCAGGCATTGATAGGAACCACGGACCGCGCGGACACAGTTTCGGTGACGACAGCAGGTTTTAAGATAAACAAGCCTTTCGGGCTTCAGAGATTTGAGCTCGACGCTGGGGTCGAAGACCATCATTACAGCCGCTTTTCCAATCTTGATTTCACCGCGGTGAATTACGCCGCCGCCTGGCGCTGGAGTTTTACGCCGGCCTTGCATGGCAACCTGACCTCCGACCGGCGGGAATTTGTCGACAACACGGCCGACGTCCAGAACTCAGGTCAACTCAATCGCCGGACCAACCGCTCGACCGTGTTTGATGCGGAATACGAGCTCGATGGTGCGTGGCGGCTGGTTGGCGGACTTTTCGAACGCACCAGCACCAGCAGCCAGCCCTTCACCTTTGAAGGCGACTCACGAATTCGGGGAGCCGAGGGCGGCGTACGCTATGTCTTCCCCTCGAACACTTCCATGGCTTATCGCTATAAGCGGGGCAACGGTGACTATCCGGGCCGGGTGCCGTCGCCAACGTTTGCGGGGAGCTTTACGGATACTGAGCATGAGGTTCGGCTGGACTGGGCGCCAACCGGAAAAACCACCCTGCGGGCGCGCTTGTCCCACCTCGACCGCGAGCACGATGGATTGGCTGCGCGGGATTTTTCGGGTTTTACCGGCCAGCTTGATGCGACCTGGAACATCACGGCAAAGACAAGCCTTGCCGGAGGCCTGGTGCGGGAACTGGGCAGCTATCAGACTTCTACAGCCAGCTATTACGAAGGCTATCGCTTCTTTATCGCGCCGACCTGGAAGCCCAGCGAGAAGACGGCCGTTCACCTGCGCTATGACCACGGCGCACGCGACTTCCGGGGGCCTTTGCCGGGCTTTGCCGCAACGGACCGCCACGACACCAGCAATCTGGTTTCCCTGGCACTTGAGTGGCAGGCGCTGCGTGCCCTCAAATTGATAGCTTCAGTGCAGCGCGACAGGCGCAAATCCACTGAGCCGGGTTTTGACTACACCAGCAATGCCTTTGGTCTTTCAGCACAAGCGAGCTTTTGATGGAATCCTTCAACCAACCCCGCTTTCAGGCGCCGGCGTGGCCCCAGCCTGCGGCGTCCTTTACAGACATTTTGCTTTCCGAAAAGGCGACAACAAGATGAAATTCATGATTCGTAACTTTCCTCCGGTCTTATTGGCCTTGCTTCTGGCGATGACGGTTCCCGCGTGCGCCCAGCCGGCCGCATCAAGTCAGTCTGCTGCAGTGACAGCTCCGGTTGCGCCCGTTGCACCGGCTGCTGCCGGTGCTGCGGCTGTGCCGACCAACCAGGACTATCGCCTGGGCGCCGGCGATTCCATTGGCGTGCAGGTGTACCAGAGTCCGGATCTCTCGGTCGACGCACGGGTATCTGAAAGCGGCGTGATCAGCTATCCCCTGATTGGCAGCGTTCAGCTGGGTGGCCTGACGATTGGAGAGGCCGAGAAGAAAATTGCAGATGCCTTGCGCACCGGCGGTTTCGTTAAGGTACCGCAGGTCAACATCGTCCTGCGGCAGGTACGGGGCAATCAGGTCGCCGTGCTGGGGCAGGTAAGCCGCCCGGGCCGTTTCCCCCTGGAAACATTCAACACCCGTGTCAGCGACATGCTGGCTGCTGCCGGCGGTGTGACCCCTACGGGTGACGATGTACTGATCCTGACCGGCCAGCGTGAGGGTAAGCCGTTTCGGAAAGTGATTGATATTCCGGCACTCTTTCTGAACGAGAAATCAGATGAAGACATTGTGCTGGCGGGCGGAGACACGCTGTATGTCAACAAGGCGCCGATGTTTTATATCTACGGCGAGGCACAGCGCCCCGGACCGTACCGCATCGAGCGGGGCATGACCGTGATGCAGGCGCTTGCCCAGGGCGGCGGACCCACGGTGCGCGGCAGTGAAAACCGGCTGCGCCTGCATCGCCGCGACGCGGCGGGGAAGGTCGTGGAAACAACCCCCCGGCTCACCGACCCCGTTCGCGCCGAGGATGTGATCTATGTTCGTGAAAGCCTCTTTTAAATCATGACACTCCATCAATTCCTGCTGATCCTGCGGGCCCGTTATCGGGTTGTTGTGCTCGTCATGCTGGTGGCCATATTGGCCGCGCTGGCCGTCAGCCTCGCGCTTCCCCGCAAGTACACCGCCCAGGCCGCCGTACTGGTTGACGTGCGTTCACCTGATCCGGTTGCCGGCGGCGCGGCCTTGCCCGGCCTGGTCGCACCCAGCTACATGGCGACACAGGTGGACATCATCGGCGGTGACCGTGTGGCCCAGCGCGTGGTGAAAATGCTCAAGCTGGATGAAGATCCGCGCACCAAAGCCCGTTGGCTTGAGGCCACCGATGGACGCGGGTCGCTGGAGAGCTGGCTGGCTGAGTCCCTGCAGAAGGGACTGGATGTACGGCCCGCGCGCGAAAGCAACGTGATCAACATCACCTACAAGGGCAGCGATCCGGATGTCGCCGCCACTACGGCCAATACTTTTGCCCAGGCCTATCTCGATACCAATCTGTCGCTAAAGACGGAACCTGCCAAGATCTACGCCGAATGGTTTGATGATCAGACCAAGGCATCTCGCGCGAAACTTGAGGAGGCTCAGGCGCGCCTGTCGGAGTACCAGCAGAAGGCCGGTATTGTCAGCAGTGACGAGCGTGTGGACTACGAGACTGCGAAGCTGGGGGAAATTTCTTCCCAGCTCACGACTGTGCAGGGCGAGACTACCGACAGCCAGAGCAAACGCAGCTCCCGCGGAGATACCGTCGCTGAAGTCATGCAGAGTCCCCTGATCAATGGCCTGAAGGCCGATCTTTCGCGGCTGGAGGCCAAGGTACAGGAAATCAGTGTGCGCCTCGGGGCTAATCACCCTGAGCGGCAACGCGCTGAATCCGAACTGGCCGCTGTGAAAAGCCGGCTGGCAACCGAAACTGCGCGCATCACAGCATCCATCGAAACAACCTACCGCGTGGGCAAAGACCGGGAGCGTGAACTGCAGGCCGCGGTGGGTGCACAGAAAGCGCGTGTCCTCGAACTGAACAAGCAGCGGGACGAGCTCAATGTATATCGCCGCGATGTCGAGTCGGCCCAGCGCGCTTTTGAGGCTGTCAGCCAGAGTGCATCGCAGACACGCCTTCAGAGCCTGAGCAACCAGACCAATGTTGTGCGGCTGAACATGGCAACGCCTCCTGTCAACCCTTCGAGCCCGAAACTGCTGGTGAATCTGCTGGTCGCTGCTTTTGGCGGGACGTTGCTCGGCATTGCATGCGGATTGCTGCTGGAACTGGCCAACCGCCGCGTGCGCTCTGCCGAAGACCTTGTGCAGATATTGGGCCTGCCTGTGTTGGCAAGCATTTCTTCGGATGGAGGAAGCGGCAGGCTTCCCGGTTCGCGCCGCCTGATGCTAGGCAATGGAGGGACAGCATGAATAGAAACAACGCTCCGACGATCCGATCGGTTCCCCTGACAGTTCCCAGCAAACCGGCCACGGGTGCCGGCCGCTCCATGGGGACAATCCTGGTGGATGCCGGTCGGCTGTCGCCTCCGGATGCCGAACGTATCCTCCATTTTCAACGGGACCGTGGCTTGCGCTTTGGCGATTCCGGCAAGGCCCTGGGCCTGCTGAGTGACGACGATGTGCGTTTTGCCCTCTCGGTCCAGTTTGACTATCCCTACCTTGCCAATGAAACCAAGCTCAGCCGGGAGCTGGTGGCGGCGTACCAGCCGGGCAGCCAGCCGGTTGAACAGTTGCGTGCGCTGCGCAGCCAGTTGATGCTGCGCTGGTTTGACACCGGGGCCGAGCGCCGGGGGTTGGCGATTGTCAGCGCCGGCGCGAAAGAAGGGCGCAGCTATATCGCGGCTAACCTGGCCATCGTGTTTTCACAGCTCGGGGAGCGTACTTTGCTGGTCGACGCGGATATGCGGACGCCACGGCAGCACCAGCTTTTTAACCTTGGGGCGACTGCGGGCCTGTCTGACATGCTCGCTGGCCGCGCCGGGCCGGAAGCGGTCATCAGCATACCGGCCCTGCAGGATCTGTCGGTACTGCCTGCGGGGGTCATTCCGCCTAATCCGCAGGAGCTGCTTGGGCGGCAGGAATTTTCCAAACTGCTGCAATCATTGGGCGAGGACTTTGACGTCATCATCATCGACACCCCGCCTGCCAGCGAATGTGCCGATGCGCACACGGTGGCCGTCCGCGCAGGGGCTGCTCTGGTTGTGGCGAGGCAGAACATGAGTTCCATGCCGCAAATGACCCGTTTCACCCACAGTCTGCGGGAGTTCGGCGTGGCTTTGGTGGGCTCCGTGCTTAACGATGCCTGAAGAAGCGGCCAGCCCCCAGCCGATAGGCTGCCTCATGCGCGGCGGCTCCCAGAAGCCCGCCTGCGGCGTCCGCTGCCAGGTCAGACCAGCTGGCTGTCCGGCCCGGCAGGAAAGCCTGATGCAACTCATCCATGGCACCTACCATGACGGCGCTGGCTACGCAGCAAAGGGCCATGCGCCAGCCGCGCGTTCCGCTTGCAATACCGGCAGCCGCGCCCACCATGCCAAAGACGAGCAGATGTGCCAGTTTGTCCCAAGGCGCAGGGAACAGCCCAACGGCAACGGGCTGCGCGCCAAGAATGTAAAGCGCTGCGGCCGTCAGGACGACGGTGATGCCCGCCAGGATGCGAAGGGTGCGCAAGGGGTTGCCCGGGGTTACGGTGTTCAACATGACCATGATTTTGTCATGCCGGAGGATGGATGGGTGAGGCCATGCTGAGTTCTTCCTTTGACAGCCCTGCTGACTGGCGCCAGCGCTGGTCGCTACTGGTGGAAAAGATTGAGCGGGTGCAAAGCCCTGTCGACAGCCAGGCACTGCTGGCGTCCCTTAGCCACCCTGCAAGGCCGCAGGTACTGGCTTTCGCCAATGCGCATGCGATGAATTCCATGGTGGCGTCGGTTCCTTTTTTTGAGGCAATGCATTCGGCCGACCTGGTGCTCAGGGACGGCTCCGGCATGGCAACGCTGTTTAAATTGCTGCGGATGCAGCCCGGCCTCAATCTCAATGGGACGGACTTCATTCCGCAACTGATCCGGGCGTTTGACGGCCGCCGCATTGCGTTGTTTGGTACACGTGATCCCTATCTGGCCAAGGGCCGGCTGCGTGTCCAGCAGGAACTGGCTCCCCACAGCCAGCTTATTGCAGCCGATGGCTTCCTGGATGCTGAGGCATACGCCCTGCTGGCAGTTCAGCACCAACCGGCGCTGATCGTGCTCGGCATGGGAATGCCCCGGCAGGAGGAAGTGGCGGCCAGACTGCGTGCCTTGCTGGACTTTCCCTGCCTGATCGTTTGCGGCGGAGCCATCATTGACTTTCTGGGTGGAAAAACACCGCGAGCGCCGCTGTGGATGCAGAGGGCCGGTCTGGAGTGGTTGTTTCGCCTGGCGCTGGAGCCGCGCCGGTTGTTTCAGCGCTACGTGATAGGCAATCCGCTATTTTTAACGCGGGCCTTGCGCCTGGCCTCGCTGAACCGACGCTGATCCGGCATTCACTGCGAGCGATTGACGTTGCGGCCGCGAGTGCTGGCTTTCTTCGTCTACGGCTACCGGCGCGTAGCGGTTGTCTACATCCGGTGTGCAGTTGGTTTTAACAATCTGCCCGGGGTTTCCCATCACCACGCTGTAGGGGGGGACGTTCTCAAAGACATACGCTCCGCCGGCAATCCTGCTGCCTTTCCCCACAGTCACGCCGCCCACTACAATCGCGTGCGGCCCGATCCACACATCGTCTTCAATCACCGGGTAAACGGTGTTCCGCCGGCCTTCACTGTCAATGTAATCCCGCTGCCCGATCGTTACGCCATGAAACAGCGTGACGTTGCTGCCGATACGTGCGTTCGCGTTGACGACGATGCCGCGGCCATGGGTGAGTGCAAGTCCGGGCGCAATGGTGGTTCGCCAGGGTATTTCGATCCCCGCCAGCTGGCTTGTCAGTCGGTACAGCAGCTGTGCAGGAACCATCGCGAACCAGCGCCATGCAGGCGGCAGTTGCTGGGCTGCCTGGCAAAGACGCAAGGTGACCACCACGCGAAATGCCGGATCCAGAAGGGCGCCTTTCAATGCCAGATGCCCGTCGGATCGTCCAAATTTCCGGTGAATATCGGCTTTCAGGGAAGGCATACTATTTTTTCCATGGTTTGGCCGCTGGTTGATGCCCCGGTACGGAACCACCGGGCCGAGTCATGCACACCGGTGCGATAAGGTGTCCACGCCAATCCCAATTGTTCCGTTGCTGCCTGCGAGTCGAGTTGAATGTGCTGGGACCACAAACGGAGCAATCCCGGTGGCAACGCATCGGGAAGCCGCCGGCCGGTGATGCCAAGAAATTTCAAGGCCTGCTCAGCTGCCTTGAGTGGTGGGCCACCTACCCAGGAGTCCACGCTCAGCTGGCGCCGGCCGATGCGTTTCACCGGCGTTGCCCTGATATCGAGAGCCAGGTCAACAAAGTAGTCGTTCCAGCGAGGACTGTCCGGCGCAGCCAGATTGAAAGCCGGCAACTCGCCTGGAGCCACCGGCAGCTGCAGTGCAACCAGCAGAGCCTGGCAAACGTCGTCCACGTGGACAAGATTGGACCAACCATCGCCAGCGATGCCAAGGTCGCCAAGACGCCCGGACTGAAGCCATCGGCCGATGCGTCCGACCCAGAGTTCACTGCCAGGGCCAAAAACACAGCCTGGCCGCAGCATCACGGCTGCACCGCCGCGACGGGTAAATTCCTCCAGACTGGTTTCCGCTTCGCACTTGGCACGGCCGTACCAACCCAGGCTGGGATCACGTGGCGCACCCTCACGGATAAGGCCTTCTGCAGGGCCATAAACCGACATGGTGCTCAAATGAACAATGCGCGGACAGTTTGCCTTGAGCGCGGCGTCGACCAGGACGTGCATGCCTTCAGAAATCGACGCTGCATCGCCCGCCACGCAGTTAACAACCGCGTCGAAGTTTTTTAGTGCCACCGCAAGTTGCCCAGCGTCTCGGGTATCTAGTTCCAGCCATTCGGCCCGCAACTTTTCCGTGCCGTTCGAAAGATTCTTCTGTCTGGACGCTCCCGTGGGGATCGCCCACGAAGTGCCGTGCAGCATTTCCAGCAGGCGCCTGCCGATGTGGCCTGACCCTCCCAATACCAGTACCTTCATGCGGCCTCCTTCAACTGGATCGGTGTCCGCTCTGCACGCAAGCGATGCGACAGCGTGTCGCCCAGCCGGAGCGACATGGCAATCAGGGTCAAAGTCGGATTGGCCTGGCTTGACGTAGGGAAAACGGCGCTTCCGGCTACAAACAGGTTGTGCACCGAGTGAACCTGGCAGTCGGCATTGACCACGCTGGTGCGCACGTCATCGCCCATGCGTGCGGTGCCGATGTGGTGTCCCCCGTAGGCGCCGAAGCGCACGAGGTCGTCCTCAAGGGTCTGGCGGTTGTAGTCGAAGTGGGCCTTTCCGCTGCGCGCGAATTCTTCAGCCATCACGTCCAGGGTTTTGCGGACGGAGTCGATGTCCGCCTGGCTGTAGCGCCAATCCACCTTCAGGCGAGGCATGCCCAGCGCATCGACAGTGCCGGCAAGTGTGACCCGGCTGTGGGCTTGGGGTATTTGCTCACCATGAACTTCAAGGCTGAAGCGGTTGGTGCGGTTGCGCAGAATCACTGACGGGAATTTGCGTTCAGCGAAGGAGCGCCTGGCCAGCCAATGGGCCAGGAAAGCCGTGGTGTCCAGAGGGTCGGCCACCACATTGAGGAGGTGGCGGGCGTAAGTCCCTGCCGTGGGGGCGTGGCCATCGTTGAGCCGCTTGCCGTATTCGTAGCTGATCAGCTTGCGGGCCAGGAACAGCCCCGACAACACCCCGTTGCGATGCACCGGATCGGTGATGCGCGGGAAGTGCAGGCGGGCGACTGCATTGGCAAGGCCCAGGCGCCTTTGCTCGTGGGCGGCCACAGACAGCCTGCGCCTGCAATAGATGCCTTCCGGGGAAATTTCATAGCCGTGCCGCACATTGCTGACGGGCCCATGAACGGTCAGGGTGCCGACATTCCCGGCGATGTGGCACATGTAGTAGCGCCCCACCACATCATGCTGGTTGCCGACGCCTTGCGGAACGACATCCCGCGACGCCAGTAACAAACGCGCCGTTTCGAGCCCGCCCATGGCCAGTACCGTGGTATTCGGAGTCACCCAAAAGTGTGTTCCTGCCAAGGTGCGTACCTCGAGTTCCCGGACGGCCCTTCCGTCGGCGTGCAGCCGTACTGCAGTGCAGTTGGCTCCCAGCAGTACCTGGATATTGGGCGCCAGCTCAAGCCGCCGTGCATAGCGATTGCCGAAATGCGTGGGACAGGAAAACCGCTCCAGCCCATTGGTCAGCACGCGCGAACTGTCGAACCCTGCAATCATCGGACCGATTTCCGGCTCCAGGGCTTCACCCGCGTCATAAATGAACCGCCCGGCTTCCGCGAGGGCATTGGCACGCGGGTAGTAGGGTCGCAGGTCTTCGTAAGACAGCGGCCACCCGCTGTGCGGAATGTAGCTGCGGGTCTCGAAGTCAATGGGATCGAAGGGCATGCAGCGTCCGCCCCAGATCGCGGTGGATCCCCCCAGGCGCCGCTGGCGATATTTGCCGGGTGGGCTGTGCAGCCGCTCATCCGCGACTTCTCCCTCGCAGAGCGACTGGGTGGGAGCGTGCGCCTGCAGCTGCCCCGACTCCAGCAGAAGCACGGAATGCCCTTGCTCCGACAAGGTGAGCGCCAATGCAATGCCCGCAGGGCCGCCACCCACTACGCAGACGTCCGCCTGAAGGCGGCTGCCGGCCTGAATGTCATTGGCCTGCGTGATCATAGGTGGGTGTCCGGGACAGATTTGGCGGTGGTGCGCAGCGGTTGGGCTGCTACGCCGAAATTGCGCTGGTGGATGCGCGCAACGCTGGCAAAGAAACGGGCAAGGGAAAAGTTCTGTTCGTAAAGTGCCCGGCCGTTGCGCTCCAGTGAAGTCCTCAGCGCAGGCTCGTTCAGCACCTGCTGCAGGCCCCTGGCAATACCGGCTGCGTCGCCAGCCTGCACAAAGCACGCATTGACCCCATCGGTCAACACGGAAGGTATTTCGCCTACCGGGCTGCAGACCACCGCAACGCCGTTGGCCATGGCCTCCAGGATGACCAGTGGCAGGCCCTCGTCGTAAGAAGGCAATACCAGGACATCGGCGCGAGCCATCAGGCGTGCGACCTGCTGCTGGTCGGACCAGCCGGCAAAATCAAGCAGTGCTTCGATGCCCAGTTGCTTTGCCTTTATCCGGTAGGCTTCGATATCGCCGCCGCCGGCCAGAATCACTTCGGTTCGTGAGGCATCAAATCCCGGGAGCGCCAGCGCCTGCAAAAGATCCGATACCCCCTTGCGCTCCGACAGGTTTCCCAAAAAGAGCACGCGCTGCACGATTTGTTCCGAGGCTATGCGCCGTGCATGGGTAGGTTCGGGAACACCGTTGATAACGATCTCCACGCGATTGGCCGGCACGCCGAGTTCTTCGACCACAAAACGCCGTGCGGATGATCCCAGCACCACACAACTGGCCGGCAGCGAAAATACCCAGCGCGTCAGCATCTGCAGCGGACGGGGCAACGACCGGTAGAAATGATGCAGCTGCGCAGCGTGCAAATGAAGCACCACCGGAATACCGAGGGCGCGGCAGACAATGATGATCACGCTCTTGCGAAAGAGGCTCAACCGCTCGGCCATGTTCACATGGACACCCGCCAGCCGGCCGTTGAGTTTTCCGCGCACTATTCTGGCCATGGCAGTTGCCAGCACCCAAAGTGAATACAGCGCGTTGGCGCCGCCGCGGGTGTCAAGCGGACGGAGTTCCGCCGCATCGGCAGGGGCTGAAAACGCCTGGGCCTGAATCAGGTAGTCCGCGACCTTGAACATGCCGCCGCCTTTGGGCGTCCAGGGACACGCAAGGTAGATATAGCGCCCCTCGCGTTCTCGTGCGGCCGAATGCGGCAGCGATTCACTTCTCATAATTACTTTCCTGTACCTTGATAAGAAAGACCGGGCTTTCTAAAGAGTGCGCGCTTGAAGAAGGTGGTCATGGGACGCTCCAGCCACACGTACGAGATGCAGCCTGCAACCACCACGGCCGTGCCCACGGCAAGCACGATGGCCAGGCTGTCCTGCACGCCCAGTTTTTTCAGCGCCAGCACACCGGCCGGTACCACGAAGGTGTGCGAGAGATAGATGGAGTAGGAAGCGTCACCCAGGAAAGACAGACGGGAAGCCAGTGGTGCGCGCAAGGTCCATGGCTCGAGCCAGATTGACCCGAGGACAACCAGCGCAGCACCGCAGCCCCAGGTGGCGAAACGGTCGGCCGAGTGCCCCCAGTCAGGGATAAACATGAACATCGCGCCAGCGGTCATGACGATCAGGCCGGCTCCTGGCGATGCATGCCGAAAATGCAAAAAGGCATAGGCAATGCAGACTCCAAGAATGAACTCGAAAACAATGGTCTGGGCGTAGAAACCCAGCACCACCGAGTCCGGTACATACCGACCAGCCGTGAAAATCAGTAGAAAAACCAGCAAGCAAAACCGGATGCGTGGTGCGCCCAGGGCAATGGCTGCCGCAAAAACCGCATAAAAAAGCATTTCGAAATTCAACGTCCAGCCGACGGGCAGCGCGGGCAATACGAGGCCCCACGGGCTCACGGCAGGGATGAACAAAAGGGAGGCGGTCAGATGCCCCGGTTCCACGGATGCGCGGGATGCGAGGGTCGGCAAAGCCAGCAAGAGGACGACCTTCAACAAGGTATAGAACCAGTAGAGCGGTGCGATCCTCAGCAAGCGCCTCCGCATGAACACCCAGGCGGCATTGACCCGCGACGCAGCGTCGGAAGGCAGTGCCGATGTTGACATGGCCATGACAAACCCGCTGATGACAAAAAAGATGTCTACGCCTGCGGAGCCGTCTGCCCAATAATGGGTTGGGCCGGTTCCGCCGATGTGGATGGAAATGGCCTGGGTAATGTGCATGACCACGACAAGCATGGCCGCGGCAAACCTCAGAATTTGTACGCCCGTGAATTGCTGCGTCGCCTGCTGCTTCTGCGGGCTTCCATCGGGGCCGATCAATGGGCGCTCCCCTGAATTGCCTGGCGAGGCGCCATTGAGAAGTCCTTGAGTATCCGGCTCGCGATGGCCTCGCCAGCCGGGCGTTGCCGGCGAAGCAGGCCGCGTATGAGGCCCGCGGCATTGAAGCACCATGAGATCACCGAATAGAGGGCCTTGGTGACAGACCGTTTTCGCCAGGTCATCAGCAACACCGGCGCCGTGACGATGATGCAAAAGAATGCCATGCGCAGGGGAGCCGATACCGGCCAGAATACCAGGCTGGCCATGACCGCCCACCAGCCCAGGACGGCCATGTACAGGCGCAGTTCCCGCAGGCCCTGCAGCGCCAGATGCAGTCGGGGCTGGCCGGCGGCAGCGCGGACCAGTTCGCCCAGCCCGCAGATATAGCGGGTGCTCCAGCGCCGCATCAACAAGCGATAGGGTGGTGCATCGTGGCCAAAGTGGTTGGCGGCATCCACCGGCAGGCGCCACAGATGCCAGCCGAGAGCGCGCAGCCTGATGGCCAGGTCAAATTCTTCATAGCTGTGCAGGTTACGGTCGGAAAGATAGCCTGCGGCCTCAATGGCTGTGCGACGGTAAAGCCCTCCGCCGTCGAGCCGGTCGACCTTGCCAGGCAGCAGGTGCGGCGAGGCGCGTTCTCCACGCGCAAGGTATTCCAGGCTCGCGGTGTTTTGCTCCACCACCCGTCCGCCGACGCCTGCGACGTCTTCATGGGCATCCAGAAAATCGAGTGCTTTCTCAAGAAAGCCTTCCTGCATCTGCATGTCGCCATCGAGGATATAAATGAAGTCGCCATGCGAATGCTGGTAGCCCAGTTGCGGGCCCACGCCGCAGCAGCGCTCATTGGGATTGGCCAGCTGGACGATACGGATGGGGTAAGTACATGCTAGTTCCACTGTGCTGTCGGTCGAGCAGGAGTCGGCAAGAATGACCTCTCCTCCCACGGTGGAAACAGCGCGCAGCGCACTCTCGATGGTCGCCCGGATGCGTTTTTCCTCATTCAGTGCCTTGATGACCACGGAGACCCGGCAGGAATGCCAGAGGGGGGTAATTTTGCGGGGTGATTTGGGGTTCATTTTTTTATCCTGCTTCGGCCGGGCTGCCGGTGTGAACGGTCCGGCGCGTGCGCCAAAGCTGCCAGTTTTTCACCACCTGGCCCGGCATGAAAAGCATGGCCGCCGTCAGCCACCAGCGTCTCCCGGTAGCCGCGCGGTGTGCGCGCACCAGCCAGTCGAAGCCCTCACGGCGGCTTCCGGATGCCAATGCCTGCCGTGCCAGCGTCAACTCGTGTTGCGCCACAAGCCACAGTGCAGACCGGCGTTGTGCTGTGGTCATGGCCCCTGATAGTGCACGTGCCCGCATGCGTTCCAGAAACGGTGGCATGGCCAGGTCGGGGTGGTATGTCGTCAGGCCGCCTTCCACAGCCAGCCGATACGCCATCAAGGGCGACCGGACCAGCGCAACGGGGGTTTTCTCAGCCAGACGGAACCATAGATCCAGGTCTTCGCCGTGCGACTCTCCCGAAGGAAAGCATGGCTGCATTTGCCGCAAGCGCGCGCTTCGCACGGACACCGCGCTGGTGCACAGCGACGGCGCGCTCATCCAGCGCCGCGGCAGATCGGTGATGAGTTCCACTTCCGGTTGATCTGCCAGCACTGGCCAGTTCGGCGGCCACATGGTGTGCGTATCGGGAACCGGCAAGAAGTCGGTGGCCACCGTGTCGACCTGCGGGTAACGCGCCTGCGTCCACAGGAGGGTTTCCAGGTACTGGGGATGGTGCCAGTCATCGGCGTCGAGAAAGGAAACCCATTCGCCTTTTGCCAGCGAAATTCCCAGGTTCCGGGCGGCGGAAACACCGGCATTGGCCTGGCGCACCAGGCGCAATCGCGGGTCAGGTATGAACGTTACCAGTTCCGCACCGCCGTCGGTGGAACCGTCGTCCACCACAATGACCTCGAAGTCCGAGAAGGTTTGTGCCAGCACCGACGCGATGGTGTCGTTGATGTACGGTGCCTTGTTGTAAAGCGGAATGACAATCGAAAATTTCATGGTCGGGCTCGAGAGGTAGCCGGGGACGGATGGAAGTTCCCGGCGAAGCGGGGCGTGGCACCTTCCGGCAAGCTTGCCGGCTGCCTTCTGCGGGCATGGGCTTCGCGCGCTGCAGCCGCCAGCGTCATCAGCAAAAGCACGTGAGTGGTGAGCTCGGGGCCGTAACCGAAGAGCAGCAGCGGCACTTCACTGATGGCGCGCAGTGCCAGCGCCACGAACAACGCCAGTGAAAGGCCGCCGCTGGCACGTGCATAGCGGATAGACAGGACCAGCAGCACCAATGCGTACAACACCAGTGCAGCGGCACCCACCGTGCCGGAGCGCGACAGCGTGTCCATAAACTGGTTGTGCGCGTGGGTCGCATTGGGCATGCCGATACTTTCACGGAAACTGACATCCCACAGGGTGGGTCCGTAGCCGAACACAGGGTTGCGCTGCCATTCGTCATAGGCAATTGCCCAGATCTGATCACGGCCGGTCATGGACGCGAGTTGCGCGCCCTGGGCGCTGTCAAAGAAGCTGGACAGACGCGCATCGATATCGCCAAACATCAGCACCAACGTGACGCCGGCCACCGCAACCATGAACCCCACCAACGAGACGATGCCGAATTCGGGCCGCACCGGATCACTGGCGCGGCGCAGAAACGCGGGCCCCTGCCGTACAGCAAGAATGCAGGCGGAGCACAGGGTAAAAGAAATCCAGGCTGTTTTGGATTGAGCGAGAAAAAGTACAAGAAGCCCCATTCCCCACGCCAGGCGATTAAGCCAGACGCTCTGCAGAGGGCGCGCGAGGAGACACAACAAGCCCAGCTGAGCCAGCATGCCGAGTGACACCGCATGCGCGGCCAGCCCTGCCAGCCGCGGTACACCCGGCAGCAAGCCCTGCGTATAGGAGAGGTCCAGCACCAGCGTTGGCTTGAAAGGGATCAGCAGCAAGCCCGCTGCCATAAAGAGCAGCAGGGCGTTGCGAGCCGCCTTGAACGCGAGGTCTCTTTCGATGCTGGTGGCAAGCACCGCCGCGATGCCGATGAGCAGTGGGTACACATAATCGTGTGACACATGCGGATGCAGGCCCAGAAGAGCCGGTGAGGCCACCGTGCCTGCCCAGAAAAGAACAAAGGTGATCAACATCACCGGGGGGGCCTGCACCGTCTTGTCACGTTGAAGCCAGTGCGTGATGATGCGTTCCCCCGCCAGCGTGAGCAGCAAGAGGGAAACCAGCGGCTGCGCCAAAGCCACCAGCGGGTGGCGCACCACCACCGCAACTTCGTCCAATTTAAATGCACTGCTGGAGAGGTCGCGCCCCGAGAGGAAATTGTTCAGGGCCACCATTGCCAGGATGGCGTAGAAAATGACATGCATGTACCCGTGCGCACGGCGTGACGTGACATGAACTGCACCCGCCATGCCCAGCGTCGCCAAAAGCGCCGCCAAAATGGCACCGGCAACCAGAACCGAAATAACGATGGGTTGATCCAGGATAGCTCCTTAGAGTGGCTGCTCAAGGGAATTGGAAAGATCGGTACGTGGTGCCGAAACACCGCGGCGCAAAAACTTCGCCAGTCCGGGGACAAACCGGATGACCATTTCGGATGTTTCCCGCCCCAGCATTTGCGGCCTCAGGGCAAGCAGCAATGCCGGCAGGACTACTGCGGACAGGCTTCCGGCAAGCAGCGAGAGCAGGGGAATATCAAACCGTGCAACCGCGTGCTGACCTGCCATCACACCTAAAACGCAAGCGGCACAAAGAAGAAACCCGCGCAGGGCATCCGGTAGCAGGGACATCCAGCCAAGCTCCAGTGCACGGAATGCAGCCGTAGCCGTAACGGCTGCGCGCAGTACCAGCAACAGACCCGCCACGACTGCAGCCATGTGGATTCCCTGGCCTGCAAACAGGTAAAAACCGAGGATGCCCAAAACGATCAGCGGGAGCTGCAGCGCAAATTCGTAGTACTTGCGTCCGGTGTTCCACAGCACGGGTGTCGACAGTCCCCAGATGACGTACGCCGGCATGCAGAGGAACAAAATTCCCAGCACCCAGGCTGCCCCACTCCATGCGGGCCCATAAAGCACACGCACGATGTCGGGCGACAGAAAGGCAAGCGTCGCAAAGGCGGGGAGTCCCAACACCACAATGGTGGCCAGCATCTGCAGATAAGCGCGGCCCAGTCGTGGCCGGTCGTTTTGCAGGCGTGCGCCCGCCGCCAGGAACGCGGGCTGAAGTGCACCCAGCAGCAAGGTGTTGGGCATTGTGGCCAGGTTGTAAGCCACGTTATAGAGACCCAGCGATTGTGCGTTGAGCAACCGGCCTATCAATACCCGGTCAAGGTTGTTGAGTACCCAGTTGACGATATTGGTCAAAAAGACCGTGTGTCCCGTACCGACAGCGGACTTTGCATCGGCATACCAGAACAGCGGGCGAAGCGCATGCGGCTTGAGGGCATAACTTGCAACAAACACAACAGCCGCCTGAACCAGCCAGGCCGCTACCAGCGAAGCCTCACCCTGGCCAAGCAGTGCCATCGGCACCCCAACAGCCACATACCCAGCGGCATAGCTGCCGACCTGGATCAGTCCCACTGCCCGGAAATTCAGGTCACGCTGCAGCAGGTAAGTAGCCGGTGCTGCCGCAGCACCCAGCAGGCACGCCACCGATAGCCATTCAATGACGAATTGCGAGCGCGGCTCCCGGAAATAAGCCGACAGCAGCGGCGCCAGAAAATAGAGGGCAAGCATGGTGGCAATACCCACGATCAGTTGCCATGTCCAGGCAAACCGGACGTCCTCGTCACTCAGTGTGGTGCGTTGCAACAGGCTCCAGCTGAAGCCAAAACCGGAGACAAATGTGGCGAATGTCAGTACCACCATGCCGATGGCAAAAACGCCAAAAATCTCCGGCCCCAGGGTGCGGGCCAGAATCACCTGGGCCACCAGCTGCAGCCCAAAGCGTGCCGCTGTGGAAACGGCGCTCCATTTGACCGCTGCAACACCCGGACGGCCGAGGCCACTCATGCTCAAGACCTCTCTGCTTTATGGCGGCGAACGGCAATCACGCCCATCAACGCCAATGTGGCCAGCAGCGTGCCGTAAGGGTGCCATCCGGATTCGTCCGTATCTGCCTCGCCCGCCGCCGTGACACCCAGGCCGGATTGGCCACTGCGCACCGCGTCCACACTGTGGACTGTGTTGACCTTGACGGGCTCAGTGCCGGGCTGCAGTTTCATACGTGTCGCTTTGGCGGTAGCTCCCGTTGGCGTCACCGCTGCGGGCGCTGCAGGCGGGTTGGTAGACGCCGTTGCTGAAGCAATCCAGGTGGCCAAAATGGCGGTAAACAGGGTTCGAAACATAGGGTTTTCCTTCTGTCAAAGCAGGAAAAGAGTTTGTTGTGCAGTGCAGCAATTGACAATAGTCCGAATGGCTCATGGCGCGCTTTATGCTATTTATTGAGTTCAAAAAAGCGTGGCGCATTCTTGGGGCAAGGCTTGAATTGCTCACATGCTGACTGCCGGCTGAATGAGTCCGTTCGGGCTATTGCGCATGGGCTCAGATGCGGATATGTCCGTACCGTTTTCAGAGGTGTTCCTGTAGCCTTCGGGATTGCGCTGCTGCCAGTGCCAGGAGTCGCGGCACATGTCGTCGATGGTGCATGTGGCGCGCCAGCCCAGCAGGCTGCCGGCCAGGGAAACATCTGCAAAGTACTGTGCGACATCCCCGGCTCGTCGAGGTGCAAATTCATAAGGAATCGGCCGTCCGCTTGCCCGCTCAAACGCCTGGACCACACCGAGAACACTGGTGCCCTCGCCGGTGCCCAGATTGACCGTAAAGCTCTTGCCGCTTGCCAGCAAAGCATCGACTGCGGCCACATGGCCTGCCGCAAGGTCGGTGACGTGCAGGTAGTCGCGCACCCCGGTGCCGTCGGGCGTGGGGTAGTCATTGCCAAACACATTGAGCGTGGCCCGTTTGCCCACGGCCACCTGGGTGACGTACGGCATCAGGTTGTTGGGGATTCCATTGGGGTCTTCGCCGATCAGTCCACTGGGGTGCGCGCCCACCGGGTTGAAGTAGCGCAGCACCCCGACCCGCCACGCCGCGTCTGAAATGCGCAGCGATGCCAGGATGTTTTCACACATCAGTTTGGTGTGGGCATACGGGCTCTCCGGCATGCATGGAAACTGCTCGTTGATGGGCACGGTGGCGGGGTCCCCATAGACCGTGGCGCTTGAAGAGAAGACTACGGCCCGGCAGTCCGTCGTTTCCATCGCCCGCAACAAACTCAGGAGTCCGCCAACATTGTTCTGGTAGTACATGAGAGGGCGTTGCACACTTTCCCCTACGGCCTTGAACCCGGCAAAGTGGACGGCCGCAACGCAGTGGTAGCGTTGCAGGACCCCGGCCACAAAATCGGTGTCCAGTACGTTGCCGCGTTCGCACGGTACGGGCTGACCCGTCAGCTGCTGCAGCCGGTGCAGCACGGCAGGATGGCTGTTGGAAAAGTCGTCGAGGATGACAGGCTGGTAGCCGGCATTCACCAGCGCCACAAAAGTATGGCTTCCGATGTATCCGGCTCCACCGGTTAATAGCACACTAGGTCGCACACTGGATTTGTTCAGGGTCATTGCAAAAGGCTGCATGGCAGCGGGTTGATTTGATACGGGTCACGACGCCGGCGTAACACTGCTGAAACATGTTCGCGTGAGGGATTGCATGGACGGGCAGCATCCAGACATCACCAGACCATTCCCTTTCAGGGGCTAGTTACGAGTGTCTTTGACGCGTGGAGAAAGGATGTCAGCGTAAGCCGCATATGTGCGTGGGAAGCCGTCACGCTGGCCTCAAAGCGTTTCGAATCGTTCGGTAAGCACTTGTGAATGACGGTTGCAAATCGCCAGCTGGCGGGCAGCTGAACTGTTCGTGAGCAGTTGGCATCCCAACGGCAAACGACAAAAAGTCACAAAGATCAGGGGCTGCTGCGACTGCTCGCACAGTGCGCTGAATTCCCGGGAATTAACCCGGCGTAGCAAATCGCATGAAAAAAGCCCGGGGGAGGCCGGGCTTTCGTTGATGGAGAGGCTGTGCTTACATGCCGCTGTAATTGGGCCCGCCGCCGCCTTCAGGTGTGACCCACACGATGTTCTGAGTCGGGTCCTTGATGTCGCAGGTTTTGCAGTGGACGCAGTTCTGCGCGTTGATCTGCAGGCGGTCGGAGTTGTCGGGGTTCTTTACGAACTCGTAGACACCGGCCGGGCAGTAGCGGCTTTCGGGGCCGGCGTATTGGGCCAGGTTGATGCTCACCGGCACGCTCGCGTCCTTGAGCGTCAGGTGCGCGGGCTGGTGCTCTTCGTGGTTGGTGTTGGAGACGAAAACCGAACTAAGGCGGTCGAAGGTGATCTTGTTGTCGGGCTTGGGATACACGATGGGCGTGCACTCGGCCGCCGGCTTGAGCTTGGCGTAGTCCGGAATGCTGTTGTGGATGGTCCAGGGCGGCGACTTGAAGCCCAGCTTGGGCAACAGCCAGTGCTCGATGCCGGTCATGAAGGCGCCGACGTAGAGGCCTTTCTTGAACCAGGACTTGAAATTGCGCGACTGGTTGAGCTCCTGCGCGAGCCAGCTCTTGGCATAGGCTTCAGGGTAAGCGGCCAGTTCATCGTGCTGGCGGCCGGCGGTGACAGCTCCATAGGCGGCCTCAGCGGCCAGCATACCGCTCTTGATGGCCGCGTGGCTGCCCTTGATGCGGGCGGCATTGAGGTAGCCGGCTTCGCAGCCGATCAGCGCGCCGCCCGGGAACACGGTCTTGGGCAGGCTGAGCGCGCCGCCTGCGGTGATGGCGCGCGCGCCGTAGCTGAGGCGCTTGCCGCCTTCGAGGTAAGCCTTGATGCTGGGATGGGTCTTCCAGCGCTGCATCTCTTCAAACGGGCTGAGGTAGGGGTTGCTGTAGTCCAGGCCGGTGACCATGCCCAGCGTGACCTTGTTGTCCTCCAGGTGGTACATGAAACCGCCACCGTAGGTCTGGCTGTCCATGGGCCAGCCGGCAGTGTGGATCACAAGGCCCGGCTTGTGTTTGGCCGGGTCGATTTCCCAGAGTTCTTTCACTCCCAGCGCGTAGCCTTGCGGGTCCCTGTCTTCGTCGAGCTTGAAGCGGTTGATCAGCTGGCGGCCCAGGTGGCCGCGCGCGCCTTCGGCAAACACGGTGTACTTGCCGTGCAGTTCCATGCCGAGCTGGAAGTTGTCGGTCGGCTGGCCATCCTTGCCGATGCCGAGGTTGCCGGTGGCCACGCCCTTGACGGAGCCGTCGTCGTTGTAGAGCACTTCGGCCGCCGCGAAGCCCGGGAAGATTTCAACGCCCAAGCCCTCTGCCTGCTGCGCCAGCCAGCGCACCACATTGCCCAGGCTGATGACATAGTTACCTTCATTGTGGAAGCAGTCCGGCACAAAAAAGGCGGGCGTCTTGATCGCGCTTTTCTCGCTGAGAAAAAGAACCTCGTCGGCGGTGACAGGCTGGTTCAATGGCGCGCCTTGCGCTTTCCAGTCCGGAATCAGTTCGGTCAATGCCTTGGGGTCCATCACCGCACCCGAAAGAATGTGGGCACCGGGTTCGGAACCCTTTTCGAGAACCACCACGGAGATGTCCGTGGCTTTTTCTGCGGCCAGTTGTTTCAGGCGAATGGCGGTAGCCAGCCCGCCGGGCCCGCCGCCCACCACGACCACGTCATATTCCATTGCTTCGCGCGGGCCGAACTGGGCCAGAATTTCTTGGGTATTCATCGGGGACTCGCTGATAATGATTTTCAGGAAGGATTGTCGGTCTCGCGTTGGATTTTATGTCGCGAATGCGGCGATGCGAACGGTCGTTCTCTTTTGTACGGTTTAAATTGAGAGAGGAGCCTCTAATGGCTTACAGCATTGATCTGTCGGGGCGTGTCGCTCTCGTGACCGGTGCATCCGGCGGGCTGGGTGCGCAGTTCGCCAAAACACTGAGCCGTGCCGGCGCGGCCGTGGTGCTGGCCAGCCGCAGGCTCGACAAGCTCAAGGACCTGCGCGCGCAGATTGAGGCTGCGGGTGGCGATGCGCATGTGGTTGAGCTCGACGTGACCGACCACGCCAGCATCAAGGCCGGCGTGGCCCATGCTGAAACGGAGGTCGGCCCCATCGACATCCTGGTCAACAACTCCGGCGTGAGCACCACACAGCGCATCCAGGACGTCGGCGAGGAAGACTATGACTTCATCTTCAACACCAATGTGAAGGGCGCCTTCTTCGTGGCGCAGGAAGTCGGCAAGCGCATGCTGGCCCGTTCGCGCGGTGCCGGGCCCGGCAACTATGCCGGCGGCCGCATCATCAACATCGCCTCCATGGCCGGCTTGCGCGTACTGCCGCAGATCGGCGTGTACTGCATGAGCAAGGCCGCCGTGGTGCAGATGACCAAAGCCATGGCGCTGGAGTGGGGCAAGTTCGGCATCAACGTCAACGCCGTCTGCCCCGGCTATATTGACACCGAGATCAACCACCACCATTGGGAAACCGAGCAGGGCAAGAGGCTGGTGCAGATGTTGCCGCGCAAGCGCATCGGCAAACCGCAAGACCTGGATGCACTGCTGGTGATGCTGGCCAGTGGCGAGAGCCACTTTGTCAACGGCGCGGTGATAGCGGCGGATGACGGTTTTGGCGTATGAATTTCTGGAGAGCAACATGATGGATTCGGTAGTCCCTTACCTCGGCCCGATAGGCCTTATTTTCCTGGCCTTGCTGGCGGGCGTGGTCAGCCCGGGCCCCAGTTTTGTGCAGGTTGCGCGCATCGCGGTTTCGCGTTCACGCGCTGACGGCCTGGCTGCCGCGGTGGGTATGGGCCTGGGGGCGCTGGTGTTTGCCGCGTTGGCGCTGGCCGGGCTGCAGGCGTTGCTGGCCGCCTTGCCTGGTGTCTACATGGCGCTCAAGGTCGTGGGCGGCCTGTACCTGATGTGGATCGCCTTCAATATCTGGCGCGGCGCGCGCCAGCCGCTGGAAATGAGCGGCGATGACAAGGGCGCCTCGCGTCGCACGGTGTTGCAATCGTTTCGCCAGGGGCTGGTGACGCAGCTGAGCAACCCGAAGATCGTGGTGGTTTACAGCAGCGTGTTCGCGGCCCTGTTGCCAGCGCAGTTTCCCTTGCCCGCAGCCCTGCTGGTGCTTGTGGGTGTACTCGTGATGGAAACCGGCTGGTATGCCGTGGTGGCGGTGGTTTTGTCTTCCGCTGTGCCGCGCGCAGCCTACCTGCGCAGCAAGGCTGCGGTAGACCGCACCGCCGCCGGTGCGATGGGGCTGCTAGGTTTGCGCCTGGTAGCCACTGCGCACACTGCCTGACGGATGCTGACGGGCATTCTGGCCGGGCTCGCGGCGGGCGCGCTGTGGGGCCTGGTGTTTGTGGCGCCGCGCATGCTCGACATGGGCGTGGGCGGCTATTCGTCCATTGACCTGACGGCCGGGCGCTTTGCGGTGTACGGCGTGTTCGCCGTGCTGGTGATGCTGGCGGGATGGCGCACCCGCCGCCTGCCCACAGCGCGGCAGGCGTGGGCCGCTCTGGTCATGAGCATTCTCGGGTTCAGCGGCTACTACCTGCTGCTGGTGCTGGCTATACGCGACGCCGGCACCGAAGTGCCTTCGCTGGTGATCGGCACCATTCCGATCTGGGTCATGTTGCTGGGCAAGCCGCAAGGCCTGCGTTGGGCTTCCCTGCTGCCCGGCCTGGCGCTCACCTTGGCAGGGCTGGCACTTATGATGGGTTCCACCCACGAGGCCGGCGAGGGAACGGCTACACATTTCTGGCGCGGCATGCTGTTTGTGTCGGCCTCGCTGGTGTGC
Source organism: Polaromonas sp. P2_G11 (assembly GCF_056403595.1). Classification (NCBI taxonomy): domain Bacteria; kingdom Pseudomonadati; phylum Pseudomonadota; class Betaproteobacteria; order Burkholderiales; family Comamonadaceae; genus Polaromonas; species Polaromonas sp. P2_G11. Next base: position 53,359 of record NZ_JBFUFE010000001.1, on the reverse strand, counting down.
TGGACGGCTTTTGCGATCCTGAATTCAGCCTGGCTCAAGCGGCACCCTGAAGTCAACGCCACCGACTGGGCCAACTGGCTGGGTGTGGCAACCGGCCTCGGGGCATTGCTGATGTGGCTGCTTGCGGGTTCGAACGCAAGCGTGCTGGCTGGCCGTGAAGACCGTGGTGTGTTCGTGCTGCTGTGTGTCCTGGCCGGTCTGGGTTCCACCTGGCTGGCGACAATTTTGTGGAACATGGCCAGCCAGCGGCTCAGCGCCAGCCTGTGCGGGCAGCTCATCGTGAGTGAAACCATTTTTGCACTGCTGTATTCGTTTGCCTGGGATGGCCACTGGCCCACACTGGTACAACTGTCTGCCTGCGTGTTGTTCACACTGGGAATCCTGGCTTCCATCAGGGCTCATCGATAGGGGAAATTGGCATCATGAAAATTGAAATTCCCGAAAAGAAAAAGCTGGTCCACGAGATGCATATCCCCATCCGCTGGGGTGACATGGACGCGATGGGCCACCTCAACAACGGCACTTACTTCCGTTATCTCGAAACCATCCGCATCGACTGGATGTACGGCATTGGCTGCAAGCCCGACCCTCAGGGGGAAGGCCCGGTCATCGTCAATGCCTTCTGCAATTTCTACAAGCAGCTGGAATACCCCGGCGACGTGCTGATGAAGATGTACGTGAGCGACCCTGGCCGCACCACCTTTGAAAGCTGGGCCACCATGGAGCGCGCGGATACGCCGGGCGTGATCTGCGCCGCGGGCGGCGCCACCACCATCTGGGTGGACTTTCCGGCACAAAAAGCCAAAGCCCTGCCCGAGTGGATGCGCAAGCTGGTTGAAGCGTAATTCTGAAAGAAAAATCCCGCTGGCCTAATCAGGTCATGCGCAAACAGCTATCAATAAGATAGCAATCCTGGCGACATATGGGTGCTGCAGCATCGCAGCAAAGCTTCAGCGAACTGTGCGAAAGCTGTCCGCGTGCTCTTTCAACCAGCGCTGGGCAATGGCGCGGGTTTGCTGGCCGGGTTCAGCAACAGTTTCCTGGTCGGGGTGGAAGTCCCGCCTGAAGTAGGTCAGCAGCGGGGCGGTACAGCGCCACACAACGCCATTTTTTCCCCAGAAAAATTTCATCGCACTCCACCAGGTGCCTGGTTTGAACAGCGTGCCGTCATGCCAGAGGTTCAGCACCGTTTGCCGGCCCGAGTCCCAGGAAAACAGCAGCAGCGCGTAGACATACCAGCGCACGCGCCATGCGTGGTTTCCGCCAAGCGCTTGGTACAGGTCGTAGGCTACCGCGCGATGCTCGGTCTCTTCGGCTGCGTGCCAGCGCCAGAGGGTCTGCATCTTCGGGTCTGCATGGTCCAGCGCGTCACCGTGGCGAAGCATGTAGTCGGCCAGCACCGCCGTAAGGTGTTCGTAGGCTGCCGTGACCGCAAGGAAGTGGTGGGGCGCCACACCGCGTTTTTTGGCAAAGTCAATGCGGGCCGTGGCCCAGTGTTGCCAGCGGTTGACCAGGCCCTGCCTCTCCAACTGTGCGTTGTACAGGCCGTGGATGTGGCGGTGGGTAGCCTCCTGGCCGATGAACTGTGCAGTGGCTTCATGCAGCAGCGCGTGCTCTGGCGTGCGAGGCAGCAATTTGGCGCAGTCGCGCACGGCCTCGATGAACGACTGCTCGCCGACCGGAAAACTCATCGACAAGGCGTTGTGGTACTGGCTCAGGAAGGCATCGCCGCCAAACCAGTGGCGGTCAAAGCCATCGCTCAGGTCGATCTCCAGCTTGCGCACGGTCAGGCCGTAAGCGCCGGCTGATGGGGTAGAAGATGTCGAGGCGGTGGATGTGGCGTCTGGTGCCATGGTTTTTAAGTCTTGTGAGAAGGCTGATTCATGAGCATAGCGGGTGCGCAGGGTCCTGGGCGTGATTCGCGCCTGAGCGGTTTCAGGCGGCCTTGGGCGGCTTGGGCACACGGCCCATCAGGTAGAACTCGGGGTTGGGCTGCATGTTGCTGAAGCTCGCCATGCGGTTGGAGAGCCCAAAAAAAGCCGTGATGGTCGCGATATCCCAGGCGTCTTCATCGTCAAAGCCGTGGCCGTGCAGCGCTTCAAAGTCGCTGTCTTCAATCTGGTCTGCTTGCAGGCATACCTTCATCGCAAAGTCGAGCATGGCGCGCTGGCGTGGTGTGATGTCAGCCTTGCGGTGGTTCACCGCCACCTGGTCGGCCACCAGCGGTTTCTTTTCATAGATGCGCAGGATGGCGCCGTGTGCCACCACGCAATACAGGCATTTGTTGGCGGCGCTCGTCGTGGTGACGATCATCTCGCGCTCGCCCTTGGTCAGGCTGCCGTTGGGGTTGGAGCCTTCTTCCTTGAGCATCAGCGCATCGTGATAGGCGAAGAAGGCACGCCATTCGGCAGGGCGGCGCGCCAGCGCCAGGAATACGTTGGGCACGAAGCCGGCTTTTTCCTGCACCTCCAGTACTTTGGCTTTGATGTCTTCCGGCAGGTCCTTCAGTTCGGGAGCAGGGTACCGGGGTGCTGTGCCGGCGGTTTTGGGGCTGGTCATGAGGGTTCCTTCAAAGGCTTTATAAGTGACTCGATAAGTGACTCGGACCCAAGCGTAACTGCAAGATTACCCGTCAGGTCGCGCTGGGGAATTGAAGCCAAAACAGATGCAATTGATAAAAACTATTAGGTAAATATCTTTAATTGCCTTTGATTATTTTGCAGTGAAACCTAGACTGTGCTTCACAGGCCATCACCTGGCAAGCCCGTCAAAGGAGACCCCATTAGCAGCCCCACCCACACGGCCTTGACCAAAGCGTCCCGGCTGTCCCGCAGTGCAATTCCATGCCGTCATTCGGCACCACTTAATCATCAAAGGTAACTCATCATGGCTGATCACAACACGCAAAGCGAAGGCGGCTGCCCATTCTCGGGTGGCGCCCGCAAACATGCCCTGGCTGGTGCCGCAACGAACGCCGATTGGTGGCCCAATCAGCTGAACCTCAAGATCCTTCACCAGAACTCATCGCTGTCCGATCCCATGGGCGAGGCGTTCAACTATGCCGAGGAATTCAAGACCCTGGACCTGCATGCCGTGGTGAAAGACCTCCATGAGCTCATGACGGATTCGCAGGACTGGTGGCCTGCGGACTACGGCCACTATGGCCCATTCTTCGTTCGCATGGCGTGGCACAGCGCAGGCACCTACCGGATCGCCGATGGACGCGGCGGCGCCGGCTCCGGCACACAGCGATTCGCACCACTCAACAGCTGGCCGGACAACGGAAACCTCGACAAGGCACGCCGCCTGTTGTGGCCGATCAAGCAGAAATACGGCCGAAAAATATCCTGGGCCGACCTGATGGTTCTGGCCGGCACCGTGGCCATGGACTCCATGGGATTCAAGACCTTCGGCTTTGCCGGCGGGCGCCCGGACGTCTGGGAGCCGGAAGAGATTTACTGGGGCCCTGAAGCCGAGTGGATGGGCGACAAGCGCTACACCGGCGACCGCGAACTCGAAAACCCGCTCGGTGCTGTGCAGATGGGGCTGATCTATGTGAACCCCGAGGGCCCGAACGGCAAACCGGACCCGCTGGGTTCGGCGCGGGACATCCGCGAGACCTTCGCCCGCATGGCGATGAACGACGAAGAAACTGTTGCGCTCACCGCCGGCGGGCACACCTTCGGCAAGGCCCACGGCGCTGCCGATCCGGGCCAGTACGTGGGTCCCGAGCCTGAGGGCGCCACCATTGAAGACCAGGGGTTTGGCTGGATCAACAAGTTTGGCGGCGGGCACGGCGTGCACACCGTCACCAGCGGTATCGAAGGTGCCTGGACCAAGAACCCCACCAAGTGGGACAACGGTTACTTTGAAAACCTGTTCGGCTACGAGTGGGAGCTCACGAAGAGCCCTGCCGGTGCCCACCAGTGGAAGCCCAAAGACCCCGCCGCGGCGACCACCGTGCCGGATGCCCATGACCCTGTGCTGCGCCATGCCCCGATGATGACGACCGCCGACATGGCCATGCGCATGGATCCGGCTTACGAAAAAATCTCGCGGCGCTTCATGGCGAACCCGCAGGAGTTTGCCGACGCCTTCGCCCGGGCCTGGTACAAGCTGACGCACCGTGACATGGGCCCGGCTGCGCGCTACCTGGGCCCGCTGGTGCCGAAGGAGGCACTGATCTGGCAGGACCCCATTCCCGCCGTCGATCATCCGCTGGTCAATGAGCAGGATATTGAAGGCCTCAAGGCCAAGGTCCTCGCCTCCGGGCTCTCCATCTCCCAGCTCGTCACAACGGCCTGGGCGTCTGCTTCCACCTTCCGCGGCAGCGACAAGCGCGGCGGCGCGAACGGTGCGCGCATCCGCCTGGCACCGCAAAAGGATTGGCAGGTCAATCAACCGGCCGAGCTGGCGAAAGTCCTGAAAGTGCTGGAGGCCATCCAGGGCGAGTTCAACGGCGCGCAGTCCGGCCGCAAGAAAATCTCGCTGGCTGATTTGATCGTTCTCGGTGGCTGCGCGGCCGTCGAGGCGGCTGCACGGAAAGCCGGCCACGACGTGAAGGTGCCTTTTTCACTGGGCCGCACGGACGCTTCGCAAGCGCAAACCGATGTGGCGTCTTTTGCCGTGCTGGAACCTGCCGCAGACGGCTTTCGCAACTACACCCGCAAGGGGCAGGCGCAGCGGGCAGCCGAGCAGCTGGTGGATCGCGCGAACCTGATGACGCTGAGCGCTCCCGAGATGACGGTTCTGGTTGGCGGCATGCGCGCCCTGAATGCCAACGTCGGGCAGGCCCAGCATGGAGTTTTCACCAAGCGGCCCGGAACCTTGAGCAACGACTTCTTTGTGAACCTGCTCGACATGCGCACGAAGTGGCAGAAATCTGCCGACACAGAAGATGTGCTGGAGGGACGCGACCGCACGACGGGCGAACTCAAATGGACGGGTACGGTGATCGACCTCGTCTTCGGTTCGAACTCGCAGTTGCGGGCCATTGCGGAGGTCTATGCGTGCAGCGATTCGCAGCAGGTCTTCGTGCGTGACTTTGTGGCAGCCTGGAACAAGGTGATGAACCTGGATCGCTACGACCTTGCCTGATTGAGCCGGACCCTCATAGGCCCTGATTGAGGCAAAGCCCGCCCGGTGAAGACCGGAGCGGGCTTTTTTGCTTTCCATTACGCTTCGTCTTTTAGGAGCCTCCATGACGCAGCCCGCAGACAAGGATTTCGACAAAGGCCTCGCCACCCGCAAACAGGTAATGGGCGAGGATTTTGTGGCCAATGCTTTCGACAAGGCCACCGGTTTTTCCCTGCCGATCCAGCACTTTGTGACCCGCAATGCCTGGGGTGACGTGTGGCAGCGGCCGGGGCTGGACCTGAAAACACGCAGCCTGATTACCGTAGCCATGTTGACGGCATTGGGCAAACAGCACGAACTCAAAGGCCATGTGCGCGGCGCGCTCAACAACGGCGTGACGCCCGAGCAGCTTCAGGAAGTGCTGCTGCACGCGAGCATTTATTGCGGCCTGCCCGCCGCGGTCGAGGCATTTCGCACGGCGGCCGAGGTTGTTGATGCGCCTCCAAAAGCTTGAGGTTTGTAAGCGATTTGAGGTTGTAGCCCTTCCTATACATGGATGTATAGCTACTAAAAATATAGCAAATAACTTTTATCCTTATCCGCCATGAATGAACCCAAGCCCTTGATCCGCCGCTGCACCGAGGCCGACTGGCCCGCCGTTTGGCCGCTGCTGCGCGCCACCTTTGAAGCAGGCGACACCTATGCCTTTTCGCCCCACAGCACAGAAGCTGAAATACACGCGGTGTGGATGGACGTGCCCCGGGCGACGTATGTAGTGCGTGAGGGGAACAGCGACGACGGCCGAGTGCTAGGCACCTACTTCATCAAACCCAACCAGCCGGGGCTGGGTGCGCATGTCTGCAACTGCGGCTATGTGGTCGCGCCCGAAGCGCAGGGCAAAGGCCTGGCGTCGGCGATGTGCGAGCACTCCCAGCAGGAAGCGCTGGCCATGGGTTTTCTGGCGATGCAGTTCAACCTGGTGGTGTCGACGAATGAGCGTGCTGTTCGGTTATGGCAAAGATTGGGGTTTGAGATTGTGGGGACCTTGCCGGAGGCTTTTCGGCATGTGAGGTTGGGGTTGGTGGATGCGTTTGTGATGTTCAAGACTTTGCGGCGTTAAGGCCGGAACAAGCCCCGGCCTCAACAAGAAAACTCAAACCCATCCTTCAAGCACAACCTTCCCCCGCGCCTTCCCAGACTCCACCAACTCATGCGCCCGCCACAAGTTGGCGGCATTGATCACACCAAACGTTTCCGTCAGCGTCGTGCGGATCAAGCCGGAATCGACAAGTTGGGCGACCTCATTGAGCAGGCGGTGCTGTGCCACCATGTCGGGTGTGCCGAAGAGGGGGCGGGTGAACATCAGTTCCCAGTGGATGGATGCGCTCTTGCGTTTGAACAGCGTGATGTCGAACTTCACCGGGTCGTCAATCAGGCCGAACTTGCCTTGTGGTGCGATGGCTTCGGCGATTTGTGCCAGGTGGCTGTCGGTTTGCGTGAGGCCCACGATGTAGTCCACCGCGGGGATGCCGATACGCTTGAGCTCTTCGGCAATCGGCCGGCTGTGGTCGATGACATGATGGGCGCCGAGTTCCTTCACCCAGGCTTGGGTTTCCGGCCGTGACGCGGTGCCTATCACGGTGAGCGAGGTCAGGCGCGTGGCCAGCTGCGTCATGATCGAGCCCACGCCGCCCGAGGCGCCGATGATGAGCAGTGTTTTGTTGTTCGGTGTTTTGCCCGGCACGATGCCGAGACGGTCGAACAGCATCTCCCAGGCGGTGATGCTGGTCAGCGGCAGGGCGGCCGCTTCGGCAAACCCCAGCGTTTGCGGCATGCGGCCGACGATGCGTTCATCGACCAGGTGGAGTTCGCTGTTGGTGCCGGGCCGGGCGATGGACCCCGCATACCAGACCTTGTCACCGGCCTTGAACAGTGTGACCTCGGGGCCGACGGCGCGCACGATACCGCTGGCGTCATAGCCCAACACCTTGTAATCCGAGCCAGCGCTGCGCGCCGCGCTGGCGCGTACTTTGGTGTCCACCGGGTTCACTGAAACGGCTTTCACCTCGACCAGCAGGTCGTGGCCGGTGGGCGTCGGGTCGGGCAGGGTGATGTCGGTCAACCCGGTTTGGCCGGTCTGGTTGAGTGCGTGGGCTTGTGTGTAGCCGATGGCTTTCATGGTGATTTCCTTTGCGTGTGATGTTGCGTGGCGTTGTGTTCAGCAGTGCTCAAAACTGATTCTTGAACTGTATTGAATTTGAAAATGAAGATAAACAAGCTTTCAGTTGAAGCTATTTGCAAATAAAATTTGTAAATGAAAGCCCTGCAAGACCTGGAAATCTTTATTCGCACTGTCGACACAGGCAGCCTGTCGGCCACGGCCCGCAGCCTGGACCTGACGCCGGCGGCCGCCAGCGCGGCACTCAAACGGCTGGAGGCAGAATTGCAGGCGCCGCTTTTTGTGCGTTCCACCCGCAGCTTGCGGTTGACGCGCGAAGGTGAGGTTTTCCTCGCACACTGCCGGCCCGCGCTGGCCGCCCTGCGAGATGCCCAGCTGGAGCTCGCCAGCGGCCGGCAGCAGGTGCGCGGTGTGCTGCAGCTGGCCGCGCCATCAGACTTCGGCCGCAATGTGCTGCTGCCCTGGCTGGAAGCGTTTCAGCTGTTGCATCCCGGCATTCAATACCGGCTGCACCTGTCGGATCGCGTGACCAATGTCTACAGCGACCTGGTGGACGCGGCTTTTCGGCAAGGCGAGCCGCCCGATTCCAGCATGCTGGCGTTGCCGGTGGATTTGACGAATCGGCGCGTGCTGTGTGCGTCACCTGCCTACCTCGCGTTGCACGGTACGCCTGATACGCCGCAGGCACTGGCAAAGCATATTTGCCTGTGCTTCATGCTGGGTGAAGACGTGTATGACCGTTGGAAGTTCTGGAGAAATGGCGAAGAGCTCACGGTGCGTGCCACTGGCGGCAATGTTGCCAACGATGGCGACGCGGTTCGCCGGTGGGCCCTGGCCGGCCGCGGCATCACTTACAAGTCGCGGCTGGATGTGGTGGGCGACCTGGCTGCGGGGCGGCTGGTCGCCCTGTGCACAGAATGGCAAACCGAGGCTGTACCGCTGTACATGGTGTTACCGGGACGGCGGCAACTGACGCCCGGCCTGCGCCTGCTCAGGGAATTTATCGGCGCACGCTGCCTGGCGCTTTCCGAAGCCCGGTGAGGCACTCACCCCATGAGGAAACCGTATGTCCGTGTGCGGTGTGGAAAACCACCCTTACTTCAGGGTGGGGATCAGGACTACAGGCTCGCAGCCGTGCAGGGCGCACAATGAATTTTCCAGTTGCCCCCCGGCAACCGCAAGACAGCCCGGCCGGCAGGCCTCTTCGCTGTAACCGTCCTGAAAGGAAAACAATACCCATGCAAGTCCAAGTCAATTCCAATCACACCATGCACACCGGCGAATCGTTCGAGCGCTGGGCCAGCACCGAACTCAACAGCTCACTTAGTCGCTTCAAGGGCGACATCACGCGCATTGAGGTTCATATGAGCGATGAAAACAGCGACAAAATCAGCCCGGACCAAAAACGCTGCGTGATGGAAGCGCGGCTGGCGCACCATGAACCACTGGCCGTCAACCACCACGCGCCCAGCCAGGACGAAGCCTTTCGCGGCGCAAGCGACAAGCTCAAGCGGGTGCTTGACCACACGCTGGGAAAATTGCGCGACCACCACCGCACGCGTGAGACCATCCGGCACGAGCCGGACGCCATCTGAACCGTTGACTAACCCTGGTTGCCCAGGGGGACGGTCTTGGTCATCGCAAAGCGGCGGAGCATGGCCCCGCGCCGTTCAACGCATTGCTCTTCCCTCACCGCGAATCCCTGGCGCTCGAAAAATGGCCGGCTCACCAGGCTGGCCTCCGTAAAAAACTCCACGATGCCGAGACCGCGCAGCGCAGTTTCGGCATGGCCGTAAAGCTGTGAAGCCACACCGCGGCGCGCGGCAGCGGGCGACGTAAACAGGAGGTCGATATGGCCATTTTTTTCATAGCCAATAAAGCCCAGCAGACCGCCGCCTTCCGCGTCTTGCGCCAGCAAGATTTGTAATGGCCCGAGCCGCGTTTTCCATAGGCCCGGATCGGGTGGGTGAGGCGCCCAGGCCTCGCGCTGCACGGCGTCGTAATGGCTTCCCGCCAGGCCATGAACCGCATCGGTGAACAGCTGGGCGACTGCGGCGAGGTCTGAGTCCTGGTAAGGGCGGATATGCATGATGGGATCAACGGCGATAAAGCAGGCGATGATAAAGGTGATTGTGGCCTGCAGCCCAGTCAGGGCGAGCGCAAGCAGCTATTAATTTGGTAGCATGCTGATGGCCGCCATCTTGGACATTGGCGCATGGCAGTTGCGTTGACGCGGATAAAAACAGCCACGGCCTCTTCCTTTTACGGCAAACTGTACTGTCCTGCTCCCGAATGACAGGACATCAGCTGCCTGGGATTGCCTGCTGTGAAATAAAACTGCGCCTCACCTTATGAAAATAGCCCTGCTGTCCGATGTGCATGCCAACCTGCGTGCGCTGGAGGCCTGCCTTGCCCACGCTGCAGAGCAGGGCGCCGGCCGACTGGCCATACTGGGAGACCTGGTGGGCTATGGCGCGCAGCCGGCCGAGGTGGTGCAACGGATTCGCGACCTGGCTGGGGAGGGCGCCGTCGTGCTCAGGGGCAACCATGACCAGCACACGGTGACGCCGCCCGCACAGGCCCGATCGGTTGACCAGAGCGGCGCCGCCTGGACGCACGAACGGCTGGACAAGGATGCCCTGGATTTCCTCGAGAGACTGCCACTGACGGCCACCATTGGCACCGCGCTGCTGGTACACGCCAGTGCCGACTCGCCGGGGCGCTGGCACTATGTGGACAATGAACGCCGCGCCGAAGCCAGCCTTGACGCCGCATCGCTCGATCCGGACGTGCGCTATGTGTTTTGCGGTCACGTGCACCAGCAGACGCTGTATTTCCACGGTGCGGGGCAGGGGCTGATGCGCTTTCAGCCTACCCCGGGCGTGCTCATTCCGGTGCCGGCGCACCGTTACTGGCTCGCCACCGTGGGTTCGGTGGGCCAGCCGCGCGACGGCAATACCAAAGCCATGTATGCACTGTTTGACCCGGAGCTGGCCGAGCTGACTTTCCACCGCGTGGCTTATGACCACCTGGCTGCCGCAGCCGATGTGCGCGCAGCCGGCCTGCCCGCATACTTTGCGCAGCGGCTGGAGGCGGGCCTGTGAGGTTGATGGCACCCGGCACCGTGGTAGATGGATTTGTGGTTGGCGAATGCCTGCATGCCGGTGGCATGGCGCACATCTACCAGGTGGGGTATGCCGACACAACGCACGCCGTGCCTTTTCCGCTGGTGATGAAGGTGCCGCGCATGACGCCCGGCGACGGCGCGGAAAACATCGTGGGCTTTGAGGTCGAGCTGCAGTTGCTTTCCGTGCTGACCGGGCCGCATGTGCCGCGCCTGGTGGCAGCGGGAGACCTCGAAAAGCTGCCTTACCTGGTGATGGAATACGTCTCCGGCCGCACTCTGCAACAACTGCTGGACGAGGCTGCAGCGCCGCTGCCTGCCGAAGAAATTGCCCGGCTGGGTGTGGCAGTGGCCCAGGCGGTACACAGCCTGCATCTGCAGGATGCCTGCCACCTGGACCTGAAACCGGCGAACGTGCTGATACGCCCCGATGGCAGTGCCGTGCTGCTCGACTTCGGGTTGTCTTGCCACGCGCATTACCCGGACCTGCTGGCTGAAGAGCTGCGTCCCGCCGTCGGCTCCCCGACCTGGATGGCGCCCGAACAGGTGGTGGGCGTGCGGGGCGATCCGCGCAGCGACATCTTTGCCATCGGCGTGATGTTGTACGAACTGGCCACACGGGCGCTGCCTTTTGGCAACCCGCAGACCCGCGGCGGCCTGCGGCAGCGACTGTGGATGGATCCGGTGCCGCCGCGCGCGCTGCGGCCAGACTTGCCCGAATGGCTGCAGGAAGTGATCCTGCACTGCCTGCAGAACGAGGCCGACCGGCGTTATGCGTCGGCTGCACACCTGGCGCTGGATCTCTCTGACCCAGCGCAGATCGCCGTGACCGGGCTGGGCCAGCGCCTGCACCCCACGGGATTTTGGGTGCATTTCAAGCGTTGGCTGCGCGCAGCGGGCAAAGACTACCAGCCCAGCCCGCTGCCCTCCCGGCAAATTGATGCGGCGCCCATCATCCTGGTGGCCGTGCCTTGCCTGGACGTGAGCGACGCCACGCTGTATTCATTGCGGCGCGCCGTGATGCGGGTGCTGGGCACGACACCGCGCGCGCGGCTGGCCTGCGTGACGGTGATTGATCCGTCGGCAACCCCGGGCCACGACACGCAGACGAGCGAAACCACCGTGCACCGGCGCTACCTGGGCATGCTTCGCCAGTGGGCGCAGCCTTTGCACCTGAACAGCCAGACAGTGTCTTTTCATGTCATCGAATCGGGAGATGTTGCGCAGGCACTGCTGCACTATGCCCAGGGCAATCATGTCAGCATGATCGTGATGGGCGCTGCGACGCATGGCCTGCAGATGCAGCGCCTGCTGGCGACGGTTCCGATCAAGGTCGCCATGGCGGCGCCCTGTACGGTGATTCTGGTGAAGCAGGCATTGCCGTTTGACCGGCTGGCGAGTGAAGAGGCCAATCCCTCGGAGCCGGCCAGCACCCATGCATCAATGGTTTAAGCGGAAAAGGCCTCCAGCCCTTTGTGGTAAAGCGCAAGGTGCTATATAAAACGTAGCAAATTAAAGTGCGGCAGATGGGCTGTTCACGACCCGGCCATGAGCCGGTGTACCAGGTCGGCCGTGGTGGACGCCTTGTATTTGCGCATCAGGCGGGCGCGGTAAATTTCGACGGTGCGGTGGCTGATCACCAGCGCGCGGCCAATTTCCTTGGAGGTCATGCCGTCCATCAGGTGCGCGGCCACTTCACGTTCACGCGCGGTGAGCTCGGCCGTGACGGGGCGGCGCGAGCTCAGGTCCTCGAAAGTCCAGATGCCGGCTTCGTGCGGTGCGCTTCGGTTGAGCGCCCGCCCCGTGACGTGGCACCAGAAGGTCTCACCCTTGTTGCGGCCATCCACGCGCTTCATGATGCGGTCGTCGGAATACAGGCCCTTGGCGTTCAGGATCGGAATCATGCGTGCGCCTATGCGCTCGTACTCGTCCGCACTGGGATAAAGAATCATGAACGACTGGCCGGCAAGTTGTTCGCGCGTGGCGCCGAACATCTCGCACAAATGCTGGTTGCAGTCCACAATGGAGCGGTTGCGGGACAGCACCAGTCCCACCGGTGCCAGATCGAATGCGAGCTGGTAATCGACTTCCACAGTACTTACCTTTACGGAAAACTACCTAACTTGATAAGTAGTATCGTAATGGATTGCTGATGGCACCTGCCTGCATCACGACTCAAGGAGACTATTTGTGAAAAAACTTTTCCCTTCCGCCGCAGAAGCCCTCAAGGGCGTCGTCAAGGACGGCCAGTTGATGGCCGTCGGCGGTTTCGGCCTGTGCGGCATTCCCGAGGCGCTGATCGAAGCCTTGCGCGACAGCCGGGTGAAGAACCTCACCGTGATTTCCAACAACGCCGGTGTTGACGGCTTCGGCCTGGGCAAGCTGCTGGAAACGCGGCAGATCAAAAAAATGATTTCCAGCTACGTCGGCGAGAACAAGGAGTTTGAGCGCCAGTACCTGGCGGGCGAGCTGGAGCTGGACTTCACGCCGCAAGGTACGTTGGCCGAAAAGCTGCGTGCAGGCGGTGCCGGCATTCCGGCCTTCTTCACCAAGACCGGCGTGGGCACGCAAGTGGCCGACGGCAAGGAGCTGCGCGAGTTTGACGGCGAAACTTATGTGATGGAACGTTCACTGGTGCCCGACGTGGCCCTGGTCAAGGCGCACGTGGCCGACAAGTCCGGCAACCTGCGCTTTAACCTCACGGCCCGCAATTTCAATCCGGCCGCCGCAATGGCCGGCAAGATTTGCATCGTTGAAGTGGAGAAAGTCGTTGAGGTCGGCGAGCTCGCCCCCGACGACATCCACCTGCCAGGGATCTATGTGCATCGGATCGTGCTCAATGCAAATCCCGAGAAACGTATTGAGAAGCGAACCATTACCGAGAAAGCGGGAGTTTGATATGCCTTGGACCCAAGACCAGATGGCGGCACGTGCCGCCCAGGAACTCGAAGATGGTTTCTATGTGAACCTCGGCATCGGCATCCCGACGCTGGTGGCCAACTTCACAGGCGACAAGGAAGTGTGGCTGCAGTCGGAAAACGGCATGCTGGGCATTGGCCCGTTTCCGACCGAAGACCAGGTGGACGCCGACGTGATCAACGCCGGCAAACAAACCGTGACGACGATCAAGGGCTCATCCATCTTTGGCAGCCATGAAAGCTTCGCCATGATCCGCGGCGGCAAGATCAATTTGTCCATCCTGGGCGCCATGCAGGTCAGCGAAAAAGGTGACCTTGCCAACTGGATGATCCCTGGCAAGATGGTCAAGGGCATGGGCGGGGCCATGGACCTGGTGGCCGGCGTCAAGCGCGTGATCGTCCTGATGGAACACGTTGCCAAAAAGAAGGACGGCACCGAAGACATGAAGATCCTGCCGAAGTGCACCCTGCCGCTGACGGGCGTGGGGGTGGTCGACCGCATCATCACCGACCTGGCCGTGATGGACGTGGTGCCCGAAGGCCTCAAAGTCGTGGAACTTGCGCCCGGCGTAACCCGCGAGGTCTTGCAGGCCAAGACGGGTGTCCAGCTGATTTGATCTGTAGCCGGGCGGCGGTTTTGCACTGCCGCCCGGTAACTCTCAGGGTCAGCGTGCGGCCAACGGCTGCACAGGGTTGCGGAAGACCTGCACCAGGCCCAGCAGGATCGCCAGCATGCCCACCAGGCTCCAGGGTGCCAGGCGGTTGCCCAGCACGAGGTAGTCCAGTGCAGCCGTGCCTGCAGGCACCAGATAGAACAGGCTGGTGACGTTGACCAGGTTGCCCGCGTGAATCAGGCGGTACAGCAGCAGCGTTGCCACTACCGACATGACAACCCCCATCCACACCAGTGCCACCCAGAAGCCGGTGCTCAGATCAACAGACATCGGCTGAAACGGCGCAAAGAGCAGGCACAGCAACAGGCTGCAGGCCAGCTGCAGCGGCAGCACTTCGCGCGGCGCTTGCCCGACTGACTTTTGCAAGATGGCGCCCAGTGTCATGCATGCCAGGGCGCCAAAAGCAAACAGCATTCCGGCTGCGGTGAAGTGCGCACGCGCAATGCTTTCATACACCACCAGCACCAGTCCGCCCAGAGCCAGGCCGAGGCCCGCCAGGCGTCGGCGCGAAAAGGCCTGCCGTTCCGTCAGTGCCAGCGTCAGGATGGGCTGCACGCCCAGCACGGTGGCCAGTACACCGGGTGTGAGGCCGTGGTCCAGCGCCAGCAAATGGCAGATGGAATAGCTGCCGATCATCAGAAGGCCTGTCAGCGCGACGCGCAGGCGTGTGCCGGGCGCCGGCAGCCAGCGGCGCCCGGCCAGCCCGAGCGCCAGCAGAATGCTGAGCGCAAGGGCAAACCGTAAACCGAGGAAGGCGAAGGGGCTGGCGTGCTGCAGCCCGAGTTTGGAGAAAAGCGCGCCGCTGCTCCAGATCAGGACGAAAAGGGAAGTCGGGCCGAAGGTGGCCCAGGCCGTGTTTTTTGAAATCATGAAAATTACCTGCCGAAAAAGGGACAAGCTCCAGCGAGCGCACGTGGCGCGGCTGCGCCAGTGGCTGAATCAAACGAGGGCTGGAGAGCTGGACCGGCTTGGACTCAGCCGGGAACGTGTGCGGCCGGCGGGTAAGCGCCGGAAGCAACCACGTTGCGCGGAGGTGCGGCAGGTGGGGGAGCGGTAAAGCCGCCTGTCAGGCGCATGTCATCGGCCACCAGGGCTGGCGCTGTCGCATGGCTTGAAAAAGGCGTGTACATGGGCAGACTATACCCGGCGAAACGGGTGCGGGAGCGATGGCTTCACGAAGGGACGCCGTGCGGGTTTCAGGACGCGGCTTTTTTACCACGTTTGCTGTGCGTGGCCGAGGGGGACTGCGTGGCCGGTTTTGCGGCAGCCTTGCGCTTCGTTGCGGGTGGTGTTTGCAGCAGCTCGTCTTTTGCGAGGTTTTCAATCATGGCAAGCAGCACCGCGCGCGTGGTTTTGATGTCTTCGGGTGCAATGCCTTCAATGCTGACGTTGTTGGTTTCTTCGGCCAAAGGCACCAGCAGCTTCTTGAGCGCCCGGCCCTTGTCGCTCAGGTGCACGTACATGTTTTTCTTGTTGGTGGGCAGCTGCTTGCGCACGATGTAGCCCAGCGACTCCATGGCCTTCATCGCGATGAAGGTGGTGGGCTCCATCACGCCGGCACGCTCGCTGAGCTCCTTTTGCGTCAGCCCGTCCGACTCCCAGAGGATGCGCAGGAAGGTCCAGTGGCCAAAGGGAACGCCATGCTCCGCCAGCCGTACCTGCAAGGCCCTGTGAAAGGCCCGTGAAGCGTCACGGATCAGGTGCGCCAGGCGGTCATTGGGAACGGCTTCACGCCAGTGCCGGATGATGTTTTGGGTGTCGTTGGTCATGAACCGGCATTGTGACGCACTTGGTACCCCGGCCGGCAATCCCGCCCGGTACGCGCGGACTCCAGCAGCGCCAGGCACACCGCCGTGGTGGCCCGGGCCCATTCGCCGCTATGCACCGGTGAGCGACCCTCCACCACCGCGGCAAAGAGCTCGTCGATCACTTCCTGGCGTGGGACTGTCGGGGCAGGAAGGGGTTCGAAGGTTTTTTCGCCGTCAGCGTAGATGGCGATGCCTGTCGGACCGGGGCGAAGATCAGCTTTTTCGCAGCTCACGATGAGTTGCCCGAAGTGCTGGTTTTGCAGTTCCTGCGGCGGCGCGGTGCCGGCGGAATACTGGCTGCCGCCATAGTTGCGGGCCGCTTTCAGCATAGCCTCTTCGGTGGAACTGGCGGCGCCTTGCAGACGCTTTCGGGCGGTGCCGTAGTCGTTGGGGTTTTTGGCCTGACCCATTTCGCCAACGTTGTCCAGCAACTCGTCCGAGTCGTAGTGGCCGTAGCCGCTGTAGGTGGCCGATGCGAATGCACCGTCTTCAAATTCGACCAGTGCGCTGTAGGCACCTTCGGTGGGGCGGGCGGCATCCCAGGCGCCGGTATGGGCGCGCACGCTGCGCACCAGGCCTCCGCCCAGCAGTCGCACGATGTCTATCTGGTGCGTGGCCTGGCTGTGGATCACGCCACCGCCGGCGGCCGTGTCGAGTTCCTCCGGCCTGCGCGGCCGGTAGAGAAAGTCGGTGTAGTTCATGGCGTGGATCATCTTCACCGTGCCGTAGCGGCCGCTGTCGATAAGCTCGCGCGTGCGCCGTATCGGCGTGTTGAAGCTGTGGCTGTGGCCCACGATAAGGTGAGTGCCAGCGCTGAGGGTCGCTTCAATCATGCTGGTGCATTCGTCAACCGTCAGGGCCATCGGTTTTTCCACCAGCACATGTTTACCGAAGGAGGCGGCCAGGCGCACGTGCTCCGCATGGAACTGGTGGGGCGATGCGATGTAAAGCACATCCACGGCCGGGTTGGCGCACAGCGCTTCAATGGATTCGTAGCTGGGCGCGGCGAAGTCTTTTTCAAACTGTGCGCGGGCCTGGGCAATCGGGTCGGTCGCGCCCACCAGCGTGACGCGGCTGTCATGCACAAAGGTGGGCAGCATGAGCGTGAACGCCCGCCCCAGGCCCACCACGCCCATCTTCAGTGTGCGGTTTGTCATAAGTCGAGTACCAGTTCAGGCGATTTTGCCCGTGAGACGCAGACCATGATGTGGTCGGCCTTTTCCTCGTCGGTCAGCACCATGTCGCGGTGCTCGGCCTCGCCTGCCAGCAGGCGGGTCTTGCAGGTGCCGCAGGTGCCGCTCTCGCAAGAGCTGGCCACGCGCAGGCCCGTGGCGCGCAAGGCCTCCAGAATGGTTTGTTCTGCACTAACCTCGACGTTCTTCCCGCTCTTTTGAAGGCGCAAGGTAAAGGGCGTGTTGTCGGCGTACACCTTGGCGTCGACGCCGAAGCTTTCAAAATGCACCGAACCCGAAGGCCAGTGGCCCGACATGTCGGCCACGCTGTCCATCAGGCCTTTGGGGCCGCAGCAGTAAATGTGCGCGGCGGTGGGCTTTTCAAACACCGGCCACAGGTCCAGCGCCTGGTCGATGTCTCCGTTGTCGTGGTGAATCTGCACCTG
This sequence comes from Polaromonas sp. P2_G11, assembly GCF_056403595.1. Classification (NCBI taxonomy): domain Bacteria; kingdom Pseudomonadati; phylum Pseudomonadota; class Betaproteobacteria; order Burkholderiales; family Comamonadaceae; genus Polaromonas; species Polaromonas sp. P2_G11. The sequence continues at coordinate 35,962 of NZ_JBFUFE010000001.1, read as the reverse complement.
GCCAGAAAACTCGGATTGCAGCTCATGGATGAACGCCGTGCTGCCCGCATCGCGCGTGCAGTAGTAGAGCTTGAAGCCGGCGTTCGCACGCTTGAGGTGGCGCATCATCGACAAAACCGGCGTGATGCCGATGCCGCCCGCCACGAAAATCGACTCGGCGGCGTGGCTTGCCAATTCGAAGTTGTTGCGCGGCGCGCTGACCGACAGCAACTGCCCCGCTTGCACGTCATCGGCCATGCTGACGGAGCCGCCACGGCCGCGCTCATCACGCTTGACGGCGATCTGCCAGGCGCTGTTGTCGGCCGGGTCGCTGCACAGCGAATAGTTGCGCCGCACGCCGCTCGGCACTTCAACCGTCAGGTGCGAGCCGGGCGTGAAGGCGGGCAGGGGCGTGCCGTCCGGATGACGCAACTCGAACAGGTAAATGTCTTGTGCAACCGCTTCCTTCCGGACAACCCGCAGGTTAAAAAAATCTGGCTCAGTGGCGGCTGCGGCAGGGCTGCCTGCTGCGACGCTAGGGTTAACGCTCATCGTTGTCTCCGCACGGTTGTTGACAAATATCAAAAGTCCGATATTCTTAGTGTGCTAAGAATAATCCGCTTGCCCCGGATTTGCAAGCTGCTTTTTTGATTGCATGCGAGCCCATGAATTGGCAACCGATGTGAAGGATATTTGCGATGTTGACCGCTGAAGAAAATGACCTGTTGTGCCGCGTGGAGGGTCAGGCTCCCATGGGCCAGTTGATGCGCCGTCACTGGACGCCGGTCTGCCTGATCGAAGAAGTCAGTGAGCCTGACGGCACGCCTGTCAAGGCGCGGGTGTTTGGGGAGGACCTGGTGGTGTTTCGCGACACCAAAGGCCGCGTTGGCGTGATGGACGAATATTGCCCCCACCGGCGTGTCTCGCTGGTGTTTGGCCGCAACGAAGACTGCGGCCTGCGTTGCCTCTATCACGGCTGGAAGATGGACGTGGAGGGCAATGTCCTGGAAATGGTCTCGGAGCCCGCCGCCAGCGGCATGGCGCAAAAGGTCAAGCACCTGGCTTACACGGTGAAGGAGTGGGGCGGTTTTGTCTGGGCTTACATGGGCCCGAAAGAAACCCAGCCGGAGTTCGAGCCACCAGCCTGGGCACCCACCGCCGACACGAAAGTGACGATTGCCAAAGCATTGATTCCCTGCAACTGGGCGCAAATCCTGGAAGGTGCGATCGACTCGGCCCACAGCTCCAGCCTGCATTCTTCAGACATGGTGCCGGCGCGCGTGGAAGGCGCCGAGGCCACGGATACCAACTGGCTGCGGCCCTCTACCGACAAGGCGCCGCGCATGCAGGTGGAGCGCGGCGGCTACGGTTTTCGTTATGCGGCCATACGCCGACCCATCAAGAACGCGGCGGCCAACGACTACATTCGATCGACGGTGTTTGTGGCGCCAGCCACAGCGCTGATCCCGCCCAACAACCTGTACAACGTCGCCAACATCAACGTGCCGATGGACGATACCAACACCGCGTTCTATTTCATCGCCTGGGGCCATCCGTCGCAGACGCCTGACACCGGCGCCTGGCGCAAATTCCTGGGCCAGCAACTGGGCGCCGACCTGGACGAAAAATACCAGCCGCTGCGCAACCGTGCCAACCACTTCTGGCAGGATCGCGAAGCCATGAAGGCCGGCAATTTCACCGGCATCACAGGTTTCCCCAACCAGGACATCGCCATGTGGGTGACCATGGGCCCCATTGCCGACAGAACACACGAACGCCTGGGCGCCAGCGACATGGCGGTGGTGGAGTTCCGCAAGCAGATGCTGGAGGCGGTGAGCGCGTTCCAGGCGGGGCAAGCCGCCATCGGCACAGGCGAGCTCCGTATTCCGCCCAGCGTGGTCGCTTTTCAGGCTATTGTTCCGAAAACGACGGACTGGCGTGCCTACCAGGCGTCCTATGTGTGGGATTCCCGCGAGCCAGCGCTGGAGCCGTCCTATTCCACATAGGACGCCACACAGGGCATTTTTTCTGCTTCTGTGCTTCTTTTCCGCCATGACACTTTAAAAAATCATCAGGAGACATTTCATGAAACAGCGCCGCCATCTTCTTCATCTGCTAGGGGCCAGCGCCATGCTGGCAGCCGGCACCTTGCTGCCGATGTTTGCAGCCGCCCAGGGCGCCTACCCCAACCGCCCGATCAAGTTCGTGGTGCCCTACGCGGCCGGCGGCCTGCCTGATACCGTGGCCCGCATTTTTGCGCAGCGGCTGGGCGACAAGCTTGGCCAGTCGGTGGTGGTCGACAACCGGCCGGGCGCCAACGGTGTGGTGGCCGCGCAGGCGCTGGCCACCGCCCCCAAGGATGGCTACACCTTCCTGGTGACGGACGGCTCGATGTTCTCCATCAACCCAGCCATCTACAAAAGCCTGGGTTACGACTTCAAACGTGACTTCATGCCCGTGTCGCTCGCGGCTCGCGCGCCGCTGTACCTGGCGGTTCACCCCAAAGTACAGGTCAATACATTTCAGGAGTTCATCGCGCTCGCCAAGGCCAAACCGGGAACCCTGAACTACGGCTCTTCAGGTATCGGAAGCACACACCACCTGACCATGGAGGCGCTGAAGGCATCGCTCGGCCTGCAAATCACCCATGTGCCGTTCAAGGGCACGGGCCAGTCGGTTCCGGCGCTGATCGGTGGGCAGGTCGACGTGCTGTTTTCGGCGCTGCCGTCCCTGGCCGGTTTTGTGAAAGGCGGGCAGGTCAAGCTGCTGGCCAACAATGCGGCCCAGCGCTCCAGCCAGGAGCCCAATGTGCCGGCGATTGCGGAAACCATTCCTGGGTTTGACTTCGCGCCCATCGTGGGCGTGCTGGCTGCCACGGGTACGCCGGCGAGCGCGATAGAGCGCATCAGCGCCGAGATGGCCCAGATCGCCAGGATGCCGGAAGTCATCACCACGCTGAACAACGCCGGCATCGAGCCCATCGGCAGCAGCCCTGCCGATTACAACAAGGCCATCCTCGGTGAGAACGAACGCCTCGCCAAAGCCATCGTGGCGTCCGGTATCAAGCCGGAATAACCATCTCAGGAACACACTGCGACATGTCAAAACTGAAACTGACCTTCGGCTGCTGGAACTATGACCGCACCCGCGCCCTGATGGACGGGAGCGTGCAGCCCGATGGCATCGACCTGAACTATCTCAACATGCCGGTGGAAGAAACTTTCTTTCGCATGCTCAGGCATAAGGAGTTTGATGCCGCAGAAATGTCGCTCTCGTCGTACACCGTGTCCCTGTTCAATGAGTCGCGGCCGTTTGTGGCGATTCCGGTTTTCCCCTCGCGCTTTTTCCGCCACTCCTGCATCTATGTGAATGCCAACTCCGGCAGTCGCGAGGCGAAGGATTTGATAGGCAAGCGCGTGGGCAACCCCGAATACCAGATGACGGCGCCGGTGTGGATACGCGGCATCCTGTCCGACCACTACGGCGTCCCTGTCGACAGCGTCACCTACTTCACCGGCGGCGAGGAAGAACCCGGCCGCTCCGAAAAGATCAAGCTCGACCTGCCGCCCAACATCAAGGTCGAGCGCATTGGTCCCGGGCAGACACTGGCGCAGATGCTGCTCGACGGCGAGATCGACGCGCTCTACACCGCGCGTATGCCGTCAAGCTTTCTCAAGGGTGGCGGCAAGGTCAAACGCCTCTTTGAAGACTACGAGCAGGTCGAGCGCAATTACTTCAAGGAAACGAAAATTTTCCCCATCATGCATACGGTGGCGATTCGCCGCGACGTGTATGAAGCCAACCGCTGGGTGGCGCGCTCGCTGATGAAGGCGCTGGAGGAGTCCCAGCGGCGCACTTACGAAGACCTGTACGAAACAGCGGCGCTCAAAGTCATGCTGCCCTGGCTGACTTCGCACGTCGAACAGGTCAAGCGTGAGATGGGCGAAGATTTCTGGCCTTACGGGTTTGAGAAGAACGAAGCCACGCTGCAGACCTTTTTACGTTACTCGTTTGAGCAGGGCCTTTCAAAGCGGTTGCTCACGCCGCAGGAGCTCTTTGCCCCCGAGTCACTGGAAGCTTTCAAGATCTGACGTCGTGATGAACGCTCCTTTTTTGATAGCTGGTTGCGCCCGTCTTATAAGGGCTGAATGCCGATTTGATGCTTGATCTGGATGTCTGATACCTTTTTCGGTTACCTGCTGGCCAGCGTTGCGCTGCTGCTTTTCACGGTCTCCATTCTGGTCACCAAGGTGGCGTCCAGCCGCCTGGAGCTTGGCCTGGGTTTTCTCATCGCAGCTTCCTCCAACGTGGTGTTTTCCGCGTTGGCCACGCTGGTGCAGATGGGCCTGCGCACGGATGGCTTGCATTGGAATGCGCAGGCGTTCTGGCTTTTTGCCGCTGCCGGCGCGTTTGCCACCTACCTGGGGCGCTGGTTTTTTTACGAGTCCGTGGTGCGTTTCGGACCGGCCAAAGCCAGCGTTTTCCAGATCAGCAGCCCGCTGTTCACCGCACTGATGGCCTGGCTGCTGCTGGGAGAGCGTCTGAGCATGCTGGTGGCGCTGGGCATGGTCATGACGATAGGCGGCCTGATGCTGGTCAGCTACAAGCCCGGTTTTTTTTCGCGCCGCGGTTCCACGCCAGCACTGGCGCCCGACAGAGGCCCCGCACCTGCGCCTGTGCAATCCACCGCGCTTCAGCGGGCGCTGCAATCGGCCTTTTTGCTGGGCATGGGCAGCTCGCTGGCGTATGCGATCGGCAATGTGCTCCGGGGGTCAGCTGTGCGCAGCTGGAACGAGCCCGTTGTGGGCGCATTGATAGGCGCCGCCAGCGGCCTGGCCCTGCTTCTGGTTTTCAGCGCTGGCAAGCGCGCGATGGCTACCCGCCTGCGCTCAGCCAGCCGCAGCGGTATGGCGCTGTACGCCCTGATCGGTGTGACCACCATTTCAGCGCAAATGTGCGTGATCGGCGCCATGCGCTACATACCGCTGTCCGTTGCCACGCTGGTGACGTTGTGTACGCCGGTCCTGGTTTTTCCGCTCAGCCATCTGCTGTTCAAGGACCAGGACGCCATCAAGGCCACCACGCTGGCAGGCAGTGGCTTGACCTTGCTCGGCATCGTGATCATCGTGATGCGTTGACGCACCGACCCTGACCCGGAAACTCAATACCGCGGTGCCAAAAAGGCACCCAGCCGGCACAGCCCCGATGATTGGGGTACGCGGTTACGAAGGAACTCAAGGCACAGATATCCTGGAAGGCTCCGAGGCAGTTATGCCGGTCCCTGAGGCAGGCCCCATGTGCGCCGGCGATCAGCGGGCTTCAAGGCCTTCAAAGCACGTGCTCAGCACCAGGGCGACGATTTCATCGTCGGTGTGCAGTTCCCCCATTTTCAAAAACTCCAGCACGGGATCGCAGGCGCGGGCGTACAGGGTATACAGCACCGCAATGGGCGGGAGCTTGGGGTTGATGGCGCCTTGTGCCTGTGCCGCCTCAATCCAGGCGCCCAGCCGGTCACTCACGTCCATGAGCCCGTCCATGTAGTCCTTGTTGGCCATCAGCGCGGTGCGCAGGCTGGAGTTCTGGCTGGGCAGCGAGGGCATTTCACCCGCCAGCTTCAGGCCCATGGTCCACGCCACCACTTTGCGCAGCTTGTCCACGGCGGACAGCTCGGTGGGCAATGTGTCCAGAAAGGCCTGCGCCCGGCGCATGACCGACACCATGGCCGCCGCCGCCAGGTCTTCTTTGCTGGGAAAGTGCTTGTAAAGGCTGGCTTTGGCAATGCCCACCGCGGCAGCCACTTCGTCCACTGTCATGGCTTCAAAGCCTTTTTCCGCCAGCAGACGGTTCACCGACTGGATGATGGCGTCTTCACGCGCCAGCAGCATTTGCGCCTTGAAGGAAACCTTGGGAGGGAGGGTGCTAAGGGTCATATGGCCTGATTTTAGCCAATTTAGTTTGAAAAAAGAATTCAAAGGAAATATTAATACTAAGTAGTTTTAATAAATACTGATTGGTATAGAATTGATCCAGGCAATTCAAGGAGTGCGTGTGTCGATCAAAGTGGCCATCGTGGGTTCGGGTATTTCAGGCTTGGCGGCCGCCCATGCCCTCAGGGGCAAGGCGGACATCACGCTGCTGGAGGCGGGCGCCTGGTTTGGCGGGCATACCCACACCGTCGACGTGACGCTTCCAACACCGCGCGGTGAGGTCACCCACGGGGTGGATACAGGATTTCTGGTCCTTAACGAGCGCACTTACCCGCAACTGATCAAGCTCCTGGCGGAGCTGGACGTGGCAAGCGTCAAGTCAGAGATGTCGTTTTCGGTGCAGACCGACGATTTCGGCAACGGCCGCACCATGGAATGGAGCGGCTCCAGCCTGAACGCCGTGTTTGCGCAACGCGGCAATCTGGCCAACCCGCGCTTTTGGGGCATGCTGCGCGACCTGCTGCGCTTTAACGCCCTGACCAGCCGCATGGCCCAAAGCGGAACCGATGCGCAACTGGGCCAACCCCTCGGAAAGTTCCTGGACGAGCACGGCTTCGGTGCCGCGTTTTGCGACTGGTACTTCCTGCCCATGATGGCCTGCATCTGGAGCTGCCCCACCGCGCAGATGCTGCAGTTCCCGGTGTCGACCATGGTGCGCTTTTGCCACAACCACGGCTTGCTGCAAATCACCAACCGCCCCCAGTGGTGGACCGTGCAGGGCGGTGCCAGGCACTATGTCGAAAAAATCATCGATGGCATTGCGAACAAGCGGCTGAACACCCCGGTGCGCCGTATCGAACACGTTGGCAACACGCCGGACGGCAAAGCCAGCGTGCGCATCCACACCGACGCGGGCGCCGAGCTGTCTGACAGGGTCATCATCGCCACCCATTCCGACCAGGCCCTGCGCATGCTGGCCGCGCCGACGGCGCAGGAGCGTGAAACCCTGGGAGCCATTCACTACCAGTCCAACAAGGCCGTGCTGCATACGGATGTCTCGGTTCTGCCGACGCGCAGGGCCGCATGGGCGGCCTGGAACTACGAGCGCGCGGGCGGAGCCGGGCAGGAGGGCGCGCGGGTGTGCCTGCACTACCTGATCAATCGCCTGCAGCCCTTGCCCTGGGAGCAGCCGGTGGTCGTATCCCTGAACCCGGTGCGCCCCATCGCACAGGAAAAAATCATCGGTGAGTACGACTACGCCCACCCGGTGTTCGACCTGGCCGCCGTGGCGGCGCAGACCCGCATGCCGGCGCTGCAGGGCAAAAACCATCGCTACTTTGCGGGCGCGTGGATGGGCTACGGCTTTCATGAAGACGGCCTCAAGGCCGGGCTGGCTGCCGCCGCGCAGCTGTTGGCGGACGCATGAGCCAGCCCGTGCCGCTCATCGGTTTCGGCCAAGTGCGCCACACCCGCCTGCGCCCGCGGTGCCACGCGTTTGTTTACCCCACGTACTTCCTGATGCTGCCGCTGCGCAGTCTGCAAAAGCAGGCGCCGCAACCGGGCCAGTGGCGCATCAATCGCGGGGGCGCGCTGAGCTTCTTCGAGACTGACCACGGCGACGGGCGCGCGCCGGAGCAGGGCGGTGCCATCGCCTGGCTGGACGAAGTGCTGCAGCGCGAAGGCATTCACGACGCGACCGGCGAGGCCTGGCTGCACACCTATCCGCGCGTGCTGGGCTACACCTTCAAGCCGGTGAGCTTCTGGTATTGCCACCGCGCGGCAAGCGACCAGGAGGGCTGCCTGCGCGCCATCGTGGTGGAAGTCAACAACACCTTCGGCGAGCGGCACTGTTATGTGCTGGATGCCCCGCGCTATGGCGTGGAGCAGCGCGCGGACAAGGTGTTTCACGTCTCCCCTTTCAACCCGGTGCAGGGTCACTACCGCTTTCGCTTTATGCGCAGCGAACAAGGCGAACAGGCGCGTACGGTGGCCCGTGTGGATTTTTACGACGACATCGTCGCTGGCGCCGCCGTGTTGCAGACCAGCGTGAGCGGCAGGCTGCAACCCATCACGCCCGCCGTCCTGCGCGGCGCCCTGTGGCGCTATCCCGCGATGACGCTGGGCGTGGTGCTGCACATCCACGTCCAGGCGCTGCGCCTGTGGCTGAAAAAAGTGCCTTTCTTTCGCAAACCCGAGCCGCCGCAAAGCTTTGTCTCGCGCTAGAGGCGCACGCGCAATGCATAAGCCCCATTCCAGGAGTCCGACATGAACGCCGTTACCCGCACCGTCCAAGGTCTTGCGTTTCCAAATGATGCGCCGGCCGCCGCCCGAAGCGCGCTGCGCCTGCTGCAAAACCTGCGCCACGGCGCGCTGACCCTGCACCTGCCCGACGGCTCGCAGCGCCGCTTTGGCGAGCACCCGCAGCAGCATGACATGCATATGCCCGGACACCCCAGCGCCAGCATCACGCTGCACAACTGGAAGGTGTTCGGTGCCGCGCTCAAGTCCGGCGACATCGGCTTTGCCGAGAGCTACATCGCCGGGGACTGGAGCACGCCCGACCTGACCCAGCTGCTCAAGCTGTTCTCCGCCAACCGCCGGGAGGTCGAAGCGATGATCTTCGGCACATGGCTCGGGCGGCTGCTGTACCGCGTCAAGCACCTGCTGCACCACAACAGCCGCGCCAACAGCCGCAAGAACATCCACGCCCACTATGATCTGGGCAACGCGTTTTACCGCCTGTGGCTGGACGAGACAATGAACTACTCCGGCGCCTGGTTCGACGGCGACCTGTCGCGCTCCTTGCCCGAGGCGCAGAACGCCAAGGTGCGCCGCGCGCTGGACATGGCCGGCGTGAAGCCTGGCGATCGCGTGTTGGAAATCGGCTGCGGCTGGGGCGCACTTGCCGAGCAGGCCGCCGTCGAACGCGGCGCGGCCGTGGTGGGCGTGACGCTGAGCACCGAGCAGCTGGCCTATGCCGAGGCGCGCATGCAGCGCCTCGGCGTGAGCACTGGCCCGGGCGGGCGCGCCGACCTGCGCCTGCAGGATTACCGCGACATCCCGGATGCGCCGTTTGATGCGATCTGCTCCATCGAGATGGTGGAGGCCGTGGGCCAGGCCTATTGGCCCACGTACTTTGCCGCCGTGAGCCGCCTGCTCAAACCCGGCGGGCGCGCCTGCGTGCAAAGCATCGTCATCAACGACGCACTGTTCGACCGCTATGTCGGGTCGACCGACTTCATCCAGCAGTACATCTTTCCCGGCGGCTGCCTGCCGTGCCCGCGGGAATTCCGCCGCCAGGCCCAGGCGGTGGGGCTGGAGGTGGTGGACGAATTCGCCTTCGGCGCGGACTACGCCGAGACGCTGCGCCGCTGGCGCAACGCCTTCATCGCCCGCAAGGCCGAGGTGGCGGCGCTCGGCTTTGACGAACGGTTTATGCGCATATGGGAGTTTTACCTGGGCTACTGTGAGGCTGCCTTTGACACGGGTGATATCAACCTGATGCAGTACACCCTGCGCAAACCTGAAGCGCTTTCGATATGAAAAACGCATCTGCTTGCGCGATATTGGCGGTCATTGGGTGCTTGTCTTGCTTGCAAGTTCAGGCTCTGCCCCTGCCGCAAGAGCTACGCTCCGCCTTGCCTGCGGCCAGCCTGTCGGGTCAGGCTGGTTTGAAATTCTGGGGCCTTGAAGTTTACCGGGCGACCCTCTGGGTCGCACCAGGATTCGACGGGCCAGCCTATGAAAAAAGCCCGTTTGCGCTGGAGCTGGCTTACCTGCGTGACTTCAAAGGGGCCGACATTGCCCGGCGATCCATTGCGGAGATGCGCCGCCAGGCGGCCATCACCCCGGCGCAGGAAACCGCCTGGGAAAACCAGATGCGTGCGCTGTTCCCCGATGTCGGCGCCGGCGATCGCATCACCGGGGTGCACCAGCCCGCCACGGGCGCGGTATTCTGGAGCAACGGCCGCCTGCTCGGTGAAGTGCGCGACCCGCTGTTTGCCAAACTCTTCTTCGGCATCTGGCTGTCACCGCAAACCTCCGAGCCGCAAATGCGCCGCGCGCTGCTGGCGCAGGAGAAATCCCCGGCCCCGGTGGGTGCCGCACCATGAATCCCTCCATGGCCGCGCGCATCGAAGCGGAGCCCCGGGTTCTGGGTCTGAGCGGCGGGGCGCGCTACGGCCTGCTGGGGTTGCCCCTGGCGTTTTGCGCCCTGCCGCTTTATGTCTTGATGCCCAATCTGTACACGCGCCATTGGGGTGTTTCGCTCGCGGCGTTGGGCGCCGTGCTCCTGGGCGCGCGCCTGCTCGATGCGGTCATCGATCCGTTGTTGGGCCGCTTGTGCGATCGACTCTATGTCGTATCGCTTCGCGCCGTGCTGGTGATGGGCGCATTGGCGGGAGCCGTTCTCGCCGTGGGATTTTCTTTTTTGTTTGTGCCGTTGGTGAGTGATCCCACCACACTGCTCTGGTGGGCGGGGTTCTGGCTGGTCGTGACCTACGCGGCCTACAGCGCTTTGTCTATTGCGCACCAGTCCTGGGGCGCCATGCTGGGCGGCGACGCGCTGTATCGCAGCCGCGTCGTGGCCTGGCGCGAAGGGCTGGGCCTGGTGGGCGTGCTGCTCGCGTCGGTCACGCCCGCGCTGCTGGGCGTGCCCGTCATGCTGGCCCTGCTGGTCGTCGGCCTGGCAGGCGGCTGGTGGGCCTGGCGCGCGGCGCCCCGGCCCAAGCGCCGCCATGCAGCGGCAAGCGCCGCGGACAGCACCGCCGGCGCGCTCCGGCATCCGTGGCGCAATCCCGACTTTCTCCGCCTCCTGGGCGTCTACCTGCTTAACGGCATCGCCAGCGCCATCCCTGCCACGCTCGTGCTGTTTTTCCTGCAAGACCGTTTGTTGGCCAGCGAGGCCATGCAGTCCGCCGCGCTGGCTGTGTACTTTGTGTGCGGCGCGCTGTCCATGCCGCTGTGGCTGCGCGGGGTCAAGCGCTGGGGGCTGGCGCACAGCTGGCGTTTCGGCATGCTGCTGTCCATCGCGGTTTTTGTGGGCGCGAGCCGGCTGGGCGCGGGCGATGCGCCCTGGTTCCTGCTGGTGTGCTCCCTGTCCGGCGCGGCCCTGGGCAGTGACCTGGTCCTTCCCGGCGCGCTGCTGGCCGGCGTCATCGCCAAGGCCGGTGACCGCGGCCGCGCCGAAGGGGCTTACTTCGGCTGGTGGAACTTCGCCACCAAGCTGAACCTGGCGCTGGCCGCCGGCCTGGCCCTGCCTTTGCTGGGCTGGCTCGGCTATGTGCCCGGCGTGCGGGATGCCAACGCTTCCGCCCTGCTCACCGCCGCCTACTGCCTCCTGCCCTGCGCGCTCAAAGCCCTGGCGGCCGGCGCGCTCCATTTTTTCATCCTCCCAACCACGGCCCAGCCGCACACCCCATGACACAACGCACTTTTTTCCACCGCTCACGCCTTCTCGCCGCCATCGTGTGCGTCGCCTTGCTGGGCGCATGCAGCACGCCGCAAGTCCGGGACTACGCCAGGGAAACCCCGGTGCTGGAACTGCGCGACTACTTCAACGGCACGCTCGACGCCTACGGCATCTTCACCGACCGCTCCGGCAAGGTCGTCAAGCGCTTTAGTGTGGTGATGACCTGCACCTGGAAGGGCGACGCCGGCGTGCTCGACGAAGCCTTCAGCTATTCCGACGGCACGACCCAGCGGCGTATCTGGCGCCTCACGCGCCACGCCGACGGCCGCTACACCGGCCAGGCCGACGACGTGGTCGGCACCGCCGAGGGCCGGCAAAGCGGCAATGCGTTCAACTGGGCTTACACCCTTGCCTTGCCGGTGGACGGCAGGGTGATCGAGGTGCAGTTTGACGACTGGGTGTACCTCATGAACGACAAAGTCATGCTCAACAAGGCCGCCATGCGCAAGTGGGGTGTGGGCCTGGGCGAAGTGACGCTGTCCTTCATCAAACGGTAAGCACCATGGCACTTAACTCCCGCATCGCGGACTGGCGCGGCCGCACGGTCTGGCTGGTAGGCGCATCCACCGGCATAGGACGGGCCACCGCTTCGGCGCTGCACGCCCGGGGCGCGAAGGTGGTGGTGTCGGCCCGCGGCGCGGATGCGCTCAACGCCTTCGCCGACGCCCACCCCGGCGCCCTGGCCCTGCCGCTGGACGTCACCGACGCGAGCGCAGTGAAGGCCGCGGCCTCAACTCTGGCCGCGCAGGATGCGTTGGACTGCGTCGTGTACTGCGCGGGCCACTACCACGCCATGGACGCCGCCCACATGGACCTGGCCGACCTGCTGCGCCACAACGAAGTCAATTACCTGGGCGCGCTCTACATGCTCGACGCCGTGGTGCCGCAGCTGCTGGCGCGACAGCCGGATACGCGCACCGGCCAGCGCGGCCACATCAGCCTCATGGGCAGCGTGGCCGGCTACCGGGGCCTGCCCAACAGCCTGGCCTACGGTCCCACCAAGGCCGCGCTCATCAACCTCGCCGAGACCCTGTACCTGGACCTGCACGCCCAGGGTGTCGGTGTCTCGCTGATCAACCCCGGCTTTGTCAACACACCGCTGACGCAACAGAACCAGTTCAAAATGCCCGCCTTGATCAGCCCAGAACAGGCGGCGAGCGAAATACTGCGGGGCTGGGCACGCGGAGAATTTGAAATCCACTTCCCCAAACGCTTTACCCTCTGGATGAAAGCCCTGCGGCTTTTGCCCTATTTCCTATTTTTCGCGGCGACCCGCCGCCTCAGGCAGGCCTAGAAATCCATGAACTTCGCCAACTACGCCGTCGACCGCATTGCAGACACCTTCCAGACCCTCACCCCCGCGGGCGTGGAAACGCTGGGCGCCATCTACGCCCCCGACGTGCGCTTCAAGGACCCGTTCAACGACGTGCAAGGCCTGGCCGAAATTCAGCGCATTTTTCGTCACATGTATGCGAGCGTGGACAACCCGCGCTTCGTCATCACCGGGCGCATCGTGCAAGGCACGCAATGCTTCCTGACCTGGGAATTCCACTTTGCCTTCAAACGTTTTCAGCGGGGAAGGGCGCAGTGCATACTGGGCGGCTCGCACCTGGTGCTGGACGGCGAAGGCCGCATCACGCTGCACCGCGACTACTGGGACGCGGCTGAAGAACTCTATGAAAAGCTGCCCGTGGTCGGCAGCCTGATGAGATGGATGAAGCGGCGTGGCAATGCGTAAGCTGACCAGGCGCGGCAAGCCATTTGGTGCGGAAGCTGGAGCGGGTGAAGGGAATCGAACCCTCGTATGAAGCTTGGGAAGCTGCCGTTCTGCCATTGAACTACACCCGCGACTCTGTCGATTATAGAAGCGGCCGCCGGGCGGAGCCAGCCAACCTGAGCTGTCGATCAAGGCCGCAGGTAAGCCCAGCCTTCGTGCTGCTTCTTCATGATCTCGGTGACGCCGGCGGGCACATAGCTGATGCCGGCCAGCATGTCGTCCTTGCTCAACTTCTGGCCGCGCATGGTGTTTTCGCAGGCGGTGACCTTGATGCCGGCTTTGGCGGCGTCGGCGATACGGGAGCCGGTCGGTGATTCGAGCTTGAGCATGCTGATGCCGGGCCCGTAGGCGACGATTTCAATGTCGACGTTGGCGGCGCCCACGTCGTCCTGCAGGTTTTTGGCGTTGTTCAGCGCCAGGTTCCACTTGGCCGGGTCGTTGTCGCTGACCTGGATCACGATTCCCTGACGTTTTGTGCCCGTGGCGCCCGCTGGTTGTGCGCGAGCAGCTATCAAAAAAGGAGCGGCAAGGGCCAGCGAGCCGACGGCCCCGGCCTGGATGAAGAGTCTGCGGTTCATGGTGAAAGGTCTCCTGAGGGGGAGGGCTCATTTCAACACAACGGCCGTATGAAACAAGCCCCCAGGCTCGTGAGAGGCTTGGGGGCTTTCAGGGTCGGGGGAGAACCGGCGGGCTCTACTGCTTTTGCCTCACGTCGACCTCACTTACCACCGGTTGCGGGTAGCGGCACGGCGGGTGCATTGCCGTCCGAGTGGATGTGATGGTCGGGCGCCTTGATCAGCTTCCGGACAAACACCACGACCTGCCACACGACCAGAGTTCCGATCATGGCCAGCAAGGTTCCGCTGATGGGTCGATTGACGAAGACGCTAAAACTACCCCGGCTGAGAAGCATGGCGCGGCGGAAATTTTCCTCCAGCATGGGTCCCAGAATGAAACCCAGAAGGAGTGGTGCGGCCTCCATCTCCAGGCGCAAAAACAAATAGCCCACCAGACCGAACACGGCTGTGATGTAGATGTCGTCCAGGCTGTTGTTGATGCTGAAGGTGCCGATACAGCAAAAAAACAGGATGGCCGGAAACAGCACGGTGTAGGGAATCTTGAAGACCGACAGCCAGTAGCGCACCAGGGGCACATTGAGGATGACCAGGAAGCAGTTGCCCACCCACATACTGGCCACCAGACCCCAGAACAAGTCGGGGTGGCTGGCGATCATGTTGGGGCCGGGCTGGATCCCCTTGATGACGAAAGCAGCCATCATCAGCGCCATGACGGCATTTTCGGGAATGCCGATGGCCATCAGCGGGATAAAACTGGTGCGTGCGGCGGCCTCGTCGGCGGCGGCCTGCCCGGCCACGCCTTCGATGCAGCCGGTGCCGATCTCATGCTTGTACTTGCTGAACTTCTTGTCGGCGGCATAGGCGGCGAACTGGGCAATCGTGGGGCCGCCGCCGGGCAGTATGCCCAGGATCGAGCCGATGATGCTGCCGCGCAGGGCGCTGGGGATGATGCGCTTGAACTCGGGCCAGGTCGGCATGAGCTTGATCTCGCCGTTGAACGGCGTGAGGACGTTTTTGTTGTCGAGATTTTTCACCACCTCCGCAATACCGAAGCAGCCCAGGGCGATGCTGATCAGGCCAATCCCGTCCATCAGGAACGGCAGGTCCATGGTGTAGCGCGCAGTGCCGCTGTTCACATCGGTCCCCACCATCCCGAGCAGGACGCCGACCATGGCCATGGCCAGGCCGTTGAGCAGGCTGCCGCTGCTGACAAAGCTCACGCAGAAAAACCCCAGCAGCATGAGAGCGCAGTAGTCAGCCGGCCCAAACAGGAAGCCCACTTCACCCAGTGGTTGAGCCAGGGTCGAAAGCACCACAATGGCCACGGTGCCGCCAATGAAGCTGGAAATGCCCGCGGTGAACAGGGCCAGGCCGGTCTTCCCCTTGAGCGTCATCTGGTAGCCGTCTATACAGGCGACGATGCTGCTGGCATGCGGGATCTTCATCGTGATGGCGCTCACGCTGTCGCCATATTGGGCCCCGTAATAAATGCCGGCCAGCATGATGAGTGCTCCGCCGGTGGGAATGGAATAAGTCAGGGGCAGCAGCAGGCTGATGGTCGACAAAGGGCCCAGTCCCGGCAGCAGCCCGATGAGTGTGCCCACCGTGCAGCCAAGAGCGCAATAAAGGAGGTTTTGCCAGGTCAGCGCATGCTCGAAACCCAGCGAGAGGTTATGCAGGATGTCCATCAGTAGAGAGGCAGGCTAAGGCCGAGAAAGTTTTTGAAGGCAAAGGCAACCAGGATCAGACCCACCGAGATCTTGATGTTGCGCACCACGGAATACGACGTACCTGCAAGCGTGGAACAAAACACCAAAAAGATGATGGCCAGAATCATGTTGAGGTAGTGGGAAATCACTGCAAACCCGACGAGGCTCAGCAGAATGAGGGCGATATTTTTGACGCCGTAGTCCAGGGGGACAGGGTCATAGAAGTGCGAGCGCACCACCGTGAGAACGCCAATCACAAACAGCAGGGAGCTCACGATCAGGGGGAACATGCCGGGTCCGGACCGGCTTAATTCGCCTATTGAGTAGTTCAGCGACACCCCGCCAAAGAGCAGGGCGATCGCCATGAGGCACAGGCCCCGCACGAAGTTTCGGTTCTTCATGTTCATAGGGGTTTGCTCCATGGCTGCGCCGCTGCGGGCGTTGTCACAAACGGGGGGTGAGTCATCCGTGTCTCCTTGGTGGTGGCCCTGCCTTTGGCCGGTGCACAAGTTGCAGTCGACTGGGGGCGTTTGGGATGGAGCGGATGTTAGGAAGCGAGGCTTCCAATCGGCTTTCGTTTTACGCAGCCGAACTCAAAATACGTGTTATCACTAACAGGGCCGGTGGCGCCTGCGGCGCTGCCGGCTACGGCTCAGCCGTGTGCGTTCAACCCTGGGGATCGGACGCCAGCGGCAGCCGCAGGATGGCGCGCAAGCCTGAGCCGGAGCCAGCATCGGCCAGCTCGATGTCGCCACCGTTGCGCCTGGCATAGGCGCGTGCGATGGCCATACCGAGCCCTGCGCCGCGCGCGCCTTTTTCCGTCGGGCCGGCCGAATGAAAGCGTTCAAACACTTCTGCGTGCCGCGCTTTGGCTATGCCCGGGCCGTCGTCGCGCACCTCGGCGAGCGCCGCGCCATCGCCGGCGCTCACCTTCACGGTGATGTGCCCACCCGGCGGGGTGTAGACAATGGCGTTGTGCACCAGGTTGGACAGCGCCTCGTGCAGTTCGGCGCCGCGAGCCAGTACCGGGACTGCAGGGTTTTTGTGCAGCGCGTCGGGCACCAGTGCATCTTCAGCCGCGTCCAGGCCCAGGTCCTGGTTTTTCTCATGGGCCAGCGCCAGGTGCTGCAGCACCACGTCCCGCGCGATGCTGTTGAGGTCCACGACGGCAGGCGCGTCTTCGGATGGCGCACCGTCGCTCGCATGGGCCAGCGACAGAAGTTGCTCGCACAGACGCCGGCTGCGCGAGATCTGCACGACCATGGCGCGCAAGGTCGTGTGAAGCAGTTCAGGGTCTTTTTCGCGCAGCGCGACGCCGGCCTGCGTGAGCATGATAGCCAGCGGTGTGCGTAGCTGGTGCGATGCGTCGGCCAGGAACTGCGATTGCTGCTCAAGCAAATCGCGGTAGCTGGCCAGGTGCTGGTTGACGGCGTCGACCAGCGGCGCCACTTCATGCGGCACGTTGGTGGTGTCCAGCGGCTTGAGGTCGCGGCCTTTGTTTTCCAACACGGTTTTGCGCAGGCGCTCCAGCGGCCGCAGGGACCAGGTCACACCCAGCCAGACCAGCAGGATCATCACCAGCACCATGCGGGTGTCGCGTATCAACTCCTGCCGCAGCGTGGCCGCCTGCGCCCGGTCGCGTGGTTCGGTGCTTTCGGCCACCTGGATCAGCAGGTCAAAGGCCTGGCCACGCTCGTCAAGCACTTTGCTTTGAAGCGCCACCACACGCACTGCATGGTCCCGGTAGTCGCTGTCGTACCAGACCACGGGGGAGGCGATGGAAGAGGGCGAGGGGGCCTGCTGCGGCGGTGCAGGCAGGTCGGTTGCGCCTAGCAAGGTCACCTCACTTGCAGAACCCGCCCCTTGCGGCGTCAATCCGATATGCAGGTACTTTTGCAGCGGGCCGGCGGCATCGACCACCGCCTGTACCGCCAATGGCGCGTTCAGGTGCAGCAAGCCGTCCGGACCCACCGACAGACTG
The DNA here is from genome assembly GCF_056403595.1 of Polaromonas sp. P2_G11. Lineage (NCBI taxonomy): Bacteria > Pseudomonadati > Pseudomonadota > Betaproteobacteria > Burkholderiales > Comamonadaceae > Polaromonas > Polaromonas sp. P2_G11. The sequence continues at coordinate 18,541 of NZ_JBFUFE010000001.1, read as the reverse complement.
CCGCGCAGCACATGGACGGATTCGAGCATGGCCTGGTCGTAAGCGTCCTGCACCTGGCTGCGTAGTGCGCGGTAGTCGTTCCAGCTGTCCAGGGCCAGCAAGCCCAGGATGGCCGGGAGCAGCAGCGTCAACAGGCGTGCGCGTATGCCGAAGCGGTCCGGGTCAGCCCGCAGTATCTTCATGCGCGATGTCATGCGCGATGGCCTCCAGCATGTAGCCCAGGCCGCGCACGGTGACGATGCGCACGTCGCCGCCGTCGAGCTTGCGGCGCAGCCGGTGCAGCACCAGCTCAATGGCGTCAGGGCCTGCATTGCTGTCGGCCGGAAACACCTTGGCCGAGAGTTGCGACTTTTCTACCGGCGAGCCGCTGCGCGCCAGCAGCACCGACAACGCGGCGCCTTCGCGCGGCGTGAGCTGCAGCAGCGTGCCGGCCAATGTGAAGGCGCGGCTGTCGTGGGCGCATGAGAGCGAACCGCACTGCAGCGGCGCGTGCGAGCGTCCCCGGCTGCGCCGAACCAGCGCGGCGATGCGGGCCTCGAGCTCTTCAATCGCAAAGGGTTTGGTCAGGAAGTCGTCAGCGCCGACGTTCAGGCCTTTGACCCGGTCTTGAAGCGAGCCCTGCGCGGTCAGCACCAGCACGGGCGTGCGGTTGCCTGCCTTGCGAATGTCGGCCAGCAGGTTCAGCCCGTGTTTGTCGGGCAGCCGCAGGTCGAGCACGATCGCGTCGTAGTCATTGCCGGCCAACAGCGACTCGGCGGTGCCGGCGTCCGACGCATGGTCGGGCACAAAGCCGCTTTGCTTGAATGCGCGCACCAGCCACGAGGCCATCTCGGCTTCGTCTTCCACAAGCAGCAGGCGCATGGATTCTTCAGTGGTAAGGGCGGTTGCGGATGTGTGGCGGTTCAGCTCAGCGCTGGATGTCCCCGAGGCACAGGTACTTCATCTCGAGGTACTCTTCCATGCCGTGGCGGGAGCCCTCGCGACCCAGGCCCGACTGCTTCACGCCGCCGAAGGGCACGTGTTCGGTCGCGATCACGCCGGCATTGATGCCGACCATGCCGTATTCGAGTGCCTCTGCCACGCGGTAAATGCGGCCGATGTCGCGGCTGTAAAAATAGCTGGCCAGGCCAAATTCGGTGTTGTTGGCGGCATCAATCGCCTCCTGCTCTTTCTGGAAGCGGAACACCGGCGCGAAAGGGCCGAAGGTTTCTTCGCGGGCGCAGAGCATGTCGGCGGTGGCTTCAGAGATCACGGTTGGCTCAAAAAACTGGCCCTTGATCTTGTGGCCGCCCGCGAGCAGCTTACCGCCTTTGGCCATTGCGTCATCCACATGGCGCTGCACCTTGTCGACAGCGGCGTCCTCAATCAGCGGGCCTTGCACCACGCCGTCCTCAAAGCCGTTGCCGACTTTCAGCTGCTTGACCTTGGAGGCGAATTTTTCGACAAACTGGTCGTACACGCCGTCCTGCACATAAATGCGGTTGGCGCAAACGCAGGTCTGGCCGGCGTTTCGGTATTTGCTGGCCATGGCGCCTTCCACGGCCGAGTCCACGTCGGCGTCGTCAAACACAATGAAGGGGGCATTGCCGCCCAGCTCCAGTGCCAGCTTCTTGATTGAAGGCGCGCTCTGGGCCATCAGGATGCGGCCGACTTCGGTGGAGCCGGTGAAGCTGATGTGGCGCACCACGTCGCTGGCGCAGAACACCTTGCCCACGGCAATGCTATTGGCGCTGTCGGCTGTCAGCACGTTGAGCACGCCGGCCGGGATGCCGGCGCGAATGGCCAGTTCGGCGGCGGCCAGGGCCGTCAGCGGTGTGAGCTCGGCCGGCTTGATGACCACGGGGCAGCCGGCGGCGAGAGCCGGGGCGACTTTGCGGGTGATCATGGCGAGCGGGAAGTTCCAGGGCGTGATGGCTGCGCACACGCCGATCGGCTGCTTGATGACCATCAGGCGGCGGTTGTTGTCGAACTGGGGCAGGGTCTCGCCGTTGACGCGCTTGGCTTCCTCGGCAAACCATTCGACAAAACTCGCGCCGTAGGCGATTTCGCCCTTGGCCTCGGCAAAGGGCTTGCCCTGCTCGGCCGTCATGATGCGGCCCAGGTCTTCCTGGTTGGCCATCAGCAGCTGGTACCACTTGAGCAGGATGGCGTGGCGCTCCTTGCCGGTCTTGCTGCGCCATGCGGGCCAGGCCGCGTTGGCCGCGGCAATGGCGGCTTCGGCATCCTGGGCGCCCAGGTTGGCCACATCGGCCAGCTTCAGGCCGGTGGCCGGGTCATTGACATCAAAGCGGGATGAACCGGCGACCCACTGGCCATTGATCAGGGCGTCGGTCTTGAAAATGCTGGGGTCTTTGAGAAGGGAGATGGGAGAAGTTTTCATGTCCATGTGCTGGTGTCCTAAAAACGGGGGGCGTGATGGAAAGCCCGGAACTGCTTTTATTCTGACAGTTTTCGGGTTTCCGGATGAAAGGAGGGAAATGCATGTGTGGGGACCGGTCAGCCCGTGTGGCTCGGCGGCTCTTGCCGGCCGGCAGGCTATTTCATGCGCTGGGCGAACTGTTTTTCCAGCTCGGCCCCGCTACCGCGTGTCCAGAAAGTGGGGTCAAAGGCGAGCGACCGGCGCATGTTGCCGGGCGCCGATGGCAAGTCGCTATTCGCCATGGACAGGTCCGTGACCGGTGCGCTGGCGGCGGGGCGGCTGCGACCGGTGTCGTAGCGCAGGATGGCGTTGAAGTGGGTGGGGCCATAGGGTATTTCGCGCGAAAAGGCCAGCTGCGCTTCTTCCGAGGTGGCGAAACTGACGAAGGCGCGCGCCAGCTCCCGCCTCGGCGAGCCCTTGATGATGACCCAATAGTCCAGTTCATACACGGCGTCCTGCCATGAGATGGCCAGCGGGGTGAGCCGCTCGCGGTTGGCCGCGGCGATGCGGCCATTGAAGGCGGTTGAGAGTGTGGTTTCGCCGGAGGCCAGGCGCTGGGGCGGCTGGGAGCCCGATTCCCACCAGACGATATGGGGCTTGAGCTGCTCAAGCTTGGTGAGAGCACGCTTGACGCCCGCCTCGGTAGCCAGTGTGGTGTACACGTCGCGGCGATGCACCCCGTCGGCCATCAGAGCGATTTCCATGTTGTAGCGCGCACCCTTGCGCAAGCCCCGCTTGCCGGGAAAGCGCTGCACATTCCAGAAATCCTGCCAACTGCGCGGTGTCTCCTTGAACCGGCCTGGGTCGTAGGTCATCACGGTGGACCAGACAAAAGCGCCGACGCCGCAATCCTGCACGGTACCCGGCAGCAGCATGCCGGCATGAGGAATGCTGGCGCGGTCAATGCGCTCGAACAGGCCGGCATCACATCCCGCCTTCAGGTCCGCGGACTCCACTTCAACCACGTCCCATTCGCTCTTGCGTTCGGTCACCATGGTCCGGACGGCCGAGAGCTCTCCTGAGTACTCGACCCCTCGTGCCTCGGTTTTGTAGGCTGCCTTGAAAGGCTGGATGAAAGCCACATCCTGGGCTTTGCCGTTGGCTCCGCCGAAGTTGGCGACGGTCAATCCCTGCATCGGCGCTTGAACAGGCGTCTGGGCTTGTACGGAGAGCGCCAGACCGAGTGTCATCACGAGTGTCTGTGTGTGGGGTGTTTTCATTGAGGCAGCGCTCCGGGTGCTTGAGGGCAGGGGTGTAAGTTTGTAGAGCCCGCTTGGGCTTGTCAGGCCCTGCGGCCGCGCAGCCACTCGAGCAGCAGTAAAAGGGTGGTGGTGAAAAGGATGAGCAAGGTGGCCACTGCCGCGATGGTCGGCGAGATGTTTTCCCGGATGCCGGTGAACATCTGCCTCGGCAGCGTGGCCTGGTCCGCGCCTGCCAGAAACAGCGTGACCACCACCTCATCAAACGAGGTGGCAAATGCAAACAGCGCGCCCGAGATGACACCCGGAGCGATGACGGGCAGGGTGATTCTGAAAAACGTCCGCAACGGGGTCTCGCCAAGGCTGAGCGACGCGCGCACCAGGTTGTGGTTAAAGCCTGCGAGCGTTGCGAGCACGGTGGTCAGCACAAAAGGCGCACCCAGCGCGGCATGCACCACGATCAGCCCGAAGTAGCTGTCGGCAAGGCCCAGCGGGGCGAAATACAGGTAGGTGGCCACGCCGACAACGACGATGGGGACAACCATAGGCGCGATGAGGATGCCCATGAGAAGGCTCTTGAACCGGAAGTTGGTTCTGGACAGGCCGACAGCTGCCAAAGTACCCAGCGCGGTGGCGATCAGTGTTGCAGCGGGGGCCACGATGAAACTGTTTTTGGCAGCCCTGGCCCATTCAGGCGAATCCAGCAGGTTGCGATACCACTTCAGCGACCAGCCCGGGATGGGGTAACTCAGAAAGGAGCTGTCGGAGAAAGACAGCGGCACCATGACCAGGATGGGCGCCAGCAAAAAAGCCAGAATGGCAACGCAGGCGGCGCGCACCAGCCACCAGCCGGCCTTGTCTGCCAGGGTGGCATAGCGGGGAAAGGCGGGCCCTTTGATTTTGAGCATGATGAATTGGCGTCTGCGTCTGTAAAAGAAAATGGGATGTCAACCGATGCTGAGTTCGGCCTTGCCGATGCGCCGGTAAACGCTGTAAAGAACCATGGTGGCCGTCAGCAACACCGCACCCAGCGCACAGGCCATGCCCCAATTGACTTCGACGTTGGTGTAGCGGGCGATGTAGTAGCTCAGCATCTGGTCATCCGCACCGCCGAGCAGGGCGGGGGTGACGTAATAGCCGATCGACAGGATGAACACCAGCAACGCGCCTGCGCTGATGCCGGGATAGGTCTGCGGCACATACACCCGAAAGAAGGCAGACAGGGGTGCGCTGCCCAGCGACACAGCGGCCCGCACGTAGGTTGCCGGCACATTCTTCATCACGCTGTAAAGCGGCAGGATCATGAAGGGCAGCAGGATGTGCACCATGGCAATCACCACGCCTGCGCGGTTGAACAGCAGCGGCAGGGGGCTGTCTATGAGGCCGATACCCATCAGCCCCCGGTTGACCAGGCCTTCTGATTGCAGCAGGACGATCCAGGCCGCCACGCGCACCAGAATCGATGTCCAGAAAGGCACCAGCACCAGGATCATCAGCAGGTTGGCCTTGCGCGCCGGCAACGAGGCCAGCCACCAGGCCAAGGGGTAGCCCAGCGCCAGGCAAAAAACGGTGACCAGAAAACTGATCTGAAAGGTGCGCAGCAAAATGGCGCCGAAAGCGCGCTGGTCCGGCGGCATGCGTTCCACCTCGCCCTTGCTGTCGCGTCGCAAGTCCACCGATGCCAGCAGATAGTCGGGCGTCCAGCGGGAACTGTTTTTGGCAATCGCTTGCCAGAAGAGGGGCTCTGCCCAGCGTGGGTCGAGCTGGAGCAGCCTGGCCTGTATTTCTTCAGGCGAGCCCGTGACAGGCAGCGCGCGATAGGTCCCCATGACAAGGGAGCGCGCACCCGGCACTTCGGAGTTGAGGCGACGTGCCAGTGCGCCGGCATCCGAACTGTCAGAAAGATGGCCCAGGTCTTCCACCAGTGCTGCGTAACTTGCAGGGCTGGGGGGTGTCTGGGCGTTCCAGTCCTTGAGGCTTTGCGCCGTCCGGGGCAGCGCCCTCGCCACCTCCGGATTTTCAACGGCGCGTTGCAACAGGGCCGCAATCGGCACCAGCAAGGTCAGCAGCAAAAACACCAGCAAGGGCACTGTGAGTGCAAAGGCGCGCCATTTTCGACGAGCGTCTGCGCGCGACAGCGCCTGACGCAATGTGACGGCGTCATTGCCCTCAAGGGCGCCCTGGCTGGTGATGCTGCTCATGGGGTGCTTGCTCCGTCGGCTTATTGCGTGGCCCAGGCGGCAAAGCGTTTTTCAAGCGCCTCGCCCTGGTCGGCCCAGAAACCAACATTCATCTGGATGGCTTCTTTGGCATTGGCCGGCGACGTTGGCAGATCGTCCAGCACCTTCTTGTCGAGCTTGGCCAAAGCCTGGTTGTTGACGGGGCCGTAGGCAATGTTCTGGGCATAGACGGCCTGGGTGGCGGGCTGGCTGGCAAAGGCGATGAATTTCATCGATGCGTCCTTGTTGGGTGCGCCTTTGGGAATGACCCAATAGTCCAGGTCGTAGATGCCGCCGGGCCAGTAGATCTTCAGGTTGCGGCCTTCACGGTTGGCGGCGTCGATGCGGCCGTTGTAAACGGTGCTGAGGGCGACGTCACCGGCCACGAGGAACTGGGCGGGCTGGGCGCCGGCTTCCCACCACTGGATGTTGGGCTTGAGTTCTGTGAGCTTGCGAAATGCGCGGTCGGCCCCGTCTTTGGTGGCCAGGACCTTGTAGACGTCGGCCGGCTTGACGCCATCGGCCATCAATGCGAACTCGAGGTTGTAGCGGGCGCCCTTGCGCATGCCGCGCTTGCCCGGGATTTTCTTGACGTCCCAGAAGTCGGCCCAGCTCGTGGGGGCGGTTTTAACCTTATCAGCGTTCCAGGCCATCACGGTGGACCACACAAAAACGCCTACACCGCATTCCTTGACCGCTGCGGGCAAGAAGTCTGCCTTGGGGCCGATCTTGCTGAAGTCGATTTTTTCAAACAATCCTTCATCGCAACCGCGCTGCACATCGGGCGCTTCGACCTCGACCACATCCCAGGTGACTTTTTTCGTCTCGACCATGGCTTTGATCTTGGCCTGCTCGCCGTTGTATTCCACGGCAACAACTTTGGTACCTGCTTTTTCGAAGGGCTCGTAGTAGGCCTTTTTCTGCGCATTGGCATTGGCGCCGCCGAAGTTGACGACAGTGATCTGCTGCTGCGCGAACGCGGGTACGGCCAGGCACGAAGCCATGGCAAGGGCAATGATGTTTTTCTTCATGGTGCTATTTCCTCGGTGGTTGATAAAGGCAGAAGGGAACGTTGAAAATGGTGAAAAGAGAAAGCGGTTACACCGCATAAATCCGCGTAAATTCGGGCGGAAATTCGAGGTGCACCGCTTCGCCCGGTTGCGGCGGCGGCTGGCCGTTCAACAGGGTGAGCGGCAGCTTGACTGTCGCTTCCGGCTGGCCGGCGCCGATGTCGCACAACAGCCGCAGGTGGTCGCCGAAATAGATGATGCGAGCCACGCGGGCCGGTAGCACGCCGGCAGATGAAGCCGGTACCTGGCGGTGCAGCACAATGCGCTCCGGCCGGATATAGGCTTCGACCTGCGCGCCATCAGCCGCCTGATTCACGTTGGTGCCGCCCAGAACGCGGCCATCCGGCAATTCGATGCCTGTGGCATTTCCCTTGCCTTTGAGTACCGTGCTGTCTCCGACGAAACCGGCAACAAAACGGTTGGAGGGCGTTTCATACAGCGCCTCTACAGGCGCCAGCTGCTGGATCGCGCCGTCGTTGAAAACAGCTACTCGGTCGCTCATCGTCAAGGCTTCCCCCTGGTCGTGCGTGACATAGACAAACGTGACGCCTAGCTGCTTGTGCAACTCCTTCAGCTCGATCTGCATGTGCTCGCGCAGCTGCTTGTCGAGTGCGCCCAGCGGTTCGTCCATCAACACCAGCTGGGGCTCGAACACCAGGGCCCGTGCCAGGGCAACGCGCTGCTGCTGGCCACCCGACAGCTGCCCGGGCAGGCGGTCCGACATGCCCGACAGGCGAACCATATCGAGCGCACGCTGTACGCGGCTGGCCTGGTCGCTTTTTGACACCTTGCGCACCGTGAGCGGATAGGCCACGTTCTGGCCCACCGTGAGATGCGGAAACAGCGCATAGTTCTGGAACACCATGCCGAAGTTGCGTTTGTGCGGCGGTGTGCCGGTGATTTGCGAGCCGTTGAGGAAAATTTCCCCGGCGGTCGGCGACTCAAAGCCGGCCAGCATCATCAGCGTGGTGGTTTTCCCCGAGCCGGAGGGGCCGAGCAGGCTCAGGAATTCCCCGCGATGAATGTCGAGGTCGAGTTGCTGCACGACAAGCTGTTCGCCGTCATAGGTTTTCTGCACGCCTGAGAAGCGCACAAGGACATCGTTATCAGTCATCGTTTTTCCTGAGCTGTCCACGGAGATCAGCGCGATGCGGCGAGGCTGTCGGCCAGGATTTGCAGGCCCTCGTCCAGCAAGGCGTCTGACGCCGTGAGGGGAACCAGAATCCTGATCACGTTACCGTAGGTGCCGCATGAGAGCAATATCAATCCGCGCCGGGCGGCTTCGGCCACCACGCGTTTGGTCAGCGCCGCATCGGGACGGGCTGGGTTGCCGTTTTCAAAAAGCTCTATGGCCACCATGGCGCCAAGGCCCCGCACGTCGCCGATAGAGGTTTCTTTTTTCGCAATGGCGTGCAGGCCTTTGACCAGATGGGCGCCCAGCGTTTTGCTGCGCGCCAGGAGTTTTTCTTTCTCAAAGGCCTTGAGCACGGCCAGCGCTGCCGCACAACCGATGGGGCTGCCGGCGTAGGTGCCGCCCAGGCCGCCCGGGCCGGGTGCATCCATGACCTCGGCGCGGCCGACCAGGCCTGATATGGGAAAGCCACCCGCCATGGACTTGGCGATGGCGATCAGGTCGGGCGCCACGGGCCACTGTTCACTGGCATACCAGGTGCCTGTGCGCCCGGCGCCGGTCTGGACTTCGTCTGCGATCAGCAAAATGCCGTGCCGGTCGGCAAGCGCCTTCAGGCGGCTGATGAACTCCGGCGGAGCGATGTAGAAACCCCCCTCACCCTGCACCGGTTCGATGATGAAGGCTGCCACGCGCTCGGGTTCGACGTCGTTTTTGAGAATCTGTTCAACCGAGTGCAACGCCTGGTCGATGCTCACGCCGTGCAGCGCGTTGGGGTATTCGGCATGGAACACTTCGCCGGGAAAGGGGCCGAACCCCAGCTTGTAGGGCGCCACCTTGCCGGTCATGCCCAGTGTCATGTTGGTCCGGCCGTGGTAGCCGCCGGTAAAGGCAATGATGCCGGGGCGCTTGGTGTAAGACCGCGCCACCTTGACCGCGTTCTCGACCGCTTCGGCGCCTGTGGTCAGCAGCAGGGTCTTTTTGGCGAAATTTCCGGGTGCCAGTGCATTGAGCTTCTCGGCCAGTTCAACGTAAGGCTCATAAGCGACGACCTGAAAGCAGGTGTGCGTGTAGAGGTCGAGCTGGGCCTTGACGGCGGCAATGACTTCGGTATGCAGGTGGCCGGTGTTGAGCACGGCGATGCCGCCGGCGAAGTCGATATAGCGGCGGCCTTCAACGTCCCATAGTTCGGCGTTTTTTGCCCGGCTAACGAAAATTTCGTGGGCTTGGCCTACGCCGCGTGTCACGGCGGCTTGGCGGCGGGCCATCAGGGCGGCGTTGCTGGAAGTCTGGTTTGGCTGCATGGTGAAGGTGATTTCTGGAATTCTGGATTGAGGAAGGAGATGAGCGGACTTTAGAAGTCGGGGCAAGGGCCGTCCATGTACACCGCCGCGCTGTTTTCGACACACTGTGCGGGTCTAGAATCCTGTACATGGATTCCCCAACCCGGTGCATGGGCATTGCGATGCACAATCTGCCCTTTTTGGTTTTTTGATGCTCACACTTCGCCCGGAACTGCAGACCCCCCTGGTGAGCCAGATCGTTGACGGCCTGCGCGGGATGATTGCCGGGCAAGCGCTGAAACCGGGCGTCAAGCTGCCGTCCATCCGCGGTTTTGCCGCCATGCACGGCGTCAGCGTCTTCACGGTGGTAGAGGCGTACGACCGCCTTGTGGCCCAGGGGTGGCTCGTTTCCCGGGCCAATGCCGGGTTTTTCGTCAAGCGCAGGGGCGATGATGGTGCATCGGGTGTGCCGTACGCGCAGCCCCCGCAACCTAAATTTGACGCCCGCTGGTACCTCAAGCAGATTTTTGAAAACCGCAACCTGCCGATGAAGCCCGGTTGTGGCTGGTTGCCGCACGATTTCCTGTTCGGGGACGCACTCCGCCGCAGCATGCGGCACCTGTCGGTGGACGGTTCCTCTCTTGAGGGTTACGGCCTGCCTTATGGACATATGGCCCTGCGCATGGTCATTGCGGAGGCGCTGGCCGAAAACCAGATATCGGTCGAGGTCGACCAGGTGCTGCTGACGCAAGGCTCCAGCCAGGCGCTGGACCTGGTGGCCCGGCAACTGGTCAAACCGGGCGACACCGTGCTGGTCGATAGCCCCGGTTATCCCAACCTGATGTTCATGCTGCGCTTTCTGGGCGCCAACCTTGTGGGGGTGCCGCGCACCCCTACCGGGTACGACCTGGCCGCGCTGGAGGCGCTGCTGGCCGAGCACAAGCCCAAGGCCTTCTTCACCCAACCCCGTTTGCAAAGCCCGACGTGTTCGATTGCGTCCGCGGCCCATCTGCACCGCTTGCTGCAACTGGCCGAGACGCACGACTTCACGCTGGTGGAAAACGATATTTACGCCGACATGGACCCGGTCTCGCGGTCCACGCTGGCCAGCCTGGACCAGCTGCAGCGCGTGGTCTACATCGGCAGCTATTCCAAAACAATTTCCCCCAATTTGCGCGTGGGCTACCTGCTGGCGCGAGGCGAGCTGATCGAGGACCTGGCCCAGCTCAAGATGATTTCGGGCCTTACCTCGTCCGATATCGCCGAACGGCTGACTTTCGGGGTGGTCACCGACGGCCGCTGGCGCAAGCACCTCAAGTCGCTTCGGGAGAAGCTGGCTGCAGCGCACCGCAAGACCGAAAAGAACCTGACCGGACTGGGGTTTGAGCTTTTCCATGAGCCAGGGGCCGGCATGTACCTCTGGGCCCGGCACCCGGACCTTCCCGATGGGGCCGTCCTGTCCAAAGAGGCTACGCCCGAGGGCATCATGCTGGGCCCGGGACAATTGTTTCTGCTGGAGCCCCATCCGACGGGTTGGCTCCGTTTTAACGTGGCTTTCAGCGACGATGAGCGCATATGGCGCTTTTTGTCCCACCGCATTGATCTGGGCCGGCAGACAGCCCAATAAAGCGGGGGCATCCCCCTCAAACCTATAATCAAAGGCTTAGCCCAAGCGGGTGAGCCCGAGGGCGCCGCCTTGCCAAAACCACTATTGCAGACCATGAGCCATCCCACCTCCACGACAGCCCCCACGTCAGCTTCAACGCCTGTATTCACCGTCTCGGACATTCGCAAGACATTTCTTGATTTCTTTGCGTCCAAGGGCCACACCGTGGTGTCGTCCAGCTCGCTGGTGCCGGGCAATGACCCGACGCTGATGTTCACAAACTCGGGCATGGTGCAGTTCAAGGATGTGTTCCTGGGCACCGACAAGCGGCCTTATGTGCGTGCAGCCTCGGTACAGGCATGTCTGCGCGCCGGCGGCAAGCACAACGACCTGGAGAACGTGGGCTACACCGCGCGCCACCACACCTTTTTCGAGATGCTGGGCAACTGGAGCTTCGGCGACTACTTCAAGCGCGAGTCGCTCAAGTGGGCCTGGGAATTGTTGACCGAGGTCTACAAGCTGCCGCCCGAGCGCCTGCTGGCCACGGTGTATGAAGAAGACGACGAGGCCTACGACATCTGGACCAAAGAGATTGGCCTGCCGCCAGAGCGCGTCATTCGCATCGGCGACAACAAGGGTGGCCGCTACAAATCCGACAACTTCTGGATGATGGCCGACACCGGCCCCTGCGGCCCGTGCAGCGAAATCTTCTACGACCACGGCGACCACATCCCCGGCGGCCCGCCCGGCAGCCCCGATGAAGACGGCGACCGCTTCATCGAAATCTGGAATAACGTGTTCATGCAGTTCGACATGGCCGCCGACGGCAGCGTCACCAAACTGCCCGCGCCCTGCGTGGATACCGGCATGGGCCTGGAGCGCCTGGCCGCCATCCTGCAGCATGTGCACAGCAACTATGAAATCGACATCTTTGCCGAGCTGATCAAGGCGGCATCGCGCGAGACCGGCGAAAAAGACCTGGGCAACAAGAGCCTGTTTGTCATTGCCGACCACATCCGCGCCACAGCGTTCCTGGTGAGTGACGGCGTCAACCCGTCCAATGAAGGCCGCGGTTATGTGCAGCGCCGCATCATCCGCCGCGCGATCCGCCACGGCTACAAGCTGGGCAAGAAGACACCGTTCTTCCACAAGCTGGTGGCTGATCTGGCTCGCCTGATGGGCGATGCCTATCCCAAGCTCAAGACCGACGAAGCCCGCATCACGTCCGTGCTGAAAGCTGAAGAAGAACGCTTCTTCGAAACGCTGGAAATCGGCATGACGATTCTGGACACCGCTTTGGCTGGTGGTGCCAAGGTGCTGCCGGGTGACGTGGCCTTCAAGCTGCACGACACCTACGGCTTCCCGCTGGACTTGTCGGCCGACGTGTGCCGCGAACGCGGTGTGGAAGTTGATGAAGCCGGCTTCAAGGCGGCCATGGACAAGCAGAAGAACCAGGCACGCGCCGCCGGCAAGTTCAAGATGGACCGTGCGCTGGAATATTCCGGCGAAGGCCACGCTTTCACCGGCTACGAATTGCTCGAAGAGCCCGCCAAAGTCGTCGCGCTGTATGCCGACGGTGTGGCCGTGCAGGCACTCAATGCAGGCCAAAGCGGCGTGGTGGTGCTGAGCACGACACCGTTCTACGCCGAAAGCGGCGGCCAGGTCGGTGACCAGGGCCGGCTCACGGCTGCCGGCTCCACCTTCACGGTGGACGATACGCTCAAGATCAAGGCCGATGTGTTCGGCCACCATGGCACGCAGGAAGAGGGTACGCTGAAAGTCGGCGACACCGTGACCGCGCAGGTCAACACCGCGCTGCGCGCCGCAACCGTGCGCAACCACAGCGCCACCCACCTGATGCACAAGGCCCTGCGTGAAGTGCTGGGTGATCACGTGCAGCAAAAGGGTTCACTCGTGAATGCCGAGCGCACGCGTTTTGACTTTGCGCATAACGCGCCTGTTACTGACGCGCAGATCCGCGAGATCGAGGCGCGCGTCAATGCCGAAATTTTGTCCAACGTGGCCACCGATGCCAGCGTGATGGCCATGGAAGATGCCCAGAAGTCCGGCGCGATGATGCTCTTCGGTGAAAAGTACGGTGAGACCGTGCGCGTGCTGACGATTGGCTCCAGCAAGGAGCTCTGTGGTGGTGTTCACGTCAAACGCACCGGTGATATCGGCCTGTTCAAGATCGTGGCCGAGAGCGGTGTGGCGGCGGGCGTGCGACGTGTGGAAGCCGTCACCGGCGAAAACGCGCTGGCCTACTTGCAGACGCTCGAATCCACGGTAGAAGCCGCGGCCGGCTCGCTCAAGGCCAGCCCGTCCGAGTTGCAGGGCCGCATCAGCCAGGTGCTGGACCAGGTCAAATCGCTGGAGAAAGAAATCGCCGCGCTCAAAGGCAAACTGGCTTCGTCACAAGGCGACGAGCTGGTCACGCAGGCTGTCGACGTCAAGGGCCTTAAGGTGCTGGCCGCGAAGCTGGAAGGCGCCGATGCCAAGACGCTGCGCGACACCATGGACAAGCTGAAAGACAAGCTCAAGACCGCCGTCATCGTGCTGGCCGCCGTCGATGGCGACAAGGTGCAGATCGCCGCGGGCGTGACCGCCGACAGCGTGGGCAAGGTCAAGGCCGGTGAACTGGTGAACTTTGTGGCCCAGCAGGTGGGCGGCAAGGGCGGAGGCAAGGCCGACATGGCCATGGCCGGCGGCACCGATGCGTCCAAGCTCGGTGATGCACTGAAGTCGGTGCAGGCCTGGGTGACCGAGCGCGCCTGAGGCGGTCCGTCAAAGCGCTATTAATTTGATAGCTGCTCGCGCAAGGTAGTAAAGGGCTGGAGGCCAATTTCGTTCAAGAAATTGGCCTTTTTTCATTGCTTTTTCACTCAATAGCGGCCCAGAACACCGCAAACCAGCTTTGCGGGTCGGTCCAGTAGCGAACCTGCCCGAATCCGGCCTGCCGCAGCAGCGCCGTCATGCTTTCCAAGGTGTACTTGTAAGAGCATTCGGTGTGGATGCGCTCGCCGGCGCCAAAGCGCCGCGCATGCCCAGGCCAGCGCACCGTAAGGTCCGACAAGGCTTCCAGGTGCATTTCGATGCGCGACTCCGCGGCATTGAAGAGCGCCACATGGTGCCACTGGCGAACATCAAAATCCGCCTGCAGGAGCTCGTTGACGTTGAGCAGCAGGTTTTTGTTGAAGGCAGCGGTCACGCCCAGCGCGTCGTCATAAGCCGCTTCCAGCCGTGCGGTGTCCTTCACCAGGTCAATGCCCAGCAGCAGGCCGCGCGCCTTGCCTTGCGCCGGGTCGGCGATGTGCTGCAAGAACCGCAGGGCCTGCGCCGGATGAAAGTTGCCCAGGCTGGAGCCGGGGTAGAAAAACACCCGTTCCTGGCTTTGCACTTCGCGTGGCAATACCAGGCCGGACGAAAAATCCATGCCCAGGCCGACGATGTCGAGCGCGGGGAAGCTGTTTTGCACCTGCGCGGCGGCATCGCGCAAAAATTCCACCGAGATGTCGACCGGCACATATTGCCGCGGCTGAAGATGCGGAATGAGCGCTGCAGCTTTGGCGCAATTGCCGGCGCCCAGGTCGATCAGGCAGGCGTTGTGGATTCCGTTCGCGCTCAGCGTGGCGGCAATCTGCGGGTAGGAGGCCGCAAATATGGCGGCCTCGGTGCGGGTTGGATAGTACTCATCCAGGCCCGTGATCGCCTCGAAAAGTTTCGAGCCTAACTCGTTGTAAAAGAATTTGGGGCCGATGGTGGCCGTGGGTTCAAGCAAACCCTCTTCCAGCTCCTGCGCCACATTTTGGGTCTGGCCCGATTGCGACTCGTTGTAGAGGTTAATGAACTGCGGCGATGCCGTTGGCAGGGCCTCAGCCAGGCCGGGAAATTTGAGGGGCAGGTTCACGTTGGGTCAGCCAGTTAAGTGATATCGACAGATTTAAAAGCAGATAGCGAAACGCCTTTGTAGGACTGAACCGCTTTGGGCGCAAGCGGCGCCGGCCAAATGCTGTCCTATATAGGGTTCTTTTTTGGATCGCCCGCTGGGCTGAGCGCGGTCAATCGCCGCTATCTGTACTTCCTGTGTCACTTGGTCGCTGAATGCTGCCATTTCTTACAAAAAGCCGGGTCTGCACCGATATTGCACGACCGGCTCAGGGCGTTGGCTGAACC
The DNA here is from genome assembly GCF_056403595.1 of Polaromonas sp. P2_G11. NCBI lineage: Bacteria > Pseudomonadati > Pseudomonadota > Betaproteobacteria > Burkholderiales > Comamonadaceae > Polaromonas > Polaromonas sp. P2_G11. Next base: position 3,443 of record NZ_JBFUFE010000001.1, on the reverse strand, counting down.
TGGCTTGTGTCCCCCAGAGCGAAGTGCTGCAAGGTGTCACCGGCCATGCGGTAGCGCACCCATTCAGCTTGCGGCCTGGCGCCCAGCGACTGGTAAAACTGGATGGCCGGCTCGTTCCAGTCCAGCACGCTCCATTCGAGCCGCCCGCAGCCGCCGTCAAGGGCCAGCCGGGCCAGGTGGCGCAACAGCCGCTTGCCGGCGCCGCTACCCCGGTGTTGGGGCGATACGTACAAATCCTCCAGGTACATGCCTTTGCGTCCCAGCCAGGTGGAGTAGCTGAGGAAGTACACCGCAAAGCCCACTGGCTGGCCGTCTATCTCGCAGATGAGGGCGCGGGCAGGCGCCTCGGCCTCAAACAGGCTGCGCTCTATGTCTGCGACGCCCGCGATGACCTCGTGCTCAGCTTTTTCATAGATGGCCAGTTCAACGATGAAGGCGTGAATCACTGCGGCGTCGCCGGTTTGGGCATTCCGGATATGGATGTTCATGAAGTTCCTGTGATTTGTGTGAAGGCGCCGGCTGGCGCATGCAGCGGATGCTATACGGTCCCTAAAATGCAGGCAGTGCATGTTCTTGCCGCGATAGAAGTCGTCCATCCCATCTACCCCTCAACCTGCGTACCAACACCAGGGCCCATGCCGACCCCGTTTATTTCCCGCCGCCATTTCCTGCTGCAGACAGTCGTCGCCGGCTCAGGGGCGGCCGTGCTTCCCGCAATGTCGCAGGGGCTGACCGGCCCGGCTTATGAAGTGGCTCCCTGGGCCGGTCCATTGGCAGCGTTCTCGCTGGTGGACACAACCGGAAAGACCTGGCGCCCGGCTGATTTGCGCGGCCGTGCCGTGCTGTTGAATTTCTGGGCCAGCTGGTGCGAGCCCTGCCGCGCGGAAATGCCGACGCTGCAGCAGATTGCCGACCTCTACGGCGACGACAAACTGCTGGTGTTGGCCATCAATTTCAAGGAGCCGGCGGCGCGTGCGCTGCAGTTCGCCAAGACCACCGGGGTAACACTGCCGGTGCTGCTGGACCTGGATGGCAAAGTTGCCCGGGGCTGGGGTGTGAAGGTTTTTCCGACAACCTTGATGATTGACCGCAGCGGCCGGCCGCGCCAGCGCGTGACAGGCGAGGTCGACTGGACCAGCCCGGCCGCCGAAAAACTGATTGCCGGCTTGCTCAAGCCCTGAATCTGTCTCGGCACGGCACCGGCGATAATCCAGGGCCAGCCCTTGCGCTGCCTTTGCGGGCTGTGTGGGCTGTCAGACATCCCGGAGCATCTTTACCTGCCCCGGTGCACGTCGCACTCACACCCACCCGGAGATACCTTTCATGTCGACCGTACGCCGCACTTTCCTCAAGAACACCGCCGCCGCCGCCGTGGCTGCTGCATTGCCAACCATCAACTTTGCCCAGACGCCCGCCGCCGCGCCCAGCCGCAGCAACTTTGCACCCCAAAGCGGCGCCTGGCGAACTTTCGACGTGACCACGCGTGTGGACATCGCCAAACCCCAAGGCGTGACCAAGGTGTGGCTGCCGATCCCCTCGGTCAACAGCGACTACCAGCACTCGCTGGAAAACGGCTTTTCGAGCAACGGCACCGCCAAGCTCATGCGGGACGGTCAGGACGGCGCGAAGATGCTGTATGTGGAGTTTGCGGCCACTGAAACAAAGCCCTATGTGGAGCTGACCAGCCGCGTGCAGACGCAAGGCCGTGCCATGGACTGGTCACAGAAAACCGCCCCAGCCGAAAGCGCCGACACGCTGCGTTACTTCACGCGTCCCACAGTCCTCATCCCGACCGACGGCATTGTGCGCAAGACAGCGCTGGCCGCCACCCAGGGTGCCAAAACCGATGTCGAAAAGGCGCAAAAACTCTACGACTGGATCGTGGCCAACACCTACCGCGAACCCAAGGTACGCGGTTGCGGCGAAGGCGACATCAAGACCATGCTGGAAACCGGCAACCTGGGCGGCAAGTGCGCCGACCTGAATGCGCTGTTCGTGGGCCTGTGCCGCTCGGTGGGCCTGCCGGCACGTGACGTGTACGGCATTCGCCTGGTGCCTTCAGCCTTTGGCTATAAGGAGCTCTCGGGCAATCCGACCAGCCTGAAGGGCGCGCAGCATTGCCGCTCGGAGGTCTACCTCAAGGGCTACGGCTGGGTGGCGATGGACCCTGCCGACGTGGCCAAGGTCATGCGCCTGGAAACGGCCGAATGGATCAAGACCACCGCCAACCCGGTGGTGGCTCCTGTGAACAAGGCGCTGTTTGGCGGCTGGGAAGGCAACTGGATGGCCTACAACACTGCGCATGATGTCACGCTGCCCAAGGCCAGCGGCGAGAAGCTCGGCTTCTTCATGTACCCCGTGGCTGAAAATGCGGCCGGCCGTTTTGACTCCTACGCACCGGATGATTTCAAGTATCAAATCACTGCAAAAGAGGTCAGGGCCTGAGCATCACGCGGCGTGCAGCCTTAAAAGGGTTGAAGATGCAGGAAACAATGGGACTGCGGAGCCGGCGGTTTTAAGGACGGCTTGCTCAGAGCGCTTTCATCGTTTGGATCATGTCGTCAACTTGCTCAATGCAAAAAGCTGGGTGAAACTGGACGGAAAATTTGCGGGGTTTCACGGAATTTTTATAACTGTATAAATTTACTGTGTGTGGGCTTGAAACCCAGCATGCAAGCGGCTTACAGGAGTTTTAGATGTCCAGATTAGATTGCAAGCGCCAGGTTATATCGCAGGTTTTGCGGCATACATTACGTTAGATTTTCAAATGTACGCGCTCACGGTTTTAGTATTTCTGGTCCTGCCTGTTGGTATGGCGTCATTTCTTCTCTGGCGCGCCTATCAGATGGGAGTCAAAGGCCGCGTTGAACTTACACATCAATGGATTGCGCGCCCGCCTGAAGGCATTGAAGCATTTGCGCGATGGTTTGCTTGGCGCGACTTAACGTTTGGAGCGGGCCTGTTGGCTTGCCTGATGCTGCTACTGGCTTTGCCCCAATACTTTGCCGCTTGGATACCTCTCATGGCACTATTCGGTTTCATACATCAAGGATTCACTGGCCATGCACTTCACAAGCTCAGGAAAAGAAATTCAATCTAACAGGGTGCTCGTCGCGGACAAGCAGCGTCAGAATGCCGCTTCGCGGCGCATGCTGCGTGCCGGGCAGCGCCAACGTTAAACGGCAGGCATGGCGGCATTCAAGCATCACAGCGCTTTCCCAAAGGAAAAGGACATTCAAGGGCGCCTGTACCCGCATGTCTGCTTTCATTGTAAGAAGTCTTTTAAAAAGCCCATTAGTGAGGCACCAAGGCTTTGCCCGCAGTGCACAGGCGAAATGGTGAGGCTCAGTCGCAAATTCTCAGCACCTGCCGCAGTTGACACTCTTCAATGGAAAAAGGTGCAGCTTTTGGTGGAGCACGGCTTTCTATTTCAGTCGGTTTAT